>JAKFBY010000054.1:0-72993 GCA_036677325.1 Paucimonas sp.
ATTTCGACACCGCTTCCCGCAGTTCATCATAGGAGGTCACCATTGAGCCGAATGAACGGGAGCAGACGATTTGCTGCTTTGGTGGGGCCACATCTTCCAGGCCCAGACAGGATTGCCCGCGCAGCTCATTCACCGTGCGCTCCATCACGACGCCAAAATGCTGCCGGATCTGGCTGGGGCAGGCTTCCCGTAGTGACTGGACAGTGTCGATGCCCATGCCATGCAGCCGCAAGGCAATGCGCCGCCCGACGCCCCAGACTTCGCCAACCTCCAAGGCTCTGAAGTAGTCGGCTGTCTGCCGATCAGTCAGCAATGTCAGATCGCAGACACCGGAAAACTCGGGACGTTTCTTGGCCAGATGATTGGCCAGCTTGGCCAGCGTCTTCGATGGCGCCATGCCGACACATACAGGTAATCCGGTCCACATGAGCACACGCCGGCGCATTTCCTGCCCCATCGCCGTTCTGGAAGGCCACAGGCTGGACATGCCATTTAACTGCAGGAACGATTCATCGATTGAATACACTTCCACATCCGGGCTGAAGTCGCGCAGGATGGTCATGACCCGATGCGACATATCGCCATACAGGGTGTAGTTGGATGACAGGGCGATGATGCCGTGCTTTCTGGCCAGGTCCTGCAGCTGAAACCAGGGCGCCCCCATCTTGACGCCCAGCGCCTTCACCTCATTGGATCTGGCCACCGCGCAACCATCATTGTTCGACAGGACAACCACCGGCCTGCCTTCCAGTTTCGGATTGAAGACGCGTTCACACGACACATAGAAGTTATTACAGTCGACCAGGGCAAATACCCGGTTGGCGTGCTCCATGGCTACACCGAGAACCGGCGCAGCGCACCGGTGACCACGCCCCAGATCTGCAGCTCGTCCAAGTCAGTAAAGCGGATCGGGTGATAGTCGGGGTTTTCCGGGCGCAATTCGATCACGCCGGCCCGCTTGTAGAGCCGTTTGATCGTGTATTCCTGGTTAACCACGGCAATGACGATATGCCGGTTTTTGGGCTCAACTGACCGGTCGACCACCACCTTGTCGCCATCGAGGATGCCAATGTTCTTCATCGAGTCGCCCACCACCGTAAAGATGAAGGTCGATGCTTTATGCTGGATCAGGTACTCATTGATATCGAGTCCGTTTTCGGCATAGTCGGCAGCGGGGGAGGGGAAACCTGCGGGAATACGCTGGCTGAACTGGCGGAAGTGCCAGGGAACCGGCATAGGCGCCACGAGCGCCACGTCTTGGATGAGGGTGAGCGTTGGGGGCTGAATGAGGCGATGAATGAATGACTTCGGCATAATGCCGTTACTGTATGTTTATACAGTATATAATGTCAATCTGTTTACTCAAAGAAACTCACAGATTATGTGGATAAGCTTGTGGGTAACCTATACTGACAAATGGTATACGTATGATTCTATTGGGAATATTGCCTGCGATTAAAATCAACTCAGAAATGAGCTAAGCGTTCCCTGTCAGTTCGGATTTGTTATTTGGTGAACATTGTGTGCACACTGGACCGGAGCCTGCTACGATGATGTTGACTATGCCTCTTGGTTTTGCGTACCGATAAATTTCGCTCATGATCTCGTACAGGACATATCTGAAAATGAATCGTAAGAAAATTCCGAGCACTGACCTAGACGAAGGTAAGGCAGCAGCAAAGCTATGGGCCAGTTTGAGTCGAAAGCCTGGCAAGCTGATGGCAAAGGCATGCTCAGGCGCATTATTTAAAGCAATGCCAGATTCCCCAGAATTTCATGTGCCCGGCGAGAAGAGGAAGTTCGATAATTTATAATAAACAAAAGATTTACAGGCACATTCATGCGAAAGCCATTTTCTTTAAATCTGATTGGCAGGGGACCTGCACCCGAAGATGCCGCAACGTATGAGCGGGTAAGGAAGGCATTTGCAGCTGGCGCCATGATGGTGACACCCGTACACACGGCTAGCAATACGCTCTCGAAAAAAACTTCAATGAAGCAAAGTGCTGTGGTGAGCAAACCTACACAGGTGAAACGGGCCAAGAATACAAAGTAATTAAATTGTACAAGACTGAGAAAAGCTGCATATCAGTACAGACTGTATTTATCTGCAGCTCATAGGAGGATTTCTCATGAGTGAAGATGGCGAAATCTTGCCATTGGCGACTGTAAAGTGGTGGAAATTTGTCAGCCAGCGCCCAGAGATGCTTTTTGCCCTGGCATTGAAGGGGGAGCTGTTTAAGAATGTGCCGTTACCTGCAGGTGAAAGTCCTAAGAAACTGGGTAAATTTGAAGATGCGAAACCGTTTGACTATGCTCGCTGGAAGGCAGGATTTAATAAGGTAATTGAATAACTGATTCAAGACTTCAAAACAAAACCTGCTACTGCAGGTTTTTTAATTGATATTTACAGTTTAAGTAAATCTACACCCGAATTGAGATAGTAGATAAATATGCTTTGGAGCGCAGCGGATGATCCTGTTTCTTGATTTTGACGGCGTCTTGCATCCAGAACCTTGCTACGCTGACGCGCAATTGTTTTGCCGGCTGCCATTGCTCGAAAATCTGCTGCGCGGTTTTCCAGATGTCGATGTTGTGATTTCCAGTACCTGGCGAGAAACACGAACGATAGATGAATTACGTGCACGTTTTTCTGCTGATATTGGTCGGCGCATTATCGGAGTGACGCCCAAATGGCTGGACTTACCTGAGCTTTTCGAGATAATCGGCTATCAACGTCACACGGAAGTAGAAGGGTGGATACGGCAATCCGGCAAGCCTTGGGAAAAATGGGTGGCCCTAGATGACAAGCCGTGGCTTTTCAAACCGTTCTTATCCAATCTTGTGGTCTGCGATACCGCTATTGGGTTAAACGATTCCGTGCTGACGGACTTAGCCATTAAATTAGGAGCGTTCTAATTTTGGGGCATTTTCCACCAGATATTTTGGAGGTGGGAGTTTTTGATAGTTAAAGGGTTTTATTACCTAAAAATTTTCAAAGGTGGGAGTTTTTGATAGGTAAAAGTGATGGTTATTCACATATAAATGCCGTTTTATTAACGTTATGACATTAATCGTTTCGGGAAGCTATCAAAAACTCCCACCTTTAAATTTCACTATTTGACCAACCTGGTTCTTTGCAACACAGCAGTTGAGATTGACGATCTGGTGTTGCAACGTCTGCAAATGAAATTAATAGGATAGGTCGCCAAATATAAGTAAATGTATCGTCGAGAAGATTGAGACCCTTCGATTTAAGTAAAGGCAAGTTCGAAAAGACAAAACAACCGTTTTAAACCCTCGGATGTATCTTTTCTTTGTAACAGTCCATAGATTTACTTTGGAGCACTGTTTGGCCGTCAAAGGGCGAAAGAAAATCGTAAGGGCGTTTGCAATAATTATTCAAACACCCTTAATCAGGTGTCCAAATTATTTTTGAACTAAATCATGCACATTGCTGCACCCGGCCTATGTGCGTGATTTAGTTCCAAATATGTGCGTACATTTAGTTCGGAGCGCTATTTATAATTGGGGAAAACCGGACATTCCATCTTTGCTCCTACAACGAATGTTCGCATAATTTATATTATGTAAAATCGCTTTTGAAATTAAAGCTCAAAATGCGTGGATGCCGGCAATGAACTACCTTAAGACTTGAATCGGCAGTCGAGCTCCGCCTAGGCGATAAAGCACTGGCCAGCTTCAAAATTTCGTTGCCTTTGCGTAATTCCTTTACTTCGCGTTCCAGCGCCTTGACCCGTTCACGCTCCTCGCTGGTTACCCCGTCTCGCATGCGCGTATCGACTTCGTGCCTGCGCACCCAATCATTCAATGTCTGCGGCACGCAACCTATCTTGGGGACAATCGACTCGATGGTGGCCCACAGGGATGGATATTTGCTGGGGTGTTCCTGCACCATGCGTACGGCGCGTTCACGCACCTCGGGGGAAAATTTGGTTGGCTTCTTCATGGCTCCATTCTCTCAGATGTTGGAGCCTCTACAAATTCCGCGGCGGATCAGACTTTTCGGTTCAATGATTGCGGTAATCCATGGTGTGAAAAGTATTTAATTCAACCAAGTCCTTTTAGGACGCCTTCCATCCTGCTATACCCTGATCCATCTGATCGTTACGGGAATCAGCTTTCGGTCAGGAAGTCGAGAATGACGTCTATTTGGTCACCGGTCATCAGTGGCGGCGCATGCCCGATCCCTTCAAATACATGCGATCGTGCTTTCGGATTGCGGGCCAGCATTTCATCAAGCGTATCTTGGGTCAGAATTGCCGACTCGCCGCCGCGCAAAACCAGCACAGGTATGTCGATCTTCTCCCAAATCTCCCATATCGAATAGTCCCCGCCCCTACGGAAGAATTCTCGTACACGCGGATCATAGGCCAACCGCAGATCCCCATCTTCTGTTACCTGGGATCCGACGCGGGCCAGGTGGCGCCACTGCTCGTTGGTTAAACTGCCAAATTTAGGGTAGAGCTTACGCAGCTGCTGCTCGACTTCGACAACCGACTTGTAGCGTTCATCCTGGCCAATATATTCGCCGATCGCAGTAATTGCAGCTGCGGCTATGAATGGGCCGACATCGTTGAGCACGAGACGTTTGATTGGCGTATTTTTATGGGTGGCGAGGTGCATGCCGATCAATCCGCCCATTGACGTGCCAACCCAGTTGATATGGCTTTCTAATCCTATATGGGAGAGCAGCGTGCCATTGTCCGCGACGTACTGGTCGAACCAATAAAGGGATGGATCAATCCAGTCGCTTTTCCCCCGGCCAATGGTATCCGGGCAAATGACGCGATAGTGGTCCTCGGCGGCTTTGGCAAACCAGTCAAAATACCGGCCATTCAAGGTTAGGCCGTGCGCGCAGACTATGGTGTCCTTGTTCAGTGGGTCACCCCATTCGGCATAAGCCACTTTATGGAAGCCAGTGTCGTGTTTGCTCAGATATTGTCGTTGGCGCATTCTGATGTTTCTCCTGTCCCGTTAATACAGCAGCCTTGCCATAGCATGAAATTGCCATGAGGAAACTCATTCTATGGCATGCGTGATCAATCAGCAGGGATCTGTTGATCAGGTGTTGTTAATCCAAAACGAACGTTAAAAAATATCAAATCCTCAACGCTTATTGACAAAACCCGGCGTAGCTGTCAGGGGGGGCGCGTGCCATTTCGAGGTCGAGTGGGGCGAGTTCCTGCTGGCCACGGCTGATGCAATCGCGCGCTACCTGGTCGACCACGCTGAATTACTGGCCATCATGCCCCACACCAAAGGCGACCGAAGCCACAAGCGCACCACGTTCAACGCACCGGCGCTCGCGCGGCTATGCCCGGTTGAAGCCTACACCGACTGGATCGCCCTGGCCGGGCTGACCGAAGGCGCAGTATTTCGTCGGATCGATCGTTGGGGCCATATTGGCGGTCCAAGGTTTGCACATTAATAGTTTTATCCCGCAACTGCGTTCGCTCTTCACCGATGCCGGCATCGATTTCGCAGTTCCGTACAGCGGACTTTCGCTTCGGCATGGTTTCGCCCAGTGGGCAACCGCAAACGGATGGGACATCAAGACGCTGATGGAATACGTAGGATGGAGGAATGTGCAGTCGGCATTGCGCTATGTCGAGGGCTCCGATCCGTTTGCGCAGGATCGCATTGTGACAAACCACCTATCTGTTGGCGGTCAGGCTGTCGGCGTTGAAAAACGGAAAATTTAATGACAACAAAGAACATGGGCAGCACACTTCGGCAAATCCCCTTCGGAATCTGGATGCTTGGCTTCGTGAGCATGTTGATGGACATTTCGTCGGAAATGGTCCACAGCCTTCTTCCGATGTTCATGGTAGGCACACTCGGCGCTAGCGCCCTCACGGTCGGTCTAATTGAAGGACTGGCCGAATCGACGGCACTGATTGTCAAAGTGTTCTCAGGCGCGCTGAGCGACTTTCTTGGCAAGCGCAAGGGCCTGGCATTATTCGGCTACGCCTTGGGTGCACTGACTAAACCACTGTTTGCGATGGCGAACACAACGGGTATTGTGCTGACTGCCAGATTGCTGGACCGGGTCGGCAAAGGTGTACGGGGCGCACCACGCGATGCGTTGGTCGCTGATCTCGCACCGCCAAATTTGCGCGGGGCGGCTTTTGGCCTGCGTCAGTCCCTCGATACGGTGGGCGCATTTCTAGGGCCGCTGCTCGCCGTCGGCTTGATGTTTCTGTGGGCTAACGATTTCCGGAGGGTGTTTTGGGTTGCCGTGATTCCCGGCGTTTTGGCCGTTGCCTTGCTCTTGTTTGGCGTGCGCGAGCCGCAGCAGCATCAAAATGGCAAGCGAACGAATCCTGTTCGTCGCGAGAATTTCAAGCGCCTAAGTGCCCCGTACTGGTGGGTGGTGGGAATCGGCACCATGTTTACACTGGCCCGATTCAGCGAAGCGTTTCTTGTCCTGCGTGCTCAACAAGGCGGCATTCCGGTTGCACTGGTGCCGCTGGTGATGGTTGCAATGAATCTGATTTACGCCGCGTCGGCGTATCCGTTTGGAAAGCTCTCTGACCGCATGAGCCACACCAAGCTGCTTGCGCTGGGCCTTACCGTTTTGGTCGCCGCCGACATGGTCTTAGCTACCAATGACCACTGGGCCGTCGTGTTGGCTGGGGTCGCGCTGTGGGGCGTGCACATGGGGATCACGCAGGGCTTATTGGCGACGATGGTGGCAGATACGGCACCGGCCGATTTGCGCGGAACAGCCTACGGCGTATTCAACCTGATGAGCGGCTTCGCCATGCTGGTCGCAAGCGTCGTGGCGGGGTTGTTTTGGGATCATTTTGGCGCCTCGTCGACTTTCCATGCTGGAGCCTTCTTTTGTGTGGTGGCACTCATCGGACTGACCAAGTTTCATTCTAGCGTTTCACCTCAAAAAATTGCCTAGAACGCATCCGCCCTGGTCAAAGGCAAAAAACTGCCAACCGCTGATGAAGTCGCCGCCGCCGGTTACCGCGCTATGCAGCGCGACCAACGCGTCTATGTGCCGGGCTTCATGAACTGGGTAATGGCGCAAATCGTGCGCTTCACACCGCGCAACATGGTCACTCTGATGGTCAAGCAGATGTCCAAGCCCAGTTCCGCCTGCCCCACCCCTAGATGGATAACGCAGCGCAAATTGTGCCGCACTGGGACCTGGCGGCACAACCGGCACCTCGATTACGAGGCGGATCAGCCCGTCAACAGGTGATAGGGAGAAACGGGATTCAGACGCGCCGCGCGGTAGACCTGCGTGTGACACGCGCGGCGTACCGGAAATCACGCCAACGGTCGACCTTTTCAGCGTGACCCGACCAATCTATGTTCATTCTAGTATGCCAACAGTGGTGATATCTGTGTGGCTGCCGCTTTGTATGATCATAGGTTCATCATGCAGCCGGCCTTCCTCGCTACAGTTCCTATCTAACTGCCTTGACTACCGTTAATAATGGTCTACACTGGAATTGGGGATAAACCCCTTTGGGAGGGTGTATAGAGGTTATCAAGTCAAAACCATCCATTTGCAGGAACTGTTCGCACTATTGGTGCACTTGGTAAGATGCAAATTCTTACTTGTAGTCTGATTTTTGACGCGAAAAAACAGTGGCGCAATACCGCTGTTTTCAGAAACTGGCCCCGTCGGGCCAGTTCTCTTTTGTGGTCTTGGATGAATCACGGCGAGCCAGCTGTTTCAGTGGCGCACAGCCAACACCGAAGGATTACCGGTCGCAGCCCTACCCTAGCTGGATGTAGCCGCCACATGGGACCGTGCCATGTGCAGTTTTTTGTAGCTATCGATGACGCGCTGGTGCCTGTCGAGCCCCTCCAGTTGCATACTGGTTGGCGTCAAGCCGAAGAAACGCACGCTGCCGTCCACTGAGCCCAACACCGCGTCCATGCGCGGATTGCCATACATGCGGCGGAAATTGACCACGTAATCGTCCAGTTCCAGGTCGTCGCCCTGCAGCACTTCCAGCACCACGTTCAAGGCTTGATAAAACAATTTGCGCTCGACCGTGTTGTCGTTGTACTGCAAAAAGGCGCCCACTAGCTCGTGCGCTTCCTCAAATTGATTTAAGGCGAGGTTAATCAGCAGCTTCAACTCGAGAACTGTCAGCTGCCCCCATTCCGTATTCTCGTCAAACTCGATGCCGATCAACGTGGCGATGTCGGAATGTTCATCCAGTTCACTGTTTTCCAGACGATCAAGCAGCGCTTCCAGGCTGGCGTCGTCCAGGCGATGCAGGTTCAGGATATCGGCGCGGAACAACAGCGCCTTGTTGGTGTTATCCCAGACCAAATCTTCTATCGGATAGATTTCCGAATAACCCGGCACCAGAATCCTGCAGGCAGTCGCGCCCAGCTGGTCATACACCGCCATGTAGGACTCTTTGCCCATGTCTTCAAGAATGCCGAGCAAGGTCGCGGCTTCATCGGCGTTGGAGTTTTCACCCTGGCCAGAAAAATCCCACTCGACAAACTCGAAATCCGCTTTGGCGCTGAAAAAGCGCCACGACACAATACCGCTGGAATCGATGAAGTGTTCAACAAAGTTGTATGGCTCGGTGACGGCTTCACTTGCAAAAGTGGGCTGTGGTAAATCGTTCAGGCCTTCAAAACTGCGACCCTGCAGCAATTCAGTCAGACTACGCTCCAGCGCCACCTCGAAGCTGGGGTGCGCGCCGAACGAAGCAAACACACCGCCTGTCCGCGGGTTCATCAAGGTGACGCACATCACCGGGTAGATTCCACCCATCGATGCATCCTTCACCAGCACCGGAAAGCCCTGCTCTTCCAATCCCTGAATGCCGGCCAGAATGCCGGGGTATTTCGCCAGCACATCAGGCGGCACATCCGGCAGGGCAATTTCACCTTCCAGGATTTCGCGTTTGACCGCCCTTTCGAAAATCTCCGACAGGCATTGCACCTGTGCTTCAGCCAGCGTATTACCGGCACTCATGCCATTGCTGACATAGAGGTTTTCGACCAGGTTGGACGGGAAATACACCACCTCGCCATCCGAATGCCGCACAAACGGCAGCGAACAGATCCCGCGCTGCACATTGCCGGAGTTGGTGTCGACCAGATGGGAGCCACGTAACTCGCCATCGGGATTGTAAATTTGCAGACAATACTCATCGAGAATGTCAGCCGGCAGCGCATCTTTACGGCCCGGCTTGAACCAGCGCTCGTTCGGGTAATGGACAAACGCCGCGTTGGCGATGTCTTCGCCCCAGAACGACCCTGCGTAGAAATGGTTGTTACTCAGTCGCTCGATATACTCGCCCAGGGCCGACGCCAACGCGCTTTCCTTGGTTGCACCCTTGCCATTGGTAAAACACATTGGCGAGTGCGCATCGCGGATATGCAGCGACCACACATTGGGAATGATATTGCGCCACGACGCGATTTCAATCTTGATGCCCAGGCGCGCCAAAACGCCCGACATATTGGCGATGGTTTGTTCCAGCGGCAGATCCTTGCCCGTAATATAGGTGCTGGCGTCAGAATCCGGCTTCAGCGTCAGCAAGGCCTGAGCATCGGCATCCAGATTCTCGACTTCTTCAATCACGAATTCGGGTCCGGCTTGCACCACTTTTTTCACAGTACACCGGTCGATGGAACGCAAAATACCCTGGCGGTCTTTGGCAGAGACATCCGCCGGCAGTTCGACCTGAATCTTGAAAATCTGCTGGTAACGGTTTTCCGGATCAACAATGTTGTTCTGCGACAGACGGATATTTTCGGTCGGAATGTTGCGAGTGTCGCAATACAACTTCACAAAGTAAGCCGCGCACAAGGCAGACGAGGCCAGAAAATAATCGAACGGACCTGGCGCTGAACCATCGCCTTTATAGCGGATAGGCTGATCGGCCACCACCGTGAAATCATCGAACTTGGCTTCAAGGCGAAGCTTGTCGAGAAAGTTGACCTTAATTTCCATGGGAGAATTCCAAAATAATGCTCAAAATGATTTAGCCGCTATTATCCGGGTTTTTTTAGCTGTAATCCTGTGCTTCTCAACAATGACTACTAAACGAGAAAGATGCTGGAAATAGGATGCAAGCAGAATTACATTCAAATGTTTTTCTGACCGCTTAGCCGCTTTTATTTTGGGCCGTGGGATAGGTGCGAAAGCTAAATCTGTTCAATTTATGGTTGCGGATGTACCGGCAGAAGAAAAACCGCTTACATGGTGCAGAGTTAAATGACGGCTTGATTTTCCACTACCATTTGCGTACGCGGCCCGTGTCCATGTGGACGAACTGGGACGCCGCATAGTATCCGACGCCGCCGCCCTTCAGGCTCATTGCAAAATTGTGTAAATCGGCAAGATCATGACCCGGCATACGGATATCGACCGCTTTGCCCTCAAGGTGCATCGAGTGTTTGGCGACGCCACCGCTTGCCTCCGCCAGTTTCGCGTTTGTTTCAGGCGAACGGTATCCCGAAATAATGTGCAGCGAGTCCCTGCTCCCAAATTTGTTGCTTACCTGCTCTAGCAGCAGCAACAGCTGCGGGTCCATAGGGGCAATCGTGTTGCTCCGATGGTCGCGCAGCAGTTTATTAATGTCCTGAAGCGCGTCCGGGATAAATTGTCCCTTGGCCCAGAACAGGCTCTTGATACTCTCGCCGGTGTGCGTGTTATACAGCCGGAGAACGCGTTCATGAGGTGCTGCCGCAGCGGCCCGCACCATCGCTGGCAGGCTCAGCGCCGACGCCAGTACGACCGAAGTCTTCAGAAACGAGCGACGTTGGTTCATGACGATATCCTTGCGTACCCAAACTTCCATCTTACAGGTATTAAAAGAAATGCAGGAGAAAACCATAGCGTGCAGGCATCGGCCTATTTGTGAGCGACCGCACATAACACCCGTTGTGTAAATCCCACATCGCACTTTTATCTGCCATTTATCAATTTCTGATTTGCGTCAAATTGCGATTCTCTTCACATGGGCGTCAAGTTGATTAAAACGAGAGCATGAATTCATTTTTAATGCCGCCAACTAACTACGTTCAGGGAGGAATTTAACTGTTGAAATTAAATTCCTGAAAGGTAAAAGATGAATAACAAGAAGTCGACTTTACTGTCCATGCTGCTAGCAACTGCTCTGACGGCATGTGGCGGAGGAAGTGATTCACCCGCTAATAATTCGGGCATGTTGACACAGAATTCCACACCCGATGGGTCGGGTGCAACGCCATTAAATGGCGCGCCATCCCCGACAAACAGCGCTGAATCTATAACACCCACTCCACCGGGTAGCGGAGGAACAGTAACGAACGATACGGATTCTGCATCGCCCACTCCACCGGCTAACGGAGGAACGGTAACGTTGACATCCTGGGTGCTTACGGACATCGGCACCAATAAGGACACCCTGCTTGGCACTTCTGCAATTAATGAGAATGGGCAGGTGGCAGGCCTGTACACGACCCCCTACACTGGCGGCGGTCCGGCGCCACACAATACCGCAGCATTCCTGTATAGCGCAGGTCTGATAACCGAATTGGGTGCCCCTGTCGATCCGGGGACGACCTACTATTCGGTCGTGGTGGATGCGATGAACGACAAAGGCGATTTCGTCGGCTGCGTCGGGTATAACCCGCTCGGACGATTTTGTGCGCCGATCGCCTATCAGAACGGTGCTTATTCTCGACTGTGGCAGCTTGCAGGCTTCAATGGTGAAATAACGACCGCCCGGGATATCAATAACACTGGCCAGATTGTTGGTACCTGGGTCAGCGGCAATCCAGCAGATGGAGGCGCCCGGCCGCAAGGCGCCTATATCCTTGAGCAAGGCAAGGTCACCGACCTGCTTCCGCTCGGTGCTCGAAATGCGCTTGCGATCAGCAATACCGGATACGTAGTCGGCCAGACGACTGCTACCCGTTGCTTCCTCTACCAAAACGGGAAACTTGTCGAACTGCCTCCTTTAAATGGTGATTCGTATTGCGTCGCCTATGATGTGAACGATAGCGGTCAGGTGATCGGCATGACGAGCACTACCCCATTCCTTTATGCCGATGGCAAGATGACTGAGCTTCGTCCACCTGAAGCGGCAGTGCCGTCAGCCACACGCATCAACAGTCAGGGACAGATTCTGATGAGTGGCACTCTAACTGGCGGCGGCACCGCATACTACTTGTATGCCAGTGACAACTACCGAAGGCTCGATACATTGGACGTATTCAAGTCATCCGGATGGACCAATCTTATCTTCAAGGACATCAACGACAAAGGGCAGATAACTGGTGACGGAGTGCTTAACGGTAAGCGTCACGGTTTCATACTATCACCCAGGTAATTCGGGCTATTCTGACGCGTATGGAGCCGTCTGGCCTTCGAAAAAACCAGGCGGCTCAAGGCGCATTTCGATTAAAGTGCGGCACAAGATGGCACGACTCCGAGGTTAGGAAACAGATTTTCTCGGGAGCTTTATCGGGCCGCATTATTGGACTGCTCGTGGTCTAAAGCAGATTAGAAATGGGTACATTATTTAGAAAATAATAGTAACAGCAATATTGTTCTATGATTAATAAAATAAGAGTTCTACAAGAGACTTCAGCATTAATTTCTATATGCAGGCATTTTTGATAGTGGCCACCTTCCCTCCTCCTCCTCCGAAACTCGCATTGGTCTTGATACATGATCTAATCATCCAACTGGATGGCTACTAATCTCGCATTCCAGTGCGTCCTTCTCTGGCTTTGGTATTACCTGTCCGTGGCGGAAGCACCATCATTCACGACCAAAACACGCAAACGCGGCTCAGTTTAAATGGTCCGACTATCAAGCCAGCCACAGCAGTGCGGACGAAAATACATTAACAATTTACATTCCTTTCCGCCCCGGATTACTTGAGCCGGGTCCTGGACTATCTCCAGCTGATATTGCCGCATTGTCATTTTGAGAGTTCTAGTCCAACGCTCCCAATCATCGGGAAGTGCTTAATTATTTTAGCTGCAAAAAACAATCAATAATGGATTCTCATTGACGCAACAGTGATGCATCTTCCTGCCTGTAAATTTCCTGTTAAGAAGTAAAATCCACATTCCAACGAAAATGTAGAAATAATTCTAGGCGATATGGTATGACGAAGATTCAGCAGGACATCGACGAGCGCACAAACCTAGCTGGCAAGAACATGTTTGAGCTCATGTTATTCCGGTTAGGTAAAAGTGAGCAGGCTGGGCGAAGTGAATTGTATGGGATCAATGTATTCAAGATCCGTGAATTGGTGGCAATGACAGATGTGAAGATAACAGCCATTGCTGAAGCCGGTGCATACACTCTTGGTGTGGTCAATGTGCGCGGTCAAATCATTCAGGTGATTAATCTGCCCGCGGCAATTGGGTGCATACCCGAATCGTTAAAAATATTGATGATCACTGAATTCGGGCGTACTACACAGGCTTTCGCGGTCGAAGACGTAGACGATATCGTAAGACTTGAATGGAGCAGCGTAAAATCAGCGGACGGTATCGCGAGCGGCAGCGGTACTATTACCAGCATTGCACAGTTAGCAGAAGAAATAAATGGGTCCAAGATCGTACAAGTACTCGATGTCGAGCAAATCCTGCGGGATGTGAATGGATCTGAAAAACAGGGAGGAAATACAGAGAATGTTAGCCGGATCAGCATCCCGTCTGGCACCATTATCCTGGCTGCGGACGATTCGCCATTGGCGCGCGCGCTCATCGAAGAAGGATTAAAAGCGATGGGATTGCCTTACTTTATGGCACGAGATGGGAAGGAAGCATGGAACAAGTTATTGGCACTTTCTCAGGAAGCTAAAGCCGAGGGCAAAACCATTCTCGATAAAGTGGCATTGGTACTCACCGATTTAGAAATGCCGGAACTTGACGGGTTCACGCTCACCCGCAATATAAAAAACAGCCCGGATCTTAAAAGCGTACCAGTGGTGATCCACTCATCATTGACCGGCACTGCAAATGAAAACCATGTCAAGACCGTGGGAGCCAATGCGTACGTTGCAAAATTCCAGGCAGAGGAATTAGCGGCGACAATTCAGAAGACGTTGAACGCGAATTAACTTGCCGCGCCTGCTCGTTCCCTTCCTGCGGCGGCAGGACCTCGCCGGCAAGACGCTGTCGCCGTTCTGCACCAACGCAATGAGCGGCCTGGCCGGCACCGAGCAGACGCTGCGCCAACTGTGTCCGCAGGCCCCTGTGCTTCCCGGGCTGTCGCATCCTTGAGGTGGGGGTGGGCACAACACGATGGTGATCAGCATCGGCAGCCAAACCAGACGTCGTTGCGAGCAATGGAGGCGGCAATACCTGTCCAATGGAGCAAGGCGATGACCCACACTAAGAGAAGATTTCAGCGCAATCAAAACGCTTGTCCAGCGCTATATTCATCGTTTAGCCGCCCCGTCGCCGAGATTTTCGGCACGAGACTGCACTTTCACAGCAGAAGCGTCCGACTTTAATTCCCGGCGCGCCTGTGTGATTACGGAGCGTGCTGCAGTCAGTCCGAGGACGCCCATTATCATGGCAACCAGAAGGTCCGGCCAGCCAGCACCTGTGCCAAACACCCCCACGGCGGCGAGCAGCACGGCCACATTGCCAATCGCGTCGTTTCGCGTGCAAAGCCATACCGACTTCATGTTCGAATCGCCATTGCGGTAAGCAAACAGCAAGATGCCAACGAACACGTTAGCGCCCAGCGCCATGAAGCCGATCGTGCCCATGGTGGATGCGTCAGGGACTGTTTCGGTAGTCATGTTCCATGCGGCCGTACCAAGTACAAAAAGACCGTAAAGACCCATGGTCACGCCCTTGGCCAGCGCGGTGCGGGAACGCCAGATTGGCGCAAGCCCGAGGACAAACAGGGACACGGCGTAGTTGGCCGCATCGCCGAAAAAATCCACGGCATCTGCCAGCAAGGCTACTGAACCGGCTTTCCAGCCGCCGAAGATTTCCACGCCAAACATACCCGCGTTGACGGCGAGCGCAATCCAGAGAATACGGCGGTAGACGGGGTCAACCGGGGGGGGTGGCAACGGCGCATCCTCCAGAACAGCAATTAGACATGTCGCATTCCTTTCAGGTATAGTGACATTAAAAACCCTGTAGCCACTACAGGGTCAAGCACTTTCTGGAGAAACCATGCGTATAGGTGAATTGGCAAAACTTACCGGCACCGAGGTTGAAACCGTCCGGTATTACGAGAAGTCAGGCTTGCTGGCCGAACCGGCCAGGAACGCCGCAGGTTATCGCGATTACAAAGAGGTGCATCAGGAACGCCTCCAGTTCATCAGGCATTGCCGGTCGTTGCAAATGTCGCTTGCCGACATTCGCGTTCTGCTGGAGCTGAAGGGCAATCCCACCGCGGGTTGCCAGGACGTGAATGCATTGGTGGACCACCATATCGAACGCATCCGAACCCAGATGGAGGCACTGCGCGCCCTGGAGTTGCAGTTGACGACGCTGCGCCTGCAATGTGGCGAACCACACTCCGTACAGGAATGCGCGATCCTTCAGAATTTGTCCGAATCCTCGGAAAATCACGATTGTGCATGCCATACTGAACATTAAATTTCCATTTACGGCTGACCGGGCACAATGGCATCAGCAACAGAATCAGCAAGTAAAAAAGCAGTGGCAACCAGTTGCGGCACGCTAGTGATCAACAAGCGAGGCGAAATTCTGCTTTGCCATGTGACGGGTACCCGGAACTGGGATATCCCGAAGGGCCTGCAAGACCCGGGCGAAGCAACACTTGCGGCAGCACAGCGGGAATTGCAGGAAGAGACTGGACTGCAATTTGACGAGGCGTTGTTTGAAGAGATTGGCAGCTTCGATTACCGGCGTGACAAACGGCTTCATCTATACAGATTACATGCACCCGACGACTTTGACAGCCTCGGAAACCTGATCTGCACCAGCCACTTTCCTCATCATCTCACCGGAAAACCAACGCCGGAAGTCGATGGCTTCTGTTGGGCGACGCGTGACGACATCAGAACGCTTTGCTGGCCACGTATGGCTGAGAGGTTGCTTTCCCTGGACTGGTAGCCACAGCCTGACAGTCAGAACATCAACCCTGCTTCGGCACCATGCAAGCCGAGAAAAAAGTAGCCAGCGCTGTGCCGAGAACGCAGATATGAGCCAGCCTGGCATCCACTGCTAGATTTCTCGATTGCTGCGCTTCCCATGACTCATGCCGGTATGCATGCGCGGAACGCGGTCGAAAAACTTTGAGATCCCGTTGCCGAAAAGTTCACCGCATGGGTGCAGAACCTTCTTTGATCATCATCAAGCGAAGAGATAAGCTATTTTTTTACTATAGGTATTCGCCTGCTCCTATTCGGAGGGAAAATGGCGCACTCAGCAGCATGCCAGGACGTTACGTACAGTGGCTATTATCATCTCTGTCAGGTGCCCTTGGCAGGCCATGCTTGTCAGGGGCTTGCCTGCTTTGCCGCCCGCAAAGATAATCCGCAGCGCTGGACGCAGGCACATGCCCGCATGCCGGCCGTTTATTGCCTTGGTCGTTGCTATCAGGCACCGGCGGCATTTGACGACGACGCCCCACCCCATGTCGAAGCGGTTGCACGCCAGACTGTCCTTTTGGGCAATCTTCATAAAGGTGGCGTGCGCCACCTGAATTCCTACCTGGCGAACGGCGGCGGCACCGCCTTGCAGAAAGCCTTGACCATGCCCTCTGCTGCCTTAATCGATTTGATAGCAAAATCAGGTCTGCGCGGACGTGGCGGCGCCGGTTTTCCAACCGGACGCAAGTGGGCAGCAGTTTCGGCGGCCACCGTGCGTCGTAAATATGTGGTGGCCAATGCCGATGAGGGCGATCCTGGCGCTTTCAGCGACCGCATGCTGATGGAAGACGACCCATTTCTCTTGATCGAAGCCATGCTGATCGCCGCACTGGCCGTGGGCGCGGAACATGGCTACATCTATCTGCGCAAGGAATATCCAGAGGCACAGGTGAGTTTGAATTCGGCGCTTCAGCAGGCATATGCAGCAGGCTGGCTCGGGACGCAGATACAGGGAACTGCGCATCGCTTTGAGCTGGAATTGATTATCGGCCAGGGCAGCTATGTTTGTGGCGAAGAAACCGCCATGCTGAACTCAATCGAAGGAAAGAGGCCGGAAGTGCGCGTCCGGCCGCCGCAGATTGTCGAACATGGCTTGTTCCATGCCCCTACCCTGGTCAACAATGTGGAAACTTTGTGCGCTGTGCCATGGATCGTGGTGCATGGCGCCGAGGCTTACGCTCAATTGGGCACACCGACAAGTCACGGCACCAAGCTGGTTTCGCTTAATTCCCTGTTCCTGCGGCCAGGCCTGTATGAAGTGGAATTCGGCATGCCGCTGCGGCAGATCGTCGATCAGGTTGGCGGAGGGTTGAAGCGCGGCCGTTTGCTGGGCCTCATGGTGGGCGGCCCGCTCGCCGGTTTGGTGCCGCCGGCCCTGCTCGACACGCCTTTATGCTATGAGGAACTGCAGCGCATAGGCTGCGCAGTCGGGCATGGCGGCATGATTGCCTTTGCCGACGACACCTCAATTGCCGAAATCATGGCGGAAGTATGCCGCTTCGGCGCACTGGAATCGTGCGGAAAATGTACGCCCTGCCATCTCGGTAGCCCGGAAATGGCGCGTATGTGGCAAGCCGTACTGGCCGGGGAATGCATTAACCGGCAACGCTGGGATGAACTCGTCGAGACACTCGGGGCAACCAGTCTGTGCGGCCATGGGCGGGGATTGGCGGAATTTGCCCGCGCAATTGAGCGGCATTACCCTCAGGAGCTTGCAAAATGCTTCGCCTGACGCTAAATGACACGCCTATCAAATGTCCGGATGGCGCAACCATATTGCAGGCGATCCAGGCTAATGGTTGCGCCCTTCCTGCTCTTTGTCATGACGACCGCGTGAAGGCGGCCGGTGCCTGCCGCTTATGCATGGTCGAAGTCGCTGGCGAAGCCCGTCCGGTGGCGAGCTGCACGGCACGGGCAACCGAAGGCATGACAATTCGTACCGACACACCCATGCTGCGCGCTTTGCGCTGCACCAACCTGTCGCTCATTGCCACCCATTACCCGGCCGATGCGGTCATGCAGGATCCAGGCCATCCGTTCCATCGCCTGCTCGACGAGTATGGTGTGCTACCGGGCAATCAGCCCCGCCCCTTTTTGTTTCATGACGACAGCCATCCTTATCTCGGCGTCGACATGGACCGCTGCATCACCTGCTATCGCTGCGTACGCATCTGCGATGAACTGCAAGGCCAGTTCGTCTGGTGGACATGGGGGCGCGGCGAACAGACCCATGTCGCGCCTGATGGCGACACGCTGCTGGAAGGCGGCTGTGTTTCCTGCGGTGCCTGCGTCGATACTTGCCCGAGCGGCGCGCTGTTCGACAAACGCAGTACGCAGCCCGAACGCTGGACCCGCAGCACTTGCGTTTACTGCGGTGTCGGCTGCCAGATGGAGGTGGGCAGCCGTAACGGCCGGGTGGTGGAAGTGCGGCCAGCAGACAGTCCGGTCAACCGCGGACACCTGTGCGTCAAGGGCCGTTATGCGTTCGAATTCAACCATGCAGCGGACCGGGTGACGACGCCAATGCTACGTGACGGCGGAAACTGGCGTGCGGCCAGCTGGGATGAGGCGCTCAACTACACTGTCGCGAAATTGCAGGAAATTATGATTCGCGATGGTGCCGACGCCATCGGCGTGCTTGGCTCGGCACGCGCCACCAATGAGGAAAACTACCTGGCGCAGAAATTCGCGCGTACGGTGCTGGGTACCAACAATGTCGATTGTTGCGCCCGAGTCTGCCACACGCCCTCGGCAAAGGCATTGAAGACTATGCTCGGCACCGGGGCGGCGACCAATGCCTTCGACGATATCGAACGCGCGCAAACCATCATGTTATGCGGCTGCAATCCGACTGAAAACCACCCTATCGTCGGTGCGCGCATCAAGCAGGCGGTGCGCAATGGTGCGCAACTGATCGTGATCGACCCGCGCCGCATCGAGCTGGCGAATTACGCCACTCTGCATTTGCCGGTGCGCATCGGTCACAATATCGCGCTGTTCAATGCCGTGGCGGCAACCATCGTCGAAGAAGGTTTGCTGGACCAGGACTTCGTGGCCATGCGCGTGAATGGACTGGCGCAGTTTGCCGACTTCATTCGCGCTTATGCGCCGGAACAGGTGGCCGCGGCGTGCGGCATTCCAGCTGCCACGATACGCGCCGCGGCACGGCTGTACGCGAGCGCCAAGCCTGCGATGTGTTTTCATGGATTGGGCGTGACTGAGCACACGCAAGGAACGGAAGGCGTGATGACGCTGATTAACCTGGCGCTGTTGACGGGTAATCTTGGCAAGCCGGGCGCCGGAATCAATCCCCTGCGTGGTCAAAATAACGTACAAGGGGCAGCGCAAATGGGCTGCGACCCCAGTTCACTGACGGGAGCCCAATCTATTCGTGATGCCCGCGACAGATTCGAGGCGGTTTGGCAGGTGCCTATTCCGCAAAGCCATGGTCTCGATCTGATGGAAATGATGGATGCGGCGACGGCGGGGAAGCTCAAAGCCTTATGGGCCTTTGGCTATGACGTGTATCTGTCTCTTGCAAACGCCAACCAGACCGGCCACGCACTGGGCAATCTTGACCTTGTGATCATCCAGGACTTGTTCATCAATGAAACGGCGCGCGCCTTTGGCCACGTATTTTTTCCTGCCGCGAGCGTGTACGAAAAGGACGGCACGTTCATGAATTCCGACCGCCACGTTCAGCGCGTCCGCCAGGCCGTTGCGCCGCCGGGCGACGCCAGGCCGGACTGGTGGATCATTGAGCAGCTGGCCATGCGCATGGGTCATGATAAAGAATTTTGTTTCGATAGTCCGCAAGCGATCTGGGATGAGGTCCGGGCAGTCTGGCCGGCCGGTGCCGGCCTTTCTTATGCGCGCCTGGAACATGAAAGCATCCACTGGCCTTGCCCAGCAGAAGACCATCCCGGCACCCCTGTACTGCACCGCGAAAACTTTGTCATCGGACCACGTGCGACGCTGGCCTGCATTTCAGTCGTGCCGACTGCTGAGCAGTGTGGCAGCGACTACCCTTTCCTGCTTACTACCGGCCGCACGCTCGAGCATTTCAATGCCGGCACAATGACCTACAGGACACCAAACAGTGAACTGCAGCAATCTGACCTGCTGGACATGGCTTTGCCCGATGCTCAGCGATTAGGCTTGCAAGATGGCGAAGCAGTGCTGTTGAGCAGCCGCTACGGTAGCGTCGTGTTGTCGCTGCGGATATCCGATACGGTCAAGCCGGGAGAATTATTCACCAGTTTTCACCACTCTGAATCATTGGTCAACAGGCTGACTTCGCCTTACCGCGACCGCATTGTGAATTCGCCCGAATACAAAGTGACGGCGGTACGGGTCGCACGGACAGCGTAACACACTGACCTACATCAATCATACCCAGGCAATAGCGCGCAAACTGATTTCCCACTCTTTATTTGCAAGGAGACAGCCATGGGCGAAAAGATGAATGCTGCAGAGATCTGCAATCGAGTCGTGGTGTTTGCCACAGAAGATATGAGTTTGAAAGAAGCAGCCTTGCTGATGCGCAACGAACATGTCGGCAGCCTGGTTGTCGTGCGGGAAGCAGATATCGGCCGGGTCGTCATCGGCATGTTGACCGACCGCGATATTGCCGTGATTGCAATGGCACGTGAATTTGACCCGCAGACTTTGCGTGTTGCCGACATCATGAGTACCGATTTGGTCACGGCACACGCTGATGATTCGGTAACCGATGTCCTGGCCATGATGCGCAGCCATGGGGTGCGCCGCATTCCGGTCACGTCGGATAAAGACGTGCTGATCGGTATCGTGACGCTGGATGATTTGCTGGAAGTGGTCGCTGAAGAAATGCGTGGTTTCGTTCAGGCGATTGAAAGCGCACAAAAGCATGAAAAGCGTATACGACTGTAAATCATGATGAAACCGAAAATGCCATCACCACAAAGAATTTGACCATGTCATTCAAAATCGTACTCGTTCACGTCGACCAATCCAGGAGAACTTGCAGAAGACCAGCCCTGTAGCCAATACCATCATCATCCGACCTCGCGTCCCCTCGGCAGCGGAACTGCCGAGAGGCGTAACATCATCGCGATCCTTTCAATGACGGTTGCCGGTGCTGGCACGTGCAATCACGACGCGATTGTCAGACAGTTCGGCGTAAAACGCGATGTCGCCGCGATCATTCAGGCATTGATGGCACAGCTGCACATCGGTCACTGTGGCGCCAAACAAGGCGTCGCCAATTGCGATTATTTTTCCCTTGACCGGGTCGGCACTGGTAAAAATGCCAAAGGTGCCACTTCCTCTGAATACCGCACCAAATACCACTTCGCCACGATTATTTAGGGAAAAGAAATCTTGTTGAATTTCGCTGAATGTGCCATTGCTAACGGCGATCGCCTTAACTTCACCATTGTTTACGGTGAAAATGCCGCTGCCGCCATTGTCCAGCGTGCTGGCAAAAGCAATCGTCCCTTGATTGTTAATAATTGGAAAGCGTGTTATTTCATTGAACTGGCCACTATTGTCCACTACGGCTGTGCTGCCATTGCCGTTCGTAGTGAAGATCGCTGTCGTTCCCTGGGCAGTCAGTCCGGTATAGACCACGGTGCCATTGTCGTTAATTGAAGGTGCGCCGAGAATGGTGCCGGTTGGGATCAGCGTCGACTCACCGTTTCGATAGACATAAATGGCGCGATCGGATTGGGTGCCAGGCTTGGGACCAAGATAGACCACTTCGCCACGGCTATTGATCGTAGGGTTAGCCAGGCTGCGATACCGGTCGATGAACTCGGCAATGGTCGCGGTTTGTCCATTATTACGGATCAGATTGAGCTCGTAGCCGGCCATGGTCAACCTGTTCTCCACGTTTAGAACCCCAACCGTACCGGCGTTATTGATTGATACCTGGGTCGTGGCACAAAACGGCTCGCAATTGAATGTGGCGATTTTCTGCGTGGTATTACCGTTACTTGTGAACACTTCGCGCGATTGAGCGTATTGATTAGTTGCTGGCAACACAGAATACACCACGGATCCTGCATTATTCATTGCGAACGATTCACTGATTGGGGAAGTTGTTGCACTTTGCGCGATGAGGCGAAATTGGTAATTGTTAATCGTGCCTGTGGCAAGAGCGGCAATCGATAAGCTCAACAAAAACATGGTCGAGATAAATCGTGTAGACGGACGTTTCATATTCACTCCTATCCTGACTATTAGGCAACGTTCTAAAACGGCAAGCGCATTAACTGTACAGTCGCGCATGAGACGATCCGCAGATGAAGTGTTCAGAAGTCATATGCATCTCCGCGTTGCAAGTCCAGGACGTTCGCAGGCGAGCTGCTATGTTGCCGATATCACTATAGTAGGAAAGCAGGACGCGTTGATTGTGACGACAATCAAGTGGCCCGAGGTTGGCGGTGACGATGATCAAGAAAACGCAAAGTAGTATTTCCGTTAAATCTCATCGCCAACATTCAATTACATACTGAGCAGAATTCATCTCACTCATCAATTTCTTGAAAAATGATGTGGCACATCAATGGTGGGCTTGGATACCAAACGGGAGGCCATTTGCGGATCGCGGTTGCATACAGAAGATATTCCAATGTACGCGAGCAGAACCTATTGGTGCGCCTTGCTAACGATCAATTTGCAATTCCGATTGCCGAATTATCGGAAATTCTGGATTCAGGCTGATTGAATCAATCCTGAACACGAGCATGTTCTCGTCTATGGCCGATCGCACTGAGTGACGGATGTGCTATCTGCATGCCATAGGATGCCAATTGGCAGCATTCGAACCATACCGCTGTCTGATGGGTGATGATGGCCCGTCTAGACCGTTACCAATTCGGTGTGGCCAAAGCCTTTTTCATAGTCAAGTATTGAAATCACCTGCGGCTGAATCTGTAGAATCAGGATTTCATTTGCTTTGTCAGTCTTTGCCCATTCGGCGAGCTGCGGAAATCGCTTGATCATGCACTCTGCCGCCCGTGCAATTTTATCGGGATCAGATAAGATTTCCGCTTCGCCACCCATCGATAAACCTTTGATTTGATTCCAGTCTTTGTAATCATTATTAATGGTAAGCGACACTTTATTGTTTTGGCGCAGATTCCGCGCTTTCTGGCTTTCTTTGCCGATACCAACATACAGTGTCAAGCCGTCATTTGCGAAACTGACCGTAGTGGCCTGAGGATAGCCATCCGGGCGAATGGTTGCCAGGCTCAGGTCTTTGGCATTGTCAATGATGTTTAGAATGAATTTTTGGGTGGAGGCATCCATCACCGGCTCCTTCTCGTACGATCACATATTCAAGTTTTGCCAATACGGGGCTATTCCATCATGTTGACGGTTTCCGACATCTGTTCTGTCGCACTTGCCAGCTCGACTACGATACAGTCGGTGGTCAAAATAAGGCTCGCTATGGAAGCTGCATTCTGTAGCGCTAAACGAGTTACCTTGGTCGGATCGATAATCCCCATCTGCAACATGCTTCCATATGTTTCGGTTGCTGCGTTGTATCCGTAATCGTCGCTTTCATGAGCAACCTTTTCGATTACCACATCCGGTTCGCCGCCTGCATTCGATACGATTTGTCGAAGCGGCCCTTCTAACGCCTGCTGTACGATCCGGATACCCGCCTGCTGAGCCATCGTATCCATCATCAACGCATCCAGAGCCGGGCGTGCGCGTAACAGCGCAATGCCGCCTCCAGGGCCAATTCCCTCCTCCACTGCAGCCCGCGTCGCGTGCAATGCATCCTCGACGCGGGATTTTTTTTCCTTCATTTCGATTTCGGTCGAGGCACCCACTTTGATCAATGCCACGCCGCCGCTCAACTTTGCGGTACGTTCTTCCAATTGCTTACGTTCATAAGCACTGTCGGTACGAATCAATTCATTGCGAATCTGTTCAATTCTGTTTTTTATCTTAACTGGATCGCCCGAGCCGCCAATAATCGTCGTACTATCCTTGTCAATTTCAATCCGCTTGGCGCGACCGAGATTGGTCAATTCAACTTTCTCCAGTACCACTCTGACTTGTTCCGAAATAACGTCAGTGCCTGTCACGGTGGCAATATCTCCGAGTTGATATTTGCGCTGGTCACCGAATCCAGGTGCTTTGACCGCACAAATTTTCAGTGTGCCACGTAAGGAGTTGACCACCATGGTCGCCAATGCCTCACCAGTGACATCGTCAGCAACGATCAATAGCGGCTGTCCAGTCTTGATCGTCTGTTCGAGAATGGGTAGTAATTCGGTAATCGCGGCAATTTGCTTTTCGCAGACAAGAACCAGTGCGTCGTCCAGAATCACACGGCCGCGATCCGGATCATTAATAAAATATGGCGACAGATAACCGCGGTCAAATTGCAAGCCTTCGACGACTTCTAACTCATTGCCCATGCCGCGACCATCTTCGCATCGTACGACGCCTTCCAGACCGACGCGATCGAGTGCCTGTGAAATCATTTTGCCGATTGCACGATCGCCATTGGCAGAAATGGTCCCGACCTGTTCGATTTCCTGATTTGATTTAATGACGCGCGAGTTTTCTTTTAATTCTTTTACAATACACTCCACTGCTGCGTCGATGCCACGCTTCAAGTCCACTGGATCAAAGCCAGCGGAGACGAATTTCATCCCATGTTGCACGAACGCCTGTGCCAGCACGGTTGCTGTGGTCGTACCGTCGCCAGCCAATTCTGAGGTATGGGTCGCCACTTCGCGCACCATTTGCGCGCCCAGATTTTCAAAGCTGTCTGGCAGTGCAATTTCCCGAGCGACGATCACGCCGGAATTGATAATGGTCGGTGCACCGGAAGCCTTGCCCAACACAACAGTACGACCTTTTGGTCCTAGCGTGACCTTCACTGCATTGGATAGCGTATTCAGTCCCGCATACAATTTCGCGCGCGCTTCATCATGAAAAAGCATGGCCTTGGCTGGCATACCAGTTCCTTCATATTTCATTCATCGTTTGATCATATTAGGAAATGACCAGAACAATTACATGAGCGTGCTCAATTGAAGCTGCATGAATTTCCCCTGTATTCATACTGATCGCATGAAATCTGTGCTTTCCGGGTATACAAATTATGTCAAAGTGTGAATCGCACTAATATGTTCATTCAAGCATTTGCGTAACGTTACATTTTTAGCCGAAACAAATACTAGCGTCGCCGGAGCTGATTGCTATTGTTGATGCGATCGATCAACATGACGTCAGGATCGCCACAATCAGTCGCCACCTGCTGATTTGGCGCCAAATTGCAAATATTCATGCCGTGGACATCACCTGATAAGGCTGCAACCTGATAAGGCTCCATCGTAATCGAAAAATTGACGACTTTCGGCTTGGACCAGCACCAGCAAGCTTCTGTCCTCCTGGCAAAAAAAAAGAAAATGAGACAGAGGTTTTTTTAAACTTCGGATGCCGGTTATTCTGGTGATGCGTAGCTGGCGCGGCTAGCGTCACCTCCCTTCTTGATGGGCAAAACAGGCATCCCTGGCCTGCGGTGACGCTATGGCCCCTTTGCTGCGATCCATAATGATCCATTCTGGCGATGAACATGGGTGCCGAGCAGATTGCACGCCTGGATCATCCGCTCTGCGATCAAGACATGCTGCTGGTGGCTGGCAGGACGCGCTTGACATCTGGTAATAACGACGGGATGCAAGAAAATGGAGCTCCAGGAATTTTTTTCGACTGTGATCTCGATCACCAATTGATGATCATTGTTGAAATGCGGATCGACAAAGTAGTCATCCACCAGGTCGCCGGCCGCATACAGAATCGGATAGCCGCGGTAGATTTCAATGCCATGGAATACATGCGCGCTGTGACCGAAAATGATCTTCCATCCCATATCGATGGCGCCATGTGCGATCCGCCGAAATGCCGTTGATGGATGGAACACCATATTAGGGCCCCAGTGCAATGACAGAATCGGCCAATCCACGTGAGGACTTAACGACTTGAGCGCGATTTCCAATGTTTGAATGGCTGCAGATTCATTGTCAAGATCGATATAGGCGATGCCCGGTCGAGTCTTGGCAGCTGCGAAATCACTCTGATGGTCGCAAAACGCCGCCATCCCAAACCGGATACCAGAACGTTCAATCGCGGCTGGCGTGTGAGCGGCATCGCTATTTTCCCCCGCCCCGGCAAAGCAGATGCCATGCTGTCGCAACGTATCGAGGGTTTCGCGCAAGCCTATCACATCAAAATCGAGGACGTGGTTATTGGCAAGGCTGACCATATCCACCCCGGCATTCACCAGCGTCGTGACGGCCGCGGGCGGGGCGCCGAAATAAAATGCCTTTGGTTCACCAGACCAGAGTTTTTCCGATGCGGTAATAGCGCACTCCAAGTTCACGATCGTCAGATCCGCGTTTCTGAGCAGATCTGCAATCGGTGCCAAAGGATAATCTGGCCCATATGCCAGAATCGCAGCCTTCACCAAACGGCCAAGCATCACGTCGCCGCCGAACATCAGTTTTACAACGGAGGAAAGAGGTTGCTGCGGAGCCATTGTATGTGCCTCCCTACCAGCCTATTTTACCTGTCAATTGTGTCAAGCTTGGTACGGTACCTGGATGAACTTACATGCAATTTAATCATCCATTAACCGTAAGTCATGTTATCCGGATTGAGTGATTCGCTATAAGTGCATTGTGCTTGCTTGACTGTGAGTCGCAAGCAATGCGCATTGGCACGATAACCTCGAAAAAGGTGAATTCGGGTAATGCCTGCCTTGACAAGCCGCGCCACTTCGCCTGGTCAAGTGCACGCTCATCATTTGCAAACCTGAATGTACCCCTTAACCATATTATGGAGATGTCGATGCTCTCTCATGCTGAAGATCCAACCAAAGCCAGCGCCGATCGCGTTCGCCGTTCTACGTCACCGATCCTCAATGAAAAAATCGACCGTGAAGCGGACAGCAATATTCAAAAGTATGCTAACAGCAACCATGCAATGATTGAAAAGCGGATTGAAGAGCTGGATAGGGAATGGGATATAGAGAGAGCACTGGAAGTAAATGCGTCGACACTCGCGCTGTCCGGCCTCATGCTGGGAGTGACAGTCAATAGAAAATGGCTGGCACTTCCGGCCGTGGTTATGACATTCCTTCTTCAGCATGGGGTTCAGGGTTGGTGCCCGCCCCTCCCTATCTTGCGCCGATTGGGCTTTCGCACGCGCGGGGAAATCGACAGGGAAAAATATGAACTCATCGCCCTGATCGCCACGCGCTAACGAGATAACTAGGGCAGCTCACAGAGAAGATCAGGTGTATCAGGAGTATCCATGATATTTCGCCAGCTGTTCGAGCCGCTATCAAGCACCTGTATCTATTTGCTCGGGTGTGAAGAAACCGGCCAGGCGATACTGGCAGACCCGGCGATTGCTTCAAAGGATCGGGATTTGGCAAAAATAGAACGATTGGGACTGACACTGGCGTTCACTGTGGACACGTACATTCACGTTGACCACATCACGGCCCCACTGGAACTCAAGAAGCAGGTTGGCAGCAAGATTGCCGTCCCGGCATCTGACCGCTTGCCTTGCCCAGATACTGGATTTGAAACTGAACCGCTTCAGGCATACCACGGGCGGCGGTATTTATAGAGGCGCGATTGATGGGCAATGACCGCGATGATCTGCTGCGACGAGGCACAAAGACCGCCCTTGACACCAATTATTCTGGTGCGAGCGTGTGCGCGAAGGTATCGGTGAATTGGTAAGCCAGTCGCCCCTGTTTGACGCCAAACGATTCGAGCACCCGAAAACTCAGCCAATCCTGTTCTGACGAGATCAGGATTTCCGCTTCAAAGATTTCGCGCATAAGCAATACGGTAGAATTCCAGTTATCTTCTTCCACCGCCAGATAGAATACCGAAGTGTCCGAATTATTCGCTGCAGCCAGGGCATTCGCAGCGAGTACATTGAGGAGCTCGATAGCTTCCATGCTCAATACTTCTGCAATCAACTTATTGAGTTTCATTGACGGGTCACTTTCCCATTGTGTCAGTGATGTTGCACCAATACTGTCACACAATGCTGCTCATGCGTAAAACGATGTGGTACAACGTTTTCATATTTCCAATATTTGCTGGCGATTCGTCTTTTCTAAGATTTCTGTGTGAAGCATGCCCATAATCGATTGCCCGTCGTCATCGGTACCTTGGATTTGTCAATATTGGGACATACTGTTGTACTTGATCCCATCGCTGCTGATAGCGATCGTATTACGCGTTCTCGCCGGCTATCACCCAATATTCTTTTGTTTTTATCTAAGTGGAACAATCCTGCATGAATTTGCACACCTTCTTGCGGGGTTCGTGACGAATGCGCGTCCGGTAAGCATGTCGATTTTTCCTCACAGGGCACCCGGTAATCGGTGGATCTTGGGTAGCGCATCCTTTGCAAACATCCGCTGGTATAACGCCGTGTTCGTTGGTCTGGCGCCAGTAATGGTCCTGCTTGTGCCGATTGCGGTCGGTGCCGGGCGGCTGTACATTGGCAAGCCATATGACTGGGTGGATGGGGCCATTGCCATGCTCATCGCACCCGCATTTTTGAGTTTTATTCCCTCGCGCACGGACCTGCGTACTGCCCTGCGCTCATGGCCGTATCTGGCAGCGGCTGGTGTCTGGATCTGGTGGCCTGGGCAGTAAATGTAGGTAGTGAAGCGGGCGTCACCCTGCTTCTTCCCCTAGGAAAAGCTGTAATGGAATTACTGGCAGATTATTTTTGCCGCGGGAAGCTACTTGAAGACGCACTGAAGTCAGGCCCTGCAAAGGCAATGCGGTTGCCCTTGCAAGCCCGATCGCGTCCGATGCATTACTGGTTATTTTTTTGCTGCTTCATCATCTGGCCAGGTGCCTTGCTCTTGCCGCGGCCTGTTGAGGTGTCGCCCTTATGGTCCCGTGCATAACCGGATGCGCCGGGCGACGGGTCGGCGTTGCTGCCGGCAGGGTCGGACGAACTTGTGCCGCTCGGTCCGCTGGCCGTGGCGCTGGCACCGGTGCCGGTCGAACTGCTTGCAGTGCTGCCTTCGCCACTTTGCGTTCCGGCCGAGGTGCCACCGGTGCCAACTGAAGACGCGGACACGCCGCTACCTGCCGTTGCGCTGCCACCCGTTCCTACGGTGCTGGCGCTGCTGGCACTGCCGTTGCCGGAAGTGGCGCCGGCGGCTGTGCCTTCGGTGTTGGTTGATGTGGTGCTCCGTGCTTTTCGTACGCCAGTGCCGCCATCGGCATGGCGGCCTGCTGCAAAACCACTGCTATCGGTGGTGCTGCCAGCACCAGTTGCTGCAGTTTGTGCATGCACCGTCAAACTGGTGCCAAGCGCGATTGCGCCGGCCAATAAGCTGGCATGTAATTTACAGGTCATATTCATTCTCCATTTATGGTTTCGACGACTTGCTCCTGCGGTCTTTCTTGCTGTCGGGATGGACGCGCACTTCGCAGTCAACGCCCTGCCCTGCCCCGGCTGCCGCGGACGATCGGCTAGAACCGCTGGAGCTGCTTGCGCTGCTGGTCCTACTTCCGCTACTACTTGCGTTACTTGCCGACGAAGTCGATCTACCGTTACCTGCGCGAACCGTCACTGACGATCCATCCGGCATCGTGGTCGATCCGGACAGTCCGCCCGCGCCTGTCGCAACGCTACTCGATGGTCCGCACGGGGCATTCCGACATTCATCATCAGTGTTCCCGTTTCGATTGCCATCGACGCTGGGCCCGGCGATCACGGTAGAGCTGTGGACGCCCTGGCCGTCTGCGGAAACGGATGATGCATTGCTTGCCGCTTTGGCGCACGGGTCTGTCGGCTGGCGCTGTTGCCCGGTGCCTCGTTGTTCGGTGCCATGCGCAGGTAATGCCAGCACAGAAACGTGCAATGCAATGATGAGTGCGAACTTGTGGGAAAGAGCGAAAGGAAGATGTTTCATCATTCTGCTCCATGTTTGCCTGCCAGGCGTTCAGCCCTTCCCCGGAAACAGGTAGGGCTGAACGTTTCAGTTAGCAGTTAGCTATTAGCAGCGGCCCTGCTTTTTCAAGCCTGGAGGACAATCATCGCTTTTGCCTTGATTATCTTTATTCTTGCGCTGCTTCTTCGTGGTGCGCCGGTCATCGGCGTCGTCGGAGCCTGCAGAACTGCCGCCGTTACCGATAGCCGAGCCACTGCCGGCCGAGCTGCCACCGGTGCCTACCGCCGAACCGGTTGAACCACTGCCGGCGGTGCTGCCGCCGGTACCCAGGGTGGTGGCGCTGCCAGAGCCGGACTGACCGGAGTCAGCGGCGCTGCCACCAGTACCTACCGTCGAACCAGTCGAGCCACTGCCGGCGGTGCTGCCACCGGTACCCAGGGTGCTGGAGCTACCCGATCCTGTGCCACCGGTGCCCGCCGAGCTGCCGCCGGTACCCAAAGTCGAGCCAGTCGAGCCGCCACCTGCTGAACTGCCGCCGGTGCCCAATGTGCTGGAGCTGCCCGAACCCGTGCCGCCCGTGCCAGCCGAGCTGCCGCCAGTGCCCAAAGTCGAGCCGGTCGAGCCGCCACCTGCTGAACTGCCGCCAGTACCCAATGTGCTGGAGCTACCGGATCCTGCGTCACCAGACCCGGCCGAGCTGCCGCCAGTGCCAACGGTTGAACCGGTCGAGCCGCCGCCAGCGGTGCTGCCGCCGGTGCCTAGTGTGCTCGAGCTGCCGGAACCCGCCTGGCCAGAACCCGCAGAGCTGCCGCCGGTGCCAATGGTCGAGCCAGTGGAACCACTACCCGCTGTACTGCCACCGGTACCCAGTGTGGTGCCCGACTGCGCGTAGGCCATGATCGGGCTGCCCGCGATAAGCGCAGCGGCAAGAACTGAAATCCTGATATGTTTAACCTTCATTTATTTCTCCTTGGAGTAACTAAAAAACTCATTGAGTTTGAAATGACACGGTCGTAGTAATTCAACTCAACCGTCCTAACTCACTTTTTTGCAAGCAGTGGCTGATGGACAATTTAATATCGAAGCCGGTTCCAATCCGGGTTGTAACAAAATGTCAGTTTTCAATTTGCTAAGAGGATCATCCAATGCGTCACGGAATGTTTTCTGATTCCGCGTTGATCAATGTTCATGAAAAGAAATTGCAATCAAGCCATACATCCTCTAGGAGAATCGCGAGAAATGTGGGGAAAAGAGTCCGATAGGGAAACGTGACGATTTCTGCACTGCAACGAGCGTATTGCCAAAAAAAAGAAGTAGAAAGGCGGGTAAATTATTTTATGCAAATGAACAAGTTATAAGTGAACCTGCTTTTTAAAGCGTCGGAATATCATTAATAGATTGCATGCCGACATCATCATTTTTTGGTTGCGCATCTGCATTGCGGAACTGTTCGAGCAATTCGCGTGCTTCCCTCAATGCAATTGAAGCATGTTCCAGTTCTTGATCCGCAACGTCTGCATTTTTTTCCAGCATGAAGCCCTTTGACTGAATGCTGCGCGTGCGAAGATAGTTGGCGCGGGCCCGTTCCAGTTCATTCTGGCGGCGCGTGAACTGGGTCTGGGCTTTCTTCATCTGTCGCTGACGCGTGCGTGCATCAGATATATCTTTTTTCAATTTTGATTTACTTGCAGCGATATTGCCAGGTGCACTGACAAAATGGTTGCTGATTGAATCGCTTCTCGGCTGAAGCACGTGAGCGTTGGCGATCCGGTCTGATGCACAGTTCTCAGACGAAAGCAGCGTGCTGTTGCATGAACTGGCCAGCCAAACCAGATTTACGGCCGCCACTGCCGATAAAGCACATAGCCAGAAAATACTTTTCCCATTCCAGCTATTTACCCAATCAAACAGGCGTCGACAGTTCGCTTGCATGGCCATTTTTTCTCCCATCGCAATGGGACATAAAAATTCACCCAGGCGTTGCAACGAGAAGCCTAAAATCGCCCAGCATTTAATATAGTTCAAATCGTCATTTGCCCAAGATCATTATCAATACCCTCGATCACACTGCAAATATCCGGGAATATGATCAATATGAATCTGTCTTAAAACTGGCGACCTGTTGGCAATACCAAGGATTCAGCGCATGCATGTTATTTTCATGTAATGTGACTGATGACTGGCCCAAACGCGTCGATGATTGACTCCGGACCGGCCCGGCAGACACGCATCCAGTTGGCCGCCGCCGGAAGCGGAGCAAAGACTTGTAACGTGAATGCTTGCGGAAATTGATTGCTGGTCAGCAGATATTTATTGGCGGATTTGTTATACGATTTGACCCTCGAATAAATTTCCCGGGTTAAAAACAGCCGTCACGAACACCTTGCCTTTCCTTCCCAAACTGTTTATTACGGTCTGTAATCCCTGATATTTGCCATTTATGCTGCCACGCGGTTACCTGGAGTCACGCACGACCTTCAACCAGTTCGCTCTGCAGCTTCAGGCGCGCTGCAGTAGTTTATCGCTGACCTTGCCGACCGGCGACAATCCGAAATTGACGGTCGATACAGCGTATCTCGGACCGGCAAACGCGCCGAACCTGGTGGTGATTGCGAGCGGCACGCATGGGGTCGAAGCGTATGCCGGCGCGGCATGCCAGTTCCACTTCATGCGCACTTATGCCAATCAGCGATATCACCCGGATGTCGGTTTTTTACTGGTGCACGCGGTCAATCCCTGGGGATATTTTCATGACCGCCGGGTCACGCATGAAGGCGTGGATTTGAATCGGAATTTCATCAGTGATTTTTCAAGGCCACCGGTGGCAACCGGTTATGCAGAGTTCCACCGCAGGCTGGTCACGAATTTCAGGCCACTGCTGACAGGCATATGGAATGAACTGGGATTATTGCGCTGTGCAATCAGTAAAAAAAGCCGGACGGCGATGCAGACTGCCATCACAGCCGGGCAATATCAATATGCGGAAGGATTGTTTTATGGCGGCTCCTCGCCAACCCAAAGCCGTCTTGCATGGGAACAGATCATCAGGGACCATGCACGCGCACGGGACTGCGCATTCCTGCTCGATGTCCACACCGGTTTGGGAAAGCCCGGTACGAGCGAGCTGATCAGCTACTTGCCCGAATCGTCCGGGGATTTCCAGGAGATGTGTTCCTGGTTTGGCGGCGAGCTTCGCTCGATGCAAGGTGGCGCATCGGTCAGCGCGCCGGTCGAGGGCACGCTGACGGCCGGATTTGATCGCATGCTCGCCTGTCGGAGTTATGCCGTTGGCCTGGAATTCGGAACGTGCGCTGCAGTGCGCGTCTTGAACGCGCTTCGGTATGATCACTGGTGTCACCAACAAGCGGCGACGCTTTCGATCAAACAACGGTTGCGCGCCCGTGAAAAAATGAAGCGGGCATTTTGCCTGGATACGCCGGATTGGCATCGGCAAATCACTACAAGGTTTGATCAGGTCATCAATCAAGTGCTCGCCGGCCTCGATCGCGAGATCGCCGGATAGAAAATAGAGCTTAGTGAGCTTGGAGCGCGACAGACACCAGGTCGCCGGCCGGGCATCCCTGCCCGGACCGCAGGCAAGGCCCTGACCTGCCTCGACTTTTCCAGGTAGCCAGTGCACATTCTTCATACGCCGTTGGTTGACCCCGCAGCACGATTGTCATTCAGCGCGACCGGTTCAGAGGAGGAAATCACTATTTCACCTTATTACTGTTGTACAGATAACGCAACCGACGGTATTAATAAGATAACCCGGCGCGTTCCGTTAAAACATAGCTTTAAATCAACCACATTACCCTGTACGCTACAGTCTGTTACGCAGTCATGTTGACTTTGATAGCCTGAAAATTACAAATCCAAGCCAGCCAGGTCAGCCAATCCATCCATCATTGAGCCAAGCAGGGAGACTTCTCGTGAGCAGCGCATTGCCAATTCAGCCCCACCCTACCGAATCCGCCAGACAAACCATCGATGCCCTGATCGACAACGTTGAAAAAGTCATTGTTGGCAAACGCGCGGTCATCGAGCTGGCGATTGTGTCGTTGCTCTGCAAGGGGCATGTGCTGCTGGAAGATGTACCCGGCACCGGCAAGACCATGCTGGCGCGTGCCCTGGCGCAGTCACTGGCAATGGACATGAAGCGCCTGCAATGCACGCCAGACCTGCTGCCCTCCGATATCACTGGCGTATCGATCTATAACCAGAAAACGTCTGACTTTGAATTCCGGCCTGGCCCGGTATTCACCAATATCCTGCTGGCCGATGAAATCAACCGCGCCACGCCGCGCGCGCAATCGGCGCTGCTGGAATGCATGGGCGAATCGCGTGTCAGCGTCGACGGCACGACCTACGACATGCCCGACGTGTTTCTGGTACTGGCGACCCAGAATCCGATCGACATGGCCGGCACCCATGTCTTGCCGGAAGCGCAGCTGGACCGGTTTTTCGTGCGATTGTCGCTTGGCTATCCGACGCTGGAACAGGAACTGCAGATTCTGACCGCGCAAGCCAACACCCATCCGATCGATGCGTTGCAAGCGGTGGCCGGCGTGGCCGATCTGCAGGCGGCGCGGGCAGCGGTGATGAACATCCATGTCGATCCCAGGGTGGCTGACTACGTCGCCCGGATCATCGCCGCCACCCGCAAGCATGCCGACCTGCGTCTGGGTGCCAGCCCGCGCGGCACGCTGGCGCTGGCACGCGGCGCGCAGGGTCTGGCTTTCCTGCGTGGCCAGAGTTACGTTACGCCGGATCTGGTGAAGGCGATGGCCGGTCCGGTGCTGGAGCACCGGCTGATCGTCCGCCCACGCGCTGCCGCCGAAGGCAAGAACGCGCATGCCATCCTGAAAGCGATCCTGGATCAACTGACGCCGCCAGTCTAAGCATGCTGAAGACTGCGGATAAAAAGCCTCTTATCGCTTGGCGCCGGCATACCAAGGCGATCGTGCTGGCCCTGTTGATACCGGTCGCCTACCTCGCGGCGATCAATCGCATGCAGCCGCTTCCGTGGGCAATCGCCGCCCTGCTGACTGCCACTTTCATCACCGGCATGCTGTGGCCGCGCTGGCTGGTCGGGCAGTTATCGGTGACGCGAACCGGGCCCTCCCGCGCCTCGGAAGGCGATACCATCCGTTTTCATGTCGAGGTGCGTAACCATGGATGGATGCCGCGCTTCATGGTCGAACTGTTCGATTGCCTGCCTTTTGCCGGCGCTGCATCCGGCAGCACCGAGCAATCTCAGGCTATGCAGGCCAAAACCACGCTGGGCATGATCGCGTATGTTCCCGGTCGTGGCATGAAAAGCTTCGATGCCAGCGTAGCATGCGAGAAACGCGGTTTTTACCGGCTCGGCCCGGTCAGCCTGGCATCAAGTTTTCCACTGGGACTGTCGGAAGCGAGCCAGGAACGTAACGATGGCGTGCAGACATTGACCATCTATCCATCCGTCTTTCCGATCACCGCCCTGCCCCTGAACGGCGCCCGCAGCCAGATTCATCGCGGCGCTTACCTGCTGCCGGAAGGCGCCGGCACGGCGGAATTCTCCGGCCTGCGGGAATATCGCCGCGGCGACAGCCCGCGCCACATTCATTGGCCCACCACCGCCCGCTTAAATGAGTTGATGATGAAGGAATTCGAGCCGTTGGCTTCGGCCAGTCTATGTCTGGCGCTGGATATGAACCAGGATGCCAATGTCGGCTCGGGCCGGCATGCGACCTTTGAATACGCAGTGCGCATCGCCGCATCGATCGCCGGCTTTACCTGTACCAGCGGCATTCCGACGCGCCTGGCTGGCCAGGGTAAAACCACGCTGGCGCTGGCCGCCGGCACCGGCGAACATCATTACCAGACCATGCTCGATCAGCTGGCAGTGGTTGACGCCGATGGCGACGCATCGTACGCGACGGTACTGGATGGTCTTGCCCTGGATTGCCAGCCGGGCGAGACCGTGGTGGTGTTCCTGTCGGAGTCGACAAGCCACGCCGCCGAGACGCTGCAAGCCCTGGCGCTGCTGCGCTCACGCGGCGCCAATCTGTTTGTAGTGTCGTTTGACCGCAGCTCATTTGCCGCAGGCACGGCGCGGGTCAGGAAGCCGGTCGAACTGACGGCGGCGTTGCAGGAATTTGGTAGCTTTCAGGTACTGGTCGGTAGAAACGACGACCTGGTTCAACTGTTCAATCCATGAGTCCGCCACTTACCTATTTCCCTACCTATCTGGGCCTGTTCGCAGCGCAACTGCTGGCGATGACCTGCAACGCATTCCTGGATATCCATTATCAGACTTTCGGCACCGAGGTGACGGTCTGGGCAATCGGCTTCGGCTTGTCGCTTGCCGTCGGTTGCGCCCAGCGCGGCGAGATCAAGCGCATCGGCAAAACGCTGCAAACGATCGTGACGGTGCTGGGGATGCTGTTCTTCCTGGTTTTTTTGCTGCGTCTCTGGGGTCTGCCGCGCGCCGGCGTTGCCCTGCTGGCCATTCTGCAGATCGCCTACAACTGCGTGACAGTCACCCGCCGGCACCTGCATCTTGGGCTTCTGAGTTCTGCGGTGATGGTCATTTTCGCGGCCTCCCATTACCGCGCCCACTGGAGCATGCTGTTCTATCTGGTGCCCTATCTGATCGCTGTGGTGGGTACATTGGTGGCCGAGCAGATCAATCGCCGTGTCGATGACTTGAAAAAAGGCAGCCTTGGCCAGTATCTGATTGGCGGCCAAAGCGCCGCAATTGCGGCCGCCACTGCCACCATCTTGCTGCTGGGCGCCCTACTGTATGCGATGACGCCGCAAGTGTCGTGGCAATATCTCGACTGGCGTTATGGGCAGCTGGTACACGGAAAAAGCAGCGATACGAAACCTGCCGGTCCGGATGGCAGCGTGTCCGGCGACGCTTCCGGCCAGGGCGGCAAGGCGGCACAATCCGGTTCGGAAGAACCGGGCGAAGCCGGATTGCAATCCGGTCTCGGCTGGCCATCGCCGGACGACATGCGTAAAACCGCAGGCAGCGCAGGCATGCCGCAGTGGCAAGGCGACACCATCCGCGCGCTTGCCGATGTCACCGAGACGGTCACCAAAGTAATGCAGCCGGTATTGCAGATACTGGAAGACCAGTGGGAAAATTTTAAGAAATGGCTGGAAGAAAATCGCGAGGCGGTTGAGCGCACGATCTTTGCGCTGTTGCTCGCCGCGCTGCTGCTGGCGTTCTGGCGTTTTTTCCGCGAGGTCAAGCCCGGCATCTGGCTATTGTCGCAGTGGGATTATCTGCGCCTGGGATTAAGCGGACGCCACGCCAAAGGACGGGACGGCGCCCGCCAATACTACTCGGCGATGGAACGTTTGCTGTCGCTGCAGGATGCGCAGCGTCCGCAGCAAATCAATACCCGGGAATATCTGGCCATGCTGCGCATCAGCCACGCCCATGCAACGATGCCGGCAACCCGAATGACGCTGCTGTTCGAAGAAGCCTGCTATGGTCCGGGTCCGTTTTCCGACCTGCAGCTGGAACAGATGCGCAGCGCCTATCGTGAACTCTATAAGTCTGTATTCAACGAAGCCGGTTGATGCGCATTGGTTAAGTTGTCATCTTGCGTCCGTTTCGATGATGAGCCAATCGGCCAGCCAGCTTGATGGCATTTACACCGCGCCCGGCGATGACCGATGTGACAGGAAAAAATTAGCGTATCGAGGATGGCAAAACGTTTCCATACTTTCGGGTCAAACCGATCACGGCGGGATGGAGTGGCTGGGCAATGGTGAATTAGAAGCCTGTGGCGCTAACAAGGGAAACTCGATTGTCGCCTGAAGCCCGCCGATTGCCGCCCTGGACATCTGCACCTGCCCCCTGTAGCGATTGACGATGGCTTTGACAATTGCAAGACCAAGCCCGTTGCCTTCTACGCCGGATCCTGCCACCCGGTAGAAACGGTCGAATACCCGTTCATAATCCTTCGGCGCAATCCCGGGTCCAGAATCCTGCACAACCAGAACTGCGTGCTGCGCCCTGGTTGACACGTCAATCATGATTTGTCCGTCTGCCGGCGTATAACGGACAGCATTATCAATCAAATTGCGGACCATGATGGTCAGATCACCTTCGTTTCCCCAAATGTCTGCCTCAGACATGGCGCCATACTTCAGCTGAATATTCTTGGCTGTTGCCATTGGAAGCATGTCGGCAAGTGCCTGGTCGACACATGACAGCAATGAGGTTCTGGTCTGGCTTGAACCATCTGCCAGCGGATCATGTCGCGCCAGCGCAAGCAACTGTTCGACCAACTTGGCAATCCGCTCAATGCCGCGCGCCAACCTGTTCGCCGCTATCCTGCGCATCCCTTCGTCCTTTGCATGCAGCGCTGTCTCGACCTGCAAGCTCAAAGCCGTAATCGGCGATCTTAATTCGTGGGCAGCGTCGGCAATGAATCGCTGGTGTGACTGCACCGTTTTCCGAACTCGCTCTAGCAATGAGTTTAATTCCGCGACTAGAAGGGAGACTTCCCCAGGGATGCCGTCACTGCTGACTGCGTCAAGCGAGTCAGCAGTGCGCACGGCAAGTTCGCACCCAATTCGATTAAGCGGCGCCAGCGCTACGGTAACCGCCCACCAGGCAGCGACAAACAATAACAGTGACACGGGAATGACTGGCCACAGCGCATGCCAGGCAAGTGACGCTGCGCGTTCTCGCCTTGTTTCCAGTTTCTGGGCAACCTGTATGACGCGCGAACTGGCTTTCATCGTGTAGATGCGCCAGTCGCCATTATCGAGCGACACCGTGGCATAACCAGGCTTGCCCTTGTCCGGGAGAATGCGGTAGTGACGGGACTGAAAGACTTGCAATCCGTCGTTATCCCATAGCTGGATGACGAAATCATAGCGAATGTTGTCGCCAATCCGGAAAGAATTGTTTTCGATTTGGTCAAACCGGTTATCCTGGAGCGCGACTGCCATGCGTTCCATGTGGTAATCGAACAGCTTGTTTGCCTCCGCCATTGCTGCCTGAAACGATGCGAGAAATAATGCCGCCGCCGCCACGGTGATGGCAATCCCCAAAAACAGCATCAGCCGAAGACGAAGCGAATGCATTATGTCTTTTCGACCATATATCCCACACCCCGGATATTGGAAATGAAATCAGGCCCCAGTTTCTTTCTCAGGCCGTGAATGAATACTTCCACGGCATTGCTGCCAAAGTCGCCCACCATGCCATACAGCCGTTCTTCCAGCTGCGTGCGTGAAAATACAGCACCAGGCCGGGCAATCAACGCTTCCAGAATGGTCCACTCGCGCGCGGAAAGTATGACTGGCCGCCCTGCGACCAGCACCTCGCGGGTGACAGGGTTGACGATGACGCCACCGCTTTGATAAATTGGGTCAGGCCGGCCCTGTGCCCGCCGGATCAATGCGTGCAGGCGCGCAATCAGTTCTTTTAACGAAAATGGCTTCACCAGATAATCGTCGGCGCCGGCATTCAATCCCTGGACACGCTGGTCCACCGTTTCCCTTGCCGTAATTACCATCACCGGCATATTTTTTCTGCCGGCGCGCATCCCCTGCAATATGTCGATGCCGTCCTTCTTCGGCAAACCAAGGTCGAGCAAAACCGCATCGTAGATATTTGCTGCAAGACGTTCTTCTGCAACGCTGCCATCCCTGGCCCAGTCAAGAGAAAAACCTTCCCCTTCCAGCGCGCTCTGGATGCTTTCGCCAATCATGGCATCGTCTTCAACTAAAAGTATTTTCATTTCTTACGCGGTGATAACGAAATTGAAAAGGCGAAATCCCGTTGATATTGAGCCGACATGCAGAAGTGATTGCAGCGCCACAGCCGCCCGATACGCTCCTGGGTCAAGGCGTGAATTATTGCAAATATGAAATGTTATCCGTTGCAGTTTGAAAAATATAGAAAAGGCGCCCTCGTAAAACGACTGGCCGAATTGCCAGTCGGATGCCTGATGATCTTAAGCGTTATCTAATTTTCACAAAATATACTTTAAAAAATTGCAGACAGGATAAAAAAATGATGTGGCCCCGTTGGATTACGGCACACGTTAATACTCTGCAAAAATATAAATACTTATAGCTGGAGACAACTCACAACAATTCGAGCGGGCTACCGCGACTGCAGGATAGTCTGGTGCGCTGCTCCACAATTATTTCTCATCGATAGAGCCTGGCGTTGCGTCTTCTTGCGGGGCTGCCTTGGGCGCGGCACGAAGGTGGACAGGTTTTTTCTATCGATGAATTCGCATACCAATAAGAGCGTAAAGCCGCCATTTGTTCAATCGAGCACCATAAAAATACTTTGGAGAGACAAACCATGCAACAGCAAATTCAGATCCGCCGGCAGTCGTCAGGGCTGTTAAAGAAGGCATTTTTCGCAGCCGCCCTGCCGCTGGCAATCATGAGCGCACCGTCGGCCTTTGCGCTGACAGCGGTATCGAGCTTCGGCAGCAACCCCGGCGCGCTGCAGATGTTCAAGCACGTACCGGCCAGCATGCCCGCTGGCGCACCGTTGGTGATCGCGATGCACGGTTGTACCCAGACCGCTGCGGCCTATGAGGCAACTGGCTGGACGGCACTGGCCAATAAATACAAGTTTTACGTGGTCTATCCACAGCAGACCAGCAGCAACAACCAGAACAAATGCTTTAACTGGTTCGAATCCGGCGACATCGCGCGCGGCGCCGGTGAAGCCCTGTCAATCAAGCAAATGGTCGACAACATGAAGGCCAGTCACTCGATTGACGGCAACCGGGTGTATGTGACCGGTCTGTCTGCCGGCGCCTTCATGACCAACGTCATGGCCGCCACCTATCCGGATGTGTTCGCCGGTGGAGCGCCAGTCGCTGGCGGCCCATACAAGTGCGGCATCGGCACCTCGGCGGCATTTAGCTGCATGAGCCCGGGTGTCAACAAGACGGCCGCCGACTGGGGCAACCTTGCTCGAGGCGGCTATAGCGGCTACACCGGCCGCAAGCCAAAAATGTCGATCTGGCACGGCTCATCCGACTACACCGTCAAGAACATGAACATGACGGAAACGATGGAACAGTTCACCAACTATGCCGGTATCGACCAGACGGCGGATGTCAGCGACACGGTGGGCGGTTTTCCACACAAGGTGTATAAAAACGGTAGCGGCACGCCCTGGGTTGAGACGTATTCGATTACCAATATGGGCCACGGCACCCCGGTCGATCCTGGCACCGGCACCACCCAATGCGGCACGGCCGGCGCCTATATCCTGGATGTGAATGTCTGCTCCAGCTACTATATTGCCCAGTTCTTCGGCTTGACAGGCGGTGGCACCGGCACCACGACAACGACGACCGCAGGCAGCGGCACCACCACCACCACGGCAACCGCTACGACAACCACCGTTGCCGGCGCCTGCTATAAAACCAGCAACTATTATCATGTCACCGGTGGGCGTGCGTATAACAGCATGGGTTATGCCAAGGCCAACGGCTCGAACCAGAATATGGGCTTGTACAATACCTACGTGATCACCAAGCTGCGCAAGACCGGTACCAACTACTACAAGATCGATAGCACCTGCCCTTAATCGATATCACTCAGCGGCCGCCACACGATCGATCGTGGCGGCCGTTTGAGGAAGGTTTTTGATGAATTACCAGGAGTCTTGATCCGACTTTTGTGACTGTAAACAAGCACGCACGCCTGCCTGCATCAGAGGATCAGGCAGGCAAACAAATTACCAGCTTGACAGGCAATGACAGTTAACTCCGTCTCCCGCTTTTTACAAGTGTGAGATTCGCCCGCGTCGATTCGACTGCGGGCTTTTTTATGTTCCTGGCATGTGAAGTCGGCCGATCACTTTCAATTTATCTGTGCCATCCGGCAGCACCACCACCAGTTCACCGGAGGCCGGCGACACGCCGGTGAGCGCCTGGATATTGGCAGCATGCGTAACCATGACCAGGTTGCCCCGGTTTTCGCGGCGAGCGACGAACCTGTAGAGCGCTTTAATCTTGCTTTGCTGTGCCTGGTCCTCGTCGTTGAACATCGAGTTGAGCATGGGGGTCGGTTCTGCCCGCCCGAATGCCAGCATTGCCGTGTCGAGACACCGGCACCACTGGCTCGACAGCACCGCCGCAACCGCAATGCCATGGATGCGAAAGGCTTCACCGATGCGCTTTGCATCACGCCGCCCCGCGGCGGATAGATTGCGCTGCATGCGACAGTCACCAATCTTAAAACCAGGCGGATCGCCAATCCCGGCCTCGGTCTGGGCGTGACGCATCAGGACGATATATCCGCCTGCCCGCAGCGACGACCAAAGTGCTTCTGTGTCCGATCGACCAACGGCTGCCGCCGGTCCGGTGAATGACACTATCAGTACCCATTTCAGCATCAGCCTGAACATCCCTGCTCCCTGGTGATCGCGTAAATAATATGCACAAATAAAAAAGTCAGCAGGATTCAGGTATAGGCCAGCAGGCGGCCGCAGCAGATCGATATACGCCGGTATGAAGCATAGCCAGGCATTGAGCCCGGCAATCACAATCAGCAGCAGTTTGATCTGGAAAACACGGTTATTGATGAACTCATGCGGATGCGCGGAAAACATCATCAAGCCGGCCGGCACAACCACCACCAGGCTGGCGGCAGACCAGCGCACTACATGCCTGCCCAGCGCCTGGATCGGCACCAGTTGTAACACAGGACGGCAGTTTTTATGGATGACTGCGGTCCAGTTCCGGCACTGCCAACCTGCCATCGGCAATCTCTACCGGTATAACCTGATATTGCTCTTCCAGATAACCGAATACCTGCGCGATCACGTGCGCCTCTTCTTCCTGCAGGAAATGGCCCGCATGTTGCTCGTCATCGGTAAATGACACCGCGCCCTGGAATGGATACAAATACCCATCTCCCGTCTTCACAACATAAGCGCGCATAGCGGCCACCTTTGCCTGTCTTAACTGTATATGCATACAGTATAGTGTCAATTCCGGGATCCGCCAAGAATCTGTTCGTCAAGAAATGGATTGAATGAATCTGCAACAAGATTCATTCCTCTAATAATTCGCAAAATCGCATCGCAATCGGCGCGGTGTTTCTGACAGGTCAAGGCAGGGTCATGGTTTGCAGTTAGGATGGCGAAGTGGCTACATCCGGCCATGGGCGGTGCCATAAGGTTCGCCTGGCAAGGACCGCGTTTCTAATAGAACATAAAAAATCAGAGAACAGGAAAAGCATGAACGAACGTGCTGCCAGAGACGTGAGCTTGATGCAGGCGATCGAGACTGCTGACCGCAAGCGGGAAATCCTGAGCGACGATGACCGGAAATATGCAAGCCGCAGCGCGAAAGAACTGGCGCAGTGGCAGGCCTCGGATCGCCATACGGAAGCCAGTTCAGAACATTTCCTGCAGCACCGCGCCGAACAGATTCTCAAGCGTATCGGCGAACGGCATCCTGCCTTTGCAACAGTGCTAAAACGGCGCGACGGCTTCAGGATGCTGATGATTTTTTTGCCGTTTCTCTCCCTTTTGGCAGGCGCCGGGCTGGACCGTCTCGGCGACCCGGGCCGGGTCGATCTGCTGTCGGCGCCACTGTTACTGATCATCGGCTGGAATCTGCTGGTGTATGTCGTGATGCTGGTGCATCGCTTCTTCCCGGTCAGCAAATCGAACTGGTCGCTGGCGGCGCTACTGCGCAGATTCGGCAGCGGCCCGGCCGGATTGCCGCGCAAGCTGGCACCTGCGCTGTCGGCCGCCCTGCTCGCCTTTGCGGCAGAATGGGCGCATTTGAGTGCACGGCTGACGTCTGCCCGGCTGGCGCGCACCATCCATTTGTCGGCGGCGCTGTTCGCACTGGGTGCGATGTTGTCCTTGTATGCACGCGGCCTGTTGACCCAGTACGTCGCCGGCTGGGAAAGCACCTTCCTCAATGCCAGCCAGGTGCAAATGATTCTGTCGACCTTGTTTGCACCGGCGGTTGCGGTGTTTCCGCTGCAGGAATTTTCGATTGCCGACATCGAAGCACTGCGCTTTGGCCGCACACCGAACCAGCTTGGCGGTGCACGATGGGTGCATCTGTATGCCGCCACCCTGTTTTTGCTGGTGGTGCTGCCGCGCCTTCTGTTTGCCGCTGTCGCTCACTGGCAAGCCAGGCGGCTGGAAAGAAATTTTCCGCTCGATCTGCAGCAGCCCTACTTTCAACAGCTCGGCGCCGGGTTCGGCGCATCACCCGGCACACTGCGGGTGCTGCCTTACAGTTTTACCGTAGACGAAGCGCGCGACTTGGGTCTGGCGAGGCTTGCCACGCTGCTGCTGGGCGAGCAGGCCCGCCTGATGCTGCGGCCATCGATTGCTTATGGCGAAGAGCCACCGCAGGCGCTAGACACGTCACAGTTGAAAGATGATCCGGCCACACTGACGGCCGTACTGTTCAATCTGGCGGCGACCCCGGAAAAGGAAAATCATGGCGCACTGCTGGATTATCTGGTGCGAACACTGCCGCACGGTATCGCGGTCCTGATTGATGAGTCCAGCTATCTTGAGCGCATCGGCAACCAGGAAAGCAGCAAGGACCGGGTGGCGGAACGGATCGCGCTGTGGCAGGAATTCTGTCAATTCCACAAGGCCCCGGCAACCATCGTCAACCTGCTCGACCCGCAGGCCCGACCGCTGGACATCGAGTCCGGACTGAGATTGTCAGCCAAACCATGAACTCGAACCCTCCCCCCGTCCAGATCCAGTTTGCGCTGATCTCGCACACCAATAACGGCAAGACCACGCTGGCCCGCACCCTGATCGGCACCGATGTCGGCGAGATACGCGACGCCGCTCACGTGACGCTGACGGCTGAGGCACATACACTGCTCGAAACCAGCCAGGGTGATGTCCTGCTGCTGTGGGATACGCCGGGCTTTGGCGATTCGGTGCGGCTGTTGAAACGGCTTGGCATGTCCGGCAATCCGATCGGATGGTTTTTGCGCGAAGTACTCGACCGCTATCGCGACCGCCCGCTGTGGCTGAGCCAGCAGGCAATGCGCACGGCGCGGGATGCAGCCGACATCGTGCTGTATCTGGTCAATTCCTCGGAAGATCCGAAGGATACCGGTTACCTGCCACCCGAGATGAAGATACTGGAATGGCTGGACAAGCCGGTCGTGGTGCTGCTCAACCAGATCGGACCGCCACGCCCGGCCGATGCCGAGGAAGCCGAACGCAATCGCTGGCGCGAGCATCTGGGCCAATACCCGATTGTCAAGGAAGTGCTGGCGCTGGATGCGTTTGCCCGATGCTGGGTGCATGAACGGGTATTTTATGAAACGGTCGGCCGGCTGGTGGCTAACGACAAGGCAGACGGGTATGCACGGCTGGCATCGGCGTGGGAGGCCAACAACCGGCAGCGCTTTGGCCAGTCGATGCAGCTGATCGCGCAGCAGCTGGCAGTGGCAGCAACAGACCGCGAGCCGGTCGAAGACGAGCATAAAACACTTGTCAAGTCGGCCCTGAAAGCGGCCGGGATCGGCAAGTCGGGCGGCCGCAGCCGGCAGGACAAGGCAATGAGCGCGCTGGTCGACCGGCTGGAGAAAAGCATTACCGACACCACCGCACAGCTGCTGTTGCTGCATAAGATCGATCCCAGCCAGGCAGCAAAGATCAATGCACGCGTACGCGATAATTTCGTGGTCCAGGCGCCACTGGACAAGGCGCAGGCAGGTTTGCTGGGCGCGGTCATCTCGGGCGCCGCCACCGGCTTGTCGGCCGATCTGATGGCGGGCGGCTTGACCTTCGGCGGCGGTGCCCTGCTGGGCGGCATCGTCGGCGCTTTGACCTTTGCCGGTGCGGCCTGGGGCTTCAATGTCTCGACCGACCGGGAACAGCCGGTGATGCAGTTTTCTCACGATTTCCTGCGGACATTGGTATCAGCCAGCGTGTTGCGCTATCTGGCGGTGATTCATTTCGGGCGGGGACGAGGCGGATTTGTGGAAAGCGAAGCGCCGGCATTCTGGCAACACGAGGTCCGACTAGCGATGGATGCCAATACCGGCGAACTCGACAGCTTGTGGCGCATGATTCGCGCCGACACGGACTCGGCGAGCGTTTCGGCACAGGTAGAGAAACTCATTGCAAGGATCACGTCCCAAACGCTTGCCCGGCTCTATCCGGGCGCAAGGATCGACTTTTAAATCAAATCGACGGGAAAACGCTGTGCTGATCTTCCAGGATCGTTTCCCAAAGACTGGCCGGTCGGCGACACTTTATTTATCAAGCGAGTTAAAAACAAACTGCTTCTAAGATTCGATCTGATCCCAGTCCCATCCGGCCCGGCGGTGCAATGGCTGGGTAAGAGCCCGTCGCATTAGATCTTCATCCACTTGCCGCGACTTTAAATATTCTGACGCTGCATACGTTCCCTTGAGCATCTGAATAACAATTCCGATTTCTATAAACTGGGCCGTCAAAAAATCATCGCGCAACTTTTTGACCGGTTGTGACGGTGCGACATAACTGGTTTCACGTAATTCGTTCATGCATCACTCCTGTTACTGAAATGGAGCGTTGTTCAAACACTTAGTTCATACTTTTCTAGTGAATCCGATAACTATTTCGGATCTGTCAAAATTGGATGATGAGCGGATTTCTCAAGAATATTGGTTCCGATGGCAAACCGTTTTGAGCAGGTTAAAAGCATCGTAAAAACATGGTTTTTAATTTCAGAAACATTGATTTAACGCAATTCATATTGGAACATAGCAACTATATTGAAACTAGCACCAATGGTGAATTTTCCTGACAATACAATACAGCCGAGCACGCAAAACATTACAAGGTAGCGGCTAAACCATCACCAACTGCAGTTTGACAGGAACAACATGGATCGCGTCACTGACTCGACATTATTGTTCGACGAGACGTTTCTCGATATCTCGTTTGATCCTGAGCGCCTATGGATACATCTGAACTGGAAAGGTTATCAGACAGATGCCTCGGTCAAGGCCGGCTGCGAACACCTGCTGGAATTGATGGTTGAACATCATCTGTACAAGGTCTTGAACGACAATACCAATGCCCTGGGTATCTGGATCGGTACCGCTCCGTGGCTGGCATTCAATTATTTTCCCCGCATACGCCGGGCCGGACTTACCGGATGCGCGCATGTCTATGGGCCAAGCAGGCTGTCCCAGATTTCCGCTGATGCAGCGCTGAAACTGTTGCCCACCCACACAGTCAATATCCAGGCCTTCCATGAAATGGACGATGCCAGAAAATGGCTCAGTCGGCTGCCTGAATCCTCCCGCCAACCAGCCTGAACCGCCAGGCCGATACATCGAATCGGCTGGAATCTGCCTGTCACCGTCACAAAACCATGCTGGATTATTTTCGGCTAAAACACGCCAAGAAATAGCAGCAGCAACAAGGTCAGCAGAATGGACACCAGAATCGACCCGAGACATCCAAGCTTGTTGGAGAAAAATAGAAACATGGATCAATTCGCTCGGAAAAATGAAACAGGAGGCGCATCAACCGATGGCATGGCAATGCCGGTTTGTTGGTGGACAAGCCCATATCCGGTGAGTTCCATGGCGGGCGCGCCCCAATTTTCCAGCCAATTTCAATCACACTGTCCTGCTTTGGTGGATACCGTCGCAAACCACTTTGATGGCTTGCAACAGGCAGCTTGCCAAAACCGCCACATCAAACTTGTATGCTTGCCTCAATAAAGTTCAGGCACAGGTTCTTCTTTCCAGCCACTACATCGTCCATACCAATTGGCGGCATTTCTTGCGAAAGGAATGCAATCCTGCGAACAAACTTCTTTAATGCGGTCAAAGCTCAATGATTTGCCTTTCAGCGACCGGTTTTTTTCTTTTCATCCGGCAAATGACTTTTCGATCAACGCTGGTACGGCGCAATCTGCCGCCGGCGGAGCAGTCTTCGCATAGACAGGAATCGCTTTCCAGCAACAAGGCAGATAGCTCACAACCACTTTTTTTCCCTGACAAACATAAAGTCGCCACCCCATGAAAAACGCCCTGCATATTGGTGGCCTGGTTGCCGGGTTGCTTGCGGTGAATCTGGTGCAGGCACAGGTCGGTGCCACCGGATCAATCGGTACCAATGGACTGGGTTTTCATCTCAATACGCCGCTCGGCGAACGTTTGCAGGCTCGCTTGGGAATGAACCTCGGACAGTTTTCGACGGATGGTGTCGCATCGCAATTTCGTTACGATGCCGACGTGAAAGGACGCACTGTCGATGCTTTGCTGGACTATTTTCCTGCTGGGCGCGGATTCCGTATCAGCGCCGGATTGATCTATAACGACAACAAGGTCGACATTGTCGGCAGGCCGGATATTGCGGGCAGCTTCAATTTGAATGGCGTCACGTATACCGCAGCGCAAATTGTCGGCGTCAATGGTCAGATCAAATTCAAGCAAATTGTGCCTTACCTCGGCATCGGCTGGGGCAGTGGCACGCAAAATCCAAAGGGTTGGTCATTTGCCGCCGATGTCGGCGTGATGTTTCAGGGGACGCCAACCACTTCCCTGAATCTGAGCAACTGCCTGGTAGGCCCGCTTTGCCCGTTCATTCAAGAAAACCTGAATGCCGAGGCAGCCGCGTTGAATCGGGAAGCAGACAATTACAAGTATTTCCCGGTCCTGCGTGCCGGCCTTACTTACCGGTTTTGAGTGCCCGCCTGGCGCACAATGACTGGATCGCTCGCCTGAATTCAGTCATGGACATTCTGTGCCTGATGAGCACGCTGGCGACTCACAGGCACGTCCGTCGGCATGCAAGTTCAAAATGCAAGGCGCTCGACTGACTTCCACCGCAGCAAAAAGTCCGGCCTGACTAACTAACAGCTTACTTCACCTGCCGACCAATGAAATGGGGTCAGTGTTTGCAAGCAACTGACACCAGTACTGCAAACGCATTCACCGGGAGCTGGCGGCTGCAATACTGGCTTTCAGCTCAGTGCGTCACAGGGATTTCAGATACTGCACCAGATCTGTCATCTGAGCGCTGGTCAATCCAAGTGATTTTTTGGCATTGTAGGTTTGTACAACGTCTTCCAGCGTTGCTGCCGTTCCGTTATGAAAATAAGGTGGATGCTGCCAGATGCCGCGCAATGGTGCGGTCCGGTACATTTTGGTTGCGCTGCGGGATGCATAACTCGGTACGCCGTTTGGCTCCGGTTCACTGACCACCTCACTCGGTAGATGCAGCTGTAAATTGGAATCTGTAAATTCCGGGCCGCTATGGCAGCTTGCACACTTGCCGGCACCATTGAAGACCAGGCTGCCACGTTGTGCGGCGGCTGCATCAAAACTGCCGGCCGGCGGCGCTGGTGCGGCCAGTGACAGCTGGTACGCCTGCAATGCGGCCAGCTTCGGTGTGACCAGATCGCTGGTGCCATTGGTTACGTTGACGCCCGTGCGGGGTTCCGAGAATGACCCGTGGCCGCCCATCTGCGTGACAGCAACATACCGGTTCCAATAGGCGACATTATCGCCATCGCCAGTTGATGTAATGCGATTGATGCCATTCAATCCGTAGGCGGGCGGAATGACCTGCGGCCCGTTTTTTCCATCCAGATTGAAACGGGGATCATACATGCCCTTGCCCCACGAGTTGTACACCGCTTTCACATCCGCGCTCAGCGCTGGCGACAACGCGATGATCGCACCTGGATTCAAGTCGCGATTGGGCCAGCCATCGAGCCGCTTGCCAATCCCGGGCGCATAGGAATTGTCGACGGTGGAGTGGCACAGCGCGCACGTGACGCCAACCTGCGTCAGCGTATCCTTGCCATTGATCGTTTCGACTTTCCCTTGCAAGCCTACCACCGCATTTAGCTTAAGCAAGGCGACTGTGGTGTCCGGACTCTTCAAGTCGATGCTGCCATTCTGAATGCCCTGCACCACTGCCGCAGGCAGCGCCTCGGAATCGACCTTGAGGCCGACCGATAGCGCAGTCGTCGGGTCGACTGCCGTGCGTATCACTTCATGCATGCGCAAGGTGCGAGTCCACTGTGTTTCGTCGCCAAAGGTGTCGAATCGGAAGGTTTGCTTGCCTTCCGCAAGCAGCGCTGCGGTCGGTTTGCCGGCGGTCGCGTCGCTATTTTCGGTGCCGCCACAGGCCGCAAGTAATAGAGGCGCTGCACATAGAATACGAACAGCAAACCTCTTTGATGTCCGTGGAGAATGCACAGAATGACCACTGTTTAGTGGCAGGTCGGTAGCGGCCGTCAAGTGGTGCGCTTGCACCTGCGCGGATGCTGTTAAGTCGTTCATGATTGACCTTGTTTAGAGAGCTTGCAGCAAGCAGGCTGCAACTGTTATTCCCCTGTTTTGTTGACTGTTCAAATATCTGGTGATTACGTGCCACCTTTTACGCTTTCGCTTCGTTGCGATTGATCCGTTTGTGGATAACTGCCAAACGCAAAGCAATGCAAATAAATTCAAACGTTTTTACGGCACACAGCAGGCATTGCCATTCATGCACCATTAGATGAAACGACAACGCACCGCGTTCCCATTTTTCTGGATATCGCAGTCATTCAATGCGGCGGTGACGTCCGAACCAAAGTGACCGGAGAAAATCAAATTGACAGACCAGAATTTTTCGAAGATGGTGCAGATCCAGGCTGGAAACTTATTGCTGAAAATGATGGCCGTTCCAGTCGTGCCTGCTGCGTGGCATAAGAGATCGGTCTGCCAAAAAACTGGCGATCGATAAGATTGAGAACGACCAAAACGCCGGCAAGCCACCATTTTGAATAAGGTAAAGCCATGCATGACCATGACCATGACCAGCTGCAGCGATTTGTCGCTGCGCAGCAGCCGATATACAGTACGGTACTCAGCGAGCTGCATGCTGGCCGCAAGCGAAGCCACTGGATGTGGTTCATCTTTCCGCAAATCGCAGGATTGGGCCATAGCGAGATGGCGCGGAAATTTTCCATCGCCTCTCTGGAGGAAGCACAAGCCTATCTACAGCATCCGACACTGGGCAAGAGACTGCAGGAATGCAGCCAACTTGTTGCTGATACAGACAGGAAGACGGCGAACGACATATTCGGCCACCCGGACGATTTAAAATTTCATTCGTCGATGACACTTTTTGCCGAATCTGCCGGAGTCGGTAGTGTTTTCCAGACGTGTCTGGACAAATATTTCGGGGGACAGAATGATGCGCGAACTATCGAAATTCTGGGGCGCTGAATGACCCGACACGGCGAAATGGGCGGAATCGGCAGGAGCGCATAGCGTGCGAAGTGGTCGAACAGCGCCCAGGATCATTTACTTTGCGCTAGTGGCAATCCGTGAGTTCAGCAGGAAAATAACGGCAAACCACATAAAACGGGCGCGCAACCGATGTAACCATGTCGCGCCACCCTCCCGGGCAGGCTATCTTTACTCCCTGGCCAAGGCCATAAACTCGCCGCGAAGCGCCTGATTGGTGCGCATCTCGCCCAGCAAAGCCGAGGTGATGGTTTCCTCGCCATTGACTTGAATGCCCCGGCTTTCCATGCACATATGCCGGCAGCGGATGATGACGCCAATCGACAGTGGTGCCAGATGGGTCATCAATGCCTCGGCGACCTGCATCGTCAGGCGTTCCTGAACTTGCAGGCGTCGCGCAAAGCAATCAACCAGACGAGTGAGCTTGGATAAACCGACAATTTTTCCATCGGGGACGTAGCCGATGGTCGCGGTCCCAAAAAACGGCGCCAGGTGATGTTCGCAATGACTGTAAACGGGAATGCCGCGCACGAGAATTAGCTCGCTATATTGCTCAGCACCATCTTCAAAGACTTTCAGGATATCGGCCGGGTTCTGGCGATAGCCGGAAGTCCAGTGCTTCCAAGCCTTTTCGACGCGGTGGGGCGTTTCCATCAAGCCCTGGCGATCCGGGTCTTCCCCCAAATGAGCCAGCAGCCGGCGCCAATCATGCTCGCCAAAGCTGTCTTCGTCATTGGTTGGCGCATGCCATTTCTGATGTTCGTGTAAATCCATTGTGGTTTCGCGCCTTTGAGAAATATGTGCTGCTGTAAGTCAGATGTTTATGAATATGGGGCTGCGTGTGCGGCGCACAAGCGATTATGTCGACGAGCCACCGGCTTCGGAATCCTCATCGAAATCTTTAGCGGCAAGCTGGCCAAGACGAGACAGCGTGCCGTTGACGATACGGTCGCAGCGTTCACCATCAAACGAAAAGGCTTCTTCAAATGCATAATCGATTTCACGCGACAGCGCTTCGCGCAACAGGCCTCTGGCCCGGAAATAGCGCGTCCTGACCGTGGCTTCCGGAATATTCAGGCAAGCCGCCGTTTCTTCCACTGTCATTTCTTGCACCGCGCGCAGCATGAATACGGTACGGAATGCATCGGGCAATTGATCAATTTTCAGTTCCAGCAGCCGGCGCGCTTGCGCACGCATTGCCGCTTGTTCAGGTCGTTCTTCCGTGGATTCCTGCATTTGCACCTCTGCTGACTCGTAATTGCCGTGCGATGCTGCGCCAAGTTCAATCACCTCTGCCCGGCGGGCGGTCTTGCGCGAACGGGCAATGGCTTCATTGATGACAATGCGGGTCAGCCAGGTCGCCAGGCTCGACTCGCCGCGGAATTTATGCAGCGCGCGGTGAACCTGCAGGTACGCATCCTGCAATACGTCCTCGGCTTCCGAATCGTCCCGGATAATGCTGCGCGCCGTTCGGTAGAGTACCTGGTTATACCGGCGCATCAATAATTCAAAGGCGCCGGTATCGCCAGCCATGATCTTTTGTACAATTTCCGCATCCGACAGGCTTTTTGCAGCACTTATGGTGGGTAACGCTTGCATTGCTGCCCTCTTATCTTTGACCGTTGTGACATTAGATGAAGCAAATCATTGCCGCGTTCCCGCCGGTTTGCGCGCATGCAGTTCAATGGGGCTGCCCTTGCGCCTGCCGGAAAGATGAACGCTCTGGCTGGAATAGCCCGATTCACTGGCATGTTCCGTGAACGGCGTTGCGCAACAGGATTCTATGCGCATCTGCCGATCTGTGCTTTCACTCATTGTTTTCACCGGCGCCGGTCCTGCAACCGGGGACAATTGCACCAATTGCGCAACCCCGATCGCCTGCAAGATTGACAAATGTGGCGCCGATCGATGCCATATTAATTCGGATAGCCTGCCTGGCTCGCCGCTCCGATCGATCATCGTCATCCACCATTCAGGCGGATGCGATTGGCGATGTGGCCCAGTTCGCCCGATTGTCTGTCTAAAAAATTGCGCGGTCCGGCACTGTTTCGACAAGCGTGCCGTCACCTTCGGCAGCTCACTGGATACGGCTATCCTAAAAATGGCCTACAAATAGGATTGGAGAGCCACCGGAAAATTTCTGATATGAAATCTGAAAAAGAAAAATGCTGGAAGGCGATCTGTATGTTGCGAGCGATGCACAACTTATCGCGGAACGTCTGCGCGCGCGAGGCTTGCTCAAACAATTCAACGATTCTCCCGCAGATTGTCCAGGGTAGCGCGCCAAACTCCTGTCCGACTTGCTCGGCATGGAAACCGACGCCGAGATTGAGCCGCCCTTCTTCTGTGACTATGGCACCAACATCACGCTTGGCAAAAAAGTCTTCATGAACTTTAACTGCGTCGTGCTGGATGTCGCTCCGGTACAGATCGGCGATTTTGTCCTGTTGGGGCCGGCGGTCCAGATCTATACAGCCACCCACCCTTTACAAGCGGCACAACGCCGGCTCGGATTGGAATCAGGTAAAAAAATCATCATTGGCCCGGATGTGTGGATTGGCGGCGGCGCAATCATTTGTCCCGGCGTATCGATCGGGGCTCGTTCCGTCATTGGCGCCGGCAGCGTGATCACCAAGGATATTCCAGAAGATGTATTTGCAGCCGGTAATCCATGCCAGGTACGCCGCCCGCTCACCGATTGAACCTGCAATGGGCTTGAACTTGCACCGGCCCACTGCCTGCCGGTCTGGAGAACCGCAGATTCATGGCGCAAGTTGCAATAAATTCACGTAAAGTCGTGCTGCAGGCTTGGTACCCGGCTCTAAAATATTTCCGGGTTCGCATACGGCATAAAACGGCGGCAATGTGTACACTACGCCGCTCCTATTTTATTTCGCCTTGCCATGACCATCACGATCAACGAAGACCTGCGTGCCTATATCGATCCACTGACCGAAGATGAATTCGCGTCACTGGAACGCAGCCTGCTTACCGAAGGGTGCCGCGATGCGCTGGTACTGTGGGGCGAGCTGCTGGTAGATGGACATAACCGCTACAGCATTTGCCAGAAACATGGCATTCCATTCAACACGATGCAGAACCAGACATTCCAGTCAATCGACGATGTGCATCTGTGGATGATCGACAATCATCTTGGGCGGCGCAGCGTATCGGATTTCCAGCGCGGCGTACTTGCCTTGCGCAAGAAAGAGATCGTATCGGCACGGCTGGCGCAAGGTAACGCGGCGCCTGCGGCCGAGCCTGCCGGGGCCGACGCTGGCGCAAAATCCGACGCGGGGCCGCCGTGGAGCCGCGAGGCGATGGCGCGTGCCGCACGGGTCAGCAGCGCAACCCTCGGCCAGATCGAGAAAATCCAGAAAACAGCCGCACCCGAACTGGTCAGCGCCGTAAAATCCGGCACCATTTCGATTAATGCCGCGGCCGCCGTGGCATCCCTGCCAAGCGACAGGCAGGTGGCTGCGGTCGCCGGCGGCAAGAAGGAATTGCGTCAGGTGGCCAGACAGGTGCGCGAGGCGCGCCTGCCGCCGAAGCCGGAACTGGCACCGCCCCCGAGCGATGCGACCCCCGATCAACTGACGATTCACCGCCTGACGCAATTGGTCACAGAACTGACCGAAGAACGCGATCAGTTGAAAAAGAAGGTGCAGCACCTGACCATTGCACTTGCCGAGGCGCGTGGCGGAGAGTAATTCAAACCGGCTGCCGGACAGGATACTGAACGCTTACCTGAGCGCCGACCTCGGCGATCGCCCGGCGTTACACCGCATATTTATCCAGAAGATCGTGTGGCACGTGCAGCGCTTCGGTCTTGCCCAGTTCTGATAACAGATAATCGGCAGTGACCCGCACCCGCGGCGCAATCAGTGCCCGATGCGGATATTGCAGCACCAGCTCCCGTGGCCCCGCATGATGGTGCTGTGCCAACAGCACTTTCAGCCGCCCATCACGCAAATGGCTCCAGGCATGATGCACACCGGCTTGGGCGATGCCCAGTCCAAGCACTGCCGCATCGACTGCAGCTTCCGGCGCCGACACGGTCAGCGCTGGCGACTGCGGCTCGATTTCAACGATTTCGCCATCGGCTGCATTGAAGTTCCAGCGTGACACATGCCCGCTCAGGAATCGCACTGCAATGGTCGCATGTTGTGCCAAATCCTCGATTCGCTTCGGCACGCCACGCGCTTTCAGATAGTCGGGAGACGCCACCAGCACCGTATGCAACATGCAGACACGGCGCGATACCAGACTTGAATCCTCGATCACGCCGCCGCGCAATGCCAGGTCATAGCCGTCCTTGACCAGATCGACGCGGCGGTCTTCCAGGTCGACTTCCAGCTTCAATGCCGGAAACTGCCGGATCAGCCCCGGAATCATTGGCAGCAGATAGGTGCGCCCGAAAGCACTGCTGGTAGAGATGCGGACTCGTCCAATCGGTTCGGCGCGCCGGGCGGCGACGGCGTCGATCGCATCATCCAGCGCGGTAATGGCGACCCTGGCGCGCTCAAGGAATGCGCTGCCCTCGGCCGTCAGCTGCAGCGAGCGCGTGGTCCGATTCATCAGGCGCACGCCCAATGCGCGCTCAAGACCGGCCAGATTCTTGCTGACGGCCGCCGCCGAAATGCCCAGAGCGCGGGCGGCTGCCGCCAGGCTGCCGTGTTCGGCGGCGTTGACGAACGACAAAATCGCGGGCATGCGCTGGGAGGAATCCATTAACAACCCTTGGTTACTAATATAACGAGTGATTATATACTTATAATCATCTATTGCCTGGGTCACAATGCATGCATACCAACCCATTCAAGGAGAAATCTCATGAACACCCAAACCAAAACTGTCGCAATTCTGGGCAATGGCGTCGTCGGCGTGGCACTCGGCAAAGGCTTCGCCGAACTCGGCTATCGGGTGATATTCGGTACCCGCGATGTCGCAAGCACCAAGACAAGAGAGGCGCTGGCTGCAGTTGCCGGTGCCGAAGCTGTGTCCTACACCGACGCGGCAAAGGCAGGAGACCTGGCAGTGATCGCATTGCCGTGGAGCGGACTGAAGGCGGGACTGGAGGCCGCTGGCGCGGGCAATCTGGCCGGCAAGCTGGTGATCGATGCGTCGAATCCACTCGATTTCTCCGCCGGCGTGCCAACCCTGGCGGTGGGCCATACGGATTCCGCCGGTGAGATCGTGCAGCGCCTGCTGCCTGCGGCAAAGGTCGTCAAGGCGTTTAATATCATCACCGCAAGCCACATGGTGCACCCGAAGCTGGCGGATGGCACGCCCGACATGTTCATCGCCGGCAATGACGACCAGGCCAAGTCGCAAGTGGCCGCGCTGTTGCATTCGTTTGGCTGGCGCACCCCGATCGACCTGGGCGACATCACCGCCAGCCGCCTGCTGGAACCCTTGGCGATGGTTTGGATCAGTTATGGTTTTCGCAACGATCACTGGCAACACGGTTTTAGCCTACTCGGGCAAAAACACTGACCTGGATGCTGCCTGTTCGGTAGGCACCATCCATAAAGTCTGTCGGGAAAGCCGCAATTGCAACAGCATTGCGGCTTTTTTATTGTCTTATAGACACTTTACATGAGGGCAGATAGACTATCTGAAGGTTCCGGCTGGCTGTCCGCCTTTCACGGAAATTTATCTGTCCGTATAACTCGACCAAAATATGAAGATCCAGATCCGGCGCGGCTTTTCAAAGGGTAGTCGTCCGTGCTTACCGGACGATGCCCGTGCATACCGGACGGATGCTGTCCGTATAATTCACAGTTAAGATTATTCGAACGGACAGGCAGAGAGTATATGAGAAGCGAAATCAAATGAAGGAGAGATGGATTTCAGTAACTATACTTTTAGTCTCGTTATTACAAGGCTGTGGAAATAAATATGAAAATGAAATCCAGGTGGCACACTGCAGAGATGTAGAACTTTACGTTAACGAAATGGTTGACACTGCGACAGGAGCACGGGGCGGTGAATTTGTAAGATACAGCCTTTATTTCACTGACAAAAACAAAAGAAAATCAGAAGAAATAGGGACTTCAATTAATGGCAGCTACAAGCTTCCGACGTCGGTTGTACAACTAAAGATGTATCGACTTCCGCAGCATGGAGACTGGCAACTTTTTATCTCGCCCAAGAGCGTAAATGAAGATGGCTATGAAGCTCTAGCAAGCTGCATCATGACGAACATGGAAGACATTTATGAAAAAATGATGGTCAGTCGTCCGCCTCACGATCGCTTTCCGTCTCACGATAGAGTTCTTCCAAAAATAGCGACAATACGCTATATGGATTTAAATGATCTAAAAAAAGAATACCAGTGTGATGCTCAGGGAGACATTCACATATTGGAAGATGGACTGATCTATATAAGGCTTCGCAATAGCAGGAGTTTAATTGGTGTAGTAATCGAGGATGGGGAAAAGATTGTCTTAGATGAAAAGGCCATGAGGTATTTTGAGAAGGAACTAAGTGAGATTAAGATCGCTGAACCAAATACTTACACTCGCCAATGTAAAAATGCAGGTGGGCGCTCTATGTATGATGAATTTAAAGTGTCAAGCATGCCTAGCGATGCTATCAGGGCGGAATTGACACTTGCGAAGAAGCGAGCAACTTTTGCAGATAGTTATCCTAACAGTGCAGTTGAGGCAAGCAAGCCGAAAACGAAAAATCCGTTACCTTAACCGTTAAGTATTCATGTCCTATATTAAAGACCATGGCAACGTGTTTTTAGCAAAGCTCATCGTGGGAATTATAAAATTTAATGAGCCAGCCCATTACTCATCTACCAAGATGCATATGAACTTAACATGTTGTTGCACACCGACGCCAATAGGCGCTGGTGAACTCAGTCGTTAGACAGAAAGAATAAATATGTTCTACCTATCGAAATATCTTTATGTAATTGTGATGACTTTGAGTTTGGCGGCGGTCGCCAATGCACAAGGGGTTATCGATGTGTCTAAACCGGTAAGCAATCCACGGCTTACGGCGGCAATGGATAAATTAGAAATCGAGAAGTCAAATAGCGCGCAAGACAGTTTGTTTGTCGAACTAAATAAAGCCAACTACATTGCGCTGGCGATGAATTTTCCTACCAATGACCAAACGTCCAACTCAAAAGCCCAGATCACCTTGCCAGCGGGTACAAAATTTGATCTTCTACTGACTGGAAAAGACGGGAAAAAATATTTGCTTCTGTTTACTGATTGGGATGCAGCGAATAAGTATATTGAACGACGTCATCCAAATGAAAAATTCACGGGCGTAATTTTGCCTTCTACGGAAGCGTGGGATTTTTTTAACGGAACGTTATCTTCAATTTGCGAAGGAATCGTTATTAATCCTGCCCACAACGCATTAGTTTTAAACAAAAGATTAGTTAACTCGCTAGTGCAGGCATCGAGGGTAAATAAACAGTGAAAAGTAGGCCGGTCGTTCTAGGAAAAGACATAAATAATTATGTCGTCTAACTCGGCAATCGACTCGAGCGCGAATACGCGCCGGTCATCACAGCGTTCAACATAAATCTATGAGCGCGTTTTCCAGTCAGATTTCATTGACATTGGCTTTAGCGGCTGTGAGCTCCCAAGCCTTCGCTGCTGAGATAGGGCTGAAGCAGGACGATATTGCAACAGCGAACGTGAGTGGAAATATCGCATGCGCTGCAATTAGCAAGGTCGGAATGGAAAACGGCGTAGAAGTTACGCTTGTTATTGAAGGAAAAACACAAAAAATTATTTCCGGCGTAGTTGAGCGAGAGGCTACGTCGTTGGAGTGTGTGTCGCTTGAAAGGGCAATGTTACCGAAGCCTTATTACCGCATTAATCTTGAAAAAGAAATCGAGGATCCGTTCGATATTGGAATATTGGTTTTAAAGCCTCGTTCCGCCTTTCGACACGCCGATAGAAAATTAATAGCGTCATTCGGTAAAAAAGAAATTTCATACAGATTTAGACAATGCGATAGCCAGGAAGGCGTTCATTCCTTTGTATTCAGTAAGAATGTTGGAATAGAAAAGCCAATGTGGCACTCATACTATTACTTGGGGTACGACACAGTTCCAACGTGTACAAAACGTGACGTCAAGATGATGAAAATGTTTAACTTGTCACTCAACCCAAACTCGCAGAAAAGACATGCCGCTTCTCGGCACGTGCTGGGGGCCGGTTAGTTCGGCGTTGAGGCTGTATAAAAAGTCCTTTTCCAACGCAAACCAGCGCAAACAAATTTCACCAAGTTCGCATTTTCAGCGCTGCGGATTTTCGGGTGCGTTTTGAATGCAATGCGTTTTTGATCGGTCTATCAACTGTCTGCATGCGCAATAGCGGCAATGGTTTTCCTCTTACTGCGCATAGCCATGATGCGCCAGCTTTTCGATATTGTGGACCAGGCAGAACAGCTTCCATTGCGCGTCCACCTTCACCTTGCCGCGTAGCGTAAAGCGATTCAGTCCCTTGTTGTGCCGCAGGTTGCCGAACACCGGTTCAACTGTGGCAAAGCGTCCACCGTACAGCGCTCGTCCAACCACGCTATCGATGCGCTGCTTCATCCGGTCCACCACATTATCCAGCACCTTGCCCACCTTGCCGGAGAAGAACGACACCTGCCTGGTCGGTGTCCGGTCAGGATGGCGCAGGCATTTGTCCCGGTGCGTGCAAGGCACGCAGTCGCGCTTGGTGCCAGTGAACTTCACTGCAGCAAAGCCATTGAATTTGCAGTTGCTGCCATTGCGATTGAGCTGCTTGCCGGCCGGGCAAATGCAGGTTTGCTTGACCGGGTCATAGTCAAAGTGCCGGGGGCGATACAGCCGCACGCCATCATCCGGGGCGCTCTTGTTGACCAGCGGGTCAGGTTGCTGCTTGTAACGATCCTGGTCGGCAAAGCGTTCATCCCTTGAACGCATCTTGTTGTCGGCCACCAGCGCATCGATACCGCGCTCTGCAAGCGCCGTGAGATTGGCTTCACTGTGGTAACCGGCATCCGCCGTCACCAGCGAGTCACCGGTCAGGATGTCCTGGATGGCATCGACCACCGGAATCAATAACTCATGCTCGCTGCCCGTGCCATGGGCCTGCGCTTCGACAATGATCTGACACTGGCTGTCGACAGCAGCCACGCCCGTATAACCCTGAATCACGCCCTTGGATGTCGCCATCTTGGCGCTCTCATTGTCGGTACGGTTGCTTTTGCGGATCGTGCCCTTGCTACCCTTGCGGTCGTCCGGGTGTTCTTTCAGCCAGCTGCGCAACTTGGAAGCTTCTGCTTTGAGCCCTTCGCGCCTGGCAATTTCCTTGGTCAAGACATCTGGCTCAATGCCCAGCTCGTCAGCCTGCCTGTGGCGCTGCAGCATGGCCTTGACGGACTTCTCCAGTTTCCTGGCTTGATGCAGGAAGTCGGCGCGGGTGCCGCTCTTGCCCTTGGACGCATTGCTGGGCAGCTTGACGCCATCGATGGCAAACATCTCGCGCCCGATCAAGCCCTGGCAATCGCAGATGAACAGGGCCTGGCTAAAGATCCAGCTGATGTCGTCGCCAAGCGTGCTGATGAACTTGGCGATGGTGGTGAAGTGCGGGGCGCTGTCACCGGTCAATGCGATAAAAGTCACTTGCTCCTGGCAGGCGCGCTCGATAGCCCGGCTGCTGACGATGCCCTGGGAGTAGGCAAACAGTACGACCTTCAACAATACAGCAGGCGGGTAGGCGGGCGCGCCGGTGTCGTCGTTCCTGAATCGCCTGTCGAACGCCGACAGGTCGATCTCGCCATCGAGCAGATGGTTCAGCGCGTATTCGAAGGTGCCGGGTCGCAGCTGCCGGGACAGGTCGACTGGCAAGAAGCGGGGATTGGTATCGATATATTTGTAGCGTGCCATGAACATCACCTCCTGCATGGATAGATGGCAGATTGCCAATATCGTTCACCTGTGGCACGATACAAAACATACTTTTTCTACACCGTCGTTATGCCTCATGAAGAAGGTCATCAACATGCAAAGTCTTGAACTAAAGGTTCCTCCACCGCTAGTGGCGCTGCTAATAGCGGTTGTCATGTGGGGAATCGCTCGGAATTTCCCATTGATTGATATCCCGAAATTTTTTAGAGAATTAGCTGCAATAGCAGTCGCTTTGCTTGGTGGTGGGATTAGTCTTGCGGGCACCATCGCATTTCGGCGCGCGAAAACGACTGTAAATCCGATGAGGCCAGAGAATGCCTCTTCGCTGGTCTGTTCAGGCATTTATAAAATTACTCGCAATCCCATGTATGTTGGCCTTCTCTTCGTACTCGTCGCATGGGGAATATTTCTATCCTCAGTTTGGGCTGTGATTGGACCACTGTGTTTTCTACTCTATATAAATCGGTTCCAGATCGAACCAGAGGAAAGAGTGCTTTCAAATATGTTTGGCGAAAGCTATATCAATTACAAGTCACGAGTCCGCCGGTGGCTTTAAGGCATAACTCAATGTTCAACCCAGACCCGCGCCAGAAAACTGGCCGCTTCGCCGCTCATGGCGCAAGCTGGTCAACGTGGCGTAATTCAATCAGATGCGCTTAAAGTCATTTTTCTTTGTTGGTTTGTTTCTTCCCCAGCTGAGCGTGGCTGGGGGAACACTAGGTACTGGCCAGCTTGAGCAGTTGATGTCACAAAAGCCTGAAATCCGCGACTTCTTGCTGTCGAGTTTGCAGCTATCGGATTCGGCTTATGGGGAAGTACGGCTAGGATCTCATTTTAAGAATCTTGGTGGGGCTAGAATGGGGCCGTATACGATTACGGCCAAGTCGCTAAAGGATGGCCGGCCTCTTCTGGTGGTGCTTTGTACGAAATCCCGTTTTCTCGATCCCAAAGGACGAGAATTGTCAGAGAGTCGGATGACTCAGGCGGCGTCGATAGAAGAAAAACTGACGGCAGTGATGCTGCGTCAAGCAAATGAGATAGAGAGCCGCCCGCTATGTCCAGACGCTTGAGTTACAACTCGTTGCTCGACACGGCCGCCGCGCGTCGGTCAGCGCGGAGTTAAACATCATGCCAGCCACACGCGAGCAACTTGAGCGTCTTCGAGGGATTACTGACGCGGAAAACGTCGAGCACCTGAAAGCCCTCGACGTGGTACTTTCTGAGCTCGCGCCAGATAGCTGTGGTCCCGTGGAATTTGAGGCTCTGCTTGGAGTTTTGGAGCGATCGCCGCTCGATGACGGATTCGAGTCGTATTGGTCCATCGTGCATTTCTTGGAAGCCTGCGAAGGCTATGAGCCAACGTTGCTAACCTCTATTGAGAGGCAGCCAGCCGACTTAAGTCTCACGATGGTCAACCGCATGTTGAATGTGGGGATCAACACCTACGAGGGTAGACCCTTACTTAATGTACTTGCTTCCGTAGCCCATCGTTCCGACCTAGACGAACGTCTGAGAGAGGTCGCACGTGATTTCATTGAATATCAGCGCGGGAAGCAAGATGCTTAACACTTATGAGGCCCCAGTACGTCAATAGGCAAAGGGCGTCTTTCTGAACTGACCCTTCCTGACTCCGACAGACTTTATTGTTTGTGTTCATCGGCACCTTCCATCGACAACCAACATTCCTGTACTGGTTCCCTGTTGAATCTCGATTTTGCAGGGGTTGAAGCGGGCAAGATCGGCTAAGATATGCACCGGTCGAGCCGGTCCCACCGGCCGGCATGATCTACGACAGTCGGGCATGCCGGAAAGCTGCCGACCGATGCGTTATCGAACAGTCAACTGCCTTGCAAGGAATGGTAATGAATGCAGCAACGGCTGGCGGGCCAGGCGTGGATGGCGCCGCACAGGATACCGCCATGCGGCAGAACGCCGCCCAGGATGCTGACCTAAAAACGGAGCTTGGAATGATCAACCTGCTGAAAGCGGGCGCCGTTCAATTAATCATCCTGCACCATCTGGCATTCTATGGCCCGATGGCCGACCATGCCCGCCCGGTGATGCCGGGATTGATCGATTGGCTTGATAATTACGCCCGCATTGCCGTGCAAGTGTTTCTGGTGATTGGCGGGTTTTTGGTTGCCAAATCCCTGTCACCGCAGGGCCACCCCGGCCTTGCCGATCCGCTGCAAACCGTGGCGCGGCGCTATGCGAAACTGGCGCCACCTTTCATGATTGCAATGCTGCTGGCAATCGGCGCCTCTGCCCTGGCTCGCGCATGGATGACACACGACTCGATTTCAGCCACTCCTGAAATGCTGCAACTGGGCGCTCATGCACTGTTGCTGCATGATGTACTGGATTACGAATCCTTGTCAGCTGGTGCTTGGTATGTCGCGATCGATTTCCAGTTATACGCGTTGATGACCCTGCTGCCGTGGCTGTCCGGCCGGCTTGCCGGCAATCGCCTGCTGCCGTGGCTGATGCCATGGCTTTTGCCGATCGTGATTGTCATTTGCGTCAGTAGCTCGCTGCTGCACTTTAACCGGGATGCCGATTGGGATGAGTGGGCGCCCTATTTTTTCGGCAGCTACGGTCTGGGTGTGATGGCATGGTGGGCGAGCGACCCTGAGCGTCGGCCCGGCGCGGTCATGCTGTTGCTGGCGATGACGCTGCTACCTACCCTGGCAGCGCTGGTCCTGGATTTTCGCAGCCGTATCGCCGTTGCGCTGGCGGTCGCCTGCATTCTGTTTTTCTGCGGTCGCGCAAAAGTGCGTTTCTCCAGCCCGGCCCTTTCCTTCATCAATGGTATCGGACGAATTTCCTATTCGGTATTTCTGATTCATTTTCCAGTCAGCCTGATTGTTAATGCAGCGTTCGCCCGGTATGTTTCCACCGATGCACACTGGCAGGCTGTCGGCATGCTGGTCGCCTGGTCTGGCAGCCTGGTGGCGGGGGCGGCATTTTTCCGCTGGGTGGAAACGCCGCTCGGTCGCGCATTCGGCTTGACTGCCGTCCCGCATCGCTTGCCGGGATTGCCGCCAAAGGTTGCTTAGCCTGCAGATGGCAAGCCGGTGCCGAATGGTAACAACCATCGGCAGACGAAGCTGGCCGACAGGGGTTCGACCTGCCAGGTGACCTGTACAGGCAAGATCAAGGAATCCAGCGATTGCTCAAGGTACAATCGGTACAGCCGATCTTATCGGTCGAACCGGTATTCCCGTAAGATCGACGGACCAACGGTGAATGTTCAACAAATAGAGAGCGGAGAAACGATATGCCTTCTGGAAAAATCCTGGTAGCGCAAGGCGGTGGTCCAACTGCGGTAATCAATCAATCGCTGGTCGGCGTGGCGCTTGAAGCGCGCCGTTTTCATGGGATTGAACGGGTCTACGGGGCGCGTCATGGGGTGCGCGGCATCATCAATGAAGACTTCGTCGATCTGACCCAGGAAACCAGTCATAACCTGGAACTGGTCGCCAGCACTCCCTCTTCCGCACTGGGCTCGACGCGCGACAAGCCGGACCTGAAATATTGCCAGGAAATTTTCCAGGTCTTGCGCGCGCATGAAATCGAACACTTCTTTTACATCGGCGGCAACGACTCATCGGACACGGTGCGCATCGTCAGCCTCGAAGCACAAAAGGCCGGCTACCCGCTGCGCAGCATTCACATCCCGAAAACCATTGACAACGATCTGGTCGGCAACGATCACACACCCGGCTTTCCTTCCGCTGCGCGCTTTGTGGCGCAGGCATTTGCCGGCGCCAACCTGGATAACGCTTCCCTGCCCGGTGTCTACGTCGGGGTGGTGATGGGTCGCCATGCTGGCTTTTTGACCGCGGCGTCCGCGCTCGGCAAGAAATTTCCGGACGATGGTCCGCACCTGATCTATTTGCCGGAACGCACCTTTGTGCTTGAAAAATTCCTGGCAGACGTGAAGTCCACCTATGAGCGTTTCGGACGGTGCGTGATTGCAGTATCGGAAGGGATTCACGACGCATCCGGCGCGCCGATCGCCAGCCTGCTCGCCAAAGACCTGGAACACGATGCACACGGCAATGTGCAGCTTTCCGGCAATGGCGCACTGGCCGATCTGTTGTGCGAAGAGATCAAAGCCAAATTGAATATCAAGCGCGTGCGCGGTGATACCTTCGGCTATCTGCAGCGCTCCTTCATCGGCTGTGTTTCCGACGTCGACCAGCGCGAGGCGCGCGAGGTTGGCGAAAAAGCGGTGCAGTTCGCGATGTGGGGTGACCGCGACGGATCGGTGGCGATCAAGCGCACCGGATTTTACTCGGTCGATTACGAATTGATGGAACTTGATGCGGTGGCAGGTAAAACCCGCACCATGGAAGATGAATTCATTGCTGCCAGCGGCACCGACATCACCGATGCATTCCGGCTCTACCTGCGTCCCCTGCTCGGCTCAGGCATGCCGGATGCGTTCCGGCTCCGCTCGAGCCCGGTGCCGAAAGTCCGAAACACGTCAGGCTGATCAGTTGCGTATCAAGCATTAATCATCAATCAGGCCGATTGACAATTGATGCGTCATGTAGGCGACACTGACTAACCGCTGCACGTAGGCGACACTGACTAACCGCTGCACGACGGCCGATCTCCGGCATCGCTCGGTGCCGGTTGTCGAACCAACGGCAACCGGCAGCGATGCAGCCACCTAACATCAGTGAAGGCGGTGGCCGGGCGCCTGTCCGATCAACTTCAATATGTCTTCGGTGCGGGCCGGCTTGAGCAAATGTGCGGCAAATCCGGCTTCTTGCGCCAGCGATACGTCAGTCTGATGGCCGTAGCCGGTCAGCGCGATAATATGGACATGCCGCGACGTCGCATCCGCTTTCAACCTGCGGGCAACTTCATAGCCATCAATCCCGGGCAAACCGATATCGAGCAAGATCACGTCCGGCTTGAAGGTGGCAGCCGAATGCAGACCGCTCAGCCCGTCGAAAGCGCAAGCAACTTCATGCCCGGAAATTTCCAGCAGCATCGACAGGGTTCGGTTTGAATCGTGATTGTCGTCAATAATCAAAACACGGCGGCCGGTCATCGGTTTCGTCAATGACCACCCCGGGGATGCGGCTGCAACCGGCATTTCCTGGATTGTGGCAAGTGGCAGGCGAACCAGGAATTCCGAACCCTTTCCGGTTCCTTCGCTGGAGGCCTGAACGCACCCGCCATGCATTTCAGTGATGCGTTTTACCAGGGTCAGGCCAATTCCCAAGCCGCCATCCGAGCGCGCCAGTGAACGCGGCAATTGGGTAAACAATTCAAAAATCGAGGTCAGCATGTTGGACGGGATGCCGGAGCCGCTATCGCGCACCGTTACCATCACATCGTTGCCAATGACTTTGGCACCAATACTGACACTGCCATCGTTGGCCGTGTATTTGGCGGCATTGTGCAGCAGATTGCCAAACACCTGCGCCAGCCGGGTAGCATCGGCATTGACCTTGATATGGCGGCTTGGCAGGGAGACGGCCAGCGAATGGCCGCGCTGGTCAATGATTGGCCGGGATAATTCAACCGCCTGCTCGATCACTTCGGATAGCGAAGTCAGCTTCAATTCAAGATTGATCTGTCCCTGACTGATACGGCCGATATCCAGCAAGTCATTGACCAGACGCGTCATGTGGCTGACCTGACGGTCCAGTATCGCCGCACTCGCGCTGACCGGTGAATCGGGGGGTGTCAAGGCACGGATGACTTCGGTTGCATTGCGAATTGGCGCCAGCGGATTGCGCAGCTCATGGCCCAGCATGGCCAGAAATTCATCGCGCGCGCCAAGTGCGGCATTGAGTTCGGCGGTGCGTGCGCTGACGCGGGACTCCAGATCGGCATTGAGTTGATTCAAATGCTCCTTGGCGATTTTTAATGACGAGCTTTCCAGCAATTCCCAATTGCCCTGGCGTCGTGCCAACGCGAATTGATGATGACAGCAGACGTCAATCACATCTTCCGCAGTGCACTTGTTCATGCAGTACGTGCACAAGGCAACCAGGTTGTAACGACGGAATGCGTGGTTGACCTTGTTTTCATATTCCATGAAATCATTCCAGCCGGAGCGTTCTACCCAGAATGTATCGCCGGTCAGGCGCAATCCCGAAAAACCGCGCAACTTCGATTCCGCCTCACGGTCCACCCAGCCCTGCAGTACATGATCGGCGTTAAAGGTTCGGCCAGGCTTGTACCATTCTTTGATCGAAATAATCTGCATCTGGCCGCGAGACAAATATTCCTTAAAATCCGGCATTGCCTCTACCATCAGGGCTTCGGCTTTATCGGCCTCCAGCTGTTCCGATGTAATCCACAGGCAGGACTCGTTGCTCTTTAGTCCCGCCTCAAAATACGGCACCAGGGTCTCAGTCAAATCCTCCTGATTGCGATAAAACTGGCAGAAATGCGTCCCCCACGAAATATCGCCGACTGCTTCAATGCCGGATTGACGGGTATGGTATTCCATGATGAATCCTTTATGGGCTGCTTATTCACATGTCGGTAAAACAAGGAAGGAATTGTCGGACAATCCTGAGAGAAACGCGGAAGATTGAAGCAGATAAACATTTCACTATACAGCATGCTTCCGTCTTGTTGCCGTGAGTAAAATTGATTTAAATCAGACATTGACCTGGGTAAAAAGTTCGGTGGAATTCGGGCACGCAGTCGCTTTTGAAAACGCATCATCCGCCTGGATTCCGCAGGTTCATTTGTACCCGATTCATCGGTATCCAATTCCTCTGACTGCCGGCTGGACGCGGACAGCCAGGTAACGCCCCATACTCTGAATTGTTCTTAAATACCAACAAATAGCGTCGTACATGCAGTGAATTTCAACTTCGCGTAGAATCAAATTAATTTCCCATACGCAACATCAATCGCAACATGCCGTCACGTCAACCCAGTATTACTGATGCACTGCCAGCCGCATCCAGCCTCAAGCTGTCGGAATTGATGGCGGCGTTGAGCCATGCGCTCGACATGACTGAAGGACAGCCGCCGGGGCATTGCGTGCGCTGCTGCTGGATCGGCATGCATATCGGCCGCGAGATCGGGCTGCCGGACAAGCAGTTGTGGGAGCTGTATTACACGCTGCTATTGAAAGATCTGGGCTGCAGCAGCAATGCAGCGCGTATCTGCGAGCTGTACCTGACCGACGATCTCAGTTTCAAGCGCGACTTCAAGACGGTCGGTGACAGTCTGCCGCAGGTACTGTCATTCGTTTTGAAGCATACCGGGCTTAAAGCCGGCCTGGCCGAGCGGTTTCGCAGCGTACTGACGATCATGCGCGACGGTAGCGAAATAGCACAGGAGCTGATCGCCACCCGTTGCCAGCGCGGCGCCGAAATTGCGCGCCTGTTGCGTTTCCCGGATGCGGTCGCCGCCGGCATCTACAGCCTGGATGAACACTACAATGGCAAGGGCAAGGCCGAGGGTTTGGCCGGTGACGCAATCCCGATGTATGCCCGGATTGCGCTGCTGGCGCAGGTCATCGATGTATTCCATACCGCCGACGGCGGCGCTGCGGCGGTGAGCGAAGTGCGGCTGCGTTCGGGGCAATGGTTTGATCCGCAACTGGTGCAGGCGTTTGAACGCATTGCGCTGGATTCGGCATTCTGGGGCAGGCTGACCTCCTCCGACATCGATCAGGCGGTACTGGCACTGGAACCATCCAGCCATGAAGTGCCACTGGATGAAGATTACCTGGACGATATCGCAGCCGCCTTTGGCCAGGTGGTCGACTCCAAGAGCCCCTATACCAGCGGCCACAGCGCCCGGGTTGCCCTGTACACCGACATGATCGCCGAGACCCTGAACCTGTCCGCCGAGCGGCGCCGCTGGCTCAAGCGCGGCGCGCTGCTGCACGATGTCGGCAAACTTGGCGTCAGCAACAGCGTGCTGGACAAGGCCGGCAAGCTGGACCGCGAAGAATGGGATGCGGTGAAGCTGCATGCGAGCTTCACTGAAAATATCCTGTCGCGCATCGGCGCCTTTGCCGAACTGGCACGGATCGCCGGCGCCCACCATGAACGCCTCGATGGTGGCGGCTATCCGCGCGGCCTGAAGGCCGACCAGATCACACTTGAAACGCGCATCATCACCACCGCCGACATTTTTGACGCGATCACGGCCGAGCGCCCGTACCGGGGCGCGATTCCGATTCCGCGCACGCTGGAAATGATGGCGGAAACCGTCGGCACTGCACTCGATGCACGCTGCTTTGATGCGCTCAAGACGTCGCTCGTACGGCTGGAACAGGAGCGCTGACGCAGGCGTCAGCATTCCAGCGCAACGAGCATCATCCAATCAAGCAGAACCGCGACGTGCCGCTGCGGGTTGCAACGCACGCGGCATGCGCGGCCCCGCCGCAATCATCCGGCACGCCGGGGCAGCATCATCCAGCTTGCATCAAGTCCGTTTATCGGAGCCAGTCCGCTCATCCAATCTGACCCCCACTGAGAGCGGCGGCGCCTGGTCCGTTTTGCATCAGCCCATTGTTACCAGGCCGCCCCGATTTTTACGGCAATGACGAGGGGACGAATCAATTTTAAACGCCGGCCTGGGATGTTGATTATTCGCAATAAACGCAGTGAAACATTGCGCAAAAATTTAGCCCGAAAGTAGTCGTGATTGTATGCATGTATGTAAGGTTGCAGACATTAAAATTTGCTGCTTTCACAATATAATGTTTTGTTTGTCCACCAATAGCCCTCTGCTGCGCTAGTCCGGGTATCTTGCAAGAATTCCTCTACGTCCAGTAGTGCCTGTGGTACGTCATAACATCTGTTTTAATTGGATTCACCGATGCAACAAGCTTATGAATTTCTTTCCCAGGGTGGCGAAATGGGGGCGCTGATGCGGACCCATGATTGGGAAAGTAGTCAGCTGGGTTCGCCTGCAGGATGGCCAGGCACGCTGAAAACAACTGTGCGCCTGGTACTGACTTCGAGCCAGCCGATGTTCATCTGGTGGGGACCCGACCTGATCCAGTTTTATAACGATGAATATCGTCAGACAATGGGACCGGAACGGCATCCCAGCGCGCTCGGGCAAAAAGGACGTGATTGCTGGCAGGAGATATGGCCAATCATCGGACCGCAGATCGAGTCGATCATGGCGGGCGGCCCGGCAACATCGCATGAAGACCAGTTAGTCCCGGTTACCCGGTTCGGCAAGCGGGAAGATGTATGGTGGACCTATACCTACAGCCCGATCCAGGATGCCGATGGCGTTGGCGGCGTGCTGGTGATTTGCAAGGATGTGACCCAGGAACATCTTGCCAAGGAAGAGCTGCGCCATCTCAACCAGCGGCTGTCGGAAGAAATCGCTTTACGCCAGCATGAAGCGGAACGCCTGCGTGTACTGTTCCAGCAAGCCCCCGGATTCATGGCAATCCTTCATGGTCCCGAGCATGTATTCGATTTTACCAATAATGCTTATGTACGGTTGACCGGTGACCGCAAGTTTTTAGGCAAAAGCGTGCGCGAAGCGTTTCCTGAACTGGCTGACCAGGGATTTTTAGAGTTGCTCGACGAGGTTTATATAACCGGTCAACCTTATTCTGCCACCGAAGTGCCGGTGTTGATTCGTCGCAGCGCGAGCGATCCGCTGGTCAAGGCATATATCGATTTCGTCTATCAGCCGATCATCGAATCGAATGGCGCCGTATCCGGCATCTTCGTCGAAGGCGCCGATGTCACCGAGCGCAGGCTGGCGCAGGACGCGCTTCGGACCGCCCAGAACCGCCTGACGGAAGGCATGGTCGCCGCGCGCATGACGGTGTGGGACTGGGACCTGTCAACCGGGTTGATTCATTTTTCCGACAATGCGCAAGATCAGTTCGGCGCAGGGTTCAATAAAGTCGTGCGCCCCTGGGAATGCCTGCATCCGGATGACCTGGCAGAACTGGAAACAGTGCGTGCGCGGGCCATTGCCGAGCGCAGTACCTATCAAGCGGTAGTCCGGTTTATTTATCCGGCAAATACCGAGCCGATATGGCTGGATATCCGCGGCAATGTGATTTGTGATGACGACGGCGTGCCCTGTTCAATACGGGGCGTGACCATCGATGTCACCGAGCGCAAACGCGCTGAACAGCAATTGCTGGAAGCCGACCGCCGCAAGGATGAATTTCTGGCGATGTTGGCCCATGAATTGCGCAACCCGCTGGCGCCGATCAGTGCCGCCGCCCAGTTACTGAAAATGATTCCAACCGAGGACAGGCGCATCAAGCAAGCCAGCGAAATCATCGGTCGGCAGGTGCATCACATGACCAGCCTGGTGGACGACCTGCTTGACGTCTCGCGAGTCACCCGCGGCCAGGTGCAGCTTGCCAAAGACCTCAACGACATAAAAATCCTGATTGCCGAAGCACTGGAGCAGGTGCGCCCGTTGATTGAAACGAAGCGGCACCACTTCGTACTCCATCAGGGCATGGATACGACGATGGTCCTCGGTGACCGCAAGCGCTTGATCCAGGTGATCGCCAATTTGTTGAACAACGCCGCGAAATACACGCCGGATGGGGGCAACATTCACCTTCACCTGGAAGCCAATGATGCGCAGATTCTGATTCGCGTCCGGGATGACGGCATTGGCATTGCGCCGGAGTTGCTGTCCCATATCTTTGAACTGTTTACCCAGGCAAGCCGTTCGCCGGACCGGGCCCAGGGCGGATTGGGACTGGGTCTTGCGTTGGTTAAGAGCCTGGTGGAATTACATGGCGGCATCATCAATGCACACAGTCAAGGGGTGGGAACCGGCGCTGAATTCACGGTCTGCCTGCCACGCCATGTCGAGCAGAAGGCGCTGAGCATCCAGAACCAGGAAACGCCCCTGCCTCAATCGACAAAATCCTTGCGCATTCTGGTGGTTGACGACAACCGGGATGCCGCCCAGGTCTTATCGATGTTTTTAAGCACGCTGGGACATCAGGTCATCGTCGAGCACGATCCGCTGCGGGCGCTTGACCGGATACGCAGTGAAACGCCGGACGCCTGCATGCTCGATATCGGTTTGCCAGGCATGGATGGCAATACGCTGGCGATGCAGATACGCGCGCTCGCCGATCGCCGCAAGATGATGCTAATCGCCATTAGCGGTTATGGAAATGAGCAAGACATCAAAATGGCGATGGTTGCTGGTTTCGACCATTATCTGGTCAAGCCAGCCAATACCGCAAAGCTGGCAGAACTGCTGGCTGAACTCGGTGCCTGGCAGATAAGCGGCGGCGCGCATACCGAAAGACGGGCTGGCAGGCTGCCACCGGCAAACCAGGCCGGCGCTGCCGCAGCTTTTACTCAAATCCGCGGGTAGTTAAACGTTAAACCGGTCAATAATTAAGCCCGGTAGAAAGGTGTGCGGACCCCCTGATGCCAGGCAAGGTGTTGCCGCAGGCTGCAGATGGCGGCGGCTTTGCACGCTTCATCTTGCAGCGTTTGTTTTGCAGATGTTGATCAGGCGGATTCGGAGTCGGCATCCGAAGTCACCACCATTTCACGCAAAATGCCATCGATGTTGGCAAGTTCGACCGGCTTGGTCAAATGGTGGTCGAATCCGGCTATCCTTGACCGCTCCCGGTCGCCATCAGCGCCCCAGCCTGTCAATGCCACCAGTGCCACCTGTTCCATGCCCGGCGTCAGCCGCAGCGCATGGGCGACTTCATAACCGTTCATGCCTGGCATGCCGATATCAAGAAACACGACGTCCGGCCGCATCTTTCTCGCCGTCTTCAGCGCCTGCTTGCCGTCATGGGCGACCCAGGTCGTGTGGCCGTC
>JAKFBY010000055.1:0-72878 GCA_036677325.1 Paucimonas sp.
CCGGAATGGGGCGGCGATGGCCACCGAGCTTGATTACGTGCCGATGCCGGCCGCGGTGATCACGCAGGTGCAGGATGCCTGGAAGGCGCAGTTGAAAGATGCCGCCGGCAAGAGTGTCTGGTAGCCGGCAGCACTTGCGGTACCCTCAGCAATAACCGCGGCAGTAACTGCAGCAATAGCCGATTCACTGCCGGGTGCCAGGCAGTGCATCGGCTTTCTGCATGCCAACCAGCTTTATTTAATCGGGCAATGATATTTATTATCATGCTGTCCCGGTAGTGGCGCGCCAGCCAGACACGTCTGGACAATTCTTCCGTCAGGCTACAGTCCATTCCTGCCAAACCCTACTCGCAGAGAAGAAAAACAAAAATAATTGCTTGCCCTGAAGGCTTGGCATGGCGATTGCGTGCTTCAATGAAATTCAGACGGGGAAAACTCCGAACTCCCAACAATTAGTTGGGTTCTGGTAATTTCATTGATGCCCCGGAATGACTACTGCTCACTGGTTTTTATTTATCGGTTGTCTGCTGCTTGCACGGGGCTTGACCTCGACCTTGCTCAAGCGCTCGCCGTTTACCTCATCGATCATTTATCTGTTGATCGGCATCCTGATGGGGCCGACGGTATTCAATTTTTTCTTTTTCGACCCGCTCAAGCAATCAGCATTGCTGGAAGTACTGACTGAAGTCGCGGTGTTGATTTCCCTGTTTTCGGCCGGCGTCAAAATGCCGGTCCCGTTAACACTTTCCCGCTGGCATGCGCCACTGCGACTGGCCTGGGTATCAATGACCATCACCGTCGGCCTGGTGGCAGTGTTCAGCTATTACGTACTGCATTTGCCAGCGGGCGCTGCAATTCTGCTGGGGGCGATACTAGCCCCGACTGACCCGGTATTGGCCACGGACGTGCAGTCACGTCACCCGGGCGACAATGATCAATTGCGGTTTACCCTGACCTGCGAAGCGGGCATGAATGATGGCAGTGCCTTTCCATTCGTCATGCTTGGGATGGGCATGCTGGGACTGCACGAGCTGGGTGAATTCGGCCAGCGCTGGGTGATGTCAGATGTATTGTGGGCAACGCTGGCAGCCATCGTGATCGGCGTGATCGGCGGTGCGGCACTGGCCCATTTGAGCTGGAAATTGCGCGGCACCGATCCCAGGCATGAAGTGCTGGATGACCTGGTTGGCCTGGGCTTGATCGCCGTGGTATATGGCGCCAGTGTGCTGGTCGATGCCTGGGGATTTTTGACGGTTTTTTTTGCCGGCGTCGCCTTGCGTCATTCCGAATTGAAACTGGCGAACAAGCGCAACAGCGCCCCGATGCGCAGCGATTTCAACCAGCCCAGCCCTGAGCCGCCCTCGCCCGGGAAAGTGCTGTCTGCTTCTCGCCAGTCTGAAGCACCGCCGATTGTCAGCGCCGAAGCGCTGGTATTCCAGGATCATCTGGAGCGGCTCTCGGAACTGATCTTGATTCTGATGCTCGGAGGCATGTTGTTCCGGGAATTCTGGGATTGGCGCCCGATCGCGCTGGCAGCATTCCTGTTTGTAGTGGCACGTCCGGTCAGCGTATTTATCGGCCTATTGGGAACCAATACATCGCCCCGGATTCGTACCATGTCTGCATGGTTCGGTGTACGCGGTATTGGTTCGGTGTATTACCTGATGTATGCAATTCAGCATGGATTGCCGGAAGATTTGGCAGTGCAACTGATTCAGGTGACGTTGACGGTGGTGACACTTTCCATCATCGTGCATGGAACCAGTGTCAAACCGCTGATGAGCCGCTTCTGGCGCCCGCAAAAATCCCGGAAAAAATAAGATGGATCAACAAGGTTTATTTGTCTTTTTAAGATGCGGCTGGTTGTGATGGCCCTGCACATTAGATGGGGGCAATAGTGCCGGGCAGACTGGATGCAAACAGGCGACAAGCTATTTACGAAAATAAAAATTGTTTTCGCTTCTTTTGATTTTGCAACCAAACGATTATCCATTTGTCTGACATCAAATCGCCTACAAGCGCTTAGGCTTACTCTCGCACACCGCTTACTTCAATCCGCTGTTTTACTCCCTATCTGATGCTGACGGGATCAACATCAGATGAGGCTACCTCGCTTTGCTTGCCGATTATTTTCGGCAAGTAAGGCAAGTAATCGTGGAAATGGACCGATAACGAACCCCCCTTATGCAGATGGTTGCCGGCAAATCTTTCCAGAATATAGAAAATTTACTTCAAAAAGTCCGTTTCTTGAGAGGACATTTGCGTTGGGTAATTTTTTGGCCGCTTGCCGCACTCCTATTCCTGATTCTCGGCTGGACGCTCTTGTTAAATGATTTGAATACCGACCGGCAACGCCTTGAACAGACAGCCCGTAGCAATGTCATTGACCTGGCAAAGAACTATGCCGGTAATCTGGCCCGGACGCTGGAAACGGTAGACCAGACGATTTTGCATGTCCGGTATGAGTGGGAGTTGTCCAAAGGAACGCTGCAACTGGAGACGATTAACCAAAAGAAATTATTTCATGCCGGCTCGATCTTTCAGGTGGCGATCACGAATAGTGACGGTTATGTGCGCACCAGCACGCTGGCCAATCCGAGCAGCATGTATTTGGGACAAGACCGTTTTTTTCTTGTGCAAAAATATGCGATCATCGATTTTTTGTACATGGGCCAGCCAAAGACCGGCCGGCTTTCAAATGAAAATGTATTGTATTTTTCCCGTGGTGTATCCAAGCCGGATGGCTCGTTCGACGGCGTGGTGGTGGTCAGTACCGCCTCCCACTACTTCACCAGCACCTACAATCAAAGCTCGCTTGGAAAAAACGGCTTGCTGGCGTTGGTCGGCGATGACTATACCGTGCGGGCAACCCGGGTAGGCAACAAGGTGGGATCGGTTGGTGCGTTTGCCTTTGCGCAAACTCCTTATTTCCCCACACTCTCCGGCAGTCACTTGTTTAATGGACGCACCTGGTTTGCCGACCAGCGCAACCGCTATATCGGCTGGCAACAGCTGGAAGGGTTTCCATTGGTGGCAGTTGCCGGTCTCGACCAGGCAGACGTGCTGGCACCCTACTGGACTACCCGCGAAACCTCGATACGCAATGCGGTGCTGGCGACCCTCGCACTGATTGGCTTTGCCCTGATCGCGATGTTTTTGTCAGCCCGGCTGGCCTGGCGAAAACACCAGCTGGAACGCACCCAGGCAACCTACCGGATGGCCACCGAGGAAGGCAATGAAGGCTTTTACATCATCAAGCCAATTCTCGACCGCAGCCGCAAGATCAGCGACTTTGAAACGGTCGACTGCAATTCCTATGGCGCACGGCTATTTCAGCAGCGTCGCGACGCCGTGCTCGGCAAGCGGTTTTCCGGACTGTTTCCCGAACCGGAGCGACGCAACCTGATGAGCTATCTGGCGCAGGCGATGGAGACCGGGTTTTACGAAGGTGAAATGGAGTCCTCCAGCAGCCAGCCTGGTGCTGCCAAATGGCTGTATCTGAAAATGGTGCGTTCGGATGGCGAGCTGGCCATTACCATGCGCGACATCAGCGATAGCAAGGCGCATGTCAGCGAGCTGGAGCGCCGCGGCAATGAAGACGCGCTGACCGGACTGCCGAACCGGCACTGGATCCAGACCTACCTGCCGCAAGCGCTGGAACGCGCCAATGGCGAGCAGGCAATGCTGGCACTGCTGTTCGTCGACCTCGACGGCTTCAAAAGCATCAATGACACGATGGGCCACCTGGTGGGCGATGAGCTGCTGTGTTACGCCGCCGAACGTCTGAAAGTGGCGGTCCGCCCAAATGATTATGTGGTCAGGCTGGGAGGTGACGAGTTCGTGGTGATTGTCGAGCAGCTGGCGGAACGGCTCGATGCGGCACATGTGGCGGAGCGCATTGTCGCCGCCTTCAAGGAAAAATTCCGGCTGTCGCAAGGCATCCATACCATCGGCACTTCGATTGGCATCAGCGTCTACCCAACCGACGGCAAGGATGCCGCCACGCTGCTGCAAAATGCCGATATCGCAATGTATTCGGTAAAAACTACCGGTAAAGGCAATTACCGCTTTTTCGAACACCGGTTTTACGAAGTGTTGCGCAGCCGCCTCGATCGCGAACACGAGTTACGGCATGCGATCGAAAACGATGAATTCGTGATGCATTACCAGCCGCGCATTGATATGCAGAGCGGTGCCGTATCGAGCATGGAAGCGCTGGTGCGCTGGAAGCACCCGACCAAGGGATTGCTGGAGCCGATTGAATTCATCGCACTGGCCGAAGAGACCGGTTTGATTCTTGGTATCGGTGACCTGGTGATCGACAAGGTATGCGCACAGCTTGCTGCCTGGTCGCGTCAGGGACGCACCGTATTGCCGGTATCGGTCAATGTATCGCCGCGCCAGTTCAATCAGGGAAACTTCACCAAAACCATTGCGGTTTGCCTGAAGCGCTATCAGCTTGCCTCCGACTTGCTGGAGATTGAAATCACCGAATCCTGCATGATGGGTGATAGCGGTGATGTCGCCAACTCGCTGGCGACATTGCGCAGCATGGGGATCAAATTCCTGATCGACGATTTCGGTACGGGCTACTCATCGCTGTCGCAACTGCAGCGGCTCGATTTCGATGTGCTCAAGGTCGATCGGGCGTTTACCTCGGAAGTGGAAAAAAACGAAGAAGGCAAGGTTTTCTTTACTGCAATCATTACCATGGCGCATGCATTGGGCATGCGGGTGGTGGCCGAAGGTGTGGAAAACGAACGGCAGATCAAGATTCTGAAATTTTTGCGCTGCGACGAGATCCAGGGATTTTATGTCGCCAGGCCTTCGCCGGCTGGCGACCGGCAAACCGATTTTTCAAGCCGGCCCGTGCCGGCACTCGCCTAGCCGGCATGCTATTTCAAACTGTGTCGGTGGCAACCGGGCTTGCCTGTTGCTGGGGTCGACGGGCCGGAGCCGGGGCCGGGAAAAACCGCTTTTTGAGCGTCAGCGTCGGCTTTTCAATCCAGTGCCACGAACCGGCTGCAAACAGCATCGTCAGAATCGCGGCAGTCGGCACCAGCAGATACCATTCACGCAACGATGGAAACAGATGCACCAGTGTCTGCTGAATCGGGAAATGAAACAGGTAAATGCCGTAAGAATAATCACCATTTTGCAATAGTGGAATGCGCGGCACCTTGAGCATGCCAAGATAGACGATGCAATACGTCAGCGGCAGCGCGGCGATATACGTCATGCCATTCATCGGCAGCAGGAAATAAGACAGCAGCACGGCAATCCCGAACAGCGAGAAATGCAGCGGGATATGGTCTTTCCAGTGGAAAAAGGCGATGCCGACAAAAAAGTAATACAGGATCACATGCCACGGGAAAGTCGTGGTCGGATTGCCGAATCCTTCAACCACATTGAGCGTGGCGAGAAACACGGTGGCGATCACGAACAGCCAGGTGTACCAGGTGCGGTTATAGACGATCGAGGTAAACATCAGTCCGGCCATCACCAGGTAACAATAGAATTCCGGGCGCAGGGTCCACAGGCTGATATTGACGATATGCGGAACCGGATTGTTTTCAAACACGCCCGGCAGCGTGTAACGGATGATGCTGACGATATTGCCGAAGTATTCGAAGAACTGGCGATCGGTGAAGTATTCCCGTAGCGGCAGGCTGGTCAGCAAGGGGCCGAGCAGGATAGCCGACAGCGTGACTTCAACGGCCAGCGCCGGGAAGATGCGCAAGCCCCGGTAGGTCAGGAACAGCGGCATCGAGCGCGTGCGTACCGCGCTGCCGGTGACCAGAAAGCCGGACAGGCAGAAAAACATCGGCAACAGCGCCAGCACGATCGGGTAAAAAAAGTCGGGAACATAGTCCACATAGCGGCCGCCGTAGGAATTCTGTATCGCATGAAAACACAGGATGCACAGCGACAGGCCGATGCGCAGCGCATCGAAGCCGGGGCCGGCACCGCGGTTTTCTTCCATTGCCATCGCCGCTGTGCGCACGTTGCCGAACAGATTGCTGACACTGAGCGTATCCATCACGCTGGCCTTCTTGAGTAATCCGGGCTGGTTCGAGTTCATTTTCTGCGTTCCCATGTTGACTGCCACACGCATGTGAGCGTGGTCGGCCAATTGTTTGCATGCTTCATTTTCAAGGAAAACCGGTACCGCATCAGGAGCTGGTCGGCTGCGCCACGGGCATAGCTCGTGGCGCAGCCGCGCCGGGCAAGATGCGTTTTTTCAGGCGCAAGGCGGGCTTTTCGATGGCATGCCAGGATAACGCCGCCAGCAAGACCGTCAGCGGCGTAGCCAACAGCAGCAGCATCCACCATTCGCGCAGCGAAGGCAGCAGATGGGCCAGGCTTTGCAGGATCGGGAAGTGCAGCAGGTACAGGCCGTACGAATAATCGCCGTTTTGCAAAAGCGGGATGCGAGGCAGCCTGAGCATGCCGACATACAGCGTGCAATAGGTGACCGGAATGGCCGCCAGATAGACCAGCCCCTGCTGTGCCAGCATCGCGCTTGCCAATAGTAGGCACACTACAAACAGCAGCGGGTGGGCCGGGATGTATTGACGCCAGTGATAGGCGGCGATACCAACGAAAAAATAGTAGATGATGACATTGGGTGGAAACAGGTCGCCCGGATTGCCATAACCGTAACGCGTGTTCAGGATGGTCAGCAGCGCGGTGGCGAGCACGAAAGACCAGGTATACCAGGTGCGCCGGTACACCAGGGTCGATGCCATCAGCGCCGCCATGATCAGGTAACAGTAGAATTCCGGCTGCAGGGTCCACAGGCTGCCATTGACCACTTTCGGGTAAGGATTATCCAGAAACACGCCCGGCAATTCCATGCGTACGACGCCGATGATATTGCCGAAATACGTGAAGAACTGCTTGGTGGTGAAATATTCGGCCAGCGGCAGGCTGGTCATCACCGGTCCGAGCAGGATCGCGCATAGCGTGACCTCGACCACCAGCGCCGGAAAGATGCGCAAGCCGCGATAGGTCAGAAACACCCGCACCGAGCGCGTGCGCAGTGCACTGCCGGTCACCAAAAAGCCGGAGAGGCAGAAAAACATCGGCACCAGCGCAATGACGAATAAATAAAAATACTGGTTGATGAAGGCATAACCGGCGTGATTATCGGCAAGCAGAAAGGAGTGGTAAGTCAGAATCACCAGTGCCAGCGCGATGCGCATCGCATCGAAACCGGGGCCGGCGCCACGATTTTCCTGCATGACGGTGTCAAACGAACGCGTGTCACCGAAAAATTTATGCACGGCTGCGCTGGTTCTGCGCGTGCCTTTTTCCAGGGCCGGGGTCGGACTCTCGTTCATCACCTGCTTTTTCAAATGAGCGTTCAAACTTTTTCTTCCTTTTCCATCGACAGCAGGTTCAATCTTGCAATATCTAATTTACGTGACCTGTCATTCCAGATACTGATTGATGTCAATTCCGGCCGGGCAGGCTTCAACGCTGGTCAAGAACAGGGCGTTTTTCAGCCCTGGAACCACGAAGCAGAGAGGCTTCAGCGTCGAGTCTGATATTGGCCAAGGAATCGCTGGATTGTCGTTGTGTGTTGTAAAACAGTCACCTGTCGTGCGTATTCGGCACAGCCTGCAAAAGCATTTGCCAGACCGCACACTGGATGAAAGCCGTGGTCGGACCAGGCGAGCGCGCAAGGTGACCGCCGTGCGCGAGCGATGTCGATCGCATTGCAGAGGCTTTACAACAGGTATTCCTGGCGCCGCAGGGTGGATCGGCGTGGACAGGACGCCCAGGGCAGCGGCAAAAAAATAGCCCGCACACCTCGAAAGGGGAGCGGGCCAAGCTCAACACCGGAGAAGCGTTGGAAGAGACAGCGCCAATATAAACAAAAGCCGGTTTCGGCACATCCCATATTTATGGGATATTTGGGGTTTTAAAGATGGTATATTGCCGTAAATGCTAGTTGGTATGTATTGCAATGCATGCTGCAATGCAAAATGCATTGCGGTGAAATCTGGTGAAACAAATACGGCCTGCGCATCATCGGACGCAACCGGGTGGATTGCAAACCGCCACGTAAATGATCGTGCCTGCCGGGCACGCCGAACTAAATATTCCGTTATCGTATGACGTCAATCATGCCGTGTCCGCCTGTCCGTGTCGTGGTGATCGAAGACGATTCGGTGACCAGGAAGGCGTTATGTCTGTCGATTGAAGCCGAGCCGACCTTGGTGCTGGCGGCGGCCTTCGACAGTGTGCAACCGGCACTGACCTGGATGGCAGGCGCCGGCATGGATGTGCTGTTGACCGATCTCGGCCTGCCTGACGGATCGGGAATCGAGGTCATCCGGGCCTGCCGCCAGTTGCATCCGCATTGCGATATCATGGTATTGACCATGTCGGCCCAGGAGGAAGACGTGCTGGCGTCGATCGAAGCCGGCGCATCCGGTTATTTGCTCAAAGGCGCCCACAAGAGCGATATTGCACGGTCAGTATTGACGTTGCGGGAGGGCGGAGCGCCGATGAGCCCGGGGATTGCGCGCATGGTGCTGGAACGCATCCGCACTGGCAAAGTGCCAGTCGCGATTGCAGTCAACCCTGCCAGCATGGTCGCGCTGACCAAGCGTGAAGCCGTGATACTCGACTTGATCGCACGCGGCGATTCGTACAGCCATATCGCCAGCATGCTGACAGTCTCGGTAGGCACCGTACAAACCCATATCAAGAGTATTTACGGCAAGCTGTCAGTGCATTCGCGCGGTGAAGCCGTATTCGAAGCCGAGCGCCAAGGTTTGCTGGGGCGCAGCCAGAACGCCATCATCAAAGGCCACTGATCACCACAGCGCACCCGCAGCGAACGTCGATGCAAGCTAGTGGTTAGCGCCCCATGTCACGATTTCCACTGCATCGATTTTTTTGTGATTTTCACGTCTTGCCGGGCTGCCCGGTCAGGTCGTGGCGCACCATGCAACGGCGACTGGTGCGCCGGCCGGCCATGACGTGTATTACACGCATCAAATATGCTGTCGAAACACTGGACTTGTCGCCGGTTTCCCGTTACAACTGGCACAGATCAATTCCTTTATTGAGAGTTCCATGTCTATGAAATACGATGTCATTGATACCCAGATCGCGCCGGAAGGCCGTCTTGAAGTGTTATCCAAGACTGAAATCAACAAGCTGCGCGATACCAGTAAGGGCGGCTTATATAATATTTTTCGCAATTGTTCACTGGCAGTGCTTAATTGCGGCAACAACATGGATGATGGCAAGGAACTGCTGGAGCGTTTCCAATCGTTCGATATCAGCATCATCCAGCGCGAACGCGGCATCAAGCTCGATATCAAGGGTGCACCGGCTTCCGCCTTTGTCGACGACCAGATGATCAAGGGTATCCACGAGCATTTGTTTGCGGTGTTGCGCGACGTGATTTTCGTCAGTAACGAAATCCAGGATGATCCTTCGTTCGACTTGAATACCTCAGAAGGCATCACCGATGCGGTATTTCATATACTGCGCAATGCCAATGTGTTGCGGCCGATGATCAGCCCGAACCTGGTGGTGTGCTGGGGCGGCCACTCGATTTCGCGCGGGGAATACGAGTACACCAAGAAAGTCGGGTACCAGATCGGCTTGCGCAACATGGATATCTGTACCGGTTGCGGACCCGGCGCGATGAAAGGGCCAATGAAGGGCGCCACCATCGGCCATGCCAAGCAGCGTATCAGCAGCGGGCGCTATCTCGGGCTGTCCGAGCCGGGCATTATCGCGGCCGAAGCACCGAACCCGATAGTCAATGATCTGGTGATCCTGCCGGATATCGAAAAACGGCTGGAAGCGTTTGTACGGGTCGGCCATGGCATCGTGGTATTCCCGGGCGGCGCCGGCACCGCCGAAGAAATTCTCTATATCCTGGGTATTTTGCTGCACCCCGATAATGCGGATCTGCCATTCCCGCTGATCTTTACCGGGCCCGATAGCGCCGCCGACTATTTCGAGCAGATCGACCAGTTCATTGGCGACACTCTGGGCAAGCAAGCCCAGCAGCGTTACAAGATCATCATCAATGATCCGATCGCGGTGGCGCAGGAGATGCGCGCCGGAATCAAGGAAGTGCGCGAATTCCGCAAGGACAAGGCTGATGCGTATTACTTCAACTGGCTATTGAAAATCAATCGCGAATTCCAGATGCCCTTTATTCCGACCCATGACAATATGCGCAACCTGCATCTGCACAAGGATCAGGAACGCCATCTGCTGGCAGCCAATCTGCGCCGCGCCTTTTCCGGCGTGGTGGCCGGCAATGTCAAGGATCAGGGCATCCGTGCCATCGAGCAGCACGGGCCGTTTGAAATCAGGGGCGACGCCGGCATCATGGCATCGATGGATGCATTGCTGGCATCCTTCGTCGCCCATCACCGGATGAAACTACCGGGCAAAAAATATGTTCCCTGCTACCGGATCATCAAGTAAGGCCGCAAGCCGGCTTCTACAATCGGCCGGCGCCGCCGCGACATCCAGCAAGGCCGGCCGCAGGTCGGCCTTTTTCTTTGGCGGCGCCAGGCTGGTAGGCTGTTGCCATGCCAGCTTGCCGACTGATTTTGCCTAGCCATGCCGCCGCGCGCCCTGTTGCTTGACTTGTTCCATGCCGCAGTCGCGGCCGCCCAGCCAGCCGTGCGCCTGGCGCGCGCGCTGCCGCCGGTGCCGCGCGGTCGCACCATTGTGATCGGTGCCGGCAAGGCCTCGTCACAGATGGCGGCGGTGCTGGAGGCTGCGTGGCCGGCGCCGCTGGAAGGCGTGGTCGTTACGCGCTATGGCCACGCAACGGCTTGCCGTCATGTGCGGGTACTGGAAGCGGCCCATCCGATACCGGATCAAAACAGTCTGGCGGCCGCGCGTCTGATCCGCCGTCAACTCGCCAACCTGCGTGCCGAGGATCTGGTGATCAGCCTGATATCCGGTGGTGGCTCGTCGCTGCTGGTCGAGCCGGTTGCCGGCATCACTCTGGCCGACAAGCAGCAGGTAAGCCAGGCCATGTTTCAGGCTGGCGCGTCGATACGGGAAATCAATCGTGTGCGGCAAGCGTTGTCAAAGGTCAAGGGCGGGGCACTGGCTGCTGCCGCCCGGCCGGCATCGGTGCTGACCCTTGCGATTTCGGATGTGCCGGGCGACGACCCGGCTTTCATTGCATCCGGCCCGACCGTGCCGCCGCCGGACGATGGCGAGTCGGCACAAGACATCATCACCCGGCTGGGCATCGTGCTGCCAGCGCATGTGCAGGCAGCCATTGCGCGCCATGTGGCGTTCAAGGCGAGCGATTTCTCCCATTGTCGGACTGAACTGATTGCCACCCCCATGCAAAGCCTGCAGGCCGCAGCCAGCCGCGCGCGCGAACTGGGGATGACGCCGTTGATCTTGAGCGATTGCATCGAAGCCGAGGCAGTCGAGTCAGCCCGGGTTCACGCCGGCATTGCCCTGAGCGTGCTGCGGCATCGCCTGCCGCTGGCGGCGCCGGCAGTATTGTTGTCTGGTGGTGAATCGCGGGTGACGTTGGGCAGCCTGCCTGCCGGTCGCGGCGGACGCAATACGGAATTCCTGTTGGCGCTCGGCCTGGCTTTGCGGGAAGAAAGAACGGTGTATGCACTGGCTTGCGACACCGATGGCATCGATGGCAGTGAGGATAATGCCGGAGCAGTATGGCTGCCTGACAGTCTGGCAAGGTCAGCCGCTCTGGCGCTCGACTTGCCGTCGTGCCTGGCGCGGCATGACAGCTATAGCGCATTCGCGGCGCTGGGTGACCTGGTGATGACCGGGCCGACTCACACCAATGTGAATGATTTCCGGGCAATCCTGATTACTTGAAAACAGGTAACTGTCGTGCAGGCCTACCTGCACGATGCATTCAACATGCGTCAGACAGGGGATCGTTGCTATCGTTTTTCAATTCCCGGGCTTCTTCAATCATGCGTCGCACCTGAATGCGCTTGCGATTAATTGCTGCATGCTGTTCTGCCGTCATGGGTGGCGCAGTCATCAATTCTTTCAAATGCGCCGCATTGCTGTAATTGTTTTTAGTGAAACTATCCAATCCAGACTCCGTCGAAAAAAGATTCAGAAATTTACCGATGGATCTCTACTGGCTAAAAATTGTTTTCGATGTGATTCATTGGTTCCTTGCTAAGAACTTGCTTTAAGGCATAGAAAACAGTGAATCCATTGTGCCTGAAAACCCCAACTTTTTTCTGATAAATAACAATTTTTCCATCACGGTGCCGATTTAAAGCAACACTCGTGAAATTCAACCGGTTTCGTAAAATTTAGGTAAAGTCACAACAAATCATCTAGGATGAAGAAGTAGGTCCAAAATAGGCAAAAACAGGCAGTTTGGATCGAAATTTCTTCGAATTAACATTGTTTCTTGGAAATATTGATCGTTGTCAAGGCTGTAACTTTTACACGCAGTATGATCACTATCGGTAAAGAAGACTGTAACCGATGTTCAGATTGGGCGACATTATTGGTCATACCCATTAATTATATGAGTTCGATCAAAGTAACTGCGACGTTGTATCTTTTGCCTGGAGTGCGACTGGGAGGGGGCGTGCGCCGTAACTGCGCCGTAGGCCAGACATAATGGCAGCGGAATCGGGTCCGTCCCCAATCGAATTGTCTTGTTTGCCGTTAGTTAAAGAGGAATTGAAATGAAAGATGTCGTGATCGTCGCAGCACAAAGAACCGCTGTCGGTAAGTTTGGTGGCTCGCTGGCAAAAATTGCCGCAGCCGACTTGGGCGCGCATGTAATCAAGGGTTTGCTGGACAAGACTGGCGTCAAGCCCGAGATGATCAGTGAAATCATCATGGGACAGGTATTGACAGCGGGTGTCGGCCAAAATCCAGCACGTCAAGCCTTGATCCGCGCCGGATTGCCGGCCATGGTGCCGGCCATGACTATCAACAAGGTATGTGGCAGTGGCTTAAAAGCGGTGCATCTGGCGACTCAGGCGATCCGCTGCGGTGATGCGTCGATCATCATTGCCGGTGGCCAGGAAAACATGAGTGCGTCGCCACATGTATTGAACAATTCGCGCGACGGTTTTCGCATGGGCGATGCCAAACTGGTCGATACCATGATCGTCGATGGCTTGTGGGATGTGTATAACAATTACCACATGGGCGTCACCGCTGAAAACGTCGCCAAAAAATACGAGATTTCCCGTCAGGAGCAGGACGAATTTGCGGTGGCATCGCAAAACAAGGCGGAAGCCGCCCGCAACGCCGGTAAATTCAAGGATGAAATCCTGCCGTTCGAGATCCCGCAAAAGAAGGGAGCGATCACCTTCGATACCGATGAATACATCAAGGACGGGGTCACGCTCGACGCGATCGCCGGCCTGCGTCCGGCCTTCGACAAGAATGGCACGGTGACCGCCGCCAATGCCTCGGGTATCAATGATGGCGCTGCCGCCGTGATGCTGATGAGCGCAGAGCTGGCCCGCGAACTTGGATTGACGCCATTGGCGACGATCCAGGCTTATTCATCGGCCGGAGTCGATCCCGCCGTGATGGGGATGGGCCCGGTCCCGGCGGCACAGCTATGCCTGAAAAAGGCTGGCTGGACCCATCAGGATCTGGATCTGATGGAAATTAACGAGGCGTTCGCGGCGCAGGCAATTGGCGTGAATCGCGAAATGGGTTGGGATACCAGCAAGATCAACGTCAACGGCGGTGCGATCGCAATCGGTCATCCGATCGGCGCATCCGGTTGCCGTATTTTAGTAACGCTGTTGCATGAAATGGTCCGCCGCGATGCCAAGCGCGGTTTGGCCAGCTTGTGCATTGGTGGCGGCATGGGCGTGGCATTGGCGCTGCAACGGTAAGGTCAATGCTGCAGTTTTGTTCGTTGCGCTAGGCAGGAGACATAAAAAGGGACAAGTTTTCCAGTGCCATCGTCTATGTCTGCCATGGCGACTGTAGCCAGTCGTCATGGCAGATCGCCGGTTGCCTCAAAACCTGTTCATTTTTATCGCATCCACTTCGTGTGACTGGCGATTCTTGCCGCGCTCTTTTTCTTCATTTACTTTATTAGAGGATAGAACATGGCACGAGTAGCGTTAGTCACCGGTGGTATGGGCGGGTTGGGCGAAGCAGTTTGCATCAAGCTGGCTGCATTGGGGTACCAGGTCATCACCACGTATTCGCCGGGCAACACCAAGGCACCCGACTGGCTGGCGGCGATGGAGCAGCAAGGCTTCAAGTTCCGTGCCTATCCTTGTGACGTGGCAGATTACGACTCCGCCCAGGAATGCGTGGCGCAGATCCATAAAGACGTCGGACCGGTCGATGTGCTGGTCAACAATGCCGGCATCACGCGCGACATGACTTTCAAGAAAATGGACAAGACCAATTGGGATGCGGTGATGCGCACCAATCTGGATTCGGTGTTCAACATGACCAAACCGGTATGCGATGGCATGGTGGAGCGCGGCTGGGGCCGCATCATCAATATTTCATCGGTCAATGGCCAGAAGGGTGCCTTCGGTCAAACCAACTACTCCGCCGCCAAGGCAGGCATGCATGGCTTTACCAAGGCACTGGCGCTGGAAGTGGCGCGCAAGGGGGTCACGGTCAACACCATTTCGCCAGGTTATATCGGCACCAAGATGGTGATGGCGATTCCGCAAGAGGTGCTTGATAGTAAGATCATTCCGCAAATTCCGATGGGCCGCCTTGGCAAGCCAGAGGAAGTGGCCGGGCTGGTTGCGTATCTGTCGTCCGATGAAGCTGCATTTCTGACGGGCGCCAATATTGCCATCAATGGCGGCCAGCACATGTATTAAGGTCCAGCAGATGGATTGCATGCCTGGATCGGCATGGATTAAATTGATGGCATGGCTAGGTCAGGATTGCCTCCTGATCGTGGCCATGTTGTGCAGATGCCGAGCGTGAGCGCCGGGCGTGTCAGCCGGCCGGTGTTGGCTGCTGATCGACCAAAGTTTCCAGCTTTTCTACCAGTGCCGGCAGCGGCAGGTAGCCGGATGTGACAAGGTCGAGTTCACGATTGCGTTCCAATAGCAGGGTTGGAAACCCCGTTACGCCCCAGGTTTTGGTCAGATCGAAGTCGGCTTGGGTTGCCAGTCTGGGGGCGTCGCTGGTCCAGGCCGATTGGAAGCTGGCGGCATCGATTGCAAATCCGGCCTCAGTCATCGCTGCTGCGGCAATGCCTGCCAACACATCTTCCCTGGTCACGTCTCGTGCCTCGGCATAAAACCCATGTTGGATGGCTTGCAACACTGGCCACGCAGTGTGCGGTGCCAGTTGGCGCGCCGCGACCACCGCCCGGCACGCCGGCTCAGTATCGTAGACAAATCCCTCGCGTGCCAGCAGCGTGTCGGAAAATGGCATGCCGGTGCTGGCATGCACTTTCTGCCAATGCGCCAAAATAACGGTTTTTTGTTCGGCAGTGATTGCTTCGCGCTGGTGGGCGCGCAAGCCGCCAACCACGATCTCGACTGGAATTTCTGGCATGCCCTCAGCCAGTGCCAAGAGTTCAGGGCCAAAGCCATAGCACCATGAGCACATCGGGTCGGCGATATAAATAAGAGTGACCATGGCGCTTCTTTCGTTATCCAGCCAACATTGTTAAGGGATCAGCGACCTCATTGGCGGCACAGGCATGGTAAGCATGTGCCAGATGGGTCGTGTTATTAACACTGTGCCAGTATCGCGCCTCTTTTATTCGTCTGAATACCGCCGGATTTCTCCTCTTATTCAGAACTGGGCCGATATTGCAGGCTTGGGGCCAGCCGCCGACGTCACGCAAACAGGCGAAATCGCCGTGGGAATGCATGGCGCACGTGCATCTGCGCGTGGGCTCAAGGCCGCAAAAGTCTGCTGTGCGGCGTTCGGCTGTTCGAAGCCCCAACCGGCATGCAACCGGAATCATTTCCAATCATCCGCTCGCGGCGCCTGCTTGCGGCGCCCATTTGCGAAGGCGATGAAATGATTGCTGAAGTTACTGTTTAACCCAGCTGGTCAGCCGCGGTTGCGACGAGACACGGAATTCCATGTTGGTGATGCCAATCGAGCCTGCCGGCCCGGTGACAAAATTATGTCCCGGCTTGACCGGAAATAGAAAGTTATCCCGTATAAAAATATCGGTGTGACAATTTGCACTGGCATTGTAGAGCTGATTTTTAATCTCATCCCAAACGCCATCGGTAATCCACCCGTACAGAAATACCTGATTGGGATAAAGCGGGCTGTCGGAATCCAGGTAGCCTTTCTGGTTTTCCTGGAGCGCCGGATGGGGCGGGGGATTTTTGCCGACATACAGATCGATCCAGCCTTCACTGATCGAATACACTTCTTCGCTTTGGTAAGCGCCGTCTTTCAACAGCAATTGCCATTTGCAACTGAGTTCGATGCGTTTTTCCAGTCCGCATTTTTCTGTCCACATCGATTGACCATCGCTGACTGTCAACTGGGTGCGAATGACCTGGCCGATCAATGCGGGTTCCAGTTTGCGGATTTCATCCAGGTTTTCATGCAGGTTCCAGAACAGCCACTTGGTACGCTCGCCATCACTCATGTCGGGCAAGTCCGCCATTTTTTTCATGCCGTAAGGCTCGATCGAACGGATTACGTCCTTGCGCAGTTTTTCATTGATTTCATCCAGCTCGTATTGCGTTTTATGGGTGTACACGGATTCCATCAGCAGCTCCAAAAAGGATTAACCCAATCAAATATCTTAGTCCCGATAAAGTAAAGTGCAACCGCAATCCATTTGACCGATTGGTAAAAATCAAAAATGCATGGTGCATGGAAATAAAAAGCGGCAAGCCCTTTACATTGACGGTTAGAACCTGTTTCATGGAATCAGTTTCCGCAATTTCGCCACCGGCACTGATCGCAAACTTTACAAGCGATGCAAATGTGAATGTCCAGAATGCGCAAACAATGCGAAAATTCATTTCGCATTGTCGACTATTTCCTGGAGCGCTGGAGCGAACGGCCATGCAGGCAGACGGCAACTCGAGGTAATGGCTACAGCTCTGTTTAATTCAAATCGAATATTGATTTAAAGAAATTTTCCGTTGCCTGCGAGCCTGATGGCAGCAATCAGTCACTGAAATAGCATTGGGTCGGTATCAATCGGCTGGCGTTTTACCGGCACGCGTTGCGGTCAGCGCACCAGGCAATGTCCGAAGCGCAGGGGCATCCTGCTGTTGTGGTGAAGCAGCTGCAAAAAACAATAGGAAAAACATGGCCCTGCATCGCGCCGACATCCACCCGCCGGAAGCCTTGTTCGATATGACGCTGCCGGTATTTGCGCACCACTATGCGCAGCGCTTTCTGGCGGCCGGCGATTCCTGGTTTTCGCTGAGCCAGGTGCCGTCGTCGTCGCTGCTGTTTGGGCTGCGCTTTGCCAAATCGGCGCTGATCATCAATTGCGCGACGCCCGGGGCCACCATCAGCAACATGATCGACTGGCGCCGCAACCGGCAGTTCGAATCGCTGGCAGGGCCAGGCGGGCCGGTGCGCTGGCCGGGAATCCTGGTCAGCAGCGGCGGCAATGACCTGATCAACGCGATCGACCATTTGCTGCTGCCGTTTGCGGCGGGCGACCACGACATCAATGAAGCGGGTGTCGTCGACAATCTGATCGACGCTGCCGGTTTCCAGCGTTTCGAAACCTATCTGCGACAGAATTATGCCGACCTGATTGCGTTGCGCGATGCGCCGGGCAGCCCGAATCAAGGGGTGCCGGTCTATGCGCATACGTACGATTACGCCACGCCGCGCGAGGCCCGTGCGACATTTCTCGGCATGCCGGCATTCGGCCCATGGCTGGCCCCTGCCATGCGCCGCAAAAACATTCCGCAATCGCTGTGGATAGCATTGTCGTGCGCATTGCAGGACAGAAATGCCGCTATTTTATTGAGCTTGAATTTGCCCCAGCTGCAGGTGATCGACACCCGCGGCATGTTGGCGCCGGCGTCCTTGCGTGCAAGCGGACTGTCTGGGGACTGGAGCAAGGAAATCCATCCATCGGGCGCCGGCTACCGCAAGCTGGCTGCACGCTGGAATGAAGTGCTGCGCCAGGCATGATGAGCCGGGCAGCGCGGTGCGGGCGCGCCGGTATACCCGCTTAACTCGCCTTGAGGCTGGTTGGCATGGCTTGCAGCCAGGTTTGCTGGTTACCCAGCAATTCCAGCAGCCGGTTGAGCGGCACCGGCCGGCTGAAATAAAATCCCTGGTACTCATCGCAGCCGAACTGGCGCAACGCTTCGGCCTGCTCTTTTCGTTCGACGCCCTCGGCGACCACGCGCATGCCCATCGAATGCGCCATCGCAATGATGGCCTGGGTGATCGCGGTATCGTTCGGCCCGGTCGGGATATCCTGGATGAACGAGCGATCGATCTTCAGGCTGTAGACCGGAAAGCGTTTCAGGTAGGCCAGCGAAGAATAGCCGGTGCCGAAATCGTCGATATCGAGCCGCACGCCGATTGCCCGCAGGCGGTTCATGATTTCGACTGCCTGTTCCGGATTGTCCATCACCATGCTTTCGGTGAGCTCCAGTTGCAGCAGGTCGGCATCCAGTCCGGTTTGTGCCAGCAGGCGTTCGATCGCATCCGGAAACTGCTCGTCGTCAAGCTGGCGGGCCGAAAGATTGACTGCCACTCGTACCGGGTAGTTGCTGGCCTGATTGATGATGCACGCATCCTGGCAGGCGTCGCGCAGTATCTGCTTCGAAAGCGGAATAATCAGGCGTGTTTCTTCAGCCAGCGGAATGAAATGCTGCGGCGGCAGCAAGCCCAGTTCGGGATGCTGCCAGCGCACCAGCGCTTCGACGCCATTGATGCGCCCGGTAAACACATCAACCTTGGGCTGGTAATGCAGCACCAGCTCCTGGTTTTCGATGGCGCGGCGCAACTGCGATTCGAGCGCCAGCTTGGCCACCGAATGGGTATTCTTGCTGGCCGAATAAAAACGGTAGGCATTCTTGCCGTCGCTCTTGGCGCGGTACATCGCGATATCGGCATTCTTCAGCAGCGCGCCGGCATCGACGCCGTCATCGGGAAAAATCGCAATGCCGATACTGGCCGACAAATGGCATTCCTGCTGGTCGACATAGAAGGGGCGCGATGCCTCTTCCAGGATTTTTCCCGCCACGCCGGCGGCAATTTCGCCCCCCGCCAATTCTTCGATCAGGACATAGAACTCGTCACCGCCCATGCGCGCGACCGTATCGTTTTCGCGCAGGCAGCTGCGCATGCGTTCGGCAAATTCCCGCAGTGCCTGGTCACCGGCGCTGTGGCCGAAGGTGTCGTTGATATTCTTGAAGCGGTCCAGATCGACGAACATCACCGCCATTTTTTGCTGGCGCCGGTGGGCCGATTTCATCGCATGGTTCAGTATCTGGTTGAACAGGGCGCGGTTCGGCAAAGCCGTCATTTCATCGAAATGGGCAAGGTAGCGGATACGGTCTTCGGTTTCCTTGTTTTCAATCGCAATGCCAGCCAGGTTGGCGGCAATCGCAATGACTTGCAGCTCCTTCGCGCTCGGCTGCAGCTGGTCGCGGTAGTACAGCGACATTGCCCCCAGCACCTTGTTGTTCTTGCCGAAGATCGGCCAGGAAGAGCAGGCCTGCAATCCATGCGCAAGCGCCGGCTCGCGCCACAGGATCCACAGCGGGTCGGTCGCGATCCGGGTCACGATCACCGGCTCGCGACGAAATACCGCGGTGCCTGGCGAGCAGTGGCAAGGGCCGACTGCCAGGTCTTCCATCGCCGAAAAATAGGTTTTTGGCAGTGCCGGCCCGACCGCAGCATGCAGGTGGGTGCGTTCGGCATTCAGCAGCTGGATCGCGCATTTGCCGCGCTCGGACTGATCATCGATCAGGCGGGTCAATGTCGCCAGGATATCCGGCAGCGCATCGCCGCCGGCAATCATGCTGAGAATCTGGTTTTGAGCGCGCTGCAATTCTTCGCCCAGCTTGCGGGCGCTGATGTCGCGCATGACGATCTGGACTGCGGGTGCACCCAGATAAATGAATTTGGAACCGGCTACTTCGGCATGGAATGGCGTGCCGTCGATTCTGAGCCAGACTTCCTCGACCTGGCCGGTACGCAGTTCACCCATTGGCAATTCACGCGCGCGCTTCTTGCTGATTTCCTGGTAATCAGGATGCATGAAGGGGCGCACCGACTGGCCCAGCAAATCGCCGGCGTGGTCGGCGCCCAGCAGCTGGATGGAAGCCTGATTGAGCAGCACGAACTTGCCATGCTGGTGCACGAAAATCGCTTCCGGCGACAGGTCGATCAATTGCCGGTAGCGCGCTTCGCTATCGGCCAGAATCGCCTGGCTTTGCTTTAATTCGGAAATGTCGCGCATGTAGGCAGCAAATACCGGCTGGTCATACAGTGCAATCGGCGCCACCGCGATCTCGATCGGAAAGCTCATGCCCTGGGCATGCAGGCCCAGCAATTCGATGCGGCGGTTGAGCATCGGGCTGGTGCCGTTGTCTGGAAAATCCGCCATGCCTTGCAGAAATTGCGCGCGCGACGAGGGCGCGATCAGATAATCGGCCAACGCCTTGCCGATCATGTTGTCGCGCGACTGGCCGAAGGTGCGTTCAGCGGCCGGATTGAAATCGATGATGTTGCCGGCGGCATCGAACGATACGATGCAATCGAGCGCCGCCTGCAGGATCGCATTCTTGAAGTGTTCACTGTTGGCCAGCGCTGTTTCGACTTCGGCGCGTTTTTCCTGTTGGCCGAAATGGTCCAGTGCAAATGAAATTTCATTGGCCATTTCTTCCAGCAGCTCGATTAATTCCTGGTCAAAATAATCCTGGGGTTCCGCATACAGCAGCAACGCGCCAATTACTTCGCCATTTTGCCGGAATGGAAAGCTGCCGACCGAGCGAAAGCCGACGCTGGTGGCGAGATTGATCCAGGCATCGTGGTAACCCATTGCCAGGAAATCGTTGCAAATGCTGGGACGGCTTTCCCGGATCGATATGCCGGCTGGCCCCTGTCCTTCCGGCTTGCCGGCATCGATCGAAATCGTGGCAATCGGTGCGCCTGGCAAAGTCGTGCCATAGCCTGCCACCGGCACCATTTCCAGCGAGGCAGTATCGACCAGGCGAATCATTGCCATCTGGAAGCGTCCGTGGTCGACTGCGATCCGGCAAATCTGATCGAACAGGCGTTGCCGGTCATCCGCATGCAGGATCGCTTGCGTGGTTTGCTTCAATGCCGAATACAAGTCGCGCAGCCGGCCGATATGTTCGTCGCTGCCCTTGCGTTCCATGATATCGGTGAGCACGCCGATGGCACGTACCGCGTGCCCGGCGCTGTCGCGTTCGACCACCTTTCCGGTCAGGCTGACCCAGCGCCAGCCGATGGCGGTGTCTTGCAGCCGCACTTCGAGTGCGGTTGCCGTGTCTGCAGTGCCAAGGGCGGGATCGAGCAGGCGCGTCCATTGCTCCTTGACGGCAGGCAGGTCATCAGCGTGCATGATCGCATGCAGGGCGGCGACCTGGGTGATGCCTTGCAACGGTATATGGGCGAAACAGGCGGGCAGCTGGCTGCCGATGCGCAGCGTATTGCTGTCAATTGCCCATTCCAGCGTCAGATGTCCGCCGCTGGTGAGCGCAAGGCACACCGATTCACTGATTGTCTCGAATCCCTGATTCATTTGCGTTGCAGTTGAGCGGGTAATGTTTTTATGATCTATTCCATGCGGATTGGCTTGATAGTGGGTACAAACTTACAAGCTGAATACTATTGCTGGAATAAAAAGATTATATCTAGGCACTATAACTGAGAATGGGGCGGCCATGGTAAGCGTGTTGTTTTTACAGGCCACAAAAAAGCGGCGGGCAAAAACAGCTGGCGGGACCGGGTCGGTGCCGTTGAAAATGGCGGGGCCAGCCTGGCACCCTGTGTCGGCGGCGGCGCTGTCGCCAGCGCCCCCGGTTGATGCTTACAGCGTGCGCGCCTCGAAGGTATTGCAGGCATCCATCTGACCGCTTTCCAGGCCCTTGGTAAACCAGCGGCTGCGCTGGGCCGAGGTACCATGGGTGAATGAATCCGGCACCACCCGGCCTTGGGACTGTCGTTGCAGCGCATCGTCACCGATGGCCGAGGCAGCGCGCAGCGCGCTTTCGACGTCGCCCTGTTCAATGATGCCGCGCGCCTGGTTGGCATGGTTGGCCCACACGCCGGCAAAGCAGTCGGCCTGCAACTCCATGCGCACCGAAATCGCATTGGCCTGGGCTTGCGACATGCCGCGCCGCGCCTGGGCGGCTTTGGCATCGATGCCGGTCAGGTGCTGGACATGGTGGGCGACTTCATGGGCGATCACATAGGCTTGGGCGAACTCGCTGGAGACCTGAAACTTTTCTTGCATCAGGCGAAAGAAACTCAGGTCGATATAAACCTTTTGATCTGCCGGACAATAAAAAGGCCCGGAAGCTGCCTGGCCGGTGCCGCAGGCTGTCGGGGTTTGGCCGGCAAACAATACCAGGGTCGGCGGCGTATAGTTGGCGCCACCGGCCTTAAACAGCTCACTCCAGGTGTCTTCGGTATCGGCCAGTACCGTGCGCACGAAGCGGGTGGTGGCATCGGTCGCCGGCGCCTGGGACGGCGCTTGCTGCTGCTGAGCCGGTGCCACTGGAGAGCCGCCGCTCATCATTTCGATGACGGTGAGCGGATTGATCCCGAAGAAATAAGACGCCACCAGCGCCACCGCAATCGTGCCCAGGCCAATCGAGCGGCCGCCCAGGCCGCCCCCACCGAAACCACTGCCGCGACGGTCTTCGACATTACTGCTTTCGCGATTACCTTCCCATTTCATGCTTGTCTCCTGTTACGTGCCTGATCAAAATAATGAAATGTGTCTGCTGCAACGGCAGCCTTTGCCAAGGCAAGCGATTGTCAAATTAGCCGGTGGCCGGCAAAAAGATTATGACCATCCTTCTTGAATGCATGCATGCACACTTGCTCAAACTAGTTTGCTGCACCGCCTTGTGCAGGTCATTATCCGCTTGCTTTGGTTTCGCCGCTTGAGTGCATCCATCGGGCACTCTTTTAGCGATCGGGAGCTCGTGCCCGGGCGAAAGTCTTGCTTATGCCTTGCATTAGATGATCGCTCACCTTCTGCACTTCATTATTGAATAATGTTAAGCAAAGGGTATGTCGATCGCTTCTGCATGATTTTGGCAAGCAATCTGCTTCACATCAAGCAGTCAGTACGCGTCCCAGAGATGGGCTCGAACAGCGATCACGTCTCCGGTTCAGCCTGGCATGCATGGGGCCAACTGACTGGAGCTCATCATTTACGCAGGCGGAGCGTCATTGCGTACCGTGATTTGCACGCCTGGCAGCGTGACTTTCTGTCCCGCCCGGATCTTGCAGGTCTTGCGCAATTCCTTCTTTCCATCCACTGCCACGGCGCCGGAAGCCACCAGCATCTTGCCGGCACCGCCGCTGTCGCACAATCCCGTCAGCTTCAACAATTGATTGAGTTCGATATGGTCACCATTCAAGGCGAAGTCGATTTTTTCCATGAATTTTTTCCGGTTAGGGTGCGGGGACGGGCCAGTTACTGCGGCGCAGCCACCGACAGGGTTTGCCCGGCCTTGTCCAGCCACGTTCCCAGTTGCGCAATCAGGTCGTCCTGGCTGAACGAGCAGCTTTCTTCGGCAAACCAGCGGCTTGCCTCCAGCCGCCCAAGCAAATCTTCCATGACTTGCCGATACCGCGGCGGCAAGGCGGCCAGCAATGCAGAGGCATTCCGCCACAACTGGCAAAAGCCATCGACTGACAATTGCCTGTCATGCAAGCCCTGCAGCGATGCGCGCAAGCCCGCTAAAGAAGTATCGTGGACCATGGAAAAGTCAGTCAAGCTGGTTGCCAGGCGCCACCGTACGGCACCTTGCTGCACCCTGCCGCAGGGTTGGCCGGAGCAGGTTCGACCGGCGGTGGCGAAATGTCGGATTATAGCGCGCCGGCACCGGCATGGGTGTGCGTGCAGACATTCTGGTGGTACGCAATCAAGCTCATGGCTGGCGGGTGACAGCCACCATCACGATATAGCCGAACACCGCCAGCGCTGCGATGAATGCGGTCAAGCGGATGCGACTGGTTTTGCCGAATCTGAGGGCGACCATGCCCAGTCCGATATAGGCGAGCAGCGCCAGGACTTTGGCGGTCAGCCAGGGTTGCACGAAGGGGTACTGTCCGCTCCATGCCGCCAGTGTCACGGCGCTTGCCAGCAGCAGCGTATCGACCAGGTGCGGGGTGATCCTGACCCAGCGCTGCTGCAGCAGGGTGGAACCGCGCAGCATCCAGATGCCGCGCACCAGAAACAGCGCACCGCTCAAGGCGGCGCAGGTTACATGCAAATGTTTGATAGCCAGATAGCTCATGACAGGGGCGGCGCCGGCAGCGCTTCAGGGGAAATTTTGGATGTCGGCATTGTAGCCGGAATGGCGAATCGATGGCGCCGCCGTGACCGGTTGCGCAGTGCGATGTCTGGCTCGCCGGGGCAGGGCAATGATGCTGGCCAATCAGGCTGGCTAGGCGGCGACCTGGTTGCGCCCGCCATGCTTGGCGCGATACAGCGCGGCGTCGGCAATGGCGATCAGGTCGCTGGCAGTTTGCCCTGGTGCCAGACAGGCCACGCCGAACGATGCCGTAATGTGCGGCAGCGGCTTGTGCATGTCGCTGAAAAATACCATGCGCCGCATGTTTTCACACAGCCGCTCGGCCACGATGGTGCCGGCCTTGCGGTGGGTGTTCGGCAGAATCACCATTAATTCTTCGCCGCCATAGCGCACCGCGAAGTCGCGCGGGCGCAAGGTTTCGGCGATCATCTGCGCGGCAACCCGCAGTACCTGATCGCCGGCCTGATGGCCATAATCGTCATTGAAACGCTTGAAGTGGTCGATATCGAGCATGATGATCGACAGCGGGTTGTCGGCGCTGCGGGCCTGCTCGATCAGTACCGGGAAATGCTGGTCCAGCCAGGCGCGGTTTTGCAGGCCCGTCAAGCTGTCGACCAGCGACAGCTGGCGATAGAATTCGCCGACCTTTTGCCGGCGCCGCAATTGCGCATTGGTGGCGCGTACCCGAAACGACAGCAGGCGCAGCAGGTTGCGCGCCACGCCGTTGGATTCATCGACCAGTTTCCACAAATGCTCGGCTTCGATCACCAGCAGGTCGGATTCCTGCAAGGCATGAATGGTCGCCGATTGCGCCGCCTCGTCAAGCACCGTCAATTCTCCCGCGCATTCTCCCGGCATCAGCCGGGCACTGGCGCCATCGGCCAGGCCACCATCGAGGTCTGGCTGGCTGACCGCCAGCGCCCCGCGCAGCACGATATACAGGCGCGCGCCTTTGCTATTGCTATCCAATATGGTCTGCTGAGCGGCCACCCGTACCACCTGGCAGTCGGCCAGCAGGCCGGGCAGCGCCGGATCGGTCACGCCCTGGAATAACTGCAGCTCGCCAATCGAATAAGACAGTGCGCCGAAAGTGCTCAATCGTTCCAAAATACTCCTTCGTGATTTGCTGCCAGATTCACAGCCGGGGGTGCAGATACATTATGCCAATATTGCAATTTACTGCAAGCATTCAATCACCCGATCGGGGACATGCCGAAGGCGTTGATCCTGCAGCGTCGGGTGGCGGCAACAGCCGGGAAAGAGATGCAAAAAGCACCATTTTTTTGCAATAAAACACGTTATTATCTGATTTTCAGCTTTTACCTTGATATGCCTCGCCGGCCAGCGTCGTCGGTCAGGACGATTGACATTATTGACAGGGAGACCTTATGCACAAGACCACCATTTCGATCGTGATGCTGACCATGCTCAGTGCTGCCGGCGCCAGCTGGGCCGCCGAACAGATGAAGCCTGGATTATGGGAAATGTCGATGAAGTCGGACGCATTCAAGAGCATGCCGAAAATGTCGGCGCAGCAGATCGAGCAGATGCGCAAGATGGGCGTCAACGTGCCGCAGATGCAGGGCGATGCGATGATTTCCAAGGTCTGCATCACCCAGCAAATGGCCGAACGCGAACAGCCACCGATGGAAAACAATGAGGCAGGTTGCCAGCCCAAAAACTACCAGCGCAACGGCCAGACCTATAGCGTCGATATCGTGTGCGACGGCCCCGCCATGAAAGGCACGGGAAGATCCAAAGGCACTTTTTCCGGCAATACCGGCTTTACCTCGACTTATGATTTCAAGGGGACCGCCCAGGGCCAGCCGATCAACAGCCATCATGAAAGCAGCGGCAAGTGGCTGGGCGCCGATTGCGGCACGGTCAAGCCAATTGGCCCGCTGCCATCAAAAAAATAACCATCCGCGGCCGGCTGCGGTACATCGGGCCGCAATGCTGGATCAGTCGAACCCGATCGGACGACCTACAACATTCGCAATCATTGCAGTCTCGATGCTAGCGGCTGGGGGCCGGTGCTGACCGACCCTTGAAGTGATAGGTTTCACCGTGCCTGAGGTAAATCACCTTGTCCTGCAATTCGGCCACCTTCACATGCCGTTCGAAATCTTCCAGAGATGATGTAAATACATTGTAGTCGTTGTAATGGATCGGGATCGCCTTGTGCGGGTCGATCAGTCTGAGCAGTTCGCTGCCCTGGCGGCCATCCATGGTCACCATTATCGTATTGAGAATTTTAGTGCCGCCCAGATGCAGCAGTGCCAGATCGATATCGGCATAGCGGCGCGGGATGTCGCGCAGGTCGTCAGACATCATGGTGTCGCCACTGACGTAGATGCGATAAACAATCTGGCCCTCGCTGGCGCTAAATTCCAGCATGCTGCCCATGGTTTGCGCCAGCAGCGCCGCCACCAGCGGCGGGCCATGCCGCGCCGGCATCGAGGTAATGCGCAAGGTGGCGCCCCCTTTTTTGACCGTCAGCGTCTGCCACTGCGCCAGCGGATGGCGCGACTGGAAGTGCATCGCTTCCAAGGCGGCCGCTGCGTCAGTCGTGGTGACGATCGGAATGGTCCGATCCAGCTTTTCCTGCACCAGCTGGTCGAAGTGGTCGCCATGCAGGTGCGACAGCAGGATCAGATCGATCGGTGGCAGGTTTTCCAGCGTAATCGCCGGTTCAGTCAAGCGCTTCGCTTTCAGTCCATAGCCTAAATGCACATGCTCGCCGCGATGCACGAAATTGGGGTCGGTCATGATGGTGAATCCGCCAAAGCGCAGGATCACTGTCGCGTTGCCGACAAACATGATCGAGCCCGATGCGAAATTGGCCGTGCCTGGCGGCGCCGGCAAGTCGAGCACAGCTTCCTGGTCTGGCGGTGCGCTGCCAGCCGGCGTGGCTTGCGCATGTACCTGTCGCAACCCGCCCTGAGCCCACACCGAAGGCAGGGCTAGCGTCAGGTACAGCAGCCAGATACCGGTTTTGTTCCTGATCCACGCGACTTTCGGCACGATCTTCCTCCGCGGTGCCGGCTCCATGCTGGCACTGGCTCACTCGCATGCTACCAATAAATCGGCGGCATCGGCCACAGCCAGCGGCCAGGCATTTGCACTGGCTCAAGGGCAGCGCAAACTGCAGAGGAAATCATGCTTTTCTCCGTCAAGGTGTGCGCTCTAGATCATGCCTGCACCGAGCTGACGTAGCGACTGGCAGCAGGCGCGTGAGTATCCCGCTATCGAGCCAGCTAGCCGGTCTGGTCCTGGCGATGGACGCCGACCGTCCAGTCATGCAGCACCGAATAGCCGACTGCCAGCAAGGTAGGCCCGATGAACACACCGAGAAAACCAAAGGCAAGCGCGCCCCCCAGGACGCCGAGTAGCACAATGATAAAAGGCAAACCGCCGCCCTTGCTGATCATCAGTGGCTTGATCACATTATCGACACTGCCGACCACCAAAGCACTCCAGAGGACGATGAAAATCGCCCAGCCGAGCGATCCCTGGGTATACAGCCACAAGGCCGCCGGCACCCAGATCAGGGCTGGCCCCATCGGAATCACCGATAGAAAAAATGTCGCCAGAATCCAGATGCCGGCGCCGGGCACGCCGGCAATCCAATAGCCAAACCCGGCCAGTACCGCCTGGATCAATGCCGTGCCCAGGATGCCGTACACCACGCCTTTGACGGTGCCGCCGGCAAGTTGCAGCAGATACGGCCCGCGTGCGCCTGCGACGCGTCGTACGCCCGCCTCAAGCCATTCAAGCGCAACCTGGCCGCCGATGTAAAAGAAAAATGCAAAAATAATGCTCAGCACCAGTTGCAGCAGACCGGCGCCGGTGGCCGCGCCCAGTGTCAATAGCCATTGACCGAGCGGTGCCGCCAGCTTGTTGCGCACGAATTCGCCCACCTGCGCACCGCCTTGGACCATATCGAGCCAGAAGGCATCGATTCGTTCGCCAATGAAGGGCAGGGTGCTGATCCATTTGGGTAACGGCGGTATACCGCGTTCGATCAGTTTGATGGCAACTTGGCGGATTTCGTCGGCTTGGCCAGCCAGTCCGATCAAGGCATAGGCAAACGGTCCCACCACGCACAGCAGGACGATCAATACCATGATGATGGCAGGCACGATCCGTTGCCCCCGCAACAGTATTACCAGCTGCAGATAAATCGGCCAAGTGCAAAAGCTGATGATGGCGGCCCACAGCAGCGGGGCGAAAAAGGGCGCAAGAATGTACAGACAGCCGCCGATCAACAGCACCACCGCCGCAATGGCGGCCAACTGTTCAATCAACCTTTCGTTATTGGGCATGAATTTATATACGGAAAAGATATCAAAGCAGTACTGTGAAGGACAAATGTTGCTGTGGCAAGTTATCTCGGTGTTTCAGTGGCATGGTCGAATCGCCTGGCGATCGACTTATTGATCCAGCACACAGGCAGGCGCAATCTGGTCGACAGGGCACTGCCGCCAAGGGATGGCACGGTTGACTGACGGCCACCACCTCCGCAACCGGCATCCAAATGGTGGGAAACAGCAGGAAAATGTGACCCGGCGCTGGTGCCTTTTGCTCTCTTACCCGGCCGGCCATGTTGTTTTCTGAAAGGAAAAGACTGGCACTTTTTGCGCAATGCCATATACACATATTGCTTAACCACTGTTATCGCGCTGCGTTTGCTGGTGATCAATGTGCGGAATGGCACAATTGATACGTTTATCAAGCTTAAGAATTATTACCGGAACTTTTTAATCCGCAATGAAGTCCTGTTTGAGTAGCAATTGGTGGACGCGAAGGCGATTAATAACAGCATTTTTTATCTCGAGGAAATCATGGCAGAACACGCTCTATCATCACAGGAAAGCTATAACCCAAACCATTTGCTCGACTTCTTGCTCGAGAAAATGACGTTGAAAAATGACGCAGCACTGTCGCGCAAGCTGGAAGTGGCGCCGCCGGTGATCAGCAAGATCCGTCATCGCCGCTTGCCGATCGGTGCATCGCTGTTAATCCGGATGCACGAAGTGACCGGCATGAGCATTCGTGACTTGCGGGATTTGATGGGTGACCGTCGAACCAAGTATCGCTTGAGCGATGCCCAGGGTAAACCAAAGGCAAGCGAAAGCGTCAGCAGTGGCCATCAGGCAGGTTCGATGCATTAAGCTGGCAACACGTACAGCATCGAGCTATGGCTAACGCAATGTTGTTCACCGGATTCGGATAAGCACGTTTTCCGTGCAGGCCGATGCGCAACATTGCGTTTCTTGTCCCGTCTTGCGAGATGGACAGGGGTAGTATTTTACGTGTAAACAGGCGTCTGTTTCATGGCCAGCCCGGTTGTCGCCGATGGCAGGTTGCAGAAGCTTGGTCCGGCACCATCAGATGCTGCTAGATGGTGCTGTGTGCTATTGCGTGATGCTGGTCGGCAGCCTCCAACTTCCTCGCGGCAGCCACCATTTCAATCCGGGGCCCTTTTCTGCTGCGGCGGTGTGGCACTTACCACTTCTGAATAAAATCGACCGGCAGCAGCGAATATGGCACGACAATGAAGCTAGCCGCAGAACCGATCACGGAGCTGCATGCGGCACTGGGTGTCAATGCGGTTTCCGAGAACACGACTTCAAGGCGGTCCGGATGGTCGGCCTGCCATATCGAGTGCACCGACACGCTTGCGCAGCGCGTAGTGCGCGTGCCGAGAAAAATCCCGATCACCATCTCCTGCGCAAAATTGACCGCAGGCCTGGCCTGCGGCAGCGATTGATGAGCGACATGCTCTGACCATAATGCATCCCATGCGACCAAGTCTCTGATGACCACCAATCTGCGCTCGCCAACGGATGAATTGGCTGTCGCTGCAATTTCCTGGAAAGGAACAGGTTGCGCCTGATCATCGGTAAAGACCGCGACAATCGAGACGCCGCCGCAGCCGGTCAGGCAAGCGCAAGCCAGTCCCAGCATCCAGGCGGCAAATGATTTTCGGAGCAGCATATGGGCCGTCCTTTGCTGCGCCGTCAATCGCCGGCGCGGTGCGCGGTGATAAATGTTACCGGAATTGTAATGGGTTTATCAGCGACGAAAAAGAGGTGTTTTAACCACTGCCGCCTCGCCTGCCGGCTGCGCGGATAGGCTGCGTTAATCCGGGACCAAGCGCTGCATGCATCTCAGTCCCATCGTGCCGTGCAATGATGGTGCTGCATGCTCCCCAATCCTTGCGTTTGCATCGTCAGAGCCCGTCCATACGCTTGAGTAAAAAAATGACGCGCCAGCTCCCGCTGGATGTAATTGATTGTTGTTCGAGAGACTGGCCAGTCGCCTCGACGACTAGTCAGCTTAACCGGACTAGCCGATATCCTGCGCTTCAATCAATACGCGTTGTTGCGGCTGCTTGCGCAGCTTACGCTCAGCCAATGCATGAATTCTCTCGCGGTCCCGGGTATAAGCAGTGAGCGGATCGGATGCAGGCTGTGCACCGAAATGCTGTTCGAGGGCAGCCTGGCTGATCTTGCACTGCACCGGCTTGCCATCAACAATGGCGTTGAAATTAATGCCGCCGTCTTCCGCCAATGCTGCTTCTTGCGTGAAATCGATCTGGCTTACCTTGTCTGCCGGCCGCCTGCCAACTGGCGTGTGGTCAGTTTCGCAGTGTGACAAGTCGACCGTGGCAACGCAGGCTTCAAAGGCGTCGGCGCGGTCAGTGCTGCTGAAGGTATAGATAATGTCATCTACCTGAACCTCGGTGGTTGCAATGCGAACAGTTGCCATCAGTATTTTCCTAATAGAAGTCAATGAATACGGGTGAAATGGACCAACGATAACGGCATTACCGTGACGCAGTGATTGGTTGGCCATCAAGAATTTTGCTGTAATTTATCTACTGCAACATATGATGTTGATTGGATGCAGGATTATTTTCGCAGAGCCATGCACTTGATTAGTGTCATGGGGAATTATTTGGTGCTCATTGTAAATTTTAAGAGTAAGACAGCATTGGAGTCTTCCAGCATAGAGCAGTTCCAGCCGATCGCCTGTTTTGACCTCGCATTGGATCGAAATTTATATTTGTCTGTAAGGATCGGGCGGCAGGGCTTGGCGCCATCAAACGTGCTTCAGGCGTGATCGCGTGCTCTGTCGGGTTGGCTGGCGGCGTCGACTTTTTTGCAGTCACGCGTCAAGTGATGCATCGGCGCATCGAAATTGATGTATCCCCTAGTGAGGGGCTTGCCAGCCAAGTGATCGGGCGATGCCGTTGCCGGATCTCAATTAATGGTTTTTGGAAGAAGGGCGCGCAGGCTGCTGCGAAATCGCACCAGCCTGCAGTAAGTTTTGATCACGCCGCACGCAGCATCGTGGATTCTTGCAGAGAAGTATTGTTAGCTATGGTGGCCCAGCCCACATCCATATAAGCGATATGGTGATTGAACCAGGGTGTCAGTAAAGGTACAATCTTGCGCGCCAGTTTGCTATCGCCAGCCAATAAACGGGATTGCGCGTGATGCAGTAAGCCGAGCAATTCGGCATGCTGTGCACGGTGTTCACGTATTCCATCAAAACAGATATTTTCCATCCACTGCTCTTCCTGCAGTAAGTCACGTGCCAGCTCGGTGACAAAGCGGGGGAAACGCAGCAGAAAATCGCTGTCCGATGCGGTACTCAGTGCCACCAGTTCTGAAAACAGCTGGGGATAAAGTTTTTTGATTTCTGTCTCATCCAGTTGGATGTCAGTGGAGGTGTTGACGGCTTTCATGGCCAGCCTTTATCAAAAGTTAATGCATCAGAACAGCATCAGATGCACAGTAGAAGGGAGTGCTGATTGGCTATTTAACTATTTAGCTATTTCCGTGGGGAAAAATAGTCAAATGCATAAGCCATCAAGCATAATTTTTTTTAAGAAATGGTTTTTGATTTCGCTCAAGGCGTGTGCGCGTGAGAAAGCGATGATTACGAACATGATCCAGCCCGAGATTCACTTGGCGAACTTCAGTCCAATTGCCTCTCGATTCCATTTTCAACAAGGAAGCCGCACATGACCCGTCCTGACACATTATTTGAAGCTGCAAGCTACGATTTGAATAAATTTATCGAGCGCCGCATGGTTGAACGCCGTACTGCCCAGCGCGATTCTATTGATCGACGCCAGCAAACGATGGGTCAACAGAGCCAACCGGCATTGCCGGCAACCGAGAACGATTTCAAATCGAAACTGAATTAATGAATATGAATTGATTGTTATAGGCGCGGCAGCAGTGCGCGCCTATATTTTTCCATCTTAAAATACAACACTGACGGTCACTGACGGGGTCCAGCCAGCTAATGGACGGCACAGGCATAAGATGCAAGTGACAACAATGCATCAAATAATGCCTCTCGCCCAGTATCGGTGCGCTTCAATTCCTTCGCTTCATTTCATTTCGTCATCATGTCATCACGAGCATCGCGCCTGGTGGCAGCTCGTACGCACCTAAACGCTGTAGCATCAATATGCACGGCGATCCACTTTGTTGCAAAAATACGAATTCGTTATCCATTTTTCTATGGATAAAATTTGTTCGATGACGAATCACGATTTATCCCTATTGCGAAAAATTTCCTTGCGGTATGATCTGCAATTGTCTGAGGCGGATCTGAATGTTAATCAAGAAATTTACCGGTTTCTGGGGGCACGGTGTACAGCACCTCATCAAATCGCAGCAACGGCAAAACAAGAAACTTGTCAAAATTTTGCTGGCCACGCCCAGCACCCAATTAAGCCGTTACACGCGCACGCTCAAGTCCAAGCCGCTGTCGCTGTTGCGCGCCCCGGCGCTCAAGGCGCCGACGCGACCGACGACGGCACCGGTGCCTGGCAAATGGTTGAAATCAAGTCACGCGGTAACAGTGCTCGAAAGCGGCCGGCCTGGCGCCAGAATGAGTTACTGGCTGTACCTGCCGGATCAGGCCGGGCCTGGGCCGATGCCACTGGTGGTGATGCTGCACGGATGCGCGCAGACAGCGACCCAGTTTGCGCAAAGCACGCGCATGAATCAGCTGGCAGAAAAAAAAGGGTTTGCGGTACTCTATCCGCAGCAAACCACCGCCCACAATACCGGACGCTGCTGGCGCTGGTATAACCGAAAAATTCAGGAAGGCGGGGCAGAGGTGCAGTCGGTGGTCGCGATCATCAACAACGTGGTCGAGAAATACGCACTCGACCCAACCAGGATCTATATCGCCGGCATTTCTGCGGGCGCGGCGATGGCCAACATCATTGCATTGAATTATCCGCACCTGATTGCCGCAGTGGGCATGCATTCCGGCTCGGTATTCGGTACCGCCCATACCCCGATGGAAGGCTATTCCGTCATGCAAAATGGTGCGCTGGGCTCGCTGCGCGATGCGGTTCGAACGGCCGCCGCCCGCGTCGCCCATTTTCCTGCTATGCCGGCAATGCTGATCCACGGCCAGCAAGATAATATTGTCCGCCCGGTCAATCTGTCGCACCTTGCCGAACAGTTTAACGAACTCAATCAGCTGGCTGGACATGGCAGGGAAACCATGCAAGTCAAGACGACCGACAAGCCGGCCAGTCCGCGTTCCGGCAATGCGTACAGGACTTACGAATACTATGCAGGAAAAAAGATGCTGATGAAAGTGTGCGATGTGAGCGATCTGGGTCATGCGTGGAGCGGCGGCGATGCATCCAGCAATTTCAGCAATGCCAAGGGACCGGATGCCAGCCGGATGATGTGGGATTTCTTTTCAAAACACCGGCGCCTGTCCAGCACCGAACTGACCTCGACGGTGGCAACCTACACCAATGCAGACAGCAACGGTTAGGCGGACTCTCGCCGGGATTCCCCGCGATCCATTGCATGCAGGCCAGCATTTTGGATTGTGCGCGGACCTGCCCCGATAAAATAGACAGCGGCTTTCGCGTTGCATGCTTCGGACCAAGGTGGCGGCAAAGTCGGGCCGGAACGGGTGCGTGCTGCAGGCGTGTAATGCGCCTGGCGGCAACCTTTGCATGCGGCAGCGTCGTCAGTTACGTGAACTTGCATGTCCGACAAAACTGGCTCAAACTGGCAGCTCCTGCTTGAGCTGGCATCCTGGGGCTTGGTCCGATGACGTCCTTTCCCGACACCAACCGAAGCGCCGATCCGTCCGGCAAAGAAGCGCCTGTGCACAGATGGGCGCGACGCCTGGCCATGCTCGGACTGGCTGGCTGGATGGGCGCCTGTACCCAAACCCGCGATAACTTTTTTCCTGGCTATGCCGAAGCCGATTACATCAGGATTGCCGCACCGGTGGCCGGCACCCTGGTCAGGCTGCATGTGCAGCGCGGCCAGCAAGTCACCCGCAATGCGCCGGCCTTCGTGCTGGAACAGGAAAGCGAACGCGCAGCAGCTGACGAAGCAGACTTTCATGTTGCGCGGGCACAGGCGCAGCTGGAGAATCTGAAAAAAGGCCGGCGCCCGGATGAAATTGCGGCGGTCGCCGCGCAACTGGCGCAAGCCGCCACCGCACTGAAATTTTCCACTGCCAGCCTGGCCCGCGAACGGCAGCTGGCAGCCGACCAATTCATCGCGCCATCGCGCATCGATGCGGCGCAGGCAACAGTTGAACGCGATACGGCGCGGGTCAATGAATTGCGCGCGCAATTGCGCATCGTGCGGCTCGGCGCACGCCCTGATGAAATTGCCGCAGCCGAACAGGACCTCAAAGCTGCGCAGGCGCAGCGTGCGCAAGTCATCTGGAAGCTGGCGCAAAAGACCCAGCATATTCCGGTCGATGCGCGGGTGATCGATGTGCTCTACCGCGAAGGGGAGCTGGTTGCGGCGGGCACGCCGGTGCTCAGCCTGTTGGCGCCACAACATGTCAAGGCCCGCTTTTTTGTGCCGGAAAGCGTGATCGGCGCACTGTTCCTGGAGCAGGATATCAACCTGCAATGCGATGGCTGCGGTGCGCCGATTGCCGCGAAAATTTCCTTTATCGCGCCGGAAGCACAATACACGTCGCCGCTGATCTACAGCAAGGAAAACCGCGCCACGCTGGTATTCATGGTCGAGGCGCGACCGGCCGCCGCCGACGCGATGCGCCTGCATCCGGGGCAGCCGCTGGAAATCCGGCTCGGCCTGGCCCGGGATGCCCAATGACGGCGGCTGACCAGATCGTCATCGACGTGCGCGGCCTGACCAAGCGCTATGCCAGTCGCACCGTGGTCGATCACTTCGACCTGCAGGTGCCGAAGGGGTGCATCTTCGGCTTTCTCGGGCCCAACGGTAGCGGCAAGACCACCACCATCCGCATGCTGTGCGGGCTGTTGACGCCGGACGAGGGAGAGGGCACCTGCCTGGGCTATGACATCCGCCGCCAGTCGCACCTGATCAAGCGCGAAGTCGGCTACATGACGCAGAAATTTGGCCTGTATGAAGACTTGAGCATCGAAGAAAACCTGCACTTCATCGCCCAGGTATACCAGGTACGGGAGCGCCGCGCCAAAGTGGCGGCGGCATTGGCACGGCTTGGCCTGGACAGCCGGCGCCGTCAGCTGGCCGGCGCGCTGTCGGGCGGCTGGAAGCAGCGCTTGGCGCTGGCGGCCTGCCTGCTGCACGACCCGCAATTGCTGCTGCTGGATGAGCCGACTGCCGGCGTCGATCCAAAGGCGCGGCGTCAATTCTGGGACCAGCTGCATGAGCTGGCGGCAACCGGCCTGACGGTGCTGGTATCGACCCATTACATGGATGAAGCCGAGCGTTGTCATGAGCTGGCCTATATCTCCTATGGCCGGCTGCTGGTGCACGGCACCGCCGCGCAACTGATTGCCGGCGCGGCACTGGCGACCTGTGAAATCAGCGGCGGCGATCTGCCGCGCCTGGCGCGCGCACTGCGCCTGCAGGCAACCATACGCAGCGTGGCGTCATTCGGCAACACCTTGCATGTCAGTGCCGCCTCGGCTGCGGATCTGGAAGCGGCCATCGCCCCGCACCGCGCCGACGGCATCACGATCCGGCAGGTCGCCGCCACCCTGGAAGACGTCTTTATCGCGCTGATCGAGCAGGCGCAAGACAATTTCGGTTGACGATCCAGATGAACTGGACGCGATTTCTTGCCATCCTGATCAAGGAGTTTCGCCAGCTCCGGCGCGACCGCCTGACCTTTGCGATGATGGTCGGCGTGCCCGTCATGCAGCTGATCCTGTTCGGCTATGCGATCAATACCGATCCCAAACGCCTGCCGATGGCCGCGGTGATTGCCGATGAAAGCGAGTTTTCGCGCAGCCTGGTGGCCGGCCTGGAAAATTCCGGGTATTTCCGCATCACGCACCGGCCAGGCAATGAAGCCGATGCCAACCGCCTGCTCAGGCAAGGTCAGGTGCAGTTCGTGCTGGTGATTCCGGTGGATTTCTCGCGCCGGATGCTGCGCGGCGAAAAGCCGGCGATGCTGCTGGCGGCCGATGCCACCGACCCGGCGGCCGGCGGCAATGCGCTGGCCGCGCTCAACGCCATCAGCCGCCAGGCGCTGTCGCATGACTTGAGCGGGACGCTGGCGCACCTGCGCCCGACCGAGCCGCCATATGAAATCCGCGTCCAGCGCCGTTACAACCCGGAAGGGCTGTCGCGTTACAACATCGTGCCCGGCTTGATCGGTGTGATCCTGACCATGACCATGGTAATGATGACGGCGCTGGCCATGACACGCGAACGTGAGCGCGGCACCATGGAAAACCTGCTGGCGACGCCGGTGCGTCCGATCGAAGTCATGGTCGGCAAGATTGCACCCTATATTCTGATCGGCTATGTGCAGGTGGTGGTGATCCTGACGGCCGCCCGGTTGCTGTTCGTGGTGCCGATGGTGGGAAGTCTGACACTGCTGTCGCTGGCGCTGGTGGTGTTCATGGCGGCCAACCTGGCAGTCGGCTTTACTTTTTCCACGATCGCACGCAACCAGTTGCAGGCAATGCAGCTGACCTTTTTCTTTTTCCTGCCCTCGCTGTTACTGTCTGGATTCATGTTCCCGTTTCGCGGCATGCCGGTCTGGGCCCAGACGATCGGCGAGGTGCTGCCGCTGACGCATTTCTTGCGCATCGTGCGCGGCATCTTGTTGAAGGGCAGTGGTGTCGCCGACATTCTGCCCAGTCTGTGGCCGATCGCGGCATTCATGCTGGGCGCAGGCTTGATTGCATTGAACCGGTACCGGCAGACCATGGATTGACTGCTGGCTGCCAGCCCCCTGCGACCACGACGCAAAAAGTGCCGGTCAGCTGTCGAGGGGTCGCACTGCAGTCGTACCGTCTTTTTGTTGCCATTCTGACCTTCTTTTCTTTCCCGCAAATAAGATGCAATGTTTGCCCATTTCTTCCATTTGGGAATTTTGTCGGCCGCTTGCAGCGATATGAATCTTGTCTTCGAATAAATACTTGCATTCGGTAAGGAAATTTTGAGCTTGGCAAGTTATTTGCTTAAAGAAAGAATATCTGTCGTATCGGCTACCGGAAGACGGACGGTTGGAGGCAAGCAGATCGGGATTGGTCGCAGTGTGCTGTTTGAAATGAAGTGGCGCGTCGCAGTGCTGCATTCATCGATGGGGAAGAGAATGAAGATTGCAAACTTGAAAATCGGCGTCCGCCTGGGACTGGGTTTCGGCCTGGTACTGATATTGATGATTGCGCTTGCGCTGGTTGGCATCTCGCGCATGGCAAGCATCGAGCGCAGCCTGGATGGCATCGTCAATCAAAACAACGTCATGATCAAGGCCGCATTTCAGATGCGCCAATCGGTGCTGGCGATCGGTTTGGCCACGCGCAATATGGCATTGATGACCAATGCCGAGCAAATCGAAAATGAAGGGTTTCGGATTGCCGACGAGCGGGAAGAGTATGCCGCGTTCGTTGAAAACCTGGATCAGATGATCAAGGATGAAAAGGGGCGCGAAGTGATGGCCAAGATCGCCGCCGCCAAGGCAGTAACCGAGCCGCTGACCGACAAGGTGATCACACTGCTGCAGGAAAGCAAGCAGGCTGACGCGGTCAGTGTGCTGATCAATGAAGTATGGCCTGCCCAGCGTAAATGGATTAGTGCCATGGATGAGATGGTACGGATGCAGGAAAAAGCGGCCGATAACGCGGTGGAACAGGCACATGCCTCCTACAAGGCGGCACTGATGCTGACCCTGGCGATCAGTACAGCAGCCCTGGTGATCGGGATCGGTGCGGCCTGGGTCGTTACGCGCAGCATCACCACGCCGCTGCGTCAGGCAGTCGAGGTGGCGCGCCGTGTCGCACAGGGCGATCTGACCGGCCGCGTGCAAGTCAAGTCGACCGATGAAGCGGGGCAGCTGATGCAGGCATTAAAGGACATGAATGACAGCCTGGTGAAGATCGTCGGCCAGGTGCGCTCCGGCACCGACACCATGGCCACCGCGTCCGGCCAGATCGCCGCCGGAAACCAGGACCTGTCGTCGCGCACCGAGCAGCAGGCCAGCTCGCTGGAGGAAACCGCGTCCTCGATGGAAGAGCTGACATCGACCGTCAAGCAGAATGCCGACAATGCCCGCCAGGCCAACCACCTCGCGCAATCGGCTTCCGAAGTGGCGGTCAAGGGCGGTGCCGTGGTGTCGCAAGTCGTGGTCACCATGGGTTCGATCAATGCATCGGCGAAAAAAATTGCCGACATTATTGGCGTCATCGATGGCATCGCGTTCCAGACCAATATCCTGGCCCTGAATGCGGCGGTGGAAGCCGCCAGGGCCGGCGAACAGGGGCGCGGTTTTGCAGTGGTGGCCGCTGAAGTGCGTTCGCTGGCGCAGCGTTCCGCCGCCGCCGCCAAGGAAATCAAGGCATTGATCGAGGACGCCGTCACCAATGTCACGGCAGGCAGCAAGCTGGTCGACGTCGCCGGTGCAACCATGCAGGACATCGTTTCCAGCGTCAAGCGCGTGACCGACATCATGGATGAAATTACTTCCGCCAGTGTTGAACAGACCGCCGGCATCGAACAGATCAATCAGGCGATCAACCAGATGGACGAGGCTACGCAGCAAAACGCCGCGCTGGTCGAGGAAGCGGCGGCCGCTGCGGAAGCGCTGCAGGACCAGGCCGGCAATCTGGCGCAAGTGGTCAACGTATTCAAGCTTGGCCAGACCCGTACGCCAACCATGTCGGTGGTGCCAAAGACTGCATCGATTGCGCCGATCAAGGCGCCGCCTGCCAAGGCCGAGCTGGTGGCAGCGCCTGTGCGCCCCAGGCTGGCTGCATTGCCACGCACCGGCACTGACGACTGGGAAGAGTTTTAACCGCGTCCGCAGTCTGGACGCAGGATGCAATTGTGCTGGTTGCCAGGCAACGGCTGGCCAGCCTGCAGTACGCAACAAGAAGGACCGCCGACACGGATTGCCAGGCGCCGGATATCCTTGCAAGCCGTACCAGGCAAAGAGCAGGGCCATGCGGCAGCCGCATCCAGCGGCAACGGAGGCTATCGGATCATGTTAAGCGCGCGAGGAACAAGCAGCCATCAGCGCCTGCTTTTCTTACCATCGACACTGGCGCCATGGCAGGCAGGGTCGTTCCGCCTGCGCGCGGTCTGTGCCACACTTCATCCATCCAACCATCCCTCGGGCGCGCTCGCATGCATGTTTGAGCACCTGTTTCTGTGCCGCATCGATAAACGGCGCCTGATTGACCTTCAGCACGATTCTTGCCCCTACTCGGAAACGACATCATCATGGAAATAGTTGAAACGGATGTAGCGATCGTCGGCGGTGGCGGCGCCGGTTTGCGGGCCGCGATTGCGGCGGCACAGATTGATCCCGGCCTTCGAATCGCGCTGATATCGAAAGTCTATCCGATGCGCAGCCATACGGTCGCAGCCGAAGGCGGTTCGGCCGGGGTGGTGCAGTCGCACGACAGCCTGGAACATCATTTTCATGACACCGTCGCCGGCGGCGACTGGTTATGCGAACAGGATGTGGTCGATTATTTTGTCGCCAACTGCACCAGGGAAATGGTGCAGATGGAACACTGGGGCTGTCCGTGGAGTCGCAAGGAAGATGGCCATGTCAACGTGCGCGCATTCGGCGGCATGAAGATCGAACGCACCTGGTTTGCGGCCGACAAGACCGGCTTTCACATGCTGCATACGCTGTTTCAAACCTCGATCCAGTACCCGGCGATCAAGCGCTTCGATGAATACTTCTGCTGCGACCTGATCGTCGAGGATGGCCGCTGCCAGGGGGTGCTGGCAATCGAGATCAAGAGCGGCAAGTTCGTGCTGATCAAGGCCAGGTCGGTGATCATTGCCACCGGCGGCGCCGGCCGCGTGTTCCGGCAAAGCACCAACGGCGGCATCGTCACCGGCGATGGCATGGCGCTGGCGTACCGGCATGGCGTGCCGCTGCGCGACATGGAATTCGTCCAGTATCACCCGACCTGCATGCCCGGCACCGGCCTGCTGTTTACCGAAGCCTGCCGCGGCGAGGGCGGGATTCTGGTCAACCAGGATGGCTATCGCTACCTGCAAGACTACGGGCTGGGACCGGCGACGCCAAAGCCGGTCAACAAGGCAATGGAACTGGGCCCGCGCGACCGCCTGTCGCAGGCATTCTGGCACGAGGAACGCAAGGGCCGCACCATCGACACCGCGCAGGGGTCAGCCGTGCTGCTGGACCTGCGCCATCTGGGCGAGCGGCATATCCGCGAACGGCTGCCGCTGATCTGTGAAATGGCCGAGCGCTTCATGGGCATCGATCCGGTGCATACCGCCATTCCGGTACGCCCGGCCATCCATTACACGATGGGCGGCATCCAGGTCAGCGGCACCACCGCTTCGCCGCTGCCTGGCCTGTATGCAGTGGGCGAATGTTCCAGCATCGGCATCCACGGTGCCAACCGGCTCGGCTCCAACTCGCTGGCCGAACTGTGCGTGTTCGGCAAGGTGGCCGGCGACGAAGCGGCGCGCTTTGCCCGCTCGGTGTCGCTGAGCTCGGCGGCGACCCTGGAAATCCAGGCGCGCACCGCGCAGCAGCGGGCGCTGGCACTGGTCAAGCGGGAAGACGGCACCGAGCGGATCTCGGTGTTGCGCAAGGAAATGGCGCTCAGCATGGAAAGCGGCTGCGGCATCTATCGTATCGGCAGCGAAATGCAGAATACCTGCAACAAGATCGACGAATTGCGACAACGCTTCCGGAGGGTACGGGTCGATGACAAATCCAGCGTCTGGAATACCGACTGGCTGCAGGCAATCGAACTTGGCTTCCAGCTCGACGTCGCGCAGTCGATGGCCTATTCGGCGTTGAACCGCAAGGAATCGCGCGGCGCGCACCAGCGCCTGGATGAATACCAGCAGCGCGACGATGTCAATTACCTGCAGCATTCGCTGGCGCACTATGACGGCGATGGCGCGCCGCGCATCAGTTACGGCGCCGTGAAGATTACCAGGTCGCAGCCGGCAGTGCGCGCCTACGGCGCCGCCGGTGAAAAGGCCGAACAGGCCGAGCATGAAAAAAAGGAGTCTGCCCATGACTGAATCGACCCGGGTCATCGAGATCGACGTGCTGCGCTATCGCCCCGAGCAGGACCGGGAGCCGTTTTTCCAAACCTATTCGGTGCCGTTCAGCGACGACATGTCGGTGCTGCAGGGATTGCAATACATCAAGGAGGAACTCGACAGCACGCTCAGCTACCGCTGGTCGTGCCGGATGGCGATCTGCGGCAGCTGCGGCATGATGATCAATGGCATTCCCGAGCTGTCGTGCCATACCTTCCTGCGCGATTTTTACCCGCACAGGCTGCGTGTCGAGCCGCTCAACCACTTCCCGATCGAGCGGGACCTGGTGGTATCGGCCGATGACTTCATCGGCAAGCTCGAAAGCATCAAGCCCTACATCATTCCAAAAGAAGCCCGCACCCTTGAGCAGGGCGAATACCTGCAGACGCCGGCCGAGCTGGAACGGTACGAGCAGTTCAGCTCATGCATCAATTGCATGCTGTGCTACGCCGCCTGTCCGCAGTACGGCATCAACCATGACTTCATGGGCCCGGGCGTGCTGGCGCTGCTGCATCGCTATAACAGCGACACCCGCGACGGCGGCCAGGCCCAGCGCATGGAGATCGTCAACGCCGAGGAAGGGGTATGGAACTGTACCGCGGTCGGCTACTGCTCCGAAGTCTGTCCTAAAAATGTCGACCCGGCCAATGCAGTCAACCTGAACAAGATCAATAGCGCCAAGGATTATTTCCTGCGCTTTCTCAGGCCGAAAGGAGCAGGAAAATGAAGAATCAGCGAAGCGATGCGCGACGCCCTTACATCCGTCCGATGGCCGGCTGGTGGCGCAAGAATCCCTTCTTCCTGCGCTATATGCTGCGCGAAGGCACGGCGCTGGGCGTGGCTGGCTACGGCTTCGTGCTGCTGGCCGGCCTGGTGTGTCTGGGCCGCGGCGAAGCGGCCTACAATGGCTGGCTGCAGGCGCTGGCCAGCCCGCTGTCGATTGTCCTGCACCTGATCATGCTGGCGCTGATGATCTACCATAGCTGGTCCTGGTTCGACATCATGCCCAAGACCATGCCGCCGCTGTACATCGGCGGCAAGCGGGTTGCCGGCAAGGTCATCACCCGCACCGGCATCGCGGCCGCGATCGAGAGTACGCTGGTGCTGTGGTTGATTGTCTGGAGCATACAGCCATGAAACCAGCCATGAAACGATCGAATGCGCCGATTTTCTGGGCCTTGTTCGGCGCCGGCGGCATGCTGTCGGCATTGACCGGGCCGGCACTGGTTTTTATCACCGGCGTGGCCGTGCCGCTGGGATGGCTGCTGCAGCGCGACCTGATGAGCTATCAAAACATGCTCGGGTTTGCCCAGCACTGGCTGGGCAAGCTGATCCTGTTCGCCATCATCGTGCTGTACCTGTGGCACGCGGCGCACCGAATCTTCAAGAGCCTGCATGACGTCGGCATTCATCCGAGTCCGGCTTCGCGCCTGGCATGCTACGGCACCGCGCTGGCGGCAACGGTGCTGGCGCTGTATTGCCTGCTGGCGGTCGGCTTTTAACTGTTAACTGTTAAACGTTGCTGCACCATGCTGATGGCCGGCTGCTCACTCCCGGCCTTGCTGCACATCGCTGCGGCAGCCGCCCGGGTTCGGGCGTGCCGCATGGCGAAAATTACACGGTACCCATGAACGTGCGCTTGCCGATTTCCACGCCATTGTGGCGCAGGATCGCGTAGGCGGTCGTGACATGAAAGAAAAACTGTGGCAGGCCGTAGTGCAGCAGATATGCCTGGCCGGAGAATTTCTGTTCCTTGGGCGTGTTCGGACGCAGCACGATCTCGCGCGCTTCGCTGCCGTCGATTTGCGCCGGCGTCAGGCTGTCGATGAAGGCCAGCGTCTTGGCGACCCGGGCTTGCAGCTCGGCGAAGGTTTGCTCATTGTCTTCATACGACGGCACCTCGGCATTGGCCAGTCGTGCCGACACGCCCTTGGCAAAGTCGGCCGCAATCTGCACCTGGCGCACCAGCGCAAACATGTCCGGGAACAGGCGCGCCTGCAGCAATGCGTTGGGATCAATCTTCCTGTCGGCGACGTGGGCGTCGGCTTTGGCCAGGATATCGTTGAGGCTGTTGAGCATCTGCCTGAAAACAGGAATCGATGCCGCGTACATGGAAATGGTCATGGGTGTCTTTCGGTCAGAAAGACGGCATTATAGTGCCAAGCAGGCGACTTCACAGGCGTGCAGATCAAGCGTCATCGGCCACGCTGCTGGCCGGCGCCGCCAGATTGCACTGCGGAAAATTCAGCATCGCCTGCCCGCGCACCGTGCGAGCCGGGCCGCAAGTGCTGCATATGGCTGCCGGCCGATCCGGGGTCCGATCGGGCGCCTGCCAGCGGAGTGCGGGCACTGCCCGCTGCGCGCCAGGCCAGTCATGTTCAACCAAAATCAAATCGAAGCCAGTTAATTCTGCTGCTCGCGGCGAGCCGGCATACAGTAAACGGTGCCGCACGATGCCCGCTTTATCGTCATTTGCCGGGCGTGATTGAAAAAACAAAAGGAAGCGCACATGAAAAGCGTTCTCGCCGGGTTGGGCATGGCCCTGTCATTGCCCGCTTTGTCGCAGGATCCATCTGCGGCCTGCTTTAACCAGCTGGAGGCACAGCAGCAGCTGGCAACGCTGCGTCCACTGATCGCACTGGGCAATATCAAGAACCAGACCATGGAAATGATGACCAATACGCGCTTTCCAACCTTAAATGAAAAAGATGCGATCAAGGTCTGGGTAAAGGAACGCGACCAGTGTTATGTAGCGGGCGAAGTCTGGCGCCTGGAAAATATGCCAGGCAATATGCGATCGGTCCTGGATAACCACTATGCAAAGAACAAGTTGCTGATTGCCGATCTTTACCTGGCAAGGATCACCTATGGCGAATTTGCGAACAAGCGCTCGACCCTGTCGTCGGCACTGACTGCCGAATTGAATAACGCCTGGCATGACAATCAGGGCGGGCCGGCATTGTATTCGGCAAACGATGCTGTGCAAGAGCGGCGGCTCGCAGCAAGGCGCGCAGCGATGCTGGAAACTGCAACACGAATATTCGACAGCAGTCAAACTGATGCGGTATGGGCTGCGCGCCAGGGCGACTGCGCCAGCGAGCGTTACGGCGCCTATACCTATACCATCTGCCGCTAAGCGAGGCCGCATCAAACTGGCTGCACGCGATAGGGCAGGTGCACGGATCACTTGCCCGGAGTACGGCGTGTATCTGAACCGATACGCCCATCCATCGCCTTGACGGCTGCATCCATTACAAACACGCATGACGCTGGCAGCGTCATGCGTGTTTCATCTGGTAAATCCCCTTTTGTGCACTGAATAACTTCTTGAACGGCCTGCATCAAAGTGGTTGAATAGATGCATTTTTTCCTTCTGGAACTAGAATAAATTTCCCTAAGTTTTTTATTTATTTGCGGAACCGATCAAGGCTACCTCTTTCTAACAGGCTAGATTGATCAACAGCATGAAATGAGAATTGGAAATCTTCACTCATCAAAATTTCCGCCTGGCTTACAGATAATGATTGCAGGCACCATCTCATTTTAATGCGCACACTTTTTATCTCTTTATATTTCACTGTGATGTCAACAGCTTCCGCCCCGCTTTGCCACCGGACTGTCTGCTAACCGGGCGGTCCTGACCAGTCTTCACCCGGCCGCTTTTGGCGCGACAGGTGACTCTCAACAATATTCTGCACGGAAACTGAATGGTTTCCACGACCATGCTTTGTCTGCTGATTTGGCCAGTGCCATGCGCGCTCTCAAGTCTTGCAGCTTTTTTAAAATCGATTTTTATTACCCGGAGTATGAATGCGAACAACCCGTCGAAACAACCTGATCCAAAAATTGCTTTTTTCCGCTGCTGTCCTGCTGTCGGCAGCCAGCGTGCAAGCGATGACAATTGATGAAGTCATCAGTAACATGTCGCCACAAATTGCCAGTGAGGCACAGGTCATCGATCCCCGCTACGAATGGCAACGGCACCCGATGGTGATCACACCGGCGCCACGCGGCGACGCGATTCCAGGTTGGTGGAAAGGCAACCGGCCGGAATGGACCAATACTGCAATCAGCTGGTTCCAGATATTCGAAGCGCAAGGCAATGGCGCGACCAATAGCCGCGTGCAGGTCAAGCACATTCGGGTACTGACCCTGTCGGAAGCCACCAGAACCTGGTCGGAAGTTGACGTGCGCGAGGCGCCCAATGTCGACCTCTGGCAGTATCCGTTTGCCCTGGCCGGCTCGAACTCCGGCAAGCGCAGCGAGGCAACCGGCGGCATTTCATTGAAACCGGCCTACCCGTATTTTCACCACGGCTACGGCAATGCGAAGGGCATCAAGGCAGCCGACGTGCGCGCGGTCTATGTTTCGATGGAGTTTCGTCTGGTGGTCGACAATCCGGGCAAGCCGGATGACCGGGCCAATGCGAAGTATGTCGTCAATGCCGGCGCCGATTACCACCCGGGCAGCGGCCAGGGCGACTGGAGTCTCGGCTATGCGCCGGGTGTAGGCCAGGGCCGCATGCTGCTGGCCACCAATGAATGGCGCACCGCCACCATGCTGGTGCCGACCACCCGCAATGGCAGCACCATGGAAGAAATGCGCGTCAATCCGCCGCCGCTGCAGTAAGCCGTTACCGCAATCACGATAGTATGCATGCCGGTACACAGTGTGATGTCTGATGCACACATGGCGGCCGGCCGCCAGATCGCCAATCTGGTATCGCATCCGTTCTTCCCGATGCTGAAAAGGTTGGCCAGCATCTGCATGCGGCGTGGTTGGGATGTGAGCTCAGCGTCCGGGCACTGCCGCCTCGCGCACCAGACGCATGCCCACTAGGGGATAGCGGGTCTGGGGCGAATTCCAGTTGCGGTAAGCAGCGCGCGCATACAGCGACCAGGTATGCCACGAGCCGCCGCGCCGCACCCGGACCGTGCCCGAGTCGGGACCTTGCGGATCGTCGACCGGTGATTTTGCATAGTAATCATCTTGGTGCCAGTCGGCACACCATTCCCAGACGTTGCCATGCATATCGTACAGGCCAAAGGCATTTGGCAAAAAGCTGCCGACCGGTGCCGTGAAATCAAAACCGTCGTGTCCGGCCAGCGCGAATGTCTGCCATTGCGGCCAGCCCAAGGCAGTGTCGCGATCGAAGGTGTTGGCGGTCTTTAATAGCGAATCCGGCTGGTCGCCGCCGTGATAGCGTGAGCGGCTGCCGGCGCGCGCCGCATATTCCCATTCGGCTTCGGTCGGCAGACGATACCTGATCTGTTCGCGCTGACTCAGCCAGTTTGCCATCGCCACCGCATCGTTCCAGCTGACGTTGGTAACCGGATGGTCGTCGTTCTGGGCAAAGCCGGGGTTTTGCCAGGAATAGAGCGGCAGTCTTCCCTCGAACGCATCGCCGCGTTCCGATTGTTTCGGATCGTAATGCCGATTGTAGCCATAGCCGCCGGTGCCATCCTGAATCGACTCCGGCTGGTGGCCGGACAGTTGCAGGAAACGCCGGAACTGGCCGACGGTCACTTCATGCTGGCCCAGGTAAAACGCGTTGGTAATACGCACCCGATGCACCGGCGCTTCATCGGACAGCAATAAAAAGCGCTGCTGATCGTATTGCGGATAAGCGGCGGCCAGCGCTTGCGGCGACTCATCGCTGCCCATCTCGAATGTGCCGGATGGCACCAGTATCAAGCGCATGCCGAGCAGGTTCGTAATCTGTTTTGGCAGGTCCTGTTCCGCTGCAACGACCGCGGCCGGCGCGCAGGTCAGGCAAGTCAGCAATAACAATATGGCGCGTGTATGCATGGCAGGCAGGTTCCATTTTCAAGTGATAAAAAAATGACAGGCAAAACAGGGAGAAGCAGGGCGAAACAGGATGGGCAGGCGGCACGCAACGCACCGGCCTCACCAGGTGCGTTATTCGCATCAACGTAGCCACGACTTTGCATTGTAAAGTGGCCGCCCTTTCGCATCACAAAGTAACCGTGTATTCCAATCTTAAAGTTGCCACCAATTCGCATGATGAAAGAGCCGGATGCTGCCAACGATGGACCGCGTCGTTAGGCAGTCTTGCCGCTAGCGTTTTCCAAATAGATCTTGATGCAACGGGCCTTGATTCAAGCATCCCGCGGCAGATCACGGAAAGGATCGTCAGGTTGGACACGCGCAGAACCAAGCTTATTTGATTCTTCAACACTTACCGGACATACATTTTGAGATGAGTAAAAAGACATATTTGTGCATAGCAATCAGCCCGTAAGGAGGTTATTTCAACTGTTTCAAAAACCACCGTTTGTGCAACACTATCTTTAACTAAAAATGGTTGAATGAATTACAAGTATTTGTTGGTGGAAATTGTTGGAGGACGACTAACGAACCGGCAGCAGTGGTAAAAATTCTGGAAAACGCAGGATGAGTGATCGAGTTCATCGGCGCCCATCGGCGTCGGTATGCAACGAGGAGTCAGGCTTTTTAAAGCCAAGTCCCATTTAAATATTTTTCAGCCAGCGACCGGTCTTCAACCCAATTGCAACCAATATCGCAAGTGCAGACCAGAGAACGGGTATGCAGAAGATCTGAATCAAAAGCAAAAACCAACCCAACTCGTTACCCTTGCGGTCACATGGTCCATGGGTTACCGGGTTAGCTCCGACAGCGAAGTAGAGCACTAGAATGAAAAAGGCAATCGAAACTAGGGCACCTGAAATCCGTAACGCCCTGATTTCCCAAGTACGATCTGCAATAAGGGCGAACAACACTAACGGCAGTAGATATGCTCCCCCCGACTGGTCATCGCAACTACGCATATCTGCAATTACAGCGATTCCAGCCGATATAAACCAAAGCCCTACTACGCCTGTACGGAACATGAGATTCTGCTTAACAACAAAGTTCACTGGCACGCTTTCGTGTCAATGTGTAACGGTGGGTTAGGACGTTCATATCCATGCATTCGTGACAGCCATGCCGCCAACAAAAAAAGTCATAATCAACCAAATCAAGTTGATGGCCTGAAGTATGTGTATCCACTTTTTCCCTGTGAAGCGCATTAATGAATACACGATAGATTCTATTGGCAGCAACAGGAGCAGGCTATATATTTCACCATATTCTTGCTTCGGCCCTCCGAAGGCACCAAACAGCATGGCTCCCAGAAATAGTAAAGCGATTGCGGCTCCATGTACCGAGACAGCGACCCGTTGAGCGGGGGGCACCGATGGTGGCGAAGCATATAAGTAAGCAATGCTAACCATCAAAGGAGGTAGAGCTGCAGCCCACCAAAGTACAAGTGCAAATTGAAAAGCCATCAACTGTCAAGTTCTAACGCCGCGTTGACCAGCTCGCGCAATGTGCCGCGAAGTGGCAAGCGTTCTGGTGCGTGTCTGGGTTAATCGATTTAGACCTTCGACTGATTTGCAGCATGCTTGCGAACCACAAATGAGGAGAAAATCAGAAAAGACACAAATGAAGCAAAAATAAATGCAGGTAAAAAAGGCAAGGCCGCTTTAAAAGTAGGCTGAAATCCAATGATTAAACCCAACGGCACCCACCAAAAACTGAAGACTAAGTGCGTGACATATGCCACTGATGGGTAAAGCATCGTCTTTGCCGGGATAAAAATTACCATCACCCCAAGAGAAAGAGTGAATGCAATTGAAAATGTGACTATTTGGAAAAAAAAATTAACCAGATTTGTGGCTAAAGCTTCATTATCAGCACTCACAATAAACATGACGCGAGCCCACTCGCCAATTGGTATAAATGTAAGCTGAACTATGTCGTGCAAGTACGTCAGCACAATCCCAATTAGAACCGCTAGAGAAAATGCCAATGAAGGTTTTGTAGCAAGAACGTTTCTGATTTTTTTCATTTTTCGCTCTAACGCTGAGATGGTCGGTACACTCGCGTAACCGAATTAAGCAATGAGTTATATGGAAATATCACTTCACCTATACTCATTTTGAAATCACATATAGAGGCGCAAGCACTACAATGCCAATGGCAATATATATTGTTGATTGCTGCTTCAAAGCGAGTGCCTCTATATCGCCTTCGTTTGCCAATTTGACGATATCGGTATTGCTTATCCAGCCGACGCGCTTCATTAATCGAATTTTTTTGGGAGGTAGCCATAGAACGCCGATAGCTACCCAGATAGAAAAAGCAGATATAAAAATCAAATTTACAATTGGCATTGTAATCAGTCTTATCGATCGCTTGGCATTAACATATAACGCCTCTTTGTCCGGCGCACTTGTGGGTCAGTGTCGAGCAATAAGTTAAATAACGTATCGATCATTTCTTCTTCTTTCTGAGCCAATACATCTTCTGGTTATATCCCAATACATATTGGACGTATGGTTCCAACTTTTTTTTGCGATCTGGATCCATTATGTAGGTACATGGCACCAATGGCTTTGTTGGCCTTGGTATCTCTTTTCCAGAACCGAGTTCAGCCCGGTCATAGCAGGCCGGTACCGTGTAGAACGAGCGATCGCCACTGTTAAATGCCTGCTGCGCCGCGGCTTCGGGTGGCATGGTTGGCAAATTAGGCAAATCACTCTCACCGGCGACAACAGGTTTCGACAACAGCATTGCCACATAAATTACTATGAAATGTCTGGCATTCACTGACAGTCCTTTGTTCATTGAACGCCGAAATGACCGGCGCGTGGATGCGCTCCTGTCGATTGATGAGTTAAAAACGATCATCGCATTAGCTTTAATAATTTTACGTTGTCTTTCGCATCCGGCATAACGTATCGGTCTTTTTGCCAATGGCCCTTAGCCTCGGCTATAGCCTTTGCCGCCTCTGGTGATGCTGCACTGTCGAAGGAGTTCATTTCGGCCAACAATATTACACGTCCGTAGTAACGTACTTGCGCCAAATTTTGAGCATCATGATACTTCTTCTCATTTAGCAGATGAACTAACGCGCCGTCGTGCTTGGCTTCCACAGACTCACGGAACAGTTCGTCAACAAAGCGCGACACAATCGCCCCGCGCACTTTCTGGGTCCCTATCCAATAACCCAGCGATAGAGACACCACACTGAAAATAGCGATCAATCCGATACAAGCTCTTTTCGTCATAGTGATTTTTTAACTTCAAATAGGGTGAAACAAAATTTCTGCCTATCCTGGTTAGCTGTCTGCATAACCTGGAGTTGGGGCATGTAAAGAACCTTGCCAGTAATGGCGTTTAAGATTTCACCCAGGTTAGGCCGACAGATATAAAACCGGAAAAGGCGGACAGCCGCAATCAAGCTCAGTGTAGATCTATAGTGTCTATTATGCAACTTTGAAAAGATCAGCTGTTGCTGAGATGAATTAGCCAAGCAGAAGTAAAAAATGCAGTTTGGCATTTTCAACGCCAAAAATTGGCTATCAAACCACCGTTTTTGAAACACCATCTTTAACTAAAGCTGGTTAAATGCAGTGAAAGTATTTATAGGTTGGCTGTTTGGAAAGTGATCGACGAACCGGCATCCACGGTGGGCCAAGCCGGTTGCCGCTTACTTGTCAGGCGGACAGCGCCAATTGTGGCTGGACGGCATTGCCTCGTCTACTTTGTTTGTCGGCTGCATGTGCGCGATACATAATCCATGCTAATTTAATAAGAGATGTTGCGCAGTGTGGCTGCACATGGTTGCGCTGCGGGTTCTGCGTAGGGTCCGTTAATTATTCGCTCAATATTCTGGCCCGCACCGATGCACCGCACGGAGCCAGTCGTCGCCTGATTCACTTACTTAAGGAGTCATACCATGCTGAAGACGCTTGTACTGTTGGGAACGGCACTGCTATCGCCGCTGGCGATCGCCCAGGATCCGGCCAAGACCGATGGCGACAAATATAAGGTGGTGCTGGAAAACGAACGGGTCCGGGTACTCGAGTACCGTGACAAGCCAGGCGACAAGACAACCATGCATCAGCATCCGGATTTTGTGCTGCATGCGCTGGCGCCATTCAAACGGAAGCTGACTTTACCAGGCGGTAAGGTCCTGATGCGTGAATTCAAGCCTGGCGACGTGATGTGGTCGCCGGCGCAGCAGCACATCGGGGAAAATATCGGCACCACCGATACGCATGTGATGATCATTGAACTCAAGGAACCGTCCGCTTCTGCCAGTGCAGCGCCAGCAAGTCAGGGCGCCGCCAAACCGGCCGGCAAATAACGTTAAAAATAGCGTCATGACGGCGCGCGACATTGCGGCTGGCGCCGTGTCGACAGCGGATAATTGAGTATGAGGGTAGTCCACTGCATGTCGCCATGCGGGTCGGTCGCAGCATGCTGAAACGATGGTTCATCCATGCTGCTAATGACCAGTATTCAAGCTGCCCGTTTTTTGGCGTTGGCCTCCACCACCAGATAGGTCAGCACGGCAATCATCAGCGGCGCGAGATAATAAATTGCCCGATACATCAGCAGTGCCGCCAGCAATTCGCTCTTGGGCAACTGGTGCGACAGCAGTGCGACAAATACCGCCTCCAGCACCCCCAGGCCTGCCGGGACATGGGTGATCACGCCGGCGATGGCGGCCACCAGCAGCACCCCGAGCACTTCCGGAAAGGCGATCTTTTGCTCCAGCAGCATGAATACCGCACCAGCCATCATCAGCCAGTTTGTTGACGACAGCGCCAGCTGCAGCAGTGCCAGGCGCAGCGACGGCAGCTTCAATTGATGGCCGCGCACAGTCCAGCTGCGTTGCCGTGCTAGCCCGCACAATAATAGATAAGCGGCGGCTATCGCCACCAGAATCATTCCAAGCACCTGCAGGGCAAGCGTGTCGAGTTTCCAGTCGGGCGGCAGCGGCAGCGGATGCAGCCAGAAAACCAATCCGGCCAGCAGCAGGTAACCGAGCCAGTTGGTCAGCATGCTCAGGAACAGTACTTGCGTGATCACTGCGGTATCCAGGCGCAGCCGGGAATACAGCCGATAGCGAAATGCCACGCCGCCGACCAGCGCCCCCATATTCAGGTTGAATGCATAGCTGATGAAGTTGACGGTGATGACTTGCCGCGTGCTTAAGGTGTGGCCGGTATAGTGCCGGCCCAGCAGGTCGAAACAGCTGTACAGCGCATAGCTGGCGGCCGCAAAAGCGGCCGCGTACAGCAGCGACTGGATGGGCCGCCGCCGCAGCGTCGCCAGTACCTCGGACCAGTCGACTGCGCGCGCCTGCGATACCAGCAAATAGGCGACCAGCGCAAAGAAGGCCAACTTCAGCACACGCTTAGCCCACGGCCACCAGGGCTGTGAGAACAGGCGATGCCTGGGTGCGGCGCCGGAGGCCGATGCCGGTGCGCCGTCGTGCGGCGGGTGCTGCCTGCTCACGAGCGCGCTCTTTCGTGCACCCGGTCGGCGCCTTGCGGCAATGGCGCTGGCTGCAGGGACTTCAGCTTCGGTGCGTGCGCCGGCAGCCAGCCGAGCCAGGCCGGGTAGCGCCGCAAAACATGAAACAGGACGGCGTTGCGGACATTGCGCCAGAGGCTCGGTTTTGCCTGGTCCGGCAATTTTATTTCCGTGCAGCTGTGCTCGATCAGTCGCTGCAGGCTGGCATGCAGCTGCTGATTAAAGCCGCGATCACGGATCATCACATTGGCTTCCAGGTTCAGCGCCAGGCTCAGCGGATCGAGGTTGCTGGAGCCGACGGTGGACCATTCATCGTCGACCAGGGCGATTTTTCCATGCAGCGGACGTTCGCAGTATTCATAGATGCGCACGCCGGCGCGCAACAGGTCATGGTACAGCATGGCGGCGGCTGTCTGCGCAATTGCCATGTCCGGATTGCCCTGCAAAACCAGCACGACTTCCACACCGCGGCGCGCCGCCTTGCGCAACTCGCGCAAAAAGCGAAAACCTGGAAAGAAATACGCGTTGGCGATCAACACCCGCTGGCGTGCCAGGCGGATCGCCAGCCGGTAGTTGCGTTCGATGTCACTGGTATGCTCACGATTATCGCGCCAGACAAACAATGCATCGGCGCTGCCTGCCACCGGCAGCGGCGGGCGGGAAGGCGAGCTGGGCCGTGCGTGAAACCAGCGCCGTCTCGCCTGGCCTTCGACGATGGCATTCCTGGCGAAATGCCGGATATCGGCGACGATCGGGCCTTCGATTTCCACTGCATAGTCCTGTTTGGCAAGCGGGCCGAAATCGGCCAGGTGATCGGCTGAATAATTAATCCCGCCGACGAATGCGCGTGCGCCATCGACTACCACGATCTTGCGATGCATGCGCCGAAAATAATTGACGCGGCGCAGCAGCTTCGGTGCCGGGTCGAAGATATGCAGCCGCACGCCGGCCGCAGTCAAGCTCGAAACAAATTCACTGGATAAATCCGGGGAGCCGAACGCGTCGATCGTCACGTCAATCTGCACGCCGCGCCGTGCCGCAGTCAGCAAGGCAGCATGCAGTGCCATCCCCACCTTGTCTTCATACAGAATGAAAGTTTCCAGCAACACTTCCTGCTGCGCACCGGCGATCACGTCGAATACGCGCGGGAAAAATGCTTCGCCATTTTCCAGTAATTTGAATTTGTTGCCGCTGATCCAACGCTGATTCACGACTGCAATCCTTTGGCTAAAGACACATGAAAACACCTGACTGCCGGCAATGCCTGGCTCAGCCTTGACATAGCTCATTCATTGCAGGCATAGGCACGGAAAATGTTCAAGAAAAATCAGACTGCGCCGGACCAGAGAAAAAGCATGCAAGAACTTTAAGGCGCTATCGAGAACAGGCATTCCGACCGATTATCCTGCATGGCAGATTCCCTGCAGTGTGATGCATCAATTAGGGTAATTAAATGCGGCACTTGTCGGCGTTCATTTTGACCAAGCAGTGTTCATAACAGACTGCTTCGGTGGTCATGCATGCGGCAGGTAGCGGCGTAAAACTATTTCTTGATGGCAGGCCCCGGGGTCGGTCAGCGTTGCATGCTGAATAGTCGGCAGCCGATGCGGGTAGCGCTGGTAAAAAGTGCTATTCACCATTAATAGAGTCGGTTGGGAAAGGCGCAATTGCAACAGCACTGCGGCTTTTTTATTGTTTTATAGACACTATACATGAGGGCAGATAGACTACCTGAAGGCTCCGGCAGGCTGTCCGTATTTCACGGAAATTTATCTGTCCGTAAAAGTCGACAAAAATATGAAGATCCAGATCCAGCGCGGCTTTTCAAGGGGCATGCTTCCATGCTTACCGGACGATGCCCGTGCATGCCGGACAGATGCTGTCCGTATAATTCACAGTTAGAACTTATTAAACACAGAATGCCGATGATGATCTTCCGAATATCTTCTCTGTTTTGCGCAATCCTATTGGCCTCGTTCGTATGCTCAGCCAGTGCGGGTGAAGACCGACGGCACCATAAACTTGGCCTGGACATTGCAGCTGAAGTAACGCAGCGCCTCGTCGAGGAAAAGATCTGCGACTCACTCAATGACTGCAATCGGATGTCCAGGGTGCTATTTGCGTCAAATTCGAAAGGCCTGAACATTGAAATCTACGGTGTAGTCGATTCCGGTGCGGTTGGGCGTGTTTCGGATGTTCTTATTCGCCGTGCGAAGGAGCTGCCTGCGGGTGCCTACATGAAAGCCGAGTTTCTGGAACTGAGCAAATCGCAAGACCTACAACGAACCCCTCTTTCGTCTAGAAAGGTATTTGCCGAAATCATTGTGCGTGGCCAGTATGTTGCTCGCTAACGGCTCATGGAAATGAGTTTTAACTTGCCATTCGACCTTGACGCTTTCAGCGCAAGTCAACTTCAGCGTTAGCGATCAAGATGCTTACCGACACCCAGAAGATTGAGATGCCAAACCATTTCCTGCGACTTTATGAGGCAGGAAAGACTGATGAGGCACTCTCGTACTTGCGCGAAAATTGGCTGATATACCCACATCTTCCGCACTGGGCATTCGACGATGAGAAAATATCTGAGGTAACTATAAGTCGGCACTCTCATATGAGTTGGAAAATGTCGGAGAGGTTGCAACGTGATATTCGCTTCTTCGAAAAGGTGTTTAACCAATTCTCACCGTACTCAAAGATTGCACTTGAGACTGGAAAAGACACATTCTTTATGCTCGCTTATGCCAATGCAGTCGATGGTTATACTAAAGCAGCCACAAAATATGATGTTTCTGCGCTTTTTTTCGATCAAGACATAGAACGTGAATTTTCTGTGGCGCAGCTATTAATCGCAGAACCAGCCAAATGGCGCGAGCGGCGTGTTGGCGATAAGGAAGAATACGTACGACAACTATCAGACGCAGTACCCGGATTTGCATCGTTCTCATATGAGTATGGGTATTACTGGAGCTTTAGGAACTTTGCTAATGACATGCGAGCGCAATATTAGTGACCACGCTAACTCTTATGAGGCCCCAGTACGCCAATAGGTAAAGCGGGTCTTTCATGAAGTTTTTCGCTTCACGTTGTTTCACTTGTTATCCATGTTGCTTCCGTTTTCCGACTTGATTTCCACAACGGGCCACAGGACGTGTCCTGGTCCAAACACTTATCGGGGCTCGACCCCACCGGCATTACACCGATGACGCTGCAGGCGTCGCTTTAGTCTGTGTCCCAGAAATTGATCCGTTCCCTGATGCCGGCCCACTCCTATCGATTGGCTTGAGCATTGGCTCATCCAGTTAGTCCGGAGCTCGGGTCAGGGGCAGTCCACGTTTACAGCAAACCATTGTGCCGTTACGATAAGGATAGAAACGGTGCGCCAATCACCACATCTGGCTGCCAAGATAAAAGTCCATTGTTCACCGGCGCTCGCTGTCGCATCAGGTGGTGAACATCTCATTTGGCTCGTCCTATCGGCTCCAGTTAGACGTCTGGCTGCACCGCATCCTTCTTAACCGGCAAAGAATTTATCTCGATCGAATACTTTCTCCCGACTCAGCATGATCAGTATTATGCCAATTAACAGGGACGCCTTTCGCCCGTTATTGCGGCGTAATCTCCGACAGGCTTTATTGTTTGAGTTCAGCCCGCAGCAAACAGGCCTGCGCCGGGACCGGCTTGCGGTAGCGGTCGGTGCGGATGGCAAATTCTCAGCCAAGCAAGGCCGGGTTGCGCTGCCAGACAGAATAATTGAGTGCCATCGCAAAGCTGACCCAGGCCAGATAGGGCACCAGCAGCATGCCGGCGGTGCGCCGGATACGCCAGAATGCCACGATGGTGGCCGCGATCAGCAGCCATAGCAGCAGGATGTCGGCGAATGCGGCGGCGCCGCGGTGCCAGGCAAAGAACAGCCAGCTCCACAATGCATTGACGGCAAGCTGGAACAGGTACAACAGCAAGGCGCTGCGGGCACTAGGTCCGCGCGCCTGCCAGACCTGCCAGGCAGCGATGCCCATCAATAGGTAAAGGGTGGTCCACACCGGCGAAAACAGCCAGCCGGGCGGCGCCCAGGACGGCACGTTCAACTGCTTGTAAAACGATCCCGCATTGACCGATGCAATGGCGCCGATGGCACCGGTCGCCAGGCTGGCCAGCATCCATCCACACAGCGCGAGAACGGATCGGGTGTGCCGGGCAGCCATTAATTATCCAGTCTACGGTTGGGATGCATGGTTGGACCGGCGCCCAAAGCGATAGTTTTGTGGCAAGTCCGGCAAGCTGGCGCTGCGCAAAGGCAGGCGATCCGGCAGCGCCGGCGGTTTTTTCGCTGCATATTCAGGTTTCCGATAGAAATACCATATGCCATTGTGCATTGCCGCATTAAAATATCGTCTGTCACATTCTGGCATGCATCGCATGCCGGATAACGGATATTGCGCAACCCGCGTGCCTGCGCGGCTGCAACCGGTGTTGCCTGTTCTATCATTACATAGGATCCATTCAGCATGAAGCGTGTCATCTTCAATCAAAAGGGCGGCGTCGGCAAATCGACGATCGCAGTCAATCTTGCCAGCATTGCGGCGTATGAAAACAAGAACACGCTGATCATCGACATGGACCCGCAGTGCAATTCCAGCCGTTACCTGCTGGGCGAGGCGGTCAAGGAAACCACGCCGACGATGCTGGAATTTTTCAAGAGCTCGCTGGAATACCAGTTTTTCCCGCAGCCGGAAGCCAGCTTCGTCCACAAGACCCGTTTCGACAACCTGTCGATCATTCCGTCGCATCCGGAAATCGGCGAGCTGCAATCGAAGCTCGAATCGCGCCATAAAATCTACAAGCTGCGCGATGCTTTGAAGAACCTGTCCAGGGAATACGACGAAATCATCATCGATACGCCATCTGCCTACAATTTCTTTACACAGTCGGCGCTGATCGCCGCCGATGTTTGCCTGATTCCATTCGACTGTGACGATTTCGCCCGGCAGGCGCTCTACACATTGATGAATAATGTCGGCGAAGTCAGGGCCGACCACAATCCGCTGCTGCAGATCGAAGGCATCGTGGTCAACCAGTTTCAGCCGCGTTCACGCCTGCCCCAGCGCCTGGTCGATGAATTGCTGGAAGAAGGCTTGCCGGTACTGGCCAGCAAGCTGTCGAGCTCGGTCAAGATCCGCGAATCGCACGAGCTCAATTTGCCGATGATTCACATGGATGCGCGTCACAAGCTGAGCCAGGAATTTGTCGCGCTGTACCATGAACTGAGCAGCGCTGCCGGCCGCCAGCAGCAGGCGGCTTAGGGCCTGTTCCGGCCTTCGTAACGAGTTAATCCATCACCGGGGCATCGCCCCGGTGTTTCATCGGGCATCGCAGACCCATCGCCGACCCAATAAGCGGCGTTTTGCCGCACTTCGCAGCGCGCAATCATCAGTCGGCCAGCCGCGAGCGGTGCGGCCAGTATCTTGTAGGTATCGATGTCGATCACGCGTCGCGCCGGCAGCGGCATTTTCCTGCGGCGTCCTTCCAGCGAGCCGATGTACGACCAGCGGTCGATCACATGGATTTGCCGCAAGCGGTCCGCCACCTCGATAATGCCGATCGGTCCGTCATACGGCCAGACTGCATTGCCCAATTCATCGAGTGCCGCCTGCAGGCGCCGATGATGGGTGTCGGATGATTCGCTTCCGATGCAGGCACCGCGGCAGCGGCCGATCTGGCGCGCAAAGCAGGCGCGGCCATGGGTAGCCTTTTCCAGTCCCATCAGGGCAGGGCATAGCTGGTGGCGGCGCACCAGTGCCTGCAAGCCTTGTTCGGCTGCGCTGCGGGAAGCGAACAGGCCATACGATACGCTTGAGCCGTCCTGCCCGACGTCGCTGCTGCCGGCGACCTGTACCCGGGTGCCTGCCGCAGTCAGTATCAGCGAAAACGATTCGCCGATGCATTTGAGCTTGGCGTTATAGACCGGCTGGTAAGTCTTGATCAGGCGCGACTCCAGCAGCAGTGCGCCGATTTCACCGGCGGTTCGGACAAAGTCGACCCGGCTGGTTTGCTGGAGCAATGCCATTTCCTGCGGGGTGCGCAAGTGCGACAGGATCCGCCCGCGAATGTTGATGCTTTTGCCAATATAAAGCGGTTCACCCGTCGGATCGCGAAAAAAATAGACGCCAGGCGAACAAGGCAAGGCTTCCAGGCTGGCGCGATCGATGTGGGCGGAACTGGCAAAGTCCAGCTGTTGCCGAGGCGGGACAATCAATCCTACCGAGGTGACTCTAGGGCGCATGATGGCGGCAGTGATATGGCGTGTTTTATAACGCTTGATTCATACGGCTTGATTTGACGTGGCAAAGCTGCACGGATCGGGAAAAATCCAATTCTATCTAGAGAATTTTTACGCCAAAAAGTTTCATCGGCAATAAATTTCCAGGGCTGCATCAACATCAACGCAGAGCAGGCGTGCGCAGCCAGAGAACCGGTGGCTAGTCCGAAAAATCGCGCCGGGCGCGCAGTAAACAAGCCTCGTTATTCGTCACGCAATTGGTCCGCCTACGGCGGGGAAGAGGGATTGACTGCGCAAGCGGCGGCGAAAAAAGATTGCACTTCATTTATACTGATTCTTACAACAAGGTGCCAGATATATAACACCATGAAGCCAAGGATCGCCACCGCTGTCGTCGCATTGATACTGCTGTTGCCGGCAGCGATTGCGTTATGGCTTTACCGGTTCCAGTCAAATGGCGCAGGTGACTGTCTGCTCTTCGCAGGCAGGCTGGCCGGTATTCTTGGCTTGACCGCGCTGCTGGTGGATGCGGGACTGAGTATCCGCATTCCGGGCTTCGACCGCTGGTTCGGCGGACTCACCAGGTTGTGGCGCATCCATCACTATATCGGCGCCGCCAGCTTCGTGCTGTTGATGCTGCATCCGCTGCTGCTGGCCTGGGCTGCATTGCCCATATCAATCGGCGCCGCGGTCGGCGTGCTGTTTCCGAATTTTTCCCGGTTGTGGACCTGGGTCGGCTGGGCAGCGCTGCTGTCGTTGATGATCTTCCTGGCGCCGTCATTCGCTTTTTTCGGCCGGCCGCACTATCAGCGCTGGAAAGGATTGCACCTGCTTTCCGGCGCCGCCCTGGTATTGGCGCTGCTGCATGCGCTGCCGCTTGGGCGGGCGTTGCCGTCTGCCTGGGGCTGGACAGTCTGGGGCCTGCTTGGCCTGGCGGCAATCGGTGCATTTGCCTACCGTGCAATTCTGTCGCGCCGGCTCGGGCGGCTGCGTTACCGGGTCAGCCAGCTGAGCCAGCTGGCCGATGGCGTGGTCGAGATCGCGCTGCAGCCGCTGGGGCGTTCGCTGATTTACCGGCCTGGTCAGTTCGTTTATTTCGCGCATCAGGACCGCAGGCTCGGTGCCGGTTATAACGAACAGCATCCATTTACGCTCAGTTCCGCGCCGCAGGAGGCCGGGCTGCGTATCGGCATCAAGAACCTGGGCGACATGAGCGGCGCGCTGCAGACCATCACCGTCGGTGCCGAGGCGACGGTCGAAGGCCCGTACGGCGACTTCTTTCCGCCCGCACTCGACCGGCAAGCGCAGCTGTGGCTGGGCGGCGGCATCGGCATCACCCCATTCGTTGGCCGCGCCCGGGCACTGGTCCATGAACAGCATGCAGCCGGGGCGGTCAGCCTGATCTATTGCGCCGAGAACCTGGCACGTTCCTACTACTTGAGCGAGTTGCGCGAGCTGGCCGCCCGGTTGCCGCACTTCACGGTGACGTCTCACCTGTTCGAGCGCGAGGGCTCATTGAGTCCGGCGTTTCTGGACGCAGCCTGCCCCGACTGGCGCGCGCGTGAGATTTTCCTGTGCGGCCCGCCGGGCATGCTCAAACACACCCGCCGCCTGCTGCGCGGTGCCGGCATCCGCCATCTGCATATCGAGGAGTTCGACCTGCTGTGAACCGACTCGTCTATACGGTATTTGTTTTCTTTTGGAGCAGTATTGCCACGCTGCTGATCGTGCATGGTTTGACTGCGCCGCCAGCCGAGGCCACCGGCAGGCTGCCGGCTTTTTCGATCAGCCAGGTGGCCTCCCATAACCGGCTGGAAGATTGCTGGATGGCGATCCGGGGCCAGGTGTATGACTTGACCGCATATGTGCCGGCGCATCCGGCTTCACGGCGAGTCCTGCAGCCCTGGTGCGGGACCGAAGCCACCGAAGGCATGGAAACCAAGGGCCGCGCACGATCTCATTCCGACTATGCATGGGGCTTGCTGGAACAGTACCGGATCGGCATTTTGCAACAAAAATGAATGTCGCAGTCTGCGCCAAGCCGCGCTACGGTCGGTTACTGGTTGCTGTGACGATGCCCTGTTCGCGACTAGCCTGTTTGTCACCGATCATTAACGAAAAACTGGTTGGCCGCGTTACAGCAAGCGCAGGTTTTCAGGCTTGGCGCTGGCTTTGCGAAGTGCCGGCGCCCGGGGCGCGGTAACCGCGTCCAATTGCTCGGCCGGATAGGGGGTGAAAAATGACCGCACGGACTCAGCATCGGCATGCAGCCAAGATGTATACGCATCGGGTTCGAGCATCACCAGCATGCGTTTTTCATCGTTTGGCTTGTGAAAGCGCTGCATCAGTGGATGATCGTCGGCATTGATAGTCAGCATCGAAAACGAGACCAGCGGTTGATCGTCCAGCCCGCCGTTAGGCCGCCAATCCCAGATGCCGGCGATCGCCAGTGGCCGGTCATCAATATCGGTAATCTTCCAGCGCACCGCGCGGCCGGTTTCGTAACTCGGCTCGAAGATGGCATCGGCTGGAATGATGCAGAACTGACGCTTGCGAAAGGCGCTGCGAAAGGAGGGCTTTTCGCCGACCGTTTCGGTGCGTGCGTTATAGGTATGCTTGGCCAGCTTCATATCGGCCCAAGACGGCACCAGACCAAAACATGCGGCAACGCATTCCATTTCCTGTGACCCATCCTCAGCCAGGCGAATGATCGGTGCCAGATAACCGGGAAACGCTTCCGGCTTGGTTGCCTGTCTGGTTGGCTGCACGCCGAAATGCTGCTGCATGCGTTCCGGGCGGGAAGGTAGATAATTAGCGCACATATTTTATTTTAGCGCGGTAATGCAGTACATGCTTGGGCCGCGCGCAAAGCCGGACCAAAAATTCAAGGCCGGATTACGCTTGACCATTGGCTGAATCGGGGCGGCCGGCCAATCGACAATACTTGCTTTTCGATGCTTTGCCAGCCATTTATTTGCATGTGGGTAAATCAACATGAACTTTGCGTGATGCAAGCCGGCTTACTTATCAGTCGTCTGGATGATGTGGCCACCTTCGAGATGCGCCAGATGTTGAATATAAGCAGCGAATGCTTCGTCCTCGCCTTCGAGCAGTTTCGGCAAGCTGTCTCTGAAATCCTGCCGGTGGCACCATTCGCGCATGAAATCCTCCCAGGATTTCCAGCGCCTGGCTTTCTTGTCCGACATATCATCTTCGTACGCGATCAGGTAGGCGCGCTCGAACAGCGAAATCAGCATTTCATATAGAACGGTCAGGCGCTCGAGTTGCTCTTCGGTTGGCGCGGTCAGGCGGTCTTTGGTGCGCAGCTTCAAATCCGGATTGGTCAGCACGACTTTCATGAAATCAATGTAAGTGTCCGACAGCATTTGATAGACTTCTTCATCCTCGTTTTCACGTTCCTTGCGCTGCTCGAAATAAAAAACGAAGATCGCCAAAGGCAGGCCAACCACCGTCACAATATAACTGGCCATTTCCCACATTTCTGTATTCATTACCGTCACCTCGTAAATAGATCCGCTCAGGAATAATTACCAACCATCGCCAACCATCGTTTATCCCAGGTGCATGCCCGCTTAAATGCTCAGTCAGTTTTTTGCCTGCAGCGGCATCGAGTCGAATCGGACGCCGGACCAGCCGGAGAGGATGAAGTTGCGAATGTTTTGATGATCGGTGCCGTCCGGATGGTGCAACACGTCTTCCCGGTAATAGGTGCCGAAGCATGCCAGCGTTTGCGCTGGCGAAAATTGGTTGAGCAAGGCAAAAGCAAACAGTTTGCAGGAACCGGAATTCTGGCCAGCCTGATTGGTCACCGTGCCATTGGTAAATGCGGTCGGTGTGAAATCATAGGCTGCCTCGATCGCCGCCATCGTCTCGGCAAAGCTGATCGATTCGGGGTCAGTATTTAATTTATGAAGAAAAGTATCCAGTTTCATGATGACAGGAATAGTAAAGTTTTATGGGGAAAGACGGGGCAGCCGTCGACTGCGCCATCGCCCTGCTGCCCACTGTAGGCATGCTGCGCATGTTGCTGCGCTTGTTACCGATATCCAACTGCATTTTAACGCAATTGCCCTTATGAAACCTGACTTTGCGGCGACCACAGCTGATCATGTTGCCAAGCTAAAGTTGTCGTGCGCCGGCAGTCATTTCTCCCGGCGGGTGTCGTCATCTGGCGTCGTTGCACTCGCCAGCGACGCCGGCGGTTCACCGGTCAGTCTGGATAGCTTCTAGTCGAGCAACTGTGTTGGGGGATAAAATCGGAAGATAAGCGGAACTTGTCAGCACCATGCCCGGCACCAGTCAGGATTACCGCGGCCTGCCGTCACTAACAAAACCGGGCTGCAGGTCTGTCTGCCGCGACTATCGCGACCAGTGATGGCGTGGCAAATAGTTAATATTAAAACTGAAAAATCCATCCCGCGTTGGCAGTCAATGAATGCTACTGACAATTCATTGGATCAGGCGCTCGCGCGCAGCCAACCGGATCTGGTATTTTCTGCCGAGCTCTGCAGCTGCAATATTTACCGAGGCATATTGCACCAGAACACGCAGACGGCCATTGGAAATTGGACGCCACACCCGTCAGCCTGTCCTGCTAGGCAGGGTGCAAGGCACTCAGTGCCGCATGGCCCCGGGGTCATCCTCCAGGAACAGACGATAAAGTCCGGTCGCATCGGGGCCGGCGAACGACGTTGCCACATATTGCCGGTCATCCAGTGCAAACGGTTCGCCAGTCGGCGGCATGTGGCTGAGGTGGCGCGTGCCGAGAATGGTTTGCGTGCCGTCGGATTGCCGGTAAATGACTTCCACATCCATCACGTTTCTCCAGTTTGGTGGTGCATCTGGATAGAGTGCAGATTTTGTCGGCAGTTCATCTGCACGATCCGGCACGGCCGCTGTGGAAATTACGATGCTGCCGGATGGCATCGTCGACCCGGCCGTCGCAACTAGTGGCGACAGTTTGACTCTGATGTATATCCGCTTTCGGCAGGCCTCCAGGCAGAGTCATCGGACAGGCGCCTTGCCGGTAACGTTCAATTCCAGACAAGGAGATGCATGATGGAAAACAATCGACCCCAATCAGAACCACGGGACGAAAAAAAGCCAGGCGCCGGCGCACCGCAGGCGGATCAGGGCAGCGATAAACGAGCTGCCAATGTCGCGACACCGGCTGCGGGCTATGCTGCCGGATCGGAAGGATGGGATGGCACCGAAGATCCGACCGAGCCGGTGCTGTCATCGACGCAAACCATGACCCAGCAACGCAACGATGATGCGCAATCGACGTCGCCCCGGCAATCACCAACCCAGCCGGAGTCAGGTGCAGGCAGGCCGGAAAGCGACGCCAATGCACTGTCCGAGCATTCGCTGTCAAAATCGGCGGACAATGCGGATGACGATGGACGGTTTCAGGTGGCCGAAGAAGTCAACCTGGATCAGCAATCCGATGCGGCGCGCAAGATTGGAAAAATGCCGCAGGAAAAGAATGGTGGGCGCCCCGGTCCGGATGACATGGTCGATGCAATCGCCAAATCGGTGCGCCCGGATCGATCGTCGTAACAAATCACGAATACGTGCCCTGGCAAACTGTGGTGCCTTGATGCAAGCCAATGCCAGGCCCAGCCTGGCTGTGCCAGCAGCATTTTGCGCGCATGCCTGGACATGGCGGTGGGTGCTTCTGTGAAGGATAACGCTTTCAGGTAAGCTAGCTGCGTGCCCGGCTGGATATGGGTATGCATGCCTGACAGGGCGTGATTCGATTCGAACTTTATTATAGGCATGCAAAGATCAGTGATTATCGCAACCCATTCTGGAAAATTTCACGCCGACGATGTCTGGGCGGTGGCAGTCCTCGACATACTTTTCCCGGACTGCGAACTGATCCGCACCCGTGACCCGCAGCGCATCGAAATGGCCAACTTCGCCGTCGATGTCGGCGGTATCTGGAATCCGCAAGCAGGACGTTTCGATCATCACCAGAAAGGCTTTGCCGGCGCGCGCCAATCCGGCGTCGTGTATGCCAGTGCCGGCTTGGTATGGCAAGAGCATGGCGCGCGTTGCGTCGAGCAGATTGCGCGGCAACATCTTGGTCATGTGCTGTCAGCCAAGGTGGCACAGGAAATGGCGTATGCGATCGATGCCGATCTGGTCCAGTATCTCGACATGTCCGATACCGGAGCCGCCAGGAATGCGCCAGGCAGCTATGGCTTGTCGGCGGTGATTTCCGGTTTCAACCCAACCTGGCTCGATGATGAACAGGCCGGTAGCGTGGCCGCCGGCGAAGCGCTGCGATTGAGCCAGTTTCGCCGCGCCATGGCATTCATCGCCGATGTACTGATCAATCAGGTTCGCTATCGCGTCGGCAGCATGCTGGCCCTGGAGCAGGTGCGCCAGGCACAACAGCTCGAAGGCGGCAGCTTGCTGTTTTTGAAAAACGCGGCACTGCCGTGGTCATCCGTGGTGCGCAGGGAAATGCCCAACGTATTGTTCGTGATTAGTTTTAGCATTGCCGAGCAGCGGCATATGCTGCATACCGTCCCGGCAGCAGCAGAGTCGTTCGATGCACGGCAGGATTTGCCCGATACCTGGGCTGGATTGCAGGGCGCGGAACTGGCTGCCGTCACCGGCGTGCCGGACGCGGTGTTTTGCCATAATGGCTTGTTCATCGCAGCCGCCATTTCATTTGAAGGTGCGCTGACGATGGCGCGTCAGGCGCTGCAGCATGCAAGGCGGGAAGCCTAGCAAAAGGTGCAGTCATCGGCGGCGCAAACCATCGGCCAGGACATTGCTGAAAACCGTTTCATGCCACACCGTCTCAATGAAAGCAGCGTCGCATCCATGCTGCATTCACTATTGCCCCGATCTTGCACTTGCAGGTGTTGTGTGTCATGTCGAATTAACTGTATAAAGGAGTAACGTATATGAATTTATTGCTTACTGGAAATCACGTCGAAGTCAGTCCTTCGCTCAGAGCATTTGTCGAAAATAAACTGGAGCGGGTCATTCGGCATTTCGACCAGATCATCGAAATCGAAGTGATCCTTGGAGTGGAAAAAACCACGGAAAAAGATTTGCGGCAGCAGGCAGAAGTTAACCTGCGTATCAAGGGCAATGTATTTCATGCCGATCACACTGCCGAAGACTTGTATGCGGCGATCGATGGCATGATCGACAAACTGGATCGGCAAGTGCTCAAGCATAAAGGCAAGATACGGGATCATAAACATGAACCGATCAAGCACGTCATTGGCGAAATCGAATAATTTTCGACTGACCACTTTCAAATGACAGTTGCCGATGCCCGGCAGACAAGCTGCAAGGCATGACTAACCGTATGTCAACAGGGCAATGATTTTCAAGCCCAGTGCATGCAAGACTCGGCCGGCGTCTTGATGAAGGCGCAAGCGCCGCACTTGCGCAAGATAAGGCATGCGTGCAGCAATAGTCCGTTTGCCACACCGGAAGGAACGCCTGCGGCATTATCCCTGCAGGCGTCGCCAGGCTCGGCAAACGATTGGCATCAGGCGCTGTGCGAAGCCGGCGTCAAGGTGGCGATCGGCGTTCTGGATCATGGGTAAAAAACCTGCGCAGATATATCGAGCACGCCAGCAGTCGTAACATACCGGCTGGTGATGCCGATTTTTATTTCGAAAATTTTGCGGCCAATTGGTTCAGCTTTTCCGCATGCTTGCGGGTTGCTTCCTCGGCTTCGCGTTGCGCCTTGCGTTGCTCGGCCATTTTCTTGAATCGTTCGCGCAGCATTTCGGCGGCATGGTCGCGCTGCGCCTGGGTGACTTCATCGGCCTGCTTGCCATCCAGGTCCAGCCTGACGCTGGCTTTTTCCATGGCCTTCAGATAGCGCTGCGACTTGGTATGGATGCCCAGCGCGATGCGCAGCACTTTGCGGCTGATTTCCGGGTAGTGTGCCGCAAGTTGCTTGTCGATGCCGATTGCCAGGGGCTGGTAGTCACGGAAGACGGCAAACTTTTCCTGGCATTCCTTGAGCAGCGCGCGCGCCGCCTGGACAGGATTCGGGGTGGAGTCAGGGGTCGGTTCGGTCGTCGGAGTAGGCGTAATCATTAACAACAATCTTGCAGTTGAGGGTCTGGGTCGGGAGCATATCACACCACCGCGTGCAGTTTCCGCGCCGATGCCGGTGCTGCATGCTATTTCAGCCAGGATTGATACACGTTAAATCCGTCGCATGCGCCTGTATCGCTCGAGCGCTGGCGTATCGCCAGCCATACTCAGAGTCATGGCGCAGCTGTGCTAGTGCGAAGTCTGGTATGCGTGCTGGATCATTGACACGGCTTCAGGCAATGCAATATCTGGCTCCAGGTCTGCCGGTTCATCGACCCTGGGTATGTAGCCCCAGCGGCGCGAGCGCATCATGCGGATGTATTGCCGATCCAGATCGCCCGCCCGCTCCAGCGTTTGCAGCGCTTCCCTCTCAATTTCATGCACCAGTCGCCAGGTCAGAACCCGGCCGGCGGTCCGATGACGTTCGACGATCGAATTAACAGCCAAGCTCAAACGTTCTTTTACAGCGAAAAACTTGTATCCTTCACAACCCTTCATTGCGCATTTCCATGTTTATACTGTACAACTATACAGTATAAAAGAAAGCGCACCAGGATCAAAGGATTTCATGCGACTGTTGCGAATGAGCTGTTTTTATCGCCCCAAGTTGACTGGCCGATCCGCTATCCCCTCCTGATCGGTGTCAGGCCGGATAAGGGCGTACCTGCAGTGGCTCTCCGTCGGCATCAAAGCTTGCGGCCAGCGCCAATGACTGCACGCCAATCGTCGTCAGCGCATCATGCATATCGTCGGCTTCCAGTTCGATCTCTGCCAGGGTGCCCAGCGGCTTTTCTGACGAAGCGAGCAAGGCCCCCTCATCGGCCGCATACAAATTGACTCTTAATACCATGTCGCCGCCTGCATCGGCCGGGCCGATGATGGCCCGGGTATGGTCCGGAGTGATACCGTGCTCTCGCAACGCCTGATGCAGTTCTGCCATCATTTCCAGCATATGGTATTCAGCCATGCCGCGTTCTTTTCCGCCATGAAAAAGATCCTGGTACAGAAAGTGAATATCGACTTCGCGACCATCGGTTACCAGGCAGCGACTGACCAGCGGTGTTGCCTGCTCGGTCCATTGTTGAAAGCGCGTTGCACGCGCGGCGAAATAGGCATCGGCTGCCGCCTCGTGTTGTGGTATTTGATAAAACGGGTCGTCGATCGCTTTTAGCGCAAAACCCAACAAAAAACGCAGTTCGACAGCCAGGTCCTCCGGCGCGAAGTGATGATCGGGCCAGCCGCTGATGCTGCGGTCGATGGCCGGCGTCGCGGTGATTTTCTTGCTGGTCATCGAGGTAAAGGCATCGCGTACCATGTCATGCAGCTGGCTGTAACTGATGCCGTCAATTTCATCAAGGTGGTAGGCATGGCTGACCAGCACCACGGTCGCATCCCGACTTTCCAGCTGTGCCGTTTTGAGGCTGGCGGTGAGCAGATCGAACGCTTCCTGATCCTGGAAATTCTGCTCGTGATTCAAGCCGCCATGCAGGTGCGCAAACAACGGGATCACGAATGCATTGAGTTCGAGCTCGGGACTGCCTTCGCGCCGGAACAAGGCCACTTCCGATGCTTCCTCGATCGCGGCCTTTAAAAATGCATGGGCGCTGCGGTCGTCATATCTGGCGCGTTCAAGCGCTTCATACAGGATGTCGTCTTTTTTCTGCTGCAGGCATTTTTTGAGCGTCTTTTGAAATGTCTGCTGCTTTTCCTTCATTGCGCCGGATAATGCGTCGCCATCCTGGTGGATGCCCAGTTCGCCGGCAAGCTGATACAGGTTCTGGGTCAACGCTTCTTCCTGCGCCTCGGGCGAGGCAGCGGATTTTCTGGGGGCAGGGCGCTTGTTTTTTGGCATGATTATCTTTTCAATGAACGCATTTTCCGGCATTGCCGATCCAGACTGGCGCATCGGTTTTGCCTGTTGCGCCAGTGCCTGACTTTACGATCGATCACAAGGCAGGCGGCTGATTTTTGACGGCACTTGGTGTACTCTACCGTATGCACAGCGAAAACGTGATTCAGCTCAGCGGACCGTTCCGTGTCACCGACTCACTGGGTCGGACCTGGGACCTCAATGGTATCCGGATCTTTGACGAAGGATATGGCATTATCGACGTCTATGTCGACTTTGCGGCATCGATGGACGACGAGCCCCTGTACCAGGATCCCCTGATGATTGCACAAATCCTGGCGCGTTTGCGCGTGCTTGGCTACGCCGGCCCGGACTTTGGCCCGGGCGACCCCGGCATGCAGGATGAGCGCCTGATTGTACTCGAAGCGCCCGAGGAATTCGGCCGCTTCGCTGCCTGCAAGGGTTGGAAAAACCTGGCGGAAGAGTATGCCGAAGAACCTGAGGCTGCCGATGCCGACGACACCCTCACTGATCCGGTGGCCCACACCGTCTTTTCTGCGTTGATGCGAAAATTGCGGATGCAGTGAAACCGCGTGATTTTTGCGGCATTGCGCCGGCAGCAGCCGGCAGGGGTGTCAAACATTCCATCAGGGTGTCCGGTTTGCCGGCATAATCACGCCGTTCCACTTTTTTATTTACCGATCCGTCCCCCTATCTGGAAGCGTCATGCTGGTCATCACCATTAAACAAGGCAAGGAAAAGAGCTTGCTCGACCGACAGCCTTGGATCTATCTCTCTGCGGTCGAGCGCGTCGATGGCAAGCCGCATGAATTGCGCAAACCCGGCGCCACCGCGCTGGTGCAGTCGTCCGCCAATAAATTCCTGGCCCGTGCCGCCTACAATGCCAAGTCGCAAATATGTGCGCGCGTCTGGACCTTCGATGAAAGCGAGGCGGTTGACCACGCGTTGATCAAGCGCCGCGTTAAAGCGGCCGTTGCTGCAGCCATTGCCGCCCGCCGCCCGCCAAGCGCCGGCAAACCGGGCGCGGCCGGCAATCCGGTGCACCTGGTGGCAGGCGAGCAGGACGGCTTGCCTGGGCTAAAGGTCGACTGGTTCGGGGGCGCCAACGGGTATCTGGTGTGCGAATTTCAGGCAGCCGGGGTCGATGCCTGGAAAATCCCGATCGTGCAAACCCTGATTGCGGAAACCGGCTGCCCGAACGTCTATGAGCGTTCCGATCCGCTGGTCCGCAAGGGGGAAGGCTTGCCGGTGACTTCCGGCGCCCTGGCTGGCAACGAGCCGCCGGATGACATGCTGATCACTGAAAACGGCGTGCGTTATTCACTCGATATCAAGACCGGTAACAAATCCCGATTCAAGTAACAAGCAAGCTCAGGCGCCGCCTGCTGCAGTGTGTGCTTGCAGCGCTGCCTTCGTCAGCCGACACCGTTGTCGGCTGACGGTTCAACGCGCTCAAGCCGTCAATCCGGCAGATCGACACCCGCCGGATTGACGGTATTGGTCAATCGCGCGTCATGGCCTGGTCTCGATGCATTTGCAAATCGCTGCACGGCAGCCAGAGAAAATCCGGTTCAGGTCAGTCATCCTCCCCTGTTGCCACGGCCCGGTCGTGGCTTCGTCTGCATTGCCCTCTGGTGTCCACCGATCAGCGGCCGCAATTGCATGACCGAAATTTCTTAAAATAATTCACGCTGCCGATACCGGACATGATGTATATCGAATGCAACTCATGGCATTCAGGCTTTGCCGCCAAACAAGATGTTGCTCTTTTGTAGAAGCCGGTATTCAGTTGAGTTCTGTCAAGTGTGAACAGAATCAATCACGTACTTTGAACTCATTGGTCAGATTGATTGCATGCGGGCAGGCAAGGGCGAAATGCATTTGTCCGTCTCGTGAATTTGCAAAAATTCGCGCGCTGCGATTTCTCCCAATGATTCAAATGACATCCGATATCGCTATACTGAAAGGCAATTTTATAATGAGCAATCATTCAGCTTTACTCTCTGTTTTCATGGCCGCTGCATTGACCGCCTGTGGCGGTGGTGGCGGTAGCGATACGACTGCGCCGCTTGCGGCGTCGAATACGACCAGTACGCAGCAAGGTGCCAATGCAACTCCGGCATCAACCCCGACCGCAACCCCAGCCGCACCCCCGGCCGGGACGACAACCGGCAGTGCCAGTACGCCAACCCAGGTCGCCAGTTGGCGTGTCACGGATCTGGGCACGCTCGGCGAATATGCATTGATCGGCGGCGCGGTGCCCGGTATTAATAATCTGGGGCAATTGCTTGCGGTCAGTGCGCCGAACCCTTATGTGCGCAGTTCGGTCATTTATCACAATGGCACGGTGACGCAGATCACGCTGCCCGACCGTTCGGTCAGCGCGGCCGCCATCAATGATGCCGGCGTGGCAGTCGGCTACACGTTTATTCCGGGCCGGCCCGCAACTGAAGTGTATCCTTTCATTTATCGCAATGGCCAGATGAGCAGCTTCGGCAATCAGGGCACGCAGGCAATTGACATTAACAGCACCGGCCAGGTGACTGGCAATAGTTCGTTCGCGGAAAATTCCAATACCGCATTCCTGTATCGCGACGGCGCCATGACCAATCTCGGCACGCTGGGCACCGGTACCAGAAGCTGGGCAATGGCGATCAACGACAATGGCCAAGTGGTCGGTTCCAGCCTGGTTAATGCAGGAGACTTCAATACCGATCATGCCTTCCTGTATTCAAACGGCAAGATGACTGATTTGGGCACCCTGGGCACCGGACCGACCAGCCAGGCAGTGGCGATCAACAACAAGGCGCAAGTGGTGGGCGTGAGCCGGATCAACAGCGACCCCAACGATGGCACGCTACATACCTTTCTGTACAGTGCAGGAACAATGACTGACCTGGGTCCGATGCGAGCTTGGGATATCAACAATCATGGCGAGATTGTCGGCTCGACCGGTGCCGGCGATGCGGCCAGCGCCGTGCTGTACCGGGAAGGCAAGCAGATCGATTTGAATGGCGTGCCCGGTGTGGCCGGTAGCGGCTGGAAGCTGAACTATGCGCGCGCCATCAATGACAGCGGACAAATAGTCGGAACCGGTACCGTGAATGGCGAACTGCGCGGCTTTCTACTTTCACCGGTGCGCTAGTAGTCAATCAGGTTGAATTGGCAGGAAAAGAAAGCGATGGATTTTTTCGTCTGGCAAGGGTGATGCAGGGGTTGCGAATGGCCTGCCATTTGCCTGCATCACGGTATGCGCTTGCAAGCGCCTATGCGTCCTGCCAGGACGAGGCGGCCGCATGGCG
>JAKFBY010000056.1:0-72744 GCA_036677325.1 Paucimonas sp.
TGGCACGGATGAAAGCCGAAACACTGGAAATGACCGCAGGCTATGCCCGGGACTTGATCAAGGATTTCCAGATTAAAGAAGAACTTGAAAAGGTGGGAGCATGAAACTGACGCCAAAGCAGCAACGGTTTGCCGAGGAATATCTGATCGACTTGAACGCTACCCAAGCAGCGATTCGAGCCGGCTATAGCAAGCGGACAGCCGAAAAGATCGGTAGCGAAAACCTCAGAAAACCAGAGGTTGCCGAAAAGATACAACTTCAAATGCAAGAACGCGGCGCAAGAACTGGCATTACTGCTGACCGCGTGCTGAAAGAGATTGAGCGGCTGGCAATGTTTGATCCTGCCGACCTGATCAAGATAACCGGGCCGAAAGATATTTTGGCGCTTCCAGAAGATGTGCGCCGCGCGATTACCGGCTGGAAGTGGGACAAGATGGGTAATTTTGTGGTCACGATGGCAAAGCAAGGCGCACTGGAAATGCTTGGTCGCCATCACAAACTATTCACCGACAAAACCGAGATGACCGGCGCAAACGGCGGGCCAATGCTGTCATCGTTAACCATTGAATACGTGCGTCCCAAATAATGGCGAATATCCAACTTCCTGAATGGGCCGACAAGCTCAACACCCCATCGCGCTATAAAGTCATGTACGGCGGCAGGGGCGGGGGGAAGTCTTGGACAATTGCGCGTGCATTGCTGATCGACGGCATAAAGAACCCGGGCCGCATCCTCTGCACTCGCGAAACCATGAAATCCATGTCTGACTCGGTGCACGAAGTCCTGAGCAAGCAGATCGAGGCAATGAACTTGGGCGGCATGTACCAGGTGATGGCCAATGAGATACGCGGCATCGGGTTCGATACACAGTTCGGGTATGCGGGACTGCGCACGCAGGGCATCACCAATATCAAAAGTTGGGAAGGTGCGCGCCGTTGCTGGGTGGAAGAGGCCCAGGTGGTGACCAAGAAATCATGGGAAGTGCTGACGCCAACCATCCGGGCGCCGCACTCTGAAATCTGGATTGGCCTAAATCCCGAGCTCGACACCGACTACACCTACACAGAATTTGTCACATCACCGCAGCCGGACAGCATCGTCATCCCTGTCAACTGGCGCGACAACCCATGGCTGCCTGAAGTCCTGAACAAAGAGCGGCTGGCAAAGCTTGATCGCGATCCAGAAGGGTACGAAACCATCTGGGAAGGCAAGTGCCGGGCCGCAGTCGAAGGCGCAATCTATGCCCGCGAAATCGAAGCCATGCAGCTGTCTGGTCGTGTTTGCCGGGTGCCATACGATCCGCTGCTGCCAGTGCATACCATTTGGGACCTTGGCTGGAATGACTCGATGGTGATCATTCTGGTGCAGCGTATCGCCTCTGAATTGCGTGTGATCGGCGTAATCATGGACAACCTGCGCACGCTGGACAGCTACGTGACCGAGTTGAACGCCATGGGCTATCGATGGGGCACCGACTGGATCCCGCACGATGGGCGCGCGAAGAATACCCACACCGGCAAAAGCACCGAGGAAATGCTGCGCGGTATGAGTCGCAAGGTGCAAATCGTCCCGGAAATCGGCGTTGAAAACGGCATCAAGGCTGCGCGCGTGATGTTCCCAAGGGTGTATCTGGACAAAGGCGTCACAGACTTGCTCAATTCACTGAAGCGGTACAAGCGCGTACTGATGACAAATGGATCATATGGCGCACCAATGCATGACGATGCCAGTCACGGTGCGGACGCTTGGCGGTACCTGGCGGTGGTGTGCGACAAGCTGAGTAACGGGCAGGAAGTCGCCTACGATTTCAACCAAAGCGCTGCCCAAGGAATGAGCACTTAGAAATTAACTATTGACATTGCTCAATTAATAGTTATTGACTATAATCAACTTTAACCACTTTATTAACGCCGTGAGGCGCTGTAAAACTATATGGCGAATGTCCTCGAAGATGCGCAAAAGTTGTATCAGGAAAGCTTAGATGCCCAACGGGATCAGCGCCTTCAAATCGAGGAAGATCTAAAGTTTTCCGACCCATCCAGCCCGCAGCAGTGGGACGAAGCAGTCCGGCAGCAGCGGGAAAACGACCCGGGCGGTAAGCGTCCCTGCCTAGTGATGGACCAAACTGGCCAATATGTGGCCAACGTCGCCGGCCAGATCGAGAAGCAGCCCCCAGCCATTCACGCCATCCCTGTTGGCGGCGGCGCTGAAAAGCAAGCCGCAGAACAGATCGACGGTCGATTCCGTCACATCGAACACGCATCCAAAGCCGCCCAGCATTACGCCCGTTCCCTGACATCAGCCGCCCGCGCTGGCGTCGGCTACCTGGTTGTTCGTCCTGCATACATTGATCGCGCGCTTGGCTGGCAAGAGCCGCGCATTGGTTCCGAGCCGGATCCGCTGAAGGTGGTATTCGATCCATGGAGCGTTGAAACTGATGGCAGCGATGCCAATTTTGGTTTCATCCTGACATCGATGAGCGTGAACGAGTTCGAGCGCCGCTGGCCGGGTAAAAAGCTGGTCGACTTCGGCGACACCGAAACCAACCGCAAGAACGACAATCGCAAATCTGTCCTGGTGGTCGAGCAATTTATCAAAGTATCCACTACGCGCAATGTCATCATTTACATTGGTGCAGATGGGCAGGAGACATCCGGCGGCGAAGATGACTATTTCGCAGCATGCCAGGAAGCCGGCCAGGAACTGGAATTCGTCCGCAACTATGCCGACAAGACGCAGGTAGTGAAATGGCGGCGCATGTCTGGCTCTGACGTGCTGGAAGAATCCGAATACCTGGCTGACAGCATCGGTATCGTGCCGGTCTATGGCTATGTCGGCTTTTCCGATGGGCGCATGACCTATTGCGGCATCCCGCGCCGGGCTCGGTCCGCACAGCAAGCCTACAACTATCACAAGTCCGAACTGCTGATGCCTGGTGCCCAGCTGATGGCATCGAAGCGCGCATTGTCCGGTGTCGAGACAATCTGGGATAAAGCTCAGGTGCAGCGCCGGGCATTCCTGCCTTTTAATGATTTTGATGAGCAGGGGGCGATAAGCCAGCCGACGCTGATCAAAACCGGTTCATCACTGGTTGATCATGTCGGCGGTGCAGAAAGCGCATTGCGTGACATTCAGGCATCGATCGGCATGTATCAGGCCAATCTCGGTGCGGCATCGAATGAGACATCCGGCGTGGCGATCGAGTCGCGCAAGCAGCAGGGCGAAGCATCAACCGCACATTTCCCGGCACACATGGCCGCATCGCTTGGCCAGGTTGGCAATATCGTCATGCAGATGGACGCCAAGCTTTCCGACACGCAGCGCAAGCAGCCAATCATCGGCGTCGATGGCTCTGCCGGTTCGGTGACGGTCGACCCTGATCAGAAAGAAGCTTTTGCACGCAGCCCGGCCGGCGTCACGATCAATCCGAACGTAGGCAAATACGGCGTGCGCGTGGTCATTGGTGCGAGCTACAGCACCCAGCGCACCCAAACAAACGCAGCCTTTACCGAGATCATGCGCGGCAATCCGGAGATGGCGCCGACTGTTGCCCCATTCTGGGCGCAAACGCTCGACTTCCCAGGCTCCGACAAGTTTGCACAGGCGATGGCAGCCATGGCGCCAGCACCGGTCAAAGCCATTCTGCAGCCGGAAGGCCAGGAGGATGCACCAGATCCAGCGAAGATGGCGCAGGAACTCGACCAGTGTAAGAAGGCGCTGGAGGAGGCAATCAAGCTTGCCCACGAGTCGCAAGAGGATGCCGATGAAGCGATTGCAGGGCAGGCCGATGCAAAGCGCCTGGCCGAAGTCAAAGCACGCGAACTCGACATCAAAGCATACGAGGCTGAAACCAATCGTCTGAAAGTCACTGGCGCGAACAGCGAACAAATACAGACCATTGTCAGCGACCTGGTTAATCAGATGCTGATGAATCCCGACCCGCTGCCGGGTGATCCAGCACCGCCGGCCGCACTAGATCAGGCCGCGCCCGAAGAACTGCCAGAGCAGGCCGAGCCACTACCTGAATTAAACGGAATGCCAGAGGATCCGGAACAGACTTTTTCACAACCAGCAATGGACGCACAGCCACTATGACAACCGAAGACACGAGCATTGCCACCACAGCACCAGCGGCAGGCCAAACCGACACCAACATCATCGAGGGCGAAGTCCGCGAAGTAGTTGATTCGACGGTTGATGCAGCTGGCGGCGAAACCAATCAGGAAACTAAACAGGAAGCCAAGCCAGAGAAAACGCCAGAGCAGCGTGAGATTGAGCGCCTGCGCCGTGGTATCGATCGCCGCACCCGGCAACTTTCTGACGCGCGCGCTCAATTGGACTTGACAAAGAGCAATAATCAGTCAAACTATCAGCAACCACAAGACGATAGCGAACCCCTATCTCTCACGCGGGCACAACTTGCCGAGATGGTCACTGCCGAAGCCAAAAAGCTCGCGCCGACCCTCAGCGAACAAACCGCCGAAGTAAACAGGAGGCAGGGTGTTGTAGAGTCGTTGACCAAAACGTGGGGTCAAGAAAAATTCGACGAAGCATCAGCAGATTTGGATGATGTATTCGGCGGACTCATGGACCGCAGCGGCAAGCCAAAGCCTGCCATGGAAGCGATCTTTGAATCCGATTCACCCGCAGCGGTGATTGAATGGCTGACTGACCCCGACAACAGCGAAGAAGCCGAACGCATCGCGCGATTGGATTCTGTGCAAGCTGGGCGCGCAATTGCGAAGCTCGAAGCACGAATCGGCGAGAAGCCAAAGCCCACGCAAAAAGTATCCAAAGCACCCGCGCCACTTGAACCAGTGCGCGGACAAGGCAGCGTTTCCGGTGCACCAGATCCGTCCAATACAAAGGCATGGATTGCATGGCGCAACGAACAGGAACGCAACGGGCATTGAGCCCGGCAATAAATAACGCTTAACGCCGAGAGGCGCTGGCACCAAATCAACGCCGAGAGGCGCTATAGAAAGGCTTGACCATCATGGCAAACGCACTTGTCACATCTACCATCATCACCAATGAAGTATTGCGCATCGCCCACAATAGTTCAGCGTTCCTGGGCAACGTCAATACCGACTTCAAAGACGCCTGGACTGGCGACGTAAAGCCTGGCACCACAATCAAGGCCCGCGCACCGGTTCAGTTCACCCACCGCGACGGCGAAACAGCCAGCGTGCAAGACATCACCGAATCCAGCGTCGACGTGACCCTGGAGCCATTGCTCGGTTTGGATTTCCAGGTTGGCTCGACCGAACTGGCAACCTCGATCGGCTCGGATGGCAGCGTTTCGAAAGCATTCAAGGAACGCTACCTGAAGCCGGCCGGCATGAAACTGGCTGCATTGCTGGATTACCGCATCGCCACCAAGATGAAGAACGGTTTTCATCAAATGGTTGGCACACCAGGCACCCCGCCTGCAACGTTCGCCGATCTGCTGGCGGCTGGCGTACCTCTGGACCGCATGAGCGTGCCGCGTGACGGTATGCGTATGGCTGCAATCGAGCCAGGCGCAAATGCTACGATCGTTGCCGGCTTGTCTGGTCTGTTCAACAACGCCAGCATTCTGTCGGAGCAATACAAGACCGGCATCATCAAAACCGGTGCTGGTCTGGATCTGGCCATGTCGCAGAACGTGCCATCGCACACAGTCGGCCCACTGGGCGGCACACCAATCGTCGGCGCTGCCAACCAGGGCTTGATCAATGCTGGCGCGACTGACAACCCGTATGCAGCAACCACCTCGCTGGCAACCACCGGCTGGACTGCTGCAGCTGCCGCACGCTTGAAGCAAGGCGATACTTTCACCATTGCCGGCGTGTTCTCGGTCAACCCGGAAACCAAGGCATCCACCGGTGTCCTGCAATCGTTCCTGGCGACTGCCGACGTGTCATCCGATGGTGCGGGCGCTGCGACCGTGATCATCAGCCCGGCAATCATCGCCGGCGGTGCGTATCAGAACGTGACGGCACGTCCCGCCGCGTCTGCAGCAATCACCATCACCTCTGGTGCAGCCAACACGACCTACACCAACAACATCGTTTGGCACAAGGATGCCTTCACCTTCGTCAGTCCTAAACAGGAACTGCCGGGCGGTATGGATATGGCTTACCAAGCTTCGTTGGCAGATGAAGGCGGCGTTTCCCTGCGATTCGTTCGCGGCTTCGACATCACGAACAACAAGTTTGTCTCTCGCTTCGACATCCTCTGGGGTGGCGCGGTGACTCTGCCGAACTTCGGCGTGCGTCGCACCAACTAAGTTTCTCCGTGTGATTGACCGGGCCGGTTTCGGCTGGCCCGGGTTTTTTGAAGGATTGCGATGTATCCCTTACCAATGCAACTCCCAGCGCCGCAAGTCGGTTTTGCGCTCGCCAATGATGAAAAAGAGCACGCCGATTTGACCAAGCGCGGCTATGGCCCTGCGTTCGTGCCGGCCGAGAAACCACAAAAGCAAGCGAAAGCATAATCAATGCAAGCCATCTCCATCATCGCCGACGCCTTCGAGCGCTGCAATCGGTTAAGCCCGGGCGAAGTGCTGAACGACGATGATGCAGCTAGTGGCTTTCGGCGTTTAAATAAACTTGTCGATGAATTGAGCGCAAAGAACCTGTTTCTTTACCAATCCATCCTGACAAGCGCAGCACAAACCGGCCATATCACTTTGGGCGCCGGCTCATGGGCGGCAATTGCGCCGGGTGCCGAGATCGTCGGCGCCACAGCAAACAATAACCCGCTGTCGCGTCTCACGATGCAGCAATACAACAATATGCATCAGCCGACTGTAACCGGGTTGCCATCGTTCTATGCACAAGACGGCTTGAGCACTGTGTATCTATGGCCCGTCCCAGTTGGCCAAACCATTCAATTATTGACTGGCGTAGGTGTCGCAGCCTTTGCCGATCAAACGACCGAATATATCTTGCCACCAGGTTACGAGGCGGCGCTGGGTGCCGCGCTGGCAGTACGTATTGCCCCCAACTTGCTTGGCACTGTGCCGCAGCATCTGAAAGATGAAGCAGCCAAGTGCATGAGCGCGATCAGTAACTATGATCCGGCAATTGTCGACGTCGGCTCCTTCACCAATGGGCGGGGATGCTACCCGCCAAGGTTGTTCTAATGGCAGGGAATAAAGCGGTCGAATGCATCGGCCCAAGCTACCATTTGAATGATAAGAAAGCAGGCATTCAAAGCGCCATCAATTGCTATCCGAAGCGGTTAGACGGCGATAACTGGATGATGGCATCCACGCCTGGCGAAGTGACCATTGCCACATTGCCAGGACCGGTGCGAGGATCTCGCAACGTGTTTGGCCGCTGGTTTGTCGCTGCCGGCAACACGCTTTACGAAATGACGGCAGCCGGCACTTATACCGTGCGCGGTACTCTGGCGAGTGTTGTCGGCTTTGTCGGTATGTCGAACAATAAGACGCAGATCGCCATTGTTGACGGTGCCAATCTGTACATTTTCACACTCGCTACGAATGCATTGACTCAGATTGTGTCGGCTGGCTGGCGCGGCTCGGACGATGTGCAGGAGCTTGACGGTTATTTTATCTTCGTCGACCCGGACACAGATCAGTTCTACATCAGCGCCATTGATGACGGCGCCGAACTTGATGCGCTTGATTTTTCCAGTGCTGACAGCTCGCCCGACGACATCGTGACGCACCGGGTAAGCCATCGGCAAGCATGGTTTTTTGGTGATTTGTCCGCTGAAATCTGGATCGACAGCGGCGCCACCTCTTTCCCATTTGTACGGTATCAGTCCTACACGCTGGATGTCGGCTGTGTCGGCAAGCGGGCGGCAATCAATGCTGCCGATACACTGTTCTGGATTGGCCAGACTGAGCGCGGTACCGGCATTGTGTACATGGCCACCGGCAACCAGCCAACGCGGGTATCTACCGTTGCGGTAGAGCAGGCATTGCGTGCCAGCACCGACATTTCGCAAGCCGAGATGTGGACATACCAGATCGAGGGGCATGAATTCATCGGCATCAATGCGCCGGGCCTGAGCACTACCTGGGTATATGACGCCGCGATTCAGCAGTGGCATGAGCGTGGCGAGTGGTCAGCAGGCTGGCAGCCTTTGCGCTCCCGACTGGTGACGGCCGTGGGGCAGGACCATTACGCCGGCGACGCTGACGGCAACATTGTGCGGCTTGACGATACAGTCAACAACCTGTCCGACCGTCCATTGGTGCGCGAACGTACCTGGCCGCATTTGATCCAGCCCAGCATGGAGCCGATCAGCTATCTGTGCCTGGAATTGGCCATGACAACCGGCCATGGTGGCAACGTGACGCTGGAAATTAGCAACGATGGCGGCATTACCTTTGGCCCGATGCTACAACGCTCCCTGGGCGCTATCGGTCGCTGGATGCAGCGCATTCGGTGGAATAGCCTTGGAACGGCGGTAAATCGGGTATTTCGCATCCGCTGTTCGGACGATGTGCCTTTTGGCATCCATAGCGCGGCGGTGAAGATATGACAGTCCCTGTCTCGATCCCGCAAGCACGTGTCGCGCTCGGATGGGTAATGGTCAATGGCGTGCGTACACCAGTCGAGATCGACATGGAATGGATGTTGACATTCACGCGCATGCTGGATCGAACCGGCGGCGTCAGTGGGGATACAAATTTTAGTCAGTATATCAATCAATTTTTTGATGCGCCGCTGGTCGATACCCGGTTGCCGGAAGCACTGCGTGCGGTGGACGAACTGCGCCAGGAGCTATCCAGCACCAGAAGCGATGTGTCGCAGCTGCGCGGCATGATTGACGAACTGACCAATGCTATGGCGGCAATGCCATCAACCGAACAATTCCGCAGTCGCATCGAAACCATTGAAGGCAGACTCGCATGACTATTTCATACAGCAAATTTTTCGCGCCAACCGTCTTGCCGATCACGACGCCGGCCACGCTTTTAACGGTGCCAGCCTCATCCCCGAGCATGTTGCTACGCGGCGCTCGTATCCGATTGACCAACACCACGGCCGTGCCCGCAACCGCGACACTGTATGCCGTGCCGCTGGCTGGCACTGCCGGTGCAGATAACGCATTTTTCCCAACCAAGTCCATCGGGGCGAATGATTATGTCGACGTCGATGTGCCGCTGATGGGTCCGGGGGAGTTTATCCAGGCTGTGGCAGGTACCGCGACATCGATCAACGCGCAGATGATTTCAGGGTCTTATTTCTCGTGATGAACGTCGCTTCGCTCAAAAACGATATAGCCGCGGGCTCGCTCTTGGAGCGGGTTAAGGCGGATCGTCTTGAGCGCGAACTGCTAGCCATGCCACAGGCTGATATCCGGACGCAGCATGTGTTTTTGCCAGGGATATATGAGCGCACGATCACCATCCCGCCTTGGACGGTCCTGACCGGTGCAGGGCATAAAACGCCTTATACCGTCCGTCTGGAGAAAGGCACGATTGCAGTCAATACCGATGCCGGCATGAAGATACTGACGGCACCATGTGAATTTGCAGCGCCGGCCGGCGTCAAGCGTGTCGGGCGGGTATTCGGAGAAGAAGTGATTTGGACTGATGTGTATGCCAATCCGGACAACTGCCGGGACTTGGCAGCACTGGAAAGCCGCCTGTATGACCTTGAAAACTGCGAATTAGGCGAAAACCGGGTTGCACGGCTGGTCGAGCAGGACAGGAAAGACTACGAGCTTTTCCTGTCGCAGATCGGCATGCCGGCCGAGGAAGTGTGGGCAATCGCCAGCAATGAAAGCGACCTGGTGCCCATGCCGGAAGGGTACTTTGTCGAGTTAAGGGATTCGAAGATTCACGGTAAAGGCATCTTTGCGCAGCGCGAATTTGCCGCCGGCGAAACGATTGCACCGGGCCGGCTGAATGGCAAGAGAACGCCGGTTGGCCGGTTTATGAATCACTCATGCAACCCGAACGCCACGACGATCAAAGGTGACAACGGCGATCTGAGCGCGATGGCAACACGCAGGATTCAAGAAAACGAAGAAATTGTGATTGATTACAGAAATTCTATGCGCATTAATTTCGGCATAACTCTACAGGGAGAAGCGCCATGTCAGGTTGGGTAGCCGGAGCAATTGTTGTTGGGGCTGTGGTAGGGGCAGCGGCGTCAGACAATGCCGCAGACTCACAGCTGGAGGGAACGCAGGCGGGGATAGCCGCGCAAGACCGTCAAGCCGCGTTAGCGCGCGCCGACCAAGCACCATATCGTGCCGCAGGGGTTAAGGCGCTGGGGCAACTGGAAACGGAGAATGACCGGCAAACGACTGCTGCAGATGCAATGAGTGATCCGGGCTATCAATTCGGATTGCAGCAAGGGCAACAGGCGCTTGATCGCAAGGCTGCCGCAGCCGGTGGCCGCGTATCTGGCGCTGCACTCAAGTCCGCAAGCGAATATGCAACCAACTATGCGACAACTGGATACAGCGCAGCCTATCAGCGCAGGCAGGACCGCTTGAACCGCCTGGCGGCACTGGCTGGCATCGGGCAGACATCGACCAATGCCAGCGCAGCATCCGGAGCAAACGCGGCGAATGCGATCAGCGGCTTGGTCAGCGCTCAGGGCAACGCCACCGGTGCCGCACAGCTTGCGCAGGGCAATATCTGGGGGAATGCAGCTAATCAGCTTGGTGCGGTCGGCCAGCGTTGGGCAAGTGCTCCAACGTCGAACTACACGGCAAATACTGCCGGGGTCGATAGTGGCGCCGGTGCCGGCATGAATTACAACGTCGGCGCCGATGCCGCAACTTACTGGTAACCAAGGAAAATCATGGCAGCAGATCCAGGCATTTTTCAGCAGTACCTCAAGCCGGTGCGTTCTGTGGCGGATTACTCGGCCGAGATGGACTCAGCCGAACAGAACAAGCTTGCCCTGGCAGCATCGCGCATGAGCGCGCAACAGGCGCAGCAAAGCATGGCTGACGATCAGGCAGTGCGTCAGGCAACGATTCAAAGCGCCGGCGACTCCAATAAATTGATTCAGGCGCTGCATGCGGCCGGCAATTACAAGGCGGCGCAAGCGGTGCAAAAGCAGTTGTTTGAAGGCCAAAAGGCACAGGCGGATATCAGCCATACCACTGCGCAGACTGGCGAAGTGAAGGCAAAAACTGCCACGTCAGAATATGACCTGAAAATCAAGCAAGCTGACCAATCTATCAAAGACATCAGCAGCTTTAATTCGCCACAGGAAGCGGTTGCGCATTTGAACCGCAGCGTGACATCTGGCGCCATGCCAGCAGAAAAGGCCCAGGCTATCCTGCAAAGCATGCCGCAAGACCCGGCACAGTTTTCTGCATGGCAATTGAAGATGCTGCGCGGGATCATGACAGCCAAAGAGCAAATAGCTCTGCAAGTGCCAGACGCCAATGCGGTCCTGACTGCGAAAACTTCACGTGAGAACAATGCGGCAAGCAATGCTACGACCCAGCGCGGACAGAATATGACCGATGCACGCGGCAGAGAATCCACTGCAATTTCCCGTGAGCGCCTGAATTACGACAAAACCAAAGTAGGCGGGGGCGGGGGTGGTAAGCCATTGCCAGCTGCGGCGCTCAAGATGCAACAGGAAGAATTGAACGCTATCGGTACCGCCAGCGCGATTCAGGCTGATCTTGGCGCAATGGAACAGCAGATCGCTGGGGGTAAGCTGAAGTTTGGCGGACTGCGTAACCTGGTCAACACCGGCAAGAATATGGCGGGATTCTCCGACGAGGAAAGCCGCAACCTGTCTAGCTTCAAGTCATCGCTCGAGCGGCTGCGCAATGATTCCCTGCGTCTGAACTCTGGCGTGCAAACCGATGGCGACGCCCAGCGTGCATGGAATGAGCTATTCGAGAACATCAACGATACCAACCTTGTAAAACAGCGTCTTGGCGAAATCAAGAAGATCAACGAGCGCGCCGTTAATATCCGGAAGATGAATGTTGATTCGATTCGCGGCAACTACGGTCACGACTCAATGGATACCGGCGGCTACCAGAATCAACCGGCTGCAGTAGGCGCCGGCAAGCCGCTTCCAGGTGGCTGGTCGGTAAAGGAGAATTGATGCCTAGCTTCGAATTTACTTCGCCAGACGGCAAGAAATACACCGTCGCCGGGCCTGATGGCTCGACCAAGGAGCAGGCATTCCAGATGCTGCAACAGCAGCTAGGTACCCCCGCCGTGTCAGCGCCGGCCGCCAAGCCGGAACGCTCGATGCTGTCCGAAATTGGTCAAGGCATTGGAAATGCTGCAAAAGGCGTTGCTTCTGGATTCGCTGATGTTGGAAATACGATCCTGAACACGGTTAAAAGCGCGGCTGAGGGGGCCGTTCCGCGTGAAAGCCTCTCGTCTTTGCGAGTTGGCGCGCCTGCCGCCAATACGCGCAATGCAGACCGCAATGCAAGTCTTGAGCAATTCAACGAAGAAAACAAAGAATCAACAGCGTTTAATCTTGGACGCGTTGGCGGCAATATAGCAGCCACATTGCCTGTTGGCGGCGTATTGGCGACCGGCGTGCGCGCTGTGGCGCCGGGTGCTACTGGACTGGCTAACGCACTGGCAACTGGTGGCTTCAAGGCTGGCACTACTCCGGGCGTCGGCAATGCTCTGACCAGGGTGGCGGGCGGGGCGATTGCTGGTGGCGCCTCCGCTGGCTTGGTGGACCCGGAACATGCTTTAACTGGCGCAGTGGTTGGAGGTGCCTTGCCGGGCGCGGCTGTCCTGGCTGGGAAAGCAGGAGGCGCGATTCGCAAAGGCTTGACTGGCGGCGGTGCAAAGCCTGAAGTCGCAGCGCTGGCGCAGCGTGCGAAAGAACTTGGCATCGATATTCCGGCTGATCGACTGGTCAACAGCAAGCCGATGAATGCACTTGCCGCAACGCTCAACTATGTGCCGTTTTCGGGCCGTGCAGCTACCGAGACAGGCATGGAGTCACAGCTTAATCGGGCGCTTTCCCGAACTTTTGGGCAGGACTCGGACAACGTGACCGGCGCACTGCGCAAGGCTAATGAGGTATTGGGCGCGAAGTTTGATGATGTACTGAAAAACAATACGGTGACGGTCGATGATGTGCTGATGACGCGCCTTGGCGATATCGAGAGCACGGCGGGCCGCGAACTCGGCTCGGATGGCATGGCGGCGATCAAGGGCCAGATCAGCGAATTGATGGACAAGGGTGCAACCGGCCAGATCGACGGCCAAGCGGCTTACAACATCAAGCGCACGCTGGACCGGATCGGAAGGCGCTCGACGCCGGAAGCCTTCCACGCTCGCGAGATGAAAAGCGCATTAATGGATGCGCTAGATCGTTCAATTGGGCCAGCAAAGGCGGCGGCATTTGCGGAAACGCGCAAGCAGTACAGCAATATGCTGTCGCTCGAAAAGATTGCGAAAAATGGCGCAGAAGGCGATATATCGGTGGCGCGCATGGCCAACATGAAAAACATCAACAACCCGGAATTGCAGGAACTAGCCGATATCGCAGCACAGTTCGTAAAGACTCGGGAAAGTCAGCACGGCGCCATGCAGCGGGCGGTGGTGGGCTTGGGGGCTGGTACGTTGGCCGGCATTCCGACTTTGGCAGGAGGTGCGGTGGCTGGGCGCGGTGTAAATATGGCGCTAAACAGCAACGCTATCCGCAAGGCGATGCTAGGGGCTCCAATGGCGATGCCGGCGAGCGCAGAAAAAGCATTACAGGGCGCGTATCGAGTGGCGCCGGTGGCTACTTCCCGCTAACATCACCACCTAATAATCCATAAATAAATGCAGCTAAAACGACGATGGCAAACTTGATCCATAAATAATCTGCGAAATCCATAACACCCCTTAAACGCCGTGAGGCGCTATAGAAAGTAAGACAAAATGGCTACTCTGGTCGGCAATATTAACATTCAAGAGTTCTCCGATCTAGGACATTTGCTAGTCGGTGGCAGGTTGTACACCTATGCACAGGGTACGACTACACTAAAAGTCGCATACACCGACCTTGCAGGAACAATCCCTCATACCTACACAAATGACGGCACAGGCGGGCAATATATCGCGCTGAATGCCCGAGGCGAATTGCCTGCTTCGCTCTACCTGGCAGCGGGCGCCTATGACATCACACTGAAACGCCCGGATGGCACGACTGTTTGGAGTCGGCGCGCTGGGGATATTGGTGACCTTGCCGCAGCTGCTGGCGCATCGCTGGTGGGGGCGGCAGATGGTCGCACAGTGCAAGAAAACCTGCTTGCTCCAGTATCGACGGACAACGCAAAACTCTCGAAGAACGGGGCAATCTTCACTGAGTATTACAACACGACCGCAGGCAATGGAACCATAAAGGTAGCCGTCGGGATGCTCGGCAATCCAGAGGCCAATATTTCCGTCAACATGGATTACACGGACGGCGTGCATCGGTACTATGATCCGTCGCGCTCTGCTATGTGGCTTGCGATGGGGCCGGATAACTTTGCAATGCAGCGAGCCGAAACGGGCGTCGCGTCGGGTGATATTTGGACGGGTACTGGCAGCAAATATTTGTTTGGCGGCTTCTACGATGGCCGATTTTTCATTAATTCTTTTCTTGGCGATAACGTTGGTACTGCGCAGGTCTATGTGCGGCGAAACGTTGGTGTCGCAAGCATCGGTGGCGATGGTGATTTAGTTCTTGAGGGTAGCCGGATATTCGGAGAGTCTGCACCCGTACTGGTGAACGCCTATAACGCCGGCAATGTGGTGCTGGCTTCAGGCGGCGGCAAAGTTAGCATCGGAACGTTGACAGCGATAAACGATTGCGAAATAGCGACGACAAGTTCCGATGGCTCAAGTGGAGTGGATGGCGTCTGCATCAGCGATGGCGAAACAGCCGGGCGCATGAGCCTTAACTTTGGCGTGAATACTGCTGGCATGTATGCATGGCTGCAAGCATCTAAATCTGGCACGGGATTAAAAGACATTCGCCTGCAACCAGTCGGCGGCGATACATACGTTGGTGGCGGCTTCTTTCCTCTCGCAGACAACACACAGCCGGTCGGCGCTCCTTCGTTTCGCTGGTCAACTATCTACGCAGGCACTGGCACGATCAATACATCGGACGCCCGAGATAAGTCGGCAGTTGCTTCCTTCTCCGATGCCGAAATTGCGGCCGCAAAAGCTCTATCCCAGGAAATTGGCATCTATCAGTTCCTTGCTTCTATCGAAGCAAAAGGTGAAGATGCCCGGCGTCACATCGGCATGACGGTGCAGCGCGCAATTGAGATCATGCAAGGGCACGGTCTTGACCCGTTCGGCTACGGCTTCATTTGCCATGACGAGTGGGACGATTTGTACGAAACCGTTCATGTCAATGCTGGCGAAAAGATCAAAGTTAAGCGAGAAATTCAGCGGCAAGTGACAAAGCCAAGAGCAGTCAATGAATTCGAGATTGAAATCATTGACGGAAAGCCCGTTCGCAAGTCGGTTGTCAGGGTGGTTGATGAGCCTATGTTTGAGTTGGTCGAAGTGCTTGACGAGGAAGGCAAGGCCATCATCCTGCACCGGCCTGCAGTTCCTGCAAAGCCTGGTAAGCCTGCCAAACTAGATAAGGCCGGTCAGATTATTCGGCTAGCCACACCAGCCACCGAGGCTATCCCCGCCAGCAGCAAGCCGATGACACACCCTGTTCCGGTTATGGAAACCGTTACCGAGGAAGTCGAAGAAGACGCGGAGCCAGTGTACGAGACTCGCCTGGTTCGCGCCGCCGGCGACAAGTACGCATTCCGGTATGACCAGTTGAATTTGTTCATTGCTCGCGGCATCGAGGCACGACTAGCTGCAATTGAGGCTTAACCACTCAGCCGCTTTGTGCGGCTTTTTTATATCACCCGGTTAGCTCCGGGGTAACAAGGAAAGTCATGTCCCAACAAACACAAAAAATAGTTGATCTTCGCCTGCCGCTTCATTGGCTAGTGGGCGCTGCCGTGGCAATCGCAACCTTCATGATCACGCTTGGCTGGCAGGCAGCCGGCCAGACCAATAAGCTCGACCAGATCATCGTGGCCTATGCGAAGCTGGAAAAGCGGCTCGATGACCGGGATATGCGGCTTGATACCCTGCGCGATACCGTCTATGAATTGCGCAGAACGATCGACCTGATCACCCAGCGCACCGCCATGCTGGAAGGAAGGGACAAATGAACTTAGAACAGATGCTCGACAAGCTGGTGGACACCGAAGGCGGCTACGTCAACGACCCGAAAGACTCCGGTGGCGAAACGAATTGGGGCGTGACCATTGCCGTGGCGCGCGCGTTTGGCTATACCGGGCGCATGATCGACATGACGCAGATGCAGGCCCGCGAAATTTACCGGCAACGCTACTGGATACAGCCTCGCTTCAACGAAATCGGCAAGATCAATGCGGCGATTGCCGAAGAGCTGTTCGACACCGGCGTCAACATGGGGCAGTCGCGGGCAGGCACCTTCCTGCAGCGCGCCTTGAATGTATTAAACCGTGAGGGCAAGAGCTTTCCGGATATCTCGGCAGATGGCTCCGTGGGCAACATGACGCTGGCGGCACTGAAGGCATACCTCGATCTGCGCAAGCAGGATGGCGCGAAGGTGCTGCTGCGCATGCTCAATGCACAACAGGGCGACAAGTACATTTCCTTGGCTGAGGCCCGCTCGAAGGACGAAGAATATGTGTTTGGCTGGTTCCTTAACCGAGTGGAGATTTGATTATGTGGCCTGCATTAATTCCCGTACTTGGCACCTTACTGGACAAATTCTTCCCGAACGCGGCCGATGCTGCCGAAGCCAAGCTGAAATTGCTGGCGATGGCACAGACCGGCGAGCTGGCGCAACTCGATGCTGACCTGAAGATCGCCACCGGCCAAATGGCCGTCAACCAGGTCGAAGCGGCCAACACATCCCTGTTCGTGGCTGGCTGGCGGCCCTTCATTGGGTGGATATGCGGCGCGGCATTCGCTTACAAGTTTGTCCTGGCGCCGGCGGTGGCATTCGGCCTGACGGCTGCCGGCCATCCGATCGAATTGCCGGTGCTGGACTTTACCGAGATGAGTACCGTCCTGCTGGGCATGCTGGGCATCGGTGGCCTGCGCACGATCGAGAAGATTAAAGGCGTCGCATGATGTACCTGGCTTGGTACCCGGCATTCTGGCAAGCCTATTGGAAACAAGTGGGGAACGTATAGCAGACGAAGCCGACCGCGCATCGCAGGAAGTAGAGTACACAATCCAAGAGCAGATCCGGATTGCTCAAAATAGGCAGTCGGTGCTGACCACCAAGGGGCATTGCCATTACTGCGAGGAGCCATTGATCAAATCGCTATTGTTCTGCGACAAGGCATGCTCTGAGGATTATCAAATAGAGGAAGCCCAGTGGAAACGGATGGGGAAGCGCTGATCTATTGGTAAGCAGACTTTCCTGAAGTATTCAACCTGCTTCACTAGGTCGTCGAATTTTTGCTCATCAAAATTCTTCAATAATTTACTTGCCATGCCGCGATGGTTGCCTGCTGCGGAATGGAGACCATGCTTGATGGATTTTAATGCGGATTCTTGTGCTTCAGTCATGTGACCTCCTAGACATAAAAAGCAAATTTTAAGCGTGCCAGCAAGTGGTTTTGCACATTTATTTCTTCCAATCTATAAAGTCTCAATTGACGGCAAGTACTGTATACGCATACAGTATTGCATCATGACCCACACAATCATTTATCCGATCAGGCCGCTGCATGAGTTAACGCTGTTGCAGCATTCCATGCCCGCCGCGCAGATGCCTATTCCATGGCAAACGCGCCATATCCAGCATCGCATACCTGCCGGCTTTCCTTCACCCGCTGCGGACTATGAAGAAAAGAATCTTGATTTAAATGATTACCTAATCAAGAACAAGAGCGCCACATTCATTTTTACCGTGGTGGGTGATTCCATGAAAAATGTGGGGATCATGGATGGGGATAAAGTAATCGTTGATAAATCAGTCGAGCCCAAGCACCGGCACATTGTCATTGCCGTAGTCAATCGGGAATACACGATCAAGCGGTTTTTAAAGGTGGGCAATGCCGTGGAGCTGCGGGCAGAGAATCCCGATTACAAGCCAATCCGTTTCGCGGAATCTGACGAGCTGGAGATATGGGGCGTGGTGGTCGGATGCTTGCGCAAGGTTGGCATTTAGTCGGGTCAAAACTTCGCCCCCGGCAGCCACTCGATCACGTCCGCTACCGGGCAAGTCTCGCCATCGGCAAAGTTAAAGCACCACTCGTAGGGATTCCAAGCAGCCTCGCGCTCGCCGGCCGCTGTAGTCACGGTGCAGAGTTCGCCGTCCTGGAGTAGTGATAGGGCATTGTTGGCCATTGTTAGATGCCAAAATAGTCAAGCCACAGACCTCGCGAAAACACATAAAGCAGGATACTTACCGCACCGATCGCTGTGGCTGCCGACACAGCAAGAAACCGCGCCCACCACTTAAGCACTTTAATCGTGAATTGTTGCATGTCAGATCTGTAAGCATCAAGCTTGGCTACGAACGTGGCTTGATCTTCTGCTGTCCTAGCCAATCCAATTAGAACCTTCGAACGATGAAACATTGCCAATACTTCCCATCCAATGAAGCAAACGAGGGATATTGTAATCAAGAGTGCAGACCAGAATACTTGCACGTGTGACATTTCTGGTTTCATCAAAGTCCAAATAGCAAAGAATCCGGCATAGCCGCCGATCATGATTACATTGGCATACGCTGATGCGCCGTTATAGGTTTTTTCCACCAATTCTTTCTGGATATCCCACCGATCACGATCATGCTGCCTTTGCAGTCGTTCGTTCTTCAATAGATCATTGCCGATGAAATTGGCCGCTTCCATCATGGTATCAACCACGTCTGATTTGCTAACTTCTTGGCCTTTATGCAGGCTGGTTGATAACTCCAGCAGCCGTGCCGACAATGGCTTTTCCATGGGTTTCCCTGAATTAATTATTAAGAAGTATTATTATTATTAAGAAGTATTATTATTCTAGCTATGTTTAAGTGCGCTTTGCCGAAGAGGGATTTTTAGTCTGGTGGCAATAGTGCGTATAATACGTCCTGTTAAATGAGTCCGGGGAAGCGCATGACTGGCAAATAACGGTCAAATCCTGTCCCCGCAACCAAATAAATGGATTAGCCCGACGCAGGTAGTCGGGCTTTTCGTTTTCTGCAGCGCGCAGAGCCGGCATTGCCCGGTCCTGGGCCGGTTACTGGCCAGCCTGTTAGACTGTCTTACCCTTAATGCAGGGATCATCATGAATGAGTTTTCATTTTCCAGCCTGCCTCTGGCGCCGGCCCTGCTGGCCAACCTCGATACGCTTGGCTACCTCGAAATGACGCCGATCCAGGCGCACAGCCTGCCGGTGATCCTGGAACGGCGCGATCTGATTGCGCAGGCAAAAACCGGCAGCGGCAAGACTGCCGCCTTCGGCATCGGCATCCTGCACAAGCTCAATCCCACCTATTTTGCAATCCAGGCACTGGTAATTTGCCCAACCCGCGAACTGGCCGATCAGGTTTCGAACGAATTGCGCCGGCTGGCACGCTTTGCCGACAATATCAAGGTATTGACCCTGTGCGGCGGCGCACCGATGCGTCCGCAAATGGCGTCGCTGGAGCATGGCGCGCATATCGTGGTCGGCACGCCGGGGCGCATACGCGACCATATCGGGCGCGGCAGCATCAACCTTAGCACCGTGCAAACCCTGGTGCTTGACGAAGCCGACCGCATGGTCGATATGGGATTTTTCGAGGAAATCGCCGGCATTGTGAGTGCCTGTCCAGCCCGCCGCCAGACCCTGCTGTTTTCCGCGACCTATCCGGAAGATATTCGCAAATCTAGTGCACCGTTCCTGCGCGACCCGGTGGAAGTCACCGCCGAAGCGCAGCATGAAGCCGGCCAGATCGAACAGCGCTTCTTCGAGATCGGCTATGAAGATCGCAACAGCGCAGTGGCACGCCTGCTGAAGCACTATCAGCCGGTGTCGACGCTGGCGTTTTGCAATACCAAGATTCATTGCCGTGAACTGGCCGACGAATTGCGTGAACAAGGATTTTCCGCGCTGGCCCTGCATGGTGACCTGGAGCAGCGCGAGCGCGATGAAATTCTGGTGTTGTTCGCCAACCAGAGCTGTTCGGTGCTGGTGGCAACCGATGTTGCCGCCCGCGGCCTGGATATCCAGACGCTGGGTGCGGTGATCAATGTGGATGTCTCGAAAGACACCGAGGTGCATATACATCGTATCGGACGTACCGGCCGTGGGCAGGAAAAAGGGCTGGCCCTTTCACTGTGTGCGCCCAATGAAAAGAAATGGGTAAAGCTGATCGAGGAGTATCAGGGACGGCCGGTCGACTGGTTTGACCTGGCATCGCTGGAAGCCGGACCAGGTGAAGCCGTTCGGGCACCGATGGTGACCTTGTGCATCATGGGCGGCAAGAAAGACAAGCTGCGTCCCGGCGACTTGCTGGGCGCGCTGACCGGCGATGCAGGCCTGACCAAGGAGCAGGTCGGCAAGATCAGCGTGTTTGAATTCATGACCTATGTGGCGCTGGACCGTCGCATTGCCGAGCAGGCCTACGAGCGTCTGAGTACAGGTAATATCAAGGGCAGAAACTTCAAAATGCGCTTTATCGCTATCTAGACTGGACATCACATGAAGATTTGTTATCTGGACTATGACGCCGTACTGCATGACGGTAATGTCTTGCGTAATCGAACCCGAGGCATGTATATCAAGACGCCGGGCCGGACATTTTTCGAATGGATGCCGATACTGGACGAGTTGCTCAAGCCATATCCGGATCTGAAGATCGTGCTGTCGACTACCTGGGTGCGCGAACTGGGATTCAACGAGGCCAAGCATGAACTGTCGCCTGCACTGCAGGAACGGGTGATCGGCTCGACTTTTCTGCATCCAAAGATTCTCAAGGCAGACTTCGACACCGCGCCGCGCGGCGTGCAGATCCTGGGCGATGTCGAGCGGCGCAAGCCGGCACAGTGGTTTGCGCTGGATGACGATGCGCTTGGCTGGCCGGGCAAGTACCGGGATCATTTAATCCAGACCAGCGATCAACTGGGCTTGAGTGACCCGCAGGTGCAGCAGCAGGTGCGGCAGAGACTGGCAGATTTTTACCGTGTCGACGGCACCGATTGAGCACTGCCGGCGCATGCGCTATATTGCGCTTGCATCATTGCGTGTAAGTCGCGCTTGACCCCTCGCCATTGCGAATGAGCACGCCCATGATTAATTGCGGAGGTTCCTGTCGACCATGAATGCCGAGCACTTGCAGTTGCTGGTTACCCGTGAAATGCCTTATGGGAAGTACAAGGGCCGCCTGCTTGCCGATTTGCCGGCACATTATCTTGGCTGGTTCGCCCGGGAAGGTTTTCCTTCGGGTGAGCTGGGCACGCTGATCGCACTGATGTACGAGCTGGACCACAATGCATTGACGCACCTGCTCGATCCCTTGCGCCCCGCGCGCACTGTACGCAGCCGATAAGACAGCCAAAAACAGATGCTGATCACGTTCCTGTCCATTCTCGCCATAATTGCCGGGGCCATGTCAGGCGCCATCATGGCGATGCGTCGCAACATGGACCTGTTTGGCATTTGCCTGATCGGCACCATTACCGCACTGGGCGGCGGTTCCATACGCGATGTCTTGCTCGGCCACTATCCATTGAGCTGGGTGCAGCAGCCGGAATTGATTGTATTGACCGTGCTGGCCTCGATCGTGACGACGTTTACGGTGCGCCATCTACATCATTTGCGCAGGCTTTTTTTGCTGGTCGACGGGCTGGGACTGGTGGTGTACACGATTATTGGATGCAACATTGGTCTGGCAGCTGGCGTGCACTACAGTATTGTCGTCATTGCCGGAATGGTCACGGGCGTGTTTGGCGGATTGCTGCGCGATCTATTGTGCAACCAGATTCCGCTGGTGCTGCAAAAGGAGATCTACGCCAGTGTGTCGCTGGCAGCCGGCGCTGCCTATGTGGCGATGCTGGCAAATGGTATCCCGGTTGGCGTCGCATCCATGCTTGCGCTGGCCGGCGGTATCCTGTTCCGGCTGCTGGCGATCCATTTTAGTTGGCACCTGCCAAGTGTCAAGGGTGAGGATATTCGCGGGTTCGATTAGGCCAGTGGATATTAATGAATGCCGCGACTGCCGGTTTGAGCAGTCAGTGGCGGCCGTGCCGATGGCCTCCATGCCGGTGCCCGTCGTACCGATGGTTGCCGGGGCGGACGTTGCGACTGTAGCTAAAGTGAATCGGCGGCCCGACATAGACTGGCGCCGGCGTCACATATGTCTGTACCGGGGCTGAGTAATAGGGGGAGGGGGCCGCATAATAGCCGTTCGAATAATAGCCGGATACCACCGGCCCGGTCTGGTAGCTTCCATAGGCATCGTAAGGCACAGCTACACAGCCAGTTAACAAGGCTGCAAAACAAAGAGGAACGGCAAGGCGTTTCATAGGGCCACCAGCAATTGTTGAATATGGTGCTATTGGATAATAAAATTGCCTCACGGTTCTGACTTCTTACTTCTTCTTACAAATTGATCATGTAGTGGATGAAGTAGAAGGCATTTTTTCATGGATTGACGCAATTTATGTATCTACGGAAATTCGGCATAATGTATTGTACGATCCACTTCGAATCAGATAACGTTCCCGGTTTATTGTTGCAGAAAAGCAATAATTAGTTGACCCTTTTTAAGGGTATTTGCTGAACTGAATATTATTTTGTTTCTGGTTTGTTTCTCATTGCTTGGTCCATCTGCTTGTGCCTAGGCTGTGAATTTTGGCTGACACCATAGTCACCATAAGGAGTTGTTTCTGTTTCCGCTAATTAAAGTCGACGATGTCACGCATATCATCCAGCTCGCGGTCGCCCCGGTATTCCTGCTTACTGCAGTCGGGACGATTATTGCTGTATTGACCAATCGTCTGGCTCGCGTGGTCGATCGGATCCGGGAGCTAGAGCTGCAATTGCATGAGAACAGGGTGATAGACAGCAGTTTCCGGGAAGTTGAACTTGGCTTACTGGGGCGCCGGTTGCGCCTGATTTATCTTGCGGTAATGTGTGAAGTTTCTTGTGGCCTGTTTGTCGGCTTGATTATTGCGACGGCATTTGTCGATGCTTTTCTGGCGGCGAAGCTGGCTGGCGTGATTGCAGGATTATTCATTGTTGCGATGGGTGCTTTCATTGGCGGTCTGGTCGTATTTCTGCGCGAGATTTTCCTGGCGGTCGAGAGTACACGCTCTTATCTGCGTTAGCTTCCTGAATGCGCTGGTGATGGCCTCTTCCAAGCGGATGTCGACTGGCAGATTGGGTAAAACCATGGTGGCACTCTCGGAATTGCTCAGCAAGTACTGTCTTTTAAATTAACTGAGGACGGGGCAGGTCTTAATTTGTTGTGTCGGTAATTGATTACAGGGCGAAACGCCTTTCCACTTAATTCTGCAAACATCCTGCACCGGTTCGCGATAACGTAATAATTCAGGACACTTTTTCTAGGTGGAAATACGATGGGGAAATTGGCGGTAAAGTTGGTGATTTATTAATATTGGGCAATAATACGTCTTTCAATAATTTACAACTTTAACGAGCCGATCCGGTATGGACCATCCCACTCAAAGAGACTGTGACCATTCGGAGCAACTGAATGTCCGGCTCGGAAAAATGTATGCCGCCTTGAGCGCCTCCAATGAAGCGATCCTGCGTGCAAAATCTCGTGATGAACTGTTCAAATGGGTATGTGATGCTGCGGTGCACGGCAGCAAATTTTCCAATGCCAGTATCCTGTTAGTCGATCCCGGCACCAAATGGGTGATCGCCGTCGCAACGACAGGGGCCTCAGCTGGAATTGTCCGGAAAAACCGCATCTCCGTCGATGACAGCCTGCCGGAAGGGCGCGGTACCGTTGGCACGGCCTTTCGCACCCAGAAACCCTGCGTGACCAATGATTTTCTGAATGATGAACGCCTGCGGCCCTGGCACGACATGGCACGTCAGGCCGGATGGCATTCTGCCGGGGTATTCCCACTGATCCAGAAGGGACAAAGTGTCGGCCTGCTGGCCTTCAATTCCTTCGAAAAGAATGAATTCGATAATGAAATGGTCGCGCTATTGCAGCGCGTAGCAGAAAACGTCTCCTTTGCGCTGGATAACTTTCAGCGTGAAGATGAGCGCCTGGCTGCTGAAAAACAGCTGCGTGATAGCGAAGCGCGGTTTCGCAGCCTGACTGAACTGTCGTCGGATTGGTATTGGGAGCAGGATGCACAATTCCGGTTCATCCGCCTCGAAGGTCGCTCGGTCATTGGCGGCGAGAACGCGGCGCCGGAAAGCTATCTCGGATTGGCACGATGGGAGTGTGGCCTGGAGACGGACGAGGGATGGGATGTGCACCGGGCGACGCTGTTCGCGCACCAGCCGTTTCGGGATACTGTCATGCACCGGCAACTGCCTGACGGTACACGCCGTTACATTTCGGTCAGCGGAGAGCCAATGCATGACGGCGACCGATTCATCGGCTACCGTGGCATCGGACGCGACATCACCGCACAAAAGCACGATGAAGAGCGGATTCAATATCTCGCCAACCACGACGGCCTGACCGGTTTGCCGAACCGGATGATGTTCAGCCAGCTGTTGAACATGGCGATTCAGCTGGCGCGGCGTTACAACCGCACATTCGGCCTGATGTTTTGTGACCTGGATCGCTTCAAGATCATCAACGATACACTGGGCCACGAAGCTGGCGATAAACTGCTGCGCGAGGTTGCCAGCCGCCTGTCGCAGGAATTGCGCTCAAGCGATGTAGTTGCCCGCCTAGGCGGAGACGAATTCGTGATACTGGTGCAAGAGGTGGCAGAGTCGGAACAGATTGCCGCGGTCGCTCGAAAAATTCTCGCTGCCATCAGCAAGCCAGTGACATTGTCGGGACAGGAGTGCCGCGTCACCGCCAGTGTCGGCATCTGCATGTATCCGGCAGCTGGCCTGGATGAACAGACCCTGATGAAAAATGCCGACATGGCGATGTATCTGGCAAAAGAGCAGGGCAAGAACAATTTCCAGTTCTATTCGGACAGTATTCAAACCATGTCGCTGGAGCGGCTGACACTGGAGGCGAGCCTGCGCCTGGCACTGGAACGTCGCGAATTCTTTCTGGAATATCAGCCCAAGCTGGACCTCAATTCCGGCATGATTACCGGTGTCGAAGCCTTGTTGCGGTGGCAGCATCCCGAGCTTGGCATCGTGATGCCGACCCAGTTTATTCCGCTGGCTGAAGAAACCGGTCTGATCATCGGCATCGGACGCTGGGTAATTCAGGAGGCCTGTCGGCAAAATTCAGCCTGGCAACAGGAAGGCTTGCCACCATTATGCATGGCGGTCAACCTGTCGGCCCGTCAGTTTTTTGAAGAAGGGCTGTTAAACGATATCGCCACCGCACTGGCAACAACCGGCATGAATCCAGAACTGCTGGAACTGGAAATTACCGAAGGCATGGCGATGCAAAACATCGACAATGCGATCAGGATGTTAAGAGCGATGAAGGAAATGGGAGTGCGCATCGCCCTCGACGATTTCGGCACCGGCTATTCTTCACTGGCGCAGATCAAACGTTTTCCGATCGATACGCTCAAGGTCGACCGCTCATTCATCCGCGATCTTACCAACAACCCGGAAGACCGCGCCATTACCGACGCGATCATCGCGATGGGCCGGACCCTGAGCCTGACCATCGTGGCCGAAGGCGTGGAAACCAAGGCGCAGGAAAATTATCTGCGCGATCATGATTGTGATGAGTCGCAGGGATATTTCTTTAGCCGGCCGACCAGTGCTGCGCAATTGGGCGAATTTCTCCGCGCCCACGTTGCAACGCCGCGCGTCAGATAGTAACAAGCTTCGTCGGCGCACTTGCTCGAAACCTGCTGAAAATTTGCTGGAACGGCACCCAGACTTGGCAATGCCCGCAATGTCGATACGCAGTCTTTCAACCTGAAAGGACTGCAGCCTGCACAGCGAGCCTGACCGACTCGATGCAGACGGTCTGCTCCTGTACATTTTGGCGCGAATGCAGCTTTCGCATGACATCCGCGCCGTGCGTACAGGATTGTGGGATCAGACGGTCGCCATGCCGCCATCGACCAGAATGTTTTCTCCAACGATGTACGACGAGTCATCACTTGCCAGGAAAAGGGCCGCTTTGGCAATTTCGTCTGCCTGGCCAAAACGGCCGGCAGGTACTTTTTCCAACAGCATGCCAGCCCAGGTCTGCACCAGCTCTGCAGGCATTCCGAGCTTGCCATAGATGGGCGTCTCGATCAGGCCTGGACTCAGTACATTGACACGCACCGACCGGTCCTTCAGCTCAGATGACAGCGTGCGTGCAAGAGAGCGTATCGCCGCCTTGGTGGCCGAATAGATGCTGAGGTTGTCGATGCCTTGCTCCGCCAACGCGGTCGACGTGAAGATGATGCTGGCCGGCTGATTGAGGATCGGCAGAGTTTTTTGCACGGTATGGATCACGCCTTTCAGATTGACGTCGATCTGGTCGTCAATGTTTGCCGCATCCGCGTCGGCAAAAGATGCCGGCCTGGCGATTCCGGCATTGGCAAAGACAATGTCCAGTCCGCCGAGTGCCGTCTTGATGCGCTCAGCGACCGCTGTCATATCCGCTGCACAGGCAACATCGGCACAAATTGCCAATACATCGGGACCGAGCGCCACAGCAGCGTCTCGCACACGCTGCTCGTCCTGCCCGGTAATGACAACACGCGCGCCTTCCTGAATGAATAACTTTGCCGTCGCAAAGCCGATGCCCGTCGTGCCCCCGGTGATCAGGGCGGTTTTTCCTTGAAGTCGATTCATGTGGTTCTCCAGTTGCACCGCATGCTGCGGCAGATAAAAGTTAAGTAAGACAAAAGCGCTTACCGGCCGATATATGTACCGGTTGGTATATAATGTACCGACCGGTATAATAATGTCAAGCGAATTGGCTGATCGAGGAAAAAATGGCACAGGAACGAGGGCGTCCACGAAGCTTTGATGCCAATGAAGCATTAGGTCGAGCGCTGGAAATTTTCTGGCGCAATGGCTTCCAGGGTGCTTCGCTGGCTGAATTGACGGACGCCATGGGTTTGAGCAAGCCTAGTCTGTATGCTGCATTCGGGGACAAGGAATCCCTTTATCTAAAGGCACTCGATCGGTACGCATCGCATTGGCTTGCTGAGAGTATTGTGTTGCTTGAAAAGGAAGGTGATGGCTTTCAAGCGGTACAGGGGTTCATGAGGTTTTTTGCCATCCTGTTTACTGATCCGGCGCTGCCAGGTGGCTGCTTCGTCGTCAATGGATTGGCCGACCGCGGTGGCCCGTCGACGCCAGCCGGCGTCGGCACTGCTTTGCAAAAAACCTTGGAGGAATGCGAGAAGAAAATATGCCAACGCTTGGTTCGGGCGCAGCGCGACGGTCAGTTACCTGCTGATGCCGACCCGGCGGCACTTGCCGGTTTTTTCTATGCATTGCTGGCTGGGCTCGCAGTCAAGGCCAAAGCAGGTGCAACACGCGCCAGTCTTGATGCTGCCGTCGATGCCGGGATGCGGGCGTGGCCAGGCTAGCGCAAGCTGCTGTGGCCGAGGCCGGCATGACCATCGACTGCGGTCATCCTTGTCAGTTTCAAGTTGAAACGTTTACGTCATAGCGCCAGATATTTTCATGTGCACATCAGACGAAAATCGCCGCTGGTGTGTTGCCCGTCGTTTCGTTGAGCGAGATAGTGTCGATTTAGTTCGGGAATCTGCAGCGAACATAGTGACGACAGAAATGGAATGCTCAGATGAAAAATGCAAAAACTGCATTCGCACATTGCCTGGGCTATCAGGCGGCTGACCAAAAAATGCAGCTGACCAGCAACTTAAGGGATCAAGAGATTATCCTGACTGTCACTCCCTCGTCATTGCTATCAATTGCACGCGAGTTTGATTCTTTTGCTGGCTGCTTGAATCGGTTGAAGGTCAGAAAAGGGATGATGTTCGTCCAATTCTGGTACGATCAAGTCCATTTCATCGGAGAAACATTAAACGTTCTCCTCGATCGGATCAGCATGATGCAGATGTTGTACAAGGTGATTTTTTATTGCCTGCGCCTCAGTTTGTTGTGGGCTGGTGTAGGCCTCGGCGCGCATGCAGCCGTTGTCCGCATCGACGGGGCAGTGGCTCAGCCTGTCAATCTGACGCCGTACTGGGAAGTATTCGAAGATTCCGATAAACGATTGACCATCGATGAGGTCAGCGCGGCGACATTTTCTAACCGTTTCCAGACAGAGTTCCGGCAAGCGGGCTCGCTCAATTTCGGCGCACGTCCGTCGGCACTGTGGTTGCGCATTACTCTGCACAATATTCACGCAAGCGAGGTGGAGCGCTGGTTGGAAATTTCGAATTCACAGCTGCACCAGATTACATTGTATCGACCAACGGACCGTGGGTTCAAACCTGTAGTCACCGGTATGACAAGGCCTTTTGCGCAGCGACCGATACCACATCGCAATTTTGTATTTCCCTTGTCCTTACGCGCGGGAGTCGACAGTGTATTTTACTTGCGAATTGCGTCCGGGACTACCCTCGAAGTACCGGCAAGGCTGTGGGAACCCAAGACATTCAGAATGCACGCCCTGCATGAATACATGGGGCAGGCAGTGTACTACGGCATGCTGCTGGCGCTTGGCTTGTATAACCTGCTGCTGTATTTTTCTCTAAAAGATCGTGCCTATTTGCTTTACGTGATGTTTTTGTCTGCCAGTGCCTTGTCTCTGGTGGCCTTCAGCGGTCTGGGATTCCAATTTCTGTGGCCAGAGTCGCTATCCTGGACGGTGATTGCACCGATGATCGGTTTTGCCGCTACGGGATTGACGCTATTGGGGTTTCAGCGCCGCCTGCTATCCACCCGCGAAACCGTACCAGTTCTTGATCGGGTGATGTGCGGTTTCATGCTTGTCAATGTCGTGCAAATCATCGGCTTTTTCTGGTCATTCGACAACATGATCCAGCTCGGTATTTTTATTGACGTGACGAGCATGCTGCTGGTGCTGGTGGTGGCGATTGCTTGCCAGGTACGCAGGCAACGCAGCGCAACCATCTTCCTGCTGGCATTTAGCTTCTTGCTGGTGTCAGCGATGCTGGTAGCCGGACGCAGTTACGGCTTGCCGGTTCCCAGCTTCATCACTGCTTACGGCATGCAGATAGGCTCTGCATTGGAAATGCTGCTGTTGTCCCTTGCGCTTGCCGACCGTTTTCATCAGCTGCGTCAAGAGAAAGAAGCGGTACAACAGGAACTGGTGACAAGTCTGAAGCGTTCCGAACATGAGCTGGAGCAAAAAGTTGAATTGCGCACCCAAGCACTCAATCAGACAAATAGCCAGCTTAGCCAGACACTGACCGAATTGCAGCAGACACAAAGGCATTTGGTCGAATCAGAAAAAATGGCATCCCTGGGGGCGCTGGTGGCCGGCGTCGCGCATGAAATCAATACCCCGGTTGGTGTCGGTGTCACCGCAGCATCGAGCCTTCAGGATCGTGTCAGTCATTTGCTGACATTGTATGAAGATGGATCGATGAAGAAATCTGATCTGGAACGATTTCTTGCCATGTCGAATACGACCAGCAACCTTATCCTGACCAATCTGGCGCGTGCTGCAGAATTGATCCACAGTTTCAAGCAAATAGCGGTCGACCAATCCAGCGAGGAACGGCGCGTATTCAATATCAAGGCATATCTCGCAGATATTCTGACCAGCTTGTCCCCGTTGCTGCGGGAATGTAACCTGAACTATGAAATAGAATGCCCCGATCATCTTGAGCTCGACAGCTATCCAGGTTCGTTTTCCCAGATTGTTACTAACCTTGTCATCAATACCAGCATGCATGCATATGATGCCAATCAAGCAGGGCTGTTTCGGATATGCGTGTGGCAGGACGGACACCGACTGACGTTGGTTTTCAGCGATGACGGCAAGGGCATTGCGCAGGAACATATCGGCAAAATATTCGATCCCTTCTTTACCACCAGACGAGGCAGTGGCGGCAGCGGGCTCGGGCTGCATATTGTCTACAACCTGGTAAAAAACAAACTGAATGGCACAATTAATTGCGCTAGCGAAGTGGGTCGCGGTGCCGCATTTACCATCTCCTGCTCATGCGCGTAATGGTGTTCAGCCTTGCATCGTGGTTGCCGCATCTTAACCAGCGCCAAACAAGTCGTGTGCGTTCAGAATGGCATAGACAATTTCCGGATTTTTTTCCAGAGATTTGCGAATCGCAGCAGGAACCGATTGCCGGGTCTTTCGGCAAAGGCCAGGTTGTTCGGCAAGCTCGATGTGCAACCCGCGCACCGTGCGAACTTCGTGACCGCCAGGCATGATTTGAAGAACGATACCCAGTTGGGTATGCAGACGTTCCTGGATGCGCTGCAAGTCGGCATAGGAAGACATGTTTTCAATGCGTCCAATCAGCTTTTTTTCCTCTTCCCTGGTCAATTTCAGGATGCGGATATCGACGCGAGGATCCTGCAATAGGTCGTCACGATCACATATGCAGGTACCAGGCGGGCATTCATTGCGTATCGGAAAAGAGGCGGGATGCGACATTGGAATTGCGCTTTAGCCACGCTATCGTAAAGTGGCGAATATTGGAAAATTAAGTCGTCCCAGCAGATTACACCTTTTTGACAAATTCGGATTTCAGGCTCATGGCACCAAAACCATCGATCTTGCAATCAATGTCATGATCACTGTCCACCAGGCGAATGTTCTTAACCTTGGTCCCCATTTTGACGGTTCCTGCCGACCCTTTCAATTTCAAGTCCTTGATCACTATCACAGTATCGCCATCCTGCAATTCACTGCCGGTTGCGTCACGGTAAACCTTTTTGCTTTCCTCAGTCGGCGCTGCAGCCTGTATTTGCCATTCATGGGCGCACTCGGGGCAAATGTACAGGGTGCCGTCTTCATACGTGAATTCGGAATTGCATTGTGGACATACGGGTAATGCGGTCATAAGGGCTTTCTTTAAATCAGGCTACAGCCTTAAAAAGGCAACAGTATACTGCGTGCCCTCGGCCGCAGGATGCGACGCTGTCCCGCAAGCGAGATTGTTTCTTCGGGGTATCTTATTTACTTCGATGTACGAGTCAAAATATTAATTTAATGACATTACTTATTAATTATTTTATGATTCTTAAAATTTTATTAAATTGACAATAAAGGCAGCATTTCCCTGTGTGGTTAAGCCCTTGTGTGCGCTTTTTAATTCATTTGCCATCGTTTTTCGTTGCGTATCAGAAATAACTGGTGAACACCTTTCAGGAACCAAGAACCGGCATGAATGACGACGCTTACCGAACTGTCAGTGCGCTCCAGGCGCAACTAGCCAGCTTTTCCCAGGAAAATCGCTTGCTGCGCCTGACCACGTTGCTGGGAGCAGACCAGCTATTGGTGGAATCCATTCTGGGTGATGAAGGATTAGGCCAGGATTTCTGCTTCGATCTCACCGTGCTTTGCACCGATGCCGGGCTTGATCTTTCTGGCTTGCTGGGCCAACCGGCATTGCTTGAGATACTGACGCAACAATGCCGTACCGATTTGCGCCCGATTCACGGCCACGTCACCGTGTTCGAGCTGCTGTCTTCCGATGGCGGCATGGCGCGCTACCGGCTGCGGCTGGAACCGTGGAGTGCGTTTCTGCGCTACCGGCACGATTGTTATGTCTGGCAAAACAAGTCGGTGCTCGATATTGCAGCCGATATCTTTGCCGACTACCAGGGGCAAGGGCGGCTGCTTGCAAGCTGGCGGTTTGCGATTAACGATCCAGCCAAGTACCGAGCACGCGATGTCTGCACCCAATTCGAGGAAAGCGACAGGGCTTTTATTGGCCGGTTGCTGGCCGAAGAAGGCCTGTTTTACTGGTTCAAACACACTGGCGACACAGCCTCTGCATCGCTCGGCAGCCATACATTGGTCATCAGCGACAGCAATACCGCCTTCACTCCCAATGTACACAATCCGATTCGCTTCCATCGGGCCGCAGCAATCGAGCAATCCGACGCCATCACCGGCTGGCAAGCCGCGCGTCATGTGCTCACCAATGTGCTGGCAGTGGCCAGCTGGAATGAAACCCAGGTGGGCGTGGTCGGCACTACCCAGCACACCAGCCATGACAACGGCGCCGTGCCGGAACTGGTGGCAAGCGACCATGCAGGCCAGCGTCATTTTGCCGATAGCGCGGAAGCCGAACGCTTCACCCGGCTGCAGCTCGAAGCGCTGGAAGCGCGCAATAAGACCTATACCGGCACCGGTACCGTCCGGACGCTGGCGCCCGGCACCACGTTTGTGCTGACCGATCATGCCATTCACGATCTCGACCGCCAGGCCAATGGCGATGCGGCGGCAACCTTTGCTGTTATTTCAGTCAGACATCGGGGCCGCAACAACCTCACTTCGCAGGCGCGCACCCTGATTGACGGGGTATTCGGCAACCGTCGGCAGGCTGCAAACGATCGCCTGGGCGAACCGGCAAATACTACTGTCTCCGTGGCAACTGAAGAGCCTTTGTATGCGAACGAATTCCATGTCCTGCGCGCCGACATCCCGTGGCGCCCGCTGACCGATGAGGCGCGCGGTGCGGTGCTGCATCCGAAGCCGACCGTGCATGGCATTCATACCGCGATTGTGGTGGGCACGTCCGGCCAGGATTTGACTACCGAGCGTGATCACCGCATCAAGGTGCAGATGCACTGGCAGCGCGGCGCGCAATCGGGCAGCCGCAGAAGTCATCCGCAAGGCGGCGACAATGCGCCCGGCAACGAAGCCGCCTTTATCTGGGTACGGGTAATGGAGCCGGCAGCCGGCCCCAACTGGGGCAGCAGTTTTACGCCACGCATCGGTCAGGAAGTGATCCTCGACTATCTTGAAGGTGATATCGACCGCCCGGTCGTGATCGGCTCGCTGTACAACGGAACGGGCATGGATGATGCGCAGGGCAACCAGAATGCGCAGGGCGCGGGCGCGGCCACCGGCAATGCGCCGGCCTGGTTTGCCGGCAGCAGCAGCGAGCATGCGCACAATGCAATCCTGTCCGGCTTCAAGACCCAGGAAATCGGTGCCAGCCAGACCGGCCAGGGCGGCTACAACGCACTGGTGTTCGATGACAGCACCGAGCAGGTCGGCGCCCGGCTGCAGACCACCAAAGCAAAAACACAGCTCAACCTCGGTCACATCAAGCGCCAGACCGACAATGCACGGCAAGCCAGTCACGGCCATGGCGCCGAACTCACCACCGAGGCATACGGTGCGGTCAGGGCCGGGCAGGGTTTGTTATTGAGTGCCGATGCGCGTCCCAATGCAGGCTCGTCGCAGATGGATGCAAAGGAAGCGCATGCGCAGCTGCAGCAGGCGCTGGAATTGCAAAAGAGCCTGGCCGACACCGCGCAGAAACACCATGCCTACGTCGGCAAGAGTTTCAATCAGGACCAGCACGAATCCGCTGAAAAAGTATTGCAGCGGCCGATCGAATCGCTGGAGCAGACCGGGCAGGGTATCGGATCTGCCGAAGGCGGCGGTGCCGGCACCGTGACCGCGTTCGGCCGTCCGGACCTAGCGATCAGCGCGCCGGGCGGCGTGGCCTTGCTGACGCCGGCGGACCAGCATGTCACGGCATCGTCCATGACGATTACCGGCGCACTGGATGTCAGCATCACGGCGGGGCGCAACTATGCGCTCGCTGTACGCTCCGGCATCAGCCTGTTTACCTATGGCGACGCCAAGGCCAAAAGGAAAGAGCAGGGTGACCGTGGCATCAAGCTGCATGCGGCGCACGGCAAGGTAGACCTGCAGGCGCAGAGTGCGGAATTAAAAGCTGCTGCAGACAAGGATGTGAATATCAGCAGCACTCACGCGAAGGTGGAGGCGGCAGCGAAAGAACATGTGCTGCTGACGGCGGGTGGGGCGTATATCAAGATTGCGGGGGGCAGTATTGAGATTCATGCGCCGGGGGTAGTGCAGTTCAAGGCGGGGATGAAGGAGTTGAGTGGGCCGACGAGCATGAATATGGTACTGCCTGAATTTCCAGACTCTACAATTAGCCCCATCAAGCGGCGAATGCGTTTTAACATTGGTTCACTGCCTGCAGAAATGAGCAATTTTTCCGACGAGCCTTATAAGCTCTATGCGGATGGTGCTTTACTCCTAAAAGGGCTAACAGACAAAAACGGTGCGGCAATGTGGGAACATAAAGAGGGAACGCAGCAATATAAAATTGTGCTCTCGACAGGACAGACATTTATGGTCGATGCCTTGGAAAAATTCTCTGATGATACCCGCACTTATAACAATCAAAAACTTGCCAATCAAGGGTACCGTAGCTTTGAGCATGAAGCATTGGACAAGGCGCCGCATGGTATTGAAAATGACGATTTCCGCAATCTGCTAAAACACAATGGATAGACTGCGTCCGGCTCTAATGAAACCTTGCAATGTGCACAAAATTATATGGAGTCGATAAGAAATGACTGGTTTTTCTATACCTGAAGACAAGTCTTACCTGTCATTGGAAAACAATCGCCACGTCAACGTAACGCCGCCGTGGTTTACCGGCAAAAGTAAATATCCGCCACGTGCAGGTGTCTTGATTGAGCCTCTCATTAATGGCGAGCGTGCATTCGGTGCCGTTTACGATGCGATCAACAATGCCAAAAAATCTATTTGCATCATTAGCTGGGGCTTTGACCCAAGCATGCGCCTGAAACCATCCAGGGGAGAACGACTTGGTGAATTACTAAACAGAAAAGCAGAAAAAGACCATGTGGAGACACGTATTTTGGTCTGGAAAAACTGGTTTATCGCTGCTTTTGAAAACAATCTTCCTGGAGATGGGTTGTTTGGCGGTGGCGGCAATACTGGTTTGGGCTCCGGGGTCGGCGGCCAAACTTCGGCTGGTGGCGGTTCGTCTTCAACGAAAAGAGAGGAATTTAATGCGTACGGTAGCGGTGGCAGAAACAGTGCTGCAGTAAATCGTGGTGACGACGAAGCGAAACGATTCAACCGAGATTGGTTCAATTATCATCCACCATGGATTGATTTTCGAACACGGGACTTCAACAAGCTAGATCATTTAAAGGTTTACTACGACCAAATGAAGCAGCATGGCACGGATAATTTGGCACGCACCTATGCAATGGGTAAGGCCGCTTCTCACCATCAAAAAATGATTCTGATTGATTATGAATTGCCGGAGCACGCTGTTGGTTTCGTGATGGGACATAATCTGATGCGCGACTATTGGGATACCGATGCGCATGAATATCATTCCGAGACGCGCCAAAATTTCAGGCCATGGCAAGATGTTTCCTGTCGTGTGTATGGCGGTGTTTTATTTGATTTGAACGAAAACTTTTCCACTGCATGGGACAGTGCTGAAAGCTTTCTGCCGATCGATGAAAAAAGGACCAATTTTGAACCGATACGAGACACGCTGAAGCCCGCAGATTTCGAAAAGGCCGCCAAAAGCCGTGGCAAAACCGAAGTCGCGCAAATCACGCGAACCCAGCCTGAAGAAAATACAGAAAAATCAATATTGCACAGCTATCAATTAGCTCTGTGCAATGCACGTAACTATATTTATTTCGAAAACCAGTATTTCCGTTACAAAGAATTTCCAATGCTGTTGCGTGCAAACCGGCGGGCATTGAAGCAGGCGAAATGGAATAAAGACTTTTACGTTTTTGCCGTGATCAATGTGCCGGACGATAAAGGACGATTTCAAACCTACGAAATGCTTAAAGCATTTGGCAAATCCGACAGCATGCCGAAAATTGACAAGCTCAATGAAAAAGACAATGCGAAGAACCCGGACCAGCTTCGCAAAGCTGATCTAGAGGGCGTCAATATCCATATCTGCACACTGGAAGCATGCGCAAATACACCGCAAGGCATGAAATACACCAATATTTACGTGCACTCGAAGTTGTTGCTGGTAGACGATATATTTTTTACGCTCGGCTCCGCCAACGTGAACGCACGCAGCATGGAGAGCGATAGCGAGATCGCCATTGCCTGTCCTTCCCCTGCGCTGACCAAGCAGTGGCGGGACCATCTTTGGAAGATTCATACGAAGCAAGCACCGCTGGAGGATATGAAAAGTGAGTTTGAGCGATGGGGAAAAATTATGGCGGTTAATGCAATAGCTAAAGCAACGAAAAAATCTCTTGTGGCACCTCTCATCGAATTTTTTGATGATGCAGATTCAGCTAAGGGCTTGGATTAATCGTATGTTGAATCATATATCATCGAATCTCTCCATTAAAAATATCCTGTGTGTCGTGATGTTTGCCTTATTGCCGATCTACATACTCGGCTGTCACCAAAGTGAAGCACAAAAAATCATGGATGAAACCAAAAAAATTGACTGGAAAACGCTGGAATTCAAGTGCGTGCATGAAAAAAACCTGTGGCCTACAAAGCGCGATGAAGAAGCGGAAAAATGGTTTCAGCTTGGACGACGCCTGGAAAAGGAAAACACGGAAGGCACGGAGCAAGCGATTGTTAATGCCTACGAAAAAGCTGCCGCACTCAATCACTTCAAGGCAATCAATAACCTGGCGAGGATTTATTCGATTGGCGAAGGCGTGCCAGTCAATGAAGCCAAAGCTGTTGCATATGCAGAGCGCTTGACTGCCATGAATTTGGGCTTAGGGTATTACCAGATGGGAGTGTTCCTGCAACAAGGCATCGGCGTTAAACAGGACCGGCTGGCTGCATTGGCATACTTTCGTAAAGCAGCTGACCTAGGCAATGCGCAGGGGCAGTATGTTGTGGGCGAAAAATTAATCGGGGAGTTTGCGGTATCGCCTGACCGGGACAAGGGAATGCCGATTGCGATCCAAATGTTGGAGTGCGCTTTGGCGCAAGGGCATGCAAAAGCAGGCCTAAAACTGGGAACATATTTTTTTATAGGTGAAGAAAATAAAGAACGTGGCCTGTTCTACTATCAAAAAACTGCCGCATTGGGCAACAGCCAAAGCTTGTATAACCTTTATTCAATTTTTAATGAAGGAGAATACGGTTTGGAAAAAGATCCTGTCCGTGCCGCCTGCTATGACCGATTGCATGGAGAACTCGATGCGGACAAAACAAAAACGTTTCCCAATATCGACAGAATCTGCCCGCTGCCGCCAAAGCCGATGCCATGATCAAGAACTTACATGCGCGCTGCCCTAAAATTTTCACCGCGTTAACTATTGCCATTTTCTTTGTCAAAGGATTGTTTTTACCTTTGTCTGCGTCTGCTACAGAAAAGCTATCTATTGCAAGCGATGAGCTTGCCTTGTTTTTTCAAAATTATTCATTCGATTGCCGTAATGAAAATGACTATCTACCAGCTATTTCGGGGAAGGTGGAGAATCTTTTTTCGAAGGCTGTCAGCTTTAAAAAATCCACGGATTTATCTATTGAAAAAAACCTTGATAAGAGTGATCGGCTTTTTATCAATGCGATTGAGGCTGGACATTGGAAAGCAAAATATCATTTTTATACGGTTAAAGGTAAGGTGTTTGGTCCCGGTAGCCAGGAGTGGGGGCAGATGGTAACTACACTGATTGATTTGGATGGAAAGAATATCCCCATTGCTTCCTATAAGCTGGCGACTTTTCATGAATTGAATTTTCAACTGAAATTTTCATTGTTGAAAAAAGCCATAGATCATGGCAGTCCGCATGCAATGCATCTGGTAGGTTTTCGTTTGGCAAACTGGATCGAAGGTATGGAAAATATGGGTATTCAGATGCTGCAATGTGCTGTACTCCAAGGATATGCGCCAGCTTACGAAGGGTTAGGGGTTTCCAAATTTTCATCTAAAAAGCCGGATTTTCAGGCCGCACAAATACTCTTTATTCGAGGAGTAAACTCTGGCTGCAAAGATTGCCTTCAATATTTGTTTGATTTCGAAAAGGGGAAAACATTTCACACAAAGCGAATCGACATCAATAAGCTGTATGCATTGAAATATTTTTATACTGAGAATTCAGAATTTTCCGATTTAAGGGAATTGCTCGTCATCCCGCCTAAGGAGTTAAGTCTTAATGAGTAGTCTTTTTTGTTTTTAAAAAATGTAATCAATGAGTATTTTCGATATTTTCAAAACACAATGGTCAGCCGGAAAAATGACGCAGGAAGACCGCACGAAATTATTCTGGTACTTGAAGCGAAAAACCAGTTACACCGCATGGAAACGTAAATCAGATGCATTTGACCGTTTTGTCGAAATATTTGAGAAGCAAGTGCGCGAAGAACCAACACCAAAACCTGAGCTTAGTTGCTTTGGCACTGATTGGGAAACTTCTTATCCAGAAATTCTCAAAGCCCAAGTCATGTATGAAAAAGGACTGGATCGACTTACGCAAGGAGACCGCACCGTGTGGCTTTATAACGACCGCGGCATCCTGGGTGATGCAAGCACTATTTCTGGCCATTGGTATTCAGAGCTGGTTAACAATGGCATGCGAGGAGATCATTTTTATGATGGGAAATATGTCGATGAAATGACTGAATCGATGAAGCAGTATTCTTTAGCTGGTCGCGAAGCTGGCTGTCTGCAACCCATGATGGCGGATACCCCTGCACCGGAAACATGGACGACCTTTTGGAAAGACCAATTTGCTCAGATGCCGATACCGGCATTGCTGCCAGATGTACCGGTTCCAAAGACTGAAATATTGGTCAAGACAGGGCAAGAAGTCCCCTTGTTCGGCATTTACGAACCACAGATCAAAGACGGTTGCATGAACTATCTTTTGGCCGGCATTCCCGCTCCCACGTTATTGGAAAACGACGGCACTTACGATACCGGGAACAATCTTCCTGTTATTTGGCGGTTGATTTGGGAGGACACCCGATACCAAGATGGCGAAATTCCTTCAGAAGAAAGCCGATATTTTCCACCGGAGAATAAATCTGCACATCAAACTACCGACGCAACCAACGATCTTATTTCTACACCAACCGGAAGTATTTGCCCAAAAACAGGAACATGGGCTGCCATGGATAATCTCAACGGAAGTCTCATCATAAAACAAGGTGAAACAATGCCCCAATATGATGGGCGCGATGTGATTTGGGTGCTAGTTGTGTAACTGGTTACAATTCACTCGTCATCATCCCGTGTTCCAATGAATTTCCAGGTTAGTTGGTATGCAGCACGTCAAATGGTCACCAATTCCCTGTCGCTCTCCAGCTGGAAGAAGGCACAAGGGAGCGTAGTTGGCACGTAACTGGGCAGCAACCACAAAACGGCGATGTGCCGAGCCTGCGAGCGCAATGGGGTCAGCTCTAACATTTAAACATTTTAAAATTAAACATCCATTCAACTTTCATGAATCCAAATGCCGTGGAAATGTATGAATGTTAGAACTGGGACCATCTACCTTGCGTTCAGGTGATGTATTCAAGCAGTATAAAAAAAGCGAGGCCGAAGCCTCGCTTTTTAAAAAACACGCAATGCGGAATCAGGCCTGCACGCGACGACGGCGTGATACAGCAAAACCTACTGCCCCCAAGCCTAACAGCAACAAAGAGCCTGGCTCTGGAACCGCAGCTGCAAAAGTAATGTTATCAACGATTTCAATCAGATTGATTGGGTTGAAGCTAGTATTGGTATAGCCAAATATTGCTTCATTAAAATCAATGCCGGCCAGTGTAATAGTTTGATCCATCAGATCATTGCGGTTGAGTGCAACGGTCGTTTGGCCAACTTGGGTTCCATTCAAAAACAATTTCAGAAGGGCGACGTTTCCAGCTTGCGAGCAGCAGGCATCATCATTGCCAAAATCGATTGCCAACAGATTTGACACGCCCGAGAAAACCATGCGCAGCATGCTTGCATCGTCGCTGAAAACTCCTAAAGCCTTGCCGTGCGACTGATGACCCCAATCTTGAAGCGACAAATCGTTGCCTAACGTATCAAAAAATTGCACGCCACTGACCGTGTAGCCATTGGTTTTAGCGCCACTTGTCTCGCTGGTGAAATCAATAACTGTCGCTTGTGCGGCAAGTGACATTGTGATGGTGAGTGCTGCTAACAACAATTTAATCAGCTTCATATTTTGCCTTGTATAAATTAACACGGAAGATTCAGGATTCCCAGGAAGGCATTTAGCATTTTTCATGCCACAAACTTAAATCATTGATTTTAAGAGTAAAAAATTACAAATGTTGAATTTTGTCGCCTATATGTAATGTTTGTCGACATCATGCCTTCTTTGATTATTTCAAGGAAAATTCCAAGCCTTCCATTTGGCTTGGCGAGGATTAAGCTGAGGAGAAAATAACTGGTTAAGCTGATAGATACTGACAAACAGTAACGCGCCTAGCCATGTCTTGAAATTAGATGAATTTGCTTCTCAGCTTAGTGTTGAATACGGCCTTCAATTTCTGAGCGTTCGGAACAAGTGCAGCGTATCTAATCTATATTGGAGGCAGGTTGAAATAATCTAATTTTTTCCTAAAGAGAAAACTTAATAAAGACCTATTCTGGCAGCAGCATCACCAGCTTCATGTCGCGTCGGGTGGCTAGATGCAGAGTGACTTGCGCAAAGCTTAACGTGCCTTGTCCCCGCTGGTGGAAGCGCCGGGTTCCTCCCTCCCGGTCCACCACGTTTTGCGAATCCCACAGCTGCCGGAACACAGTGCTGGATATCGCTAGTTCATCGATCAGGCTTGCCAGGGGTTCCTGGTCTGCATATTTTCCACACTCGGCACGGAACTCCGCTACCAGACGTCCGGCGCGATCAGACCATTGATCGATCAGTGAGAGCGCGCTGGGTTCGAGAAATGTGTAGCGCATCAGATTGGGTGGTGGCTTTCCTTGGCGTTGATCCAGCCAGCCGACAAACAGTTCCTGCGCCTCGCGGTTCCAAGCCACCGCATCCCATTGCCGGTTCAGGATGTATGCGGGGGCGTTGACCGCCTTGACGATGGCATCGAGGTCCCGCATCGATGCATCAGCCTGTACATCCCTGTTGGGATCGAGCTTGTCTACCAAGCGGAACAGATAGGCACGCTCGGCCACAGTCAACTGCAGCACATCGGCCAGATTGGCCAGCATTTTGCCGGATGCCGATACTGGCCTGCCTTGTTCCAGCCAGGTAAGCCAGGTTGGGCTGATCGAACAAAGCTGTGCCAGTTCTTCCCGTCGCAGACCAGGCGTGCGGCGGCGTCCGCCCGCGGCAAGGCCGACATCCTGCGGTTTGATGCGTTCCCGATGGGCGCGTATGAATTCCCCCAGCTTTTTGTTCATGGTATCCGTTCGTTCAAAGGGCAGATGGCAATGCAGGATGCGGGTGGAAAATATACCAGGATAATTACTTGTCTTGTTACAGGATACTGGTTCGCTTATCTTTCCTCTACCATTTCACAGGAGTCAGACATGAAACAGCAAGCGATTGTGGCAGAGCAGTTCGGCAGCACGGCACGCACTTATCTCACCAGTGCGGTGCATGCCCAGGGAGAGGATCTCAAAATCATCCAGAAAGCCGTCAGCCGGTACACGGCGCCCAGGGTGCTCGATCTGGGTTGCGGTGCCGGTCATGTCAGCTTTGCGGCAGCACCGTTTGCGCAGTCGATAACGGCCTATGACTTGTCACCACATATGCTGGCGGTTGTCGCGCAGGCCGCCAGTGAGAGACGGCTGGTAAATATCGAAACACGGCAAGGCCCGGCGGAAAATTTGCCTTTTGAGGATGCCAGCTTCGATCTGGTCGTCTCGCGGATGTCTGCACATCACTGGCTGGATGTGCCGGCCGCGCTGAAGGAAGCCGCTCGCGTGCTGAAGAGAAACGGGATGGCGCTGTTTGTCGATATCATCGCCCCGGAAATCCCTTTACACGATACAACCTTGCAGGCGATCGAATTACTGCGCGACGCTTCACATGTGCGCGACTATCGCGTCACGGAGTGGGCCGACTTGCTGTCGCAAGCCGGTTTTATGCATGAATGCCGCAGTCGATGGCGGCTCACCATGGAATTCAATGAGTGGACTGCGCGCATGCGTACGCCGGCTGAACGTGTGCAGGCAATCCGCAGTCTGCTTGATAGTGCGCCAGACGAAACGCGAAAATATTTTTCGGTACAGTCCGATTACACTTTTTCAATCGATGCGGCGCTGTTTGCGGGAACCAGGATCAAATCACGGCAAGCGTAAAATCGGGTCAATCACGTTATTAAGGGCGTGGAAAATTTTGGCAGCGGCCGCAGTGCAGGCATAACTTTGAACATTGGACAGGTGATCTGGAGAATCGCAAGTATAGACGTCTAATGGCAATGTAATATCACCAAATCGATCTCCCGCACCAGATTGCAGGTGCAGGATTGGTTCATTGAACTTGCGTAGGGATCGGTACGGCGATTGCGCTACGCTGACCCTCGCCAGCATACTTGTCATTGTTGATAACTTCCGGTTATTCCATTCTGACCGCATCTATATCTACCGAGCCTGCCAAGTCGTGATCGCCGTCCTGATCGCCGCCATGTGCGGCATGCAGGCCGCATTCGCACAACAGATGTATAGTGGGGCAGACTCGATATATCGGCTAATGAGATACGAAGAGCAGATACAGAGGTTGGCTTTGGTTGGCGGATGTTTTCAAGCGAGGACTGCGCGCCTTGTAGAGTGACGAGCAATGCCATTGGCATAGGGGCGGCCGATGATAATTAATCGAGTCTGAACCCATATAAATTTATTCTCCATATATTTTGTGTTATATCTATATTTGAATATGTCACAAAAACCACCTTAGCCTGCCTGCCGTCTTCCTCAGACTTTCATTGTTTAATATGAAAGTGAATGTAACATCCTCCAATTCAGGTAATATTTCATGGCTGTTCCAGGAAAAAATGCGACCCGTATGCTACCTAGCAGGGCGTTGAATAGCACTGTCCTTTCGTCTACTTTTTCCAATTGATCCTACGGTGATTCCAATCCCCAATTCATCCAGCGTGATTGTCGGTCAAAGCACTTTGTCTGGCGAGGTGTTCCAGCGGATTCGAACCCTATGGGTGCGCAAGACGCTCGTCACCACTTTTGGCTGCACAGCGTTCATGATGGTTTATTTCTGGATTCTGCGTAATCCGTTTTATCCGGTCACGATGATGCCGGTAACCGCCATTGACAGGGCAATTGGCGTTGATCCGATAATGCTTCCAGTCTATCTTTCACTCTGGGTGTATGTTTCACTCATCCCCGCACTGCTGAAGAGTAGCAAAGAATTCACTTTGTATTCCATTTCTGCATTTGTACTGAGCGCAATTGGCCTGGGCATTTGTTTATTCTGGCCAACTGCGGTGCCGCGCTTTGATATCGACTGGCTGCAATATCCGTCCATGACCTTTTTGAAGGATAACGATTTGGCAGGCAACGCGTTTCCATCGATGCATGTCGCCTTTTCAGTGTTCACCGCGATCTTGATGGAAGATATCCTTCGGCAGTTGAATGCCGGAAGGACCATTCGATCGATTAACTGGATTTGGTGCCTGGGGATTCTTTACTCCACTTTAGCCACTGCCCAGCATGTCGTACTGGATGTCCTGGGTGGCATGGTGCTCGGCACAATTGCTGGGCTGTTCCACTTTGTACTGATTCACTTCGGCCTGGGCAATAAATCACAGCGGGGGAGTAGCTGAGGGATGGTGCGGCGATATTCACACTTTTTTTGCAGCTGCGCTTGGTCAAGCTACAGTCTTACACATTTTCAAGCCAGCTTACTTTAATCGGTAAAATCGTCATAGCGTTGATCAAAAAGTTTCCCCGGTTTGTGAATAATTGATCTCCCGCAGAATTTTCGATGGCAGTACGGATACGCTGAAGCAATCCAGTTAATGCCTTCAGCCACGCCATGCAAGGCCGAGCAGGCACTGTGCAGGAAACTTACGTATGCGAGTGCGTGTTCTTTTCAGCTTGATACTTCTTTATAACCTGGTTGTCACCGCTCCAGCAGATGCGCAGCAGATACTCCGGCTGTCGACGACCACCAGCACAGAAAATTCCGGCTTGCTCGAATACCTGTTGCCGGAATTTGAAGCTGCGTCCGGCATCAAGGTGCAGGTAATTGCAGTCGGCTCCGGCAAGGCGCTGGAGCTGGCGAAAAATGGTGATGTCGATTTGACACTGGTGCATGCCCGGGCATCGGAAAACAAATTTGTCGCTGACAGACATGGTGTCAATCGCCGTGACGTGATGTATAACGATTTTATCCTGGTCGGACCGGCAGCCGATCCGGCCGGGGTCAGGGCAACTGATGATGACATCCTCAAGGGATTAAAAAAAATCATCGACAGGCAAGCGAAATTCATTTCCCGCGGCGACAATTCCGGCACTGACCAGATGGAGCAGGCGTACTGGAACCAGATTGGTAACAAGCCCTCTGGCCAAGCCTATATTTCCGCCGGCTTGGGCATGGGTGCGGTATTGGGCATGGCAGCCGAGCTACAGGCGTACACCCTGAGTGACCGGGCAACCTATCTTGCCTACCGTGATAAGACCGGGCTCGCGATCGTGCTGCAGGGTGACCCGAGGATGTTCAATCCGTACGGAATCATTGCGGTCAATCCGGCAAAAATCCGACATGTCAATTACCGTGGTGCGATGCGCCTGATAGACTGGATTACCTCGCCGGCCGCGCAAAGGAAAATTACTAACTTCAAGATCGATGGCCAGCAAGTATTTTTCCCGGCGGCCGACCAGACTGATTGAAACATGCCGTTGCAGTACCCGGTGCCAGCCTGATCGCAGTGTCGTTCAGCGGATTTTGCCAGCTAGCTGCAGCCGGTTTTGGCGTGCCTGCAGACGCCCATCCTGCAGCTTCAGGCGCTGCACATCCCGCAACGCAATTAAATCACGGTCATGGCAAGCCATGATCACGCTGCTGCCGGCAGCCGTTAAGGTCGGAATCAATGCGATTACCTGTTCCCGCGCGGCGCCGTCGAGATTGGCAGTCGGTTCATCCAGCAGTAGCAATTTCGGTTGCAGCACCCGGGCACGGGCCAGCGCAATGCGCTGCTTTTCCCCGCCGGACAGGGTGAGCGGATCGCACTGCCTCAAGTGACTGATGCCGGCCCAGTGCATCGCTTCTGCCACTACCGGAGCGATCTCTGATTTTCGGTAGCCGCGTGCGGCCAGGCCATAGCCAATGTTGGCTGCCACGCTGGTGGCGAACAGGACCGGATGCTGGTGGACATAAATGATGGCATCGCGCATTGCCTGCGGGTACGGCGACAGGCATGCCGGACAGCCAAGATAGTGCACTTCCGATACCTGTGCCGGTTCCAGGCCGGCGAGGATGCGCAGCAGGGTGCTTTTGCCGGTGCCGTTCAAACCAGTCAATACATAGGCGCAGGCGTGCTGGATGACCAATGCGTCGATGTCAAACAGCAGGCGCTGGCCAAATTGCTTTCGTAAATGAAAGAATGACAATAGCGGATTCATGCCATGCCCCGTGCCGCGCGCAGATCACCTTGCAGCACGACCAGTGCGGCATTGATGGTCAGCGCAACCACGATCAGTACCAGGCCCAGCGCAATGCCCTGGACAAAATCTCCTTTGCCGGTTTCCATTGCAATCGCGGTGGTGATGGTGCGCGTTTCGCCTGCGATATTACCGCCGACCATGATTGCGCAGCCAACTTCGGAAATCACGCGTCCGAAACCGCTGATTACTGCCGCCATCACACCAAACCGGACTTCATACAGCACGGTGCGCATCACGCGCCAACGCGATGCGCCAAGCGAAACGGCGGTTTCGGCGAGCCTGGGATCCGCCGCCTGGATCGCCGCCAGCGAAAAGGCGATCAGTACCGGCAACACAATCACTATTTGTCCGGCCACGACCGCTGGTTGTGCAAACAGCCAGTGCAAGTTGCCCAGCGGTCCCTGGCGTGACAGTATCAGGTACAGCAGCAAGCCGATCAGCACGGTTGGCAGCGATAGTGCAGCCTGGGTAAGCCAGATCGCGATCCGTCGCCCCGCAAAAGAATGGGTCGCAATCAGATAGCCGGCTAGAATCGCCGGCGGCGCAGCAAGTATTAGGGCAATCGTGGCAGTCTTTAGCGATACCCAGATAATCTGCCGTAGCGCCGCATCGCCTGACAACAGCAGGGCCAACGCTTCGCGGATGGCATCGATCAAATGCATGGCGTGGCCGGTGCCCGCAATCGGCCAGACCGGAGCGGCCGCAGGATAGGCAGGTTGACGGACCGCTGCCGGCCGCAGCTGGTCGCCGGGTTCGATGGCACGCTGTTCATGCCAATCTTGTTCATGCCACTTTTAATGCATCGAGCAGGGCCGGTTCCGCAATCAGCCGTTCCTTGCCGGTCAAAAGTAAAAAATGTTTGCCGGTGCAGCGGGCAAACAGCGCCATGCCCAGCCGTTCGGCAACCATGTGTCCCATTTGCGTGGTGCCGGAGCGCGACAGCAAAAACGGGATACCCATTTGCGCGCCCTTGATCACCATTTCCGAGGTTAGCCGGCCGGTGGTGTAAAACACCTTGTCTTCGCCGCCGATATCATCCAGCCACATTTTGCCGGCGATGGCATCGACTGCATTATGGCGGCCGACATCTTCGACGAAATACCGCATCTGGCCATCGGCGGAAAATAGCGCGCAGCCATGTACCGAGCCCGCTTGCTTATAGATCGATTGCTGGGTGCGAATGGTATCAACGATCCTATACAGCGCCGACTGGATCAGGCGTGCGTCCGCAGGCAAGACGATCTGCGCGATATCGTCCATCAAGCCGCCGAATACGGAGCCCTGGCCGCAGCCGGTGGTCACAACTTTTTTGGCAGTACGTTCAGCGATGTCCGCGATGCCGCGACGCGTTTTGACGGCCACGGCTTCCACCGACCAGTCAACCTGTATTGAAGCAATATCGTCAATTGAGTTGACCAGCCGCTGATTGCGCAGATAGCCGAGTGTCAACGCTTCCGGTGCGGCGCCAAGCGTCATCAGAGTGACCAGCTCGCGCTTGTCGACATAGACTGTCAACGGCCGTTCCGCCGGAATCGCAATGGTCGACATCCTGCCGCGCTCATCCATCACCTCGACCTCTTTGGTCAGGGGAACGATGGCGTTCGACAGTTCGGGACGGCGGTGCATGTCGTATTGCCTGATTTGGTTGAGCCCGGCTGGCGTACCGGACACTTTTGTTGTGACTATGTTGGTACGCGCCGCCTGTTTCAGTCGCTCGATCAGTCTAATAAAAACCTTATGAAAATTGCGCGCGTCTCGCTACACGGCGTTGAGCGATATCAATTTCAGTGACATTTGAATCGCTTGTTTTTAAGCAAAAAGCTAGGCGTGTCACGATCCAATTTATACTATGCCAATGACAATCGAACTTTCCGAGATCACGGGGCTGATTCTGGCCGGCGGGCGCGGCTCGCGCATGGGTAGCGTGGACAAGGGTTTGCAGCCACTACATGGCAAGCCGATGGTGGTGCACGTGATTGAGCGGTTGCGGCCGCAGGTGCAGCAATTGATGATCAATGCAAACCAGAATCTTGAAATCTATCAAGCGTTTGGCTTGCCGGTCTGGCCGGATCAATTTACCGGGTTTGCCGGCCCGCTGGCAGGCTTGCAAACCGGATTGGCGCATTGCCAGACGCCGTACCTGGTGACGGCGCCATGCGATTCGCCGTTTTTGCCAAGTGATCTGGTGCGCCGTCTTGCCGATGCCCTGGTCTCCGAAGGAGCAGAACTGGCGGTGGCGGTCACCGGCACTGCGCAAGCCAGCCAGCCGCATCCGGTTTTTTGCCTGTTGAAAGCGTTGTTATTGCCAGACTTGAGCGCTTACCTTGAACAGGGCGGGCGCAAAGTCGACACTTGGTTCAAATCAAGGCAGGTGGCCGAGGTGATTTTCCCGGATGAACAGGCGTTTCGCAATATCAATACGCTGGAAGAACTGCGACAATACGAAAAAAACTAGCGTTTCCGTTTTCCGTGTGCCACCGCCTCGAAGCCAAGAGAAAAATCGATGATGCAACCCTCCCACCTGTCTGAAATTGTCAGTTGCCTGTCCGCGTATGACCCTGATGCATTGACGGTTGAACAGGCGCAGCAAATCGTCGGCCAATTCGTGACGCCGATCCAGGCAGTGGAAAAAGTGGCATTGCGCAGCGCGCTCGGCCGTGTTCTGGCCGAAGACATTGTTTCACCGATCAATGTGCCGGCACACGACAATTCGGCCATGGATGGCTATGCCGTTTGCGCAGCCGAGCTTGACGTGCAGCAGGCAGTGACATTGCGCGTCATTGGCGAGGCTTATGCCGGCGCCGGTTATCAAGGGCGACTGGAAGCGGGTACTTGCGTGCGGATCATGACCGGCGCGGTGATGCCTGACGGCAGTGATGCCGTCGTGCCGCAAGAATTCATTACGTTCGCCAGTGCCAGCAGCGTATCGGTGCCTGCCGGCGTAGTGAAAGCCGGCGATAACCGCCGCCTGCGGGGGGAGGACTTGCAGGCTGGGGCGCCGGCATTGGCGCGCGGCAGGATCGTGCGGCCGGCCGACCTGGGGTTGATTGCGTCGCTGGGCTTGGCCGAAGTGGCGGTTCAGCGGCGGCTGAGGGTGGCGTTTTTTTCCACCGGCGATGAATTGCGTTCGGTCGGCGAGCCGCTGGAGCCAGGCTGCGTCTACGACAGCAATCGTTACACGCTGTACGGCATGCTGGAACGAATAGGCTGCGACATACTGGATATGGGCGTGGTCAGGGATGATCCAGCCTCGCTGGAGACGGCCTTTCGGTCTGCCTGCGAGCAGGCCGATGTGGTGATCACGTCGGGTGGCGTCTCGGTCGGGGAAGCCGATTACACCAAGCAGATCATGGGCCGTCTGGGCGAGGTGCTGTTCTGGAAAATCGCGATGCGCCCAGGGCGGCCGATGGCATTCGGCAAAATTTCATCGAATGGCAACAGTGCGTACCTGTTTGGCTTGCCGGGCAATCCGGTGGCGGTGATGGTGACGTTTTATTTTTTTGCCCGCACCGCATTGCTGCGCATGATGGGTGCGGACTGCCCGCCGCTGCCCTTGATGCGGGTGACATCGCAATCGGCGATCCGAAAAAAACCGGGACGCACCGAGTACCAGCGCGGCATCCTGTCAGTCAATGCACAAGGCCAGCAGCAAGTGCGCATTACCGGCTCACAAGGTTCCGGCATTTTGCGTTCCATGTCAGAAGCCAATTGCATGGTGATTCTGCACCATGGGCAGGGCAGCGTGCAGGCCGGCGATGGCGTCGATGTGCTGTTATTCGAAGGCATGATTTAACTGATTTTAGAAACCGCATCTGTTATGGAGTCATTGATTCGTTGAGATCAATGACTTCCCCAGCCTCCTTCTTCCCGCTGCTTTTCATTGAAAATTTGATCTAGGTCCAATCCCGGTAACTGCAAGTTCGCCTATTGCCTGTGTTGGGGTCTAGACTTTCAGACGAAGCTTGGAAACATGGCGGAGCCAGGATGCACCCACATCACGCACAAGACATCAATGGAGCAATGTCTGAAGGCATTGCCATGGTGTTTCCGTTGCCGCAGGAAGAGCAGGCGCGTGCCGATCTGTATGCATTGATTGCCAGATTGCTGATCGCCGTGCCGGATGCAAGCTTGCTGGCCAGTCTTGCCAGCGCAGATTCGATATCTTCCCAGCAAGCCGATCATCCACTTGATCTGGCTTGGGAAAAACTGGTTCTCACTGCCAGCATCCTCGATCGGCATACGATTGAAGATGAGTTCAATCAATTGTTTATTAGTGCCGGCAATCCGAAAATCAATCCGTATGCTTCGCTTTATCTGTCTGGCTTTCTCAATGAAAAGCCATTGGCAGCGTTGCGAAGTGAACTGGCGCAACTCGGCCTGGCACGAATTCCTGGTACGACCGAGATGGAAGACCATTTGGCAGTCCTGTGCGAAATCATGCGGATATTGATCAGCGGCGGACCGGCAGGCAGACGGCATCCGGTCGAGCGTCAGAAATTATTTTTTGAAAAGCACCTATTTTCCTGGGCCGGGCGTTGCCTGGACGATATCCGGCGGGTGGATAGTGTGCATTTTTACCGGCAGGTCGCGGACTTTGCACTGGCATTTTTTTCGGTCGAGTCGCAGGCATTCGAGATCGAATCAGCCGAGGCCAGCGCAAACAATGTGGCCAATCTGGACAGCGCGGCAGTCATGGCCGGTGCCGGCGCATGAACACGGCATGGAGGCAGACATTATGACCGACAGCAAACCCGATCAAGTCAACCACCAGGCGCGGCGCCAGTTTCTGCGGGAGGCAACAGGCGCTGGTGCACTCGGCGCGGTCGCTGTGCTATTTGGCAAAGGTGCGGCTGCAGAAGCGGCAGCGCTGGCCGCGCCGCCAGCGGCGGATCTGGCGGGTGGTGGCTATCGCGAGACCGCGCACATCCGCAACTATTATCGCAGCGCGCGCTATTGGTAGGGGCAGTTATTGTCAGGGCATATACGGTAAGCCACAGTAGACAGGAGTTGATGCATGTCACTCGTGAAAGTTTCCCGGGAAGGTGATCAACAGACCCGCACCACGCCGCTGCAGCAGGGCATCGCACGCGCGGCTGCGGCGACCATGGACCGGCGTGCCTTCCTGATGCGCGCCGGCGTCACGGCCGGTGCCGGCATCCTGGCGCGCCATCTGCCGCTCAATATCGTGCATCCTGCCCAGGCGGCCGATCCGAAAGTTGCCGCCGGCGCTGCGGTGGAAGTCAAGCACACGGTTTGCAGCCATTGCTCGGTCGGCTGCTCGGTTGAGGCGGTGGTGCAGAACGGCGTCTGGATCCGCCAGGACGCGGCTTTTGATTCGCCGCTGAACATGGGCGCCCATTGCGCCAAAGGGGCATCGGTGCGCGAGCACGGGCACGGCGAACACCGCCTGCGTTATCCGATGAAACTGGTCGATGGCGCCTATCAGCGCATTTCCTGGGACCAGGCCATCAACGAGATTGGCGACCGCCTGTTGCAGTTGCGTCAGCAAGCCGGGCCGGATGCGATCATGATGATCGGTGGCAGCAAGCACAATAATGAACAGGCGTATTTGATGCGCAAGTTCATGTCACTGTGGGGCTCGAACAATTGCGATCATCAGGCACGCATTTGCCATTCGACCACCGTGGCCGGCGTCGCGCAGACATACGGCTATGGCGCGATGACCAATTCCTTCAACGATCTGCATTACAGCAAGGCGGTGCTGTTCATCGGTTCCAATCCGGCTGAAGCGCATCCGATCTCGATGCTGCATTTCCTGCATGCAAAAGAGCTGGGCGCGAAAATGATCGTGATCGATCCGCGCTTTACCCGCACCGCGCGGTTTGCCCACCATTACGTGCGGATTCGCCCCGGCACCGATATCGCGCTGGTCTGGGGCATGCTGTGGCATATTTTCCAGAACGGCTGGGAAGACCAGAAATTCATCGATGCCCGCACCCACGGCATGGCCGATGTGCGCAAGGAAGTCGCCAAGTGGACGCCGGACAAGGTCACCAATGTCACCGGCGTATCGGAAAATCATGTGCGGCTGGCAGCAGAAATGCTGGCCACGAATAAACCTTCCTCGGTGGTCTGGTGCATGGGCATTACCCAGCATCATGTCGGCACCGCCAATGTGCGGGCGCTGTCGATCCTGCAGCTGGTGCTGGGCAACATCGGCGTACCGGGCGGCGGCGCCAATATCTATCGCGGCCATGACAATGTGCAGGGCGCAACCGATGTCGGTCCCAATCCTGATTCGCTGCCTGGCTATTACGGCATCGCCGAAGGTGCCTGGAAGCACTTCGCCACCGTCTGGGGGGTGGATTACAACTGGCTGCTGACGCGCTTTGCCTCGAAGGAATTGATGGAAAAGCCGGGCTTGACGGTATCGCGCTGGTTCGACGGCGTGCTTGAAAAAAACGAGTACGTGGATCAGCCGAGCAACTTGCGCGCGGTGCTGTACTGGGGTCATGCGCCAAATAGCCAGACCCGCCTGCCGGACATGAAGGCGGCGATGCAAAAGCTCGACATGCTGATCGTGGTAGACCCGTATCCGACCATGACGGCGGCCATGCATGGCCGCAAGGATGGCGTGTATCTGCTGCCGGCGACCACCCAGTTCGAAACCCAGGGATCGGTCACCGCCAGCAACCGCAGCATCCAGTGGCGCGAACGGGTGATACAACCGCTATTCGAGTGCAAGACCGATCAGGAAATCATGTACCTGTTCGCGAAGAAATTCGGTTTTGCCAATGAATTGTGCAAGAACATCAAGGTGGTTAACAATGAGCCGGTGATCGAAGACATCCTGCGCGAGATTAACCGTTCATGCTGGACCATCGGCTACACCGGCTGCTCGCCGGAACGCCTGAAGCTGCATATGCTAAACAAGCATACGTTCAATCCAACCACCCTGCGCGCCGACTCCGGTCCGTGCAAGGGTGATTACTACGGCTTGCCTTGGCCGTGCTGGGGCACGCCGGAATTGAAACACCCGGGCACGCCGATCCTGTACGATCTTTCCAAGCCGGTCATCGAAGGCGGCTTGCCGTTTCGCGCCAACTGGGGTGTTGATCGCAATGGCGAAAGCCTGCTGGCAGCTGACGGTTCAACCACCAAGGACAGCCAGCTCGATACCGGCTATCCGGAATTCGACCATGTGTTCCTGAAGAAGCTTGGCTGGTGGAGCGAGCTGACTCCCGAGGAACAGGCCCAGGCCGAAGGCAAAAACTGGAAGACCGATATTTCCGGCGGCATTATCCGGGTCGTGATCGGTCATGGCTGCGCGCCATTCGGCAATGCCCGGGCGCGCTGCAGCGTCTGGAATTTCCCGGACCCGGTGCCGGTGCATCGCGAGCCGCTGATGACGCTGCGGCGCGACCTGGCCGCGATTTATCCAACCTATGACGACAAGGCCAATTTCTGGCGCCTGCCGACACTGTACAAGTCGGTGCAGGCCAAGGATTTTTCAAAGGATTATCCATTGATCATGACGTCCGGGCGGCTGGTCGAGTATGAAGGCGGCGGCGATGAAACCCGTTCCAATCCGTGGCTGGCAGAACTGCAGCAAAACATGTTTGTCGAGGTCAATCCGCACGATGCGGCGCAGGTCGGTGCCATCACCGGCAAGTATCTGTGGGTTGAAACCCCAACCGGCGCCCGCCTGAAAATCATGGCAATGGTGACCGAACGGGTGCCGCCCGGCATCGTCTGGATGCCATTCCATTTCGGCGGCTGGTGGATGGGCGAAGACCAGCTGAACCGTTATCCGAAAGGGGCTGCACCGGTGGTGCGCGGCGAGGCGGTCAATACCGGCTGGACCTATGGTTATGATGCGGTAACCATGATGCAGGAAACCAAGGTGTCGATCTGCCGGCTGGCGCGGGCGTGAGGATCAGGGCACCGCACTGGCAAACCATAGGTGCCGGCATGGCGGACAGGAGAGTGAGATGGCAGCAAGGATGAAATTCATATGCGACACCGAGCGCTGCATTGACTGCAACGGCTGCGTGACCGCCTGCAAGAATGAAAATGAAACGCCGTGGGGCGTCAATCGCCGGCGGGTGGTGACCATCAACGACGGGGTGCCGGGCGAACACTCGATTTCGGTGGCCTGCATGCATTGCACTGACGCGCCTTGTCTTGCCGTCTGCCCGGTTGACTGCATCTACCATACCGAAGACGGGATCGTGTTGCATGACAAGGACCAGTGCATCGGCTGCGGCTATTGCTATTACGCCTGTCCGTTTGGTGCGCCGCAGTTTCCGGAAACCGGTGCCTTCAACCATCGCGGCAAGATGGACAAGTGCACGTTTTGCGCCGGCGGGCCGGAACCCGATACCTCGGAAGTCGAATTCAAGAAATACGGCCGCAACCGCATCGCCGAGGGCAAGCTGCCGGCTTGCGCCGAGCAATGCGCGACCAAGGCGCTCTTGGGCGGGGATGCCAACATCATTGCCGACATTTACAAGGAACGGGTGGAAGTGCGGGGCTACGGGCCGCAATTGTGGGGCTGGAAAATCGCCTATGACGCGCCACGCCGCGGTGGCGAGATCAAGATCAAAGGGGAAGGATCGCGCCACAACCAGATTCCAAACGATGTGCAAAACGACCCTAGAAAGTTCCCGACATGAAGCCGATCGCGATAGTGATGGTCATGCTGCCGGCACTGTCGCTGTGCGGTTGCCTGGAAGTCGAGCAGCATCCGCGCTGGATCGATGGTCAGTACGAGGGCAAACGCGACAACCTGCATCAGCAGGTCCATTTTCACAATGACAGGCTGGCCTGGGCGGCAGCGATTGACAACCGCAATCGCCTGCAAAACGAGTACGGCCGGGCCAGGCCATAACGAGCATGGAGCTGTGACATGACTACTCCCCGATCCAGGCAGTGGCTGCTGATTGTGGCAGTGTGCGTGATGCTGCTGGCGCTGCTGGTGCCGAGCCTGACAGAGGGAGCAGTACCGCATCAGGACGCGGTACCGGCCTATGCCGAGGAGCAGACCATCCTGCAGGCAGAAAAAGATGTGCCGGAGCCGGGCTGGGGATCGGCTGCATCGGGCCGGGTGCATATTGACCGGCACTTTCTCGGCCAGTATGGCGATTCCGAAGCCAACGTGATCCTGCAACGTGGCGGCAATACCTGGCGCACCCTGCGCAACGGGCCGATTGCGACAATTGCCGGCACGCTGATACTGGTGGTGCCGCTATTGATCTTCGGTTTTTACACGATGGCCGGTCCGGCGCGGCTTGACCGGCCTGAATCCGGCCGACAGATCCAGCGCTTTACTGCCTGGGACCGCACCGTGCACTGGGCCACCGCGATCAGTTTTCTGATACTGGCCGCGACCGGGCTGATCATCATGTTTGGCAAGAATGTGATGTTGCCCTGGATGGGCAATGAGCTGTTTTCCTGGGTCGCGGTCATTGCCAAGTATCTGCACAATTTTGTCGGCCCGCTATTCATTGTCTGTTCGGTCGTGATGTTTCTTACCTATTTGCGTCGAAATTTTTTCAGCCGACAGGACTGGCAATGGGTCAGGATGGGCGGTGGCATGGGGTCGCACCGGCATATTCGTGCCGGCTTTTTCAACGCCGGCGAAAAGGTATGGTTCTGGGGCGGTCTGGTCTTGCTGGGTCTGGTCATGTCGGTCACTGGCTTGATTCTCGACTTTGTGACATTCGGCCAGACCCGCTACGTCCTGCAATGGGCAAATTACCTGCACGTGGGCGGAGCCACGCTATACATCGTTGGTGCGATGGGACACATCTATATGGGCACGCTCGGCACGCCCGGCGCCTACCGTGGGATGCGCCATGGCACTGTGGATGAAGAGTGGGCAAGGGCGCACCATGAATCCTGGTTGAATGAAATCCAGTCTGGGGCGCACCCGGATGGCAGCCGCCCCTCGCCGGTGCCGCCGGGCGCGACGCACCAGCCGCGGCATTGAGTGCGGCAGGGGGGCGGCCGCCAGCAGACGGCATGGGCCAAGGTGCCGCAATGAAATGACGAAGCAATGAAGTAACCAGGTAACAACGTCACGAATTAACAGTACTTAAGGATATGAAATGGAAAAACGACAGCTTGTCATGCATGCGCTGGCAGCCTGCATGCTGATCAGCATGAGCGCATGCAGCGATCGCAACGAGAACAACAGTGGCGCGACCCAAACCGGCTTTCCCGGCCAGGTCACAGCCGGCGGCGGGACCAGCGGCGACGTGATGGGACGGGTCGGGCAGACAAAGGATGGCTCCTACGCCGGCGGCACGCCCGGAATCGCCGGCGGCAGCGGCGGCAATACCGGGGGCGCTGCCACCGGTGGCAGCGTGCAGGAATCGGGACGCGGCCCGTCGGAAGGCGTCAGCCCCGTGGCGCCGGCGGCAGGGCCACCCGCGAGCCCACGCCAACAGTGAAGGGATAGCGATGTTTGAGATGAGAATGTTTCCCGTGATCGCGTTGATTGTCCTGATGGCGCTGCCTGCTGCTGCGCTGGCCAGACTGCCGGCGCCAGCGCCAGCTGACACGCAGGCGGCCGCGGCTAAAAAGGAGCAGGCCGCCGCGCAGGCGGAAAAAGACAAACAGGCATTGAATGCATCGATGGATGCGCTGGCTGCCCGCTGGCGCAGCAGGGCTGCTGCCAATGGCTGGCAAGCCAATGCCCCTACCCAGGTTGCAGCACCGGTGGCGGCGATCGGCGCCACCGGTGCTCAATCGAGTCCTTCCGGCCAGCCGGGCGGGCGCCTGGGCAGCGCCACTCAGGCCGCCCCGGTGCGCAGTGAAAAATCCGGCACCGCGCCGCCCAGCGAAGACGTGAAGCAGGCACCCGCCAATGCAGTCCGGCAAGGGCCAGTTCAGCAGCGCGGCAAGGACGCAAAATAGCAAGGCGCAATCAATCTTGCAGTGAAAACTGAAAAAGGAAACCGAATGCGCATGGCAAGCTTGCCGATTGCAGTCATCATGCAGCGGCGCACGGTCAGTCATCGCTGGGCCGGGGAGGCATGGGCCGCAGTGAGCGTGGTCGCCGATGGCGGCGATTTGCCGCCGGTGCGCACCCTCAGTTGCACCGCCGAGCGTGAGTATTACCTGGTGTCGGGTCTGCAGCTGGACCTGTACCCGGATGAAAATGATGGCTACTTTGAGAATTGCGTTGCGCCTGAGCCGAAAGTTTTCATCATGTGGCGCATGCTGGATGGACGCGCGATGCCGGTGCAGGCCTCGGTCAGCTATGGCGAAGGTACGCGCATGCTGGATTCGGGCGAGTCGGCCGACGGCGTGGCGATGCCTGGCGACATCAAGCTGTGGCTGTCGCATTACTTGAACGAGCATTACCAGCCGCAGCCACAAGGCCGCCGGGGTCGCCAGCATGGCTGACCACACAAGCATGGAACGTCTATATGACCGGCATGGGCAGGTATTTTGAGGGGAAGCAGCATGGAGCGTGAAGGCTTTTTTCATCGCTGGTCGCGCCTCAAGGCCGGTGGCAAGGAAGCGGTGTTGCCGCGGGAAGCGCCAATTGCGCAGCAGGGAACTGTAGCAGCAGTTGGATCCGCTGTACCCGCAGGCGAACTGGATCGATCTGCACAGGTGCCGCTGCCGACATTGCAGGATGCAGCGGAGCTGACCCAGCAATCGGATTACTCGGCATTCATCGCCAAAGGCGTCGACCGGGCCGTGCAGCGGCTGGCGCTAAAAAAACTGTTCGCCGATCCGCATTTCAACATCATGGATGGGCTGGATATCTATATCGGCGACTATAACCGGGCCGACCCGATGCCGGCTGCAATGCTGGCCGCCCTGCGTCATGCACAGGATTTTCTGGAGCCGGCGGCTGGCGCTGAGGAATCCGGTTTGGACTTGCCGGCAGCCGCCATCCCGACAGATGCCGCTGCAGATGCAGATGCCGAATCCGCCATTGCACGCAAAACAGGCCAGGCGCAGGACATGGCTGACACCAATTTTAATCAGCAGCATGCCGCCGGTGCAGGCAGCAGTAATCAGCCCAATTCCGAAAGACCGGTATGAGCACGAAATTCAAGCTTTGCAATTGCAACGGCAGCATGCCGCTCGACCAGGCAGCCGGCGAACAGCTGGGTGCCGTGCTGGGATGCGGGACGCTGCAGGTGGCAACCGATCTGTGCCGGCACCAGATCAGTGCGGTGCAAAGCGACTTGCAGGGAACCGATCGGGTGGTGGTTGGCTGCACCCAGGAACGGGCGAGGTTCGATCAGCTTGCACAGCAACAGCAGGCGGTGGCGCCACTGCACTTTGTCAACATTCGCGAAACCGCCAACTGGAGTGCATCGGGTCTGCAGGCACTGGCCAAGACCGCGGCATTGCTGGCCGATGGCACCATGCCTGCCGCCGACCCGGTGCCCAGCGTCGCCTACACGTCGCGGGGCCAGACATTGATCATCGGCAGCGCCGCTCTGGCATTGCCCTGGGCTAAGCGGCTGCGCGCGCATTTGTCGGTCAGCGTGTTGCTGAACGATTCCGCCGGGATGACCTCTGAGCCGGAACCCCATGACTTCCCGGTCTTTTCGGGCACCGCCGTGGAGATCAGCGGCTGGCTCGGCGCATTCGATGTCACCTGGCAGCAAACCAATCCGATCGACCTGGAACAGTGCGTGCGCTGCAATGCCTGTATCACCGCCTGTCCGGAGCAGGCGATCAGCGAGTTGTATCAGGTCGAACTTGAAAAATGTACTCGCCACGGCGATTGCGTGGCGGCCTGCGGCGCTATTGGCGCGATTGATTTTGCGCGCAGCAACGCGCAGCGGCGCAAGCGGTTCGACCTGATCCTCGATCTGTCTGCAAAACCGCTGATTGCGCGGCATCAGCCGCCGCAAGGCTATTTCGCGCCAGGGCCTGACTCGTCGGGCCAGTTGGCGGCGGGACTGGCCATCACGCAGATGGTGGGTGAATTCGAAAAGCCGAAATATTTCAGTTACAAGGAAAAATTGTGCGCTCATGGGCGCAACCAGAAAATCGGCTGCAGCGCCTGCATCGATGTCTGCTCGGCTGGTGCAATAAGTGGCGCCGGCGATCGCATCAAGGTCGATCCGCATCTGTGTGTCGGTTGCGGCGCCTGCACGACCGTGTGCCCGTCGGGCGCGCTTGGCTATGCCTATCCGAGCGCACCCTACATGGGTAGGCGCCTGAAAACCATACTAGGCACCTATGCAGATGCCGGCGGCAGCCAGCCGCTGATCCTGTTTCACAGCCAGCGGCAGGGCAGCGCATTGATCGACAAACTCGGGCGGCAGGCCCGGCTCTCGCAGCAGGTGCAAGGATTGCCGGCTTCGGTGATTCCAATTGGCCTGCACCACACCGCATCAGTGGGCATCGATCTATGGCTGGCCGCCATCGCCTATGGTGCGGCCGGCATCGCAGTGCTGGTCACCGACGAGGAAGCGCCACAGTATGTCGATGCATTGCAGGAGCAGATGACGATTGCCCAAACCGTGCTGACCGGGCTGGGCTATGCCGGCCAGCATTGCCAGCTGATCTGCGCGCGCACACCGGAAGCGCTGGATCGCGCACTGGCGCAACTGACCTGTGGCGCCGCGCCACGACAGCCGGCAACCTTTCATTTGTCGGCGGACAAGCGCAATACACTCGATTTCGTGCTCGACCACCTGTACCGGCATGCGCCGCTCAAGCCGGAGCAGGTCGCGCTGCCGGCGGCTGCCCCGTTCGGCGCACTCGCCATCAATACCGCTGCCTGTACCCTGTGCATGTCATGCGTGGGCGCCTGCCCGGAATCGGCATTGATGGATAGCCAGAATGCGCCGCAATTGCGTTTCGTTGAAAAAAACTGCGTGCAATGCGGCCTGTGTGTAGCGACCTGCCCGGAACAGGCGCTTGCGCTGGTGCCACGCATTGCCTTTACGGAAGGGGCAAAGAAAGCGGTGGTGTTGCATGAATCGGTGCCGTTTTGCTGTATCCGCTGCAACAAGCCGTTTGGCACATTGCAGATGATCGACAACATGCTGGCCAGGCTGTCGCAGCATGGCGCGTTCAGCGGCAACCTGGAACGCCTGAAAATGTGTGGCGACTGCCGCGTGGTCGACATGATGGCCAACCAGCACGAGGCAAAAATTGTGGAACTGAAACCGCCAGCCGCAGTTTAAGCCACAGATTGAGCTCGTGCGGCATCATGCCTTTCCCGCGCGATATACCAGATTATTTTCTGCATTTGATCGAGATTGACAGACAATGCGCGCATGTAGGTTCAGACACATGCCGGTACATGGCCGTCTTTAAAAATGTTGCGCATTCTCCAATGGCGCAGCGATCAAAGCGTGAACCCGCAACCGCAAGCCGCAATCTAATTGCTCTGCTGGCGCGCTTGGCATGCCAGACAAACGGCAGCGCACTGTTGCTCTCGTGACCGCTGAGGCGAACAAGGATGGACTGCAAGAATGTTGCAGCCGGCGCGAGGCCAATTTCTTCAATCATGTTTTTTGAAAATGATGGAAATATTTATCTCAAGGGCTGATTTTCGTGCGTCTTTCCGCTTGCACCGTCGGATTGCCGGGTACGGTTTTTACTTCAAAGCACGGTGTCGACAGAAAAGTAATGAACCTTGTCGGTAACGCGGCAATGGAGAATGGTTTTCGTGCCATTTTTTCGTCAGCGAATTCACGGCATGATCGTCAAGGAGAAAATGACATGGCGGCAATCGTACGTATCGATGATGAAGTAGTCGAGGTGGACGATTTCATCAAGATATTGAAACTTACCGGGCAATTCGATGGCCTGGTCGAGCAGCTGGTCAGAGACAAGTTGACGGTGCGCGCCGCGAAAAAGCAGGGGATTGCGGTGTCGGGCGACGACATACAGGAGCGCGCCGACCAGTTTCGCCGCATTCAGGGCTTGCACCGCGCCGCCGATACCAACAATTATCTGGATGCGCTCGGCGTCAGCCTGGATGATTTCGAGGCCTTCATCACCGACAGCCTGTATCAGGAAAAGATGATGGAAAAGGTGTGCAGCGAGCAGGCAGTCAAGGATTACTTCACGCTGCATTCGCCGAAATTCGACAGTATCGAGGTCAGCCATATTGTGCTCGATACCGAGGGCAAGGCAAAGGAAATGATTTCCTACCTGAGGGACGACCCGGACAGCTTTGCTGACATGGCGCGCGAGCATTCGATCGCCGACACGCGCGAGCAGGGTGGCTTGATCGGAAAGGTCTTGCGCGGCTCGCTGAAGACCGAGGTCGAGGCCAAGGTGTTCAATGCCGCCGTCGGTGACTTGCTCGGGCCGTTCCCGGCTGCGGACGGCTCATTCTATGAAATCTTTGCAGTCAACGCAAAGCATCCGGCCACCATGAACGAAGAGTCAGCAACCGAAGTGCGGCGCCTGTTGCGTGAAGAATGGCTGCAGGCACGGGCGCAGGAACATGTCATCGAAGCGCGTTAAAGTGGTAAGGCGGGAAGATGGCAGTCATGCGTAACCGACCAACCGGCTCGCCAGATTCGGCCTGCCGGCTGTCTGGCAGGCGCATCGGGCACCGCGAGCCAGGCCACGTCCGTTTTGGCCACTGGTCCGCCCGCCCGGAAACTGACTGGCAATGAAAGCGGCCGGCCTATGAATGCTCCGCAAAACCTGCAGCTGCTGGCCGATTTTCTGGCATCGGTGGAGATTTTGTCGCCTTTTTCACGCGCCGAGATTGAGCATCTGGCGGCGCACGCCGAATCGCGGTTTTTTGCCTTTGGCGACACCATTTGCAATACCGGCGAGCCGGCCGACGGCTTGTTTGTGATCCGGTCCGGATCGGTGCGGGTGTTTACCGAAGCGCAGGGCAAGGAAATCAGCATGGGCGTGCGCAAGGCTGGCGAGACTTTTGCCGAACTGGCGATGCTGCGTGAAACCCGCTATGAAAGCTCGGTGCGCGCCTCAGGCAAGACCGAGCTGCTATTCATCCCGCGCGATGTGATCGGGCCGGCAATTGCGCAAAATCCGGTGGTGCAAGACTTTGTTGCCAGCTATGTCGCGATCAGTTCAGCTGGCGGTCTGGTGGCACGCCTGTTTGACTTGAAAGGCAAGGTCAACAAGAGTGAACTCGAGGATTTCGTGCGCAGCGTCGGCGTCAAGCGGGTGAGCGCAGGAAAGGAAATCCTGAAACAGGATTCCCGTGATGACCGCCGACTGTACGTGGTGCGCCACGGCGAGGTGCGCATCGTGCGTCAGGAGGGCGGCGACGAGTATCTGCTGGCAACGCTGGGGCCGGGCGAGATTTTCGGTGAAAAGGCTTGCCTGATGCGCCAGGAGCAATTGGCAACCGTCACCGCGCATGCGGATGCGACGCTGCTGGTGATTCCGGAAAAGACCGTGCATCAGATCCTGGAGCGCAACCCGAAGCTGCGCGAGGTATTGGAAGACCGGATCCGTTATGTCGAGCGCGAGCTGGAGCGGCAAAAGAAGCTGGCGGAGCGTCGCAAACGTCCGGTCGTGCTGGACCTGCATTCCAAACCGGAATTCGGTGAAAAAATCATCCGGCGCTTCGCCTGGGTCGAGCAGGCCGAGGAAATGGATTGCGGTGCCGCCTGCCTGGCAATGCTATGCCGGCATTACAACATTCCAATGACTCTTGGAAAATTGCGGGAACTGGCCAATGTCACCACGCAAGGTGCCACGCTCGACAGCCTGGCTCGGGCCGGCGAATCGCTTGGCTTTACCACGCGCGGTGTCCAGTGCACCTATGAAGCACTGCTCGGATTCGATTTGCCCTTCATCGTGCACTGGGAAGGCTACCATTATGTCGTCGTGTACGGCATTTCCAAGCGCGAAGTGTGGATGGCGGACCCGGCAGTCGGCTTTCGCAAGATGAGCGTGGAGGAATTCGAGCGCGGCTGGAGCGGCACTTGCCTGTTGTTTACCGCCGGCGAGAACCTGGTGCAGCTGACCGCATCGCGTTCGCCCTGGGTGCGCTTCGTTGGCTACTTAAAACCGTACAAGAAAATACTGGGGCACCTGTTCCTGGCGACGTTCGTGATCCAGGTACTGGGACTGGTGCCGCCGATCATCATCCAGAATATCCTGGATGGGGTGATCGTCCATCAAAACGTCAGCCTGCTGCATCTGCTGATTCTTGGGCTGGTGATTTCCAATATTTTTACCCAGCTGATGGCAACCATCCGGGCCTTTCTTGCCAATTTCATGGTGCGCAACATGGACTTTGCGATGATGTCGCATTTCTTCAAGCATGCGATGTCGTTGCCGTTTTCATTCTTTGCCAAGCGCAAGACTGGCGATATCCTGGCGCGCTTCCAGGAAAACCAGACCATCCGCGCCTTCCTGACCGAGTCGACCGTCACCACCGTATTAAACCTGCTGATGGTATTCATTTATTTCTCGATCATGTTTTTGTATAACGTCAAGATGACGCTGATGCTGATCGCATTCGTGATCCCGATCATGGCGCTGACCGTGCTGGTGACCCCGCGCCTGAAAAATTATGCACGGGAAGTGTTCACCGTTTCGACCGATTCCCAGGCATTCCTGATGGAAGCGCTGGGCGGCGTCGAAACCATCAAGGGCATGGGGATTGAGCGGCCGGTGCGCCTGAAATGGGAACGAAAATATGCAAAGGCACTTGACGTCCAGTACCGCGCGCAAGTGTTTCACATCCTGGTCGGGCTCGGCAGCCAGCTGCTGCATGCCGCCACCACGATCGCGATCCTGTGGATGGGCGCCAGTCTGGTGCTGGCGCGCGAATTGACCATCGGTCAGTTGATTGCCTTTAATGCGCTGATGGGTAGCGTGCTGGCGCCGCTGATGGGCCTGGTGGGCCTGTGGAGCCAGTTGAACGATGCCGGAGTGGCGATGGAGCGGCTGGGCGATGTGCTCGACATGGAGCCCGAACAAAAGCCGGAAGACTTGCCGTCGCGCGTGGTGTTGCCGGACCTGCAGGGCGATATCCGGCTCGATGGCATTTATTTCCGTTACGGCGGGGATGAAACCGACTATGTGCTGGAAAATATCAACCTGGAAATCAAGCCGGGCGAACTGGTCGCCATTGTCGGGCGCAGCGGCTCCGGCAAGACCACGCTGGCAAAGCTGCTGGTAGGATTTTACCCGCCGACCGAAGGACGGATGATGGTCGATGGTTATGACATGAGCCTGATCGACAAGGAATATTATCGCGCGCAAGTCGGTTATGTCATGCAAAGCAACCTGCTGTTTTCCGGCACCATCGCCGAGAACATTGCCAGCGGCGACGATAGCCCGGATCGGCGCCGCATCGAGGAAGTGGCGAAGATGGCCGACGCGCATGCATTCATCAACAAGATGCCGTTGCGCTATGAACAGATCGTCGGCGAGCGCGGGGTCGGCCTGTCCGGCGGGCAGATCCAGCGGCTGTGCATTGCCCGCGCGCTCTATCATGATCCGCGCCTGCTGATTTTTGACGAGGCAACCTCGGCGCTCGATACCCAGTCCGAGAGCAATATCATTGGCAACATGAGTGAAATCCTGAAAGGACGCACCGCCGTGATCATCGCGCACCGGCTCAGCACTATCATGCGAGCCGACAAGATCCTGGTGTTGTACGAAGGGGCGATTGTCGAACAGGGGCGTCATGAAGAACTGGTGGAACGAAAAGGGATGTATTACCAGTTAGTGCAGAAGCAATTGAGCGCTGGATAGATTGGAACGAGTTTCGCCCGGCCGTGCACGGTGCATCGGGAGGTGCTGCATGCGTTGACGGCCGTGGATGAACGATCCGCGCATCTCGATTTTCTCGACGAATGAACGGTCAGACGATGAAAATACTTGATCAGGAAGTGCAGGGCAGTGCCACCGTCTCGTATGCCGGTCTGCTCGAAAAAATCGAAATCCTGCGCTCCAAGCTGCGCTGGTCATCGCGTCTGGAGCGTGCCGAAATTGAAAAGTTGCTGCGGCAAGCCAATGGCTTGCGTGACGAGGTGATGCAGCTGTCGCACAAGGAACGTTTTGTGCAGGCAGCCAGCAGCGAAGGCACCCGGATCGACAGATTGCCGGGCGAGCGGCGGCGGGCGTTGCTGGAGCGCAGCTTCGTGTTTGAAGGCACCTTTGGTGACAACCCGCAGCTGCTGGATGCGCTGGAGGTGACGGAAAAGGCCGCGCCCACCGATTTGCCAGTGTTGATCGATGGCGAAAGCGGCACCGGCAAGGAATTGATGGCCAAAGTCATTCATGCCAACGGTGCGCGCGCCGACAAGCCCTATATTTCGGTCAATTGCGGGGCGATTCCGGAAAATCTGCTGGAATCGGAATTGTTCGGCCATAAAAAGGGGGCGTTTACCGGTGCCTCTGCCGACCGCAAGGGCAAGTTTGAAAGTGCGCACAGGGGCACGATTTTTCTCGATGAAATCGGCGAACTGCCGCTGTCAGGCCAGGTCAAGCTGCTGCGCGTACTGCAATCGCATGAAATTCAGCGGGTTGGCGCCGATGAAACGATTTCGGTCGATGCCCGCATCGTTGCTGCAACCAACAAGAACTTGCGGCAGTTATGTGAAGACGGCAGGTTTCGGGAAGATCTGTTTTATCGGCTCAGCGTCATACATGTAAGCTTGCCGCCGCTGCGTGAGCGCAAGGATGAAATTCCGTTGCTGTTTTCCTATTTTGGTGATGAGGCGGCAGAAACGCTGAAGCGCCGCCCGGTCAAGATGACGCCACGGCTGCGCGACTTTTTATTGAATTATCCGTATCCCGGCAATATTCGCGAGCTGCGCAATCTGATCTACCGGATCTCGTGCCTGGCGGGCGATACCGCCAGCCTCGAACATCTGCCGGTGGATATTCGCCCCAAGGCATTAACGGTGCCGGTCGAGTCTCCTTCCAACACGGTGGCCGCACTATCGGCAGCAGGCGCGGCATCGCTCAGCGAAGCCAAGCGTGCCGCCAGTGACGAGGCGGAGCGGGCGTTTCTGGAACGCGGCCTGCAGGAAGTCGGCGGCACGGTGACGGAATTGGCCCGACGCTGTGAAATGAATCGGTCCCATTTGCAAATGCTGTTAAAGAAGCACGGCATTCATTCAAAGGATTTTCGCCATCATGGTCAGCCGCACGCCGAAAAAAGGCTGTAAGGAACAGAAGGCAGGCAGACGGGATCGGCACTGCCGGGGAAGCGGTGTCATGCGAGCCATGCCCGCATGACAAGGATGCGCTGTTCATTAACTACAGGCGCGCATAACCGTCGGCTACCGAGTTGACCAGTACGCCGTCGACATACACCGACACCGGATCGCCGTCCGGCGAGGTTGCCAGACCCTCGGTGGAGGCACGCTGGAACGGCAGCTTCATGCGGCCACCATGAATTGCTGCCATGGCTTCCCGATCCAGATCTTCGTTAAAGGATGCCAGGTCTTTGATTGCCAGAATTTTCATTTCATTTTTCCTTGAAATCGATGGATGGTGATGGAGGCGCAAGCCTCCACCATTTGACAGCGATTAGCCGAAGTTAATCGTGTTGCTGGCAGTCTGGATCGGCTTGACGGTCGAGGTGATGTCATGGGCAAAGGCGACGTTGTTGCCATTGTTGACGACGGTCTCCTGAGACTGGCCAATTGCCTGGGTGGCGTCGAAGGAAAAGCTGTGCTTGGATTTGTCAAACACCGCCAGTGAAAAGGGCGAGCCGCCCTTGTACATGCCGCCGATGACATCCGCCATGGCGCTGCGATCGAGTTGAAGGGTGCGGGACAGGTCTTTGATGATCAGGGTTTTCATGGTGTTACTCCTAAAGTAATAAAGTGATTGCGATGGGTGATTGCGGGGATCAAGCAAAGTTGATCGTGTTGTTGGCGGTTTGCGTGGGTTTCACGGTCGAGCTGATACCGGAAACAAACGCGGCATTGTTGCCATTGTTGACCAGCGTGTTTTGCGACTGACCGATCAGTTGGGTGGCATCGAATGACGAGCTATGCTTGGAAGCATCAAACACGGCCAGCGGAAAGTACGCGCCGCCTTTATACATGCCACCAGTTACCGCCGCCATGGTGTTACGGTCCAGATCCTGGGTGCGGGACAAGTCTTTGATCAGCAATGATTTCATGGTAAAGCTCCTAAGATAAAAAGTAAGTTTGGTTGGATAGTGAGGCAAACTGTTGCGCTCACAGGGACTATTGCAGGGACTGTGCCAGTACCGCGCGACGACCGAAATTTGTTATGTAAGTCATTGAAAATTAAAGAAAAATACAGTTTGTTCGAAGACGTTTCCGGCCCGGCAGAAAATCTGCCTTCGTATTCGATGTTGGAGCATGTCCAACACAAATTAATTGGTTTGTTCGGTGCGGCGCAACACATACTGGTGACAGCCAGATCGTCGCAGTTGTTTGCCCGGCACGGTGTGGTTGCATCGCGATGTCGACAGGCCCGAAGCCAGGCGCAAAGTCGGGTTTGAAGGCGAACTGGACATGGCTGATTCATCGATATGTCGATAATGCTGCCATGCTGATCGAAACGATCCAGCAATCTGGCAGCCGGTTCGCGTTAGGTGAGTTTGGAAGCGGCTTTTCACCGTTCGTCTGCTTGAAATTACTCCCTGTCGACTATCTGAAAAGCGATGGCATGTTCATACGCGAGATCGAGGCAAACAAGGTCAACCATGCATTGGTCAGCGCAATCTAGGATGTCGGACATGTGATGGGAATGCAGACGATTGCCAAATATGTCGAAAACGACGAGTTTTTGCAAACCGTGCGCAGCCTGGGCATCGATTATGCACAAGGCCATGCGGGCGGCAGCAGGCAACTCTTGCTGGGCATTGCCTGCTGATTTTGAATTTCTGCGGCAGGCATCCCGTCATGCAAGGTTGATGTGGAAGGAAATCTGGGGCTGATTTCGCAACCGGCACAACCGCCGTAACCGGCGCGGCCGGCACTTTCTAAGACATTTTTCCGTAAATTTTATTTGCCGGCTGACTCCATGCCACTGGTGCGGGCCGCCGATCGTTGGGCATCGCCGCCTGCAGCCTCGGTACCGTTTGCTACCGGGCGCACGCTGCCATCGGCATACACCAGCTTGCCGTTTTCAGTGCGCTTGTCATCCCGGAATTCGCCTTCCCAGTAGCCGCCGCTGCTCCAGGTGTATCGGCCTTGGCCGTGGCTTTTTCCGCGCACCCAGTCGCCGCTGTAGACATCGCCGCCCTTGAAGCGGGTAACGCCTTTGCCGTGCGGTACGCCATCCTTCACTTCGCCTTCATAGCGGCTGCCGTTCGGGAAGACAATCATGCCTTTTCCATTCGGCATGTCATTATTCCAGTCACCGGTGTAATGCTGGCCATTGTTCCAGATAAATTTTCCTCGTCCTTCCTTTGAGCCGCGTACCAGCGTCCCCTCAAACTGATCGCCATTGTTCCAGACGATTTTAACCACGCCCGATACCGCGCCGCTTCGGGGATCAACCGTGAAGGTACCGGTCATGAGCTGATCGGGCATCCGCAGGTAATTGCCGCCACTTGCAGTCGGCGGCGCCGGCAGGTCCGGCTCAGGTTTCATATTGGCTTCTTTTTTATCGGCTGCGTCGGACGGTTTGCGTTCAGAAACAGCTGCCTCCGCCGGTTGCTTCGGGATGGTGGGTGTGCCCGGCTCCTGCGGTTTGACGCCGGCCTGCCTGTCAATGGATTCCGGCAGTGCGCGAGGCGCCGCGCCAGCAGGCATGCGGGGAAGATCGGACGGCGGCGACGGCTGCAGACTGGCCAGCCGGTCCCTGGCAAGCGCCGCATAGCCGCCAGTCGGATACTGGCTCAGATATTCCCGATAGGCCGGCGCGTTGTTGATGGTGGTTGCCCTGGTCCATGACTCTTCCTCGGCCAGTCTGGCTCTTGCTGCGGCTGTCGATGGCAGCGATGGCGATGCGGCCTGGTCCGGCGGCGCAGCAGGCACGGCTGCTTTCGCCTGCAGGCGATCCAGCCTGAGTTTGGCAATCGGTGCGTATTGTCCTTTCGGATATTGCTTCAGATAGCGCTGGTAGCCACTCGCCTTGTCGTTCTTGCTGACGCTGCGCCATAGTTCGACTTCGGACGGCAGCTGCGGCGCCACAGTTGCACTGGCGCTTTGCTCGCCGGCTGGCGGCGCAGCACTGGCCGCATCCGATGGCGGCGGTGCCGTAGACGTCGCCGGGCCGGCTTCGGCAGTGGAGGGTGCCGCCCTGGCAATCACGGGTGGCGCCGTCGGCGTATTGTCGGGCGCCGCAGCTGGCGGCAGCGCGGGTTGTGCTGCTGCCGCGACCTCGGCAGACGCTGGTTCGCCGGCAGCGCCAGCCGGATCGGATGCCCCGGACGAACCGGTGGAGCCGGTGGCGGCCGAAGAAGCGGTGGCACCGGGCACGGGTGTGGCCGGTTTGCTGGCATCTGTATTCAGGGCGTTTTTGCTCAAGCCATCCCAGGTACGATTCGAACCCAGATAGACGCCGGAAACAATGCCGACAGAAAGCAGAAGTGCAATAATCATCCATCCAAGCCGGTCGCGCTTCGGCACGACGGCGGTGGTTTTGTCCAGTCCTTCCGGCATCTTCCAGTCACCGGCCATCTGGGTGAAAGACTGCATCGCCGGTTTGGCGGCGCGCCTGGCACCAGGCCTGGTGCCAGAATCGGGCGGAGCGGTTGGCTTCGCCTCCGGAGCGGGGTCCAGTCGGGCATCCGGGTCGAGTTTGGGCTCGAGTCGCGGCTCCATGCGCGCGCGAACGTCATCTTTTGCAATCGGACGGCCCTCGGCTGGCCGGTTCGACGGGTTATTTTCCCTGGCTGGCGGCACAGCACGCGGCCTGAATTCCGGCTTTGGTGCGGGCTTTACTTCGGGCATCGGCGGCATTGGCGGTGTTGGCTGCATGGGCTGCTCGTCTGGCCCATCCGGCCCATCGAGGCGCGGTTCGGTTTCATCCATTGGCGCGGTATGGGCAACGGTTGTCGACCAGTTGGCGCCAGAGTGCGGCAGCGTGCGCGGGATGGTTTCCGTGATGTTGAGTGCGCGGCGCAGCTCGCCGATCGATTGGTAACGATGTTCCGGCCTGACTGCCAGCGCCTTGTCCAGAACCGCAAGGAAATTGTCGCTGTAGCGGCCTTTGCCTGCTTCGCGCGCCGGCACCAGCTCATCGTGCACCAGGCGGGCGACGGCCGGCGGCGGCGCCTTGCCGGTAATCAGGTAATACACGACTGCCGCCAGCGCATAAATATCGGTCCACGCGCCCTGACGCAGGCGCGCAATATCCGCATATTGTTCAATCGGTGCAAAGCCCGGCTTCAGGATCGCCGTCAGGCACTGCGTCAGGTCACCGATCACACGCCGTGCAGCACCGAAATCAAGCAGCAGCGGCCGACCATCCTTGAGTAACAGAATATTATCGGGCGCAATATCGCGGTGCAGGCACTGCATCCGGTGGATGATATCGATGGCATCGAACAGATCGGCCAGCAGCAGCCTGATCCAGCCCTCGGTCGGCTTGATCAGGTGATCCTTGAGCGCCTGCTTCAAGGTCACGCCTTCGTAAAATGGCATGACCATATAGGCGGTGCCATTGCCCTCCCAGAAAAGATGCACCTTGACCAGCGCCGGTGAATCGAACTGCGCCAGCATCCTGGCTTCGTTGATGAAGCTTTTCAATCCGGCAGTAAATGTCTCGAGATTGTGCTGCGACCTGACTGTCACATTCATTTGATGGGTGCGGGTCGCCAGTCCGGACGGCATGTATTCCTTCAGCGCCACCTGCCGCTCGAGTGAATGGTCGTACGCCAGGTAGACGATGCCGAAGCCGCCTTCGCCGATCAAATCCAGAATCTCGAATTCGCCAAGATAGGTGCCGATCGGGAGCACATTGACACTTTGATCCGGCGCGTTTTTTTGCGGCGGCCGGAACGGCATGCGACGGGTACGCGCCGCAGTCTTTGTATTGTCTTCGTTCATCATGGACCCTACCAAACCTTTAAGAAGACCACCGCGCCGAAGAATAAATCCGCTGGCGCTTGCTTAACACCCGATGCAGCACGCCGGCGCACTGGATCAGCCTTCGATCATTCAGGCGCGCGCTCGCCAAAGCATGGCTGCCGGCGGCCGCAGTGACCAATTTCATGTCAAGCACCTTTAATGCCAGACCTTTACAGGGAGGCGGCTCTGGCCTGTTTGGACCGCCATGGCGGCGCAGACACAGGCTCAGACGCATCAATGCGATCGAGGCCAGCGCATCGGCAAGCCAATAGACCAGCCACATGCGTGGCGTGCACAGAACAGCAAGCGGGATGGGCCGGTCGGGAGCGCTGGCCTGCATTCGCGCTGGATAGTGATGTGGTCGAAACATTGTTTTGCCAATTGCAAAAATAGATGGGAATCCCGGTTTTCTGTAGCAGCTGGAACAGACCCGCAAGAGTGGCGGGGTGATCTGGCGGAAACTGTGGGGATCAATACAACATCTTTGCTTTTGCCTCATTTATCTGTGGGGACTTCAACAACACTGCAATTCATGCAGTCTTGCCACGCAGGCAGCCATCAAGTCCCGCGCTAAGAGTCCTCGGATCAGGCAACATCGCGCCATGATTCAGCATAGGTGATCTGTCACCCAAATCCGAGTCCAGCCATCATGCTTTGTCATCAAGCTGCATCGTGTTAAAAATCGTGTTAAAAATTGATGAATATAAGAAACACAAGCTGGGCGTGGCCTTGCCGAAAAAATGTCTTACTACAAGAAATTCATGATCGCCGGGTGTGGTGAAAAAGCCTTGATATGGATCGTAATCGCGGTGGTTTTCCGAGTTGAATTGTGCTGATTGCAACACCGGGGAGGCGATTTCATTTCTGGAGTGAAATTGTGAGCAGTGGCAATATGGTTGGCTGCGATGGCGATCAAGGTCTGGATAGCACCCAGGTGGGGTCAGGTGCAGCCTTTAGAGGGAGGGATTCAATACGGTTTTGTCGGTACCGTACACGTCATCTGCGCGTACCACGATGACCGAGATATTGTCGCGACCACCATGGGCAAGCGCCATGTCCATTAGTGTCTGCGACGCCTGGCGGCAGTAGCCGGCCGATAGAACGCTGGCCATTTGCTGCTCATCGACTTCATTGCTCAGGCCGTCGCTGCATAGTAGGAACATGTCGCCATCCTTGACTTCGATCATTTCTTCATCCAGTTCCAGCGTGTCGGCCGCGCCGACGGCACGGGTGATCAGGTTGCGCACCGTACTCTGGCGGGCCTCGTCGGCGCCGAGCATGCCGCTGGATTTGAGTGCTTCCAGCTGGCTGTGGTCCCGTGTCAGCTGGCGCAATCGCCCGTTTCTGTATAGATAAATCCTGCTGTCGCCAGCCCACAGATAGCTGCAATGATGCTCATAGGCGAGCAAGACCACCACCGTGCTGCCGATGATGCGGGCATCGTGCAACGCCGCCTCGGCCAGCAACTGGCGATTGACCGATTGCAGCCGGTCCTGTGCTTCGGCGGCATATTTTGCCAAGCTGGCCGGCGCCGATAGCTGGTTCAGGCTGGTGACCACCATGTTGCTGGCAACATCGCCCAGCGTATGTCCGCCCATGCCGTCGGCGACAGCCCATAAGCCGCGCTCCGGCTGATCCAGGAAAGCGTCTTCATTGACCTGGCGGACCCTGCCCACATGCGAGCAGGAGGCAGACATCCAGCGGAATGTTGTTTCACATGTCACGGTAACCTCAGTGATTGGCAGCGCGCCGCTTTTACTTGCTATTGCTGCTGCGTTCGTCGAGGGTGACATTGATATTGGCATTGGCCGCCGAATTCTTGATGTCCACCACCTGGATCTGATTGATCATTTGATCGGCATAATTATTGACCTGGTAAATATTCACCACCGAGCCGAAACTGGGCGAGGCAATCGTGTAGGGCCGGATCCAGCCATACACCCAGGGTGCGCCGCCGCCATTGATCGAAGCCATCGCTTCGCGGTCCAGAATGCGACTGGCGGGAAGGTCTTGTAGGGTAATCACAGCCATCTCATTTCTCCGGGTGGACAAACACACGCTAGTCAGATTTCAGCAAATGCCATGCCAATCCAAATCTTTCGATCCCCGGCCTGGCATGGCATTGTGCCGGGGGCGTCGGTACCCGGTCAGATGACGGCGACGGCACTGGCGAATTGCCTGGGGTTGACATCGAAGCTGAGCGGGCCGAAACCGGCACCGATCACCCCTACATTATTGAGCGCATTGACTTCGACATTCTGAAACTGCG
>JAKFBY010000057.1:0-48534 GCA_036677325.1 Paucimonas sp.
CTGACCCGCATCAAATAATCAAGTACAATACCCATCTTTCCGATTTTGCTGGCTTAGCTCATCTGGTAGAGCACCTGACTTGTAATCAGGGGGTGGCGGGTTCAAGTCCTGCAGCCAGCACCACTAGTTTCAAGTAAAAAGCCCAAGTGAATAGCTTGGGCTTTTTGCTTTCTCGGGCAGATTGCCCGCCGCGACAAAAAATTGTCGCGGCATTTATCTTTCTTTTTAGCGACACATATAGCTCCGCCTGACGGCTGTTGCATTGAGAGCATGTTGAATCTGGACGATATGGCAAGCTGGCGTTGGTCACTGGTATTGCGGTACCGCGCTGAAGCTGTACGCCAGGCCGAAGTCTTGCTCGGCCGACGCGGGCACTTCTTCGTGTTGGAACTATTGGGTACCGACATGCAGGGCAGTGTGATGCAGCATACTTTGCTGTGGGCCTGCGACAAGTTGTTGCCAGAAGACCGGCCGCTGCCCGCCCGACATCGGGCCGACAGGGCTAGCCGGCCGGCCTGGCGTCGGTTGCCGGGGACGGGGCGGCTTCCGGCGCGAAGGCAAACCGGCCGCGCAGCCGGAAAGTCGCTTCCACTGCCTTGATCGCCGTCCAGACGATGATCAGGGCCAGCATCACGTTTTTGCCGCCTTCCAGCGGCACGCCGGAACGAATCGCCAGCGTGATGCCGGCACCGGCCAATCCATACAGCAGCAATAAAACCGCTGCCGCCCGGCTGCGCCGCAGGAACAGCCACAGACTGCCGGCGGCCAGAATGCCTGCATGAACCAACAGCGTCGGCCCATACATCAGTGCAAATGCCGCTTGCACCGCGGCCCAGAAAAATAACGCCAGCGCACACTCGCGCACCATGTTTAGTGCTTCGGCACGAGTTTCTATTCTGGAAAACCAGCCCCGGTATTTTTTATCTGCCATATAGTTTTATCAGTGGATGGATCGGCAGCGCTCATCAAGTTGCCGTGATTGAGATGCCCACGCCTGAACGCCTGTTACTCATTTCAGCGGCGACACAGCCGATGCTGCTGCTTGAATCGAAACTTATGCATCGGTTGCCTTCATGCCGTTCCAGCGCGGTGCCAGCGCATGCTCGATTTCGAGCAGATCAAGCACTCTGGCAAGGGTATGGTCGACCATGTCTTCAATGGTTTGCGGCCGGTGATAAAAAGCCGGCAAGGGCGGAAAGACGATGCCGCCCATTTCAGTCACCGCAGTCATGTTGCGCAAGTGGGCCAGATTGAACGGCGTTTCACGCACCATCAGCAGCAGGCGGCGGCGTTCCTTCAGCACCACGTCGGCGGCGCGCGTGATCAGGTTGTCGGACAGGCCATGCGCAATCGCCGCCAGGGTTTTCATCGAGCAGGGGGCAATCACCATGCCACTCGACTGGAACGAGCCGCTGGCAATCGCAGCGCCGACGTCGCGCACGTTATGCACGACATCTGCCAGTACTTCCACCTCCTTGCGGCCGATATCGAGTTCCTGGTGCAGGTTCAGCACCCCGGCATCCGATACCAGCAAGTGGGTTTCCAGCGCGGGCATCTCGCGCAAAATGCCCAGCAGACGCACGCCATAGATGGCGCCGGTGGCGCCGGTAATGGCGACAATCAGCCGTCGCGGCTTGCCTGCGCCGGCTGACGAAGCCACCTCAACCTTTCAGCAAGGTCTGCAATTCACCGGACTCGAACATCTCGGTCATGATGTCGGAGCCGCCGATGAATTCGCCCTTCACATACAGTTGCGGAATGGTTGGCCAGTTCGAATAATCCTTGATGCCTTGGCGGACTTCCGGGTTTTCCAACACGTTGATAGTGACGATGTCGTCGGCGCCGGACGTTTTCAGCAACTGCACTGCACGGCTGGAAAAGCCGCATTGCGGAAAATCGGCGGTGCCTTTCATGAATAGCACGACCTGATGTTGGTTGACGGTTTCTTTGATCCAGGTTTGGATGTCGCTCATGGCTGCCTCTCTAAAATTAGTTCTGTCATTATAAAAGTATCCGGGCCGGGCTGCAGCTCAGGATTTAAGTTTGGCAAATGCTGCCGCCATCGCACTGCTGCCGGCCGGTTCGCGCGACTGTTGGTGTTGTGACAAGCGTTTGGCATCATTGCGGTCGCCGCGCTGGGCTGGCTTTTCCCCAGGTTGCGGCGGAGTATCGGATAGGCGCATCGTCAATGCAATCCTTTTGCGCTTTTCATCGACTTCCAGCACCTTGACCTTCACCACCTGGCCTGCCTTGACCACCGTATGCGGGTCTTTGACAAAAGTATGCGACAGCGCCGATATATGCACCAGGCCATCCTGGTGCACGCCGATATCGACAAAGGCGCCGAACGCTGCCACGTTGGTGACCACGCCTTCCAGAATCATGTCTGGACGCAAATCACGGATTTCTTCCACTCCATCCTTGAAGGTGGCAGTGGTGAATTCCGGGCGCGGATCGCGTCCCGGCTTTTCCAGTTCCTTCAGGATATCGGTTATCGTCGGCACGCCGAACTTGTCGTCGGCATATTTTGCCGGCTGAATGCTTTTCAGCAGGCTGGCGTCGCCGATGATGCTTTTCACATCCTTCTTGATGTCCGCCAGAATCTTTTCAACTAACGGATACGATTCCGGGTGCACGGCCGACGCATCCAGCGGATTGTCGCCAGCCATCACACGCAAAAAGCCGGCGGCCTGCTCGAAAGTCTTGTCGCCCAGTCGCGGCACGGCGCGTAACGCCGCACGCGAGGCAAACATGCCTTTCAGGTCGCGATAAGTGACGATGCTTTGCGCGACGCTGGTATTCAAGCCTGAGACGCGCGCCAGCAAGGGTGCCGACGCGGTATTGACATCGACGCCGACCGCGTTGACGCAATCCTCGACCACGGCGTCGAGCGAGCGTGCCAGCTGGGTCTGGCCGACATCATGCTGGTACTGGCCGACGCCGATCGATTTGGGGTCGATCTTGACCAGCTCTGCCAGCGGATCCTGCAGGCGGCGCGCAATCGATACCGCACCGCGGATCGATACATCCAGATCGGGCAATTCCCTGGAGGCGAATTCGGAAGCCGAATACACCGATGCGCCGGCCTCTGACACCACGATCTTGGTCAGCTTCAGTTCCGGGCGCAGCTTGATCAAGTCCTGGGCCAGCTTGTCGGTTTCACGCGACGCGGTGCCGTTGCCAATCGAGATCAGCGCGACCTGGTGCTTTTCCGCCAGCTGCGACAACGTATGCAGCGAACCGTTCCAGTCATTCCTGGGTTGGTGCGGGTAAATGGTGGCGGTATCGACCACCTTGCCGGTGGCGTCGACCACGGCCACCTTGACGCCGGTGCGCAAGCCCGGGTCAAGTCCCATGGTCGCGCGCGGCCCGGCAGGCGCCGCCAGCAGCAAGGCCTTCAGGTTAAGTGCAAACACATTGATCGCTTCGGCTTCGGCTTTTTCGCGCAGCTTGGTCATCAGCTCGGTTTCCAGATGCATGAAGACCTTGACCCGCCAGGTCCAGCGCACCGTGTCCTGCAGCCACTTGTCGGCAGCGCGGCCCTGGCTTGATACGCCAAAACGCTGGGCGATGCGTGCTTCGCACGGGTTGTGCGGCGCATCCCACTTCGGTTTTTCCTGTTCGGTATCGAGCCGCAGGACGACATTGAGCATTTCTTCGCGGCGGCCGCGAAACAGCGCCAGTGCGCGGTGCGACGGAATGGTGCCGATGGTTTCCGAATAGTCGAAATAATCGGCAAATTTTTCACCGGCATCCTGCTTGCCATCGACGACTTTTGATTCGACCACCGCATGCTCGGTCAGGTAGTCGCGCAGCGCCTGCAGCAGCGTTGCATCTTCGGAAAAACGTTCCATCAGGATCTGGCGCGCGCCATCCAGTGCAGCCTTGGCATCAATCACGCCGGGATTGTCGCCATTGTCTGTGGTAAACGCAGGTTTCAGATACTGGGCCGCTTCGGCTTCAGGGTTCAGCGTCGGGTCGCCCAGCAAGGCGTCGGCTAGCGCGGTCAGTCCGGCTTCGGCCGCGATTTGCGCCTTGGTGCGGCGCTTGAGCTTGTACGGCAGATACAAGTCTTCCAGCCGGGTCTTGTCCTCGGCATGGATGATGGAGTCGAGTAATACCGGGGTCATCTTGCCCTGTTCCTCGATCGACGCGATGATCGCGGCACGCCGGCTTTCCAGTTCGCGCAAATAGCGCAGCCGCTCTTCCAGCAGGCGCAGCTGGATATCATCCAAGCCGCCGGTGGCTTCCTTGCGGTAGCGGGCGATGAAGGGCACTGTGGCGCCTTCGTCCAGCAGGGCGATGGCGGCGGCAACCTGTACCGGTTTGGCAACTAATTCAAGGGCTAAGCGTTGTTCGATTGAGGGCAGCATGAGGATTCAAAGTAAGCAAAACAGCCGGACATGATACGCAATCGGTATGAATTCGCCAGTCTTGACAGGGTTGATAAGTGGATTTATCGAGAAAGCTGCTGGCTTTATGTACATGATGGAAACAGATTTCGCCATTCCATTCCATTCCATTCCTATTCAAAGGTATTCGCACGGCATTCAGCGCTGGCAATCCGGCTCGGCATGCTGTCTGACTGCCATGCAAGCGGATTTTTCAGACAATTTTTGCGCGGATCGCCAAAAAAAGCGGGCTGGTAGAGGCCAGATGCAAATACTTTTGACTTTCTTAATAAATAGTCAAAGCGAATTTCGAGGTCATGGTATCAGTGGTGCGTAACTCCTTGCCGTAACCGTGCAATGAATTCGTGGCGCACCCGTTTTGCTTTTTCCCTGTATGGTAGTTCGGCGACTGTATCTTTTATTCTTGTTTGTACTGGCTTTGCGGCAGTTCTGCCGAGCAAGAAGCCGCGATGTTTGCTTGTTATTCAACCTTGAGTCCGTCGGCGCGCAGGAATGCAGCGTGAGGATTCGTCAATCAATAAATCCATCACAATCATGAAAAATATCGATATTTTCTTGCTCCCTGGACTGTTAAACGACGCTCGTTTGTGGCAGCACCAGATCTCGGGTCTTGCCGGTGTGGCCCGTGCGACCGTTGCCGACCTGACCAGTGCTGATTCCATCGCGGCGCTGGCCGCGTCTGCCTTGTCACAGGCCCCGGCTGCGCGGTTTGTACTGGCTGGCTTATCGATGGGCGGCTACGTAGCGCTGGAAATGATGCGTCAAGCGCCGGATCGCGTCCTGGCGCTGGCCTTGCTCGATACGAGTGCGCGGCCTGATACTCCCGAAGCGACAGTAAACCGGAAAAATCTGATGCAGCTTGCCGAAACCGATTTTTCAGGTGTCATCGACACGTTGATGCCGAAACTGGTGCACCCCGCGCAACTGGCTGATGCATCGATTGTCACGACGATCCGGGCCATGGCAGAGAGTGTGGGAAAAGAAGCGTTCTTGCGTCAGCAACGCGCGATCATGACGCGCATCGATAGCCGGCCGTTCCTGAGTAAAATCACGTGCCCGACTTTGGTGCTGTGTGGTCGCGACGACGTGATCACGCCGGTTGAGGTACATCAGGAACTGGTGGATGCCATTCCCGGCGCAAGCCTGGCACAGATCGAGGCATGTGGCCATCTCTCCACACTTGGCAAGCCGCAGCAAGTCACGGCGGCGCTCAAAAATTGGCTGGAAAATCTCGCCCCCTGATTGGGCAGGAGCGCCCCTGGCCGGGCGTCGGGTAGTGCGTCCGGCAGCCTGAAGGGGCCGCCGGATCAGCAATTTCTGCGTGACCCTTTCCGGACAGTTCAGGCTGCCAGTGTGCCAGGCGACAGGTAGATGCTTATTCCTTGGTGACGACCACGTCGTTGACGAAGCTGACGCTCGGGAAGGTGCGGTTCAGCAGCTTGCTGTGGAAATTGTTCATCATGGCACCGTCTTCATAGCGGATCACGGTGCCTTTTTTCAGCGCGATCTTGGGCGCTGCAAGCCATGTGGTGTCTTTGCCTGTGGCGACTTCAATATAGGTGTATTCATTGGCGTCGATCGTGCTGAGCACCTTGCCTTTGTAGGGCAGTTGTGACGCTGGCGTGTTTTTTGGTAACTGCATCATGGTCGCGGCTGCGCCAGGCGATGGATGCCCTGGCGGCGGTGCGGCATGGGTGGCAAAGGTCGCGGCCAGTGCGGCCAGTGCAAACAGGGCGGAAATCGATTTCATTGAGCTTGTCCTAGATAGGTAAATGGATGATAAAAAAACACACCGGCATCAGCGTTGTCTTATGCAGCTTTCGGGCCAGCTCGGCGGCAGCGCCGAGCACCAGGCATTGATGCAGTAGCTTTCCGACGTTTTCGTGCTGCCGCTCCCAACAACGGGAGGCTCGATTTCCTGATTGCGGGAATAAATTGACTGCAATCGTGCGCCGGGTGCCTGCTTGAACGTCATCTTCCGATTTTAAATACGCCGACTTCCTGCACCAGCGACGCACACTGGTCCTGCATCGATTCGGCAGCTGCGGCAGCTTGTTCGACCAGCGCGGCATTCTGCTGGGTGACCTGATCCATTTGCATGACAGCCTGACAAACCTGATTGATGCCACTGCTTTGCTCGTCCGAGGCGGCAGTAATTTCGCTCATGATGTCGGTCACCTTTTGAACTGCTTCGACGATGTCATCCATGGTTTTGCGGGCCTCGGTCACCTGTTTTGCCCCGTCCTCGACTTTGGCAACCGAATTGCTGATCAATCCGTTGATTTCCTTTGCCGCAGCAGCGCTTCGATGCGCCAGATTACGTACTTCCGATGCGACTACTGCAAAACCTCGCCCTTGTTCACCGGCCCGTGCCGCTTCGACTGCGGCATTCAAGGCCAGAATATTGGTCTGGAAGGCGATGCCATCGATGACGGAAATGATGTCGGTGATTTTGCGCGAGCTGTCGGCAATCGAATCCATGGTGCCGACGACCTGCTCCATCGCATTGCCGCCTCGAACGGCGATGTCGCACGCCGAATGGGCCATTATTTTGGCAGCCTTGGAATTGTCCGCATTATGTTTAACGGTGGAAGTCAGTTCTTCCATGCTGGATGCTGTTTCTTCCAGCGCGGAAGCCTGCTCTTCGGTGCGCTGCGACAGATCGGCATTGCCAGCAGCGATTTCACCGGATGACTGACCCATGATATCGGCCCGCCCGCGAACGCCCGAAATAATGTTGGTCAGGCTTTTTTTCATCACGTTCAGCGTATGCAGCATTTGACCTACTTCATCATCGGATGTCGCGACAATGGTGGCAGTTAAATTGCCGGCGGCAATCTGCTTGGCCACGCTGACTGCTTCATTGAGCGGACGAACAATCGAGCGGACCAAATACAGAGCAAGAAAACATGAAACCAGTGTCCCGAAAATAATCAGGGCAATCATCGTGTTGCGCATAAAAATATAATCAACACGTGCTTGTTCGGCTTCTTGTCTGGCAACGTCAAGCTGGAGCTGTATCAGGCTGTCAATGCCGCGCCGGACCGGTGCAAAAAGCGCCGGCAATACCTCGAGTTCAAGCTTCCTGGCCTGCGCCAGATCGCCGGCCTTGAGCGCTGCTACCGCAGGCAGCAATCCTTTTTGCAGAAATTCGCCACGGTCCGCGGCAAACTGGTCGGCAAGGCTTTTTTCTTCAGGTGTCAACCTGGTCGCGGTATAGGCCTGCCAGGTCGCGCCAACCCGCTCCAGATTGCCTTCGATTTCTTTTGCCGATGCGGTGGCGGCAAGCTGGTCTTGCTTGATCAGGGCGGTAGTGATACCCAGACGATTTATGTTCAGCAGTCGGACGATCATATCGAGCTGCCCCAATGGAATGGCCCGGTCCTCGTACACGGTATTCAGCCGCTGGTTGGCCTGGTGCATGCCCGTCATGCCCAGCATGCCCACGCCGATCATGCACAGGCACAGCATGAGCATCACCGCCATCAATCTGCCTCTGATATGCAGGTTTTTCAGGCTGGCGATTTTGCCGAGCAAGCCTTTTCTGACCACCTTGCCGTGCCTGATCGCCAGGCCCCGCGCTCTTCCTTCCTTGAATCTGGCATACATACGGGCGGTGGCATCGATTTGCTGCCTGCTCGGCGCGGTACGTACCGAGGTATAGCCGACCACGGCACCGTTTTCAAGGATCGGCGTTGCATTGGCCAGGACCCAGTAATGGTCGCCATTCTTGCGGCGGTTTTTGACCATGCCGGTCCAGGAGTTGCCGGTTTTGAGGGTTGTCCACAGATCGGCAAAGGCTTCAGCCGGCATGTCAGGATGGCGTACGATGTTATGGGGTTCACCGAGCAATTCATTTTCGGAAAAGCCGCTCATCTCAACAAATGCCTGGTTGACGTAGGTAATCTTGCCTTTTGTATCGGTGCGGGAAATGAGCGACTGGTCGCCCGGCATCGGATGCTCGACGCCGCTTACCGGCTGATTATTACGCATGGCACTATCCTTGAATGACGAAGTTGAATCCCAGCTGACAGGGTTGTTACGGGTGCAATAAATTCGTAGCGCGCAAGCTTAAAGGCGCTTGAGTTGGTTAAAGGTTGATTTGGATCAATTTATATTTGAATTTTGGTAAAATTTTGCAAACTTTTGTGACCGCATATCGCAGGCGAAAAAAGCGCGCGTCAGGTTCAAGGGGGCAGTGCCGTGCCCTCTGCTGTGACAGGCGCTCAAGGTTTGATGGAGGCAGATTTGCAGCTAACTGGCGGGGGTACCTGCGCAACAGCATGCGAGGTGGGTGGGCGAGTTGTTACTGGCAGTGGTTGATGGCAGCAGATTGCCAGCGTGTTGACGGCACAACCCATAAGCCGATTTCAGTCGGCCGATCCGATCAAACCAGCCAGTTCAGTCCAGTCATTTACGCGCGGCGGCGAGCGCCGGAGACGCGCGCAATGCCGGCCAGATCCTGCCAGCTCTGCACATCCTGAAATTCGCGCCTGGCCAGCAATCCACGTACCGCAGCAGCCTGGTCATAGCCATGCTCCATCAGTAGCCAGCCGTCAGGCGCCAGATGGTCTTGGGCGCCATCGATGATGGTGCGCAGTGCCGACAGGCCATCGGCATGATCGGTGAGGGCTGTGACCGGCTCGAAGCGCAAATCGCCTTGCGCAAGGTGCGCATCGTCTTGCCGGATATAAGGCGGATTGGCAACAATCAGGTCAAAACCGGTGGCATCGAGCGCGCCATACCAATCGCTTTGCAGCAGACAGATGCTGAGCCCGTGCATGTTGGCATTTTGGCTGGCAATCTTCAGGGCTGTCGGGCTGGCGTCGAGCGCCGTTACCCGCGCATCCGCACGCTGATGGGCGATTGCCACCGCAATCGCCCCCGAGCCGGTACCCATGTCGAGCACCCGGCCTGCCTGCGGCAGGCGTTCTAAGGCCAGCTCCACCAATAATTCCGTTTCCGGGCGCGGAATTAGCACGTCGGGCGTGACAACAAAGTCCAGTCCATAGAATTCGCGGCGGCCGACGATATACGCGATGGGTTCGCCATCCAGCCGACGCTGGAATAATACGGACAGCTGCTGCGCTTCCTCGGTGGTGAAGGTGCGCTCGGACTGGGTAATCAACTGAACCCGTGAGATGTGCAATGCATGGGCCAGTAAAATGCGCACTTCCAGCGCCGGCAGCGGCGGCCTTTGCAACAGCACGGCAATCGTGCTGCCGGCCGCAATCATGCCGTCAGGCGGAGCGCCCCCGGTTGGCATGGTGGATCAGCGGCGTCGGAACGCAACCGTGCCCAGCACGATCGCGAAGATGGCAAACCAGATCAGCGACCATTGTGGCGTGGACAAGCCAAGAATTGGCGCATACTCGGTGCTGCACAGGCCATCGGCCTTGAACAGGAACGGCAGCAGTTCGGCGGTAAAGACTTTGTTGAGCGAGGTCTCGAGCGGATCGATGCCGCAGGACACACTCGGGTTTGCCTTGATCCACAAATGCCAGCTGGCCACGCCGACGCCCGCCAATGCCGCGACCAGACCGGCGCCGGCGCCGATGCGCGTGGCGCGTGCTGGCAGCAGCGCTGCAATCAGGCAGATCAGCGCCACCGCCGCAAATGCATAGCGCTGGATCACGCACAGCGGGCAGGGCAGCATGTCCTTGCCAAACTGCAGATAGAGCGCAAAGCCGAGCAGGCCGATGGCGGTGAAGGCAACGGCAAATAAAATCGATCGTGAGTTTTTCATTGCTTTTCCAATCTTGCAATAACTTGCTGGTAAATAAATCGGTAATCCTGCTTCCCGCTTTGCATGATGGTGCACATCATGTGGCGTCCCCCAATGCCGCCAGCAATTCCGCCTGGTGTTCGGCCGACAGCGCATTGGTCAACTCTTCCAGATCGCCGTCCATGATGAAGTCGAGTTTATACAGGGTCAGGTTGATCCGGTGGTCGGTCATGCGGCCCTGCGGAAAATTATAGGTGCGGATGCGCTCGCTGCGGTCGCCCGAGCCGATCAGCGATTTGCGGGTCGCCGCTTCCTTGGCTTGCTGTTCGCGCATCTGCACATCCTTGATGCGCGCGGCCAGCACCTTCATCGCCTGCGCCTTGTTCTTGTGCTGGCTGCGGTCGTCCTGGCATTCGACCACGATGCCGGTCGGCAGGTGCGTCAGACGCACCGCAGAATCGGTCTTGTTGATATGCTGGCCGCCGGCGCCTGACGCGCGGTAGGTGTCGATGCGCAGGTCGGCCGGATTGATATTCACATCCTCGACTTCATCGGCTTCCGGCATCACGGCAACCGTGCAGGCCGAGGTATGGATGCGGCCCTGGGTCTCGGTGGTCGGTACCCGCTGCACCCGATGACCGCCGGATTCGAATTTCAGTTTCGAGTAAGCGCCCAAACCCACCAGGCGCACGATCACTTCCTTGTAGCCGCCGATTTCGGACAGTGATTCGGAAATCAGTTCGACCTGCCAGCGGTTGCGTTCGGCGAACCGGGTGTACATGCGCAGCAAGTCGCCGGCAAACAGCGCGGCTTCATCGCCGCCGGTACCGGCACGGATTTCAACGAAGATATTGCGCTCGTCATTGACATCCTTTGGCAGCAGCATTTTCTGCAAGTCGATTTCCAGCTGCGCCATGCGGGACTTGGCAGCCGTGATTTCTTCCTGGGCAAATTCCTTCATGTCGGGATCGTCCAGCAAGTCCTGCGCGGTCTGGATATCGGTGTCGGCTTGTACGTAGTCGTTGTACAGCGCCACCAGCGGACTGAGCTCAGAATGCTCGCGGGTGAGCTTGCGATAATTGTCCATGCTGGCGGTGACGTTTTCCTGCATCAGCAAGTCGCCCACCTCCGCCAAGCGGTGGGTCAATTGGTCAAGCTTGGCGAGCAGTGAAGGTTTCATACGTTTTAATTATTCAATCTGGCAGTCTGGAAGGCGAACCAACGGAGCCACGCAGGGTGCACTGGCAATCTCGAGTCAACTCAAGGGCCGGCACCGGCGGCAAGCAAGGGCGTGGGCCCAGCTAGCGCTTGGTGCGGAACAGGTGCGGCAATACCGCCACCAGGCGGGCTCGCTCGTCACCCTGCGCGTCGCGCAAAGCTTGCTGCGGGCCGTGCAGAAATTTGGCAGTCAAGCCTTTCGACAGCGCTTCCAGCACGGTATCGATGTCTTCGCCGCGTGCCAGCAGCTTCCTGGCACGCTCCAGCTCCCCCATGCGCAAGCTTTCGCTGGTTTCATGCAAATCCTGGATCAGCGGCACCACCGCGCGGCCATCGACCCATTGCATGAATGACTCGACCCGGGTTTCGATGATCGCTTCGGCTTGGGCAACAGCCGCCTGGCGGGTTTCCATCCCGGTTTGCACCGCCGAGGCCAGGTCGTCGACGGTATACAGGAAAACATCGTCCAGGCGCGCGACTTCGGCTTCGATATCGCGCGGCACGGCCAAGTCGACCATGAATATCGGCCGCCGACGGCGCGCCTTGATGGCGCGCTCGACCATGCCCAGGCCGATAATCGGCAAGGTCGATGCGGTCGACGACACGATGATGTCGAATTTGGCCAGTTGATCGGGCAAGTCGGCCAAGCGAATCGCATGACCATTGAAGCGATGGGCAAGTGCTTCGCCGCGCTCCAGTGTGCGGTTGGCAATCGTCAGTGATTTGGGGTGCTGGGCGGCAAAGTGGGTCGCGCACAACTCGATCATTTCACCGGCGCCGATGAACAGCACATGCTGCTCGGAAACCGTATCGAAAATCCGCTGCGACAGGCGTACGGCCGCGGCTGCCATCGATACGCTATGGGCGCCGATGGCGGTGGTGCTGCGCACTTCCTTGGCCACGGCAAAGGTGCGCTGGAACATTTGATGCAGATAAGTGCCCAGACCGCCAGCCGCGTCGGCTTGGCGCACCGCATCTTTCATCTGACCAAGAATTTGTGGCTCGCCCAGCACCATCGAATCAAGTCCGGATGCGACGCGAAATGCATGCCTTACCGCATTGTCCTGCGGCAGCGTGTAAAGGTAGGGACGCAACTCCGCGTAGGGCAACTGATGATAATTTGCTAGGAAATGGGCGGTTGCATCGATTGCTGCATCGACGCCGCCAACGATGTTGCTTGCGGCATACAGTTCGGTGCGGTTGCAGGTCGACAAAATTGCCGCTTCTTCCTTGTGGCCGGAACCGCTGTCGCGCCCAAAGAATGTTCGCGCCGATACCACTGCCTGACCGATTTGGTCAGCAGGGAAGGCCACTTTCTCGCGCAAGGAAACTGGCGCAGTAGTGTGATTGAGACCGACGGCAAGAAATTGCATTTCGGGCGAAAAATTACAGACACGAATAATGCAACATTATAGCTGCTTGCACCGTTGCATGAGAGGATCCATCAATGTCTGGTTAAAGCGACAACCTAGTCAAGCCGCCAGCGCGCTTGGCAACACAATCGTAAAAGTGGTGCCACTGCCGACCTTGCTCACAAAACTGATTTCACCCAGATGGCGCTCGATGACTGTTTTGACAAATACCAGGCCCAGCCCGATGCCGTCATGGCGTGGCTGATTTGGCAATTCCAGTCGCTGGAAACGGCGAAACAGCTTGATCTGGTCGCTCGGCGCAATGCCGTAGCCCTGATCGGCGACGCTGCAGTGCACGTGCGGGCCATCCAGGGTCGTTTCCAATCGTACCGAACAGGTAACCCGGGTGCCGGCTTCACTGTAATTGATGGCGTTGGAAATCAGGTTGACCAGTGCCCGTGTCATCAGCGCCCGGTCCGCGCGCACCGGGTAGTCGCCCGGTGGAATGTCGGTGAGCAGTTCAATCTGCTTGTTCTTGGCCAGCGACCACATTTCATCGGTGGCATCGAATAGCATCTCCTGGAAATCCACTTCTTCAAGCCGGTATTCGTGCGACTCGGCGCGCGCCAGTTGCACGAAATTGTCGGCCAAGCCAAGCGTTTTACGGGTGGCTTTTTCAATCCGGGCAAACAGCTCCGGCTGCGACAACGCCGAGGCCGGATCGTCTTGCAATTCCAGCAGTGCCAGGATGGATGCCTGCGGCGCGCGCATGTCGTGCGACAAAAAGCGCAGGGTTTCGTCACGGCTGCGTTCGGCGGCGCGGATCGGGGAAATGTCAATCAGGCTGACGATCCAGCCGGTCAACATATTGGTGGCCGAGCGGCATGGCGCGCTTTTCACCAGCAGGTCGCGACCCTGCTGGTCTTGCACGGCCACACCGTCAGCCAGCAATCGCGCATATTGCAAGTCAAGCAATTGCCACCAGTCGAACCGGGTGCTGATGCTCTGATTGACCGGTTCCGGCGACTGCAGGGAGGAAAACAGGTACGGCAGCATGGCGCCGTGGATATCCTGCTGGCCGATCGAGGTAAAGTAATCATTGGCATGCTTATTGGCCAGCAGTACATCGCCCTCGACAGTGGTGACCAGTGTGGCATCGGGCAAGCTATCCAGGCTGTCCGAGATGAACTGGCGCAAGTCGCGTACGCGGCGTGCCGCATTTTCCATCGCATTCATGCGCCGTTCCAGCACATCTTCGATTGCGGCATTATCAGCCGCAAGTTCTGGCAGTACATGCGGCTCCTGGTCTAGCCGGATGAATTCCTGGCCCAGGTAATTAATCGCCGCTTCCAGCCGTCGCCAGCTCCACAATGGATAGGAAATCAGCAAGGTCAACAGAGCCGCCGACGGCGCGATCCAGGTCCCCAGACGCAATGCGAAGTAGCTCGCGCCCAGTGTCAGCAGCAGCATGGCGGCGTTGAGCAGCAGCGATAGTCGGGGCGGTAGCAGAAAATAGCCGAGCAGCGCAATCAGTACTGGAACCACGCTAAACAGCGCGGCTTGCCATGCCGGTGCAATCACAATTGAGTGCCGGTCCAGCAAGCTTCCCAGAATGTTGGCATTGATCTCGATGCCGGCCATGGCGCCGGCGCCGGCCGACACTGGCGTCGGGTAGGAATCGGTCATGCCGATCGCGGTGGCGCCGATCAGCACGAATTTGTCGGCAAAGAATTGCGCCGGCACTTCGCCGCGCAATACGGATACGTAAGGAATCGAGCGGAAATGGCCATTGTTGCCGGCAAACGGAATATGCATGCGCTGGCTGCGCTGCCAGTCTTTCTGGCCCTGCATTTTGGCGGCAGTCGACGCATCCGGGGACAAATCGAGCGAGCCCTTGTCCATAACGGCACGCTCCGGACTGCCTAATTGCAGCAGCGCCAATGAAAAATGCGGCCACCAGAGGTCGTCCTGGCCTTCATATAAATAGACGCTGCGCACGACGCCATCGTCATCATGTTCCAGATTGATATGACCCAGCGCGCGCGCATCTTTGGCAATCACGGCAGTCGGCAGCGCCGCCGTTAATCCGGTTCCTGCATTGGCGATCACGATTGGCAGAATGGTTCGCCGGTTGCCCGCGATTGCGTCGGCAATGGCCTGGTCGCCGGAAGGCTGGCCGTCGGCCTGCGCGCGCTCCGGTTCCGTCATGATCACATCCAGGCCGATGGCGCGCGGCTTCGACCGTCCAATTTGCTCAATCAACTGCGCATGCAGTGTGCGCGGCCATGGCCAGCGGCCCAGTTCGGACAGGCTGTAGTCATCGATGGCAACGATGATGATATCGTCGCGCGCCGGCCTGCTGTTAAGAGAAATGAATTGGTCGTACAGGGTTTGGTCGAGCCGCCCGAGCCCGTTGTGCCAGCCCAGCGTACCAGCAAGCAGCACCATCGCGACCAGTATGGTCAGCCATTCGCGTACCGCGAGGCGCCGTACCAGGGGAGAAAGCCAGTTGGATGTCATGGGGCAGGATTGTAGACGTATTTGGCGCCTGACTCAGCAAGCAAGTGCCCGCTCCATTGGAAAATAGCTGTTTTGCACCAGTGGCTGGATTGATTGTGCGGCAGCGACCCGGCTCGTCAAGTTGGCAACTGCAATCAACGCGTCGCGCCGGCCTGGCTGCCCTTGACGGCGGCTGTGTTGCCTGGGGTGCCAGTGCTGCCTTTGACACCGACTGGCAGGCCATCGTGAATAATCCACTGATCGGTGACGACAAATGGTTGGGCCAGCGAATATGCACTGGTACTGCCGTCCGGATAGGTGGTTTGCACGCGGGCATAGTAGGTGCCAAACGCCGGCCGCGGAAAGCGGGCCTGGGGCGCAGTGGTTGTGGCGCTGTAGACCAGCCACGAAAAGGATGGATCGCGGCCCACTTGGACGGTGAATTTCTGGCCGGGGGCGCCCACCCAGCGCAACGCCAGTTGCCTGCCTTCGCCGGCTTCGACTGTCGGTGCGCCCGGTGACGGAGCAGTCGACTGTGCAGCGGCAGCCGCGCCAAGCGAAAACGCGTGGGTGCTGGCCGGGCCTTCCAGTCCGTGCTTGTCGATGGCTGACACGCGCGCATAATAATCGCCATTGGCCAGTCCATCGAGTTTCATCCGGGTACCGGTTGATCGGCCTTCCGTCAGAATATTGTAGGCATTCTGGTCGGTGGCAATCTGAACATGATAGCCAACTGCGCCGGCAATCGGTGTCAACACAAATTCTGCCCCAGCCTGGTCCAGTCGTAACGGGACGCCAGTCAGCTGCGGCGTCGGCAGCAGGTTGACCGGTTGGCCGACCGATTTGCCATCGATGATATTGCCCTGGCCCGCATGGAGCACCAAGCCGCTCGGCCGCTTGGGCTGGCCGACTTCGACCCGACCGGACAATACCTCGGTAGCGGTACCATTGGCACCAATGCCGACCCGGAACTGGGTGCCACGCACGCCGGCGACTGCCTGTGGGGTGCGCACTTCGAAGCGCCCCTTGTTTTGCTCAAGCGGCGCCACCTTGGATTCGATTTTTCCGCTTAACAGCAGGATTTCGGTGCGCGGGCTCTGGGTATAGCGCGTCATGCGCAGCTTGGCAATCCGGATCCGGCTGTTCGAAGGCAGGGAGATGCGCGACTGGTCCGGCAGCAGCAGGGTTACAAAGCTGTTGTGTCCGGTATCGATCTGCATGCCTTCGGTGATCTTGGTGCCGATTCCCAGCAACAGCGGCTTGCCTTGCTGGGACAGCGCGGTAATGCTGCCTGACAGTGCGCTGACTTTGGCCTCGCTCGGCTCGTCTTGCAGCAGGTCGGCCGGGATGGTGATCTGGGTGCCGATCGGGATGCCGGTGTCACGTTCGATATGATTAATTTTGCTCAGCGCCAGCCAGTTGTCCTGCCTGGTGGTGAACTGGTTGGCAATCGACGACAAGGTATCGCCGGCGCGGGTGACATACACAATGCTGGCCCGGTTCACTGTCACCGGTTCGACATGGGCACCCTCGCCAGCCGACCATGCGGTGGGCGATCCGCCTGCCAGGCAGAGTAAAAAGCTCAAACGTAGGATGATGGTGCGCATGCTTGCCTCCCTGCGCATGTGTCAGAACCTGTGCTGGCCGCGGCAAAGGCCGGCGACTGGTTGCCAGCACGGGCTCTGGTTGCGCTTTATTCGGTTATCTGTTCCAGACGGTAGCCATAACTATACACCGGCGCTAGCCGAAATCCATTTTCCGGGCGCAACTGCAACTTGCTGCGCACCCGCGAGACATGGGTATCCATGGTGCGCGATGGAATATCCACGTCGCGCGACCAGACCGCCTCGAGAATATAGGCGCGCGACAGCGGCCGTCCGAGGTTGCGGAAAAACAGCAGCGCCAGGTCGAACTCCTTCTGCGTGACTTCGATCGCCTGCCCGGCCGCAGTCAGGCGCCCGGTGCGCGGCTCGAACACGAACTGGTTGAACTGGATTTGTTCGGCACTGGTCTGGTTCGGATAGGCGCGCCGCAGCAATGCCTGGACCCGCGCCAGCAATTCGCCGCGGCGAATCGGCTTGATCATGTAATCATCGGCGCCGGCGGCCAGCCCGGCCACAATATCGTCTTCACCGGAGCGGCTGGTCATGAACAGCACCGGCAGGTTGGAAGAGAGTTTTTCGCGCGCCCACTGTAATACTTCGGCGCCGCTCAGGTCAGGTACCTGCCAATCGATGATCAGCAAATCGAAGCTTTCCCGGCGCAGCTGGTTGAGCATCTCCTTGCCGCTGTCGAATGGATAACATGTGTGCCCGGCTGATTTCAGCACCTGACACACCAGATCGGTCTGGCTGCGATCATCATCCAGCACTGCGATTCGCATAATGATTACTTTCGATGTCTAGCTTGCTTTTCGATTCAATCTATCAAGCGTTGCCGAATCACAGGGAAATTGTTAAATAATATTTAAAAAATTTAACACATTCATGCCGGCATTTCCACTTGCCCCCGAAGCCACGTCCTGTTTTTATTGGTTTTTCTATTTAACAGAAGAAACCTTTCTACTTGGCACGATGACATAGCCTATCCGGTTTCGGCAAGATGTTAAATCCGGGATCGCAAAATTGTTGCAAAATTGAAGCAAAGTAAGCCATTCAAGACAAAATCGGCGCGATCAATAAAGAATTTGGAGGGTGACTCGACTGGATTGAGTAGTAGATTGCAGTACATGCGCAAGGCGTCAATTGGCCAAAATTGAGGTTTCAGGCAGGAAGCGATGCTGCGCGGAGTGGCAAATGTTACGCCTGATCGCAGGCGGCACTGGCGCGAGCCGCACTGAATATGGGTGTTTTTGCTGCTATTTTTTTAAAAATTGTAGCCGGGATGCGCGATACGTCGTGCAAATCATCCACCAGCCGTCTCATCAGCACGGTTTGCCGCACGATGATGTCTACCCATTGCGTCAAGCGGCTGCCGTCATCCTGGTGCAGGCGCAGCATTTTAATCGATACTGAAATCGGTGCCGGAAAATTGCACAATTCAAAGCAAAGGGACTAGCACAATTACGAACTAGTAAGAGGCGGCTTGGTCTGCAACAAAATTCAAAAGGGTATCGGCATCCAGCGGCTTGACCAGATGATGCTGAAAGCCGGCAGCCTGCGCGCGTGCGCGATCAGTCGCCATGCCATAACCGGTGACGGCCGCCAGCACCACCTTGCGGTTGCCGGCAGCGCTACGCAGGGCCGGTGCCAATTGATAGCCATCCTGATCGGGCAAGCCGATATCGGACAAAATCAGGTGCGGTTGAAATTCGGCAGCAACACGCAAGCCGCTTTCGGCATTGGAGGCGGTTCTTACATTGTATTGAAGTAACTCCAACAACGATGCCATGGATTGATTGGCGTCAAGGTTGTCATCAATCAGCAGAATGCGGAAGTCTTGATTTTTTGATGGTGCGGTCTCTGACACTTCCACTTCCTTCCCTAAAGGCGCATGGCCGGGCGCTCTCGATTTTCCCATCATCGACGCGACATGCCTGTACAGTCAAACTAGAGCCAAGTGCGTCGGTTAAAACTAATCTTAACAGAAAGAGAGGGGGGAATTATTCAATCGATTCTCATGCATTATGGTAATCGAATGCTGGGTGGCTGATCAGATTGAAATCAAATCCAGTCCAATCTGGTTGAGCATAGGTTGTGTTGTGTTTTTAGCAGGTGTTGCTCCTGAATCGATTGGTAAAGCGTCGTCAGAAGGCTAAAAAGCGTAACAAATCAACTGCATCAACAAACTGCATCAACAATATTCTTGAATCATCGGAAAGACAGCTGACAAGGCAATTGCCCATGAAAAAAGTCCGCTCCCTCGCGGGAACGGACTTTTTTATCTTGGTGGCCCGGGGCGGAATCGAACCACCGACACAAGGATTTTCAATCCTAGCAAAACGTAATTTATCGAGATTGATTGGCACTCGTAAAAAACAATAAAGCTCATGAATATCAATAGCTTACTAAATTAATTCATATTTTCGCGTAGATGGATGTTGATTCATATATACTAAATTTTCCTACATGGGCCCTACACGGAAAACGAAAACGATGAAGTGGGATAACTTTACAGCCGGCCGAGTGGACGGATTCAAGTGCGCACCAGGGAAGAAGCAAAGTATTTTTTGGGATGGTAAAACACCTGGCCTTGGCATTCGAGTAACCGCTGCTGGTGCTAAATCCTACATTTTCGAAACGAGCCTGAACGGAAAAACCATTCGCATAACAATTGGCGATAGGCGCACATGGTCAATTGAAGAAGCGCAGGCCAAAGCAACTGGCTACAAAGCACAAACAGACCAAGGCATAGACCCGCGCCAAGTGAAAGCTGATGGAGTGGCGGCAGAGCAAGCCGCCCGCAAAGCCAAGCAAGTAGAACAGGCAGCACTGCAAATCAAGCAATTTCGTGAATCGATAACTCTTGGCGAGGTGTGGCTGGAATATGTGGCCGACCGTGCGCCGCTATGGTCCGACCTTCACCACAAAGACCACCTACGCATCATTCAAGCCGGGGGAACGCAACGCTCCCGAAGTCCGAAGCTAACCGAACCGGGACCGCTTGCATCACTAGCCGGGGTGAGACTGGTGGACATTACTATGGAGCGCATCGAGGCATGGGCCAAGCTCGAGGCCACGAGGCGACCAACACGCGCGCGCCTCGCATTACGCCTACTGAAAGCCTGTCTATTCTGGTGTGCTGCACATCCAACCTATGTTGGAATCAGTAAAGCGAATGCCGCCCAAAGCAAGAAGGCCCGAGAAAGTCTAGGAAAGTCGAAGGTTAAGAACGACGTGCTTCAACGTGAACAGGTGGCCGCGTGGTTCGCCGCTGTAAAGCAAATCGGCAGCTCTGTAATAAGCGCCTATCTGCAATGCCTGTTACTCATCGGAGCACGCCGTGAAGAACTGGCGACGCTCAAGTGGGAGGACGTAGATTTCCAGTGGAACAGTCTGAAATTGAATGACAAGGTTGAGGACTTCCGCATGGTCCCTTTGACACCTTATGTGAAGAGCCTGTTAAACGCATTGCCGCGCCGTAGTGAATGGGTGTTCAGCAGTCCCACCGCTGCGTCTGGCCGCCTGACTGAGCCCAGCATAGCCCACCGCAAAGCGTGCGCCTTGGCTGGCTTGGATGTCACGCTGCATGGATTGCGTCGTAGCTTTGCGACATTGTGCGAATGGACGGAAACGCCCGCCGGTATCGCTGCGCAAATTCAAGGCCATGCACCGCAAGGTGTGCGGGAGCAGAACTATATACGCCGGCCACTGGACTTGCTTCGTATGTGGCATATTAAAATTGAGGCATGGATATTGGAGCAAGCCGGAATCGATTTTGTACCAATGAAAGCAGGATTGAGGGTTGTAGCTGGACCAGTTTAAGTAGGCGTAAATTTAGCAGGTTAACGCGCTGTAATATTTGCTCTATGCATGATTCCATTAAAAAAGCATCAAGGAGAGGTGAGTGATTGATATTGAGGGAGGCGTAGAAGCACCGATTTGTCATTGTGATTGGCATGAATCTTTGCATGAATACCTTTCGTTTGATAACTGGAATACGGATGAGGCATTCTTATTACTAGCAGGAGTATGGCCATTTGAGGCAAAAATCAGTGAAACCGCTGTTTCGTCTCCCCGTTATGGAGTTATAGAGCCGCCAGTAATAATCCACGCAGGATTACTTGACCAAGAATGTAATGTTCAATTCCGAGAGGATTACGAAAGGTTACGCATTCTTGCGGGGCGTCGGTTTCGGCTATTCCGTGAGCAATGGGAGAGAGGTAACCACTCAGAAGCTCGCTACCCACCCAGCTATTTTATTGATTGGGCTAAGTCAAAGAATTTTTCCCCATGTTGGCTGAATATTTGGCAGCAGCAACTGGAGCTGGCCAGAGCTGCCACTAAAGAAGTGTCTGATAGCATGGCGGTGGCAAGCACAGAATCACCCGGTAAAACGTTGCTGAATTTGCCTCCAAAAAAGACCAAAAATGTATGGGATGCGGTCGCATTGCAGCGACTATTGGAAGAAAGCAAAATGCCGGGAATGACCCACCTAAAATTAGCTGATAAATATGGGGTGGAACGACAGCGAATTGGAGCGCTTTTAAAAAAGACAGCGCCAAAGAAACGGGATGTATTTTCCTCCTTCGCCAGCGGCAAAAAGGGCAACTGTAAATAGTATGGTTGCGTTGCGTAGTTGCCATAACTCGTCGCAAACCTGCATGAAATAGAGACTTAAGGGTTGCCGCAACCATTTGCTTGGGTTGCTGTGCGTAGATTTCTTCATCGTTCAATCAACGATAAGGAATCAAAATGAAAACCGAAGTCCAACACACCGCATTAGTCCGTGAAAATCGCACTGTCATAGATACCAACGAAGCCGCATTTCATCTCGGTCGCAAGCCACAAACTTTGCGCAAGTGGGCTTGTCACGAAAATGGCCCACTTCGTCCTATCCGTATCTTGGGCCGCTTGGCTTGGAATGTAGGCGACATTAAGCGCATCGTCTCGGAAGGGAGCGCCGCCTAATGAAATTTGAACAATTGACTTTCTTGCCTGCTCCCGAATTTAACCCTACATGGCCGAATCCATCAGCACTTCCCGGTATTGCCTTGGCACGGATGATGAAAGGTGAGCGCCTAACGCAACCCAGTTTCGGGCTTAATTGCTGGCGCTTGGCCGCGTATATCAAAGAACTTGATTACTTGGGCTGGACCATTGAGTCTATGGATGTGCCGTGTCCTAAAGGTTATGGAACAGGTCGCCCGATTCGGGAGTACTGGCTCCCACAGTGGATTTTGCTTGCTTTGTCCGATTCTAAGGTGAAATAGTGAGCCGCCCAAAATCGAATCCAATCCGCTTTATGGCGCTGGCAGTGTTGGCTGCACTGCTGGTGTTGGCCAGTGTTGGCGAGTGCTTATGATGAGCATGAATGAGCGGAACCGCGCCTCATCTGCATTGCAAGCAATAGACTCCGGCTGCGACCGTGAAGGCTGGGTGCGTGTCGGCATGGCTACCAAGGTTGCCGGGCTGAAATTTGAAGACTTCCACAACTGGAGTGCATCCGCTGGAAATTATGCAGGTGAAAACGATTGCCAGGCCGTTTGGAAATCATTCGGTGAATCTGGTGGGGTAACTTCTGCATCATTGTTTAGCATGGCATTGGCACAAGGCTGGAAAGACCCTACAAATGGCGTAACCCGGAATGCAAGCTTATCTATTGCAAAGTCTGAGAAAGCCGCACCAAAGCCCCCTATTCAAGCTGAAAGCATGAAGGCTGTGCACGTCTGGGAGCGCTGCGAACCTGCACCGGCTACCCATCCTTACATCCTGAAAAAAGGAGGGACATCGGAGGGTCTACGCATCTATCCGCATGGAGCACCGCCGCTCATCATCCAAGGCCAAAGTGTGGCTGGGTGGCTGGTACTGCCATGCTGGTCCGGCCACAAGCTGCAAACGCTTCAATTCGTACCAGGAGAAGGGCCGAAGCTGAACCTGCCGGGAGCATCGTTCAATGATGGATTTTTCACCTTGGGTGAGATTGCCGCCGGTCGCCCCGTGTTCATCGTTGAAGGTATTGGACAAGCCTGGGCCTGCAATTCCGCAATCGGAGCCACTGCCGTGGTGTGTTTCGGTGCTGGACGTATGGCGGCGGTCGCCGGGGCACTGCGTGCCAACGACCCTGCCGCCAGGCTCGTGCTGGTGCCGGACCGAGCCAAGGAAAATCAGGCCAAGCAAATTGCTGCCGATATTAATGGAGAATGGTGCGAGCTACCGACGGATAAGCCCGAAAATTACGACGCTAATGATTACACGATGGAGTTTGGCGATGATGCGCTGGCCGACCTTTTGAGTCGCACAAATGCTCCTCCCATGCGTTTCAAGGTGCAATCCGGTGCTGACTTGTGCGCCGCTCCACCAATGCGCTGGATGGTGCGTGGCGTGTTGCCGCTCGAAGGGCTGGCTGCACTGTACGGTCCGAGTGGTTCAGGTAAATCATTTCTGATGCTGGACGTCGCGGCGGCCGTGGCCGATGGTGCCATTGCTTGGTTTGGTCGCCGTATCACGCAATGCCCAGTGACCTACTGCGCATTGGAAGGCGAGGCTGGGATTGGCAAGCGCGTCAAAGCTTGGAGTCTGCAAAACAAAAAGCCGATTCCTGCCCTCCTGCGCTTCATCACGCAACCTATGGACTTGCTGAATGCACGCGACGTGGTCGATTTGGCTAAAGCTGTACAAGCTGGCGGCGGCTGCGAAGGCATGGTCATTCTCGACACGCTGAACCGTGCTGCTCCAGGTGCCGATGAAAACTCATCCATTGATATGGGCAGCATCATAGCGGCTGCTAAGCAATTGCAAATCTTGACTGGCGGGCTTGTGCTGCTTGTTCACCACACTGGTAAGGACGCCACAAAGGGGCTGCGGGGCCATTCTAGTCTGTACGCTGCGCTCGATGGTGCGATTGAGGTCAATAAGACCGACGGCCGCCGAGAATGGCGTGTAGCGAAGTCCAAAGATGACGAAACCGGGGCCGTTTATGCTTTCAAGCTCGACGTGGTGACGGTAGGCCAAGATGTTGAAGGTGAAGACATTACCTCGTGCGTGGCCACGATTGATGAGACTATAGTTGCGGTGAAGCGGGCAAAGCTTCCGAGTGGAGGAAATCAAAAAATTGCCCTCGATACTCTGAGTGAATCGTTGTCCAAATCTTTGGAGTTCAACAAGAACGGCGTGCCAGGTGGACACTCATGCATCCGAATGGATGAAGCTGTGCGCCTTATTGCCGCGCGCCTTACGTGCGACGCCAAACGTCGCACAGAACGCGCCCAACAAGCACTGACCGCACTGGTGGCAAAGGAGGTCTTCGGTTTAAAAGGGGAATGGCTTTGGCGTGCTTAATTGCGGCCCGCTCTATGAAAGCCATCGAAGAGGCAGCCCTTTACGTTTTTCTCTCATTTGTCCCGCTGTTTCCCACCCCCTATGGGGTTGGTGGGAAAAAACGGGAAAGAGGGCACTTTCCACAAAATCCCGAAACGGGAACCTGCGGGAAAAACGGGAAGGATTTGAATCCTCTTATTGGCGCGATTGGTAGTGCTGCTCTACATTGACTTGCAAAGTTATGAGGCGAAAATTACGGGAATGTTCTTAATTAAATGCGCGCATGTACGCATGCCACAGGCAAATTGCTAGCTTTAGTCGCAGCAGGCCAATAGCGCTAGCCTCCATTTGTGCGGATTTTGCCTATTGCAAATAGTATTTCCTCCTAGTATATTGCGCTTGCTTGCGGATAGATTTTTTGCCATTGCTTCATGGCATGTGAAAATAATGTTCCCGGGATATGCCCTCGGTATCCCTCTGTAGCCTCATCGGATGGTCGCGCGAAGTTGCGTAAGAGTATCCGCAAGCATCTTCCTTCGAATAATGTCTACCCTCCAAGCCCTTAAAGCAGCCTCAGGACGTCGAGACCTAGCCGATTTACTCGGTGTAAAACTAGGTATGCTTACGTATGTAATCTATATTACACCTGAAGCCAATAGGTACACGCGCTCAACGATACCGAAAAAGCATGGCGGGGACCGTGAAATTTGCGCTCCCAATAGCGACCTGAAGTTGATTCAAAGTCGACTGTCTACTTTGCTTCAAAATTGCATTGATGAAATCAATGTTGCACGCGGCCACATAGAGGATGGAAAGCACTTCGGTATAGCACACGGTTTCAAGCGCAAGCACACAATTATGACGAATGGACGTGTTCATGTTGCACGGAGATTCGTTTTTAACGCGGATTTGCATGACTTTTTTGGAACTATAAATTTTGGCCGTGTTAGAGGTTTTTTCTTAAAGGACAGAAACTTTGCCCTTCAGCCGGAAGTGGCGACAACGATTGCCCAGATTGCGTGCTTCGAGAATAAGCTGCCTCAAGGCAGTCCCTGCTCACCGATAATCTCCAATTTCTTAGCTCACCCGCTCGATATTCGTCTCGCCCGGCTTGCAGCCAAATACGGGGTAACTTACACCCGCTATGCAGATGACCTAACGTTCAGCACAAACAAGCCGAATTTTCCAGTAGAGATTGCATCGCCAGTTGATTCACACGGATGGATTCCTGGGCCGGAGCTGGATTGTATCGTGACAGAAAGTGGGTTTGACTTTAACCCTGCCAAGACACGCCTGCAATATCGCGATTCTCGACAAGAAGTAACCGGACTTACAGTAAATCGCAAAGTCAACGTTCCAGCTACATACCGATATACCGTCAGAGCGATGGTGAACACCCTATTCAAAACTGGCTCCTATGAGTTCATTTATCGAAAAAGAGATGGCAAAGGAAATTTAATTAGTGAAAATCGAGAGCCGGGCAGAATGCCACAGCTGCTGGGAATGCTTTCGTACATTGACCAAGTTGATTTGTTCAACGAGAACTTATGTAAGGACAACGACCGCGAACCAGAGCGTGCGCTTGGAAGAACTGCACTTTTCCGTCGCTTTCTATACTTCGACGCATTTTTCGCCGCACGGCGGCCGACCATCGTCTGCGAAGGAAAGACAGATAATGTTTACTTGCGTTGCGCAATAAAAAGTTTGGCTGCAGCTTATCCTCGGCTAACCGACAAGGAGAAACTTCTTGTGCGTTTTTTCAAATACACGGAATCACGGACCGGCCGGGTAATGGAATTAACTGGAGGAGTCGGAGGTATCTGTAAACTACTCAAAAGCTATCACGAAGATTTGAAATTTTATTTCAAGGCTCCTATATCTCAATTTCCGGTAATTGTGCTAATTGATAATGATAGTGGAGCGAATAGCATTTATGAGGCAGTCGCGGGCATAACCAAAAAGAAAAAACCGCTTGGTCGTGCAGATTTCATATACGTAACTGGAAATGTCTACATTGTGCCAACGCCGTTTGGTGAGGGAATGTCTTTTACAGCAATAGAGGATTTTTTTGACGCTGAGACATTAGCTAAAGAACTAAATTTTAAGAAATTTAATCGGAAAAATAAAGACGAAGAATCTGAAGATTTTTATAGCAAGGCAGCGTTTGCTCGAGATGTAATCGCAAAAGATGCTAGCAATATCAATTTCAGCAGATTCAAGGTCATTCTTGACAGAATTGAAAAGGTGCTGGACGACTATGAGGTTCGACAGAAAACTTTGGTGTAACCACATCGAACTGTCCAAGCTAGCGTAACTTGTTCCGAGGTGAGCAAGCGTTAACCCCCGAAGGACCACATCGTCTTGTTGGCCTTCTCCACCGCTGGGTGGCGCTTGGTCAAGCTAGTGCATGCTGTCGGATTTCATCCAGTACCCGTACCATCTCGGTAACGCGAGTCGGCAAGAACAACGCCTCCGGCCCATGCTGGCTGATATCGGTGAACGGCGACTCGTACAGCCGTGCAGCATCCATCACGCCGTTTTCCGTCAAATATTGCACAATGAGGTCGATGAACTCCAACTGGCTGGCAGTGGCCGTGGTGCCGACAACAAACTGGCTGAAAGCCTGCTTGGCAGTCTCTCGGTCCAAACCCACCAGCGAGCGTATGAAGATTCCCAGGCCGTGGCTTTGCTCTGCGGCCTGCTGGATGACCTCGGACGAACCACCCGCCTGCACCAGCATCTTGCCCAGTTCTTCCAAGTCGGATTGGGTAAGCGGCTGATTGCGGCGCAAGCGTTGCAGCGACAAGTGACTGTCATGGGCCTTGAGGAACTGCCGCGCCTTGTCCTTGAATTTGGCCAAATTCATGTCGGTGCTGACACCAGGCAGGATAATCGTCGTTGCTTCGCCAAGCTCATCTTCAAAGTCGGTGTATACAACGTTCTTCTTGCTCTTCTCAATCAGCTTAACCAGGGCGCGCAGTCGTCTGCGGGCTGCCTCCAGCATGGCGATGGTCACGTCTTCCCACCATTCTTCACCAGCTACCGACTGAATCAGCACCATCTGCGCCTTGATGGCGGGAATGGCATCCTGTTCTTCCAGGGCGCTGGCGATGGCCTGTATGCGCTCGCGCAAGGCCATAAAGTCCGGCATAGCTTGCAAAATGGCCAGCTGGGTGCGCAGCACCAGCATGTCAAAGCGTTTAGCTTCTTCATCGTTGTCAAGCAAGGCTGTAGGCAGGTCCGCCACCTGTTGACTTAACTCACTGTGGCTGTCGCCATCTAGGGTGTGCCAAGATGCCAGCTTGGCAAATTTCTCCACCGACTTGCGCCGAGGCCGGACCACAAAGTTATCCAAATTCATCGCCGCCACTTGCTGGTGCAGAAAGCTGGTCAGTTCACCGCGCAACTGCGCATCGGTCAGGTCGTCTCCATAAGCGACTTGGGCCTCGGCCACATGGGTGCCTACTGCCATCCGCTTGTCCAACTCGGCAATCATCTGTAGCCGTGCCCGGAACAGCCGGGTACTCAGCGGCATCGGAGCTTTGCCCTCGTCGGGTGGCAGTTCCTGACTGAAGAACTCCAGGTTCTGGCAGTAGTCGAAGACGTTGAAGAATTGTTTGTTCTGTCCCGGTCCATACAGGTCCGGGCATAGGCGCGTACCCCGTCCAATCATTTGCCAGAACTTGGTCTTGGACCGGATAATTTTGAAAAACACCAGATTGACCACTTCCGGCACGTCGATGCCAGTGTCGAGCATGTCCACCGAGATGGCGATATGCGGCATGCCCTCCTTCATAGAGAACTCGTCAATCAGGCTCTGCGCGTACTCAGTCTTGTAGGTCACCACGCGGGCGAATTGCCCCTTGTAATGCGGGTAGTTGATATTGAAGCGTTCTGCAATAAAATCGGCGTGAGCATTGCTTTTTGCGAAAATAATGGTCTTGCCCAAGCGGTCGCCACCGGCCACCTTCTCGCCCTTGGTCATCAGGTGTTCGAGCACCTTGTCCACGGTGTCGATATTGAAAAGCCACTTGTTCAAGGCCGCCGAATCGACAGCATCGGGCACATTGCCATCCTCGTCCCACTCCAGCGCGTCCCATTGCTCTTTTTCTTCATCCGATAATTCTTTGTACTTGATGCCATCTCGCTGAAATTTGAGCGGTACGGAAATGCCCTTGGGCGGCACTAGATACCCTTCCGAAACAGCCTCATCCAAGCCATACACATCGGTCGGCACACCACTCTCCAGGTCGAACAGTCCGTAAGTATTGTGGTCAATTTCGTCTTTTGGCGTGGCCGTCAATCCAACCAGAAGCGCATCGAAATAGCCAAAAATCGCGCGATATTTTTGGTAAACAGAACGGTGGGCTTCGTCGATGATGATAAGGTCAAAATGGCCCACGCCGAAGCGACGCTGGCCATCAGCAGCGTCATCAATCAGCCCCATCATGGTCGGGTAGGTGGATACGAATACTCGACCTTCGGCGTTTTTCTCGGACACCAAGTTAACGGGCGCAGAATCAGGTAGGTGTTTCTTGAACTCTCCCACAGCCTGCTTGACCAGTGCCACCCGGTCGGCAAGGAACAAGATGCGCTTTGCCCAATTCGACCGTATCAGCAAATCAGCAAGCGCAATAACTGTGCGTGTCTTGCCGCTGCCGGTCGCCATCACCAGCAATGCCTTGCGCTGGTTTTCCACCTCGAACGTTTCGCCTATTCGGCGCACCGCTCGATGTTGGTAATAGCGCTCGATGATGTCGTCGTTTATGACACCCTCGGCCAGCTTCTTGCGGCTGGTGCGCCGTTGAATCAATAGCTCCAGCTCCTGCTTCTTGAAGAAGCCCTGCACTGGCCGAGGCGGATAGCTGGCATCGTCCCACATCCAGTGCTCGTAGCCATTGGAATAAAAGATGATGGGGCGCTGGCCGTACTGGGCTTGCAGGCAGTCGGCATAGAGTTTTGCCTGCTGCTGGCCTACTGTGGCGTCCTTGCGGGTGCGCTTGGCTTCCACCAGTGCTAGCGGCTTGCCATCATCTCCCCACAGCACATAGTCCACAAAGCCAATCCCTTGATTGTTGGGCATGCCGCTGACTTCGATTTCAAAGCTCTTGGCATCCAACTGCCAGCCGGCCTCTTTCAGTAGTAGGTCAATGAAATAGTCGCGGGTTTCTGCTTCGGAATAGTCGTGCGTATCAGGTTGGCCTGTGTTGGCTTTCTTGGCAGCGGCCACTTCTTCACGCAGCTTTTTGAGTTCGTCGTCTAGCGCCGCTTTGTCGGACAGCAGTAGTGAGAGCTTTTCGTCGCGCTCGCGCAGTTGCGTTTCCAGCTTCTGTAGCTGGTCAATCGACTGAGGCGCAGCGGTATGGACGGATGAAGGCGTCCCTGGCAAGGGAATCCGGTCTGGGATGAAGCGCAGGTCAGGTGTGGGTCGCGCTCGTTGGCCGTAGGTGCGCGCCAGCCAGTAGCAAATGTGGAACAGCTCGCGGTTAGCTGTCATGGCATCGGTGCGCAGGATGCTGCGGGTACTGTGCACGGCCAAATTGCCCAAGTCCTTGATGAGCTTGGCCTTAGAGAATACGGCCTCGCCTGCCGTGGTCCGAAAGCTGGGTTCGTGAATCAAGGCGCTCAGGTGGTCCTGGTATGGCAAGCGCAAGGACTTGTCGTGCTTGTAGAGCCAGTCCACCGCCAGCTCTAGGGTGCGCCGGGCATAAAAACAGGAGGTGCGCGCATCCGTGTTCGCCATTTCTTCAGCCTTGATGGCCGATGCGTGTAGGATGGGCCATTCAAACTGAAGGAAGGCGAAGTTGCTCATTTGGCATCCGTTCCAAGGTTGGACTGAGAGATGACTTCAATCAACTCCAGCTTGAGACTCTCCGAGTAGTCGTCCTCGTATAACAGTGAGTCAATCAACCTACTCAAGAGCTCTTTGTTCACCACGTTGTCAGCCACGTACACAGCGATGTTTTCCATTTCGAGCACGAACCGCGTGACTAAATAGTCGTAGCCGTTTAGCTCCAGAAAATAGGCACCAAGGCCGATGGATGAGCGTTTGTTACCGTCGTTGAATGGATGATTCTTGTTGATGGAAAACACTAGATGAGTCAGCTTGTCAAGCATTTTGGGATAGTACATATCGTTCTGGATATGTCCGAGCACGCTTTCCAAGTGTTCCACGTTCTTGACCCCGCCCAGGCCGCCGGAGTTTTCGATAATCCAACGTTGCGTTTCGATGGCATGTGCCACATCGAAGTAGAGATAGCGAAGGCCCTGATGCTCGTCCATGCTCACCGGTCCTTAAGGCGTTTAAACACGGCCAAAGTGGCTGGGTCGCTTAGTCGCTCTTCCAGTGACCTGCTGGTCTCACCTAGGAAACTGTCGAAATCCGCTTCAGGCACTGACTGGATATAGGTCTCCAGTTTTTTGTGTAGCGCGTCCCGAAACCCAAGGTCGCGGCTGGCCATCTTGGTACGGGCTTCCAAAATGAGTGGCTTGAACAATGGATGGCTCTCGAACTGAATGAACAGCGTCTCGGCTTCCGGCAAAGTGAGCTTTCGTCCCAACTGGGTGGAAGCCTTTTCCAACTCGTGAGGGATGCCGCTTTCGAAGCTGGCAATTAGTGTCAGCACCTCGGCGTACATGGTTTCTCGGATGTTTTCCTTCGTAGCAAGTTTCAGCACCTTGCGGTACTCGACTGCGTTTTCCTTGAAGATGCTCTGATAGATTAGGTTTGTGAAGCGAATGTACTTCCATTCGTTGTCTACCACCCATTCGTCTAGCGCATTGGTGAACTGCTTGCGATAGCTCTGCTCCTGAAAAGAGGCTGTCAGATAGCGTTCATCGCGCTGATTGATATACTTTGTATGCCCGCCTGTGCGTTCGGCAAGTACGTCCATTACAATGTCGAGCAGGCGGCTGCGGATGGCCTTAGCGCGTTCGCTCTCTGTCAGTAGCATTGCCAAGTTGAGCACGGCTCGGAAGCTAAAAAGACCCAAAATGGCCACCTTGGTACCCTCACTCATGAAGGTAGGACCAACTAAGTCCTTGAATTCTTTGAGTTTTACCCCTTTTAGTAACTTGTAGCCGTTGGCCTTGAGTTCGTCACCGTGGGTTGCAATGTAGCGCTCCACTGTGGCATCGCTGATGTCAAAGAGAGCTGTCACCTGCTGCTTGGTGAACACAGTTTCATCTCGGTAAGCCACGCCGCCTAACCCTAAGTGCTGTTCGGCGGCCTGCAAGGCATAGCGATTGTTCAGAATGTTTTGCCGATGATGCTTAGTGCTCGTCAGGTCGTTCATTCAGATTTCCCCACGGAAAGCGCGATGTTGAAGAGAAGCAAAAAGTGTATCTGATTCATTCATGGCCATTTGGTGTAACCTTTCTATGGCTTTGACAGCCTCTAATTTCTTCGCAAAAGTATGTTGAAGAGCAAGAGGGGGTACTGATATTGGTGTTCCTCTGACGTTCGATGCGTTGATTGTGTTTAGTCCAGAGGTCGTCTTGCCCGCGCCCGTCAAGTGCCGCCTTCCAGTAGGCGAATTCAAATACTCGCACGCATAGATTGGCAAAATTTTCGAGGTATCAAATCGAACACGAATAATGTGATTTTGATGTGTACATGGAGTTATCTCACCAGTCCAAAGTGCTGACCGACCAACCTCGTTTGGGTTTCCATGGCCTTCAACAATTAGTAAATCATCTTTTTCCAAAGTGGTGCGGGACATCTCAGCATCAGTAACCTTGATAGTCTTCATCTCTGTCAAATCAAGTTTCCCTCGATATACGTTTGCAACTCGCAAATATGGTATTTCAAGTGGTAAATTCTTCCGTGCGGAAGTGACCTGTAGCCCGCCCTGTAATTTGGATAGTGCCCCCACGTCTGATAGAACCCAACCTTTTGGATTTGCTACCGGGTCCCCAAACATCTCAATGAAAATCGACTGTGTGAGGCTGTTCAGTTGCGCTAATGCTTCTCGGCGTTTAGCTCTGAGCGCATTGGCTTGGTCTAGGATGGCGGCGATGCGGCGTTGTTCGGAAATGGGCGGCAGGGGAATCTTGATTTTTGCGACGTGAACGGGTCTGGCTCTGAGCAAAGAGCCGCCGACACCAGACACCGTTTGCATGAACTCAGAATGAAATGGGTCACCCACAAGTACGTGGCGTAAATAGGCTTGGTCAATTCGTTCACTACGAAAAATAATCCATTCGCCTGATGCGATTAAACGCCGACCTTTGTCATTGCCTACTACCCAAGCTCGACGGATATGCGGGACAATTTTTGAAAGCAGTACATCTCTTGGCCTAACAATTTGTTTAGACGAGCCGATTGACGCGCCCACTGCAATCTCAGGAGAACCCCTGTCAAATGCAGGAATGGAGTACAAATCAAATACTTCGTCGGGAAACTTCGTTGGGTCAACTGAACCCACTCTTGAAGCCATAAGCTCACTAAGCGCAATGTTCGGAACGCCGCTCATCCCAACATTCCTACCAATTCCTTCATCCCTGCTTGAATTTCCGCTTCCAGCACCGCCAGTTTGGTCAAAATCTCGTTCGGCGGCAGATACTCGTTCACCGCATGCACCACTTCCTTGTAACGGTTGATGGACAGGTCGTAGTCGTTGCCCACAATGTCGGCCTTGGGCACGCAAAAACTCTGGTCGGTGCGCTCACGCTTCAGTTCTTCGCTATCCCGCTTGCTCCAGCGTGTCAGCACATCCGGCAGGTTGTTCTTGGCGTGCTCTGCTTCTAATAGCTGACTGCGCCCGCCTTTCATGCTCTGGAAGCCTAATTTGTCTTCAGAAAGCAGCGGCTGGCGTTTATCGTCCAGGCTCCAGCCATCGGCCTTCATGTCATAGAACCAGACATTGTCCGTGCCGCCCGAGTTGGTCTTGGTGAACAGCAAAATCGCCGTGGACACGCCCGCGTACGGCTTAAAAACGCCGGACGGCAACGAGATGACGGCATCGAGCTTTTGCTCTTCTACAATCATGCGGCGCAGTTCTCTGTGCGCCTTGCTAGAGCCAAACAGCACGCCGTCAGGCACGATGACCGCTGCTCGGCCACCGGGTTTGAGCAGACGAAGAAATAGCGCCAAAAAAAGCAGTTCTGTCTTCTTAGTCTTGACGATGCTCAGCAGGTCTTTGGCGGTGTTCTCATAATCCAGTGAGCCTGCAAAGGGCGGATTAGCGAGGATGAGCGAATATTTTCCTTCATCTCCAGCATGGTCTTGAGCCAGCGAGTCTTGGTAGCGTATGTCCGGGTTGTCAACGCCATGCAGCGCCATGTTCATGCTGCCGATGCGCAACATAGTGTTGTCAAAGTCGAATCCATGGAACATGCCATGATGAAAATGCTCGCGGGCTTTCTCGTCACGCAAGATTTTCGGGTGCTTCTCACGTAGGTATTCACCTGCCGCTACCAGGAAGCCGCAGGAGCCACTGGCCGGGTCGCAAATTACGTCCTTCGCATTTGGCGCAGCCAATTCAACCATGAGCTGAATCAGATGTCGCGGCGTGCGGAACTGACCGTTTTGCCCGGCGCTGGCAATCTTACCCAGCATGTATTCGTAAATGTCGCCCTTGGTATCGCGGTCCTCCATGGGCACATGGTCCAGCAGGTCCACAACCTTGGACAGCAAAGCAGGGGTGGGAATAGTGAAGCGGGCGTCCTTCATGTGATGCGCGTAGGTAGAACCGTCGCCGCCCATGGTGCGCAGGAACGGGAACACGTGCTCACTGACCAACGTGTACATCTCGGCGGCTGCGAAGTTCTTGAAGCGCGACCAGCGCAGGTCGTTGTAGTCGCGCCCCTTGGCGTCCCGACCTATGGGAAAGGTGCGCCGCTCCATGGGCTTGCCTAGCCGCACGGACTTGTTTTCTTCCAAAGTGTGCAAATCGTCCAGGCGGCGCAGAAACAGTAGGTAAGTGATTTGTTCTATCACTTCCATCGGGTTGGAAATACCGCCAGTCCAAAATGAATTCCAGATAGCGTCGATTTGGCTGCGTAGTTCGCCAGTAAGCATGTTTCTCTATTGCCTTGTTGATATCGTTAATTATGTTGCTCTAATGTAATGCAAATTGTATACCAACGTTCAGTGCGCTTGACGCCAAAATTATGCAGTTCATGAGGATAGCAGAGCCTGTGCTCACCCAATAATATTGATTCATGGGAGGGGTCTGTTGCTCCCATAGTGAGTACAACGTTCGAGGTTAGCCAAAGTCGACAGTCGCTTGATAGGATAAAAAGAGGCTCCCTCGCTGCATAAATTACAAAACTTGCTGAAATTTGAACCTCTCAGCTAAAAAATCCAAGCAAAATAAAATCATGCGTCAAACATGGCAGAAAAAATTGAATGATTTATGGTTACTTACGCAAGTTACTGTGCACAGTTTTCTTACACCTATGCGCGTGCGCACGCGCATGCGCATGCGCGCGTAACAGGTAAAAACTCGGTCAACTCACTACAAAGTTACTTGCGGAGGTTGCGCAAGTTACGGGTTAATTGGACTCGCTAGTAACAATGGCGCGAATAAATTTCTTCGTATGCGAGCGGCGAGAGCGTCGATGCGCAGAAGAGTGCGGGGTCTGGACTAGGCGGGAAATCCTACATAGCCCCTACACGGAGCAATGAAAGAAGTAAAAAACAAAAATGGCTACCAGCAAAAGCTGGTAACCATTTGATTTTGCTGCTGTTTATTTGGTGGCCCGGGGCGGAATCGAACCACCGACACAAGGATTTTCAATCCTCTGCTCTACCGACTGAGCTACCAGGCCAAGGCGCGCAAGTATAACAAAACTATGGCAATCTGCAAAGTCCGGCATGGAATAAAAGTACAAGCCGCTATAATGATGCCCTCAATTCTTCCTTTTCAACCCTCTGAACGGCGCGTATTGCATGCAATTGGAAACGGACGTTTGTATTATCGGCAATGGCGTCATCGGCAAGGTGGCTGCCCTGGGGCTGGCACAGGCTGGACTGCGCGTGAGCCTGCTGGGCGCGCCGGCGCCGGCTGCGGCGCCAGGCTGGGATGTGCGGGTGTATGCGGTCAATCATGTGGCCCATACATTATTGTCTTCCATTAAAGTATGGGATGCCCTGGATGCATCCAGGGTGGCGCCGGTCGATGCGATGCAGATCAGCGGTGATGGTCTTGATAATGGCGGCAAGCTGCGATTCGATGCGTATGGCGCCCGGGTTGACGCGCTGGCATGGATTGTCGAAGACAGCAACATTAACCAGGCGCTGGATGCCGCCCTGAGATTTGCACCGAATGTGCGGATGGCGGTTGGCCGCGCAAAGCAGATTGAAACCCATGTCGACAGCGTGACGGTAAGGCTGGAGCAGGGCGAAGCCATTACGGCCGCATTGCTGCTCGGGGCCGACGGTGCCCATTCCTGGGTGCGCCACCAGGCCGATATCGGCATCGATTACCGTTCTTACGGTCAGCGTGCAATCGTCGCCAATTTCGCCTGCGAGCGGCCGCATCAGGGCGTTGCCTATCAGTGGTTTGCGTCAACCGAAGGGATTGTCGCCTTGCTGCCGTTGCCAGGACAGCGGGTATCGCTGGTGTGGTCCGCGCCGGAAGCGCTGGCGCAAACCCTGCTGGCAGAGACGCTCGAACAACTGGCGAGCCGGCTGGCCGTTTTTGCCGCAGACAAGCTTGGACGCCTGACGCCCTTGCAACCGGAATCGGTCAAGGCGTTTCCATTGGTGCTGATTCGTCCGCATGCGCTGACGGCGCCACGCATTGCCCTGATTGGCGACGCCGCGCATGTGGTGCATCCACTGGCCGGACATGGCATGAACCTGGGATTTGCCGATGTCGCAACTTTGCTTAAGGTGATCGGCGAGCGTGAACCGCACCGGGACTGCGGCGATGCACGGGTGCTGGCGCGTTATGCACGCCTGCGCAAGGAAGACATATTGTTAATGCAACTTGCAACCGATGGGCTGGAGCGCTTGTTCGCCAGCGACTTTGCGCCGCTGCGCATGGTTCGCAATCTTGGATTAAACTTGTTCGATCATCTGCCTGTCATAAAAAGGCGTTTAATTTCCCAGGCATTAGGCAAACCGGCCTGATGCAATCGGGGACATCTACAGTGGATCAATTCATGAAATTAATTAAGTTGGCAGCAATCGCTTTGTTCAGCGTCGCCTGCACCTCGGTCATCGGCCAGGGTGCGGAGGAGGCTGCCGTCAAAAAACTGATCGAGCCGCGTCTGGGCGACCGGGCGAAAGTCCTGTCGGTGACCAAGACGCCGTATGCCGGACTGTATGAAGTGCGCACCGAAGACAATGACATCCTGTATACCGATAAAAAAGCGCAGTATCTGTTTGTCGGACGAGTGTTGAATACCACCACCTATGAAGACTATACCAAGGCCCGGGTGGATGACATCAGCAAGGTAAAATTTTCCGATCTGCCGCTCGATTCTGCACTCAAGATGGTCAAAGGTGACGGCAAGCGCGTGATGGCCATCTTCGAAGACCCGAATTGCGGCTATTGCAAGCGCTTTCGCCACACCTTGCAGGATCTGGACAATGTGACCGTCTACACATTCATGTACAACATCCTGTCGGAAGATTCCGCAATCAAATCCAAGAATATCTGGTGCAGCGCCGACCGCATGAAAGCCTGGGACGACTGGATGCTCAATAACAAAGCCCCAACAGAGGCTCCTGCCAATTGCCTGACCAATCCGAATGACAAGGTGCTTGCGCTGGGCCGCAAGTTGAAAATCAGCGGTACGCCGACCATCTTCTTCGCCGACGGCTCCCGGATTCCGGGTGCAGTCGATTTGCCGGCGGTCGAGGCCAAACTCGCATCGATCAAATAATCGACGCAAATCTATCGGCTGGCAGGCGCCAGCCGATGCATAACCGGCCGCAGTGACCGTCATTGTCAGAAATCGCCAAGGATAATATGAAGCACGCCGTGCACTATACGATCACGCCCAGCGATCTGGCTGCCCATCTATTCGAAGTCAGCGTAACAATTGAAGCGCCCGAGCCTGATGGCCAGCAGTTTTCGCTGCCGGCGTGGATTCCGGGCAGTTACATGCTGCGCGAATTTGCTCGCAACATCGTGCAGATACGCGCAGAATCGAATGGCACTGCGATTACGCTGAAAAAAATCGACAAGCACAGCTGGCAAGCCGCACGCTGCGACGGACCATTGACGCTCAGCTACGATGTCTATGCCTGGGATTTGTCGGTGCGCGCCGCGCATCTGGATCAGACCCATGGCTTCTTCAATGGCACCAGCGTGTTCCTGCGCGTCGCCGGCCAACAGCAGCTGCCGCACATCGTCGATATTCGTCGGCCCGCAGGCGATGCTTATCAAAAATGGCGGGTCGCGACTTCATTGCCGGAACTCAAAGCCAGGCGCTATGGATTCGGCACGTATATCGCCGCCGATTACGATGAGCTGATCGACCATCCGGTAGAAATGGGTTTGTATCAACTGGCGACATTTGCCGCCCACGGCGTGCCGCACGATATTGTGGTGACGGGCCGCGTGCCCAACCTCGACTTGCCGCGTCTTGCCGCTGACCTGAAAAAAATCTGCGAAGCGCATATCGCCCTGTTCGAGCCGCGCAGCAAACGCGCGCCGATGCAGCGCTACGTGTTCATGACTTTGGCGGTCGGTGACGGTTATGGTGGCCTCGAACACCGTGCATCCACCGCACTGATCTGCTCGCGCGCCGATTTGCCGGTCATCGGCCAAAAGGAAATTGGCGACGGCTACCGTACCTATCTTGGACTGTGCAGCCACGAGTATTTCCATACATGGAATGTCAAGCGCATCAAGCCGGCGGCATTTGCACCCTATGATTTGCAGGTTGAAAACTATACTTCGCTATTGTGGCTGTTCGAGGGTTTCACCAGCTATTACGACGACCTGATTCTGGTGCGCAGCGGCATGATCGATGAAGAGGCCTATTTCAAGCTGCTGGCGAAAACGATCAATGGCGTATTACGTGGTGCCGGTCGATCCAAGCAAAGCGTGGCGGAATCAAGCTTCGATGCCTGGGTCAAATACTACCGGCAGGATGAAAATGCGCCGAATGCGATCGTCAGTTATTACACCAAGGGTTCGCTGATTGGCCTGGCACTTGATTTGACGATTCGCGCGGAAACCAGCGGTAAAAAATCGCTGGATGACGTGATGCGCGCCCTATGGCAGCGTTATGGCAGGGATTTCTATGCCGATGGCGTGACGGGCGGCCGCGGGGTTTCCGAAGCTGAAGTGGAAGCATTGTTCGATGAAGTAAGCGGCCTGTCATTACGCCGCACACTGCATCGTTTTGTGCGGGGTGTGGAAGACTTGCCGCTGGCTAAGCTGCTGGCGCCATTTGCCGTCGGCTTGTCCGATCAGCGCAAGGAAATCAAGCCAGCGCTGGGCGTGCGTACCAGCCGCGACGGCAATGACTGCAAGCTGGCCAATGTATATGAAGGCGGCGCAGCCCACGCTGCCGGCTTGTCGGCCGGCGACGTGCTGGCGGCAATCGATGGATTGCGGGTCAACGCCACCAATCTCGAGACGCTGCTGGCGCGGTTTCGGGTGGGCGACTTGGTCACAATCCATGCGTTTCGTCGCGATGAACTGTTCAGTGTCAAGATCAAAGTGGCAACTGACGACGCGCCGCATTTCGGCTTGACGGCACAGGCAAAGCCGGCAGCGGCCAGTCGCTTGCGTGCCGCCTGGCTGGGCAAATAAGCGTCACATCAACGTCAGAGAGTCGGCCTGCCGCGCCCTCGCGCAGCAACAGGCAACAGATCAGTTCCACATCAGTTAAACAGTCGCTGCAATTCCAAGCCAGGGTCCGGCGCCCGCATAAACGCTTCTCCGACCAAGAATGCATGCACATCGGCGTCGCGCATGCGCTGCACATCGTCGGGTTTGAGAATGGCCGACTCGGTAATCACCAGCTTATCGGCAGGGATGCGCGGCAGCATGTCCAGCGTGGTTTGCAGCGAGGTTTCGAAGGTCCGCAGGTTGCGGTTGTTAATTCCCAGCATCGCCGTTTTCAGCCGCAGCGCCGCCGTCAATTCTTCGTCATCGTGCACTTCCACCAGCACCCCCATGCCGAGTTCGTGCGCGCAGGCTTCCAGCTCCGCCATCAAGCCATGGTCGAGTGCGGCGACGATCAGCAGGATACAATCTGCACCCCATGACCGTGCCTGATACAACTGATACGAATCAATCATGAAATCCTTGCGCAATACTGGAATTTCACATGCCGCGCGCGCCTGTTTCAGATAGTCCGGCTTGCCTTGAAAAAACTGCTCATCGGTCAGCACCGACAAACACGCGGCCCCATGTTGCGCATAACTGGCAGCAATGTCGGCAGGATTGAAATCGGCGCGCAGCACGCCCTTCGATGGCGAGGCCTTTTTTACTTCGGCAATCACGGCCGCGCCACCCGCTGCAATTTTCGTGCGCAAACTGGCTTCAAAGCCGCGCAGGCTGTTGCGGGCAGCGGCATCGCTTTCCACTTCGCGCCGCAGGCTGGCCAGACTTTGATGGGTTTTGGCAGCAGCGACTTCGTCAGCCTTGACGGCCAGGATCTTGTTCAGGATGTCAGACATGTTTGGATAGAATGAAAATTGCGCTAGGGTGTATCGTCAGTTCAGGTCGTAGCGCCAAGCTGTTGCGTTACCTGGACGAACTGTTCGAGTTTGGCACGTGCCGCGCCGGATGCGATTGATTCGCGCGCCTTGGCCAATCCCTCGCCGATCGAACCGGCCAAGCCTGCCGCAAACAGGGCGGTGCCGGCATTCAAGGCAACGATGTCGCATACCGGACCGGGCTTGTTATCCAGCGCCTCGAAAATCTTTTGCTTCGACTCTGCTGCATTGGCCACCTTTAAATTTCGGCTGGCCACCATCTGCAATCCGAAGTCTTCCGGGTGCACATCATATTCGCGAATTTCGCCATTGATCAGTTCGCCGACCATGGTGGCAGCGCCGAGCGACACTTCATCCATATTGTCGCGGCCCCACACTACCACCGCACGCTGGGCGCCCAGCCGTTGCAAGACCCGGATCTGGATACCAACCAGGTCAGGGTGAAATACGCCCATCAGGATATTCCGGGCCCCGGCCGGATTGGTCAAAGGACCCAGAATATTGAAAATCGTGCGCACCCCCAATTCCTTGCGAACCGGGGCCGCATGTTTCATTGCTGCATGGTGATTCGGTGCAAACATGAAGCCAATGCCGCATTGCTCGATCGATTGCGCCACTTGTTGCGGCTGCAGGTTGATATTGACGCCCAATGCTTCCATCACGTCGGCGCTGCCGGAAGACGACGACACGCTGCGTCCCCCGTGCTTGGCCACCCGGGCGCCGGCTGCAGCGGCTACAAACAACGATGCAGTGGAAATATTGAAGGTGTGGGCGCCATCGCCGCCGGTGCCAACGATATCGAGCAACTGATCGGTATCGGGCACATCGACCTTGGTGGAAAATTCGCGCATGACCTGGGCGGCGGCGGCAATCTCGCCGATCGATTCCTTTTTCACCCGCAGACCCATGGTCAGTGCCGCGATCATGACCGGCGACATTTCACCGCCCATGATCTGCCGAAACAGCGATAGCATTTCATCGTGAAAGATTTCGCGGTGATCGATGCAGCGTAACAGCGCTTCTTGCGGGGTGATCGACATGCCAGACTCCAGGTTCGGTTATTCAGCGTTACAGATCTACTTTTTACAAGCAAAGGGCAACCGGCAGCAGGCGTTGCTGTATGTGCATTGATTATTGGATGAAGCGTGCCAGCTGCCCGATATGCGCGTCATTCATGTCCGCTTCACAAGCCAGCCGCTCAATCCCGGCCGGTTGCTGGCGGCACTGGATACTGCGTTCACGTACATGACGTGCCTCGACCGAACGGTATTCGCGCAAGATGGCCCGACGCCCGTCTTGCTGGGTCTTATCCCGTACCGCCGCTTTCGCCTTCGTGCTTACCTTGCGCAGCTGGTTGGCTGAACGTAATTGTTCTGTTTCAACGCACAACTGCACCGCATCCGTATCTTTTTTCTCGGCCTGGCATTTGTCCAGCGTGCCGGCGCCGGCACTGGCCTGCCCCAGAAGCAGCATGCAAGCCAGCCAGCCACGCACGTGACGCACGTTCATGCCACTCACGCCGACAAAAAATTCTTGAGCAGCGCATGCCCATGCTCGGACAGAATCGATTCCGGATGAAACTGCACGCCCTGAATAGCGAAATCCCGGTGCCGCACCCCCATGATTTCGCCATCCTCGGTCCAGGCCGTCACTTCCAGGCAATCCGGCAGCGTCGCGCGCTCAATTGCCAGCGAGTGATAGCGGATGATGGTGTAAGGGCTTGGCAAATCCTTGAACACGCCGACCCCGGTATGCTCGATGGTCGACGTCTTGCCATGCATGACTTGCCTGGCGCGGACGATCTTGCCGCCAAATGCCGCACCGATGCTTTGATGGCCCAGGCACACGCCCAGAATCGGGATTTTGCCGGCGAACTGCTGCAGAACCGGCACCGACACGCCGGCCTCATGCGGCGTGCATGGCCCCGGGGAAATGCAGATCCGCGCGGGATTGAGTTCGGCAATCTGTTGCAGCGTGATTTCATCGTTGCGGAACGTGCGCACCTCTTCACCCAGCTCGCCAAAGTACTGGACCAGGTTATAGGTGAAGGAATCATAGTTGTCGATCATCAGTAACATTTCAGATTCCTCCATCCAGGCCATCTTGCACTTGCTCGGCTGCGCGCAGTACTGCACGCGCCTTGTTTTCCGTCTCTTGCCATTCCATCTCGGGTACCGAGTCGGCCACCACGCCGGCGGCCGCTTGCACATACAGCATGCCATCCTTGATCACGCCGGTACGAATTGCAATCGCCAGGTCCATTTCGCCGCCGAACGACAGATAACCGCAGGCGCCGCCATAGATGCCGCGCTTGGTCGGTTCGAGCTCATCGATCAATTCCATTGCCCGCACCTTGGGCGCGCCGGACAGGGTGCCGGCCGGGAACGTCGCTTTCAACACATCCAGGTTCGACATGTTCGGCTTTAACGTGCCTTCGACGTTCGAGACGATGTGCTGCACATGCGAATATTTTTCAATCACGAACTTGTCGGTGACTTTCACGCTGCCAATCTCGGCAATCCGGCCGATATCGTTGCGCGCCAGGTCGATCAGCATCACGTGTTCGGCGATTTCCTTTGGGTCGGCCAGCAATTCCCTGGCCAGTTGCTGATCCTGATCCGGGGTCGAACCGCGTGGCCGGGTGCCGGCCAGCGGCCGGATCGTCACCTTGTTCTTGCCGCCGCCAATGGCTTCATTGCGCACCAGGATTTCCGGCGATGCGCCGACAATCTGCATGTCGCCGAAATTGTAAAAATACATGTATGGCGACGGATTGAGCGAGCGCAGTGCGCGATACAGCGACAGCGGCGAATCGACGTAGGGCTTCCTGATGCGCTGGCCGACCTGCACCTGCATCAGGTCGCCGGCCATGATGTATTCCTTGGCCTTGATCACCGCCTGCAGGTAATCATCCCTGGCGAAATCGCGGACCGATTCGGTGCGCACCGATGCCGAGGTGACCGGCGCATCCACTGAGCGCCTGAGCATGGCGCGCAAGTCTTTCAGGCGCTGGCATCCCTTTGAATAGGCTTCCGGCTGGGTTGGATCGGCATACACGATCAGGTACAGCTTGCCGGACAGGTTATCGATCACTGCCAGTTCTTCGGTCACCAGCAACTGTATTTCAGGCAGGCCGAGATCATCTTTTGGGGTGCTGTGCGCCAGCCGCTTTTCAATGTGGCGCACCGCATCGTAGCCGAAGTAACCCGCCAGGCCGCCGCAAAAGCGTGGCATGCCGGGGCTGACCGCAACTTTAAAGCGCGCCTGGAATTGGCCGATGAAGTCCAGCGGATTGCCTTCCGCTCGCTCGACCACCTCACCGTTTTGCAGCACTTCGATCCGGTTGCCAAAGCTGCGCAGCAGGGTGGAAGCCGGCAAGCCGATGAAAGAATAGCGGCCGAAGCGTTCGCCACCAACCACCGATTCGAGCAAGAACGTATTTTTGCCGCTCTGATGCGGCTGCGCCAGCTTCAGGTACAGGGTCAGCGGCGTTTCCAGATCGGCGAACGCCTCGGCGATCATCGGAATGCGGTTATAACCTTGCGTGGCCAGCGATTTGAATTCGAGTTCAGTCATGTTTCTCTCCGGGCGCTATTGTAGAACGAGCAGGCAATAGCGAGGGTTTGGTTCAAAAAACGTTGCCAACTGCATAAAAACACGCAAGCAGCCAGCGGCAGGTCGGGTCACAGAGCCCAGGATTGCCAGCGTCGCCATAGCCAGGCCTCAAAGGCGCCGGGCGATGTCATGTCACGTTTTTTGTCGAGAAACATACGGTTGGTTCATGCAGAAAGTAGAAGTGCTGCATCGAGCAGCGTAGAAACTATACCATCGGAATCGACTTCTTGTATAGGCTGGCCATGGTTGTAACCATATGGCACCGTCACCACCCCGCAACCGGCTGCCCGCGCTGCCTGTGCATCGTTGGAAGAGTCGCCAACCGCCAGCACCCGGGTTGGCGCCAGTGAGAAATCGGCACAGACCTGCAGCAGTGGTTGCGGATCCGGTTTTTTCCTAGGCAGCGAGTCGCCGCCGTATACCACTTCAAAATAAGGCAATAGGCTGGTACTTTCCAGCAAGGGCATCGCCAGTCCGACCGGCTTGTTGGTCACGCAAGCCAGCCGCAACCCGCGATTCTGCAGGGCAGTCAATCCTTCCAGCACACCCGGATAGACGCTGCTGAACTGACCATTGATGGCTTGATAATGTTGCAGGTAGGACGCCAGCGCTACTGAAAAATGCCGTTCAACCTCGGACGGGGCGAAATCGACCCCTAGCACCCGCCGCATCAGGTTTTCAGTTCCCTGGCCGACAAAATTCTTGATCGTCTCGATTGCCAATGGCGCCAAGTCGAGATCGGCGCGCATGCGATTGATCGCCACCTGAAAATCCGGCGCGGTATCGACCATGGTGCCGTCCAGGTCGATGATGGCAGCGCGAATCCCTCTGAGCATCAGAGGCTGGCGGACCGTCATGCGCGCGCCAGCTCGGTTCGCATCGCATCGATGACCGACTTGTAATCCGGCTTGCCGAAAATCGCCGAACCGGCCACGAAGGTGTCGGCGCCGGCTTGCGCGGCTGCCGCGATATTGTCGATTTTGATGCCGCCATCGACCTCCAGCATGATGTCGCGGCCCGATGCATCGATCAATCTGCGCACCGCCGCGATCTTTTTCAAGGCTTCCGGAATGAAGGACTGGCCACCAAAGCCGGGATTGACCGACATGATCAGGATGATGTCGAGCTTGTCCATCACATGCTCGAGATAATGCAGCGGTGTGCCCGGATTGAACACCAGCCCGGCCTTGCAGCCCTGGTCGCGAATCAGCTGCAGCGTGCGGTCGATATGGTCCGATGCTTCCGGATGAAAGGTGATGATATTGGCGCCGGCCTTGGCAAAGTCGGGAATGATGCGGTCCACCGGCTTGACCATCAGGTGCACATCGATCGGTACCGCGACATGCGGGCGGATCGCCTCGCATACCAGCGGTCCGATGGTCAGGTTCGGCACGTAATGGTTATCCATCACGTCAAAATGGATAATATCGGCACCGGCCGTCACCACATTGCGGACTTCTTCACCCAGGCGGGCAAAATCGGCGGACAGGATACTGGGAGCAATACGATAGCTGGGCATAATGATAGTCTTGAACGAGATGCGCTATTTTACCCGCTCAAGTTGAGATAAATCCTTGCATACTGATCGAATTTGGAGTGCAATCGCTAACATCTGTTGCGCGATTGCTATCGTGCGAGCATGAAATCCGCAAAAATATGCGCAAGTTGAAAATCAAGGAATTGTTATGGCAGCCTATGAATTGACGGTATCCGTCAGGACCCAGTATTTGGCCGATCAATCCGATCCCGAGCGCTTGCGCTATGTATTTGCCTATGCTGTCACGATCAAAAATACCGGGCAGACCGCAGCCCAGCTGATTTCCCGGCACTGGGTCATTACCGATGCCAACAACCATATCGAGGAAGTGCGCGGCTTGGGCGTGGTCGGCCAACAGCCGTTGCTGCAACCGGGTGAGCAGTTCGAATACACCAGTGGCGCGACCCTGAAGACGCCGCAAGGTTCGATGACCGGCGAATATTTCTGTGTTGCCGAAGATGGCGAGCAATTCGCGACCAAAATCCCGGAATTTGTTTTATCCTTGCCGCGTACGCTGCATTAAGATAACGCACACCGTCAAACTTGCTGTTGCCAGTCTTAAGAGGGTTCCTGGTCCTTGGGCGGCAGTGGTTTCTCGCGGGATGGAGCAGGTGGCAGAGGTTTTTTCCCGGAAAACATGGTCCACCAGACGATAAACACCAGCAAAAACAGGGCCACACCGGCCTCCAGCATCAACAGCCACATAGTTTTTAATCCAACATGAAATTCAAGCAGATCAGTTTACTCGCATCGGCGTTGTGCGTCGTCCTTGGCATGCAGGCATGTACCACCGTAGCGCCGGTCGACAAACCGCCGGTGTCGGCACCGCCGCCGGCAACACCGGCAACGCCCGCCGAACTCCTCAGGCCGAGCAGTTTTTCCGCGTTGCCTGGATGGCAACAGGATGACTTGAAGCAGGCATGGCCAGCGTTTGTCGCGTCCTGCACTGTATTAGTCAGGAAAATTGACTGGCAAGAGCCTTGCACGATTGCCCGCGGCGTTGATGGCGGTGACGACAAGGCGGTCAGGGTTTTTTTTGAAAGCTTCTTCGTGCCGCACCAGGTGATCAACCCGGACGGCTCGCAGCAGGGCTTGGTGACCGGCTATTACGAACCCTTGCTGCGCGGCGCGCGCAAGCGCGGTGGTCCTTATCAAACGCCGCTGCATCGCGTGCCCGACGATTTGTTGGCAATCGATCTGGCCGGATTGTATCCGGAACTGAAGAATATGCGCCTGCGCGGAAAAGTGGTCGGTCGCAAGATCCAGCCCTATCCATCGCGCGCCGAAATGGCCCAGTCGAATGCGCTGGCAGGCATGGAACTGGTGTGGGTGGATGATCCGATCGAGGCGTTTTTCCTGCAGGTGCAAGGCTCAGGCCGGGTGCATCTGGCAGCCAGCAATGAAACAGTGCGCGTCGCCTATGCTGACCAGAATGGCCATCCTTATAAATCGATTGGACGTTATCTGGTGGACAAGGGCGAATTGACTCTGTCGCAAGCGTCGGCGCAGAGTATCAAGGCCTGGGTGGCAGCGAACCCGAAGCGCCAGCAGGAATTGCTGAATGCTAATCCCAGTTATGTATTCTTTAAGGAAGAAAAGCTGCTTGAACCGCAAAAAGGACCAAGCGGTGCGCTAGGGGTACCGCTGACGCCGCAACGCTCGATCGCAATCGACCCGCGCTACGTACTGTTGGGCGCGCCCGTGTTTTTGGCAACTACCCTGCCCAACACTGAAAAAAGCTTGCAGCGCCTGATGATGGCGCAAGACACCGGAGGCGCCATCCGTGGCGCCGTCCGGGCCGATTATTTTTGGGGATTTGGCGCAGAAGCAGCCGACAACGCCGGCAAGATGAAGCAGGCCGGCGCGATGTGGGTACTGTTGCCAAAACTACCCGCAGCCCGCTGAGGTCCGGGCAAACGCGGGCGCGCAATCTGGTGTTAGTCGGCTTGGGCGGTCAGTTGCAGTTCATTGGCGAGCGCGGTGTCCATGGTGGAGGAATGGAACAGCAGCCACTGCGGTAGTAAATTGTCAATGATGTCCCGCCCTGCCTCAAAATTCCCTGCCATTACCTTAGTCTGGCCATGGTAAAGCGTGCCCAGGATGCTCGCATGCTGCTCGCGATGATGTTTGAGCTCTGAAAAATTGATTTCCTCCATCCATTGTTCTTCTGTTCTGAATATGCGTTCAACCTTATTGAGCAGCAGCGCATAGTGATCGTGGAATTCGCAATCGTTAGTATTGGAAAGACGCATGAGAATTTCAACGCAGTCATGATGCAAGGCATCCATATAGGTAGCTCCCAAAGAAATTTCTGACAACCAGAATCGGAATGGCATGTAAATAAGAGGCGCTCGCTATATGGGTGACGGGCCGGTCATCCTGGCGGAGCAGGGAACCGGATACGGCATGCGTGACTCTTTGCGCAAGTCGAATGATCAGCCTTCATGGTAAGGATATCCTTCCGATGAGGTTTGCGCCATCTCAAACACGGAAGGGCGCATGTCGCCCGGCGGCAGAAAAAGTTCGAATGCATGTTTGTAAAAAAGTCTACAATTTTGCAGTTCGCTGATTACCACAGTTCGCTCTTTACTATTTAGGAGGCTTTATGGAGTACACCAATATTCTTGTGGAAGTGCATGGCAAGGTAGGCTTGATTCGGCTAAATCGCCCCAAGGCCCTGAATGCATTGAATGACGAGCTGATGAATGAGTTGGGTCATGCCTTGCAAGAGTTCGATGCCGATCCGGCAATTGGCTGCATGGTGTTGACCGGCAGTGAAAAAGCATTTGCAGCCGGTGCCGATATCAGTGTCATGGCCAATTACAGTTATATGGATGCCTTCAAAGGCGATTACATCACACGCAACTGGGAATATATCCGCCGCATCCGCAAGCCGGTGATTGCAGCGGTGTCCGGCTTCGCGCTGGGTGGCGGCTGCGAGCTGGCCATGATGTGCGACTTTATTATTGCCGCCGACAGTGCCAAATTCGGCCAGCCGGAAATCAAGCTCGGCATCATTCCTGGCGCCGGCGGCACGCAACGACTGCCGCGTGCAGTTTCCAAGGCCAAGGCGATGGATCTGTGCCTGACGGCGCGAATGATGGATGCTGACGAAGCCGAACGGGCTGGTCTGGTATCACGTGTCGTTCCGGCGGACAAGTTAATGGATGAAGCGCTGGCAGCAGCCACCATTATTGCTAGCATGTCGCAGCCGATCGCCATGATGGTCAAGGAATCGATCAATCGCGCTTATGAAACCAGTCTGGCCGAAGGCGTGCAGTTCGAACGTCGCTTGTTTCATGCAACCTTTGCCACGGCCGACCAGAAAGAAGGCATGCAAGCGTTTATCGAAAAGCGACCAGCAACATTTACCGACAAGTAATCAACGGCCAATGCCGGTGCCACGGGTGCCGTCAGGGCGCATCAAGAAATTATTTGCTGCCGACAACAAAAAATTCGCGAAAGGGTGTTGACGAGGTGGGATGAATACCGCATAATCTCGTTTCTCTGCTGCTGACGAACAAAACGATTCGAAGCAAAGCTGAAAAGCGAAGGCAGGGAACGAACAAGTTCTTTAACAATTAACAGCCGATAAGTGTGGGCGCTTGATGGAAGTGCAGCAGCAAC
>JAKFBY010000058.1:0-7177 GCA_036677325.1 Paucimonas sp.
TTCCGCCGACACTGCATCGCCTGTCTGGTTGTAAATCGTGCCCAGCAAATATCTGGCTTCAGCGTCGTCCGGGGTTTTTTGCAGCGCATTTTTCAGCTGAATTACCGCCGCTTTATGGTCGCCTTTTTGCTCGTACTGCTTCGCGTCTTCAATCAGTTTTTTCGCATCGCCCGACTTGCTGCAACCGGATAATCCCGCACTAAGCGCGATGGCGATCGACACCACGCTGATCGACAATGTTCGCTTGAATTTGATCGTTGGCATATTCATTTTTCTTTATTGGGTTGCGTCGCTGATTTTGGCGAAAATAAACGGATTAAAAGACGGCGGATGTAACCTGGGGAAATAATTTTATCTGGAATGTAATTAAGAACTCGGATCAGCTACGATAAATAATAAATTCCACAAATGCAACAAATCTATTCATGAGAAGAGATCTTTGTGGCGTGCTTTACTAATCCCCCTAAAAAAAGTTTCCCGTAGGAATTTTTAATGCTGTGAAAATTTAAGCTGTTGTGGCACCTCCAGCTGGGCACGGCAGACGCCGTATTAAGAAGCTCTTTTCACAAAAGTCGTATTAAACACGATTGCGGCGAATCGCCAAAAAAGGAATCTGACGCAAGAAATTCTTCAGTTCACGTCCACCGATATGCCGCAATGCAGCCATTCTTCCGCGCAGCGTCCTCAGATTGAAAGCGACGACCCCCCATCGTTCCCGGCGATGCGACATCCAGTCTTGTTTATAGGCGTCATCCCCAGTCAAGTAATCCACTTCACTGACACGATCAATATCCATGACATGTTGCATCAAATGGGCAGTAAGAATGGAGCCGATCGAAAATGCAGCATACTTCTCATCATAGGCGAGCTTGTAAATGGCGGCGATGCGATGACTAACAATCCAAATCTGAGCCGCCGCCGGTTGTCCATCAATATACGCAACGCCTAAACGCAACCAGCCCTGCTGCGCGCACATACTGATCAGCCCTGAAATAAATTGGGGAAACACTTCAGCCGATTTCCAGCTTGATTGATATACCTGCTGGAATGCTGCGATGGCGGTCGGCACTTGATCTTGACTGGAAAAAATCTTGATATTCCATTGGTGCGACCTTGCCAAATGCCTGGATTTGCGCGCCAGTGTATTTTTCATTTTAGATGGCAGCGTAACAAAATACTCCTGGTAACTCCTGTCTTTTACATCAAGATACCAGTTTCCAAAACAAAAATAGGGCTGAACTGCAAAGCCGGCCTGGCGAAATGCATTAGCCACCAAATCGAATCGCGGCTCGTCCACTGCAAGTGGTTGCAAAACTATCTGATCCCAGACGGGCACTTCAGCAGCAATTGCGCTCGCCAGCAAACCCAGGTTTTCCTGAAAGTGCAGATCTCTCTGGCCGCTCACCGGACCGAACAACGAAGTATAGAAATTTGCACAAGCGCCGAGTGATCTTAATGAAAAAAAGCCTTGTACAGACTTTGAATGCATCAGTGGCAGCATTAGATGAATGTCGTCATTTTCCTGGTTTGCTTCAACTGCATAGATGCGCAAGCACTGTTCGCTTAGTGCATGTTGTTGAAGGTTTAGAAACCATGGAAGGCTGAAAAAAAATCCCGATTCGGTGGCCGCCTTGTTAAACAAGGCTTCATAGGAAGCAGGCAGACTTTCAAAGCCTGAATAAACTGTAACCTTATTTTCCACTGCCATGTCCTGACCGGAATTGATCCGCCATTTTATTGAATTATTGCAAATAATGGTGGCATTTTTCAGTCGATTTCGGCTCTCTTGATTCGCTACAGCCAGCCTGCCTTCCTGAACCGGTAATACAGGTAACAGCATACCGACACCATTGAAAACAGCGCAGTCGGATAGCCATACTTCCAGTCCAGCTCCGGCATCCATTTGAAATTCATGCCCCAGATGCCGGCAAATGCCGTGGCCACTGCAAAAATGGCGGCCCAGGCGGCTAGGCGCTTGTTGACTTCATTTTCATCGATCGCCACCATCGACAGGTTGACCTGAATCGCCGTGCTGATCGTGTCGCGAATGTTATCGAGGGATGCGTTGATCCGGTACAAGTGATCGTACACATCCCTAAAATAATCCTGGGCATTGACGAAAAGCGCAGGCACCCTGCCGCCGAACAGCTTGCCGACCGCATCCATCAACGGCGATACTGCATGCTTTAACACCATCACCTTGCGTTTCAATTGATACAAGCGCTCGATGTTGGAACGCTCGGCGGCCTTGGCGAACATTTGGTCTTCGATCAGTTCGAGTTCATTTTCCAATGCCTCGATGACGGGAAAGTAGCGATCGACCACTGCGTCCATCAGTGCGTAAAAGACAAAGGATGGCCCATGCTTGAGCAAATCAGGTTCACGCTCGCAGCGGGCGCGCACGCCGAGAAACCCCTGGCTGCTGTTGTTGCGTACCGACAGCACATAATTTTTCCCGATGAAGACGTCGACCTCACCAACATGCAGCTCGCCATCGATCATTTCCACCGTTTTCACTACGCCGAACAATGAGTCGCCATATTCCTCGATCTTGGGTCGCTGGTGCCCGTGATGCGCATCTTCGACGGCCAGCTCGTGCAGCTGGAATTCTGTCTGCATGATATCCAGCTCGGCCACGTCAGCATCCTTCAGTGCGACCCAGACAAAGCAGTCGCCACGCGCGACATAATCGCTGATTTCTTCCACCGAAATATCGGCCTGTTTCCTACCCTCTTGATAGACGGCGCAATTGATCAGCATGAAAGTCGCTCCAGAAATCGTTGCCCGATTATAGAGGGAAATGCCGCACGCTCAATGCAAACCGACTGAAAATTGGTTTGCACGCCAAACCGCGAGCGGGTTCAGTCAGCCGCTGGGAGAAAGTGCCTCAAAATGTAGCTTCGGCGGGCTGACGGCCCAAAGTGCGCACCCGCACCTGCCCCTTGGCCAGTGCACGCACCAGGATCTTGTAGGTGTCAATATCAAACGCCGGGCGCGCCGGCGCTTCATCGAGCAGCGACCACATTTGTTCATCCGAGCAGGCACTGCCAAGGCAGCACCAGTTGTGGACCACATGCACGTCGCAGCGGGTGCCGTCCGGTGCAGTCTCGATCAGGCCAACCGGGCCCTCATACGGCCATGCGGCAACCTTCAGGCTAACCAAAGCTGCCTCCAGTCTTGCCTGATGCAAGGCGGTTGCTTCCTTGCCGACACAGGCGCCGCGGCAGCGATGCAACTGGTGTGCGAAACAGGGCTTGTCTGCCTGAACACGGCTTTCCAATCCCAGCATCACCAGGCAAAGTTGCTGGGTTTCGGCGATTTCGCGCAGCGACGCTTCGGCTTTTTTTTTCGAGCTGAACAGCCCGTACAAGCGTTCGGCCTTGCCGAAATCCTCATCCCTGGCATAGGTCAGCACCGGTTGCAGCAGTCCGCCCGGGTTGGGCCGCAACTGCCAGCCGCACAATTCACGCTGGCGCCGCAGCATCCGGTTATGAATCGGCTGCAACTGCTTGATCAATTGGGCTTCGAGCAGCAAGGCGCCGATTTCACCGGCGGTTTCGCGCCATTCCAGGCGATGGATCTGTTGCGACATGCGCATATCCTGATACAGCCGATGGTCGCCATTGAAATGCGACAGTACACGCTGGCGCAAGTGAATGCTTTTGCCAACGTACAGCGGTGCATTGTTTTCACCATAAAACAGGTAGACGCCGGGTGTATCCGGAATCTCGTCGAGCACTTCCGGCGCCAGATGTGCCGGCGTGCTGGGCCGCTGCAGCTGGTGGGCAAGCGCCTGTGCAAAAATTTCGGGGGCGATCTGATTGATCATCTTGCCCCAGAATTGCCACAGCAAATCGGCGTCAGCCAGGGCGCGATGCCGATCTTCTGCAATCAGGGCATGCCGCGTCATCAAGGCGTCAAGATTATGCTTGGCTTCTTCCGGAAACAGCTTGCGCGACAATTTCACGGTACACAGCACGTCGGCACGAAAATTCAGACCGGCCAGCTTGAAAGCGTTACGCAAAAAACCATAGTCAAAGCGCGCATTATGGGCAATGAATAATCCGCCCTGCAGACGGATCAGCAAGTCGTCCGCCAGTTCGGCAAAAACCGGGGCATCCTGGACCATCTGGTTGGAGATGCCAGTCAGATTCTGGATAAAGGGTGGTATTGGCACCTGCGGATTGACCAGCGTCGACCAGCGCGTGACTTGGTCGCCTGCCACTTCGACAATACCAATTTCGGTAATGCGATCAACCGTTGCATTGGCGCCGGTCGTTTCCAAATCCACAAATATCAGCTTATCGTAATTCGCCATAAAATCTGCCTGCCCGCTCCATCCGATGCTACTGCATAACCAATTAAAGACCTGTCCAGCCGGCACTTGGTTCCTTGCGAGAAGCAATTTATGGCGCCAGGCCACGAGGCAGATCCGGCAGCGCGCAGCGGCTCCTGGCTGACCGGTTCACACCGGGTCTGTTCATATAATGATGACTAACAGTAGGCACATCATTGGCACACACGCCTACCGATGCTGTGCCGTGCTGGAAACGGCCCATCGCCATGGAACAGGGCCTGAAGCGGCCCGTCCCCGTTCCTGGTAACCGATTATTTTAATTTGTGCCCGCATTCGCCGCAGAAAGCATCGTCGGCCACAACTGGTGCATTGCACATCTGGCAGACCAGCGGTGCGATCGCGCTCGGGGCGGCTGCAGCCGAGGTGACAACAGCAGGCATGTCGGTGGTCGGCGCGGCGGTTCCGCGCATGTTTTGCGCCTGGCGTTCGGCAAGTTGCCCGGCCCGCTCCCGCGCCTCGCCTGCCTTTTTCTTTACTGCAGCCATACCGCTTGCCAGTTCCGTTTCCGCCTGACTGAAGTCCAGCCCCTGCGTGACATTCAGGTAGATGATGCACAAGCCCTTGGTGGCAATCAGGGCTGGAATAACGGCCGCGACAGCAAACAGGAAGCCGCCGCCAATGCTGCCGGCTGCAACATAACCGCCCGCTCCGCCTCCGTACATCAGGGAAGCCATGCCATCCATGCCCATGCTGGCGCCGGCGCCGATCACCGAAGCGGAAAGGCCGGTAGCCATCATGAAGCCGAGCCCGACAATGGCAAAAATGATCATCGCGGCAAACATCACAATCAAAAACAGCAGAAACTGTTGCATAACGACAGATATCAGCCGGGTTCTGGCTACCATGTTCAAACGCGCCAGCACCTGGAAGGCGGTGCCGCCCAACCAGACGGCCGGACCGGCCAGCGGGAAAATCACATAGAACAGGGAAAAGACCAATCCGCCAAGCAGGACTGCTGCAAGCGGAAAAGCGACGGCAAACAACACCGGCCCAAGGCCCGGGACCTTACATATGAAAAATACGACTGCGATTACCACCAGCGCGGCTATCACAATCAACAATTCAAGAATGGCGACTGCGATCAAGCGGTGACTGGAATACAGTGATAGCAATACTGCTTCTACAATACTTGGCGCTGGCAAACCTTGTGCTTCTCGCATGAGCAGGATGCCAACCGCACAGATGCCGTAAAAAACGACCAGCAGTGACAGCAGGCCCCCTACTGCCCCAATTGCCATGCCGCCTGTTGCCTTGGCAAGCAAGCTGAATACCGCCGTAACCAGTATGGCCGCCAACAGCGTCAATCCCATCAGGGCAATCGCACGAAAATTCCGGACAGCACCAGTTGCTGCCAACAGCGAATCCAGCGCCGACATCAATGGAGCAAAGCGGGACGGCGTCGAAGTTTGAGTCATTTTTTTCTCGTTTTATGGATGGATCGATACAAAATCCGGTTCGTACCGCGGGAACCTGGTTAATTTATTACGCCATGGGTGGATGGCGCGTTACGTTCCCGCAGTTCAACGCAGTCGGCGGAATCCGCCTTGGCTGGCCGCGCGCACTCCCGTAGTTCGCATACGCTGCGGCTGAACGCGTTGGGACGGTCTCCACAAATTTGCTTAACCGTGCGCAGATCTGCCTGCTGTAGTGCGCCTTGCTGGCTGCTGCGCCGTGCAGCCTCAGCCCGGCTTTGGGTATCCTGCTGTGCGCGCTGGTCCTGTGCCATCCTGCGCGGCTCTTCTGCCTCGCTCTTGCGCTTGGCAGCGGCTTCACGAGTTGAAGCTTGTTCCCCTGTCCTGCGCGCTTGCCCCGCCTTTTGATCATCGATACCCTTGCGGTCCGCAACTGCATGTGAAACGCCGGCAGGTGCGAAGTTGGCACCAGACGCCGCATCGCGCGTTGAAGCACCGCGACCCGGCGCACCGGATGCCGATGGCTGTGGCGTGGCGGGTGAAACCGGTGCCGCTGTACCGACAACGGCAGCGCCGCCAGCCTCAGGTGTGTCGGCTTTTCCGCTCATCAGCCCCCATGCACCACCAGATACGGCTGCAGCCACGATTGCACCGATCAAAACTACCCTCCCCAGCCGATTATCAGCGGCTGCCACTGGCACCACACCGTCGGCACCGACTGCTGGCCACTGGACTGTCTTCTCGCACTCCGGCACAGGCTCCCGGCTTGCGGAGGATGGCTCACTCGAGGAAAACGGTTGCTTGTCGGCGCCCGGATCGGCATCGCAATTTGCGCACGACCTGGCACCCGGCAGATGCATCTGGCCGCACCTGGAACAGCTAAGTGCGCCTGTGGCGGTCGCGCCTGCCACGGCAAGCGCGGACAGTTGCTCGCCGCATCCTGTGCAAAATTTGGCATGCTCGGCGTTTTCAGTGCCGCAACGATGGGCGATCAAATTTTTCTCCTGAAAATGAATGAAGGGAAAATGACTGCATCATGCTGTCGGCACAGTGCATCTTCCCCGGCAGGCCGGCGGCTCCTGGCAGGCGGCCCCTACCTGGCAAGCGGGCGGAAAGAAGCGAAGGAAGTGTCAGCGTGAGTGCCAACAATCACATGGCGGGTTTTGACTGCCGATGAGTTCACTGAGATACATGACGTCCCCTGGTTTTATTAGCATAATCCACGTCTTATTTTTATATTTTCCCACATGCTGGAATTGTAATACAAACAATTGCAGTATAGGTAAGGCAGGCGGGGCTGAAAACAACAGAGGCCGCCCTATTCAGTACCAGAGAAGGCAGATTAAGTGCAGGAAGTGAACGACCGGCGCAAGCCGCTTTAAGAGCCTGTTTAGTATCGCTTTGGCGT
>JAKFBY010000059.1:0-1600 GCA_036677325.1 Paucimonas sp.
GGAAGCCGACATGGCCAGGCTGTTGGCTTGCCGGGCATTGTCGGCATTCTGCTTGACGGTGGAGGTGAGTTCTTCCATCGAGGACGCGGTTTCCTCCAGCGAGCTGGCTTGCTGCTCGGTGCGTGACGACAGGTCCATGTTTCCAGCGGCAATTTGCGCCGAGGCAGTGGCAATCGTGTCGGTGCCGACGCGCACTTTGCTGACAATCTCGGTCAGGCTGCTGTTCATGATCTGCAGTGCACTGACCAGCCTGCCGACTTCATCGGTCGAGTGAATGGTGACGGTTTGCGTCAGGTCGCCTTGCGCGACGCTCTCGGCCAGCTTTAAAGCTTCGCCGAGCGAGCGCATGATGCCTTTGATGATCCAGATGCCAATGAATATTGCGAGCAGCACGCTGAAAACAATGGTCGCTATAGCAATCATGCGCGAGCTCGCATAGCGGCTCTGGGATTGTTCGTAAGCCTTCTTTCCTTCATCGAGCTGCAGCTGTGCCAACGACCTCATGTCTTCCTGAACAGCCGGATAAAGCGCCGTCATCGGACCATGCACGATGCCGGTGACGGTCGCGACATCCTTGGCACGCATGCCTGCAATGGCAGGCGTAAAGCCGTCGGCCAGCAATTTCTTGCGGCTTTCGGCAAATTTCTCGGCGAGGACTTTTTCTTCCGTCGTCAGATAGGTGGCCATGTAGGTAGTCCAGGTTGCCGACAACTTTTGAATATTGCTTTCCAGCTGATCGGCAGCCTTGCCCATCAGTTGCGCATCCGTGCTGACCGATTTCGCGATAATGGTTTGATTTTGCTCGAGCAGGCTGAGAATCTGATCAAGCTGGCCAAGTGCAATCAAGCGATCTTCATATACCGTCTTGAGCCCGGCATTGGTGCTGTTCAGGTTCATGATGCCCATGGCACCGATGGCAATGGCAACCAGGCATAAAAAACTGATGATGAAAATCAGGCGTAATTTAATGGAGATATTATTTAACATGCAAACTTTCTGAAGCGATGAACAATGTCTTGTTGGTTTTTATAAAAGCTAATGTTATTTGCGTGCGTTTTTGAAAACATTTTCTTGCTGCTTTTGCCAGCACAACGCCAGTCAAATCGAGGTGTGAAAAATCAGAATCGATATTTGCTAGTGAACGGCACCTCTCATAATTTCAGCTGCTCAAATATAGTGCATTTATTCGCTGAAATGGATCAAGTGCGCATATAAGTCCCAGCGAGAGATCGGCTTGTTGTTTCTAAGCAAAATTAAAAACCGTCAGTCGATACTTGTGCACTACTAACACGCGTTGGTGAATCATTGGCTATAAGCCAATGATTCATCCTTTAATAAGGTATGTGATCTAAACGGCAGCAGGTGGCGTGAAGTCATGGTTGTCTAAAGTGTCTCGGCATTGCCAAGGCCGGCGCCAATAAAAAGCCCCGCTGTGCGGGGCTTTTTTGCAGACTGCTGCACGCGCTCACGCTTGCGCCTGCCAGGCTGATGCTGGCGGGGCCAAGTCAGCCGATTAAAACTCTTCCCAGTCGTCGTTATTGCCGGCACGGGCCATCGCCAGCTTCGGCGTGGTTGGCGCTGCTGGCGCCGGCGGTGCAGA
>JAKFBY010000060.1:0-5017 GCA_036677325.1 Paucimonas sp.
GCCGGCACGCCATAGCGCTTCGTGATGGTGGCCTTTAAGGCAAAGCCGTTCGAATCCGGGTAACGGCCGATGTCGGCCATCGCCTGCTGCATCGCCTGCTTGGCAGAATCAGGCATGCCCAATGGATTTTCATTGGAAGCAAGCTTGATGATGGAAGCTTCATCCAGTCCGAATTCGCGCGCCACTTCCGCAATCGGTTTGCCGCCCTGATAAGGAGCGATGGCCCGGACATAATCGGGTCCGAAATGAGTCGACATAATAAATTCCCGAAAACTAGCTTGATTGCGTAAGCGCCGCCTGAGGCGAACTCCCGGCACGCCCAATAAAAATCACAAACTGAGCGGATACGATCCGAGCACCCTGAAAAACGCCGCATTCTGCTTCAGTTCAGCCAGCGCCTTGACCACCTTGTCATCCTGCGCATGGCCTTCGATATCGACATAGAAATAGTATTCCCAATTGCCGGTACGGGCCGGCCGCGACTCGAAGCGGGTCATCGACACGCCATGCGTGGACAGCGGCGCGAGCAGCTTGTGTACCGCACCGGCCTGGTTCGGCACCGACAGCACCAGCGAGGTCTGATCGCAACCGCTTGGCGTGGTTTGCAGGCGGCCGATCACGGCAAACCGGGTGCGGTTATGCGGATCGTCCTGGATATGGGCATTGACCACTTGCAGATTATATTTCTCGCCGGCGATTTCACCGGCAATCGCCGCCACTGCCGGATTATCCTCGGCAATGCGTGCGGCTTCACCGTTGGACGCGACAGCCTGGCGTTCGATATGCGGATAATGCTGATTGAGCCAGGCCTGGCACTGGGCCAAGGCCTGCGAATGGGCACAGATGCGGGTGACGCCATCGATGGTGCCGCTTTTGGTCATCAGGCTGTGATGCACTGGTATCGAGATTTCGCCGCTGATCAGAAGCGATGTCTGCAGCAGCAGGTCGAGCGTGCGATTGACCGTGCCTTCAGTGGAATTTTCAATCGGTACCACGCCGAAATCAACGGTGCCGGCCTCGGTTGCGCGGAACACTTCATCAATCGATACGCACGGCTCGCCTTCGACTGCATGGCCGAACTGGCAGTACACCGCCTGTTCGCTGAAGGTGCCGGCAGGTCCCAGATAAGCGACACGAACGCGCTTTTCCAGCGCCCGGCAGGCCGACATGATTTCGCGGAAAATGGTCTGGACATCGCTTGCTGCCAGCGGCCCGGCGTTGCGCTCGGCGACACTGCGCAGCACCTGCGCCTCGCGTTCCGGACGAAACACCGGCGCATTGGTTTCTGCCTTCACATGGCCGACATCCTGCGCAATGCGTGCCCGCTGGCTCAGCAAATCCAGAATCTGCGTATCGATTGCATCGATCTGCTCGCGCAGCGGTTTTAATTTATTGTCCATAAGATCAATACGAAATCATTTCACGCACCCCGTCCAGGCAGTGGCAATCAGCCATGCCGTTTTTCGAAATCCTGCAGATAATCGACCAGGGCATGCACGCCTGCGATCGGCATGGCGTTATAGATGGAAGCCCGCATGCCACCCACTGATTTGTGTCCCTTTAACTGCAACAGCTTGCGGTCGCGGGCCCCTGCCAGAAAGGCGTCATTCAGGGATTCATCCTTCAGGAAGAATGGCACATTCATGCGCGAACGGCAATCCCTGGCAATCCGGTTCAGGTAAAACCCGCTGGCATCGATCGTGTTGTACAGCAGATCGGCTTTGGCGATATTGGCTTGCTCCATTGCCACTACCCCGCCCTGGCGCTTGAGCCACTGGAACACCAGTCCGGCAATGTAAATCCCGTAAGTCGGCGGCGTGTTGTACATCGAATTGTTTTCGGCTACCAGCTTCCAGTCGAATGCCGAAGGACAGATCGGCAATGCATGGCCGATCAGGTCGTCACGCACGATAACGATGGTCAATCCGGCCGGGCCGATGTTTTTCTGTGCCCCGCCATAGATCACGCCGTACTTCGACACATCGACTGCACGCGACAGGATGTTTGACGACATGTCCGCCACCAGCGGCGCGTCATTGGTGTCGGCGGCGACATCCGGCACGAAATGGTATTCGATGCCGTCAATCGTTTCATTGGTGCAGACATGCACATAAGCAGCGTCTTTCGACAGCCGCCAGGTGGCGCGCGCAGGAATTGCGGTGAACCGGTTCAATTCCGCTGTTGCAGCGATATTGACCGTGCAGTATTTCTTCGCTTCCTTGATCGATTTGCCCGACCAGGATCCGGTATTGATGAAATCCGCCACTGCCGGCTGCGATTTCCTGCCAGCCAGGTTCATCGGCACGATCGCGTTTTCAGCCAATGCCCCGCCCTGCATGAACAGGATTTTGTAATTGTCAGGAACGGCAAGCAGTTCACGCAGATCGCGCTCGGCGGCTTCGTAAATCGACATGAACTCACGGCCACGATGGCTCATTTCCATCACGGACATGCCGCTGCCATGCCAGTCCAGCATTTCGGCAGCGGCTTGCTGCAGCACTTCCTTCGGCAATACGGCGGGGCCGGCAGAGAAGTTATAAACGGTCATGCTTCCTCCGTGCCACCACCGTTTTCAGCTTCGATTTCGATTTCGATTTCCGCTTCCACGTCGGACTCCAGAATTCGCTGCAAGCCCGACAATTTGGTGCCGTCTTCCACCGCGATCAGGGTCACGCCCTGGGTCGCCCGGCCCATTTCACGAATTTCAGCCACCCGGGTGCGGATCAATACACCGCCGGTGGTAATCAGCATGATTTCATCAGACGTCTCCACCAGCGTGGCTGCCACCACCTTGCCGTTGCGCTCGGAAGTCTGGATCGCGATCATGCCCTTGGTGCCGCGGCCATGCCGCGTGTACTCGGTGATCGGCGTGCGCTTGCCGTAGCCGTTTTCTGTGGCGGTCAAGACCGACTGCTGCTCGTTTTCTGCCACCAGCAAGGCGATGACCTGCTGACCATCTTCCAGATTCATGCCGCGCACGCCGCGCGCGGTTCTGCCCATCGGCCGCACATCGTTTTCATCGAAGCGCACCGCCTTGCCGGAATCCGAGAACAGCATCACGTCATGCTTGCCATCGGTCAGCGCCGCGCCAATCAGGAAGTCGCCCTCGTCCAGATCCACCGCAATAATGCCGGCCTTTCTTGGATTGCTGAAATCATTCAACGGCGTCTTTTTGACGGTGCCGAGCGACGTCGCCATGAACACATAATGGTCTTCCGGGAAGGTGCGGTTGGCGCCCGACAGCGGCAGCACCACGGTGATCTTTTCACCATCCTGCAACGGGAACATATTGACGATCGGCTTGCCGCGCGAATTGCGCGAACCTTGCGGCACTTCCCATACCTTCAGCCAGTACATGCGACCGCGGTTCGAGAAGCACAGGATGTAATCGTGCGTGTTGGCGATAAACAGCTGGTCGATCCAGTCCTCTTCCTTGGTCGCCATCGCCTGCTTGCCGCGGCCACCTCGCTTTTGGGCGCGATACTCGGAGATCGGCTGCGACTTCATGTAACCGGTATGCGACAGTGTCACGACCATATCCTGCGGCGTGATCAGGTCTTCCGTTTCAAGATCCGAGGTATTGAGCTCGATCTGCGAACGGCGCACGTCCTTGTTGCCGGCGCCGTATTCATTCATCGCGGCGGTCAGCTCATCGGTAATGATGACCGTCACGCGTTCCGGCTTGGACAGAATATCCAGCAAGTCGGCGATCTCCGCCATCACGTCGCGGTATTCGTTGACGATCTTGTCCTGCTCCAGGCCAGTCAGGCGCTGCAGGCGCATTTGCAGAATTTCCTGCGCCTGATCGTCGGACAGCTTGTACAGGCCGTCACCCTGCATGCCGTAATGCTTGGGCAGGTTTTCAGGACGGAATGCCTCGATGCCGCCGGCATTGTCAGCACCGGTTCGTGCCAGCATCTCGCGCACCATCGACGAATCCCAGGCACGCGCCATCAACTCGGACTTGGCGATCGGCGGCGTCGGCGCGGCCTTGATGATCGCGATGAAATCATCGATATTGGCCAGCGCCACAGCCAGGCCTTCGAGCACGTGACCGCGTTCGCGCGCCTTGCGCAATTCGAACACGGTACGGCGGGTGACAACTTCACGGCGGTGCGACAGGAAACACTGCAGCATCTGCTTCAGGTTCAGCAGCTTTGGCTGGCCATCGACCAGTGCCACCATGTTCATGCCAAAGGTGTCCTGCAGCTGGGTCTGCTTGTACAGATTGTTGAGCACGACTTCTGCGACTTCGCCGCGCTTCAATTCAATCACCACGCGGGTGCCTGACTTGTCGGACTCATCCCGGATATCAGATATACCTTCGAGCTTCTTTTCGCGCACCAATTCTGCAATACGCTCCAGCAGCGACTTCTTGTTGACCTGATACGGCATCTCATCAACGATGATCGCGGTACGGCCTTCCTTGCCGAATTCCTCGAAATGCGTCTTGGCGCGCATGATGACGCGGCCGCGGCCGGTACGATAGCCGTCCCGCACACCTGAAACGCCGTAAATCACGCCGCCTGTCGGGAAATCAGGCGCAGGAATAATCTCGATTAATTCATCGATCGTGCACTCATTATTGCGCAGTACATACAGCGCACCGTTGATGACTTCGGTGATGTTGTGCGGCGGGATGTTGGTCGCCATGCCCACTGCGATACCGGAAGAACCGTTAATCAACAGATTGGGGATACGCGTCGGCAGAACGGTCGGCTCTTTTTCCTTGCCATCATAGTTCGGCTGAAAATCAACCGTCTCTTTTTCGATATCGGCAAGAAGCTCAGTAGAAATCTTCCCCAGACGGCACTCGGTGTAACGCATGGCTGCTGCATTATCGCCATCCATGGAACCGAAGTTGCCCTGGCCATCCACCAGCATGTAACGCATCGAAAACCATTGCGCCATGCGCACCAGCGTGTCATAGATCGATTGGTCGCCGTGCGGGTGGTACTTACCCATTGTCTCGCCGACCACGCGCGCGCACTTCACATAAGGGCGATTCCATACATTA
>JAKFBY010000061.1:0-58385 GCA_036677325.1 Paucimonas sp.
AAGGTCACGGTCACCCGTGAAGTCGATGGCGGCCTGGAAACGGTGTCTCTGGCGCTGCCGGCCATCATCACCACCGATCTGCGCCTGAACGAGCCGCGCTATGTGACGCTGCCCAACATCATGAAGGCCAAGAAAAAGACGCTGGACATCGTGAAGCCGGCTGACCTGAATGTGGATGTGGCGCCGCGCCTGAAAACAGTAAAAGTGGTCGAGCCGGCCAAGCGCAGCGCCGGCATCATTGTGCCGGATGTGGCGACACTGGTGGCCAAGCTGAAGAATGAAGCGAAGGTCATTTGAGCATCCTGCAACAGCATAGGAAAAACATCATGGAAAAGCTGAGTCAGCCTAGCAAGGAGCAAATTCGGGAGTGGCTTGCCAGACGCCGGCAGCATCCTGCGCCGATCCCGGATGCCAGGCAAATCCGTGACCAGCTGGGCTGGCAGCAAGTCAGCCCAGCTTGCAAGCAAGCCATTCAACATGCTGTCTGAACCGCCATGCCTTTACTGCCCGGGCCGATCATTTCTTTAGGAACATCATGACTACACTTGTTATTGCCGAACACGACAACGCTTCCCTGAAAGGCAGCACGGCACACACCGTCACCGCCGCTGCCCAGTGCGGCGGCGAGGTCCATATCCTGATTGCCGGCCACAACTGCGGCGCGGCTGCCGAGACGGCTGCCAAACTGGCCGGCGTCAGTAAAGTGCTGGTGGCCGATGCCCCCCACTTTGCCGATGGCCTGGCCGAGAATGTGGCCGAGCAGGTATTGGCGCTGGCAGGCAACTATTCGCATATCCTGGCCCCGGCCACCGCCTACGGCAAGAATATCGCCCCGCGCATTGCCGCGAAGCTCGACGTCGGCCAGATTTCCGAAATCACCAAAGTCGATTCTCCCGATACCTTCGAGCGGCCGATCTATGCCGGCAATGCGATTGCCACCGTGCAGTCGATCGATCCGGTCAAGGTGATCACGGTGCGCACCACCGGTTTCGATGCGGCAGCCGACAGCGGCAATGCAGCAGTGGAAACCATTCCTGCTGCGGCTGATTTCGGCAAGTCCAGCTTCGTATCGCGCGAACTGGCCAAGTCCGACCGGCCGGAATTGACGGCAGCCAAGGTGATCGTGTCGGGTGGACGCGGCATGGGCAGCGGCGACAATTTCAAGATTCTCGAACCCCTGGCGGACCGGCTGAATGCGGCGATGGGCGCGTCGCGTGCGGCGGTGGATGCGGGCTATGTGCCGAATGACTGGCAGGTCGGGCAGACCGGCAAGATCGTCGCGCCGCAGCTGTATATCGCGGTCGGCATTTCAGGCGCGATCCAGCATCTTGCGGGCATGAAGGATTCGAAGACGATCGTGGCGATCAACAAGGACCCGGAAGCGCCGATCTTCAGCGTGGCCGATTACGGCATCGTCGGCGACCTGTTCGAGGTCGTGCCGCAACTGGTGGCCGAGCTCGGCTAGAAAAACCGCGGTGCACAAGGGGCATGCGATGAACCTTATGCATCACTCATCGAGTTCCGCATTCTTGCTGTCTTCAATCAGCAGATCGATCAGTTCATTGGCAAAATACGGCAGCGACTCGAGTTCGCGCACGCAAATCAGCAGATTGCGGATCGCCCAGGGATTGGTCAGCGGGATCAGTTTGATCGGCAGGTTTTTCGCATGCCGCCGTGCCGCCGATTCCGGCAAAATGCCGATGCCGACATTGGCTTCGATCATCCGGCACACCGCTTCGAAACTGCCGACCTGAATCCGGATTTTTAATTGCTTGTGCAATTCATTGGCTTCGCGGTTCAGGAATGAATGGATCGCGCTGCCTTCATGCAGCGCAATATAGTTGTAATCGATCGTTTCTTCAAACGCGATTTCATTTCTTTCTGCCAAAGGATGCAAATGAGAAACGGCCAGGATCAATTGGTCGTTGCGATACGGTACGACATGCAAGCCTTCGGTATTGACCGTGCCGGCCACAATGCCGATATCGGTGACCCCGGTACTGACCGCCCGCACAATGTCGTTGCTGAGCTTTTCAGTCAGATCGATATTGACGTCGGGATGGCTGACCAGGAACGCGCGCAACACGCTGGGCAAAAATTCGGTCATGGCGGTGGTGTTGGCAATGATGCGCACATGCCCTTTGATGCCCTTTGCATATTCCTGCAGGTCGGCACGCAGTATTTCCACCTGATTCAAGACCTGGCGCGCATGATGCAGAAAGGCCTGGCCGGACGGCCGCAGCGTAATGCCCTGGCTGACCCGGTTCAATAGCGGGGTGCCGATCGATTGCTCGAGGTTCTTGATGCGCATGCTGGCGGCGGGCAGCGACATATGCGCCCTGACTGCAGCGCGGGTCAGGCTCTTTTCTTCTGCGATATAGACAAACAAGCGCAAGTCAACAAAATCGAACTGCAGCGACATAGATTTTCCAGGTAAGGGCCGTGCGAGACAGGCTTGCGGTCCGGTTAAGCCAAAGCTAATTCCCTCTTTGCGAAAAGTGAATTGTAATGACCCGCCAATTCGGCCATTCTACGATAAATAACAATTTCACTCCGAGCCGCTCGGCAACAAACCACCATGCAGCTAGACATCGCGCACTTGCAGGAATGGATCGACCGCAGCGAGCACCGCCAGGATCAGGTGACAGCCGTGCCGGTGGCGGCGCTGGCCGCCACGCTTGACCTGGCGCGACCATTGCCGCAGCCAGGCATAGCCTTGCCGCCGCTATGGCACTGGCTGTATTTTCTGCCGATCAGCCGGCACGATGAAGCCGGTCCCGACGGCCATCCGAAGCGCGGCGGCTTCTTGCCGCCGGTGCCGTTGCCACGACGGATGTGGGCAGGCAGTCGCCTGACATTTCACGCGCCGCTTGCGGTCGGTGATGGAGTGACGCGCGCATCCAGGATTGTCAGCGTCGAAGGCAAACAGGGCCGCAGCGGCGCGCTGGTATTCGTCGTGGTGCGCCATGAAATCAGCAATGACGCCGGCTTGGCGATCACCGAAGAGCACGATATCGTGTACCGCGATCAACCCCCAGCGGATGCCCCGCCCGCCAGCCCGGTCGCCGCGCCAGACAATCCCCGGTGGCAGCGCGTGATTCATCCTGACCCGGTATTGCTGTTTCGTTATTCTGCGCTGACCTTCAATTCTCACCTGATTCATTACAGCCGTGATTATGCGACGGCAGTCGAAGGCTATCCGGGCCTGGTGGCGCATGGCCCGCTGATCGCGACGCTGTTGCTGGACTTGCTGCACCGTGAATTGCCCGATGCCGTGGTGACCGGCTTTGCGTTTCGTGCGGTCAGTCCGCTATTCGATACCGCCGACTTCATCGTGTGCGGCAAACCGTCTGCCGACGGCAAATCGGTTGAGCTGTGGGCACAGAATGCCGATGGCTGGCTGGCCATGACTGCCACGGCGACGCTTGGCTGAAGCGCTGTGCCGGCTTTCTCATTTAAATACACACAGGACAATTTCAGATGTTACATAAACAAGATGACTACCAGGATGTGCGCGAAGCGGTGCGCGATCTGTGCTCGAATTACCCGGCTGAATATTTTCGCAAGGTCGACGAGGCGCGCGGCTATCCGGAACAATTCGTCGATGCGCTGACCAAAGCCGGCTGGCTGGCGGCGCTGATTCCGCAGGAATACGGCGGCTCCGGCCTGGGCCTGACCGAGGCATCGGTGATCATGGAGGAAATCAATCGCTCCGGCGGCAATTCCGGCGCCTGCCATGGCCAGATGTACAACATGGGCACCTTGCTGCGGCATGGCTCCACCGCACAAAAGAATGAATACCTGCCGAAGATCGCCAGCGGCGCCTTGCGCCTGCAATCGATGGCGGTGACCGAGCCGACCACCGGCACCGACACCACCAAGATCAAGACCACCGCAGTAAGGAAGGGCGACCATTATGTGGTCAATGGCCAGAAAGTCTGGATCTCGCGGGTACAGCATTCCGATCTGATGATCCTGCTGGCGCGCACCACGCCGCTGGCCGAAGTCACCAAGAAATCGGAAGGCATGTCGATCTTCCTGGTCGATTTGCGCACCGCGATCGGCAATGGCATGACGGTGCAGCCGATTCCCAACATGGTCAATCACGAGACCAATGAACTGTTTTTCGACAATCTCAAAATTCCGGTTGAAAACCTGATCGGCGAAGAAGGCAAGGGTTTCAAATACATTCTTGATGGCCTTAATGCCGAGCGCGCGCTGATCGCCGCCGAATGCATCGGCGACGGCTACTGGTTCATCGACAAGGTCACCAAATACGCGAAGGAACGGGTGGTGTTCGGCCGGCCGATCGGCCAGAACCAGGGCGTGCAATTTCCGATCGCCAAGGCCTATGTCAATCTGGAAGCCGCCAATCTGATGCGCTTCAAGGCCTGTGCACTGTTCGACGCCAAGCAGCCGTGTGGCGCGGAAGCTAACATGGCCAAGATGCTGGCGGCCGATGCTTCCTGGGAAGCAGCCAATACCTGCCTGCAGTTCCACGGCGGCTTTGGCTTTGCCTGCGAATACGATGTGGAGCGCAAGTTCCGCGAGACCCGTCTGTATCAGGTGGCGCCGATTTCGACCAACCTGATCCTGTCGCATGTGGCCGAGCATGTGCTCGGCTTGCCGCGCTCTTTTTAACTGTTGATTTTCGATTGCCGACTATGACAGAGAAGATTTCTCCCAGCGCCGAACTGGCGCTTTTTGCGGCCGGGCTGCTCCATGAGCAGATCCCGGCCGGCGTTTTGCGCCGCACGGAAGATTTGATGCTGGACTGGTTCGGCTCGGCATTGGCCGGCAAGGGTGCGCGTCCGGTGGAAAGCATCGAGCGCTTTGCGCAGCAGATGGGCGGCGCCGGTCCATCCGAAGTGCTGATTTCACGGCGTCGCACCACGCCGCTGTTTGCGGCGATGGTCAATGCCGCCGCCTCGCATTTCATCGAGCAGGACGATGTCCATAACGGTTCGGTATTCCACCCGGCAGCCGTGGTGTTTCCGGCAGTGCTGGCCACCGCGCAGGCGCTCGGCAGTTCCGGGCGCGAGATGCTGGTGGCGGCGGTCGCCGGCTACGAAGTGGGAATTCGCGTCGGCGAATTTCTCGGTCGCTCGCACTATAAAATCTTTCATACCACCGGCACCGCCGGTTCGATCGCGGCAGCGGTTGCGGTCGGCCGGCTGCTGCAGCTGACGCCGGCGCAGATGCAGGATGCCATCGGCTCGGCTGGCACCCAAGCCGCAGGCTTGTGGGAATTCCTGCGCGATGCAGCCGATTCCAAGCAGTTGCATACCGCGCACGCCGCCGGCAGCGGCCTGTTCGCCGCTTACCTGGCGCAGGACGGTTTCAAGGGCGCGAAGCAAATCCTCGAAGGCGCGCAGGGCATGGGCGCCGGCATGTCCACCGATGCCAATGTCGCCAGGCTGACCGATGGTCTATTGAGCCGCTGGGCGGTGTCGGAAGTCTCGTTCAAATATCACGCTTCCTGCCGTCACACCCATCCAGCCGCCGATGCGCTGCTGCAGGTGATGACGCAACATGATCTGGCGCCGGCGCAGATCGCCTCGGTCACAGCCCTGGTGCATCAGGGCGCGATTGACGTCCTGGGACCGGTGGTCGATCCGGTCACCGTGCATCAGGCGAAATTCTCGATGGGCACGGTGCTTGGTCTTGTGGCAGTGCATGGCGGCGCCTCGGTCGCTGATTTCGATGCTTCGTTCAAGGCGCCGGCAGTGGTTGCCTTTCGCAACAAGGTCAGCATGCAGCTCGATGCAGAGGTCGATGGCGCCTATCCGGCGCGCTGGATCGGCAAGGTGACCGTCACCACCACCGACGGCCGGGTCTTGCAGGGACGGGTCGATGAACCGAAGGGCGATCCGGGCAATACCCTGTCGCGCGATGAAATCGAACAAAAGGCCCTGCGGCTGGCGCAGTTCAGCCATGCGGCGACGTCAGCGGAAGTGCGCAGCGCCTGCGACACGATCTGGCAGCTCGAGCGCTGCGAAAAAATCGGCTACCTGCTGCCGTAGCCGGCACCCTGCGTGTGAAATGCACAGCAGTTTTACCGGATGACTATTTTTTGAGAGGTTACGAAATATGACTATGTCGGCGGCGGTATTCGAAGGCGATGGGCCGGAAAAGGCTTATCACGATGCCTTGAAGGCGGGGACATTCCAGATTCAGCGCTGCGGCGCCTGCCAGCAGCATATCTTTTTCCCGCGCGTGATTTGCACCCACTGCGGCTCGTCCGACCTGGCCTGGATCGCGCCAAGTGGCCGCGGCACCGTGTATTCGACCACCGTCTTGCGCAGAAAACCTGAGGCCGGCGGCAACCTGAACATTGCCCTGATCGATCTGGAAGAAGGCCCGCGCATGATGAGCCGGGTCGAAGGCATGAGCGCTGAAGAAGTGCAGATCGGCATGCAGGTGTCGGCGCGCATCATTGATGACAATGGCACGCCGCTGGTGGTATTTCACCCGGCCAAGGGGAATAAATAATGATGAATACTATGCGAGGATCGACCGCCATCGTCGGTGTCGGCCAGGCTGGCATTGGCGAGGCGCCCGGCCGAACCGATATGGAAATCATGGTCGAGGCAGCGCAGAAGGCAGTGGCCGATGCCGGCCTGTCGATGCGCGATATCGATGGCATCACCACCGCCAGCGTCGGCGCCAGCATGTGGGCGCTGCCGACCGTCGAGTATCTCGGCATCCGGCCAAAATTCGTCGACAGCACCATGGTCGGCGGCTGCAGCTTCGTGTCGCACATGATGCCGGCCATGCTGGCATTGAATGCCGGCCTGTGCGACAACGTCCTGGTGTGCTACGGCAGCACCCAGCGCACCAATGTGATGAACCGCGCGCAGCAGGAAGCCCTGCGCGCGCCGCTCGATCCGCAGCCGTTCGAAACACCGTATCAGTCCAACATCGTGCCGGCGTATGCGCTGGCCGCCGCGCGCCACATGCATCAGTACGGCACCACCCGGCGCGACCTGGCGGAAGTGGCAGTCGCCGCCCGCAAATGGGCGCAGCGCAATCCGGAAGCCTTCATGCGCGATCCGCTGAGTATCGAGGATGTGCTGGCTGCCCGCATGGTGGCCGATCCCTTGTCGCTGCGTGACTGCTGCATGGTTTCCGACGGTGCCGGCGCCTATGTGATGACCCGGGCCGACCGCGCCCGTCATCTGAAACAGAAACCAGTTTATGTGCTGGGCAATGCCACCGCCATCTGGCATCGGCAGATTTCATCGATGCCGGACCTGACGGTGACTGCCGCCCGCGAATCGGGCGAGCGCGCGTTTGCGATGGCCGGCATGAAGCCGGCCGATATCGACGTGGTCGAGCTGTACGATGCCTTCACCATCAACACCATCCTGTTCCTGGAAGACCTCGGCTTTTGCAAGAAAGGCGAAGGCGGCGCGTTTGTCGCCAATGGCGGGATTGCGCCTGGCGGCCACTTGCCGGTCAATACCAATGGCGGCGGCCTGTCGTGCGTGCATCCCGGCATGTATGGCATGTTCATCGCCATCGAAGCGGTGCGGCAATTGCGCGGCGAAGGCGGCGAGCGCCAGGTCGCCGGTGCCGAGACGGCTGTGGTGCATGGCAACGGCGGCTTGCTGTCGGCCCAGGCCACCGCAATTCTGGGCACCGAAGCGGTCCTGTAGGCGCGTCAATCATTATCAAACCCGGCACATTGCCAACATTCAGAAATACGGAGAATTTTCATGGCTACTCACAATATGGTTGAAGGCAAGGTTGTTGTCGTCACCGGCGCCGGCGGCGGCATCGGCCGCGATATCGCGCTGCAGATGGCAAAATATGGCGCCAGGGTGGTGGTCAACGACATCGGCGCGTCGCTCACTGGCGAGGGACTGGACGCCGGTCCGGCGCAACAGGTGGTGGCGGAAATCAAGGCGGCCGGCGGCGAAGCGGTGGCCAATACCGATAGCGTGTCGGAAGCAGCCAGCGCCGAACGCATCATCGCCACAGCGGTCGACACGTTCGGGCGCATCGATTGCGTGGTCAATAACGCCGGCATCCTGCGCGACCGGTTTTTCCACAAGATGAGTATCGAGGAATGGGATGCGGTGCTGAAGGTGCATCTGTATGGCGCCTTCTTCATGAGCAAGGCAGCCGCGCTGCATTTCAAGGAACAGGCTTCCGGTTCGCTGATCCACATGACGTCCACTTCCGGTCTGGTCGGCAATCTCGGCCAGGCCAATTATTCCGCCGCCAAGCTAGGCGTGACCGCTCTATCGAAATCGATCGCGCTGGACATGGAACGCTACAACGTGCGCTCGAACTGCATCGCGCCGTTTGCCTGGAGCCGGATGGTCAGCTCGATTCCGACCGACACGCCGGAAGGCAAGGCAGAAGTGGAATTGATCAAGCAGATGACGCCGGCCAAGATCGCGCCGCTGGCGGTGTACCTGGCCAGCGATACCGCCAGCCACGTCAATGCCCAGGTTTTCTCGGTGCGCAACAATGAAATTTTCCTGATGAGCCAGCCGCGGCCGATCCGCTCGGTGCACCGCTCGGAAGGCTGGACTGCCGAAAGCATTGCCGACCATGCGATGCCGGCACTGAAGTCATCGTTTTTTGCGCTGGAGCGTTCCGGCGACGTGTTCAGCTGGGATCCGGTGTGAGCGACTTGAGCGGAGTGCCCATGACAGCCGAATTCGATTATCACACCATCCGTAACTGGCCATTCCCGGACCTGGAACAGACCTATACCGAAAAGGATACCATCCTGTATGCGCTCGGCCTGGGTTTCGGCGCCGATCCGCTGGATGAAAACCAGCTGCGCTTCGTCTATGAAAAAAAGCTGCAGGCAGTACCGACCATGGCAGTCGTGCTCGGCTATCCCGGCTTCTGGATGCAAAATCCGGCAACCTGCGTCGACTGGGTCAAGGTCGTGCACGGCGAGCAGAATGTCACGATCCATCGGCCGCTGCCGGCGGCCGCCACCATCATCGGCCGCACCCGCGTCAAGAGCGTCACCGACAAGGGTGCCGGCAAGGGGGCGCTGGTGGTGTTTGAAACCCTGGTATCCGAGAAGGCATCCGGCACTTTGCTGGCCACCGTCAGTCAGGTGGTTTTTTGCCGCGGCAATGGCGGCTATGCGGCCGGAGGCCAGCCCAGCGATGATGTCACCTCGGTGCCGGCGGTGATTCCGCTGAGCGCACCGGATATCATCTGCGACTTGCCGACCCGGCCCGAGATGGCACTGATTTATCGATTGTCGGCCGATTACAATCCGTTGCATGCCGACCCGGTGGTGGCAAAGGAGGCCGGTTTCCCGCGGCCGATCCTGCATGGGCTGGCGACCTTCGGCGTGGCCGGGCATGCGATCCTGAAAACCTGCTGCGGCTATGATGCAGCGCGGCTGAAAGTGATCAATGTGCGTTTTTCGGCACCGGTATTTCCAGGCGAAACCATCCGCACTGAAATCTGGCAGCGCGGCAAACAGGTGTTCTTCCGCTCGCGCGTGCTGGAGCGCGACACGCTGGTGTTAAATAACGGCTATGCCGAACTGACCTAGTGCGATTCGCTAACCTGCTGCGGCAGGTTCGGGTTATCTTGAACATAGCGGGTTATCAATGAGAATCGGGTCTGGCGCTTGTGGCGCCAGACCCGATTCTTTTGCGGTTGCGGGAAGCGAAGAGACTATTGGGGAAAGACGATCACGTCGCGCAGGCTCTCGCCGGCATCCAGGCGGTCGAAGCCGCGGTTGATATCTTCCAGTTTCAGGCGCTCGCCCATCAGCTTGTCGATCGGCAGCTTGCCGGCCTGGTACAAGCCGATATAACGCGGGATATCGCGCATCGGCACGCATGAACCGATATAGCTGCCCTTGACGGTGCGCTCTTCGGCGACCAGGCTCAATTGCTGCAGGTTCCATTTGGCATCCGGGTGCGGCAAGCCTGCCGTCACGGTAGTGCCGCCGCGACGGGTAACGCGGTAGGCTGCTTCCATCGCCTGGGTCGAGCCCGCCATCTCGAAGGAATAATCGACGCCGCCTTTGGTTAGCGCTTTGATCTTGTCGACCAGATCCGGGTCACGCGCATTGAAAGCCGCAGTTGCACCGAGCGATTTGGCGACTTCCAGCTTGCTGTCATGCAGGTCGATGGCAATGATTTCGCGCGCGCCGGACGAAAGTGCGCCCAGCATTGCGCACAGGCCAACGCCGCCCAGCCCGAATACCGCGGCAGTGGTGCCAGCCTGCACGCGCGCAGTGTTGATCGCGGCACCGACCCCGGTCAAGACCGCGCAGCCGAACAGGGCAGCTTCGATCGGGTCGATATCGGCCTCGATCTTGACGCAGGAATTGCGCGATACCACCGCATGTTCGGCAAATGCGGACACGCCGACGTGGTGATGCACTTGATGGCCTTGCTGGTCATGGATGCGGAAGCCGCCTGACAGCAGGCTGCCCTTGCCATTGGCTGCGGCGCCCGGTTCGCATAGCGCCGGACGGCCTTCCGCACAGGGCAGGCAATGGCCGCAACTGGGGACGAATACTAGTACCACCAGGTCGCCGATGTTCAAGTCGGTGACGCCGGGGCCAACCTCCAGCACCCGGCCAGAGGCTTCATGACCGAGCGCCATCGGCACCGGGCGCGGCCGGTTGCCGTTAATGGTCGACAAGTCGGAGTGGCACAGGCCGGCGGCTTGCATCTTAATCAATACTTCGCCGGAGCCGGGCGCATCTAGTTGCACCTCGGTAATTTGCAGCGGCTTGCTGTTGGCGTATGGCGCTTTCGAATCCAGCTGATACAACACGGCGGCACGGGTTTTCATGGGCTCTCTCACTTTCATTCCGGATATCAGGCACGCAAGACTTGCGGTCGGGAGTGAACCCGACAATTCTCAGCTTAACTGTAGTTTTGCACAATCGTCTTGGTCGTGCTCATCTCTTCGAGCGCCAGAAAACCTTTTTCGCGGCCATGGCCGCTGCGCTTGACGCCGCCGAACGGCAATTCGACGCCGCCGCCGGCACCGTAACAATTGATATAAACCTGTCCGCTGTGAACCCGCCTGGCAACTCTTGACTGGCGGCTACCATTCTCGGTCCAGATGCCGGTCACCAGGCCGTAGTCGGTGGCGTTGGCCAATTCAATGGCATCTTCTTCATCCTTGAAGGGAATGACGGATAACACCGGGCCGAATACTTCATCCTGCGCCAGCGTATGGTCACGCGGCACCGGGCCAAACAACGCAGGCGCGACGAAATAGCCGTTTTTCGACAGGCCCGGCGCCAGCTGCCCTTGCGCAATCAATGGCACGCCGGAAGCCTTGGCGTCATTGATGAATTGCTGCACCCGGTTGAATTGTTTCTTGTTGACGATCGGGCCGCAATCCAGATCCATGTCGGGTGCGCCGATGCGGGTGGCGCCGAAGCGCTCGGCCACCATGCCGACGAATTTGTCGTAAATGCTTTCCTGCACCAAGAGCCGGCTGCCGGCCGAACAGGTCTGGCCGGCGTTTTGCACGATCGCCTTGACGATCATCGGCACCGCCTTGGCCATGTCGGCATCCTCGAACACGATTTGCGGCGATTTGCCACCCAGTTCCAGCACGCACGGAATGCTGTTGAGCGCGGTTGCCTGCTGCACCATCACGCCGACCTGCGGCGAGCCGGTAAAGGTGGCGAAGTCGATGCCGCGATGCGCAGTCAATGCAGCGCCGGCTTCATGGCCGTAACCGGTGACCAGGTTGATCGCGCCCGGCGGAAAGCCGGCTTCGATCGCCAGCTTGGCGATTTCGATGCCGGACAGGCAGGCGTCTTCGGAAGGTTTCAACACCGTCGCATTGCCCATCGCCAGCGCCGGCGCCAGCGTGCGGCCAAACATCTGGGCCGGATAATTCCAGGGAATGATATGCGCAGTCACGCCATGCGGCACCCGCTCGACGCGCACATTGTAGTCATTCATGAACGGGATCGTCATGCCATGCACCTTGTCGGCAGCGGTGCCATAGAATTCAAAGTATCGCGCCACCACGCCGACGTCGACGCGCGCTGCGGTGATCGGCTTGCCGGTATCGCGTGCCTCGATCTGCGCAATTTTTTCAGTGTTGTCGATAATCAGCTGCGCCAGTTTTTGCATCAGGCGACCGCGTTCGGTTGCGGTCAGCTTGCCCCAGGCGCCATCCAGCGCGCGCCGGGCGGCCGCGACTGCGCGGTTGATGTCCTCGGCGGTGCCGCGTGAAATCGAGGTAAACACTTCGGCATTGCAGGGGTTGAGAACCTCGATGGTCTCGCCGCTGCCTGCTGCAGTCCATTGATTATCGATCAGGATCGTGCTCATTGATGCTCTCCAAAAAATTAGTCTTGACTGGCCATGCCAGGCTTACCAGGTATCTACAAAATTACGTTTCTTGCCGGCGCGCGGCATGGTCGGCGGCAATGAGCGCAGCCCGCGCGCAATCCATTTCCGCGATTCGGCCGGGTCGATCACGTCATCGATTTCCAGGTACGATGCCATGCTGATCGCCTTGCCTTTTTCATACGACGCAGCCACCAGTTTTTCAAACAGGGCCTGGCGCTGGGCCGGGTCGCTGATCGCTTCCAGTTCCTTGCGATAGCCTAGCTTGGCGGCGCCTTCGATGCCCATCGCGCCGAATTCGCCGCTCGGCCACGATACCGTGAAAAACGGTGCATGGAAGCTGCCGCCGGTCATCGCAATCGAACCCAGGCCATAGCCCTTGCGCAAGACGATCGAAAAGAACGGCACCGTGATGCTGGCGGCCACCACGAAAATGCGCGACACATGGCGCACCATCGCGGTTTTTTCCGCATCCGGGCCGACCATGAAGCCGGGCGTGTCGCACAGCGACAGCATCGGAATATCGAAGGCATCGCACAGTTGCATGAAGCGGGCCGACTTGTCGGCGGCATCGGCGTCGATCGCGCCGCCCATGTGGGCCGGATTATTGGCCAGCAAGCCCATCGGCCGGCCTTCGATGCGGATGAAGGCGGTGATGATGCCGACCCCGAATTCGCGGCGCAGTTCCAGCACCGAACCGGCATCGGCAAGCGCGTCGATCACCTTGCGGATGTCGTACACGCGCAGACGGTTTTCCGGAATCATCTGGCGCAGCAGGCGCTGGTCGCTGCAGCTGAACTCGGCAGTCGCACCCTGGAAGTAGGACAGGTATTGCTTGGAAGCGGCCACTGCGGCGGCTTCATCCTTGACCACGATATCGAACACGCCATTCGGTCCCTGCACGCTGGCCGGGCCGATCTGCTCGGGCGGGAATACGCCCAGTCCGCCGCCTTCGACCATGGCCGGACCACCCATGCCGACGGTGGCATTGGCTGTCGCAATGATGACGTCCGAGCAGCCGACCAGCGCGGCGTTGCCGGCAAAGCTGCGCCCGGAAACGATGCACACGCGCGGCACCAGGCCGCTCAGCTTGGCGTAATGCATGAAGGTGGTGGTGTTGAGCATCGCCACGGTATGGTTTTCGATATCGCCGGGCCGCCCGCCACCGCCTTCGCCGAACAGCACGATCGGCAATTGCCATTGTTCCGCCAGCTGCAGCATGCGGTCGATCTTGTGGTGATTCATGGTGCCTTGCGTTCCGGCGAACACCGTGTAGTCGTAGGCCAGCACCATGCAGCGCGCCTTGCTGTCGTCGAACAGCGCGCTGTTGATGGCGCCGATACCGGTAATCAAGCCATCGGCCGGACTAATTCTTTGCAATTCCTCAATCGAATAGCGCTCGCGCTGCGCCGCGTAGGTGAGCGCGCCGTATTCGATGAAGCTGTCGGCGTCGCACAGGTCGTTGACGTTTTCCCTGGCGGTGCGCTGGCCGGTCTTGCGGCGCCGCGCGACGGCATCGGGACGCGCCGCATCCAGCCCGGCGGCGTGGCGCTGCTGCACTTCGGCCAGGTCGGCGCGGATATGGTCGGGATCAATCTCTTCCGCGGCAATCTCGCGGCTGGCTTCCAGTTCGGCCGCTTCGAGATACAGCATCGGATGGTTCTGGAACAGCGTATCGCCTTTTTTCACATCGATGCGGCGCACGATGCCGTCGATCTCGGCGGTGACGATGTGCTCCATCTTCATCGCCTCGATCACCGCCACCTGCTGGCCGGCATACACGGTATCGCCTTCGGCCACGTTGACGCAGACAATCACGCCCTGCATCGGCGTGCATACCGGCGTGGTATGGTCGGGTGCGGTACCGGCACCGGTGCCGCCGGCAGCACCATCGGCTGTGCTGCGGGCCTGGTCGCTGGTATCGAAATACAGTTTCTGGTGGGTCTCGGCAGGTGCGCCCACCAGCGCCGCGATATGCGTCTCGACGAAACGGGTATTGACGCGGTTGGCGATTACATCCGGATGGCGCAGCAGGTTTTGCAGGAACGCGATATTGGTCGGCACGCCCTGGATGCGGAATTCGCACAGTGCCCGGTAAGTGCGCGCAACCAGCTCGGCGAAGTCGCCATGCGGCGCGTGGGTGATCAGTTTCGCCAGCAGCGAATCAAAATTCGGATTGGTGGTGTAATCGGTGTAACCAAAGGTGTCGACCCGGATCCCGGGGCCGGTCGGCGGCTCGAACGCGCTCAGGGTGCCGCCGGACGGCATCGCGCTGCCATCGGCTGCCATTGTTTCCATGTTGATGCGCAGCTGGATCGCAAACCCGTTCGGCTTGCGAATTGCTTCCTGGGTCAGGCCAAGATCGGCCAGCGTGCTGCCGCCGGCAATCTGCAATTGCGACTTGACCAGGTCGACCCCGGTGATTTCCTCGGTCACGGTATGCTCGACCTGCAGCCGCGGGTTGGCTTCCATGAACACAAAGGTGGCATTATCGCCTTCGGTCGAGGCATCCAGCAGGAATTCGAAGGTGCCTAAGCTGCTGTATTTGATCGCGCCGGCCAGCCGCACGGCGGCTGCGGTAATGCGCTCGCGCACCGCCGGCAGCAGGGTCGGGCTGGGGGCGATTTCAATGACTTTCTGGTTGCGGCGCTGGATCGTGCATTCGCGTTCCCACAGGTGCGTGACACGCCCGGAACCGTCGCCAATGACCTGCACTTCGATATGGCGGGCGTTCTGCACCAGCTGTTCGACATACACCGCGTCATTGCCGAAGGCGGCCCTGGCTTCCGACTGGCAGCGTGCATACAGTTCATCGATCTGGTCTTGCGCGTATACCGCGCGCATGCCGCGTCCGCCGCCGCCGGACACCGCCTTGATCATCATCGCGCCGCCACGGCCGAGCGCGGCAAAAAATTCGTGCGCCTGCTGCAGGCTGGTGGCGCCTTCGGTGCCGGGCACAACCGGCACCTGGGTGCGAATCGCCAGGTTGCGCGCCTCGACCTTGTCGCCGAACAGTTGCAATACTTCGGGGCGCGGGCCGACGAAAATGATGTTTTCTTCGGCGCAGCGGGTAGCAAACCGGGCATTTTCACTCAAAAATCCATAGCCCGGGTGGATCGCGTCGCAGCCGGCCTCGCGCGCGATTTCGACGATCTGCTCGATGTCCAGATAAGCTGCCGCGCCCGACCCTTGCAAGCTGCGCGCGTCATCGGCTTTGCGGCGGTGCAGCGACAGCGCATCGTCTTCCGAATACAGGGCGACCGTGGTGATGCCGAGTTCGAATGCGGCACGCGCGATGCGGATGGCGATCTCGCCACGGTTTGCGATCAGCAGTTTTTTGATTTTCATTGCTTTTTCATGGCTGGCAGATGAATGATGCGGCGACGGTGCTGGCTGACAGGCAGAGAGACAGCGTCAGCCTGAATCCATGCGGGGCATGCGACGGATAACCGCGCATGCCCCTGACTTATTGCTTACTTCTTCACCAACGGACAGTTGCCTTCGGACAGTGGGCGGAATGCCTGTTCGCCCGGTATGGTTGCGATCACTTTATAGTAATCCCATGGCATTTTCGATTCGCTCGGTTTTTTGACCTGGATCAGATACATGTCATGCACCATGCGGCCATCTTCACGGATTTTGCCATCCTTGGCGAAAAAGTCATTGATCGGCATTTTTTTCATCGCAGCCATCACGGCAGCGGTGTCATCGGTGCCGGCGGCCTTGACCGCTTTCAGGTAATGGCTGACTGCAGAATAGGTGCCGGCCTGCGCCATGGTCGGCATTCTTTTCATGACCTCGAAATAACGGCGGGACCAGGCGCGCGTCTCCGGCGTGCGATCCCAATAAAACGCGGTGGTGGCGAACATGTCTTGCGCGGTTTCCAGTCCGAGCGCGTGCACGTCGGAGATGAACAGCATCATCGCCGCTACCTTCTGCTTGTCGGTGATCTTGAACATGCGCGCGGTCTTGATCGAATTGATGGTGTCGTTGACGCCATTGGCCAGCCCGATCACGTCGGCCTTGGAGCCCTGCGCGGTCAGCATGTAGGAAGAAAAGTCGGAGGAATTGAGCGGATGCTTGACGCTGCCCAGTATCTTGCCGCCGTTCTGGTTGACCGCAGCGGTGACGTCGCTGGAAAGGGCCTGGCCGAAAGCATAGTCGACCGCCACCAAGAACCAGGTCTTGCCGCCGTTATCAACCACGGCCTTGCCGGTACTCTTGGCCAGCGCATACGTGTCATAGGTGTAGTGGACCACATTGGCGGAACAGTTTTCCCCGGTAATGGAGCTGGAACCGGCTTCGGTGTTGATGACAATTTTATTTTTTTCTTTGGCAACATTGTTGACCGCATTATGGACCGCGGTATTGCCCAATCCAATCACCATGTCGACTTTTTCCTGGTCAAACCACTCGCGTGCCTTGGTGGAGCCGACATCGGCCTTGTTCTGATGGTCCACCGACAGCAATTCAATCGGCTTGCCGAGCACCTGGCCGCCGAAATCCTTGATCGCCATGTTGGCCGCGGCGATCGAACCCTTGCCGCCGATATCGGCATAGGCGCTGGTGACGTCGCTGATGACGCCGATCTTGACGACATTATCGGAAAGGCTCTGCGCATGGACAAAAGGCGCGCCCAGACTGATGGCGCTGGCGAAAGTGGCGATATAGGCGTTGCGAAGTTTCATGGTGCTGTCTCCTGAATGGCGTTCTTGAATTAAGTATGCGAACTCGATGCGGCGGTTGGTGGGTACAGAATTTTGAATCGTTTGATGAAAATTGGTTACATCAACTGATTTTGTAATTTACCTCCATCCGCTCGCCGCTGCACTTTGTAATTGCCGAAGTGATTATTCCGTTTCGCTTAACCATGCTCTTGCCTCAGGCTGGCAGGCCAGCTTTTTCCCCGCGCTTCAACATAAACAAAGCCCCCCTTTTAAAAATCACAATTGTGAGAGTAGATCGCTTGGTACAGACTGGTCCCGACATTGAAGATCGTACCGCCAACCGTCGGCGTGCGGCACCACTGAAACAATTGAAAACAATTTCTTCTGAGAGACAGCATCGATGACTGCACCCCGACCGTTAGAAGGCATTACCGTGATCAGCCTGGAGCATGCGATCGCCGCGCCATTCTGTACCCGCCAGCTGGCCGATCTTGGTGCGCGGGTGATCAAGATCGAGCGCCCGGGCATCGGTGACTTTGCCCGCAGCTATGACGAGCGGGTCGATGGCATGGCGTCCCATTTCGTCTGGACCAATCGCTCCAAGGAAAGCCTGACCCTGAATCTGAAGGAACCGGAAGGCAAGGTCATCCTGCAAAAATTGCTGGCAGAAGCCGACGTGGTGGTGCAAAACCTGGCGCCCGGCGCCGCCGCCGAGCTGGGCGTGTCGGCCGCTGCGCTGCATCCTGCTTACCCTGGCCTGATCGTCTGCGACATCTCGGGATACGGTGATGATGGTCCGTACCGCGAGAAAAAAGCATATGACCTGATGATTCAAAGCGAAGCAGGTTTCCTGTCGGTCACCGGTACCAAGGAATATCCGTCGAAAGCGGGCAATTCGATTGCCGATATTGCTGCCGGCATGTATGCCTACAGCAATATCCTGGTCGCGCTGATCAAGCGCGGCCGCGATGGCAAGGGCAGCCGGATCGAGGTTTCGATGCTGGAAGCGCTGACCGAATGGATGGGCTATCCGATGTATTACGCGTATAACAATGCGACGCCACCGGCACGCTCGGGCGCTGCGCATGCAACCATCTATCCCTACGGCCCGTTTGAAGCCGGTGACGGCAAGACCGTGATGCTTGGTTTGCAAAACGAACGCGAGTGGAAATGGTTTTGCGAACAGGTGCTGGAAAACCCGGCGCTGGTGGAAGATATCCGCTTTTCATCGAACTCGCGCCGCCATGCCAACCGCGCTGAACTGCGGCGGCTGATCCTGGAACGGTTTTCCGACCTCACCGCCGAGCAGGTCGTGGCGCGTCTGGAGCAGGCGCAGATCGCCAATGCCAGTGTCAATACCATGCAAGACCTGTGGCTGCATCCGCAACTGGCGGCACGCCAGCGCTGGGTCGAAGTCGATTCACCGGTCGGGCCGCTGCCGGCTCTCTTGCCTCCTGGTAAAAATGATTCATTCGAATACCGGATGGATGCCATTCCCGCACTCGGCGAGCATACCGATGCCATTCTGTCGGACCTCGGCTATGCCAAGGCCGATATCAATGCACTGCGTAAGCAGGGAGTGATTTGATGGCGCTGCCGCGCTCGTATCTGTTCGTGCCGGCCGACCGGCCGGAACGCTTTGCCAAGGCGATTGCCAGCGGCGCCGACGCCGTCATCATCGACCTCGAAGATGCGGTCGCACCTGCCGCCAAGGATGGCGCGCGCGATGCACTGGCCAACTGGCTGGCGCAGCTGGCGGCGCCACTCCCCAACCTCTGGATCAGGATCAATCCGGCAGGCACGCCCTGGCATGCCGCCGATATCGACCTGGCCGGCACCGCCGCAACGGGCGGCATCGTGTTGCCCAAGTCCGAGCAGCCGGACCAGGTGCGTGCCGTGGTGGCGCGCCTGGGCGCATCCCAGCAGCTGTTGCCGCTGATTGAAAGCGCCGCCGGGCTTGCCAGCATGCGCGAGATCGCACGGTTGGACCGGGTGCAACGTCTGCTGTTCGGCTCGATCGATTTGCAGCTCGATCTCGGCATGCAGTGCGATATGGATGAAACCGAACTGGCCCACTTTCGCATGGAACTGGTGCTGGCTTGCCGCCTGGCCGGAATTGCCGCGCCGGTCGATGGCGTCAGCGTGGCGCTGGATGACCCGGCCGCGCTCGATGGTGCCGTGGCGCGCGCCAGGCGCATGGGGTTTCGGGCAAAACTCTGCATCCATCCGCGTCAGGTGACGGCGGTTAATCACGGCTTTTTGCCGGGTGAACAGGACATTTCGTGGGCACGTCGGGTACTGGCGGCTGTGGCTGCCAGCGACGGTGCAGCGATTGCGGTCGATGGAAAAATGATTGATGCACCGGTGATTGCGCTGGCGCAGCGCGTGCTGAGCGACGCGGATCGATCGTGATTGCAATGGCGAACCCGCATGCAAGCCTGATGGCGGCCCGGATCGCGATCGGGTTGCAAGACAAGAGCAAGCCGGCAGGCACAAGCCTATAAAAGTAACAGGAGACTGAAAACATGAATACGATACCCTATCGGCAGGAAGAAAAGCCGCTGCATGAATACCTGCGTCAGCATGCGCGCGTGCAGCCGGACAAGGCAGCTTTCATTTGGTATGGCACCACCATCAGCTATCGCCAGCTGGACCAGCTGAGCGATACCTTCGCCGCCAGGCTGGCGGCGCTCGGCGTGCAGAAGGGCGATCGGGTCGCCTTGTTCCTGCAGAATTGCCCGCAGTATGTGATCGCCCATCTCGGCATCCAGAAAATCGGCGCCATCGTCGGGCCCTGCAGCCCGCTGTTCAAGGGCCATGAACTAGAATACCAGTTGACCGACCTGGGTGCGGAAGTGATCGTGGCCGCGGACAACCTGTATCCGGTGATTGAAACGGTGCGCGACAAGACCAAATTGCGGCATGTTTTCCTGACTCATTACGGCGACATGCTGCCGGCCGAGCCGACCATCAATGTGCCGGATGATATCCGCACGCCGAAACTGCATCTCGATGGCACCATGGATTTCATGCAAAGCCTGGCGCAAGCCTTGCCGGCGCCAGCCGCGACGCTCGACATGGATGACGTGGTGCTGATGACGTATACCTCCGGCACCACCGGCTTGCCCAAGGGCGCGATGCTGACCTACCGCAATGCATTGTTCAAGAGCTATGCGGCGGCGGACCAGAACCGGATCCTTGACGATGACATGCTGCTGGGCGTGGCGCCGGTCTACCATATCGCCGGCATGCTGCTGGCAATCAATGTCACGCTGTATACCGGCACCACCACCGTGCTGCTGTACCGGTTCGACCCGGTGCAGGTACTGCAGGCAATCGACCGCTACCAGATCAGCTGGTGGTATAGCGGCGCGACCATGAATGTGGCGGTGATGCAGGTCGAAGGCGCCAGTCAGTACGACCTGTCGTCACTGCGGATCAATCCGGCGACCAGTTTCGGCATCACCCTGACCCAGCCGCTGGCCGACCAGTGGCTGCAATTTACCGGCAATTGCCGGCTGTTCGAAGCCACCTATGGCATGTCGGAAACCCATACCTGGGATACCTCGATGCCGGTCGACGCGGTACGCTGGGGCGCGCACGGAAAGATGGTGCCGGGCGTGGAATGCCGCGTGATCGATTCCGATACCGGACTTGAAAAGCCGGTCGGCGAAGTCGGCGAAATGGTGGTGCGCAGCCAGGGCAACTTCAAGGGTTACTGGAACAAGCCGGAAGCGACCAAAAGCACCTTGCGCGATGGCTGGGTGCATACCGGCGACATGGTCAAGATGGATGCCGACGGTTACCTGACCTTCATCGGCCGCTTCAAGGAAATGATCAAGGTTTCCGGCTACAGCGTGTTCCCGGAAGAGGTGGAAACGATTCTGATCAAGCATCCGGCGATCCGCCAGGCGGCGGTCATCGGCATCGACGATCCGCACAAGGGGCAGGTGGTCAAGGCGGTGGTGGTGCTCGAAGCCAACCTGCCGGCGCCGGTAACGCCGCAACAGCTGATTGCGTGGAGCCGCGACCAGATGTCGGCCTACAAGGTGCCCAAAGTTATCGAATTCAGGGATGCGCTGCCGGCGACCGGCACCGGGAAATTGCTGCGGCGCCTGCTGAAGGATTGATGATGAAAATGATGGTAAATTCAGAACGTATCTCGCCAATTACACTGCCAATTACACTTAATCGATCATGACCAAGCTAAACCTTCTGGAAGAACTGCAACGCGATGGCGAACTGGTTACCGAGCGCCTGGCGTACTGGGCGCAGCAGACCGGCGAGCGCACCTGTTTTTATTACGGCGAAGACGACATCACGCTCAGTTTTGCCGAGTTCAACCGGCTCAGCGATGTCATTGCCGGCAACCTGGTCGCGCTCGGCATTGCCAAGGGCGAGCATGTATCGGTGTTCATGCGCAATCAGCTGATCACGGCGCTGGCTATGTTCGGCATCTGGAAGGCGGGTGCCGTATTTGCGCCGGTCAACTTCGGCTTGACCGGGCGTTTGCTGGCGTACCAGCTGGGCGATACCAAGCCGGTGATGCTGATTGCCGACCGTGCACTGGTGCCGGTCCTTAACGAGGTGGCCGAGCAGTGCGCCGGCATCCGCGAGCTGGTGATTTACGATGCGCCGGCCGGCATGCATGACCATGTTGCTGGCGACGGCGTGGCTTTTGCCGGCCCGCTCACCGAGCGCGCATGGGAAGTACTGACCCGGCCAGCGGCCGCACCTGCGGTCGCGCTGGCGTACGACGATATCGCCAACATCATCTATACCTCCGGCACCACCGGCCCGGCCAAAGGCGTGGTGCTCAGCCATCGCTGGATGAATCAATACACCTTCCTGTTTCGGCAACTGCTGAACCAGGATGACGTCGTCTACAACGATTTGCCGATGTATCACGTCGGTGGCGCCGTGTTCAATGTGGTGCGCGCGGTCTGGGTCGGTTGCGCGGCAGCTTGCTGGGATCGCTTCAGCCCGACCCAGTTCTGGCAGCGTGTCGCGCTCTCGAATGCCACCAGCGCCGTGCTGGTCGACACCATGATTTCGTGGCTGGCAAAAGCCGAGCCGCAGCCGGATGACAACCACAATACCCTCAACAAGGTCTACATGCAGCCGCTGCCGGCAAAGCATGTCGAGATTTCGCAGCGCTTCGGTTTCGATTTCGTGACCGCCGGCTTCGGCCAGACCGAGTCCGGCATGTCATGCTTTACCATCATCGAGGAAACCGATGCCGGCAATGAAACGCCGCCGGCATTCCAGCGCGGCCAGACCCGCGCCGCGATCCGTTCGCGCGCCGAACGTTACGGCGTGCCGATCCTCGGCCATGATGCAGCCGGCACGGTCGGCAAGGGCCACATGGGTTCGCCATCGATTTTTGTCGAAGCCACTATTCTGGATGAGCGCGACCGCGAATGCGCGGACAACGAAGCCGGCCAGCTGGCGTTCCGACCAAAACTGCCAGCCTACCTGTTGCACGAATATCTTGGCAAGCCGGAAGCCACCGTCAAGGCATTCCGCAACCTGTGGTTCCACACCGGCGACTCGGCCCGGCGCAACAGCGACGGCTCGTATACCTTTGTCGATCGGATGGGGGACCGGATCCGGGTGCGCGGCGAAAATATCTCGTCATTTCATATCGAAGACATGATCAACCAGTGCCCCGGTGTCGGAATGACCGCTGCCTTTTCGATTCCCGCCGACGATGGCGACGAAGACGATGTGGTGGTGTTTGTCGCCGCACGCGAACAGCAGTCGCTTTCCGAACAGCAAGTCCGGGATTGGGCGGAACAGACCATGCCGAAATTCATGCGCCCGCGCCATATCCGCGTGGTGCCGGACCTGCCGCGCACCCTGACGCAAAAGGTGGAAAAATTCAAGCTGCGCGCGATGATTCTGGCGGAGCTGGGGAAAATTTAAGTGCGGTTGCGGCCTGGCGCGTACGCACTCGCCATGCTCGCTGTGTTGGTGATTTATTGAACGGGTCAAACCATGAATTTCGAACACATCCTGCTGAGCGTGGCAGATGACATCGCCGTGCTGACACTGAATGAGCCGGACAGCCGCAACGGCTTGACTGCAGCAATGCAAGGCGAGATCCTGGCGGCGCTGGAACAGCTGCATGGGCGCCGCGATGCGCGCGCACTGATTTTGACCGGCACCGGCAAGTCGTTTTGCGCCGGCGCCGACCTTGGCCAGTTGCTGGCAGGTGGCAGCAAGCTGAGCGTCGGGCAGGCCACTGCCAGGCTGATCGAGGAAGTATCCAACCCGCTGATTTGCGCGCTGCAAGAGTTGCCGATGCCGGTGGTATGCGCGGTCAACGGCAGCGCTGCGGGTGCCGGTATCAGCCTGGCGCTGGCGGCCGATATCGTGGTTGCTGCGCGCTCGTCTTTTTTTCTGGCGCCGTTTCTGCCGCGTCTGGGCATCGTGCCGGATCTGGGCGCAACCTGGTTTTTGCCGCAGCACATCGGCCGCGCGCGCGCGCTCGGAATGATGCTGTTGGGCGACCGGCTGCCGGCAGAAAAAGCGCAGGAGTGGGGCTTGATCTGGGCCTGTGTCGACGATCGGGAGCTGATGACGGAAGCACGGCGGTTAGCAGTACAGCTGGCCAAAACGCCGGCCCACAGTGCCCTCGAAGCGCGGCGCGCACTGGCCGCCGCCGAGCGCAACAGTTTGGCGGAGCAGCTCGATTTTGAAAAAAACCGGCAGCAGGAGCTGCTCGATCTGCCGTCTTTTAGCGAAGGTGTGACGGCATTTTTCGAGAAACGCGATCCGCATTTCAAATCCTGAACGGCTTCTCCAAGGCGCTAGTGAACGACGCCATCCTTGCGCAGCACCTTGAAAAAAGTCAGCACAATGATTTTCAAATCCAGCGCGAACGACTGGCGCTGCAGGTACTCGACATCGAGCTTCACTTTTTCCGGAATCGGCAATTCATCGCGCCCATTGATTTGTGCCCAGCCGGTCAGCCCCGGCGTCAGGCTATGCACTCCCTGCTCGGTGCGCAGCCGGATCAGGTCATCCTGATTGAACAGGGCCGGGCGCGGGCCGACGAAACTCATGTGGCCGGTGAGGATGCTCCACAGCTGCGGCAATTCATCCAGGCTGAACTTGCGCAGGAATGACCCGATCGGTGTCAGGAACCGTTCCGGGTTTTGCAGCAAGTGCGTTGCAACAGCAGGGGTGTCGACCCGCATGGTACGAAATTTCGGCATCCGGAAAATGGTATTGTTGCGCCCGACCCGGTCCGACCAGTAAATCGCAGGTCCCCTGGAAGTGACCTTCACCAGCAGTGCAACCACCGCAATCGGCAGCAGCAAGGCCAGCAGCGCCAAACCGGCGAGGATCACATCAAACAGTCGTTTCATAGGGTGTAAAAATCAAAAAAATTAACCGGTTGAGGCGGTCTGCGCCAGAAATGCGGCAGCGGTCGCCTCCATGCCTTCTTCGATCGAACATGGCGGCGTCCAGTTCAGCAAGGTCTGGGCATGGCTGCTATCGACCTGCAGCGAGCCCAGCAGCCGGTCGGCAACATCTTTTTTGCCTATCAAGCCGGTGACTGCGTGCATCATGGTTGGCGGCACATTGATCAGGCGCGCCGGCCGACCCAGTGCGCCGGCCAGATGCTGCACCAGGCTTCTGGTACTCAAATCTGTTCCATCCGATGCCAGGAAAGTCTGCGACGCCGCTCGCGCATCAACTGCGCAGCGCAGCAGCAGATCGGTCAGGTTGTCCACATACACCATGCTGCGCCGATTATCCACCAGACCGAACGGCAACGGCAGTCCGCGCTGAACCGCCTGCATCAGGCGCAGAAAATTGGCTTTGACGCCTGGCCCGTAGACCAGCGGCGGACGCACCACCACCACCTGCAGGCCGGTTTCCTGTGCCGTTTGCCACAACTGCTGCTCGGCTTCCCATTTCGAAATGCCATATGCATCCTGCGGCGCCGGCACGGAGTGATGCGAAAATGGCGGCAAACCGGTCGTGATTTCGCCATTGACCTTGATCGAGCTGACAAATACAAGCCGCCTGACGCCGGCGGCAGCAGCCTGACGGGCCAGATTGCGGGTGCCGTCAACATTGACACGGCGAAACTGCGCCAGCGATTCTGCCGATCCGGCATCGTGCATCACATGCACGCGCGCTGCGCAATGGATCACCACCTCGTTGCCGGCCAGCGCCTTCGACCAATCAGTATCTGGCCCAATGTCGCCGACGCCAACCCAGTCGCCGGTAGCGCCGTCAAGTGGCGCAGCCCGATAGGTCTTGCGGATCTGGATCTCGGCATCCCGTTGCAACCGGCGGGCAAGGGCATGGCCGACAAATCCGGTCGCACCGGTAATTAATATCGCAGTTCCACCCATTTTTTTACGCCATTCGCCTTTTGCCGAAAACCACCCGATTCGGGAATCTTGCTTGCCGTTGAATTTGCACAGGATCATACCCGCAAGCATCTTATCTGTGCAGCGCGCCAGTATGCATCATGTCTGTGAAACGGCTGGCCGCAGCACCGATTGTACCGTGGCGGGGCAATGGAAAATACATGCAGATCACGATCGTGACACCTGCTTGGGTGCAGGTAGCCTGAACCGGCGATCAAAAAACGACGGTTAAGTAAATTACTCAAGCCCGCAAGCCAGCAGCGCCAGCTGCTCGAAGGGGCCGCTATCGACATTTTTTTGGTCAAAGATCGGAGGTCAAAAATCATCCGCCAAAAAACTGTGCGGCCAATCAAAGTCGGGTGTCGAGGCGGACAGTTCGCGCTCTGGCGAAAAACCTATTTTTTCTTTTTCATTTGTTCCGGCAATTCGAACGGGATGCCTTTCGGTGCCGTAAAATTTTTCGGGATCGGCCCGGTCAGTGCTTCCATGAACGCCACCAGGTCATTCAAGGCGACGTCGTCCAGCGTCTGTCCAAGCTGGACTTTGGCCATGATATCGGTTGCCTTCTTCAAGTCGCCGACAGAGCCATCGTGAAAATACGGCGCGGTCTTGGCAATGTTGCGCAGCAGGGTTACGCGGTAGGTGAAGCGGTCCTTTTCATTGCCGGTTTTTTTCATCAGGCCGCCATCGAGCGCAGCCGATCCGGTATGGGATGCATATTGTTCGACCAGGCCGAAGCGCTGCATCATGGTGCCGCCTGCGAGCGGGCCGATATGGCAGTTGACACAGCCAAGGCTGATAAAGCGCTGCAGGCCGCTTACCTGCTGTTTCGTCATCGCCTTGTCGTCGCCGTCGAGCCATGCATCGAACGGCGAACGGGTTCGCAGCGTGCGCTGATATGCCTCCAATGCTTTCGCATAGTTGTCGACCGAGACCGGTTGTGCATCAGCTGGGAAAGCTGCCTTGAACAGCCCGGCATAGCCATGCAGCGACATGACCTGGACAATATCTTCGCGCTTGGCGAAGCCCATGCCGCCGGTGATTGCGGCCCTTGCATGGTCTGCGCCGGAGGCAAGATCGGCCAGCCAATGCAAGCCGACCGCATCTTGCGAGTGGAATACGGTCTGTGACTGCCGAGGGGTGCGCACGCCGCGCGCAGTGATGGAGCCGGGCCGGCTATCGGCACCCCAGTTTTCCGGATAATGGCAGGTCGCACACGCTAGCTGGCCGGTAGTCGACAGGCGCATGTCCCAAAACAGCGCCTGACCCAATATCGCCTTCGGCGCCCTGATCTCTTGTTCGGTTGCCGCTTTTGCAGAACCCAGCAGGCTCCTTGCGGTATTGCGAAGATCGTTGCCAAAGGCCTGGCTAGCCATGGCAGTCAGGCCGATAAAAATTGCGACCAATAACTTCTTTATCCTTTTTTTCAGGCACAGTGCAAAGTCAGGCCCGTCCTTCAGGTGAATGCGGGGTTGCCGACAATGCTGTTGAGCAAGACTGATGCCATGCCAGATCGCTGCAACAGCAATGCCGTTTCAGCACTCAGCCATAAGCTGGCAACGAACCGCAACCCAATAACAGGTGCCGGCAGCGATGCCACACCAGGCAGCGTGAAAGTGCGTAGTTGGCGCTGCGGGTCACCCGGTGTTTTCTCGAAATGAAAAGAGATTTTCCCGGCAATTGGAAAAAGCGGTTCGCGTGCCGCCTCACGAACGGGTAACCGCGATGCACCACTGCAGATCGCATCAAATTGCCAAATAAATATTTTGCACCTACACTCCGATAGAAACGCCGGGCGCATGCATCTACCTGCCTGTTTCCAGGCAGTGGCACCGGTATGATTGGCTTAAACCCAATGTCCGATACCGTCCTTAAGTGCTTCATGCAAGTGCGTCGATCAATCCCGTGGCAAGTCTTTTGAAAGTTATTTGAATGCTCAGACAATCGTTGATTATCCTGCACCTGCTTGGCGCGATCGTGTGGGTCGGCGGCATGTTCTTTGCCTACTTCTGCCTCAGGCCTGCCGCCGCCGAAGTGCTCGATCCGCCCAAACGATTGCCGCTCTGGGTTGCCACGTTCGCGCGCTTCCTGCGGTACACAAGCGTTGCGGTGCTGGTGATGCTCATCACCGGCCTCATCCTGCTGATGCAGGTCGGCTTTGGCCGGGCCCCCGTCGGCTGGCACATCATGCTGACGCTTGGACTGGTGATGACAGCGGTGTTCGCCTATGTCTATCTGGCGCTGTTTCCAAAGCTGCGCGGCAGTTGCGCCGCCTCTGCCTGGCCTGCCGCCGCGCACACTCTCAATACGATCCGCGGTCTGGTCGCATTCAATCTGGTGCTCGGGGTGTGCACGGTGGTGGCTGCCATCTCGGCGCGCTGAGCGGCGCATGCAGCGCGGTCCACGTCCGGCTGGGGGTGAAACGATGGCATCGATAAAATTCAATGTGTTTGGATGTATGGTCCAAGTCGAGAGAGCGCTGGATGGCTGGCGTGCTTACTATCCCGGCACGGATGGAAAAAAGCGGCCAGCCGGATTTGTGATTCCAGACGAGATCGAAGACAACGAGTTGGAACAGTACCTGGGCGACCTGTTTCATGAAAACGCCAGGCCGGGCAACGCCGAGGTTGTGCGTTTGTGAGCGTTGATGGATAAGAAAATCAGCACATTGACGACACATCGAGTCATGCCTGGTGCCCTATCCGATACTGACTTGCCTTTGCCCTTATACTGAACAACGCCACTGCTTTCCCGGCGCATGCAGTGGTTCCCTTTGCCTGCTTCCTTGCTTTTTCCCCGTGGGCTCAAGTCAGCAAACGAAGTGCATCCACCGGTTGGCCGGGGCGACAATCTGACATGCTGGCTTCACCGACCGGATCAGCTCGATGTCGGCTTGATCGGCAACGCCTTGTCTGCTGCTCCGGAGCTCAACTGATTTTTCGCTTTGCGTCGATCACGTACCGAATTTCATTTTTTGACAGGCACAGCATAAAAACAGCGGACCACATCGTGGCCCGCTGTTTTGACTGCACCTCATTTTCCGAGGGCTTGTTCCGGCATGGATGCTGCCGGAACAAGTGTCGGTCATTACGGAGTCGGTGTTGTCGGGCAGCTGCCGACAATGTAATAGCCGGCAGAAGTCTGCGCCAAGGTCTTGGAGTAGAACGTATTGTTCAGACCCATGTTGGTGTTGGAACCTTTGGCATAGGCGTAGGAGCCACTTGCGTAGGCGCGGCCCGCCGTCACATGCGCATAGTTACTCGATGTGGTGGCAGTGCAAGTCCAGGCTGACTTGGTGGTGGCAATCACCGGAGCCGATGCGGCACTGGTGCTGCCGGACGCTACCGATTGAACGGTAAAGGTGTACTGGGTCAATGCGTCCAGACCGCTGGCAGTGAAGCTGGTGGTGGTCGTGCCCGCCGGAACTGAAGCGACCACGGTGCCTGTGGTGCCGCCGGTACGGGTCACGGAGTAGCTGGTGGCGCCCGTGGCATTGGTCCAGGTCAGGCCAATGGCGCTGGAGGTGAGAGAAGCGGCTGGAACCGTGATGTTCGATGGCGGCAGCAGCGTGATCGGGCCGATCTGGAACGACGCGCTGCATGGGCTGGTGGCGACACCGCCGACATCGTCGGTAGCCGACACAGTCACGCTGTAGCTGCCGTTGGCCAGACCCGAGTATTGCTTGCTGAAACTCGCGCCGCTGCCTGCTGCATTGTCGATGGAGGATGTCGGTCCGCTGATGGCGACGCTGTAGCTGGCAATCGAACCATTATCCGTGGCGCTGCCATTGATCGTCACGGCAGTGGCGGAAGTCGATGCGACAGAGGCCGAGCAACTGGCGACAACCGGCTTTGGATCGCCCCTGCTGACGCGCAGGTTATTGTCAAAGAAAAACTTCGTCACATATGCCGGGTAATTCACATGCGTGTAATCGACATAGGTGCCGCCGCCGCTGCCGCCCGCACCGGCCGGCCAGGCGTGACCCATGCTGGTGGCATCGATATGCGAGACCCGAACCTTGCTTGCACTGTCTTGCCACAGCGTGCCGGTGCTTTTCTCTTCAGTGATGGTGCCGGCGCTGGCGGCGGCGCCATAGGCGATTTTCATGCCATCGCGTGTGGCCCGCGAATGGCTTGGATCGACCGTATAGTCGGAAGTGCCGTGGACGGTGGAAGTGATCTGGGTCTGCAGCGCGGTGCTGTAGCTGCCAGCGATTTGTTTGCAGGTGTCTGCAATTTGTTGCGGCGTGACCACTGCTTTGGAACCAACGCCCGCGTTAGCCGCCGTATACAGCGCCGGTCCTGCATTGACGCCCACACCGGCAAAATAATCCGGTGCCACGCAACCAAGCGTGACGACCACGCCGCCACCTGAAGACAGGCCGGTCACATAAATTTGCTTTGGATCGATATTGAGTTCCGGACGGGCTTTCACGAAGTCAATCAACTTCAACAGAATGCCCTCGTCACGGGTAGAACGGGTATGGTTACCGCCGAACCAGTCCCAGCAACCCGAATAGGTACGGGTTGCCGTCGTGCCGGCAGGAACGGTCGGTGCGATCACAACCATGCCATATTTTTCAGCGGTATCTTCCCAGTTGTACTTTCTGTTAATCACGTTGCCGGCAGCAGTCATTGCACAGCCGTGCAAGGTCAGCATCAGCGCGCGTCCCTCGCCAATCGTTTGCGGGGCAGTGTTTTTTGGCACGTAAACATAGGCATCCTGCAAGCCGAACAGCGAGGTGGGCTTGACCCAGGTGCCGCTACCAGGCGTCAGAGCAGATGCGGATGCCGCAATCGTCCCGAATAGTAAAGATACGGCTATTTTTGCAAGCTTGCTACGAATTCCCATGTAAAGCTCTCCTTTGAAATTGACCTTGACGCGGCAATGGCGGCTTGGTCGTGACTTGTTTTTATTTGGGCGCATACTCTTATTCGTTGCGTGAATAACAGATATGCGTCTTGACGATATGTTAAGTCAGTCGCATATAAAATTCGGTGGCGAACAGTATTTTTACGGTAGGGTTCGCGACTGGTATTTTGGCCAGTCTTTAAAGAGAAAAACATTTGCGCCCGAATAAAGCGGCGCCAGGCAGCAAGCTTTATTGGCTTGTCGTTTCTTGCGTGATGTACTTTACCCTGCGGCCGAACATGGCTGCAGGGCTTGACTGCTTCTGGTGCCACAAAGCCTGCGTCCAGCGCGGCCACTACCGGCTCCGGCCATCCGTACCGGGCCGATTCCGTGCAAACCTGCATTCTCAGGCAACTACATCGCATGCCGACAAAGCACTGGTTGCGAACGACGTTCGATGAGACCGGCCTGGACTTCATATTCGCTTCACATTGAACGCGTTATGAACGCATAACCGCGCGTAACAATGGCGTCGACTTAAATACCAAGGAGACCGCCATGGAGCGTGAAGTACCTCATCAATTGCCCGAGGCCCCCGGGCTGATCAAAGTGGCCCTGTTTGTCTTCATGGGCATCCTGCTGCCTGCATTTACCCTGGGCTTCGAAGCCATCACGCACCTGAGCGGCGAGTCATTCTTCGATCCGATTCCGTCGGTTTTGCATGGCGTGCTGATCGCAATCGTGCCGTTTTCAAATCTGATGCTGCTGATGAAGCTGTCACGCTCCACCATACGCAATGCGAACCGGTTGGCCTGGCTGAACGCCTTTGCGATCGGGATTGCGCTGTTTTATACGGTGTTGTACTTGCCGCTGACACCAGTGGCACCCGTCCTCCTTATCTGGCTCGGTCTCGGCTTGCTGCCGCTCGCCCCAGTGCTGTCACTGGTTGCGGCAATCTGGGCACGGCGCGTGCTGATCCGGTCGGTTGCCCGCAGCAGTACGCCGCGCCTGTCGCGCGTGTGGGGCGGCATCGTGCTGGCTCTGATCGTGATCGTCGCGGCCGACCTGCACTTCAGCATCACGCGGGTCGGGCTGCATCTGGCGGCGTCGCAGCAGACCGATTCACGCCAGCTCGGGCTTCGACTGTTGCGCAGCGTCGGTGATGAAAATCTGATGCTGCGGCTTTGCTACGGGCGTTCCGGCATGTCGAATGATCTGCTCGGGATGTTCTATGCATTGGGCGATCCAGTTGACACCGACCAGGCACGGATCATTTACTATCAGGTGACCGGCACGCCATTCAATGACAGGCCAGCGCCCAAAATGCGGGCTAACCGTGACTGGCGCATGCGTTTCGATGACGGACGTGGCGGCAGCCAGGTTGGTCGCAAGGTTGAAGGAGTGTTACTGGCAAGCTCGCGTATCGACGGCTCGATCGACGCGACAGCTGCGACCAGTTACCTGGAATGGACCATGGTTTTCAAGAATGACAGCCGCGACCAGCAAGAGGGGCGCGGACAAATAGCATTGCCGCCCGGCGCGGTGGTGTCGCGCGTGACGCTGTGGATCGATGGCGAAGAACGCGAAGCGGCTTTTGGCGGTCGCGCGCAGGTGCGCCAGGCTTACGAGCGCGTGGTGCGCCAGCAGCGCGATCCGGTACTGGTGACAACCGCCGGCCGGGACCGCATCCTGTTCCAGTTGTTTCCGATCCAGCCGCAAGGTGAGATGAAGGTCAGGATCGGCATCACGGTGCCGATGGTACTCACCGACCTGGCACAAGCGCAATTGCAGCTGCCGGCATTTCGCGAACATAATTTCGAAATCGCGCCGGCGCTGCGCCATGCGGTCTGGCTGGAATCAAAAACGCCACTGGTGCCATCCGGCGAAATGACACAAATGCATCCGGACCCGCAGATCTGGGCAGTGCGCGGCACATTGACTGGCAGTGCGCTGGGCAAAAAAGCCAGCATGATCACGGCGCGGCGCGACCTGACAAGCACCACCGTCTGGGCCGAAGACAAGAGATCCGAACCCAGACACATTATCCAGCAACGACTCAGTCGGCAGCCAGCCTGGAAGCCGCGCCATGCAGTGCTGGTGATCGACGGCTCGCGCTCCATCGCCGATGCCCGGCTCCAGATCAGCCAGGCGCTGGCACACTTCCCTCGGGATATTGCTTTAAGCATCGTCATCGCCGGCGATGAAACGGTCGCACTGTCGCCGTCCGGTGCGATGGATGCGGTGCTGGCTTCAACAGCCATCAAGGAGTTTTCCTTTGCCGGTGGGCGCAGCAATCTGGGCGCACTGGCGCAGGCGTGGGATCTGGCAGCGGCAGCGCCAGATGGCGTGATCGTGTGGATCCACGGGCCGCAGCCGGTGTTGACCGAGCCGGTCGAGCCGCTGCTGCAGCGGTTTGAGCGCCGCCCGCATCTGGTGAAGCTGATTCAGTTCGAGGCGGTTGCCGGCCCCAACCGGATTGCCGAAAAGCTGGATGGCGCGGTTGCCGTAACGGTGGTGCCGCGGCCTGGCACAATTGCCGAGGATCTGCGCCAGCTTTTCGAGCAATGGCAGCCGGGCGCAACCCAGATTGCGGTCAAGCGCGACCGCATTTCCGCCGACACCGAAGGTTTGCTGCAACAGGAAAAAACCTCGGACCATATTGCCCGGTTATGGGCAGCCGACCTGGTTGGCGCAGCTGCGCAAGCAGGCAAGCCTGCGCAGCGCGAAGCAGCCACGTTGCTGGCGCAACGCTATCAGCTGGTCACGCCATTGAGCGGTGCGGTCGTGCTGGAAACCCGCCAGCAATACACCGATGCCGGCCTGGAGCCGGTCGCCGCCGGCACGGTGCCGACCATACCCGAACCGGAAACCTGGATGCTGATGTGCTTCGTGCTGGGCCTGCTTGGCTGGCAATACCTGCGGTATCGCCCGGGCCGAGTGCTGTCGGTCGATAACGTATGCCGGGGGACGCCATGAATGCCAGCGATCGCTGGATCCTGCTGGCCCTGCCGCTCGCATTCTGGCCGGTGCTGGCGTGGTATGTCAGTGGCACGTTGGATGCGTCGAACGATTACTGGGGAGTGCTTGCACTGGCGACCGCGATACTGGTCGTGGTGCGCAACAGATCGTCCGCCGTGGTGTGCCTGCCGCTGGCGTTGCCAATCATTTTTGTCGCAATCTATCTGGTGACGACTTTGTATCAAGCACCGATATCGATACGCGCTGTGTTTGCCTTCCTCGCAATCGGATCGTTTGCCAGCGCCTGGTACCTGGGCAGGCGCATCGATCTGCCATTGTTCGCGCTGCTGATGCTGGCATTGCCGCTGACGGCAACCTGGCAATTCTATCTCGGCTATCCACTGCGCGTGGTGGCCGGTGCCTTGTCGGCGGCTATGCTGCAGCTGAATGGCCTGGCGGTCGTGCGCGAGGGGGCCTTGCTCAACTGGTCCGGCCAGATCGTCTCGATTGACGCGCCGTGCAGCGGCGTCAAGATGCTGTGGGCTGCCATGTACATGGTGTATACGCTGTCGGCATTCTATCGCCTGTCGTTCGTCAAGACCGGCTGCATCATTGCGTTTGCGGTAACGGCGGTGGTGGCGGCCAATGCGGTCCGTGCTGCTGCATTGTTTTATATAGAAACCGGCATGTTGAATGTGCCGCACTGGGCGCATGATGCAACCGGCATGTTCAGCTTTGCAATCGGTGCCTGCGCCATCCTGTGGGCAATTCGCCAGATCAATGGAGGCATGACATGGTCACGCACAGTACGCGCTGGTTCCTGATCATCTGTGTTGCGGTGGCCTTGGTGCCGCTGGCGATGGGCAGCAAGTCTGCCTCGATCAATAGCAAGGAAAAAAGCGGATTTCCCGGCTGGCCGACCACCTTTGAAAACCGGGCATTGACGCGGTTGCCGCTGTCCGCACTGGAGGCGCGCTTTGCGCGCGATTTTCCAGGACACATTGCCCGCTTCACGGATGGCAAGCGTGAAGTCATCATGCGCTGGGTTGCCACTCCAACCCGCAAACTGCATCCGGCCGCCGATTGCTTCCGGGCTAATGGCTACATAGTCACGCCACGGCCGATCAGGGAGGCTGGCGATCAGCGCTGGGCGACGTTTTTCGCAGTGCACGGCACAGCGAAGTTTCTGGTGTCAGAGCGCATTCATGATCAGAGTGGCAGGCAGTGGAGCGATGTTTCGGCCTGGTACTGGGCCAACCAGATCGGTGACGGCGGCGGATCGTGGGCCGTTACGGTCGCGCAGAGATTTTAGTGGTGTCCGCTGAAGAAACCCTGCGCCGGACAGCTCAATGCTAAATATGCATATTCATTTGCAATGCAGAACGGCTGCTGCTGATGAATTCTTTCTAGTTTCATGGACTGATGTGCAAGGCGGTGGCAACGCCAGGTGCTTAAGGTGATAAAAAACAGGCTGCCTTGGAGGCTGAACTATTAACACTTAACCATGCAGATTGCGGTAGTTAATGCTACGGCCCAATGCTACGGGTTAATGCGACTGACGATTACGCGCGGCGTAAATGGAAAAGTAAAAAGGTAACTGGCCGTACAGGCGAGAGCATGCAATGCAATCTGGATTTTTTGCCAACGTACGCACGAGAAGCTGCTACCACTTCACTGTTAACTGAAGAGCAAATTATTTAGATGTCTGGACGATAGCCATCGCACGACGCCACGCCAAAAAGCCATGACGCCAATCAACTACACGGTGTACCATGCATTTTTTTTCCGTCAAAAAACCTTTTATGAGCAACGAATATATTCTGACAACCCTTCTGGTAATTGCCATTGTCGCCGTCGTCATGTATGGGATCGCTTATCAAACCGGCCGCATGCACGGCTACAGCGCCGGACTGGATCAGGGCACGCAATTGTCGTCACGCGTTGAGCACCTCAAAGGTATGAGCGACGGCTATGTGCTGGCGCTTCAGCATACCTCCATACAGCGTACCGAATACCTGAACAACGTTCTGTTGAGAACGGGGGCAGTCACTGCAGCGGATATCGAAGCCGAACGCCAGCGGCGTTTTCAATTGCAATCGGCAGCCTGACAATCAGTCTGTTTATTTTTCAAGAGATCAGACGCACTGGTCGCGGCGTGGCAAGTCAATCCTTTGTAAAAGACTACGATGTAAACTTTCAGCCAATGTATGCTTGCCGCCAATGTATATTCATCTGTACACCGGCGCGGACAGCAGAGCGCCGTGTTCTGGAAGGAAAACATGACCATTACAATCGTCAGGCTGGGCAGTCCCAGGCAAGAGGGGGAAGGGTTGCGGATCGGTACAGTGCGCAGGCCTCCGCGTGGCGTGAAAAAGGAAGACTTTGCAACCAAGAATTTTTACGATGTCTGGTTTCCAAATCTTGCTCCGAGTGAGGCTTTGCTACATGAAGCGCAGGCAGCCAGTGATGAAAAGTCCTGGAAAATTTTTACAAGGAAGTTTCTGGCTGAGTTGAAACAGTCAGCGGCAAGCAGGGACCTGGATTTGCTCGCCGCGTTATCTCATCAAGCCAATATGTCGCTCGGCTGTTATTGCGAAAACGAATCCCGCTGCCATCGTTCAATATTGAGAGCGCTTCTGTTGCAAAAAGGCGCGGACGTGCAATAGACACATGCCGGGGCGGATTGAATTGGTTGCGCAGCAGTCGGTGGCTGGTTTCCAATCCGGCGGTCGGTTTGGTGGAAAAATATTCAGTTTATATTCCGCAAGTTTATGCGCAGCAGTCAATCCTGCGCCAGTACCGGCCTTTCAAATCGGCTATGGCTCGTCGAGTTTCAGTGGCCGATAAAATTTGTTACGTTATTGTTAATTTTATATTACATTAGTAAAAAATTAATAAGCTGTCATGCTCCCCCGGCGCCACACGATGGCCTGCTTTCACCGGGATTCGCATGAAAAAATGACAATGACGGAGACAAGCATGATCCTATCCATTCCCCAGTTCACACCATAAGTCGAGCGTGACAGGCACGCCGCCTGTTCAATAGCCTCTCTTGTGTCATCCCAGAATCCGTCTATCCGGCCATACGGATCAGGCAGGCCTGCATTCGCCTGTGCTAGTTGGCCACGCATTGCACTACCCACAAAAATAGTATTCAAAACAATGGAGAACAAATGAGTTTTTTCAGAAAAGTTGGCCAGCTCGCGGCCATCGGTACATGCGCGTTAGCCTTGCAGGGATGCAGGATCGATTCGATCATCGACGGCACGGTCAAGAATGGCGCCCCGAATCCGGCGACCACCCTGGCCTGGTCGGAGCAATCGACCTTCACGCCGGACGGCAATTTCTACGTGATCGGCGGCGATCAGCCCTTTACCTATGGCGCCAACGGCATCATCGTCAATAGCGTGTCTTCGATCTACCAGGTCAAAAAAACCAGCACCGGCAAATACGCCAATGTCGCGATCGTCAACGGCAGTGTGGGCGGCCAGACATGCTACTTCGGCGGCATGGCGTCGTATGGCTATCTGCTGTATGCCACCTGCACCAATATTTCCCAGCTCGAGCCGGTATCGGTTTTATATCGGGTTGACCTGCGCAAGGCGGCAAGCGACCCCGGCCGCGTCAAGACCGTGCCGCTGACCACGCCGGCGTTTCAGCCAAACGGCATGGCAATCGACCAGTACGGCGACTTGTACATACCGAACAGCGCATCGTTCATCGCGACCTTCATGTATGGCATTCCCAACGTGCCGGCGATCGTGAAAGTGAAAGTCAATGACCCGCTCAATTTCCGGATCACGGAAACCGCATGGCTGCCGGCAGCGTTTGGCGGCTTTGCGCCGAACGGCGTGGCCATCTCCGGCAGCAACATGTACCTGCCGAGCCTGAACGTCATTTACCGCATTCCGATGATGATCGGTGGCGGTGCCGGGGCACCGACGATTGTCTATCAGGCCGACAAGAACAGCCTGTTCGACAACGTCACGGTTTTGCCGGGCAACGTGCTGGCCGTTCCGGAAATCACCAATCCGAATCCGATGATGGTTCAAGTTGCCTATCCTGGCACGCCGGCGCCGACCGCGCTGACGACCCAGGTGACCGCGATTGATCTGACCAGCGGCAGAAAACTCGGCGCTGCCGTGTTTCCGAGCCACGCGCTGCCAAGCAGCGTGACCCCGGCAAAAGGTTTGCTGTTCCCGGCAGGATCGGCCATCGTGACCGATGCGATCGGTGCCGGCGGGCTGTACATGGTTCGCCAGTAAGCGCAGAGAAAAGCCGCTGCGAAAATTTTCTGCGGCTACCCGGAGCCACAGCCGCAGTGCGTATTGCAGGCAGATGAAAGGCGAGTGTCCTCGTTGGCGACACTCGCCTTTGCTATTTTGAGCATTGAATAATCGTGGCCTGTACGCTGTTATCCCCAAAAGAATCAGTAGAAAGTGGATCTCCGGGGACGTCAGTTTACAGACAAAAACAAATAGCTCACCGTTGTAACAGCGACGATTGTGAAGCGCTACGCGGGCGAGTTCGATCTCCTTTATTGGGCGTCATGGAAATGCTTCATGTCGTACCAATGCTTTCATGTATGTCACATGTTTTTTTCATCGGAGTTGATCATGACATCGACACAATGGAGCGCTTGAACTGGCGCTTGGCAGGACGGCGTGAATGTCGGGACAGTTTTGTCTGCGGACCTTTATTCAAGATACCAATGCTAATATCTGACAGCGCCGATGCTGGCCGGAATGTATCGGCCACTTTTGATCAATGTTAATTGAGTTCGACTTTTGTATAACGACATGACATCGCCTTTTAATTCGATTTGGGATATTGAGAGTATCCAGCGCCTGAGCATGGCCTCGTTGCTGGACTTCTTCAACACCCACAGCTTTGGCACGATGGCGGTGGATGCACAGGCGCGCATCGCGTGGATCCATGAAAAATATGTCGAATTTCTTGGCTTGAAAAGTGCCGACGAGGCGCTCGGCAGGCCGGTCGAAGATTTGATTCCGAATAGCCGGATGCGGGAAGTGGTCAAGACCGGTAAGCCGATCATGCTCGACATCATGCCGATCCAAGGCCAGTCGCTGGTGGTGATGCGCCTGCCGTTGCGGGATGACGCTGGCAACATCACCGGTGCATTTGCGTTCGCATTGTATGAAGATATCGAGCAGTTGAAGCCGCTGGTGTCGCGTTTTTCTGAATTGCAATCTGCACTGGAAAGAACCCGCAAGGAACTGGCGCAGTTGCGCAGCGTGCGCGGAACGCGTTATTCCATCTCCGGGTTTGTCGGATCCAGTCCCGCCGCGCTGGAGTTGAAAACCAGGGCGCGTCGCGCGGCGCAGCTCGATTCCGCCGTGCTGCTGCTGGGCGAGACCGGCACCGGCAAGGAAATGCTGGCGCAAGGCATTCATGGTGCTTCGGCACGAGCCGGTCAGCCTTTCATCGGCATCAATGTCGCGGCCATCCCTGAAACGCTGATGGAGGCGGAATTCTTCGGCGTCGCGCCTGGCGCTTATACCGGAGCTGACCGCAAGGGCCGCGAAGGCAAATTCAAAGTGGCCAGCGGTGGAACACTGTTTCTCGACGAAGTCGGCGACATGCCGATGCAGATCCAGGCCAAACTGCTGCGCGTGTTGCAGGAACAGGAGATCGAACCGCTCGGCGCCAATAAAGTGATCAAGGTCGATGTGCGCATCATTGCGGCGACCAGCCGTAACCTGACGGAACTGATCGCCGCCGGCAAGTTCCGTTCGGATTTGTATTACCGCTTGAACGTGCTGCCAATGGTGTTGCCGCCATTGCGTGAACGCGCTGCCGACATCGATGCCTTGTGCGAACATCTGCTGGAACAGATCGCGGAAAAAAACGGCATGCCGCAGCGTGAACTCAATGCGTCTGCGCGCTCATTGCTCGCAACCTACGATTGGCCCGGCAATGTGCGTGAATTGCGAAACGTGCTGGAGCAGGCCGGCATGCTGACCGACAATCAAGTCCTCGGTGCGATGGATTTCACAACGATTCTGCCGGCGCTTAAATCGCTTGAATTGCCTGGCAGGCTACCAAGGACGTTGCGACATGCCAGTCCACGCACCTTGCCGCAAGTGGTCGAGGAAACCGAGAGGAACCTGATCGAGGCCGCGATGCGCGATGCCGGTGGCAATAAAACAGTGGCTGCGCGCCAGCTTGGCATCTCACGCGGCAAACTCTACCAAAAGCTCGCACAATTCCAGATTCCGTTCATTGACTGAACAGTTTGTTCATTAATTGAACAAAAAAACTCCTTTATAAACAACATCTTTCTCTGTAATAAGGATTATTTGTTCATTAATTGAACAAATAATCTTGTATTTACACCTGTTGCAGCCGGCGCTCGCCGGTTTTTCCCAAAAAACTCAATATAAATCAGCAACTTATGCGAGGTGGCATCGTTTTTGCCATTGTCCGTATGAAAGCTGTTCTGCATCATCGATTTTGATGCCTGACGCATGTCCTGCATCGCTATCAGATTGTCAGACGCCGATGGCGACGAAGCTGTGAAAAAAGGCGATTGGCCTTTCTCAGTAAACAATTCAAAGCAGCAGCCAATAACCAACCTTGTTTAAGGAATAAGTGATGAAACAGTTTGCTCCGGCCACGCGCCTGTTGATTGTCGCAAGCCTGCTTGCCCCCCTGTTGAGCGCTTGCGGTGGAAGCGAAAACCAATCCGGCAGCGCAAGTGCAGAGGCGGCACCGGCTGCTGCCGTGTCGCCGGTGCTGCGCAGTACCGTGTATGGCCAGGTCGAGGGCGTCGACGACAATGCCGGTTCCGGTACCTATTACTGGAAAGGCGTGCCGTTTGCCAAGGCGCCAATCGGTACACTGCGCTGGAAAGCGCCGGCCGAGCCGGATGCGTGGACCAGCATCCGGCAGGCCAAAAATTTCGGCAATGCCTGTGTTCAGTATGGGCGGATCTATGGCCCGGGCGCGAACAACAGGTACGATGCCACCATAGCCACCACTCTGAATACGGCAGTGGGCAGCGAGGATTGCCTGACGCTCAATATCTGGCGGCCGGCCGGCACCGAAACCAACCTGCCGGTGATCTATTTCATTTACGGCGGCAGCAACGTGTCAGGCTACAGTGCTGACCCGGTGTATGACGGCGCCGCGCTGGCAAAGCTTGCCAATGCCGTGGTGGTGACGGCAAACTACCGCGTCGGGCTGTTTGGCTGGCTCAACCTGCAGCAACTCAAAAGCGGCACCAATGCACAGGAAGATTCGGGCAACTTCGGCACGCTCGACCAGATCCAGACGCTGAAATTCATTAACAAAAATATTGCGAATTTCGGCGGCAATGCAGGCAACGTCACGGTGATGGGACAGTCCGCCGGCGCGATAAATACGTATTCGCTGATGACGTCGCCGCTGGTGGTGGCGGCCAATCCGCAGCTGATCCACAAGATTGCGCCGTTAAGCGGCGGCATGGCGCTGCCGACGGAACTTCCGGCTGGGAACATTGCGACGCTGCAGCCTGCCGCCGTCTCTCTGGCGCAGGGCAACAAGCTGCTCTACAGCCTGCTGATCGCGGATGGCAAAGCGACCGACGACACCACTGCGGCAGCCTATGCGGCGACGCAAACCAGTGCCCAGATCGCCGATTACCTGCGCACGAAAACGCCGACCGAAATCTTCACGCAGTTGCTGACCAGGGTAGCGATGGCGGGACTGAGCTCGACTTCTCATATCCCGGATGGCACGGTGGTCGCCAACAGTGCGCTGTCGGCAATCAATGCCGGCAACTACCTGAAGGTGCCGGTCCTGGCCAGCACCACCCGCGACGAGACCAAGCTGTTTGCATCGTTTCTCGCCCTGTCGCCGGCGCTCGGCGGCCAGCCTGGCTTGATCGTCAATGATGCCACCCGCTTTGGCATGATGGCCAGCTTCAACCCGGACGCGGCTGCGACGCTGACAGTCAACAACCTGATCAATCCGGTCTATCTTCCAGTCGATACGCCGACCACCGGCTACAACGCGCGCCTGGCGCTGCTCAATAACCTGTTCTTTGTATCAAATCGCGACGTGATGCTCAATGCGCTGAAGGCGAAGCAATCGACCGTCTGGTACTACCAGTTCAATTGGGACAAGCTGCCGGCGCCGTGGAACGATGTGTATGGCGCAGCACATGCATTTGATCTGCCTTTCATCTTCGGCAATTTCGGCCCATCGGTTTTCTCGAACGCGACTAACAGCAACGCCAACAAGACCGGCCGACTGGCCTTGTCAGGCGCGATGATGAACGCGGTTGCCGCATTTGCCAGGAATGGCGATCCGAATACCGCATCGCTGGGCGTGAGCTGGCCGGCCTGGCCACAGAAGCTGATCTTTGATGCCACGCTGACCGACAAGAGCATCTCGGTTCAATAGGCGCAAGCCTGAACATTTGGCCCAACTACCAGACTACCAATAACATGCAGATTCAATCTCTTAAAGGAAAGACAGCCCTGGTCACCGGATCAACCTCCGGCATTGGCCTGGGCATCGCACGCGCGCTTGCTGGCCGCGGCGCGAATATCATACTGAACGGCTTTGGCGAGCAGGAATCAATCGAAGCGATCCGCGTCGAGCTTGCCGAAGGCGGCGACGTGCGTTGCGCCTACCATGCTGCAGACCTGGAAAAAGCCGAGGAAATCGACGCAATGATGCAGTTTGCCGCCGACAAATTCGGCGGCGTCGATATCCTTGTCAATAACGCCGGCATTCAATTTATCTCCAGCATCCAGGCATTCCCTGTCGATAAATGGGACAAGCTACTGGCCATCAACCTGACCGCCGCGTTTCACACGATGCGCTTGGCGCTTCCCAACATGCTGTCGAAAAACTGGGGACGCATCATCAACATTTCATCCGCGCATGGATTGATTGCATCCGTCAACAAGTCTGCCTATATCGCCGCCAAACATGGCCTGCTGGGTCTGACCAAGGCGGCAGCCCTGGAGACGGCAACCAGCGGGGTGACCTGCAACGCGATCTGTCCAGGTTGGGTATTGACGCCCCTGGTGCAGGAGCAAGTCGACATGCGCGCCCGACAGGAGGGTTTGACAAACGATGCAATGAAAAAACGCATGTTGTCCGAGAAGCAGCCTTCCTGCGAATTTGTGACACCAAAGCAAATTGGCGACACCGTCGCCTTTTTATGCAGCGATGCGGCAGACCAGATTCGCGGGATTTCCCTGCCGGTCGATGGCGGCGTTGTTGCCCAGTAAAGAAAGCGAGACAGTATGAGCAGGCCACAAAAAATCATCATCACCTGTGCCGTCACCGGCGGCATCCACACGCCTTCGATGTCGCCTTACCTGCCGGTTAGCGCCGCGCAAATCGAGCAAGCCGCGGTTGGTGCGGTCGAAGCAGGTGCCGCGATCGTGCATCTGCACGCGCGCCATCCCGAAACTGGCAAGCCTTCGCAGGATCCGGCATTGTTTCGTGAATTTGTCGGCAATATCAGGCGTCGGACTGATGGCATCATCAACATCACCACCGGCGGCGCGCCGGGAATGGCAGTCGAGGAGCGCCTGCAACCGGCACTGCAGCTGAAGCCCGAACTGGCGTCACTGAACATGGGGTCGATGAACTTCGGGCTCTATCCGATGCTGTCGCGTTTCAAGGAATTCAAACACGACTGGGAACGTCCGTTTTTGGAAGGCACGCGCGATGTCGTGTTCCGCAACACCTTCAGGGATATCGAATACATGCTGCAAGCCTGTTCGGAAAACGGTACGCGCTTCGAGTTCGAGTGTTACGACACGGCGCACCTGTATAACCTTGCCCACTTTCTCGATCGCGGCCTGGTAAAGCCGCCGCTATTCGTGCAGACAGTGTTCGGCATTCTGGGTGGCATCGGCGCCCATGCAGACGATGTCGCCCATATGAAGCGCACCGCTGACCGCTTGTTTGGTGGCGATTACGTGTGGTCGGTGCTGGGCGCCGGACGCGCGCAAATGGGCATTGCCGCATTATCCGCGGCCCAGGGTGGCAATGTGCGGGTTGGTCTGGAAGACAACCTGTGGGAAGGACCCGGCACCCTGTCGCAACAAAACGCGCACCAGGTGGTGCGCGTCAAGCACATCCTGGAAGCACTTTCGCTCGAAATCGCAACGCCCGACGAGGCGCGAACCATGCTCGCGCTAAAGGGGCGCAATGAAGTTGATTTTTGACGTAAACAAGGCTTGCATGGGGAACCTGCACCTGTACTTGCACCTGAATCACACTTGCTCAAAAGGCAATGGCAGACAGCGGCCCAACGCGGGACCGATAAAAAATGCTGGTTGCTTAATTCGTCTATTCCCGATCCGACACCTGTTGCCGTCGATCGTAGGAATTTCGCCGAAATCGCAACCATTCAGACAATAGAATTTACTGGAGACATCATGAAAATCAAGGCACTCGCATTAGCTTTATGCACGATCCTGCATGCAACGACATCCGCGCCGGCATGGGCGCAAACCTCAAAAATTTCCGACTCGGTTGTCAGAATTGGCGTGCTGACCGACATGGGAGGGCTGTATTCGGACTTGAGCGGAGAAGGATCGGTGATGGCGGTAAGAATGGCGATCGAAGATTTCGGCGGCAAAGTCCTGGGCATGCCGGTCGAGGTCATCTTTGCGGATCATCAGAACAAGGCAGACGTCGCGTCGGCGAAGGCGCGCGAGTGGTACGACTCGCAAAAGGTTGACATGATCGCCGACCTGGTGACGTCGAGCACCGCACTAGCTGTCGTCGATGTCGCGAAACTGAAGAACCGCATTGCCATTGTCAATGGGGCCGGATCGAGCCGGCTGACCAACGAAGCTTGCACGCCCAACAGTGTTCACTATGCATGGGATACCTATGCCCTTGCCAATGGAACCGCGAACGCGATCCTGAAGCAAGGCGGCAGCGCCTGGTATTTCTTGACGGCGGATTATGCATTCGGACACTCCCTGGAAAAAGATGCGGCGGACGTGATCCGTTCAAAAAGCGGCAAGGTCGTCGGCAGTACCAGACATCCACTGGCAACGGCCGATTTCTCATCCTTCATGTTGCAGGCGCAGTCGTCCGGAGCACAAGTCATTGCATTCGCCAACGCCGGGCAGGATGCGGTCAATGCCATCAAGGCCGCGAAAGAATTCGGCCTGACGAAATCGGGCAAGCAAATGCTGGCATCACTGCTGATCACGGTCAACGATGTGCATAGCCTGGGTCTCGATACTGCCCAGGGCCTGTATGCGACCGATGGATTTTACTGGGATCTGGATGACGAAACCAGAAAATGGTCGAAGCGCTTTTTCGGCAAGATGAAGAAGATGCCGAACATGATTCATGCCGGCGTGTATTCGTCCACCATGCACTATCTCAAGGCGATTCAAGCCGCAGGCACCGATGACGCCGGTGCCGTCATGAAGCAGATGCGCGATATGCCGATCAATGATTTCTTCGCCCAGAATGGCAAGATCCGGGAAGACGGACGGATGGTGCACGACATGTATCTGGTTCAGGTCAAAAAGCCATCCGAATCGAAGACGCCGTGGGATTACCTTCACGTCAAGGCCGTCATTCCCGGAGAACAGGCATACCAGCCACTGTCCGCAAGCAGGTGCCCACTGGTAAAAAAATGATTGAAGTGGCCGCTGATAGTTGTTCATAGTTGCTGATAGCCGCTGATGGCTTTGCGGCACGGGGCAGACATCGTGATTTCGCGGTGTTTGCCCTTTGGGATGCCCTTTGCCGCAAACAGGTGCATTCCAAGGTCGTTGTTTGAAAAGGAGGTCAACCACGAAAATCGTTGAAGAAATCCCGAAAAATAACTACCAAGGAGACAAAAAATGAAGCAATTTGCCTTTCCCGCCTGGACTTTTTCACGCCTGCCTCAAGCTGGCCCGAACTGCGATGTCAACGGCGCACAAGCGCACGATCATGCCCCCCGTAAAAGTCGATTACCAATCACGCTGAAACTGGTTTTTCTGTGCGTCCTGGTTGCACTTGGCTGGTTCGCCCATATACCGAAGGCCGAAGCAGCGCGCTGCGGCGTGGGGTTCAATGGCGATACCAGCTGCACACACAACACGCGATACAACTATTACTGGTGCAACGGCGCCTATGTCGGGCGCAAAGTCCGGTGGCAAATTCCCGAAGGAACACCGCCGGCAGGCGGCTGGCCGGTGGCGGTGCTGTATCAGGGCACGAACTGGAACGATGCGAACCATCCTTTTGTCCGCAAAACCACTGACAGCTTTGGCGTGATTTATGAAGCCCGGATGATCCGCGAAATGCTCGACAATCCATCCGGCACGGGCAGGAAGTATGCAGTCTTTGTTCCCGAGCCGCCCAATTCAACGGCGCTGGTGGAATTCTGGCATACCAATACTGTCGCCCCCTATGGCGCAAGCTGCGACTACGATTTTCTTCCCGACTTTTTCAGTGAAATCAAGGCCGGCAATTTCGGCACCCCATTCAATATGAGCCAGCGCTACGCCTTCGGCATTTCATCAGGTGGCTATAACACCAGTCGGATGGCGGTGACATTCAACTCCGGCACTAATGATGGCAATACCTGGAAGGCACTTGCCGTCATTTCTGCATCGTACGCGACCTGCGCAGGTGCATTTTGCTCAGTGCCGGTTTTGCCGGGAAACCATCCGCCGACAAAGTTCTATCATGGAACAGCTGACTCGACGGTGCCGATTTCCACCATGCGCAAGTATTACGATCAGATGGGCGTTCAAGGTTTGGTGCGCGCAAAAGTAGAGCATGGCGGCGGACATGCCTATACAGCGCATAACGTCGGTGCAGGCGGGGTCAAAGCCTGGTTCGATTCATTCTAATTAAGCATTCCAGGGCAGGAAACAAGACTTTTCCTGCCCTGCATGGAAAGCTATGATCGCTCTTGCCGTATGCTATTTACGCGTCACCCTGAAAATCGTGCCGTTCGCGTCGTCGCTCACCAGCAACGCACCATCCCGGGTGACCGCAACGCCAGCCGGCCGGCCCCAGACACTGTCGTTGTCCAACAGGAATCCGGTCATGAAGTCCTGGTACTCGCCGGTCGGCGTGCCATTTTGCATGCGCACCCGGATCACCTTGTAGCCGGTCCTTTCGGCGGGCCTGCTATGGGAGCCGTGCAGCGCGACGAATGCGTCGCCGCGATAGTCGGCCGGGAACGCATCACGATCGTAGAATGCCGCGCTCAGCGCGGAGGAGTGGGCCTGGATCAGCACCTCGGGCAGCCGCGCCTGGCCCCTGAGATCGGGACGTTTTCCCTTCAAGGCGGGATCTTCCCTGTCGCCGAGGTAGTACCAGGGCCAGCCGTAGAAAGCACCTTCCTGCACCCGCGCCATGTAGTCGGGTGTGACGTGCGGGCCGAGATGGTCGCGCTCGTTGACGACGCACCACAGGTTGTCGGTGCCGGGCTGCATCGCCAGGCCCGAACAGTTGCGCAGCCCGGTGGCGTAGTTGCGCACGCTTTTTCCATCAGGATCGAATACGCGCACCACGGCGCGATTTTCTTCCTCGCCCCAGGCGGCGCCGCGACCGTGGCTTGCTTCATGCTGGCGGATTTGCTCGGATGTCATGTCGGGCATGCCAGCCACGCCCAAATTGGACGCCGAGCCGACAGCGAGGAACAGGCGCTGGCCATCGCGCGAGACTGCCAGGTCGCGCGTCCAGTGCCGCTTGGTCGGAATGCTGGCGATGATTACTTCCGCAGGACCGGTGGCATTGACATCCCCGTTGCGATACGGGTAGCGCACCACCTGGTTCGACGCTGCCACATAGACGTAGCGCGGATCGGCGGGTGGCACGAAGGCAATGCCGTAAGGTTTCTCCAGATTCTCGGCGAATACCTCGGGCTTTGCCGGCATGCCGCCCGCTCCTGCGCGGAACACCAGCACGCGTCCGGTGCCGCTCTCCGACAGAAAGATGTCGCCGTTCGGCGCGATGCGAAGCGTGCGCGGCTGCTTGAATCCGGTGGCAAACACCTGTACCGCGAAGCCGTCCGGCACTTTCGGCAATGCGCCCTGTGGCGGCTGGACCACCTTGACACTGCTGGCGATCGACTTCTCAGGGTCGTTGCCAGTCGCCGGCGCCGGCACGTCGGACGGCCTGATATGGCGGCGAACGCCGGGAGCATCGGACTTCCAGTCGGCAAGGGCGGCGGAGCCGGTACGGACTTCCCCGGTTTGCGCGCATGCAGCCAAAGCCAGAACGACCCAAGAAACATGGACCAGACGCATCGACGAGGTCGCAACTTGCATGGTGATTCTCCTTCTTGTACATCGATCGCACGTGGTTTTAATTAGCCAGTGAACAGTTCGTCTTGCTAAGAAATAACACGTTGCCCTGATTACATTACATTGCGGTAGGCAAGCATGAATTGCTTGGCGAGCAAAGCTCGATTCAACTTCTTCGGTCAGGCAACCAGGGAAGACCGAGAGAGAACACCTGCTTCAGGATAGTCCAGCTCAACCAAGTCGCCCCCCTATTACCGGGGAGCCTGACTTCAATCAAGGTGGCATGGGTTGTTTGTGAAGTGAAGTACAGTGAAGTGAAAAGAAAACTGATTGTCGGCGAATGGCGATTGGCTATAAGCTTTTCTTTCCCGCACGTTATGCAAACGTTCCATGCCAGTGGGACGGCTGCATCATCGAACATGCCGATGCACCGGCCCGGCGTGATGCAGTGCAAGAGAAAGTTGTCGACGCGGCTGGCGGCCATTGCTGTCAATGCTGCGGCTGCATTGGTGCAATCGGCTTGGGTTGCAAGGTGCTTTGTCAGTCAAAATTTTGATCAAGTCAGCCTTAACAGTGTTCCGGTGTATGCTTAGGAATTCATGCGCGTGCGTAATGCAAGTTGCAATGCAAGTTGTAATGAAAGTTGTTTTTGCCGAAAAAATGCAGTAACGCAAGCCCCTTTCTTATCGTAAATAAAAGGATAAACATGAGCCAATATCAAATCGCCGTTATCGTCGGCAGCCTGCGCAAGGATTCGTTCAACCGGCAACTGGCATCGGCCATCGTCAAACTGGCGCCATCCGAGTTTTCATTCAAACAGCTGGAAATCGGCGATTTGCCTCTCTACAATCAGGATGATGATGCGCAACCGGCGGCTGCCGTCAAGCGCCTGAAAGCCGAGATCACCGCTGCCCAGGGTCTGTTGTTCGTCACGCCCGAGTACAACCGCTCGATGCCCGGCGTGCTAAAGAACGCGATTGACCATGCTTCACGTCCATATGGCCAGAGTGCATGGGCGGGCAAGCCGGCCGGCGTATTGGGTGCCTCGGTCGGCGCGATTGGCACGGCGATGGCGCAGCAGCATTTGCGTAATGTATTGGCTTATCTGAACGTGCCAACGCTGGGTCAGCCGGAAGCCTTCATTCACGCCAAGGATGGCTTGTTTGATAGTGCCGGCAACATCGGGCCCGACAGCAAGGCATTCCTGCAAAAGTGGATGGACCAATACGTCACCTGGATCAAAAAGCACAATTGAGTCATTCTAAAATCATCAATCAGGCTGACAGCGTGTCTGTGACAACGCTCCCTATCGGGGCCGGTCGGACCGTTGTCACCACCTGGAGACAACTACGGCCATTGCGGGATTCTCGGCGACCTCCCCCGAATCCGCTTAGCCGGCAACAAGAATATGATTGTCCATATTCGTAACGAAGCGCCACAACGTCATGCTTGATCACTCGATTTATCAATCGGTTTTTAACAGTTCGCCCGTTGGCGAATATTTACTCGCTCCTACTCCGGCGGCGACCATTTTTGCCGTCAACGAAACCTTCTTAAGAACAGTCTCTCGCAAACGTGAAGAACTGGTGGGGAAAGGCTTGTTTGAAGCGTTCCCTGCAAACCCCGATGATCCACAAGACACTGGGGTTGCAGCACTGCACCGGTCGCTTACCAGAGTCATCGCGACCGGGCAGCCTGAGGTCATGCCATTGCAGCGCTATCCGATCACGGTGCAATTGCCGGACGGCAGCAAGCGCTATGAAGAACGCTTTTGGAGTGCCTCCAACACGCCGATCTTTGATACGGCCGGGAGTCTTGTATGCATTTCCCACCGCACAGTCGATGTGACCGATAAAAAGCATGCTGAAGATGCGGCGCAGCAACAGGCTGCCAGGCAAGCATTTCAGCTTGAACTGGCAGACCGCATTCGGCCCCTTACCGATCCTGAAGAAGTTACCGCGGTTGCAAGCGAACTACTAGGAAAGCATGTGGGAGCGAAACGGGTGATTTATGGCGAACTCGACGAGTCGGGCGAATGCCTTGCGATGAATTGCGACTGGACCGACGGCACACTCCAGTCGATGGCCGGCATGCGTCTGAAATTAAGCGATTTTGGCCCCTTGATTGTCGATGTCGTGCGCGCAGGGCGGGTTCTTGCCGTGGATGATGTCACAACCAACGAACATTCAGCGCCATATGCCGATGCCTATCTGGCCAATGGTGTACGCGCAGTGTTAGCCATACCGTTGATGAAGAACGGGCGGCTCCGGGCGTCCCTGAACATTCATGATTCAGTGGTTCATCATTGGACCAGCAATGAAATCGCGATGGCGATCGACATGGTCGATCGAACCTGGTCGGCGCTGGAAAGTGCACGAGCGCAAGCCAAGTTGCGGATTGAACGCGACCGCAGTCAATCCGTCTTTGACGGCATGGCCGAAGGGTTTGCGTTGATCAATCATGACTGGACGGTGTTGCAAATGAACGCAGAGGGGTTGCGCATTGGCCAGCGTGCAGCCCCTGAGGTCATCGGAAAGACCCATTGGGAGGCATGGCCGGAAACAGTGGGCACCGAAGTAGAGAAATTGTACCGGCGCGTGATGAAAACCAGGGTGCCCGGCATATTGGAGTATTACCAGACGTTTACCAATCGTCATACCGCATGGATTGAAGTGCGTGCCTATCCGACCGGACATGACGAACTGGCGGTGTTGTTTCGCGACATCACGGAACGCAGGGCAACGGAAGAAAAACTCAGGGATGCCGACCGGCGCAAGGATGAGTTCCTGGCGATGCTCGCCCATGAACTGAGAAATCCCCTGGCGCCGATCGGTTCGGCCGCCCGACTTTTGCAAATGGCCAAGCTCGATGATGCGCGTGTGCGTCAAACCAGCCAGATCATTGGCCGCCAGGTGGATCATATGACCCATCTGATCAATGACTTGCTGGACGTGTCGCGCGTCACCAGGGGTCTGGTTGAGCTGGACAATGCGGCACTGGATATCCGGCATGTTCTCACCGATGCGGTGGAGCAGGTAACGCCGCTGATGCAGTCCAGACGCCATCATCTGGCATTGCATCTGCCGCCCGATACCACCATGGTGATGGGTGACGAGAAGCGGCTGGTGCAAGTCATTACCAATATTCTGAACAATGCTGCCAAATACACCAATGAGGGCGGCCATATCCTGCTCAAAACCGAGGTGCGCGAAGCACACGTGCAAATCGAGGTAGTTGATAACGGCATCGGCATGGCGCCGCAGCTGGCGGCACACGCATTTGACTTGTTTGCCCAGGCTGAACGTACCTCTGACCGGTCTGCGGGCGGGCTGGGGCTGGGACTGGCTTTGGTCAAAAGCCTGGTCGAGCTGCATGGCGGAAAAGTAACTTGCGAAAGTGAAGGTCTTGCCAAGGGAAGCAAGTTCACGGTCTGCCTGCCGCGCCTGACTGCGCAGCAGTATCGTGACGACGATCAGCAGGATGCCGGCAGCGCCTTGCACACAGATACAAAGCCCTTGCGCGTAATGGTAGTCGATGACAATGTGGATGCCGCGTCGATGCTGGCGATGCTGCTGGAGGCTTTGGGCCATCAAGTGATGGTTGAGCACGGATCGCGGCGGGCCTTGCAGCGGGCAGGTGCTGAAGCCCCGGAAGTCTGCTTGCTCGACATTGGTTTGCCGGAAATGGATGGCAATGAGTTAGCCCAGCATCTGCGCGCGCAGCCTGGAACCGCCAAATCGGTGCTGATCGCCATTACCGGATATGGCCAGGACAACGACCGCAAGCGAACCCTGTCTGCCGGCTTCGACCATCATCTGGTCAAGCCAGTCGATACGCAAACGCTCATCGCAATCCTTGCCGAGATCAGCAGGGTTTGACTAACTTCTGGCAAAGCAACGATTCATGCGAATGATTGCTAGGAGTTTATTCTGTTGAGATAGTTTGCAGGCGAGTGCAGCCCAATCCCGATTTATCGGTATGTGCGTCCAGGCCCGTCGATGGAGGCAGGTATTGCATTTTGTTAGACATTATTAACGTCCTCCAGCATCGAATTCAACTTGCACCCGCCTGTTTTTCAGATAGCATTCACCATACCCGCCAAACGATATCATCCGGCTTGCCGCATGCTAGCCCACCAGCTGTTCCGAATAGGGGTCAGTAAGGGCGGGTTCGGCCTTCGTGAGGTAAGCCGGCACCATCTCCATGGAAATGCCTGCTCGTCCAGTGCGGGGTTCGTTGGTGCGCGGGGAATTCCTTATCCCTCTACGCGGTTTCGTCCGTCGTTTTTGGCTTTGTAAAGTGCCTGATCTGCACGCTTGAAGAACGTCTCCTGGGTATCGTCGTTTTCATAGGTTGCACATCCAACGCTGACGGTTACCGACAATGTTCCTGAGTTGGTTTCGAACTTGGCGTTTTCGACCGCTGTGCGTACGCGCTCGGCAAACGTTTTACTGCCTTCCAAATGGCATTTGGACATCATGACGACAAATTCCTCACCGCCGAAGCGAAAAGCCATGTCCATTTTCCGCACCAGCTTCGAGATTTCCTGCGCTACCCCGGCCAATACTTGATTGCCTGCTTGATGGCCATAGGTGTCGTTAAAACGCTTGAAATGGTCAATGTCGATGACGGCAATAGATATCCCGTTATTCACAGAGGAACGCTTGCATTCACTGATGCGCCGGTCGATTTCGCGTTCGAAGATACGGAAGTTGTATAAACCGGTAAGGCGGTCGGTTCCGGCCTGCTCTGCCAATTCCACAACCTGTTGTTGCAGCACCTGATTCAGCCGTTCAATCTCGGCATTCTGCGCCTCACGGGCCGCGAAGTTGTCGCTATTGGTGATGGCTGCGCCAAAGAATCCGGAGAGCGTGTTCAACAGGTGCAGATCGGACTCCGGCACCGCAATCACCTTGGTCAGGTTGGACAAGGTCATCACGCCGATCGCGTGTCCCTGATAGCGGATAGGCTGCAGCATCGAGGTTCGTGTGGGGTTCATGAGCGACAACACGTGCTTGTCTTTCGCCGACATGGGCAGATGAAGGATCTCCTGAACATCTGAAAATACGAAGGCTGCGTTTTTTAAGAAGGCATGCGAGATACCGCCATCAATATTGTCCAATGTATAGGGACGATTCTGTAAATACTCGCGCACCGCTTCCGTGATCGGTTGAAACGCCGGATCGGCACAGGACACCATGACGTTTTTCAGCAAGTTATCTTCCAGCAGGTAAAGTCCGATGCAATCGAAATCCAGTCTCTTGAAGAGTTCCTTGGTAAACAAATCAAAAATCTTCGCACGGTTGGTGAGATTGGTGACTTCCACAATAAATTGGAGCGCCCGTTCATGCTCCTTGGCAGCCAACTGAAAGTTTTCGTGAAACTGCTTCAGATAGTCTGCTTCCAACGCGGTTTGCAGCGGTACATAAAACAGCGAAAGCAAGTCGCTTAGCTGCTGCAGTGCTTCGGCACTAACACGTCCCGAGGATTTCATCAGCGAGACCACGCCGATGGGAGGATGTTCCGGCGATGCCGAATCGAGCAGCGGCAGCGCGGTTAACTCTGTCAACTTCCAGCCATTGACAATCTTGCGATCGGATTCAAGCTCCGCTTGGGCATCGATTCGAACCTCGGTGCGGCCGAAAAATGCCCGGATTACCGGCGCATGCCGCTCGGTCCCCAGATTGGTCTTGTAGTTGTGGTAAGTCGTTTCCAGATGCCGGTATCCGTCCGGATACCGTAGCTTCACAGTCCGAAGATTTTCTCTCGCCATATCGCATAGATTCACCACGTAGCCGTCGGTGATGCCCAGCGCGTCTATCTCCGCTCCCAGCAGGTCCAGTAATGGATTCATCCCTGTGCAGCGGGTTATTTGCGTTAACAAGTCGGAGCGGGTCGGCATAGTATTTGCGAAATCTGGATTTCGAGGTTTGATATCAAAAAATTAATATTGACAGGATTACGTGCGATGGTCGCGGCCACATTGGATCACGACGCCCGGCCTCACTTAGTCGCGGGGCATGCAGTAGAGGAGAGCATAGCGCAAGATTATATTTTCGAGGAACAATACTGACGCGTCATTGCGGGAATGTGTTTTTTCTGATCAACAGGACGCAAGTACACCCACCGGCGCAAAGGGGGTTGCCCTGCCCGCCAATATTTAATGTCTGTCCTGGAAGTTCAGGCAGAGACAAGCGTTTTCTTGCGCCGGCTGATATGTGGTAAGTGCTCCTGGGTGCGTAGACTGATTTTAACGGCCGCGATCACCCAGTTCGACTTGCACCCGCCCGTTTTTCAGATAGCGCTCTCCATACCCGCCAAACGAGATGGTCCGGCTCGCCGCATGCCAGCCGACCGGCTGCTCCGAATAGGGGTCAGCGAGGTTCGGTTCTGCCCGGGCGAGATAAGCCGGCACCATCTCCATGGAGATGCCTGCTTGAGCAATGCGCCGCTGCAGCTCGATCAATCGTGAGTAACCTACCAGATCGTGCAGCCGGAATGCATACCTGCTCACATCAGCCGTGCTTGCGCTAAGCAAAATCCTGCCGACCGGGTTATAGAGGTACAGGGCAGGATTCCACCAATTGAGCTGACTATTTTTTTCAGCCAATGCCTGGTACCCGCCAAGGATCTGCTTCGGGGGATTTGCATAGAACGCCGCAGATTCCAGGTGCCGCGCATAGGCCTGGTTGACGGTCGCATTCGGCTGGTAGGCGCCGAGAGAAATCAGCGGCTTAGAGATCCGGTCGAACAGATTGTTGCCGGGCGGGGCATGCGCGATCGCGTGCTTCAGATCCTTGTGCACACTTGCCGCGAAGCGGAATTCCCCGGCAAGCGCACGCCCGAGGTTGGCATGTTCGGGCAAAATCGGCGAAGTGATGGCGGCCATGCGGTCCGGGTAGTCGCGCAACACGTCGGGATAGGTTTGCATGATTTCGCTCGCCAGCCGGAATTTGCGGTGCAGCACGGCAGTCGATACCATTTGCGTGATCAGCGTGTCGCTGTCTTGCAGGAAGCGGCGCCATAGCGTGATTTCCTTGGTCAGTTCATCGAGCGCTGCCCGGCGCGTGGCGGGCGATTGCATTTGCAACGCGATGGCCGCATCGACCAGATTGCTCAATGTCACAATCGGGCCGTACTCCAGCTTCAGCGCCGCAGTGGTTGCCGTCATCACTTTTTCAGAGAATTGCGGATAGGTCCGCAGCATGCGATAGCGCGCCAGATAGACGGCGTACTGGGTGGTGTCTAACGCGACCTGTTCCCGCATGCCTTGATAGACATGCAGGCAATGCTCCTGATCGATATCGCAACGCCGGGAGGATAGTTTCAGCAATAGCGGCGCTGCGCCGAAAAACTGCGCTGGCTTGAAGTCGGCCAGATTAACGTGGGCGGCAACCTGCTGTTCATGCGCAGCGACGATTTGCCTGCCGACTGCATGCGCATCCAGTTCGGGCGACGCTGGCAGCCCCCACAACATGAAGTAGGCATTTTGCTCAGAGGGTGCAGCGCTTCGGTTGTCCAGCAAATGCTTTGCATCGGGGTGCAGCTGCTGATCGGGTATCAGCAGCCAGCAACCGATCACGATCACAACCAAGGCAACCGGAATGATCAACAGCCATTTAAGAATTTTGCCAATCTGGCGTACGGCATGCATCGGTTGCTCTCCATGTTTTGTTTCGGTGGCGTGGCCCGGCTGGTCAGGTCAGGCCAATCGACAAATCTGCATTCGCAATGCAACTGCATAACAAAAAGCCGGCGCATTCGCACCGGCCTTTTGTCTTGCACCTGCCAAACCCTGGTATCGCCCCTAATTGCTGGGCGAACCTTGCTGAACGAACCAGCGAGATTTTTTAAACGTCAATGTTGCCTGCCTGCAGGGCATTGGTTTCAATGAATGCCCGGCGCGGCTCGACGTTGTCGCCCATCAGGGTGGTGAAAATCTGGTCGGCGGCAATCGCGTCGTCGATCTGCACTTTCAACAGGCGGCGCACGGTCGGGTCCATCGTGGTTTCCCACAACTGATCCGGGTTCATTTCTCCCAGTCCCTTGTAGCGCTGCTTGGAGACGCCACGCTCGGCTTCGGAGCGCAGCCATGCCATTGCTTCATGGAAGTCATACACCGCCGACTCCTTGACCTTCTCGCCTGTGCCGCGACGCACCAGCGCGCCTTCGCCAATCAAACCCTTGAAGGTGGCCGCACCAGTAGCCAGCACCGCATAGTCTGGGCCGGCAACGAAATCGGCATCGATCACGCTGACTTTCAGGTTGCCGTGGTGGCGGCGCAAAATGCGCAGCTGGTGCTTGTCGGACAATTCATCCGATGCCACTTCCACCCGGACTGCCGGGTCGTCGATGGCCTTGGCCATGGCTTGCGCCGAGCTTTCCGCATCGGCCAGCGTTGTCAGGTTCAATGTGACGCCGGTCATGATGGCCGACAGCGCGGCGGAGTCGACCGCGCGCGTCAGGCGCATGATGATGGCATTGACCGTGTTGTATTGACGCACCAGTTCGGCCAGCGCGTCGCCGGCAATCGGGGCGGCGTTTTCAGAAGGCACCAGCGCGGCATCCTGCAGCGCGACTTCCATCATGTAGGTGGCTTCTTCGATATCACCTTGCAGGTAACGCTCGTCGCGGCCATGCTTGACCTTGTACAGCGGCGGCTGCGCGATATACACGTGGCCGCGTTCGACCAGCAGCGGCATCTGACGGTACAGCAAGGTCAGCAGCAGCGTGCGGATGTGGGCGCCGTCGACGTCGGCATCGGTCATGATGATGATGCGGTGGTAACGCAGCTTGTCGATATTGAATTCATCCGGCCCGATCGAGGTGCCCAATGTCGCGATTAGGGTGGTGATCTGTTCGGAGGACAGCATCTTTTCGAAGCGGGCTTTCTCGACGTTCAAGACCTTGCCGCGCAGCGGCAGGATTGCCTGGAACTTGCGGTCGCGGCCCTGCTTGGCGGAGCCGCCGGCGGAGTCACCCTCGACGATGTACAGTTCGCACAGCGCCGGGTCTTTTTCCTGGCAATCGGCGAGTTTTGCCGACAGGCCCAGGCCATCCATGATGCCCTTGCGGCGCGTCAGTTCGCGCGCCTTGCGGGCAGCTTCGCGGGCACGGGCGGCTTCGACGATCTTGCCGCAAATGATCTTGGCATCGTTCGGCCGCTCGGCCAGGTAGTCGGTCAGCGTCTTGGCGACGATTTCCTCGACCGGTCCGCGCACCTCGCTTGACACCAGCTTGTCCTTGGTTTGCGAGCTGAATTTCGGCTCCGGCACTTTCACCGACAATACGCAGGTCAGGCCTTCCCGCATGTCGTCGCCGGCGATTTCAACCTTGGCTTTCTTGGCGAAATCATGCTCGTCGATATACTTGTTGATGACGCGCGTCATCGCCGCGCGCAGGCCGGTCAGGTGGGTGCCGCCATCGCGCTGCGGGATGTTGTTGGTAAAGCACAGCACCTGCTCGTTATACGCATCGTTCCATTGCATCGAGACGTCGACGGTGATGTTGGTGCCGTACTCGGACATCTTTTCACCGGTGGCCTGGAAAATGGTCGGGTGCAGTACGCTCTTGGCCTTGTTGATGTATTCGACAAAGCCGCGGGTGCCGCCTTCGAATGCAAACAGTTCTTCCTTGCCGGTGCGCTGGTCGGTCAGCTTGATGTGCACGCCATTGTTCAAGAACGACAGTTCGCGGATGCGCTTGGCCAGGATGTCGTAGTGGAACTCGACATTGTTGAAGATTTCTTCATCGGCCCAGAAGTGCACTTCGGTGCCGCGCTTGTCGGTGTCGCCGATGACCTTGATCGGCGAGACGGTGATACCGTCCTGGGTTTCGATTTCGCGGTTTTGCGGAATGCCCTTGGCGAATTCCATGTAATGCACCTTGCCGTCGCGGCGCACGGTCAGCTTCAGCAGCTTGGATAAGCCATTGACGCAAGACACGCCGACGCCGTGCAAGCCGCCGGACACCTTGTACGAGTTCTGGTCGAACTTGCCGCCGGCGTGCAGTTCGGTCATCACGATTTCGGCTGCGGAGCGTTTCGGGTCGTGCTTGTCATCCCACTTGATGCCGGTCGGAATGCCGCGGCCATTGTCGGTGACCGAGATCGAATTGTCGGAATGGATCGTGACATGGATTTCGGTGCAGTGGCCGGCCAGCGATTCATCGATCGAGTTGTCCAGCACTTCGAAGACGCAGTGATGCAGCCCGGTGCCGTCGGAAGTATCGCCGATATACATGCCGGGGCGCTTCCTGACTGCTTCCAGGCCTTCGAGGATCTGAATCGAGGAGGCGCCGTACTGGGATTGCTGCGGCTCGCGTGGGGCTTCTTGAGGTAGTGCGGACATGGGCTGCCTTTACAAAAACATACAACTAAAGAACAAATGTGATGCCAGATTTTCCGTGATGACACAGAAAATCGCGAAACTGCGGACTTCCGGAATGCGGCACAGGGGTGCTGACCTTCAGCACCCCGTTTCCCCATCCCTGGCTACTTAATTAAATGCGCATTGGCATGACAACGTATTTGAAATCGGTGTTGTCCGGTATCGTGATCAGCGCCGACGAATTGGCATCGCCCAGCGCAATATTCACACTGTCGCATTTCAGGTTATTCAACACGTCCAGCAGGTACGTGACGTTAAAGCCGATATCGACGGAATCACCGCCGTAATCGATTTCGATTTCCTCGACCGCTTCTTCCTGGTCGGCATTGGTGGAACTGATTTTCATGCTGCCGGGTGTCACGATGCAGCGCACACCCTTGAATTTATCGCTGGTCATGATCGCCGCGCGCTGCAACGAATGCAGCAACTGCACGCGGTCGAGCGTGAAGTTGTTCTTGTAACCCTTTGGCACCACCCGGGTGTAATCCGGGAACTTGCCTTCGACCAGCTTCGAGATCAGCTCGATATCGGCGAAGGTCAGCTTGACCTGGTTGTTGGCGATTTCCAG
>JAKFBY010000062.1:0-43412 GCA_036677325.1 Paucimonas sp.
GATTGGACGAAGTAGTTGATAGCGTCTTAAGCAGATTAATGACGTAGCCGCTTTAGCTCAGTTGGTAGAGCAGTTCATTCGTAATGAAAAGGTCGCCAGTTCGATTCCGGCAAGCGGCACCAATATCCATGCGGGTCTTGGCTTCCTACAAAACTAATACGGTCGGCATGGTCCGGTACGTGTAGTAACTATGTAGGAACCAAGGCCCGTATTCTTTTCCGGCTTTCGGCGTCACCCACTTGCCGCTCCAGTGCGATTGTCGGCAATTGCATGCGCGTGTAGCGCTACTCTTGGGCATGGTTTCGAAACCTGCCAACCCGACCCCCACCCATACCCACCCCACCACACGCCAAAAAGGAGTCCCAGATTTCCGGGAATCCAATTCCAGTCGAAGGACCGCTATTTTCTCTGAAATATCGGAGAGGCTTATAAAAAAAATTTTTTATAAAATTTTCAAGCATTGTTGATTGACTGAGTCCAGCGTTGGCGTGGGTATCGACACCAGGAATGAGTTTGTGCCCGAGGCACGGGTTGTGCCAACAATTTATCGTCGTCCCTGTAGAACCGACGATGTAGTTCTTGTACAAAATCATTCAATTCTAACTGAGCGAAACCATGTGGCCTCAGCAGGGAATTAATAACCGTCTCCCTGCTTCAAGTTTGGCGGAATATCTAACTGGTGATTGTAGGAGTTATACATTTTGACATGCCATCTCTTAAGCAATGCCGGAAATCCTGAAAAGTTTATCCAAATGTATTAATGGCTCTAATTATAAATTTTCATAAATCGATGACGTGTTATGCGTTTGGTTTGTATCCCAAGGCATATCTTTTAGAAAAAAGTCCTTTTAAATTAGTTGTAAAACAGATATCGAAAGCAACTTACAGTAAATGTTGTTTAACTTATTGTATTTTCGTGTATTGCCACACGGTATAATCTTTTGGGTCAGGACAGGAATATTGAATCTAAACATTGTCCAAAGCCGATATTCAAGCAGGCAAACAAATCGTTAAGGATTTTTAGCTTTTCTATGGTTTCCACATCCCCTTTGCGGTATCCCGGCGGGAAAGCGCGACTTTCCCAATATATCTGGGAAGCGATAATTAAGTCAGATGAAAAAATAGAGGTTTTTGTTGAGCCATTCTGCGGCGGAGCAGGTGCGTCAATCGCATTGCTTGAAGCAGGCCGCGTAAATAAAATTGCCCTAAACGATATTGATCCGTTAGTCGCCAGTTTTTGGAAGGTCGTTTTTGGGAAAACACGATCAACCCGTCATGACATTAACTGGTTGATTGATTCCGTTCAGTCAGTTGATCTATCTATTGAAGAATGGAAGCGCCAGCGGGACTTAAAGCCAACCAGTGAGCGTGCAGCTGCTTGGAAATGCCTATTTTTGAATCGCACAAGTTTTAATGGAATATTGCACAAAGCGGGACCGATAGGAGGCTGGGAGCAAACGAACAGGACGTTAGGCGTTCGATTTAATAAAGATCGAATCATTAAACGGCTCAATCAGTTATACGAGCTACGTGATCAGGTTGAGCGCGTCGAATGTATGAAGTGGGACCAGTTTTGCACCCAATACCGGGATAGGCTCGACACATACCTTTACTTTGACCCTCCATATTTTCATAGAGCGGAAAAACTCTATGGGTTTGTATTCAACGCGGAGATGCACGCAAGTTTGCGTGATTTTCTAGTTTTATGTACGAATGCCTGGCTACTCTCCTACGATGATGCGAAAGAAATCCGCGACTTATATGCAGATTTGGATGGGATCGACGCACGCGTGCTTGATATTACATATTCAGCCAACCCTGCTGGCGGGAATGGATATATCGGACGAGAACTTGTATTTGGTAACAGGATCTTGCCAACAAAAGTTACGAAAACTAGTAGGCGCGCTTTAGTAGGAATAAGCATGGTTGGCAATCTCAATGCGACACAAGCGTTGGAAGAGGGGCCACGGCGAACACCATATTCAAAATTTGTTCTCACAGAATAATTAATCATATTGATAGCAACAAAATTAAGGGGATCGAAGTGACTGACATTTTCAACAAGATCGTAACCGCCGAGTCTGAGTTAGTTAAGCTGTTAGGTGATTTTGACAAATCATTTGTAGGCTATGTGTATGGCATGCGTTTTGATGAAGTAATTGTACTTACGAATGATGCTTGGAAACACGCGGTCAATGGTATTCCGCATAATTCATTCCTAGTTGCGGCGGGTTTTAATCCCACACGAATGGCAGATGCTGTTGCTATTGATCAAGAAGTTATTCTCTTGCGCGTTCTTGAGCCAGTGAGTCTTCCTCAAGACAACGATTTTGTTAGAACAAGAATAGAACATCACCAACGCCGCACGTCGAGTGAGAAACTACCTGGTGATGTAAATGATGGAATGGATCCACTGACCGCTGTTGAGCTTCAGGCGGGTGGACTGCGTTGCAGTGTGCTTGGTACTTTTTATATCGAAGATGGAAAACTAAAGCTTGGCAGCGACATAGAAAATTTTATGACGCTTTCACGTTTGCGGGCTTATAAGCCGCGCGGCGATGCACTTTCAATGATTGTCAATCATGTCAATCCGGAAGTTAAGAAAAAAGCTGAAGAGGAAGCAAGGAAAGCAGGATTTCCTACGACACCATCAGCTATCGATATAGGCACAGTGCGTTATACATCGACAGCACGTATGCATCGTGGGCGTGATGAGCCTCTAGTGAAAGTCTTGATTCAACCGACTGATTTTTTAGCACGCAGGACGGCTGTTCTTGGTATGACTCGTACTGGCAAATCAAACACTGTGAAAACCACTGTATCCTCTGTAGCTTTGGCAGCAATGCGGGACGATATAAAAATTGGTCAGTTAATATTTGATATCAATGGCGAGTATGCGAATGCAAATCACCAAGATGACGGAAGCTCAATTGCAGAAGTATTTCCTGATCAGACAGTTCGGTATCGTGCGATTGAAACACCCGGATTTGAGGATTTGCGCACCAATTTTTATAAGGACTGTAATCAGGCATTAAACCTAATCCAGGCGCTTTTTAGAACAGAGAAGTCACCTTTTTCTGGACAAGATTTAGACGCTTTCATGTCCTCCACTCTAGAAGAGCCAGATCCGACCGAACGCTCAGAGCACACTCGATGGAAGCGCCATAAAGCAGTTTTCCAATGTATCCTTCATCGAGCGATCTATTCGCTACCACAAGGTCTAAAAATAGAAGTCCCTATCGCAGCAGCGTTAGTTAGGCAGATTAATAGCTGGGCACAATCACAGAATCCTCCCGTGCCTGTCAATATACCTGCCACAGAACATGTCACTCCTCCTGAAGCATGCGCATGGTTTGAGCAAATTCGGCAAATCAACATCGCTATCAAAGAAGATCAAATTTCACTACGTCAGCCAGCAATCGGCCTTCAATCATCCACTCCCGGCAACTCTTGGGTGGATCCAGCGTTGGAGGCTTATCTAAACATATTAGCTAGAGAAACCAGCAGAAGACAGGCTTTTGCAGGATGGCGAGCGATTCAAAAGTATCGTCCGTATCATTCAGCACGCCGATCTGAGGATGCTACTAGTGAAATACTTTCACACTTGGACCAAGGGAAGATTGTTATTTTAGACTTGTCAGCCGGGCCTGTAGAAATCAGAGAAGTTCTTTCCAAACGGATCGCTTCGAGAATTTTTGAGAGGCAAATGTCTACTATGCATGCAGGGAATACCCCCCAGAACATTGTTTTGTACGTAGAAGAAGCGCATAACCTAATAGGCAAGAAAGAAGAACTTCAGTCTACGTGGCCCCGGATCGCAAAAGAAGGTGCAAAAGCCCGTATTGCATTTGTCTACGCTACACAAGAGCCGTCTTCAGTACATCCCAATATTTTGGCAAATACAGAGAATTGGTTCGTTACGCATCTTAACAATGACGATGAGCTGAAAACGCTTGGAAAGTTTTATGACTTTAGTGACTTCATTCGATCGTTAAAAGCAGCCCAAGATGTCGGTTTTGCGCGAATAAAAACGCTTTCATCCCCTTTTGTTGTGCCAACCCAGATCAATCGATTTACGCCTGAAGCAATAAAGGTAGAAATTGCGACTATTAAGGCTAACATGTCTAGCGTTGCGGTAGACCGGAGATAACAATGCCTTATGACCGAGAAACCGCTGGAAAAGGCGGCCATTCTGATTTTGTGAAAAATCCGGACGTACAGCAGTTTCTTGCAAACTGTCAGTTTATGAAGCCTCCATCCGATGAAGAGGCCAAGGACATAGCATCGAAGTTTATGCGTGCACCACGCGGCGAGCCACCAAGGCTGCCGAATTTTGTCATTGCTTCAGATGCAAGCAAAAGCGACGCGCCGATCAACGATAAGCTACCAAGTACGCAGCTCGGGTTCATCAAAGTAAGTCACGTGCTTATTGCAATGGATAAGTATGCAGAGCTAATCGACCCCAGCTCCAGATTCGTCGACCCTTTTAAGGCGGCTGACATGCATAGAAATGCACAGCCAATTACATATGTTCTACCCGGAAGCAATATTCGTTATTTAGGGTCAAAAAGTGTTCGCGACGGTTTTCGACGAGCTGTATATGATCAATTAACTGCTAACCGACGTGATGGCACCAATCGCATGGTGCTCACTGAAACACTACTTGCATTAAACGATAATCAGATCACGATTGAATCTTGCTCTTCATGTAAGCATCGTATAGAGGGCTTCAGGTTTACTCCCCAACAGCACACTTATGAATGCCCTGCGTGCCAAGAAACGGTATTTCTTACTGATTGGCTGCGCTTACATGAAGGTCTCAGTGATTTCGGAGATAACACCGGTGCTATGACACGCATGATGAATGCAGTTGAGCATTTATTGTTAGCCGCGTTTATATTAGAGCTTTTGCGCGGCAACCCAGCTGCATTGGGAAAAATTGCATTTGTCGTTGATGGCCCCTTGGCTCTTTTCGGGGAGCCTGCAAAGCTGCATGCAAAATTGATGATATTGCTGCACAGTGCCAATTGCCGATTAGGTGAGTTAGGCCTGGAACCATTGCTCGTAATGGGGCTCCAGAAGACTGGTGGAGTCATGGATCACGCTAAGCTTTTGGAAAGATTCCTTCCCAATGGGGTGATGCGCATCATTGATGATAAGTATCGCCATACATACATTACCGGCAGTGCCACACCGTCTGCAAACTTTGGAAGCGAAACATACTACGGTCAAGATTTTTTGTTTAAGACTGAGCGCGGCCGAATCTTTAATTTTGCGCTGCCATATCCCTTTGCGACAAAAGAAGCAGATGCTGATGGCCGCAAGTTTGCAGATATGAAGTGCGAAGTTGATCGCTATGGGTCATTATTAGAGCGTGCATGCGATCTAATTCGCCATTTCGAACTTGATCTCTATGACAACGCAATCGTTCCGGTTGCACTTGCACACCGTCATGCGTCGATCAGCCTTGTGCCTGGCGGTAAGGTACTTGATATACTTGCGCGAGATGGCCTGGCACGATCGAAATGAAGAACAACCTAAAATGCAAATGCCAAGCTACGTCGTGAGCATACGCTGATGGCTTGTAAGATTTGCGACTGCATTGGGGGTCACCATATAGCGCCTTATCTATATTTTGCCGCGTGCTCTTTGCATTGATTCCTAACAACATCCAGCCAGCGCTCATACCAATACCACGTCTTTACAATCTGCACACCGTATTGCAGCTTGGGGTTTTTTGCATCAAGTAATTTCCACAGTTCAGTGTGGTTGTGCATGGTGAAGCGGGGATAGCCTTCTTCTTGAAGTTGCTCGACGACCTGCCGCGGCAAGATTTTTTTGCGCTCGGTTTCTTTAATTACGGCGTATTGCTGGTTTATTTTAGATGCAATATCGGAATCGCCTTTAATGAATTCAATAACTTGATCAGCTTGTCCTCGGTTGTTCGCTGTCTTAGCAACAAATAAAACTCGATATGCAAACTGAGGGTTATTAAAAACATCATCACCGAGTTCTCCATCAAATCCTTCGATAAACTGATGAATGTGTGCTGGCAATCCTTCCTGCTCAGCGAGCATATCAACGTGCTCTTTGTTGAGCGAAGCAAGTTGAAGGCTAAATGAAAGATATCGATCAATGCCATACTCATCGCCAAAGAGCTTCTTGATATATTCGTTATAGTTAAGGCAGCATGCTTGAAATCGTGCACTTAAAAGATCATCAATGCGGGTGGTCATCTGATGTTCTATTTCGTGTCTTAACTTTATCAAGAAACGTAGATTAGTCGCCGTATTTTTATCAATAGGGCAGTCCTGGCTATTAAGGCATCGCTCCAATTCCCAATACTTATGCGCTCCGTGCGTCGTCTTATCAAATGTTTTTCGTCCACCCGCGCTAACTTTGAAATATCGGTATTCAATATTTTTGCGGCGATAATAAGAATGCATGAGATATGTCCACGCGACGATCATCATGCAGCTGTATATCTCGGCCTTAAATGTAATGGTGGGACTATTAAAAATCTGAACTGCAGCTAATGCAGCTTCTTGGGATTTTTTGATCAGTTCATCAGCAATCGAGTGTATTCGACGAGCTCGTGGAGCGGCCATATGTTAGTGTCAGTCTGTTGATGCTACACGGGATTAAATTGGTTTTTCTGAAACTGGAATTGGCATTGTATAAAATATTTTTCACTAGTTCTACTATGCACAATAACTGTTAGGTGATTTTTTTGCGCTGCAGTCAATTTGCTTGGCTTAAATAATATTTTGGTGTCAGCATACTATGTAAGCCCAGTCGTGCGCCAATTTTTGAGTCCGGTACAACCCAAGTTGGGCACAAATGTCGAGGATTGCGCAGTATGTTTGGTGCTTTCAATCGCAAGATTTTATGAGCGACAGTTCATTTCCAGTCCTTGCACAGTGCGCGCCAGCGTCGCTCATCACGCATCTCACGATCCTCGGCTCGTTTTTTTCGTTTGAGGCGAGATTCCTCGTCTGTGCCCCAGCGTTCCCGGACCTCTTGCGGAATATGCAAAATTGTCTCATGAGGGGAGGCGTTCCCCATATTAAGCATCGGCTGGATTTCCGCGTGATTAAACCAATCAGGATAACCATTACGTCGCTTCGTCTTCATCAATAACCTGGCCACATATTCGATTGCGGGCCAATGCTGTCGCACCAGTTCCCGTGTTCGCACAAGTTGTTGGTCAATCGAAATGCCGTTTCCCTTCAGTACATGTTCTGCGTTCCAATAATCATCGCCGACGACAAAATATGAGGTGATTATCTCTGCAGCAGCCGGGCCTGCTAAGATTGCACAGGCCAAATCTGCATCCGGCATCTCGCAAAAGTAAACACTCCCTAGTTCTTCATGCTCGGTTTGCGCAGATTTTTTCTGGTGCACCCTCAGTTTACGGATGAGTCCGCCAAGTAAAAGCGCGACAACGGCATGGCCAGCTTCATGGAAAGCTGCTTCAATCTGATATGCATGCTGTCGCACTGATTTTGTCCGCTGCATCACGTTGGCTATCGCTACTGCGATGGGCGGGACCTGAAGCTGCCGCAACCGCTGGGTGGTGGATGAAAAAGCGTAATTTCGGTTGTCCATGATTTACCGTCCCCTTTTCTTGTTGTCTAACGCGCCACCGGCTTTGAGCATCTCTTCAATGAGGTCAAGATCGGCCATCTCCTTCTTGTGTGCGGCAAGCGTTTCTTTGCTATACAAGCCAGATTTCCAGTTCGGGTGCTTAGCGCCAGAAAGTATGGCGTCCTTTTTTTTTGCCCCATGCATACGGCAGGTCGAACAATTATGGGCAGCCACCGACTGACAGCGCTTTTTCGAGTGCTTACAGCGTGCCGTGCACTGTTTGGCAACACCACTTCGAATGCAAGGTAACGGCATGACAATTCCTTTGTAACGGCTCGTTGATCTCTGAAATGCATGAAATAAGCTGGTCACCCGATGCAAACATGTAGAGTGCAGGTTTTGATGGTTTTGTAGGTACTCCCCCTGTATTCCCGCATGCGTATGTTTTTAGAAACAGGGAGCACGCAAGTGCAGGGGGGGTACCTTTAAAACTTACAAAAGGTCCTCATGGATTGCTGGGTTGATTTGGTAGCGTTCAGTCGGTCGTCCGCCTTTTCGCCTGTCAACCTGTGCCATTGGCACCAGCCAGCCATAATCGACCAGCGTTTCAATGGCGTGCGACGCATGGGTGATGTCACTTAAGCCAGCCCAGCCTTTCGAATAGACGGAGCGAGCGGTGAAGCCATCTTCCAAGTGCCCGTCGAGCAAGTGACGCGCAAGAACACGTGCAGATGCAAAGTCACCGCCATGCACCGAGCTAAAAATCCGCTCTGCATGTTTCTTCAAAAAAAGTGCCATTTGCATCGCACGGTCCATGCAGCAGGAGCAGACCGGTCCGTTGTGACCATCCAACAGATGAAAAAGTAGCGCCAAGCCAGAAATCAAACTGCGGTATTTCGAGAAATGGCTTTGCAGTGCGCTGCTGACTGTCTGTTTGCGCAAATAGCGTTCGTTCACGATCATCCATTGATCGAACAGAATTTGGGCGTCCGGGGAAAAGCGAAACAGCTTCACACCCTGCGAATCGGTGATTGCATCAGCAATCGTTGGTGATTTGGCGAGGTCGTCCAGGTGCAACATCGCTTTATGCATTCGCCCCTGTGCCTGCTTGTCCGGCATAGTATCGACCAGTTCCCACGTGGGGTTTTGATCGGGCCAAACGAGCAACTGAAATCGCTGCAGCAAACCATCGTTGCCAATTGAGCCTGTCGACGCAAATCTGACGTAGGCTTTGATGCGGTCTGGCTGAAAGCCGCCGAAGAGTGACAAAGCGAAGCGAGTTAATGTGGTGTTGCCGCGCTCGATGCGGTCAAAAGAATAGCTGCCACGTCCCCCCCAGCCTTGCAAGAAAAATCCCCGTGCGGCTTCCTGCCCCTGACTATCGAGGCTTTGCAGCAAGCCAGATAGTTCATCGGCCAGCGCCAGCACACCGCGCGGGTTGTCAGCGAGGATTACTCCGAGCTTCTGGTACGTGGTGTCATGCACCATATACCGCTCATGGACAGGCGCAGCCGGTTCAGGCAGTGGCAAGGTAGTGACCCCTTGCGCGGCTTTTCGATTGGTGTTCTGGGTTATTTTGTATTGCTGCATTTGCTGTTGATATGCGGTGTACTCCGTTTTGTAGCGTGCAGCAGCATTGCCTTCGAGGTGCCGGATCGGTGTGATGGCTTCGTTCAAACTGGGTGTTTTCATGGCACCGGGAGGCCCGACTACTGCACCCCAGAAGACCGGATGCACGATCCATGAATCGTCAATGCGCTTGGGCATGATTCCGATGGTATTGCCGACAATTGCCCCTGCACTGGCGAGTGCTGGCATGACGAAGTATTCCACTGGACATTGCATGCGGTGCGCCGCGTCGGTCGCCCAGTCGCGCAGCGCTTCAGGCAGGATGCTCGGATCAAGTTGCGGGACAGGTTTCAGAGCCGGCGGCAGCTTCTTGGGAGTGGGCCAGTTGAATGCATCGGTCATGTCGATTTCATTCGGCTTGTGCCGGGGCACGTCATCGTAGGCTGTACTGCCCTTTGCGGGATTCACCCACCCTTGACGCTGCGCTTCGGCAAACACGGCGGTATAACTGAGCTGGATTTCCTTCGGGTTGAAGCTGGTCCACGTACGGGCGGCATCAGCGGAGTTGAATTTCTCCGAGGTGGCGGACCATTCGAACCAGAGGCCGCGCCCGGCTTCACCAGTTCCACTGAGCGCCATGCCCATGCGGACCCACAATGCACGATCGTCAGCTCGCAAGTACAGCAACGCACTACGCAGGTCCTTGACTTGTGCCTCACTCAAGGGACCGGTGTCATCAGATGCATCTGCTGGGTCAGTCGGGGACAGAGGCGCAGCTTTTTTGACAACCAATGCCCGCTGCCAGACATCCCAGAGCGGTTGCGGCATGTCCGGAATTGCTGACCAATGCCCGTTGCCGCCCCAGCGATATGGGTTTCCCGTATCGGGGTGAATCGACGGAGGCACTAAATCCTGCACGGTCTTACCGTTCTTGCTGGCACAGCGAAACTCCAGAATCATTTCGCCGGCACCCTGCTTTTCAATCAGTTGCCATGTCTGTGGCAGTGGTTGCCCATTCGGCACGCGAAACAGAAGTTTTGCCCGACCTGGTTTGCCGGAGATAATCTGTACTGCATCGGGGGCGCCCAGCAGTGCTTCAACGTCAATGCCCTTATTCACAAGCCATGCCGTGGCTTTTTCGAGATGATCGATGTCCAGCACGCAGGTGGGGCGCGGTGAGCAGTAAGCGTGGGCGAGCCCGACGTTGCCTTGAATCTGATTAACATTTTGTGACGAAGTGATGGCGTTTTCACGAAGGTTCCATCCCGTGGTCGCTGGGCCTTTTTGGCCGAGCGGTACGGGCACCAAGGCCAGCCCCGCAATGATGTAGTCTTGTACAGTTGTTGACATGATAAGAAGCTCTATACCTATCTGCAGTACGTCACAATTTCAAGGCGTAATGCAGTTCAATCGTTGGAGGATGCAGCCTGCGAGCTGCTGATTTTTTGGCAAAGTCAGGAGCACGGTGCTTGCATTGGGCGAATAGATGGAGAAGCGTTGCGGCACTACAAAGAATACAAATCCACACAGACCGAGCTCCACGTAGTTCGGCAGGCCGATTTGCTCAGACATTGCGAAATGTGCACCACTGGCTTCCCAATACGAGCAGTAATCTCCCGGCGGCCACGCAAAGGGCGACGTCCAGTGCTCTTCCGGCACGCGCGGCAGCAAACCACATGCGTCATGCAGTTTGAAGATCTGTTGCCTACGATATTGCGTTTCGAGAGTGTCCTGGGACAAAAAAGGATAATGGCAAATTGCCTGTTCGATCGGGCTCATGCCGAACCTCCTTTTTTGCGCTGTCGTAACAGATAAGCATCGAGGTCCCGCTTGAGGTAAAAGACTTTGCTACCTACCTTGATGCGAGGTATGCCATGGCGGTTAGTGACAGCGTCGTTGCGCAGAAACTGTACGGAAGTGCCGAGATATCTTGCGGCTTCTGGAACAGTTTTTCGTTCGTAAATGAAGTTGAATTCCTGGCCATCGCCGGCCGGATCGGTTTGGTTTTTCAGTGAATCCGTATCCATATCTGTATAGCCTGAAAAAACCCGCAGTATCGCGGTACAGATAGGATGGTAGTCTCTAAAAAATTCTAAAAAAGAGATCAGGTTTTAGAATTATTTTTTGTTTGAAGATAATCGTTCGCCTCACTGTATCGCGATGCGTAGTCGCTTATTTTTTTTTCATTTTTTGATCCCTTCGGCCCGCGACGTATGTTGTAAGCGCGGGAAATTGCATCTCGGATTTTAGGCTTTCCGATTTTTTCATCCTGCATTTTCGCCAATTCGTCAGCGATAATTTTTTTGATGATGACTTTGCCGCAGGAATCAGGACCGTATGCTGGCGGTCGACCTGATAAGCTTGTATCGGCATCGTCATTCGCCTGCTTTTGTAGAGCTTGTTTGAAACGCAAATTTTCAATCTGAAGGCAGGCAGCAAATAACGCCTGTTTCATGTCGCCACGGCATGCGTCAAGTATGCTTTGCAAACGACATTCTGCTGCAGCTATCAAAACAGCAGCCGTTTCTAGTTCAAGCTCATCTTGAAACTGTGTCAATGCTGTATCGGCACCCGAATGTTTCGCTTGATCGAGAAATTCTTGTGCTTCTTTGCTGATTTCTTCCTGATGTGAGACATCCAGTTTAGATGTGTTCATTTTTAATCTCCCGATCGAAACGGCAGAACATTGTCATCAATATCGGTGTCAATCAAACGTTGCATGTAATGATCATATTTATCCATCCAGTGCCGCAGCCGTTCGATGCCAATCACGACATAATGACCAGTCGTTACATCTTGATTTTGGCTATGGCCAAGCAAGGCTTTAAGCGGCACCATGGGACAATCTTGTTGTTCTAATAACGTTGCAAAAGTGCGTCTCAAATCATGAACCGTTACTGAAGTTTTCGCTGCCGCATTAGCGCGAGCAAGCGATTTTCTGGGTTCAGTTATATGCGTGGGCTTACCATCCTTGTTGGTCGTCGAAAATACATATTCACCCCTTGCCAGTTCTTTCATTTTTACAAGGAGTACATGCACGCGTGGGCTAATTGGAATCTCGCGATCAGTTCCGTTTTTGGTGTCGGTAAAGGTCAGCACATGTGCACGCGAATTCACGTTTTCCCATTTGAGCTTGGCCGCTTCACTGCGCCTTGCGCCTGTAAAGAGAATGAACTCTAGATATGCCCCAAGTACAGGATTGGAAAGTGACCGCAGTGCATGCACAAAAGGCCGAATTTCTGGAAGATAAAGATGAGTGCGCCGCTTATTTGATTTAGTCCATAAGTGCCGTTTTGTCAGCACTGAGACAGGATTCTCGATTGGTAGATCATATTCGGATATCGCAAAGTTTATAACGCTACGCAGTACCCGCATGGCAGATGAAGCTTGTTCGGTACCGCGTACACTGGAGCAAAGTGTTTTATATTTTGCCCGGATTACATCGGGTGAAATTTGAATGATTGGCTTGTCCAGCCATTCGATAAAAAAATCCGGTTTACCAGACGATGATGCAGAAGTCATATACCTGGCGTAGTCGTACGCTGTTCTGGGCTTCAACGTCCTGCTTTTGACGAACTGTTCGAATGCTAACCGGAGCGTAACGCCATTGGATTCCTGCTTCTTCTTTTCAAGACGAGGGTCAATACCCTTGTCGATTTCCACTACCAGGCGTTTAGCTTCCCTGCGCGCTTGTTCTTCCGTCCAGTCACCAACGCGACCAATGGTTAAGCGAATAGTCCGGCCTTGAAGTTTGCGGTCAAGAATAAACGCCTTGGCTTTCGATGTGACACGTACACCAAATCCTTTTACTTCTGTGTCCCAATAAAACGATTGTCCTTTGGGTGGCGCGGGCAATTGCTTGATGATTGTGCTGGTTAGCTTCTTCGGGATTGCGTGTCCCGTGGGCAGGTGAGATGACATATCCATCATTTTTCCTACAAAATGAACTAAGGTCGGTCGTAAATCGAGTTTGTAGGAACAGAGTAGGATATTTCCGGAAAGTTCCGAGTAATTTCAGATATGAAAAATCACCGTAACTATATGAATTTACTATAAAAATATATTTAGGTAGATACCGGTATATTTCAGCGTATTGGTTTTGCTTGAATTCGTAATGAAAAGGTCGCCAGTTCGATTCCGGCAAGCGGCACCACTAGAAACAAGCGAAAAGGCCAGCCTAACCAGGCTGGCCTTTTTTGCTTGTCAAGGCAGTGTAACCATTTTGTAACCAGGTCGAGAGATCAAATGTTGCACGGGTTATCTTTTGCAAGACAGTCGTGATGCACGCGACAAAAAAGCCCGCAAACCTTGCGGTGCGGGCTAAATCCTTTTCATTGCGAAGAGGAGGAGACGAATAAACTATAAGCTTACCGTCCTCGCTCGTCTGCTTTATTTCCCTGATGTCCGGTATTTCTATTCTGTATAACAAACCTGCGCGAATTCCCAATGGCATTCAACTATTTTCATCAGTTGGTATGTCAACAAGAAATACATTGAAAATATGCCCGCTTAAGGCGGGCATTCCTGCTGCATGGCGAAATTTTTATGCGCTCTTGCTTTTAGCTGTGCTGCGTCGTGCTACGCTAAAACCAATAAGGCCAATCCCCAGAAGAACCAGTGGCGCTGGTTCAGGTACTTCAGCCGTACGGTATGCGAAGATACCAACAGCGGTATGCACTGTGTCACGCGTCCAGTAGGTACCATTGGTGCCGGTATCAAAAGTGGCAGTATTTCCCTGTATGAGAAACCGGGAAAGCGTCAGTTGTGTCGCGTGCCCAAAGTCCTCATAGCCATGCACCCACTGATTGCCATCCATCGTGGTGTGTTCCATCAAGCCATACAATAATTGGGCTGCCGGCAGGTTGGCGGTGGTGAAATTCGTGCCGCCACCGTTAATGACGGAATTGGCGCCAGCATTCACAAAGAACTGCGAAATCATTGCAGTCGTTGCCAGTTGAAAGCCCTGATTCGCATAGATGCTGGAATTGAAAAATTGATTAACGGACATGCCGCCAGTGTGCGTGACATCGACCCATTCAAGATTGGTAGCGGTATCAACAATCAAGAGGCCATCGCCAGCGTTTGCGAGGTCCGCTTCAATCAGGCTTGCATGGGCAGCGGTTATTCCCGATGCCAGTAAGACAGCCAGGGCAAAAGTACGGCACAACTTGGGAAATACATGCATTTCATACTCCAATTCATAAAAGGTATGAAATGCTTTTAAGCAATAAACATGCCTAAAATAAATGATGATTATATTCAATAAGTTGGATTCGTTGATGTAAAAATAAATTGGTTAGTGTAAAAATTTTCGACAGTTTAATATGATGAATCAATAGTAACGATCGTCTTGAGCTAGGGTTTTCCTGAGCAGGGCATGCAGGGAATTTTTCGCGAGGGTTCATGCGCACGGATCCTCACTTAATTTGGCGGGTTGATTGTCACTTGCTGCCGCCCGGATGTGGTTGCTGCGACATATTTTTGATATGTGGGTTGCCTCTATTTGGTTGGCAACAATGGATCGTCGTTCTTCCCGGTGCAATCATGTCAAGATCTGCAGCTTTTACCACCGGAAATACATGTTTAGCCAGATGCGCGTTCGATATAATGGCAACTCATTCATTCGTGCTCCTTTTCTTCGGTTTCCCACGCCATGCGCACTACCCCCGAACTGCTCCTTCCCGCCGGCTCGCTCAATAAAATGCATGCCGCTTTCGATTTCGGCGCCGATGCTGTCTATGCCGGCCAGCCGCGCTACAGCCTGCGGGCGCGCAATAATGAATTTTCAACGCTGGAGGCGCTGCGTGCCGGGATCGAAGGCGCGCACGCGCGTGGCAAGCTGTTTTTTGTGGCGAGTAATATCTTTGCTCACAATGCCAAGCTTAAAACCTATCTGAACGATATGGCGCCGGTGATCGAGATGAAACCGGATGCGCTGATCATGGCCGATCCGGGCCTGATCATGATGGTGCGCGACAAGTGGCCGGATGTGCCGGTCCATCTGTCGGTGCAAGCCAATGCGGTGAACTGGGCCGATGTCAAATTCTGGCAAAGGATCGGCCTGACCCGGGTGATCCTGTCGCGCGAACTATCGCTCGATGAAGTCGAGGAAATCCGCCAGCGCTGTCCCGACATGGAGCTGGAAGTATTCGTGCATGGCGCATTGTGCATCGCCTATTCCGGGCGCTGCCTGCTGTCGGGCTACTTCAACCATCGCGATCCCAATCAGGGCACCTGCACCAATTCCTGCCGCTGGGATTACAAGGTGGAGAATGCCACTGAAGACGCCAGCGGCGACCTGGCCAGGATCGCACCGGAGACGATTTCATTCAATTACCGCCAGGCGATGGAAGAGGCCGATCAGGCATTTTCGGCGATGGGCGACATGCCGCGTCATCCACTGGCCAACCAGCCGTACCTGATCGAGGAAGCCGGGCGGCCCGGTCAATTGATGCCGATCCTGGAAGACGAGCACGGCACCTACATCATGAATTCAAAAGACTTGCGCGCAGTCGAACATGTCGAGCGCCTGGTCAAGATCGGTGTCAATTCGCTGAAGATCGAAGGCCGCACCAAGTCCTTGTACTATGTTGCCCGCACCGCCCAGGTCTACCGCCGCGCGATCGACGATGCGGTGGCCGGACGTCCATTCAATCTGGATTTGCTGGGCGAGTTACAAGGGCTGGCCAATCGCGGCTATACCGATGGCTTTTACCAGCGCCACCATACCCAGGAATACCAGAACTACATGCATGGCTTTTCCGAAACGCATCGCAGCCAGTATGTCGGCGAAGTGCAGTCGATTGCCGATGGTTGGGCCACGATCGACGTGAAGAACCGCTTTGCGGTGGGCGACCAGCTGGAAGTGATTCACCCGTCCGGTAACCGGACCGTGACGCTGGCCAGCATGCAGGCGCAGGACGGCAGCGCGATCACGGTTGCGCCCGGCAGCGGGCATTTGGTGCGTATTCCGCTGGAAAAACAATTCGATCACGCGCTGCTGGCACGTTTTCTGTAAATTTCTCAAACCTCTCCCAAATCGATTTGGCGACTGGTTTCAATCGTGTGGCGCAGCGCAATTGCACCAGCTGCAGCGCGAAATCGCGATAAAACTGTCGCGCAGTTTGCAGGCCCGCACCACAGAACAGACAAGTGCTTGCTGCAATGTGCCGCCGCTTGTTGTTGCGCTTGCCGCTCACCGTAAATTGATTGGCGGCAATATCCATATTCATCGACTGGCCGAGTTGCCAGTTTATTATTTATCCTCGTCCGCCTATGATCACTTCGCACAAGACGGCGACTGGTGTCGTCAGTCGTGCCGGCTGCGCGCCTGACAACCGATACAAAATGCGTCGAGGCCAGTTGCACTTGGTTGCACTTTAAGAGCAGCACCGTTGCTGTCGGCTGGCACGCGTGATCAAAACAGGAAGTACACAATGGCAGACAAACCCTCGTCGATAGTAGTGACCGAGCATCGCCGCGCAATCCGCAAGATATTGCATAGTGATGCGCTATTCATTTCGCAGCAGGTAACGGTCAAGTCGGCGTTCACGCTCGATCTGTCGCGCGGCGGCCTGAGCCTGACCTTGCCTCATCCGTTGCCGGATGGGCAGCGGTGTGCGATTTCATTTGACGTGCCGACCGGCCGCAACCGGCAACGCACGCTGGTACGCGGCAGCATCGTTTCCTGCATCCGGAACAGCATTAATGCCTATCGGATCGGCGTGCAATTCGCCTATGCCGACCCGACCAGCCGCCAACTGATCGATGCGGCATTGGAGCACCATCTGCACGCGTCGGTTTAAACCAGAAAGATGCGTTGTAAAGCAGGGTGGGGCTGGTGCGCGCCGATCGCATTGCAATCTACACGCCTACGTCCGAACAATCGACAAATATCCTTACCAGCCAAGACCGAATCGCAACCCCAGCAGTACCGCCATGCCGGCAATGAATGGCAACCAGGGGTTACGCCAGAGTAGTGCGACGCCGATGGCGGCTACCGCTGCGGCCAGCTTGGGATTGAACAGTTGCAGGCTGTCAGCAACGATCACCACATCCGGCACTACGATCGCGGCCAGCGCTGCGGCCGGCGCATAGCGCAGCGCACGCTGTACGAACGGCGGCAATGCCACCCGCCCACCCAACAAGATAAAACTTGCGCGCGGCAGCGTGGTGGCCAGGCCGATCAGCAGGAAAGTCAGCCAAAGCGAGTCGTCGTAATTCATGTCTGTTGCCGTTTCGATTGCCACAACTCGGCCAGGAAGCCGGCAATGATGCCGGCGAAAATCGCCACGATCACGCCAAGCCGCAATGGCATGCCGCGCAACAGTACCGCCATCGATCCGCCGGTGAGGGCTGCGATCAGCATCGGGCGAAATTTTGCCATCGGCACCAGGATTGAGATCAGCGCAATGGTTGCCATGAATTCGAGTGACCAGTTACGCGGAATGGAGCTGGCGGCCAGTACGCCGATCAGTGCGAAGATTTGCCACAGGGCCCAGGACCAGACCGAGGGAGCGAGGTAATAGCCAAGGCGCCAGTGGCGGTCTTCCTCGATCAGCATTTTTTCCAGGCAGGCTGCGAACACGCCATCAATTAACAGGTAGCTGGAAATCCAGCGCGTGCCGGCGCCGACGCCGCGAAAGCCGCGCGCAATGGCGGCGCTGAAGATCAGAAAGCGCAGGTTCAGTACCAGTGCCGTGGTGATGATAAGCCAGAGCGGCGCATTGGCCACAATCAGCGGCAATGTACCCAGTTGGGCAACACCGGCGAACACGATCACGTTCATGCCCATTGCCTGCAGCGGCGTGAAGCCGGCGCTGACCATCGCTAGGCCGGTCACCAGCGCCCAGGGAATCAATCCGATTGACTGCGGAAAGGCGACGCGCAATCCTTCGCGCGCACCTTCCCGAAAACTTGACTGCATACCCGGCTCCGAGGCATAAAACGATGAAATGTATCATGCCGCAGCGTCGAAAGAACACGGCAGCGCGAGCGCGGACGAAAGAAAATCAGGGCGCGCTACCTGACTGACTGACGCCATACAAGTACAAGGTCAGGCGTCGCTACGCAGGAAGGTAGCGACGCCAGCGGTCTCAGGCTTCGTTGTTCAGCGACCCCATATCGATCACGAAGCGGTATTTGACATCGCTTTTGAGCATGCGCTCATAGGCATCGTTGATTTTCTGGATCGGGATCATTTCGATGTCCGAGACGATCTGGTGTTGGCCACAAAAATCCAGCATTTCCTGGGTTTCGGCGATCCCGCCAATCAAGGAACCGGCCAGGTGCCGGCGTTTCATGATCAGATTGAATACCTGTGGCGATGGGTGCGGCTCGGACGGCGCCCCCACCAGGGTCATCGTGCCTTCTCGCTTGAGCAGCACCATGAAAGGATCGAGCTTATGGGGTGCTGCCACCGTATTCAAGATGAAATCGAACGATTCCCGGTGCGCCATCATTTGTTCGGCATCCTTCGACACCACCACCTGGTCGGCGCCCAGGCGCAACGCATCGTCGGCTTTGCCCGGAGAGGTGGTAAACAACACCACTTGCGCGCCCATCGCATGCGCGAGCTTGACGCCCATATGGCCGAGGCCGCCAAGGCCGACGATGCCGACTTTCTGGCCTGGCCCCACTTTCCAGTGGCGCAACGGCGAATAGGTGGTGATGCCGGCGCACAAGAGCGGGGCGGCGGCGGCTGGATCGAGATTGTCGGGAATGCGCAGCACGAATTTTTCAGTGACGACGATATTGCTGGCATAGCCGCCATACGTCATGCCGCCGGAATGCATTTCCTCGCCATTATAGGTGCCGACAAAGCCATTTTCGCAATATTGCTCCAGGCCTTCAGCGCAGCTGCCGCACCGTTGGCACGAATCAACCATGCAACCGACGCCGGCAATCTCGCCGACCTTGAAACGCGTGACTTCGGCGCCGACCCTGGCGATCCTGCCGATGATTTCATGGCCTGGCACCACCGGATACACGGTATTGCCCCATTCATTGCGCGCGGTATGCAGGTCGGAATGACAGACGCCGCAATACAGTATCGTGATTTCGACATCCAGCGGACCGGGCTCGCGCCGCGCAAAGCGCAGCACGCTCAAGGGTTCTTTGGCACTGGTTGCGCCATATCCAATCGATTGCAGCATGATGTTTCCTTATCGGCAAGGGATCGCTCATGGTCAAGAATGTTTACTGAGCGATTGATGTTGATGAATGGCGCATGGACCAGGATTGCTTTTCCAACAGAATCGGCATTGCATTCCTGCTACGGTTTTCAGGCATGTTTATACAGTGGTACCAATCGGTGCAGTTGCGACAAGGCCTGACCAATCAAATTAGTGAAAAAGGCATCTGAAAAGTTCCGGGTCAGGCGCCTGTCATTTTGTCATTGTACGCGCCCGGGCGAGTCTTTTAAAAAGGGAAGGAGCCGGGTGCGACGCGCTGCCAGCGTCGAACAGGCAGGGAAAAATGGCAGAGTTCGCTGTTTTGCTTTGCGGACTCAATCACCATAATGGCATGCATCCGCTGGCACCATGACGGCAGGCCGCACAACGAGAAGGAGTCATCCATGCTGAACGAACGGGAAGTCGAGAGCTGTTACCTGGGCCAATTCATTCCGGTGCACTATCATCACAACATGCTGATGGATGAAAATCGGATGAAAAATTTCAAGGCGGCCATCCATCATGCCGTCTTCCCCGGCGCCAAGGTGCTGGAGCTGGGCGGCGGGACCGGCGTCCTATCCTGGTTCGCTGCGGCCCGGGCCGACAAGGTTTGGTGCGTCGAATACAACCCCGATCTGGTAAAGGAGGCACGCCGCTTCCTGGCGCATAATCAGCACGGGCACAGAGTCGAGGTGGTGCATGCCGATGCATTCGATTACCTGCCGCCGGAGCCGGTCGATGTCGTGATTTGCGAAATGATTCACGTTGCCATGCTGCGTGAAAAGCAGGTGGAAGTGATCGAGGCATTCAAGCAGCGCTATCTGCAGCGCTTTGGTGGCCCGCTGCCCTTGTTTATCCCGGAAGCCGCGATCATGGCGGTGCAGCCGCTGCAGCAGGATTACAACTTCGACGGTTATGTTGCGCCGATCGTGCAATTCCAGCTGCACACGCTGCTTCCCGGAACCATTGAGCTGGCCCAGCCTGCGGTGTACGGCATACTCGACTTCAGCCAGCCGACCGAGACGCTGATCCGGTGGGATGGCAGTTTCTGCATCAAGCACAGCGCCACCTTCAATGCACTGCGCTTCATCACCAAAAACATTCTGACCGTGTTGCAGCAGCAATCGAGCACCATCGACTGGCTGAACCATTACATGGTGTTGCCGCTGGCGGAGCCGCTGCGCGTCCGGGCCGGCGAGCAGGTCAATGTCAGTTTCCAGTACCGCGCCGGCAATTCGATTGCCTCGCTGCAGAATGCGATCAAGGTGCAGGTCGCCGACAGGGAACAAAACCAGGCAGCAGACGCTGTATATGCAATGGCGTAGGCGGCCGCAGTCTGAATACACGCCATCTGAATAGAAAAAGGGCTTACAGAAATGTAAGCCCTTTTTTATCGGGTCGGTGCCAGTGGACTGATCAGTGGACCACCAGGAAATCGATGATGATGGAACCGGGCTCGCGTGTAACATAAGCCATTTTGAGGCGACTGCCGAAGTAGTCGCCGAGTTGCGACAGCAGCGGAAGGGGATCATGGTCATTACAGAAACGCATGGTTTCGCCTGGGCCGAGTGCCTCCAGGGCGCCGAAGATTGCGGCATGCCGGAACCGCTTGGCAATGCCGCGGGCATCGAACGGATAGACGCCGGCGTCGACAGCGGGGTGGGAACAATCGTGCGACATGTAGTACTCCTTTATCAGGATGGTGATCCGGCGGCGGCGTTACCAGCCGCCGCCTTCACAATCAATTAACGATCAGACATTCAGGGTCTGCACTGGAGCGGTCACTGCGGTGCCGGATTTCTTGTTGACGATCAGGCGCCAGGCGAACAGGGCGAGGAACACGATGCCGATCGAGAACACGATATCGCCGGGAACGCGCAGCCAGACCATGGTTTCCATGAAGGGTGAGTGGACCACTTCCGGCGAGCGGGCAAACCAGACGCCCTTGGTGATGCTGGCCCAGGCTTGATAGATACCGGCCGGTACCAGCGAGATGAATACCATCATCGCCAGACCGATATTGAGCAGCCAGAAAGATGGGGCCAGCAGGCGGTCGGACCAGACGGCGCGGTCGAACATGCCACGCAGGCAGAACAGCATCAGACCGATACCCAGCATGCCATACACGCCGAACAGTGCGGCATGGCCGTGAGCTGCTGTCATGTTCATGCCCTGCATGTAATACAGCGCGATCGGGGTATTGATCGAGAAGCCGAGCAGACCGGCGCCGACCACGTTCCAGAAACCGACTGCGATGAAGCACATGATCGGCCACTTGTAAGCCTGCACCCACGGTGCAGCCTTGGAGCGCTGGTAGTTGCGATAGGCTTCGACGCCGATCATCGCCAGAGGGACCACTTCCAGTGCCGAGAACATGGCGCCGATGGCGATCACCATGGTCGGCGTGCCGGTGAAGTACAGGTGGTGCAGGGTGCCGAGGATGCCGCCGAACAGGAACACGATGGTTTCCAGCACGATGGCGCTGTTGGCGGTGGCGGTGCGGATCAGGCCCAGACGGGTGAACAGCAGCGCGATGACAGCAGTGGCAAACACTTCAAAGAAGCCTTCCACCCACAGGTGGACCAGCCACCAGCGCCAGTACTCGACCATCGAGTGATGGGTATGCTGGCCCCAGGTCAGGGAGGTTGCATAGAAGCCGCCGATGCACAATGCAGCCAAAAATACCATGGTGATCAAGCCGCGGCTCTCCGATGGCTTGCGCAATGCCGGCCACAGGCCGCGACCGAGCAGCGTGACCCAGAACAAGAGGCCGATGAACAGCAGGATTTGCCAGATGCGGCCCATGCTGGTGAATTCCAGACCCTGATTGCCGATCCAGAAGCTGTAGTCGTTGCCCAGGCCCTGCAGCGTGCCGAGCCAGCCGGAAGCCGTCGAGCCGACCACGATGAACAGCAGCGCATAGAACAGCACGTTGACGCCGAGTTTCTGGAATTTCGGCTCATGTCCGGAAATCGCCGGTGCGATATACAGGCCGGTCGCCAGCCATGCGGTGGCGATCCACAGCACTGCAAACTGGGTGTGAATGGTGCGGCTGACCACGAATGGCAGGAACTGGCCGATCGGGATGCCGAAGAAGCTGTCGCCTTCGACCGCATAGTGCGCGGTGATCACGCCCATGCCGACCTGAGCCAGGATCAGGCCGATCACCACGAAGAAGTACTTCTTGGTGGCCTGCATCGAAGGAGTGGCTTTCAGCGAAAACAGCGGATCGGCCTTCGGTGGCACTGGATCGTCCTCTTCCTTGGAGCGGGAATGCACAAAGATCATGCCGGCGATCGCGCCAATCATCAAAATGATGCTGGCGATCGACCACATGCCGGCGCCGGCAGTCGGCGTATTGCCCACCAGCGGCTCATGCGGCCAGTTGCTGGTATAGCTGAGATGCTCCTCACCCAGGCGGTCAGTGGCTGCGGACCAGGAGGACCAGAAGAAAAAGGCGGTGAGTGCGGCGCGATCGGCCGGATCGGCCAGCGAGCCGGAGCGCATCGCATATTGCTCGCGCAAGCCGTTAAGCGCCATTTCATCGCCGAACAGGCCGGCATAATGCTTGGCGACTTCCCGCACCGCCTGTGCGCGTTCCGCGCTCAGGGTGATCTGGTTGGTCTGCGCATTATAGGTATTGCGCCGCATTTCTTCCTTGAGCAAGCCATCCAGCTGCGCCTTGGGGCCGGCACTAAGTTCGGCATAGGCTTTGCCGAAGTCACGCTTGGCCAGCAAGTCACGCAGTGCAATTGCTTCACGGTGCAGCCAGTCGGCCGACCAGTCCGGTGCCAGGTAGCTGCCATGGCCCCATACCGAGCCGACCTGCTGGCCGCCTGCGCTACGCCATGCCTGCTGGCCGCGGTCTACCTGGCCTTCTGAAAATAATACATCCCCATTACTGCTGATGACTTGTTTTGGAATCGGCGGCGCCGCCACATAGATCTCGGTGCCGACCCATCCCAGTACCGCGAATGAGAGAACACAGATAATGGCGAGCCAAGTCCAGAGTTTGCGCGAAGCGTGCATGGCAAATTTCCTTTATTGGTAGTGTTGAAAAGGCTAAATAAACGGCTGAAAAAGTTTCCGTTAAGATGCATTCTATATGTACCTTTTAGAACATGCAAATAAAATGTATCTTTTATTTTGCAGTGCACCCCAGCGGTAAAATAAACATATAAAATGAATGTCGCTTTAAAAAAAGCGTTAAACGGACTTATCGAACAGGCATCGGTCACCCAATGAAACTGACTTCCTACACGGATTACGCGCTGCGCACGCTGATGCACCTGGCTGCCAATCGGGACCGGCTGGTGACGATCCAGGACATCGCGGATTTGCATGGCATCGCCAAGAATCACTTGACCAAGGTGGTGCACCAGCTCGGCATGCTGGGGCTGGTGGAGACGGTACGCGGCCGCAATGGCGGCTTGAAGCTTGGCCGCAATCCGGCCGACATCAATATTGGCGAGGTGGTGCGGGCGACAGAAACGGATTTTTACATGGCGGAGTGCTTCGATCCGGCCAACACCTGCTGCGCCTATTCAAGCGCGTGCACGCTCAAAGGCGTGCTGGGCGACGCCACCGCCGCGTATCTGGCCGTGCTCGACAGCGTGACGCTGGATGGCATTATCAAAAGTAGCGGCGGCCGGGGCGGCGCCACCACCAAGCCGGTGCGCATGCATGCAGCGCTGGCGCAAAAGAGATGATGCAAGCTGGACTGCCTGGCTCCACTGCAGGCCGGTCTGCGCATGCGCACGCCTGAAAATCAGGCGCCCGGCTCATTGGTCAGCGTCTTGGTGCGTACCAAATAGATACTGACGCCGACGCCGATTGCCGCCAGCATGATTTTCAGCGGCACCGGATGCACGGTCCAGATCGAAAACAATAGCGAACTCCACATCAGCAGCAGGGCGACGATCTTGGCCCGCAATGGAATGCCGCGATTGGCTTCAAAATCACGCAGATAGCGGCCAAACAGCGAGTTGTTGCGCATCCAGTCATGCATGCGCTTCGAGCCGCGCATGAAGCAAGCTGACGCCAGCAACAGAAATGGCGTGGTCGGCAACAGCGGCAGAAAAATCCCGAGCAACCCCAGCAGCAGGGCAATGCATCCGGCGATATTCAATAAAATTTTCATCGCAATACCGATCCTGATTGGGACCTGCGCGCCATACCGAAGCCGGCGTGTCTGCAGCGGGTCAGATTGGTCGGGGCGGTCAAGGCGGTGAGGGAGGGTGTCATATTGCGCATGGTACGGGGATTGTGCCATACGGATGACGATCTGATGCCAACCTGATCGCGATTGTCGGATCGGAGTAACGATCACACCGCCGCCCGCTGCAGAACCGCCAAAAGCCAGGCAGCAGGCATGTCAAGTGGGCGCGACTCGCTATTGAGTCAGTCCGGGCAAGCATGGAACAACTGCGCCCAGCCCGCGTGGGCCAGGGTGGACGATGTGGCGGCATGGCAAAAGTCGATTCCGGATCTGCCATTAAGAATTTTTTATCAGGTCGACAATGCCGCCGCATTCGTGATGCGCCAGATTTTGCTTGATCTGGATCAACCACTTCATCTGTCGCCGGCTCGTACACTACCCCCAATCGACCAGAGCAGCCGTTGAAAAACTGATACGTAAGGAACCAGCAACATGACCGTGCCCGCAGAATTGCCGATCGTCGGCCCAGCAGTCCAGTTCGATGCCGACCTGATTCGCCGCCAGAGCCGCCAGGGCCCGCGCTATACATCGTATCCGACCGCCGACCGATTTACGCCCGCATTCGGTAACAAGGACTATCTGCAGGCGGTTGATCGGGTGCGCGCGGCAGGCAACGCCAGACCCTTGTCGCTTTATCTGCATATCCCTTTTTGCGAATCGCTGTGCTACTACTGCGGCTGCAACAAGATCGTCACCCGCGACCATGGCAAGGCAGAAATCTATCTGGATTACCTGATGCGGGAAGTGAGCATGCAGGCGCCGCTGTTTGCCGGCATGAACCGGGTCGAGCAACTGCATTTCGGCGGCGGCACCCCGACTTACCTGTCCCATCAGCAGCTGGATGGCCTGATGGCGCATCTGCGCCGGTCATTCGATTTTGCGTCCGACGAAATCGGCGAATACTCGATTGAAATTGATCCACGCACGGTCGACCCGCAGCGCGTGCATGGGTTGCGCGCCCAGGGCTTCAACCGCATCAGCCTGGGCGTACAGGATTTCGACGTCGAAGTGCAAAAGGCAGTCAACCGGATTCAGCCACAGGAACAGACGCTGGCGGTGATCCAGGCAGCGCGCGATGCGGGTTTTCGTTCGATCAGCATCGACCTGATTTATGGTTTGCCGAAACAGAATATGCAGACCATGGGCGAGACGCTGGCCAAGGTGATCGACGCTGATCCGGATCGCATCTCGATCTACAACTATGCGCATATGCCGCAGCTGTTCAAGTCGCAGCGCCTGATTCTGGACCAGGATTTGCCCAGCCCGGAAACCAAGCTCGACATGCTGGCGCTGTGCATCGAGCGCCTGACCGGCGCCGGTTATGCCTATATCGGCATGGACCATTTTGCCAAGCCCGGCGATGACCTGGCGGTCGCGCAAGGGCAGAAGCGACTGCAGCGCAATTTTCAGGGATATTCGACCCATGCCGAAGCCGACCTGGTGTCATGCGGCGTCTCCGGCATCAGTTCGGTGGGCGGTACTTATAGCCAGAATGAAAAAAAACTGGAAGCCTATTATCAGTGCATCGATGCCGGCGAATTGCCGGTTGCGCGTGGCATGGCGCTGCAGCCGGACGACTTCCTGCGCCGCCGCATCATCCAGTTGCTGGTGTGTGATTTTTCCCTGTCATTTGCCGCCATCGAACGCGAATTTGCGATTGATTTCGCAGCTTACTTCGCCGGTGAAATGACGCAGCTGCAGACCATGCAGGACGATGGACTGATCTGCCTGACCGGGCAGGGCATCACGGTGACCGCGCGCGGACGGCTACTGATCCGCAATGTCTGCATGGTGTTCGACCGCTATCTGAGACTGCCGCAGGAAGTCAAGCTCGACCGGCTGCGTTATTCAAAAACCATCTGACGCATTTATTCATTCCAGCGCTGCCCGGCGCACCCACCAGGCGGCGGGAGCGCCTGCTGTCATATCGCCACATAGCGTCCCGGGCGATGATTGATTGCCAGTGACAGATTCAGTACCGCCGCGCCGACCAGCGAGAGTCCAACCGCCGTCAGTGAAATGACTGACAGCGATGCCAGCAGGATCAGTCCATCGAGCGCCAGCTGGACGATGCCGGCACGCCAGCCGAAGCGTTCCTGCAGGTAGAGCACGACGATGTTGAATCCACCCAGGCTGGCACGGTGGCGAAACAGCGCCAGCAGGCCGACACCCATCAGCAACCCGCCCATGATCGCCGCATACAGCGGCGCAATCTCGCCGATCGTCAACACCCGCGGCAGCAGCTCGGCAAATCCCGACAGCAGCAGGACTGCAGTAAACGTCTTGGCTGCGAAGTGCCATCCCATCTTCCTGACAGCAAACGCATAGAACGGCAGATTGATGGCGAAGAACAGCATGCCGAAACTGATGCCGGTTGCGTAATGCAGCAGAAATGCCAGGCCCACCACGCCACCGGTCATCAGCTGAACTTTGCCGATCAGTGCGACGCCGAGCGACACCAGCATGGTGGCGGCAATCAGTGCCTGTCCATCCTCCCACAAGCTGTGTGCAGGCACAGGCGGCGCATTCACTGTTGCCGGCTTCGGATCGATCGGTTCCATATCGTTTTTCTACTCTCTTGATTGAATGAAAAGTATAACGCCACAGCGTGTATGCAATCCTATTATATAAGATGCATTAAAAATGCATGTTTAATGAATTTCTTAATGTGGGTTAAGGAATTTGATATGTGCGATGCGCACAATATGCCTGACACGACAACGACCAAAGACCATGCCGGGAATGCGTAGCACCGCCAGCCAGTCTTGAAGAATATGCATGACGCTGGCTTGACGGCGCTGCCTGTGTCGAACCCCGGGACTTGATGATGAGAGAAGAAAATGAGAGCCGTAAATAGACTACGCTGCATGCCTTTGCCATTGGCCGCCGTGATGGCCGCCTCGATGATGATGACCACACTGCTGCCGGTGACTGCCGGTGCAGCGGACCATGCAGCACATGCTGCAGCCGCACCCGCCAAGGCGGCAGTACAACGTTATGTACTGTCAACCGGCATGGCCGATGGCAAGATGGTTTATCTCGATGCGCACGGCAAGGCCAATCCGGTGTTGCGCGCCAATGTCGGCGATACCATCGAGATCGTTCTGTCGAGCGGCGAGGGCGCTGAGCACGATCTGGCGATTCCCGACTTGCAGCAAGCCTCCAGGAAATTCAGTGCCAAGTCCGGTCCAGTCACGCTGCGCTTCAAGGCCACGCAAGCCGGCAAATTCACCTATATCTGCACCATCCCCGGCCATCGCCAGATTGGCATGGAAGGCGTGCTGGAAGTCGCCGGCGCCACGCTTGCCGCCGCGCCAAAATCCGTCCCGGCTAGCACGAAAGGCGATCAGAAAACCACGATGTTGCCGGCTGCCGCCGATGCAGTCAGCGTCGTGATGAATCCGGCCGCAGTGCCGGCGGCAATCGGCAAGCGCGAGCCGCAGCTGGTGAAGTACCGGATCGAGACGGTGGAGTTGGCTGGCAAACTCGATGACGGCACCACCTTTACTTACTGGACTTTTGACAAGAAGGTGCCGGGCCCGATGCTGCGGGTACGTACCGGCGACTCGGTGCAGCTGACATTGGCCAATGCCGCCAACAGCACCGCCGTGCATTCGATCGATCTGCATGCGGTGACCGGCGGTCATGGCGGCGGCGCGCATACACAAGTGGCGCCCGGCAAGGAAGAAACGATTACCTTCAAGGCATTGAATCCGGGCCTGTATGTGTATCACTGCGCAACACCGTCGGTGCCGCATCATATTTCAGCCGGCATGTATGGCTTGATCCTGGTCGAGCCGGAAGAGGGATTGTCGAAAGTTGATCGTGAATATTATGTGATGCAGGGCGATATCTATACCGGCGCCCCACATGGTACCAAGGGTCATCAGCAATTCAACATGGACAAGATGGCCGACGAATTGCCGCAGTATTACGTATTCAATGGTGCCGTCGGTGCGCTGACCAAGGAAAACAAGCTCACCGCCAAGGTTGGCGAGACGGTGCGGATTTACTTCGGTGTCGGCGGTCCAAACAAGATTTCATCATTTCATGTGATCGGCGAAATCTTCGACAAGGTGTATAGCGAAGGATCACTGTCGACCATCAAGAAAGACATTCAAACCACGTTGGTGGCACCGGGCGGCGCGACGATTGTCGAGTTCAAGGTCGATTATCCGGGCATGTACCTGCTGGTCGACCATGCGCTGTCGCGCGCCGGCAAGGGTCTGGCCGGTCAACTCGAAGTCACCGGACCGGCAGATCCTGCGATCTACAAGGTTGGCAAGGCCAGCTGAGTTCTGGCAGATATAAAAAGCCCGGTGCCGCACAAGCGGCACCGGGCTTTGTCATGGTTGCTCACAGATTGGATACCAGGCCGCCGGCACCAGCGCTTATTTCACGCCTGCCATGTCCGGCAATTGATGCGCAATCCCCTTGTGGCAATCGATACAGGTCTTTTCGCCGCTGGCCAGGAAGGTCGAGTGGGCATCGACTGCGCGTTTGCTCTGCCTGGTGAAATCCATCGATTCGAACAGGTGACAGTTGCGGCATTCCAGCGAATTGTTGGCTTTCAGACGCTTCCATTCATTTTGCGCCAGCTGCAACCGGTGCGCCTCGAATTTTTCGCGGGTATTGATGGTGCCGAAAATCTTGCCCCACACTTCCTTGGAGGCCTGCATCTTGCGCGCCATCTTGTCGGTCCAGTTGTGCGGCACATGGCAATCGGAACACTTGGCGCGCACGCCGCTGCGGTTGGAGAAGTGGATCGTGCCTTGCAGCTCCTGGTAGACGTTGTCATGCATTTCATGGCAGCCGGTGCAAAATGCCTCGGTATTGGTCGCTTCCATGGCGGTGTTGAAGCCGCCCCAGAACAGGATGCCGGCAATGAACGCACCGATGGTCAGAAAGCCAAAGCTCAAGTGCACGCTAGGCCGGCGCAGGATGTTCCAGAACCGCGTCAACATTTTTTTCATCACGGCTCCCTTATTTCTTCCGGGCTGGCGCGGCCGGAGCTGCCGCTACCGGCTTGTTGAGCATCGCATCGGCATCGATGAACTTGTTGTCGATCAGCGGATTGACGTTGGCCTGCGGCACATGGCATTGCATGCAAAAATAGCGGCGCGGCGACAGTTCAGCCAGGAAGTTGCCGTCCCGGTCCATGAAGTGCGTCACGCTGATCATCGGCGCCTGGCTCTCCTGGGTCCGGGTACGGGCATGGCACATCATGCAGCGATTGGCATTCTTGTCGAGCTGGTAGCCTTCGACCTTGTGCGGAATGACCGGCGGCTGCATCGCAAAGTTGCGCGAGCGTCGGATATCGCTATTGTCCGGGTTGACCAGCGGCGGCGGCACCGTAGTCTGGTCCAGCGCGGTGGGGCCGCGCATGGCGTCATGGACACCTTCGGCGGCGAAGGCGGCATTCGCAAAATTGGCCAGCATCAGCAGGGCGATCAGCAGTTTTTTCATGTTGTTCTCCTACACCTTGCGGATATTGACAGCGCACTTCTTGAAGTCGGTCTGAAACGAAATCGGATCAGTCGCATCCAGCGTCACCTTGTTGATCAGCTGGCTGGCATCGAACCAGGGCACGAATACCAGGCCGCGCGGCGGCTTGTTGCGCCCGCGCGTTTCGACCCGGGTTTTCATTGCGCCACGCCGGGAAATGATTTCGATGGTGTCGCCGCGGCGCGCGCCAATCTGCCTGGCATCTTCCGGATGCATGTAGCAGACCGCGTTCGGAAAGGCCCGGTGCAGTTCGGGCACCCGGCGCGTCATCGAGCCGGAATGCCAGTGTTCCAGCACCCGACCGGTCGACAGCCAGTATGGAAATTCCTTGTCCGGTTCCTCGGCTGCTTTTTCATAGGGCAGCGCAAAGATCACCGCCTTGCCGTCCGGATGGCCATAGAAACGGAAGTTTTCACCGGCCTTCACATACGGGTCGGTGCCTTCCTTGTAGCGCCACTGGGTTTCCTTGCCATTGACGACCGGCCAGCGCAGGCCGCGCTCGCGATGGTAGACATCGAACGGTGCCAGGTCATGGCCATGGCCGCGGCCGAACTGCGCATATTCCTCGAACAAGCCTTTCTGGACATAGTATCCAAAGGCTTTCGATTCATCGTTGGCATAACCGGCCTCGATCTGGTTGACCGGGAACTTGTCGACCGAGCCATTTTTAAACAGCATGTCATACATGGTCTTGCCACGATATTGCGGGGCCTTGGCCAGCAACTCCGGCGGCCACACCTCTTCCATCTTGAAACGCTTGGAAAATTCCATCAGTTGCCACAGGTCCGAGCGCGCTTCACCGGGTGCCGACACCAGCTGATGCCAGAACTGGGTACGCCGTTCGGCATTGCCGTACGCGCCTTCCTTTTCCACCCACATGGCAGTTGGCAAAATCAGGTCGGCGGCCATGGTGGTCACGGTCGGGTAGGCGTCGGATACCACAATGAAGTTGGCCGGATTGCGGTAACCCGGCATGGCTTCCTGCACGATGTTGGGCGCGGCCTGCATGTTGTTGTTGACCTGCACCCAGTAGGCATTGAGCTTGCCATCCTTGAGCATGCGGTTTTGCACAACAGCATGGTAGCCGGGCTTGTCGGGAATGGTACCTTCGGGCAGCTTCCAGATCTGTTCCGCGATTGCCCGGTGCTTCGGATTGGTGACGACCATGTCGGCCGGCAGGCGGTGCGAAAAGGTGCCAACTTCGCGCGCGGTGCCGCATGCCGATGGCTGGCCGGTCAGCGAGAAGGGGCTGTTGCCGGGCGTGGATATTTTTCCGGTCAGTAAATGGATGTTGTACAGCAGGTTGCTGCACCAGGTGCCACGGGTATGCTGGTTGAAACCCATGGTGAAGAACGACACCACCTTGGTCTTCGGGTCGGCATACAGCTGGGCCAGCTTGATCAGCTTGTCTTTCGGGATATTGCTCAGCTTCGAGACGGAATCGACATCGTAGGCCGAGACGAACTTGGCGAATTCCTCGAAGCTGATCGGCTTGTTGCCGCCGGCATCGGCGACATTCTTGGCGGCCTTTTGCAATGGATGGTCAGGCCGCAATCCATAGCCGATATCCTGGTTGCCAAGCGCGAACCGGGTATGCTTGTTGACGAAGTCGCGGTTGACCTGATTGTTCTGGATGATGTAATTGGCAATGAAATTGAGCACTGCCAGATCGGTTTGCGGGCGGAAGATGATCGACTGGTCGGCCAGCTCGAAGCTGCGGTGCTCGAATACCGATAGCACCGCCACCTTCACATGCGGCGCCGACAGCCGGCGGTCGGTGACCCGGGTCCACAGGATCGGATGCATTTCCGCCATGTTCGAGCCCCACAGCACGAACGCATCGGCGGCTTCGATATCCTCGTAACAGCCCATCGGCTCATCCATGCCGAAGGTGCGCATCAAGCCGGCTACCGCCGACGCCATGCAGTGGCGGGCGTTGGGGTCGATGTTGTTGGATCGAAAGCCCGCCTTGAACAGTTTCAGCGCCGCATAGCCTTCCCAGATGGTCCATTGTCCGGAACCGAACATGCCGACCGAGGTGGGTCCTTTTTCCTTCAGCGCTTTCTTGAATTTCTCGGCCATCACATCGAAAGCCATGTCCCAGGATACCGGGGCGAATTCGCCATCTTTCGCATACTTGCCGTCTTTCATGCGCAGCAGCGGCGTAGTCAGCCGGTCGCCGCCATACATGATTTTTGACAGGAAATAACCCTTGACGCAATTGATGCCGCGATTGACTTCGGCGTTGATGTCGCCGTGAGTCGCCACCACCCGGCCATCCTTGACGCCGACATTGACGCCGCAGCCGACACCGCAAAAACGGCATGGCGCTTTCGACCATTTCAGTTGCGTCTTCGACGCATCGGTCACCACATTGGAGGCTTCAGCAGTCATCGGAATGCCGGCGGTGGTTGCCGCCGTGACGGCTGCGGTTTGCTTGATAAAATCGCGTCGGGTCAGTTTAATCATGATTCAACTTCCTGTTCCATTGCGGCAAGCGACTCCGCATGTTGATAAACGAGAGATACATCCATTACGCCTGGCAACGCCCGGATCGCATCGATGCAATCGAGCGTGCGTTTGATGCTATCGGTTTCCAGGGTCAGCACCAGTTTGCCCTCAGGCGATTGGGCATGCAATTGCGCGCCGGGCAGCAAGCCGATGCGTGTCTTGGTCGCCTCGATTTGAGCCTGCTGGCAACACACAATCACTCCAGCAATATGCACTTCCTGTTCCATTGGCAACCTCCTTGGTCCCGACGCCATGCTGGCGGCAAGTTCAACAGCATTCTTATCCTGCCGGCACGTGCGATGTGCGCCAGCCACCTGACTCATTTGCAGACTCATCCGGTCGGCAAGGTGCCGGTAAACAGCTGATACATCCAGACGATGAAGCCAAAGCCGCCCATCAGTGCGACCGCCAGAATCGGTGCCGCGACCACGGTTATCAGGAGAAAGGCGCGCAATTCCTGCGACTTGGTTGGCAGTTGCCGATCATTTTCCATAAGCGGTCTCGTGATTATCAGATTTCAGGTCAGTCATTCTGCCATTGGGCAGGCGGATTTCAGGCAGGTCGACAGGCATGGCGGCTGCGCGTTTTAATTGCCGGGCACGCGAACTAGGGCAGGCGCCAGGTGGCCGCGGATCATGCGTGCCTTGCACGCCAGACAAAAAGATGGAAGAAACAGTCATCGCGACGGTTCTGTGCATGGCGGATGCCGCGCCCGGTTCACGCCGAAGCGGCAAAGCGTTGCTGGCGATAGAAGATATTTTCATGGAAGCTCGGTTCCATGTTGTGCCAGGTTGGACCAGGTTGGACCAGGCGACCATTCTGCCCGGCGCATCGGGGAAAAGCTTGAATTTGCCTGGCCGCAAGATGATATCTCCTGTTTTTTGCGGTCGGCAGATTGTGCGCCAGCCACTTAACTGATAGGCAGTCAAGCATTTGGCACCCCGGTTTGCTCGATCGGCAAATTTATACTATTTGCTGGTTCGATCATGCTGGTTTATTCACGATGTCGCTAAACTTTAGCATGAATTTTTGCCAGCGTCTGCATTTCGGGGCAGGAGACTTATTCGATGGTTTCCCATGCATTCAGGCGCCGCTGGGCAAGCCGGCGATAGGAGCGCCCGCCCATCCACAGCGCCAGCGCAATGGTGGCGAATGCAAGTTGGCCGCCGGCCAGCCATAGCACCGAGTGCGACAGGAACGGCGCGATCAGTCCGGCGACAATTGCGCCGAGCATGGTTTGCGCAAACGACTGGCACGATGCCACGGTGCCGCGTATGTCCGGGAACAGGTCGAGCACCAGTAGCGTGACGCCCGGTGCCACCACCGACATGCCGAAAGTATAGAAAAAGAGCGGCAACACCGACCATGGCAGTGCCGGTGGCAGGTAAGCATGGTAAAGCACGTTGGCCAGCCCGGCACCAATCAAAAAGAAGAAGCCGAGCATGACTTGCTTTTGCACCGATATTTTCCCGGCCAGCCGGTTGGCGGTCAGCGCGCCGAGGAAAATCCCGCCCACTGCCGGGATGAATTGCCAGGCGAATTGATCCGGTCCCAGGCCGAGATGATGGGTAATGAAAACCGGTGCGGCGGCGACATACAGGAACATCCCGGCAAAATTGAAGGCGACCGCGCCGGCCTTCAAATGAAACAGTGGCGAGCCCAGCACGCGCTTGTAGCTTTGCGCCAGAAAGTGCGGGTTGAACGGCTGGCGCTTTTCCGGCGGCAGCGATTCCGGCAGGCGCTTGTAGCAAAACCACAGCAGCAGCACGGTGTAGGCAAACAGGAACAGGAAGATCGAGCGCCAGTCGAGCAGCTTGACGATCCAGCCGCCCAACACCGGCGCAACGGCTGGGGCAATCGAAAAAATCATGGTCACCAGCGACAGCAAGCGTGCCGCACGCGCATCGGCATACAGATCGCGGATCACGGCGCGGCCGATGACGACGCCGGCGCCGGCCGAGATACCCTGCAGGATGCGAAATGCCCATAAATATTCGATGCTGTGCGAAGCTGCGCAGCCGAGCGAGGCAATGGCAAACACCGCCAGCGATCCTAAAATGATGTTGCGCCGCCCAAATGCATCCGATAGCGCGCCATGCCAGAGAATCATCACCGCAAATGAAAACATGTAGGCGGTCAGCGTCTGCTGCACCTCGATCGCGCTGGCATGCAGCGATGCTTCGATGTTGGGAAAGGCCGGCAGGTAAGTATCGATCGAAAACGGCCCCAGCATGGCCAGTCCTGCCAGCATCAGCGCCAGCACGTTTGGACTGGGCAACCTCAGGTGGCTAGGTCCTGCGGCGATGCCGGGCGGATCGGTGGGATTCGGCAACGGGGAGTTTTTCAAGAACTCATCCGTTCTGACTGGGCATGCCGCAGACGTCGGCGGTGATCGCATAGGAATGCAGTCGCGCTGCATGGGAAAATATTTGCGACGTGATCATCAATTCATCAGCACCGGTGCGGGCAATGAAGGCGTGGATTGCGTCGCGCACCTGATTTGGGCCGCCAATGGCGGTGCAGGCCAGCGTGTGCTCGAGCAGCGCGCGTTCGGCCGGCGTGATTTGCTGTTCGTAGCCGGCCACCGGCGGCTGAAGCTGGGCCGGGTGGCCGCTGCGCAAATTGACGAATGCCTGCTGCATCGAACTGGCCAGAAAACGTGCTTCATCGTCGGTGTCGGCGGCGAATACGTTAAAGCCGAGCATCACATAGGGGCGATCGAGCTGGCGGGAAGGACGAAAGCGCGCCCGGTACAGACTGATGGCCTGCAGCATCTGGGCAGGCGCGAAGTGCGACGCAAATGCATACGGCAAGCCCAATTCGGCCGCCAGCTGGGCGCCGAACAGACTCGAACCCAATATCCAGATCGGTACCTGCAAGCCGGCACCCGGGACCGCGCGCACGGTCTGGCCGGCTTCGACTGGCTGGAAATAGCGCATCAGTTCGATCACATCCTGCGGGAACTGGTCGGGGTCGCTGGCAAGCGTGCGCCGCAGCGCGCGGGCGGTGGCCTGATCCGATCCCGGCGCCCGGCCGAGGCCGAGATCGATCCGGCCGGGAAACAGCGATTCAAGCGTGCCGAATTGTTCGGCAATCACCAGCGGCGCATGGTTGGGCAGCATGATGCCGCCGGCGCCGACGCGGATGCGGGAAGTGCCAGCCGCGACATGGCCGATCAGCACTGCGGTGGCGGCACTGGCAATGCCGGGCATGCTGTGATGCTCGGCCAGCCAGAAGCGGTGAAAGCCCAGATGTTCGCAGTGTTGGGCAAGATCGCGAGAGTTGTGAAACGATTGGCGGGCGTCGCTGCCCTGGGTAATTGGCGACAGGTCCAGGACCGACAGCGGTATGGTGGCAGGCATAAGGGGGAAAGCTGGGTGGGCGTGCGCCGCACAGCGCAGTGCACAGGGTATTTTAACCAGATCGGCTGCCTTGTGCTGGGCAGCGCCGATTTCTCGATGCTTCCTTGTGTGCGCGAATCGGCTCGGCAGGCGATTCGCGCAAATTGGCTGTAGCCTGAGAGAAATCAATACGCCGATGCTTCCATGCAGCGATAACTATTGCGGGATTGCTACAAGGTGGGAAGTGCAACAGGTGTGAGGCCACGTCGGCTTGCAGAAAAAGTGTTGGTGCGGGTTTGATCAGGCAAGAGAGTGAAAAATGGATGCGTGGTGGCAAATAGTCTGGAATACCATTGGACAGGAATTTTCGGATCTGGCCAACCTGTCGGAATTTACCCGCACCTTTGTGCGCCTGTTCATGGCAATGCTACTAGGCGGGATACTTGGTTATGAGCGGGAATCTGCCGGCTCGTTTGCCGGCTTCCGTACCCATATGCTGGTCGCGCTCGGCTCGGCCTTGTTCGTGCTGGTACCATTGCAGGCTGGCACCCCATTGGAAGACATGAGCCGGGTATTGCAGGGGGTAATTGCCGGCATTGGCTTTCTCGGTGCCGGCGCCATCATCAAGCTGGGCCGCGAGCAGGAAATCAGGGGCTTGACGACGGCGGCCAGCGTCTGGCTGACTTCGGCGGTCGGCATTGCTGCCGGCATGGGACGGGAATCGACAGCCATTCTCAGTACATTTTTTGCGTTATGCATTTTATTGGCGACCCGTTTCGTCAAGCAGCCTCCCGCGACCGATAAAATGCCGCCAGGTTAATCGTCGCACTTGCCATCCGGTTTGCGTTCAGATTTTTCGGCGTCGACTCAACGCCGCACCGGAAAATCAGGTCGGGCATGGTTTTGCCATAAAATTGCTCGTCACTGCTTGTCATCCTGTGCGGCAGGGATGACATTGCCCGGCTTGCGGGCGGCATCACTCCGGCCCATCTTTAAATTAAAGGCACCCGCATGAAAGCCATCACTGGCAACTGGATCAGGCAGCGCTGGCATACCTTGCGCGGCTTGCTGCACCGGATCGGATTGGCAGAAAAAACGGCACTGATGACGATCGCGCTGGCGGCGGGCGCGCTTTACCTGTTTAGCGCGTTGGCCGACGAAGTGATCGAGGGAGAAACCCGGGAATTCGATACTGCGGTGCTGCTTGCTTTTCGCAACCCGGCCAACCTGGCCGACCCGACCGGGCCGCGCTGGTTCGAAGAAATGATGCGTGACTTTACCGCATTGGGCAGTGGCGGCGTGCTGGCAGTGCTGACTGTCTTGGTGATTGGCTTTTTAATCCTGGTAAAAAAGCGTCAGGCGGCATGGATGGTGGCTGGCTCGATCATCAGTGGCGGATTGGTCAGCCAGGCGTTGAAATGGGGGTTTGCCCGACCACGACCGGATCTGGTGCCACATGGTGCATTCGTCTATACGCAAAGCTTTCCAAGCGGCCATGCCATGTTGTCTGCCGTCGTGTTCTTGACGCTCGGCGCCTTGCTGGCGCGCACCCAGAGCAATCCATGGATCAAGCTGTATCTGCTGAGCGTGGCGGCGATCCTGACGGTGCTGGTCGGTGTCAGCCGCGTCTATCTTGGCGTGCATTGGCCGACCGATGTGCTGGCTGGCTGGGTGGTGGGCATCGGCTGGGCCTTGTTATGCTGGCTGATCATGCTGTGGCTACAGGCGCGCGGCAAGGTTGAACCGGAAACCGGCAATGCACAGCCAACTGAATTTTGATCCGCTAAATTCTTTCCGCAAGTCACGCACCGTAACTGACCCGGTCAACCGGCGCAGAAAATTTATTGTCGTCAGTGTTTGCATGTATGGATTGGCTGACTGCGGGGCCGATTAACCCCTAACTGTTGCGAGTCTAGCTGACCGGAGGTTGCGGAATGTGAACTTCCCCCTTTCGGCCCGACGCAAACCATTACCGAAGCTATGGAAACTTGCATGACATGCGAATCGTGCGGCTCGAAAAAATAAGATGCAGAGATTGCTCTTGCGCACTCTCAACGGAATGTCCAATGCATTCGTGGCAAGCGGCCTATAATGATTCTTCCAGGCGTCTTGGTTTCCTCGTGTTAAGTCAAAGGTGGCATAACCATGATGTACAATTTTCTTGCCAATAATCGCGCCGATCTCATCGAACGATGCAGGGCAAAGGTTGCGACGAGGCCGAAGCGGGCTGCAACCAAAAGCCAGCTTGAGAACGGCATCCCGATGTTTTTGGATCAGCTGATCAAGACCTTGAGTATTGAACAGGGCGCAGACCCAATGGCAAGCCGAAAGGTATCCGGTGACGCAAGTGGTGCGGGAGTAGCCGTATCCGAAATAGGTCATTCGGCCGCACAGCATGGCCATGCCCTCCTCAAACTGGGCTTCACAGTGAACCAGGTGGTGCATGATTACGGCGACCTTTGCCAGGCGATTACTGATCTGGCTTTTGAGCGCGATGCGCCGTTCGAGGTTGACGAATTTCGCACGCTTAACCGTTGTCTGGACAATGCGATTGCCGACGCGGTCACAGAATTTACTTACCAACGCGATGCTATTGTCGCTACCAAGCAAGCTAGTGACGTCAATCAAATGCTGGGCAACTTCGCGCATGAACTTCGCAATCTGCTTGGCACTGCGACCCTGGCATTTGCCGCCACCAAGGCAGGCAATCTTTCTCTGACCGGTGCCACGGGAACGGTGCTGGAATCAAGCTTGTTAAAAATGAGCTACCTAATCGACCGCTCGCTGGCAGAAGTTCGTATCGCGGGCGGTGCTTTTAACAATCAAGCCCAGTTTTCACTTGCCAGTTTCATTTTCGATGTATCGCAGGCAGCAGGTCTCGACGCCCAAGCGCGTGGCTGTACCTTGCTGGTGTCCGCGGTTGATGAACAGTTGGCAGTCAAGGCCGATCGTGACCTGCTCTTTTCTGCTGTCGGTAACCTGCTTCAAAATGCATTCAAATTCACGCAGCCGAATACGGAAGTCAGTTTGAATGCCTACGCCAATGGAGACCGCATCTTGATTGATGTCAGGGACCATTGCGGTGGCTTGCCACCGGGCAGCGCGGAATCGATGTTTTCGCCGTTTCTCCAGAGGAGTGATGACAGAACAGGGCTCGGACTGGGGCTGTCGATCGCCAGGCGCAGTATTGAATCGTTTGACGGGATTTTAAGCGTGCGCAACGTTCCGCATACCGGCTGCATTTTTACAATCAACCTGCCACGCCATGCGATGGCATGAGGCTGCGGATACCGCAATCGCTTGAGGCAATTTGATGGCGATTCATTCCAGGCATGACAAGGTCGGGTAAGGCCGCATCCGGTTGCGCGCCGATGCTGGTTTTTTCCTGCAGGCCGGCAGCCGCAGATCCATATTAAATACGGTGTAGTTGTCCGGTTACGGCCGAACCCGGAAGATCGGGCGGCTTCAACGTGCAATGAAATCTGGCACTGATGTGCAGTTTGGATTTGGTTGCTTCAGTTAGCCACTGCGTGCAAAAACCGGCCACATCCAGCTGATCGCGGCCGCCGGCCATCGACAAATCGATGGATATTGCTGCAACGTATTATTTCCTGGAATAAACAAATTAAGTTCGTTTGAAGAAGCAACGGGACATTGCCTGTCGCAAATTAGATTCGCTCTGTGAACAATTGTAAATTGCCGCGCTTTTCCCATATTTATGAGATGCAAGCAGCCATTCGTACGGGTATCCTTGTTCATCAAGCTGTCGATAAAACAGTTTTGAAGCGCATCTATTTTTTGACATGCATGCATGTCGTGGTCACTTCCGATTTGATGCCGTTCCTTATTTTCTTATCCAGAAAAGAGCACGCAATGAACGCCCTGCAAAGCTTATTCCCGCTTTTTATGACCACTGAAACGATTTATACCCTGCTGTCTGTTGGCTGTGCCGCAGTGGTGTTTTTTTATTTCATTTTTCTGCTGCGCAAGGAAGAGTCTGACGAAGCGCCTGTGCAGCAGCAACCCGAATCAAAAATACGCGTCATCTTCCACCGCCAGCATTGAAGCGGACATAAAGGCTTGCATCCTGCCGGATGGCCGGCAGCATGCGCTGGCCAGGTGTTTCAGTGTCTGAGTGCCTCCGCATTTCTTCAGTATTTTTCCCCTGTTTGATCTTGCCAGGCGTTATACCAAACGCCGGATAAGCCGATTCGGTTATTTCGCCTGACCAACCCGACTGAACCTTTCAGCATTCCCTCGATCCCAATAGTGGGTTCGGCATGACGCACAACGCGCTTGCATGGTCAGTTGCGCCAGCACCCATCGAACGCCAGCTGCGCACATCCAAAAAGTCTTGCGCTAAAAAGCTTGGATTGTTGAGGCTGCGTAAAGACGTCTTAAAATTTCCTGATCAATTGCTTGCAATCAAACGCATTGGATGATGCTCTGTCACGATAAGCGCTTATCGTTTTTTTGTAGAAACTGGACATTGCATGGATTGGCATTTCCCTGAGCGCGCAGCGGTTCGTTTTATCTCCCGTGTTGGTTTATTACTGTGCCTGATTCCCGGCATGGCGCAGGCATTCGGGTTCAACGATGTGGCGGCGCAAGCCAAACGGCTGGCAGCAGGCAGTTATCAAGTGCCGGAAAAAAACCTTCCGAAGACACTGGAAGACTTGAATTATGACCAGTACCGCGATATCCGCTTCAAGCGCGACAAAACAATCTGGCGTAACGTCAGGTTGCCATTCGAAATGGCATTTTTCCATCAGGGACCGCAATTCGACAGCCCGGTGAAAATCCATGAAATCGTCGGCCAGCGGGTACAGGAAATAAAGTTCTCGCCAGCTTTGTTTGATTACGGCAAGAACAAGATCCAGACCAAGGAACTGGCCAATCTGGGTTTTTCCGGCTTTCGGGTGCATTTCCCGGTCAATACCCAGCAATACAAGGATGAGGTGCTGGTGTTTCTGGGTGCCAGCTATTTTCGCGCACTCGGCCAGGGGCAGCTTTACGGTTTGTCTTCGCGTGCGCTGGCAATCGATACCGCATTGCATTCCGGAGAAGAGTTTCCGCGCTTCGTCGCCTTCTGGATCGAGCGCCCGCAACCGTTTGCAAAGGAATTGACGATCTATGGCTTGCTTGATTCCCGCCGCGCGACCGGCGCTTATCGGTTCACGATCACGCCCGGCGCCGAGACCGCAATGGAGGTCAAGGCGCAGTTGTACCTGCGTGAAAACGTCATCAAGCTGGGCATCGCACCATTGACCAGCATGTATTTTTTCGGCGAGAACCAGCACGCTGCCACCGCGGATTACCGGCCCGAAGTGCATGACTCGGATGGCCTGTCGATCCAGTCGGGCACCGGCGAATGGATCTGGCGGCCGCTGGTCAACCCGAAGCGCTTGCTGGTAACGTCGTTTGCGCTGACCAATCCGCTCGGCTTTGGCTTGATGCAGCGCGACCGGCAATTTTCCAGCTACGAAGATCTGGAAGCACGTTATGAGGCGCGGCCGAGTGCCTGGGTCGAGCCGAAGGGCAAGTGGGGCGAAGGGCGGGTTGAACTGATCCAGATCCCGACCCCGAATGAAACCAATGACAACATCGTCGCTTTCTGGGTGCCCAGCAAGATGCCGCAGGTGGGTGTGCCATTCAATATCGAATACCGTATCCGCTGGCAAAAGCAGCTGGAACAGCGCCCGCAGGCATGGGTTGCGCAAACCAGAAGGGGGCATGGTTATCTGGCCAAGCCCGATGACAGCATTGCCCTGTTCGTTGATTTCGACGGACCGGCCTTCAAACGGCTGGCGCCCGACAGCAAGGTACAAGCCAACCTGACGGCGGATGCCAATACCAAGATTCTGGAATTGACCACCTTTAAAAACACCGCCACCGGTGGCTGGCGCATGGCCATGCGGCTACGCCGCGAGGATGACAAAAAACCGCTGGAGCTGCGCGGGTTCCTGAGCAACAGCAACCAACCCTTGTCTGAAACATGGAGCTACATACTGCCGGCCGAGTAATGCGCACGCCGGCCATCGCCGCGTGTTGCACGCACTACCTGGACCGGCTCGGTCTGGCTGACGCGGTGCGCGAACAGGTCGCGCACCAGCTCGCCGGCAGCGACCAGTTGCCGCCACGCGAAGCGATGATCCGGCTGCACCAGGTGCTGGCCGGCGCGACCCAGCCGACCCTGCATCCTGCCTATGATTCGGTCGCGACCCGGCTCGAGATCGCCCATCGTCAGGCCGGCCTGGATGGCGACAGCCTGCCGCCAGCGGCATTGGCGCCGCCGCTAAGACGTGCATCGATGGCGCCGCATCCGTGGGGCATGCTCAATCCATTCAAACGCTGGCTGCACGCGTTCGGACGGCGTCCGCACCAGTGGGCGCCGCGCGAATCCGGCAACGATGCCCGCCAGGCCTGGCCGGCAGATGCATCGCACGGCATCGACGATGACGTCGTCGATGGCCCGGACCCGCGTGGCCGTTGGCAGCATCAGGGCAATATCCGCCGCCTGGTGCTGCTGCTGCTGATGTTGCTGCAAACTGCAGTCGCAACATTTTTCATGGCCAAGGTGCTGCCGTACCAGGGAAGCAAGCCGCTTGAAATGCTGTTGCTGGCACTGTTCGCGATTCTGTTTTGCTGGGTCTCGGCCGGTTTCTGGACCGCGCTGGCGGGCTTTCTGGTGATGGTGCGCGGCACCGACCGTTTCGCCATTTCGCGCCACGCCGCCCAGTCGCAGCCGATCGATGTCGCGGCGCGCACCGCGATCGTGATGCCGATCTGTAACGAGGATGTGGCGCGGGTCATGGCCGGCCTGCGCGCCACATATGAATCGGTGGCCGGCACCGATGCGTTGTCACGCTTCGACTTCTTTATCCTGAGCGACAGCAGCGATGCCGATATCTGCATTGCCGAACTGGCCGGCTGGGCGCAGCTCTGTACCGCCCTGGACGGCTTCAAGCGGATTTTTTACCGGCGCCGCCAGCGCCGGGTCAAGCGCAAGAGCGGCAACATCGATGACTTTTGCCGGCGGTGGGGCAACAATTACCGCTACATGATCGTGCTGGATGCCGACAGCGTGATGAGCGGCGAGTGCATCACGACGCTGGTGCGATTGATGGAAGCCAATCCCGGCGCCGGCATTATCCAGACTGCGCCGCGTGCCGCCGGCCGCGATACGCTGTATGCGCGCATCCAGCAATTCGCGTCGGCCGTGTATGGGCCGCTGTTTACCGCCGGTCTGCATTACTGGCAACTGGGCGAGTCGCATTACTGGGGCCACAATGCGATTATCCGCATGGCGCCTTTCATCGATCATTGCGCGCTGGCGCCGTTGCCCGGGCGCGGCTCGCTGGCCGGTGAAATTTTGTCGCATGATTTCGTCGAAGCCGCGCTGATGCGGCGCGCCGGCTGGGGTGTCTGGATCGCGTATGACCTTGCCGGCAGTTACGAGGAAATGCCGCCGAACCTGCTCGACGAATTGAAGCGCGACCGCCGCTGGTG
>JAKFBY010000063.1:0-4051 GCA_036677325.1 Paucimonas sp.
TGGCATGGAGCTGACGGCCAAGGCTGGCGGGAGCTTTGTGAAGATTGATGCGGGGGGTGTGACGATTAGTGGGGCTGAGGTGAAGGTCAATTCCGGTGGTGGACCGGGTGCGGGTACGCCTGCTGCGCCGTTGTTGCCTGGGCCGATGAAGGTGGCGGATGCGGATACAGCGGGCAAGGCCCCTCTCCCCAGCCGTCTCAACGAGTCGGGTATCACGCCATTGTGCGGCAAACAGAGCAACGGCGCCTGCAGCCGTAAGGATTGCACATGCATGTAAACGCCATGAACACCCTGCTGGCCGCACCTCGCTATGGATTCGAGTCGCTGCCCAGGGAACAGTCCAGTCAGGTCCTGTGTTTCATCATCGATCGCGGACGCCAGCCCGAGGCGATGTCTCGTCTCTATCGTATCGGCGAGCCGATGAATGCTCAGGCCTTGTTCAGCAGTACTGACTTTGCCGAAATCGCTGACGAAGGTCCGCTCTGGCTCACGGCGCCGTGGGGTAGCCGTCTGGCAGCCGAAGCCACGCGATTGTGTGAAGAAAACTACTCGGGCATTGCGCTGGTCGCAGAAGACGCCACCCAGGCCCTCGCGCACGCGCGCTGGTTACTGCGAGCCAATGACGGTTCCGGCGGCCAAAGCCTGTTGAGCTATCACAAACCCAGCCTCTGGGCTGCGCTGGCCTACACCGCTAGTGACGCGTCCGTTCAATTGTTCGGTCCTTGGCAAGCGGTGTACAGCCCTGCCCCCAGCCACTTCGGCAAAGAGCGCGGTGCGTGGCTGTTATGGACGGCTACATCGGAACTGAAGTGGCGTAGTGATGGCCCGGCTTACAACCTTCCCGACAACACAGCAAAGATTCAAGCGCGACTGGGATGGTTGTATTGGGTCGATGAGCAATATGCAGCGTTCGGCGAACCGGGCGACGATCGCATCAATGAAATTACCGAGAACCTGGACCTTTTGCTCAAAAACAACATCTACGAAGGTGATCATTTACTCAAGCTCGCCTCTATCGTCGATGGACCGCTGCTTGAAACCCGGCCAGAAGCCATGGCCATCCTGCAATCCAGGGAAGAGTCGTTCATCAAGGTTGAACAGCTGATGCAAACAGCATCCGCCAATCCCCAATGAACCCGACGCAACAACAGAACGGAAGCACCATGGAAATTACCAATCATTCAGTCAATCCTGGTGAAACGCTCGGCCAGATTGCCACTCGCTACAACACCAATGTTGCGCAACTGCGCCAGATGAACCCTTTCATCACCAACCCGAATGCCATCAAGCCGGGTTGGAATCTTAGTGTTCCCAAGAGTGCTCAGGCTGAAGCGGTTGCAAAACCCGCTGCCCCTTCAACGGCAGCTTCCCAACCTGCTCCAACGGCCGAAAGTGCAAGTGCGCCTGGCCCTAAGCCCATTGATTTGGGGCCGAAAAAAGACTTTACAGAAACGTGCGCTCCCAGCTTCAAGGATCAGCCCAAGCCTTGTTCGAACACGTATGGCACCGCAATCTATGCAACCGACGAAGAAGAGTTTTGGTTGCTGCCCGAGCGCGCCGCCTCCTCGATGAAGGAGGCGATGCACGCTCTGGAGAATCAAATTGCCCCGAGTAAATCCCGCGATGAGCGCCTCAAGGGATTAGATGACAGCGGATTACTGAATTACTTCCTTGAGCCAAAACTGAGTAATTTTCTCGAAGGCGAACAGCGCCAGCGAATGGAGGAGATTGAAGCTCAGGAACCGAATATCGAAATGGACCCAGGAATGGTCCTTCGCAGCCGCCAAGAAGTAAAACGCGCAAAAGAAAAGGACGCACCAAAGGCCGAAGCGCCAAAAACCGATACTCAGCGCTCACGTATAGATCAGCTTCAGTCGGATATCGATACTCAGAACCGTATCCGGGATGATTACAGCGAGCTACGTAAATTACGCAGCGAATGGTTGGCGCTAAAAAAAATCGCTATTGCCGCCGCCGAAAAGAAGGGTCATACGTACGAGAACGGTACGTTGTTCGCTGCCGGGGCAATCGAGGCTCGCGCTCGCGTCCAAAATTACCTGGAGAAACGCAAGGCGCTGATCAGTGAGGGTGGCATCAAGCCACAGGCTCAGGAAGATATTGCCAAGCTTCTTGAAACAGACAAGAAAAAGCGTGATGAACTGCAGAAGTGTTTATACACCTGCGAAGGAGATACATACGCCTACCTGGCGTGGAAGCATGGCGAAGCCAAGTCGTTTGCCTATCACGAATACACCGACGCGATTATCAAAGTAGCGGAATACGGGATCGCCTTACCTGAGTACGCACTGATCAGTGGCGATGACATCACTACAGGTATCGAGCAGTTCAAGTTGTATCTCGATACGGAGAAACAGCAATCGGAAATCAATAACCGCTTGCGTGAAAAGTACAAAAACTGGATCGAAGCGACGGGTCAAAATGCCCAGGCACCTGCCGGACTGGTCGAAGCCGAACGTGCCGAATGGGACCGTTTGCAAGTTGTAAAACAGGGCTTACACGAAAAGGCTCAACAAAAAGTCGCCGCTGACCCAATTCGACGTCACTTGCTATGGGAGCCTGAACAGTTTGAGCCTCAGCCGGTTGATCGGCTTGTCAAGGATGGCTTCCCGCTAAGGGAAGTCAGCACATTGGCAGCTAACGGCACGCCGTTGAAGTGGTTCAGTTTGCTCAACCTCAAGGGTGCACCAAAGCTTCTTGAGGAAGACCTGAAAAAGGTCGGCAAGAGCGCGAAAAAAATTCTTGAAGGTATCCCGAAGAACGGTGACGGTGGTGCAAGCAAAAACAGCGCGCAGAAGGTATTTGGCCAGTGGCTGGCAAGCCAGGGCGCGCTAAAAATTGGAGATCAAGCCGGCGATTGGTTTGATACCAATGGTTGGTTCAATATCGACAAGTTTTACAGCTTCTTGCAAACCAACGGCTATAAAGTGACTCAGCTTGAGGATGCCGGTGCGCGAAAAGAATGGGGCGAGCATCTTAAACAGGTCGTATTCAAAAAGAGTGTTCGTGGTGAAGTGAGGCTTTTCGACAAGAGCCAGCAGGCACAATTTGTCCGCTGCCTTGCGCCGCCGCAAAAGAAACTGCATGGCGAAGTAAAGCTGGAAGGTCCCTCCTTCTCTGCCACTGAAGGCTTCAAGACGTCGGCCAGCGCGTCATTGAGCTTTGACTTGGCTCGAGGTGAAGTGGAGCTGCTTAAAGTCGACATGCCGACTCGCGAAAAAGCCAAGGATGTGACGGTCGATTACTATCTGGAAGGTAATCCTCAACTTCAGACCTTGAACCTCGGCCGCATGTCCTTCCATTTCGGTGCCCGTGCGTGGGGATACGCCGGTGCGTCGCTCATGCTCGCCGGTAGTATTGAGCTGGTCCCTATAGGCGGCAATACCAAATATGGCGCGACTCTCAGCCCTGTCAAACCGGCACAGCGCGAAGATGCCGAAGCAAAAGCGGAACGGAAGACCCACGAAGAAACGATCAAAACCAAAGCCGACAATGGTGATACCAGCCCTACCCCGGACCTTGAACACAAATCCAAGGCTCTGACGGCTGTTGACACTAAATCAAGTGGTCAAGTCATGTCCGGCAAGGCCGCCAATGTACAAATTGAAAATGGCATGAAGGCCAACTTCAATCTGTTCGCCGGTGTTCAAGCAGGAATCGAACTGACAGGGGCTTTGAATTGGGCTCCACCTAAAGCATTGGCTGCGTTGCGTGCAGGACCCGCCACAGGAATCAACAACAGCAAGGAGGCTAAAAGCGCTAGCCAATGGCTAACGCTTGCCAACCTCAGTGGGTCGCTAGGTGCCGCCTATGGCGCGGGATTGCAAGGCAACGCTCAAATATCAGTAGATAAGGGTAAATTCATCCTCAATCTGAAAGCAGCTGTTGTCCTTGGGCCGGGCGCGAATGGCAGTTTCAAGTTTGAGGTGGGTTACGAGGCGGTTGTAGAACTCATCAATATTTATCGGCGTGAGTTGTATAAAGCCAAGGGAGCTTCTATTAGCTGGATTACTCCGGAGGCCGCTGAGCAAGC
>JAKFBY010000064.1:0-11790 GCA_036677325.1 Paucimonas sp.
GAAAATCGACCGCTCGTTTGTCCACAACGTCAATATCGACGCCCACAATGCCGCCATCGTTACCGCGATCCTGGCCATGGCCCGCCAGCTGCAGATCCAGGTGGTGGCCGAAGGCATCGAGACGGCCGAGCAGCAGAAATTCCTGGCCGAGCATGGCTGCGAAATGGGGCAGGGCTATTACTTCAGCAAGCCGGTGCCGGCCGCCGAATGCGAAAAACTGTTCGAGCGGCGCCCGGCCAGAGCGCTGCCGTTTGCCGTGGTCAAATAAGTCCGGGCACGGCGGCAGTGTGGGCCATCCGGCCGGCACCGCTGTCGGCCATCCTGCATTTTCCCCATCTTTCCCGTACCGCAAAAATGGCGCACAATGAAATACAGGCTGCATGCAAGCCGGGCAACGCAAGCCGGGCAACGCTTGCCGCGCAGCGCAGCCACGGCCCAAGCTGGCCAGCGCGCCAGTCAACCCGATTGAGGTAAGGTATGAAAGTCAGCCAGATAATGAGTGCCAACGTGGTGTGCGTCGGCCTCGACGATCCGCTGTCGGTGGTCAAGGAATTGTTCGATAATGCCCGCTTCCATCATGTGCTGGTGGTCGACGAGGGCGAACTGGTGGGCGTGGTATCGGACCGCGACCTGCTCAAGGCGATCAGCCCCAACATCGGCACCAATGTGTATACACCGAAGGATCTGGATACCTTAAAGAAGCGGGTGCACCAGATCGTCACCCGCAAGCCGATCACCCTGCAGCCGGATGCCGATGTGATGGAAGCGCTGGCGATTTTCAATACCCACAAGATTTCCTGCATCCCGATCGTCGATGCCAACAATGCGGTGATCAGCATCCTGAGCTGGCGCGATATCCTGAAAAATCTGTTGAAGATTTGCGACGAGCGCGCCGCGCAGTAATTGCCGGCGCCGGCGCCAGCCACGATCCGACCCGGCCATCAGGAACGGGGCGTCACGCTAATCGGGCGTCCGGCGCAGTCAGCCAATGCCATCAATCGAGCCAATGCAATGCGGATTGATCAAACGCGCACAGCGGTTGAGCGATCATTGAACGTCGTGCACAAGGCGCCGCCGGCCGGCTGGTGACACAGCTGCCAGTCTAGCGCCCGCCGTCGCGCCGTTCTTTTGCCTTGCGTAATTCTTCCTCGGCATACGCTACATCGCGTGCCAGCCGTTTTTGCCGGCTCATATACGCCTGGTTGGTGGCCGGGCCGCCATCGCTGTTGTCACGCACCTCGACGGACAGCGGCGCGACGCCTTCCGCCTGGCGTTTCTTGGCATCTTCCAGCAGCATTTCAGCCCGCATCACTTCCGCCAGCACTTCGTCGCTGACGGTCACGGCCCCGGTTTTGCCGGTCCGGGCCGGCGCAATCGCGATCCGCCGAATCGGCGTGGGCACGGTTTGCGGCGGCACCACCGCCCGCGCGCCGGGCTCGGTAGTCCACAGGTTGCCTTCGATCGGCGGTGCGACCTTGATGGTATGGTCCACTCGGGCGCCGGACACGGCTTCGTCGGAATAGACGATCCGGCCATCTGGCAACACCTGCCGGTAAATCGTGGTGGCATGCTGGCGGATTGCCGGTGCCGATGCGGCCATCGGTGCCGGCGCGGCGACCACGGTCGGCGGCGATGCGGGCGACGCTGCAGTTTGCGCCAGTGCGCCCGCACTCCATGCTGCCGCAAGCACGATGCCGGTCTGGATCAGGATAAGTGGTTTCATGATGTGATCAGCATGCCTGAGCTTTAATCCGTCTGCAAGTGAGGGATGCACAGATGTTGCTCGATAGATTTGCCTGCTTGCCAATTCCTGCATCAAAGGCATCAAAAATTGTCTTTTCCATCAACATTGCGGGTTTGCCGGTTACGCCCTGTCGGGTTTGTTTCATTATGTTACAGGCACTAGATCTGGTCCCGTGTAGGATTGCGCTGTCGATTAACTGCCAGCCGGTATAATCACGGCTGCGCTGGCGTCCTGGCGCGTGTCGTTCAACTTACTAAAATATTCATGCTAGCGTTACAAAGACAACAAATCATCGACCTGTTCCAGCAAGCGCTGGCCCCGATCGTGGCCGCAACCGGGCTGGCACCTGCCGTCGTGCTGGAGCGCCCGCGCGATGTCGCCCATGGCGACGTCGCCTGCAACATCGCGATGCAGCTGGCCAAGCCGCTGAAAAAGAATCCGCGCGAACTGGCGCAGGCGCTGGTGACTGCGGTTCTGGCCAATCCGGCGCGGCAGAATTTGATCGAATCGATCGACATTGCCGGCCCCGGCTTCATCAATCTGCGCCTGTCGGGCGCAGCCAAGCTGGCGGTAGTGGCGGCGGTACTGGCCGAAGGTGCGCAGTTCGGCAAGAGCACGGTTGGCGCCGGCAAGAAAGTCTTGATCGAATTCGTGTCCGCCAACCCGACCGGCCCGCTGCATGTCGGCCATGGCCGACAGGGCGCACTCGGCGATGCGTTGTCGGCGCTGTTCGACGAGCAGGGTTATGCGGTGACCCGTGAATTCTATTACAACGATGCCGGGGTGCAGATTGCCACCCTGGCAAGCTCGGTGCAGGCCCGCGCCCAAGGCGCCAGGCCGGGCGACGCTGCCTGGCCGGAAACCGCCTACAACGGTGACTATATCGGTGACATCGCCAATGATTTCCTGGCCAAAAAGACGGTGGCGGCCAGCGATGGCGCGCCGGTCACCGCCAGCGGCAATGTCGACGATATCGAATCGATCCGCCAGTTTGCGGTGGCTTACCTGCGCCATGAACAGGACCTGGATCTGCAGGCGTTCGGGGTGAAGTTCGACAATTATTATCTGGAATCGTCGCTGTACGCCGATGGCAAGGTGGCCGCCACGGTCGACGCGCTAACCCGCGCCGGCAAGACCTATGAGCAGGATGGCGCCTTGTGGCTGCGCTCGACCGACTACGGCGACGACAAGGATCGGGTGATGCGCAAATCCGACGGCAGCTTTACCTATTTCGTGCCGGACGTGGCGTATCACATCACCAAGTGGCAGCGTGGTTTCGGCAAGGTGATCAATGTGCAGGGCAGCGATCACCACGGCACCATCGCCCGCGTGCGCGCCGGCCTGCAGGCAGTCAATCTCGGTATTCCCGAAGGCTATCCGGACTACGTGCTGCACAAGATGGTCACGGTGATGAAAAACGGCGAAGAGGTGAAGATCTCCAAGCGCGCCGGATCGTACGTGACCTTGCGTGACCTGATCGAATGGTCGGCCGGCGACGGCACTGCTGAAGACGGTGTGCAGCAGGAAGGTTCGCGGGACCTGACGCGTGGACGCGATGCGGTGCGCTTTTTCCTGATTTCACGCAAGGCCGATACCGAATTCGTGTTTGACGTCGATCTGGCGCTGGCGCAGTCGGATGAAAATCCGGTGTACTACGTGCAATACGCGCATGCGCGGATTTGCTCGGTGCTGAACCAGTGGGGCGGCGATGTCGCCACCCTGCACGGTGTCGATTTGGCACCGCTATCGGCGCCACGTGAAACCACACTGTTGGCCAAGCTGGCAGAATATCCGGACATGCTGCAAAAAGCACTCGACGAACTGGGCCCGCATCAGGTAGCGTTCTACCTGCGCGATCTGGCGGGTGAATTGCACAGTTATTACAATGCAGAGCGGGTGCTGGTCGACGATGCCGCCACTAAAATGGCACGCCTGGCATTGATGACGGCGACTCGCCAGGTATTGCGCAACGGGTTGGCACTGATCGGTGTATCGGCGCCTTCGAGGATGTGATCAGGATCACATGTTGCAAGTACCAGGAACATAGAATGAATTACAAGCATAAGCAGGCCGGCGGCACTATTCTCGGGATCATCATCGGCTTGATCATCGGCCTTGCGATCGCCGTGGTGGTGGCGGTGACAATCACCAAGACGCCGATCTCGTTTGTCGATCGCGGTATGAAGGCGGATAAAGGCAGCAATGGCGCTAGCCAGTTGCCGGACCTGAACAAGTCACTGTACGGCAACCGCGAACCGGCTAAGCAGGCGGCGAAGGAATTCCAGAAGGACGCGGAAGTCACCGTGACCACCGATCCGGCTTCGGCGGCGGCTGCAGCCCCGGCCAAGCCGGATGCCAAGGTGCCGGTGGTCGACAAGTCGACCGCAGCAGTGGCCGCCGCCAAGCCGAAAGCCGCCGAGGCCAAGCCGGCTGACGGCAAGGAGTCGGCCAAGGAGGCCGCTGCAGGCGAAGAGAAATGGATTTATTATCTGCAGGCGGGCGCTTTTCGCGAGCAGGCCGATGCGGAAAATGCCAAGGCCAAGCTGGCCTTGCTGGGGATCGAGGCGCGCATCACCGAGCGTCCCAGCGATGATGGCAGCGTTTTGTACCGGGTACGGATCGGACCGCTGGCGCAGGTCGATGCAATGAACAAGGTACGCTCGAAATTGTCAGAAAACGGCGTGGATGTGGCAGTGGTGCGCATCCCGAAATAGCACGGTAAGGTCGGTGGATTGCCGAACAGAGTGTAATTTTTTATAAGGAACGATATGCGATTTCTTTCTCGAATCTTGATGGCCGTTAGTTTTTCCCTGCTGGCTGCAGGCGCCGGCGCCACGCCGGATAATCCGCAAAGCGGCAAGGATTACCGCACGCTGGACCAGGCGCAGCAGACCGATTCCGGTAAAAAAGTCGAAATCACCGAATTCTTCTGGTATTCCTGTCCGCATTGCAGCGCTTTCGAGCCGGCACTGTCGGAATGGGTGAAGAAGCAGGGCGACAATATCGTCTTCAAGCGGGTGCCGGTTGCATTCCGCGATTCGTTCGCGCCGCAGCAACGCCTGTACTATGCGCTGGAAGCGATGGGCAAGTCAGAAGAGTTGCAAAAGAAAATTTTCCGCACGATTCATTCCGATCGTCGCCAGCTCGATACCGAAGCCCAGATTGTCGAATTCATCACCAAGGAAGGCATCGACAAGCAGAAATTCATGGACCTCTACAATTCGTTCGGGGTGACCGCGAAAATCAAGCGTGCGGTGCAGCTGCAGCAAGCCTATGGCATCGATGGCGTGCCGATGGTCGCAATCGATGGCCGCTATGTGACGTCGCCGTCGATCGTCGGCGAGAGCATCGGCCGCCAGCCGGAGCCGGTACTGCATGACGGCACGCTGAAAGTGATGGATTTCCTGGTTGCCACCGCCGCCAAGAAAAACGGCGCTGCCCCAGCCGCCAAAAAATAAACGCTGAGCCGGCTTTGCCGGTGCAGAATCGGTCCGCCGCTCGCAAGAGGGGCGGACTTTTTATTTTGACTTGCGTAACATTTACACGCATAACGGCGTGGCGCAGCATCGCGGCAACGCCAACTGTCAATTAACCGATCGACCGACTGACCAATACGGAATCACACCATGAAACGAGTCTTCATCACCGGCGCCTCCAGCGGCATCGGCGCGGCATTGGCCCGGCGCTATGCCGAACAGGGCGCGTGCCTGGGCCTGGTTGCGCGGCGCGACGACGTGCTGCAGCAATTGGTCGCCAGCCTGCCGAACCCTGAGCGCCATCGCTGCTACGCGCTGGATGTCACCGATCATGCCGCGATGGCGGCGGCGGCGGCCGACTTCATGGCGCAGATGGGTGGGATTGACGTGGTGATTGCCAACGCCGGCATCTCGCGCGGCACGCTGACCGAATATGCGGAAGATATGGCGGTGTTCGAACGCATCATCGCCACCAACCTGACCGCAACGGTGGCCACCTTTGCGCCTTTCATCGTCGCCATGAAGCAGCAGGCGCAGGATGGGCGAAGCGCGTGCCGCATGGTGGGTATTGGCAGCGTGGCCGGCATCCGCGGCATTCCGGGCTCCGGCGCCTACAGCGCCTCCAAGGCGGCCGTGATCAGTTATTGCGAATCGCTGCGGGTGGAACTGAAGTCGAGCGGCATCAAAGTGGTGACGATTGCGCCCGGCTATGTTGATACGCCGATGACGCGGGTCAATCCGTATCGGATGCCATTCCTGATGCCGGTTGAAAAATTCGCGGCGCAGGCCGTGGCCGCAATCGAGCGCGGCACCAGCTATGCGGTGATTCCATGGCAAATGGGTATCGTCGCCCGGTTGCTGCGGGTACTGCCGGATGCACTATTCGATCACTTCAGTGCCAAGGCCCGGCGCAAGCCGCGCAGTCTGCCGGGATAGGGTGCGGGATCGGCGCAGGAGAAAAGGGCCGTGGCGACCCGATAAAGCAAGCAACGGCCAGGTGGTCAGCATGCGCCAGCGTTCAGGGTGAGCCGCACAACACCAGGAAAAAATCGCATCGGCAAGCCGGAGCGGCAAGCCGGAGCGGCAAGCCGGGGGAGCTACGCCGCGCAGGAGGCGGCGTTGCTGGTGCAGCGTCTTATTCCTTGGTTCGGTTCATGCGCACCAGCATGCGGATGATTTCACGTGCAATGGTCTTGTATTGATCATCGAGCCGCTGCAAGTCCGCAATCAGTTTCAGGTCAGCCGAGTCGAAGCGCGGTCCGTCCGCATTCTCGCCGCCGACGCCAAGCTGCTCCTGGGTGCTGCCGCCAAAGCGCAGCCATTCTGCAGGCACGCCGAGCCATTGCGCCAGTGTGCGCAATTTTTCCTGGGTTGGAATGGCTTCACCGACCAGCCATTTGCGTGCGGCGTGCACGGTGATGGGGCGTCCAGCGAACCGGATATTGAATTCTCGGGCCAGTTGGGTCGGACTGTCAGGGGAATAATCGGCGTTACGCAATGCCTGCTGCAGGCGTTCGCTGAAATCTTCGCGTTCTAAGGATGCTTTCATGTGCGGGCACTATTCCATGTCAAGGCTTGACAGTCAGTCTCTTTGCAGCAGGAACTTTTTGTGACCATTTTGTCATTTTGAGTCAAAGCAATTTGATTGGATAACGGAAGGAACATTTAATTCCAACAAATACCTATATGTCTTAACGCCAGCTGCGTGGCGTTTGCTGCGAAAAACAGACAAGCCAGATATTGAAAATATTCAATTCAAACAGGGAAAAAGCTTGTGAATTTTACATAGTTGGCAGCAGCAGCGCGAATTATTGTTCCGCAAACACACGCAATATGTATGCCATTAGCCACAATGATATTCGAAGTTTGCATCACGCATTCGGTTACATCAAATAATCTTGGCCTACTCCGCCCGACTTGCAGGCAAATTCAGTTGCCGCCGGCGGCGTTGCAAATCGCATTCTTCTTCAGCAGGAATATGCAATTAGGCATGCAATCGTAACCGCCGCATCAGCCTGCATGCACTGCGCACTCCGTTACAAACAGTTACAAATTTATCGGAGTTTGGTTAAGTATTGTACAAGCCGGACACGGCATTCAGGATGGGCACTGCACCCGTCACCCGGTAAGTTTGACTGTCAAAAAAGTGTGCCAGTGTCAGGTTTGCCGTGCCGGCACGGTTTGAAAGCGTATTACGCCATCGGCGCCGTGCTGCCGCGATAACTTTTTGCTCAGCCAGAGTTGATGCAGATGCGCCAGCGCTTCGCCGAGCGCAAAGGTCAGCTGGTGTGCATCGAGGGCACGCGGGAACATGATCGGCACGATTTCGGCAGCCGAGCGCGGCACGCAACAGGCTTCCAGCACTTCCGCCAGGCGCGCCGCGTGATGGTCGCGCAACTGGCCGATACGCACATGCAGGCCGCGAAACGGCTTGCCGTGGGATGGCAGCACCAGCGTCGATGCCGGCAAATCCGCATATTTTTCCAGCGAATCCAGATACAGCTGGACCGGATTGGATTCCGGTTCAATCGCAAACACCGAGACATTGGTTGAGATGCGCGGCAGAATCATGTCGCCTGAAATCAGCAGCTGCAGCGCCTCGCAATACAGCGCAGCATGCTCGGGCGCGTGACCAAAACCGGTAATGATGCGCCAGCCATTCCTGCCGATATGCACCGTGCCGCCATCCTGCAGCCGGGTGTAGGCAGTCGGCACCGATGGCACCAGCGTCGGGTAATAGCTTTTGCGGCCCTCCAGATGTGCAATCAGTGCCGGGTCATGCAAGCCGTGTTGTTCAAAGTGGGGCAACATCGCGGTACCGTCAGCGCCCGGCAGCGCCGCTGCCATCATGCGGGCAAACGCATATTCGCCGGTCGTCATCCACAGTCGCGCCTGCCAGCGCTGGCACAGCCAGTCGGCCAGGCCGACATGATCGGGATGGCAATGGGTGACGATCACCCGCAGCACCGGCAAGCCGCGCAGATGTTCGGCAAAGATGGTTTCCCAGTCGGCGCGGGTGGCGTCGCTATTGATCCCGCAATCGATGATGGTCCAGCCCTTGACCGGCCCGGTGTCGCCATCACCGTCGCTTTCATCTTCCAGCAGCCACAGGTTGATATGGTTGAGCGCGAAGGGCAAGCCCATGCGCAGCCAGAACACGCCGGGGGCCACAGGCAGCACCGCACCGGGTGTCGGCAGCGTGTCGGCAAAAGGATAGTCGAGCTGGGCTTCGAGAGGATTCATGTCTGGTTCACCTAGATAGCATTGTTGCTCATAGTTAGCGTTGGTGCGCGGCGGCTATACGGGGCAGTAAATTGTCAGCTTTGCAAGTGTGCGGCATGCATTTCCTTTTCCGGTCGGCGCGATTACAATATGATTGACGTTAACGTTAACTGCCATTGTAAACATTATTGCCAACCCATGCCGACCTACACGATTGCCGAGCTTGCGCGTGAATTCGAGATCACGCCGCGCGCGATTCGTTTTTACGAAGACCAGGGTTTGCTCAGCCCGAAGCGGGAAGGGGCAGGCGGACGGATACGTGTCTATTCGGCACGCCAGCGCACGCGCCTGAAGCTGACGCTGCGCGGCAAGCGCCTGGGTTTGTCGCTGTGTGAAATCAAGGAACTGGTGGACATGTATGATTCCACCAATGATTCAGTCGCGCAGACCCGGCGTTTTTTGGGGATCCTGGCGCATCATCGCGCCGCACTCCAACAAAAGCGGGAAGATATCGATGTGACGCTGGATGAAATTGCCGTGCATGAAAAAGAATGCCTGCGTGCACTTGATGCGGCAACCGGAAAACAGGCCGGCAAGGAGGGTGGGAAGACAGCCGCGCCAGCAGCCGGCAAGAATGGCGCGCGTACCCGGCAAAGTGCGTGACGTAATGCCGGAGCGGGCAATGCCCCACACTATTTTTTGCCATTATGTGATTTACATTGACGTTAACGTCAATTTAGTTCTCAACTGACCGGTGAATCGATCTGTGAAACAAATGATTTGATTGCCAGCCTCGCTAACCGAAACAAACCAAGTGAAACAAACCGAGATGAATTCCAGATGACAATTGCAAACCAAGCCCTATCCGCCGAGACCGCCGCGATGATGCAGGAATCGTTCGCCCGCCAGGGCACGCTGAAAGCATGGGATGCCCGCCTGGGCAAGATGGGTCACGGCACCTGTGAAGTGATGATCCCGATGAGTGAGGTGGTCACGCAGCAGCATGGCTATTTTCATGGCGGCGTGATCGGTACCATCGCCGACGTGGCTGGCGGCTTTGCCGCCAACACGATACTGATGCCGACCCATGAATGCCTGAGCGCCGAGTTCAAGATCAATATCGTATCGCCCGGCATCGGTCAGGCATTGATCGGCCGCGGCAAGGTGGTCAAGGTGGGCAAGACGCTGGTGATCACCACCGCAGAAATTTTCGCCGTCAACGATGGCGTGGAAAAATTATGTGCAATCATGCAGCAAACCCTGTTCGTGATGCCGAAAAAATAAGTGACTGGCATGCGCCCGATTGTTCGTATTGCGCCGGCATCATCCGTTGCCGGCTGCCGTACCTGATGAAGTGAGTTCCTGATGCAAGCTGCGTTTCCCAAACTGCTGTCGTCGCAAATCGCCTTCGATATCGCGCGCACCATGCTTGATGGTTTCGACAAGCATTACCGGCTGTTTCGTCAATCCAGCCAGCAAGCCAAGCGCAATTTCGAGGAAGGCAACTGGAAGGCGGCGCAAACTGCGTCCCGTGAACGGATTGCCTTTTACGACAAGCGGGTGCAGGAATGCGTGCAGATCCTGGAAGATGAATACGACCAGGAAGACCTGTCCGACGCGGTCTGGCGCGAGGTCAAGCTGCACTATATCGGTTTACTGACCGATCATAAGCAGCCGGAGCTGGCGGAAACCTTTTTCAATTCGGTGTGCTGCAACATCCTGCATCGCACCTATTTTCATAACGATTTCATTTTCGTGCGACCGGCCGTGTCGACCGAATATATCGAGCCGGCCGAAGCCACGCCGACCTACCGGGTGTATTACCCGGCGCGCGATGGCATGCATTTCACCCTGAAGCGCATCGTCACCAATTACCAGCTGCGCTCGCACTTCGTCGACCTCGACCGCGACATCGGTTATGTCGAAACGCGCATGGATGCGCTGTTCGGCAGTCATGTGCGCGAAGCCAATTACCAGATCCAGGTATTGGCCAGCCTGTTTTACCGCAACAAGGGCGCCTACATCGTCGGCAAGGGGATCAATGGCAACCGGATTTACCCGTTCGTGATCCCGATCCTGCAAAACCGCAAGGGCGATTTGCTGCTCGATACCATCATCTTCGATCCGGTATTGATCACCGTGCTGTTTTCCTTCACCCGCGCCTATTTCATGGTCGACATGGAAGTGCCGTCAGCGTACGTGCATTTCCTGCGCTCCTTGATGCCGTACAAGCCGAGGAGTGAAATCTATACGGTGCTCGGCTTGCAAAAACTCGGCAAGGCCCTGTTTTACCGCGATTACCTGCATCACCTGCACCATTCATCCGATCGCTTCGAGGCGGCGCCCGGCATCCGCGGGCTGGTGATGGTGGTGTTTGCGCTGCCATCGTTTCCGTATGTATTCAAGGTGATCAAGGATTTCTTCCCGCCGCCGAAGGACACCACGCGCGAACTGGTCAAGGAAAAATACCTGCTGGTAAAAAACCATGACCGGGTCGGGCGCATGGCCGATACCCTTGAGTATTCGAACGTGGCCTTTCCGCGCAGCCGTTTTTCCGATGATCTGCTGGCCGAACTGAAGCAGGTCGCGCCATCGATCGTCGAGGAAGAAGCCGACCAGATCATCATCCGCCATGTGTATATCGAACGGCGCATGGTGCCGTTGAATATCTGGCTGACCGATGCCGAAAAGCGCGGCGATGACGAGGCGATCGAGCATGGGATCCGGGAATACGGCAATGCGATCAAGGACCTGGTCGGCGCCAATATTTTTCCCGGCGACATGTTGTACAAGAACTTCGGCGTCACCAAGCATGGCCGGGTGGTGTTTTACGATTACGACGAAATTGAATACATTACCGACTGTACTTTCCGGGCGATCCCGACGGCGCGCAATGAAGAAGAGGAAATGTCGGCCGAGCCGTGGTATACGATCGCAAAAAATGATGTGTTTCCCGAGCAGTTGGGCACTTTTTTGCTCGGCAATCCGAAGGTGAAGCACTATTTCATGAAATATCATGCCGAATTGCTCACGCCGGAATTCTGGAATAGCCGAAAACAGCGGATAATGGATGGCTATCTGGAAGATGTCTTTCCCTATCCGCAGGAATTGCGTTTTTGTCATCAATCGAATCTGTCAACCTCGTCAGCGCAAGCTGCTTAAATCTGGAGAAGTGTCATGCAAGATCCTATCGTTATCGTCGGTGCGGCCCGTACTCCCATGGGTGCGTTCCAGGGCGATTTCTCTTCCCTGTCGGCCAACGAACTGGGCGCCGTCGCCATCCGCGCAGCGATCGAACGCGCCGGGCTGGAACCGAACCAGGTGCAGGATGTCATCATGGGCAATTGC
>JAKFBY010000065.1:0-5562 GCA_036677325.1 Paucimonas sp.
ATCAATGATCCGGGACCGCCCATCGTGCAGCGCACCGTGTCGTTCGACATGACCGTGGCCGGTTCGCCAGGTAACGGCACCGCGATCAACGTATCGCTCAGCCAGCCGGGTTCGCTGGATAACCGTAACGGCACCACACTGGCCGCCTTGCAGACCAAGCAGACCGTGGACACCGGTTCGGCCAGCAACGGTATTTCCCTGAACGATGCCTACGGCAAACTGGTCTCGGGTGTTGGTGCCAAGGCCGCCCAGGGCAAGCTCGACAGCGCTGCCACCGAAGCGATTCTGGCCAACGCCAAGGGCGCTCGCGATTCGCTGTCAGGGGTCGACCTCGATGAGGAGACCGGCAACCTGGTCAAGTATCAGCAGTACTACACCGCGTCTTCGCAGATCATCAAGGCTGCGCAGGAAATCTTCAGCACACTGATCAACAGTCTTTAAGGAGTCGTAGCCCATGCGCATTTCTACCGCCCAGTTTTACGAGTCCTCTGCTGCCAACTATCAGAAGAACTTTTCCAACGTGGTCAAGAGCAGCGAAGAGGCCAGCAGCCTGGTTCGCGTGAATACCGCGGCCGACGATCCGGTCGGCGCTTCGCGTTTGCTGCAATTGGGTCAGCAGGCTTCGATGCTTGACCAGTACTCGACCAACATGACCACCATCAAAGGCACCCTCGGCCAGACCGAGTCGGTGATGACCAGTATTGGCAACGTGCTGCAGCGCGCCAAAGAGCTGGCGCTGGGCGCAGGCAACGCTGGCTATACCGATGCCGACCGTCAGGCGAACGCTTCCGAACTGGGGCAGATTGAAGAGCAACTGCTCAGCCTGATGAACACCAAGGATGAAAACGGCAAGTACATCTTCTCCGGGTCCAAGGGCGATGTGGTGCCGTTCACCCGCAATACTGATGGCAGCTACACCTACAACGGTGACCAGGTCACGCTGGATCTGCCGATTGGCGATACCCAGTCGATGGCCACCAACAGCACCGGTTGGGATGTGTTCCAGCAGGCGATCAACACCAGCCGCACTCAGACCACGCTCACCGCGCCTGCGGTCGATGACGGTCGGGTGGTGTTGTCCAACGGTCAGGTGAACTCCGATGTCACCTACAACGCCAAGTTCCGCAGCGGCGAGCCTTACACCGTGAATTTCGTCAGCGGCACGCAGCTGCAAATTACCGACTCGCTAGGTAACGATGTCACCGCCGAGGCCAGTCAGAACGGCGTGTTCAGCTCTACCAGTGGTGCGGCCACACAGACTGTCAGTTTTCGTGGTGTTGATCTGAAGTTGAACATCAACCTGCAAGCGGGGGATGTCCCGGGGACAGTGATCACCGGGCACAGTTTCACCCTGGCGGCCAAACCGGACAGCTTCACTACGTCTCGCAGCCCGGGGAATCCTTCGGCGGCACTGGTCACCGGTACCGCGGTCACCAACAGCGCCAACTACCACGCCAGTTTCCCGAGCGGTAGTGCGATCCTCAAGTTCACCAGCGCCACAAACTACGATTTGTACGCCGCGCCACTGACCGCCAGCAGCAAACCGGTGTCCAGCGGCACCATGGCCGGTGCCACGGCAACCGCGTCCGGCGTTACCTTTACGTTGGCCGGTACACCGGCTGCGGGTGACCAGTTCTCCGTTGCAGTCAACACACACCAGACACAGAACGTTCTGGATACCGTCAGCCAACTGAAGACCGCACTGGCGACACCGACCAACAACAACCCGATCGCCATCCAGCAATTAAACGCGGCGATCGGTTCAGGCATTGGCAATCTGTCCAGTGGCATCGACCAGTTGGCGGCCGGCATCAGTTCCGTGGGGGGGCGCGGTTCGTCATTGACCACTCAGACTGAGATCAACCAGAGTCTGGCGCTGGCCAATACCCAGACCCAGTCGTCGATTCGCGATTCCGATCCGGCCGAAGTGATGACCCGCCTGACCCTGCAGCAAACCATGTTGCAGGCCTCGCAATTGGCGTTCAGCAAGATCGCTCAGTTGGGGCTGTTCAACAAAGTCTGAATCTAGGCCTTCGCGATTCATCGCGAGGGTTGCAGATTGCCGAGTGCAAACCGTCTTTTTTCAGCGGTTCCGGGAGGCTCCACTCTTTTTAGAGTGAGCTTCCGCCGCTCGAGAGTTCCCCTGCCGTGAAACCAGTCCCTCTTGTCAGCATCGCCATCCCCGCCTTCAATCCGCAGTTCTTTCAGGCGGCGTTGCAAAGCGCGCTGAATCAAACCTACAGCAACCTCGAAGTGATTGTCTGCGACGACAGTGTCGGCAACGAAATCCGCCAGATCGTCGAGGATTGTGAGGTGCCGCAGTCGATCCGGTTACGTTATGTGCGCAATGATCGACGTTTGGGGTTTCAGGGTAACCTCATGGCTTGCGCACAAGAGGCCAGCGGCGATTATCTGAAGCTGCTGTGCGACGACGATCAACTGTTGCCTGAGTGCATCAAGCAGCAGATCGAAGGTTTTATCGATCGTGATGACGTGAATCTGGTCATCGCCCAGCGACAGTTTTGCGACGGCGATTACATCCTGTTGTCCGAGCGGCTGGAAAACTGCTGTTTTTCTACTGGCATCACGCTGTTCAAGGGTGAGGATCTGTTGGGGATTCTGGAAAGCACCCTGGTCAACTTCCTCAGCGGTTTGAGCGGGGCGCTGCTGCGTACCCGTCATGCGCTGGAGTATTTGCCGGCGTTGACCCAGGTCGGTGAAGGTTTCGTGGCTCGCCTGGACTTCGCCTTGTTTGCCTGTTTGTTACGTCGCGGCAATCTGGTTGTCGTCAGTCAGGTTCTGAGTCTCGAGCGCCTGCACCCGGCGCGATTGAGTAATCAGCCACACGTCAGGAATGCGCTGGCGACAGAGCTCGACTGGCTCAAACAGATGCTTGCATTGCGCAGTGGCGAGCCGGCACCTGCACCAGGCTGGGTGCGCTATATGGCTCTGGCCGATGCAGTCGATGGTCAGCCCTATGCCTGGGAAGAGTCGGGGTTGGGCCGATCCCTGAGTTTCATACACACCCTGGTGCTTTCCCGGGTGGGTGACGACTGCGACAGTTTTGTCGACCTGTATCGTGAATGGTTGTCTTGCCGCACATTGAACCCCGCTCAACAGCGTCTTTTGCCTGCCCGCCTGCAGGGGTGGGCCTGGCGTCCGCGGATTGTGCCGATCGTCATCGATAGCGAAGGTAATAGCGTAGCGCTGGAAGATACGCTCAAGAGTATTCGTCAGCAGGTTTATGCCGCCGAGCAGGTGGTGGTGATTTCCCGTTCGGAGCATGCGCCCTGCGAAGGTGTGCGTCATGTACGTTTGCATGAAGAACCGGTCGCTCAGTTCAATCGACTGCTGACGCAACTGGATGAGGCAGACTGGATCTATCTGGTCCGGGCGGGCGATCGTTTGAACGAGCTGGCCTTGTTGCTGCTGGCCGAGCGCATGGTCGAAATGCCGGACGTGCGCTGTCTCTATAGCGATGAGGGAGGGCTGCGCGATGAGGTGTCGATCGAGCCCGTGTTCAAGCCGGACTTCAATCTTGACTTGATGCGTAGTTATCCTTACATCGGCCGGGTCCTCGCTTTGCAGCGTCAGCGGGTGCTCGAGCTTGGCGGCATTGTTGCGGGCTACGATGAGCTCGGTGTTCACGATCTGGTCTGGCGTCTGGTGGAGAGCAATGGCCCGCACGCCATCGGCCATGTGAGCGAAGTGCTCGTGGAGTCTGCCTTGCGCCTGTCTCAGTGGCTCTCGCAACCCCAGGTCATCGAGCAGAATCCTCGGGTACTTGCCGCGCATCTGCAGCGTATTGAGGCGCCACACCGCATCCGTAGCGGCAGTCTGGCGCTGATCAACCGTGTTGACTACCTCCATGACCAGCAGCCCCTTGTATCGATCATCATCTCCACCAGGGACCAGATCGGTTCTTTGCAGCGCTGTGTTGAAAGTCTGTTGGAAAAAACGGCTTGTTCGCATTACGAGATTTTGATCGTCGATAACGCCAGCACTGCCGCAGATGCCTGCAGCTGGCTGGCGGCCATGGAGCAAATGGGCAGCGACAAACTGCGAGTGCTGCACTGTGACTATGGCGACAACCAGGCAGCGGTGCATAACTTCGCCGCTGCCCAGGCGCGGGGCGACTATCTGCTGTTGCTCAGCCCCCATAACATCATCGTCAATGCCGACTGGCTGGACGAGTTGCTTAATCACGGCCTGCGCCCAGAGGTCGGTGTAGTTGGCGGGCGGATGCTGAGTCCGCAGGGCCGGATCGAGGGTTCGGCACTGGTTCTGGGGTTGCGGGGGGCCATTGGTGTTCCCAATCGCGGAGAGTTGCTCAACGCCCCTGGCTACATGCAGCGTCAGCAAACCGTACAGAACTTCAGTGCGGTAGGCGTCGATTGTCTCCTGGTACGCAAGCAGGTTTTCGACGATTTGCAGGGGTTGGACGAACAACATTTGGCCCAGGCGCTTAATGGTCCTGATTTTTGTCTGCGTGTGCGGCAGGCTGGCTACCTGGTGGTATGGACGCCATACGCCGAGCTGGTGCAGGCGATCCCGGCTTCCACTGTCGGGCCTGCACCCAAAGTGCTGCAGGCTGAGCAGAAACACTTCTACCGGAACTGGTTGCCCCTGGTTGCCAGGGATCCGGCGTATAACCGGAACCTGAGTCTGGGCACCAGCAATTTCAGTCTGGAGCCTGGGTTCAAGGACGGGTGGGATCCCTTCACCCGTCAGCCCCTGCCCAAGATCCTGGCGATTCCGATCAACGCCACGGCGGTGGGGCATTATCGGGTCAGCCAGCCGTTCCTCGAGCTGGAGGCGGCAGGGCGAGTGGTAGGGCATTTGACCTACCATACGCCATCGGATATTGAACTTGAGCGGTGCTCGCCTGATGTGATCATCCTTCAGGGACGGTACAGTCAGGGGGCTGTCGATGAGGTCGAGCGAATCAAAAACTGTTCGCGCGCCTTCCGGATTTTTGAGCTCGACGATTATGTGATCGATGTGCCGAAAAAGAATGCGCACATCCGCAAGGCCGAAGTGGGTGTCGACAAACTGGTGCGGCGTGGTGTCGGATTGTGTGATCGGGTCGTGGTATCGACTCAGCCGCTGGCGGATGCATTGCGTGACATGCATCACGATATTCGGGTTGTGCCGAACATGCTTGCACCGCATCTGTGGACGGGTCTCACCAGTCATCGACGTACTTCGCGCAAACCCCGTGTAGGCTGGGGTGGCGGCACCAGTCATGACGGTGACCTGGCAATTATTGCCGACGTGGTGCGTCTGCTTGCCAATGAAGTCGAATGGGTGTTTTTCGGAATGTGCCCCGAGGCGCTACGACCATTTGTGCATGAGTTTCACGCAGGTGTCGGTCTTGAGGCTTACCCCGCCAAACTGGCCAGCCTGAACCTTGACCTGGCACTGGCTCCTCTGGAGTTCCACATCTTCAACGACTGCAAGAGCAACCTGCGCCTGTTGGAATACGGCGCCTGCGGTTACCCGGTGATTTGCACCGACACTGAAGCCTATCGCGGCTATCTACCCTGCACCAAGGTCGTGAGC
>JAKFBY010000066.1:0-2490 GCA_036677325.1 Paucimonas sp.
GTGTCGTGTTGATGACTTTTTGGTTACATGAAATATTTTCAGACATGCCAAATTTTTTCAGGCGAGTGCGTATGGTGCATGGCCGCGGAATACCGGCAGCTTGCATGAAGTCCGGGGGCATAGAAAAGAGCTTCATCGCACAATACGATGGCGCGGGATTACTATAAAGAAATGTCAGTATCGTCGGTGTTTTGTCACGGGCAGGTAACTTTCCTGTGTGATTCTGTTTTCGGTGCGCAGCTAAATTGAGTCGCTTTTTTTGTTGGCGGAAAAGGCTGCATCCGGTTGCATTTTATTTTGTGCAGTCGATCGTGCCGAACCATTTTGCAGGCTGGTCCCTCCCCTACCATTACATTTGAGGTGGCAATAATGAACAATGACGATTTTTCGAATAAACGGCGTAATCTTCTCAAAGGCATGGCTGGCGTCAATGCGCTGCCTTTTCTGGGCGCCTTGTCCGCGCTGCAGTCCAAACAGGCCTGGGCCGCCGGTGAAACAACGCTTGTGGATAGCCCGTATGGCCCGCTGGCGCCAGTCAACGATATCGCGACCGGACTGCCTTTGCTGCAACTGCCACCCGGATTCAATTACCGCAGCTTCGGCTGGCGCGGCGATCTGATGAGCAACGGTCAGGCCTGTCCTGGCGGCCACGACGGCATGGGCGTGATTGCTTCCAGCAGCAATGGCAATCGGGTTGACGTGGTGCTGGTTCGCAATCATGAAATCGGTTTTACTGCTCCGGCAAACTTCATCCATGCCCCAGCCGTCTACGATAGTGGCACCAACAGTCAGACATCCGTCAACCGGCCAGGCGGCGGCACAACCAGCCTCGTTTTTCGGGACGGTAACTGGGTCAGCGTGACACCCAGCCTGGGCGGCACGCAAACCAACTGTGCCGGTGGCGTCACGCCCTGGGGCACCTGGCTTACCTGCGAAGAGGTGGGATCGGACGCAATCAGTACGGAAGGAAAAAAGCACGGCTACGTCTTCGAGGTGACGGCCGATCCATCGAAGACTTCTGGCCGCCCGATTGTCGGCATGGGCCGGTTTGCCCATGAAGCTGCAGCGGTCGATCCCGCAACCGGCATCGTCTACCTGACCGAGGACAGCTCGGGCAAATCCGGCTTCTATCGCTATTTGCCGGCTGTGATGCCAGGCGCGCCCGGCACACTGGCCATGGGCGGTACGCTACAGATGGCAAAAGTCAGAGACATGCACAATGCCAATCTGGCGACGGTTTCAGTCGATGCACTCTATTCGCTGGAGTGGATCACGATCCCTAATCCGGACCAGAACCGCGGCAATGCCGCCGGCCCTTCCGGAATTACCATCTCGAACGCGTCCGGTCCGTTCGTGCAGGGCTGGGCACAAGGTGGTTTGCGGATGAATCGCGGCGAAGGCATGTGGTACTTCAACAAGAAGATTTATGTAATGGATACCAGCGGCGGCTCGGCTTCGCGCGGGACGATCTGGGAACTTGACCTGAGGCAGCAGAAACTGAAATGCATTTATTCCAGCCCCAGCAACCTGGTGGGCAACATGGGCGACAACCTGACCGTCAGCCCGCGTGGCGGTTTGCTGCTTTGCGAAGATGGCAGTGGCGTAACCGGCGACGCCTACGGTATCGGCAACCGGCTGATGGGCATCACGGGAATGGGGGAAGCCTATATTTTTGCAAAAAATAATGTCAACCTGAGTGCCGATGAAGTCGCCGGAGCAGGGAAAATCGCCAGCGCAGCCGGCGATAACCGCACCCGTGAAATGGCCGGCGCCTGTTTCGATCCGACTGGACGCTTTTTGTTTGTTAACATCCAGACACCGGGCATCACCTTTGCAATCTTTGGCCCCTGGGCCAAAGGTCCGCTCTGATCGGCGATCAGATATCAGGTTGTCGATGACATTTTGATGAGGTGATTGATTCCGGCAGACAGGCCCGCTTTTTGACAATAACAATGTATACAACCGGCCGTGGATAATCACGTATCGAGCTGCTTTCCAGTCAATGCGGCACGCCTAACGAGCCTGCGGTTAAATTATGACTATAATCGTCCGGAGCAGCGAGCGCAGAGGGCAGATTGTCATTTTTTCAAAAGTGGCAGTGGCATTTTTTTCAGACCCGATGAAAGATACCTGGTTCGCCGATGGCCGCACCGCGGGACGGTTTCAGGCGGTACGTTACTTGCTTACTTTACATTCACGAACCGGCGATTGATTGGATTTCCCAAAATGAAGAAACGACTTGCATTGATTTTGACGACCATGCTGGCGCTGGCTCCCTTGCCGGGCGCCTTTGCCCAGCAATCCACCGCACCGGGCGCGCAAAAGGGATTGGCCAGCCTGTTTTCCAGCAGCCCCAAGGCAGATGAGCTGGTTGAACCCGATCAGGCATTCAAGCTGACGCTGGCAGCCAAGGGGCCAAACGCGGTCTTCGCCGACCTGGTGCCGGCAAAAGGCTATTACCTTTACAAGGACAAGATCCGCTTTGCCGTG
>JAKFBY010000067.1:0-17570 GCA_036677325.1 Paucimonas sp.
TCCCCGGATTGGTTGCAAGCAGCCGGCGCGCCTCAATGACACCAGTCACGCTCAATATAAACAGGATGGGCGGTCATGTGACTTGATCCGGCGGCGACAGGGTACGGTGATCCACCAATAAGGCGATTGCGATGCGTGCTGACTTAAAAGCAAAAAACCCGCCGAAGCGGGTTCTTTGCAGTGCAGCTTGATTAGAACTGGTATTTCAGGCCAACCGAGTAGTTCAGCACGTTGAAGTTCGAATTGCCAACCGCTTCAAAGCGATAGTGTTCAACTTCGCCGCGCAGCTTCAATGCAGGAGTCAGCGCATAGTCAACGCCCAGAGCCACGGTAGCTTGAGTCGAGGACTCGTCAACGCTGCCGGTCAGTGTGCCCATGGTCACGGTTGCATCAGATTTAACCTGGTTGATGCCCAGGCCGACGAAGCCAGAAAAATTTTGGCTGAACGGGAAGGATGCCAGGCCGCGCACACCGAAGCCGGTGTTCTTCAACTTCACGCGTGCGGTACCAACTGTTGCATTCGGCTCGCCCAGGTCAAAATACGATGCTTCAATCGCAAAGGTCTTGTTGATCTGGTAGCCAAGAAATGCCTTGACGCTGGTGTCGGAATCGTCGCAGGCAGTCGTGCCGGCACAATCCAGGTCAGCAACGCTCTGGCCGACATTGGCGCCGATATAGAAGCCTGGGGTTTGGGCCATTGCGAAAGAGGATGCGGCGAGCAGGGACAGTGCGAGAAGAGTCTTTTTCATGATTTTCCAGAGATGATCTTAATGAATGTTGCCAACAATTTGTTGCGCGGGATGATTACACCACAGCGCAATTTCGGCGGCGATACTTAATGGTGATTATGTGTCTCGCAAGCCACATTATTGAGGCATTTTTTACAGTGGATTGCAGCAAATCGCGGTGCAGGAAAAACGCCTTGATCTGGAATAGGAAAATGCAAAAAATACGCCGTTGCTTCTGTCTGAAACCACGCGCACATCCGCAAAGACTGGTCTGGCATTGGTGGTGATTGACATCGACCATTTCAAGCGCCGTAATGACGCCGCTGGTCATGCGGCGGACAATGACATTCTGGCCGGGGTCTTGCAGGAGATCGGCGGTTATATTCGTCAAGCCGCTATGGCATGGCGCAGTGGCATCGAAACCAGCGTCTTCGCTACCAGCCGGCACGCATTCCGTAACAGTGAGCGTCGGCCGCACCGCGCATCTGCCCAATGATTCGCTGCAATCGCTGTTTGCCCGTGCCGGTGCAGCGCTGTATCAAGCCATTCACCTACTCTGCCGGTAGCTCTATCCAGAATGTGAGGGCGATCATGATTTGCCGGCGCGCTCGGCGCTGATCCATTCGCCAGCTGCTGCTGCCGGCATTGGACGCGCAATATAATAGCCTTGCGCCAAATCGCACCCCATGGCGCGCAACGCAGTCAGCGTCGCCTCGTCCTCCACGCCCTCGGCGACCACAGTGAGCTGGCATTGATGTGCCAGGCCGATAATGGCACGCACGATCTGCTCTTCGGACTTCGATTGCACCATGTCCTTGACGAAGACTTGATCCACTTTGAGAGTTGTAACCGGCAATCTGGCAAGGTAAGCCAGGCTGGAGTAGCCGGTGCCGAAATCATCGATCGCGATCGACATGCCCAGCGTGCGCAACGACTGCAGGATATCCATCGCCTGCGCTGGCCGGGTCATCAATGCCGATTCGGTGACTTCCAGCTCCAGGAGTTCGGCCGGGAAAGCATATTTACGCAAGCATGCAGCAATGCAAGCCTGCAGGTTTTCATCGAGCAGATTGCGTACCGATACGTTGACCGCCATCCTGAGCCGCTGCCCCGAGGCCAGCCATTGTGCGCCCTGACGAATCGCCGCATCCAGCACCCATTGGGTCAGCGGACGAATGACTTCATTACTTTCAGCCGATGGAATGAAATCATTCGGTGGAATCAATCCATGCACCGGATGCTGCCACCGCACCAGGGCTTCAAAGCCATACAGCTGGCCATTGCGCAGATCGATCTTCGGCTGATACACCAGAAACAATTCGTTTTGCTCGATCGCCGATCCAAGCGAGGTCAATAGCGACAGGCGCCGCTTCGAGTGCTTGTCGATTTCAGGCTGATACCAGCGCATCGGCACGCCATCTTTTTTTGCCGCATACATCGCCACGTCGGCCTGGCGCAACAGATCTTCCGTGCTTGCCGGCCCGTCTGGGAAAAGCGCCAAACCCAGACTGCCGCCGACCGACAGCTGCATGTCCTCGACATTGAAGGGTTCCGTCAATAACTTATGCAATGAATGCGCCATGGCTTCCGCCTTGGTGACATCGGCTATCTCCGGCATGATGATGGCGAATTCATCGCCGCCCAGGCGTGCCATTTCGGCGCCGTGAAATTTCAAGCCCTTCAGCAGACGCACCGCGAGCGCCTGCAGAATCTGGTCGCCGATCGCATGACCGAGCGTGTCATTGATTTCCTTGAAACCGTTCAGATCGAGCAAGCCAACGCAGAAGCGTTTGCCGCGTTCCGCATGATCCTTGGTCAATGCAGCGATATGTTCCTGAAACCAGTAGCGGTTGGGCAGGCCCGTCAGTTGATCGTGATGCGCCTTATGCTCAATCGCCGCTTCATACTGTTTTTGGGTGGTCAGATCGCGCCGCTTGGCCCAATAACGCAAGAGCTTGCCATTGGCGATTTTGCCGCGCACGCTGCCGCTGACCCAGGTAACATTGCCATCGGCATCCACGCCCTGGCTTTCAGCATCGCGGATATCGAATTTCTGCCGTACCCAGAAAGCTGCGTTGCGACGCGCCTTTTCCGCACCGATCGCATCAATCGGACGTACGCCGAGCATGGCGGCGGCATCGGGGTAGCCATACATGCTCGCCATTGCGCGATTGCATTCGACGATAAAGCCGGTATGCATCACGCGCTCCACTACCTCATCTTCCGACCTGTTCAGCGGTATCGGCGGCATGAATTCCGACAGCGACAGGCCGGTTGGATTGTCGAGTAAGTATTCCCGGAAAAAGCCCTTGTGCAGATCGATCTCGCGCTGCAGCCTGGTGCGTTCAATCGCATTCAGGGCTGCATCATGACGGTCAGTAAATTCCTGGGCCAGCGCCGCAAGCTGTTGCTGCAATGCTTGCGGATCTTTCCAGGGTTGCCGCGACATGACCGCAATCAACCCTGGGGGCGCTCCCTGTCCCAGGCATAGCGGAAAACCGGCATAGGCTTTAAGCCCATGATCCTGCATCAGGAATGCTTGGGGAAATTGTTCGCCGATATCCTGCCAAACCTGAAATTGTTGGGTCACAACAACATTTTGACAGGGGTGGGTAGGAAGCAGATAACTGAAATTGGTTTGCCAACTCTGATGCACGCGACAGCATAAGGTTCGCACATGCAACACTGGCGAGGTGTGCACCTCGCCCAGCAGCACCATATCGGCTCCGGTCGCATCCTGTAAACGAAGCAAGATGCTCTGCAACGGATCGCCAGTCTCTTCTTTGTGCGCAAGAGTGTTCATTTGCATCTTGGTGGGATCGGCTGCTAACGATTTTGGTGGCTTGGGTGGCTTGATTCAATGGACATGACAGCAGTTAAACATCTTACTCTAAATTCCTTGCTCTAAAATCCTGGCGTACAACACCTTTCACAGCACCAGCTGCGCCAGCGATGTTGCCGACAAATGGGGCTGCAAATGAGAGCGGTATCTGCCGGCATAAGCAGATGCGTCGCTTGCGACGGCAGGATGCGCGGCCGGGCATCGTCGAGCTTGTATTCCAGCACCCTGTACAGGAAATGATTTGCATCGGTGGCGCGCCTCCGGTTGGCAGTCAAGACTGCCGGCATGCACCAGTCTTGATGCAGATCGCTGCTTGCCCCCGAATACAGCAAACCTTTTCTACTCCCGGTCAATAGCAGGTTGTGCCGTCTTTTCTTTTGTGTCAGCATCAGGGAGTCGCGCTTGGCTATGTCATCCATACAATCGACACACGACGCAATAAACCAACCATAAACCGGCAATACACCGACACCAAGGCGCAGCCACACTGCCCCGGCAGCTGTCTTGCTGCATCACCCAATACCTTCCTGGAGCATGGCATGAACAGATTCACGGCTGCAACGATGGCATTGGTCACAAGCGCGCTCCTGGCGGGCTGCGCCGCCGAACTCGTCAAGAACGATGCCGAATTCCAGCGCATCGAGCAAGGCAAACTTCCGGCTGCGAATATCGCGTTGACGATCCCGGGCCTGGGGCCCTGCACCGACAATCCGGACCGGACCCTGCATCTGGATTCGGGCAGCCCGGTCAATGTGCTGGTGCATGGCTGCTTTGGTTCCTCCGGACTGTTTCGCGGCCTGGCCCAGGTATTGGCATTCCATGGCCAGCAGACCGCCTGTTTTACCTACAACGACCGCGACAGCATGATGCGCAGTTCGAGCGAACTGGCGGTGGCGCTCGACCAGCTTGGCCAGGCAATGAAGAACCAGAAGATGGCGGTGATCGGTCACAGCCAGGGCGCGCTGATTGCGCGGAAAGCATTGGTAGCCGATCGGCCCGACCCGCTGCCGCCCAGCGACCTGAAGGTGAAACTGGTGACGGTGTCGGGGCCGTTTGCCGGCATCGCCTCCGCCAACCAGTGCGGCAATCCGGTCACGCGCATACTCTCGCTTGGCCTGATCGGTCCGCTGTGCAAAATCGTGACCGGCGATAAATGGTCCGAGATTACCTACACCTCGCCGTTCATCCTTGAGCCCGGCCGGCTGCATGCGCAGGTGAGCGATTATCTGAAGATCGACACCGACGAGCGCGGCTCGTGCCGCCGTTCTGTCAACGGCGTGTGTGCCGAGTCCGACGAGATTTTCAGCCTGCAGGAGCAGCGCAACGCCACCATCGACCGCGACCCGGTCGCCAGGATCGTGGAAGTCAAGGCAGGCCATGTCGAGATTGTCGGCGACAAGCAGGTCGCGCCCGTGAAACTGATCGCCACACTGCAGCAAAACGGCATCATCAATCCGACCGAGCCGGCCCGCACCGCGCAACTGCACATGCTGCTGACCCGGTTGTATGGCAAGGCTGATTGACGCATCAGGTATTGGCGGTTTACTGCCGCGACAAAGGTACCCGTCAGTTGGCGACCCGGACGACGCCAAGGCGGAGCGCCAAGGCGGAGCGCCAAGCCGGTGCGCCAAGCCGGTACATCGGGCTCTAGACGGCGTCCAGCGGCAGCGATGTCTTGCCGAGCACCCGGCGCAGCACGAAGCTGGAATGCACGCCGGTGACGCCTTCGATGCGGGTGATCTTGTTGAGCAACAGTTCCTGGTACGCATCCATGTCGCGCACGATCACCTTTAATTGATAATCGGCATCCTGGCCGGTGATCAGCAGGCATTCCAGCACTTGCGGCAAGGCGCCGACCATGGTTTCGAAATTGGCAAAGCGTTCCGGCGTGTGGCGGTCCATTGAAATGTGGATCAGCGCCATCAGCGACAGGCCGAGGGTTTTCGGATCCAGTAGCGCCCGGTACCCGATAATCAAGCCCGATTCTTCCAGCGTGCGCAGCCGGCGCAGGCAGGATGACGGCGACAGGCCGATGCGCTCAGCCAGGTCCTGGTTGCTGATGCGGCCATCCTGCTGCAGCACTTCCAGCAGGTGGCGGTCGTAACGGTCAAGTTGCATCGATTTAGCCTGATAACGATATTGTTCGTAGATAATGCGGCGATTTTATCTGTATTTGCAATTTAATTGCAAATCGATGTGAAATTAGCGCATATTTGCAAGCACATTTCATGGACATTGCGTTAATCTTTCACCTGTCCGTTATCCACGGTGTCGTCCGGTAAAAGGACGGCAGCGACCGCCGCGCCCGCCCCACAAGGAACGGCGCGGCCGTCACTTTCTTCAGGCTGGCTGATGCCGCCACTTCACAACAGGAACAATCATGAAACCGTTTGACCACAGCAAATACCGTCCGGCCCCAGCCGTTGCGATGCGCAACCGCCAGTGGCCCAATCGCACCATCAGCCAGGCACCGCGCTGGGCCAGTGTCGATCTGCGCGACGGTAACCAGGCTTTGCTGGAACCGATGAATGTCGGTCAGAAACGGCGGCTGTGGGCCTTGCTGGTCAAGCTCGGTTTCAAGGAAATCGAAGTCGGCTTTCCATCGGCGTCGCAGCCGGATTTTGACTTCGTGCGCTGGCTGATCGAAGACAAGCAGATTCCCGACGATGTCACGGTGCAGGTACTGGTGCAGGCGCGCGAGGATTTGATCGTGCGCACCTTCGAATCGCTCAAGGGCGCCAAACGCGCGATCGTGCATGTCTACAATTCGACCTCGACCGTGCAGCGCGAGCGGGTGTTTGGCCTGGACCGCGCCGGGATTATCGCAATCGCACGACAAGGCGCTGAACTGGTCCGGCGCGAGGCGGTGAAACATCCCGATACCGACTGGACCTTTCAGTATTCACCGGAAAGCTTTTCCAATACCGAAATGGATTTCGCCGTCGACGTCTGCGAAGCAGTGATCGACGTCTGGCAGCCGACTGCGGAAAAACCGTGCATCATCAATTTGCCGGCCACTGTTGAGAGCACCACGCCGAACGTGTTTGCCGACCAGGTCGAGTATTTCGCCACCCATATCGGCAAGCGCGAAGCAGTCATTTTGTCGGTGCATACCCATAATGACCGCGGCTGTGCGGTGGCTGCCGCCGAACTGGCGGTGTTGGCCGGTGCCGACCGGGTCGAGGGCACCCTGCTGGGAAACGGCGAGCGCACCGGCAACATGGATATCACCACGATGGCGATGAACCTGTACAGCCAGGGGGTCGACCCAAAACTCGACTTGTCCAATCCGGATGAAATCATCCAGGTCGCAACCGAATGCACGGGCATCGCGCTGCATCCGCGCCACCCGTGGTTTGGCGAATTGGTGTATACCGCTTTTTCGGGCAGCCACCAGGATGCGATCCGCAAATGCCTGCACCAGCAGCGCGTCGACGAGCCGTGGCAAGTCGCGTATCTGCCGATCGACCCGAAGGATCTCGGCCGCGATTACCAGGCGGTGATCCGGGTCAACAGCCAGTCCGGCAAGGGCGGCGTCGCCTTCGTGCTGGAGCGCGACTATGGTCTGGTGCTGCCGCGCTGGATACAGGTCGAACTGGCGCAGGTGGTGCAAAAGGCCAGCGAAGCCAAGAGCGGTGAAATCGATGGCGCCAGCATTTACGCGCTGTTCACCCGGCATTTCATTGCCGACGCCAGCGCGATCGCGCTGCAGGGCTACCGGCTCGACCGCAACAATGGGCATGACGCGATTGATGCGGCGGTTGTCGACAATGGCGTCACCCACCAGCTGCGCGGCGAAGGCGAAGGCGCGCTGTCGGCCTTCGTCGACGGCTTGATGCGCCACAGCGGCCGGCAAATCAACGTGGTCGATTACAGCGAACATGCGATCGGCGCCGGCACCGATGCCGAAGCGGCCGCGTATGTGCAACTCAATATCAATGGCCAGCGCTTTTCCGGCGCCGCGCTTGATCACGACACGGTCAGCGCATCGCTGAAAGCAGTGCTGTCGGCGCTGAACCGGGCATTGATCAGCCAGCGCCAGGCCGACGCGATCGCCGCCTGACCGGCGCGACTGCCAATCCCAGACCAGCAACACCACCAGACCAGGGGCAGCCTGGGCGATGCTACCCGGCACTGCTGGCTGCATCGTCCGGCTGCCCCTGTTGTATTTTTGCCCTCAGGTATTGCCGGGTAGAACGGCCAGTAATCGGTCGATTTGCGACAAGTTATCAATTATTTAATTGACAGTGAAGCCTGGGAAGACTTACTTTTCAGTTTCGCTTGGGCAACTAATTAATAATGAAAAGACAAGTCATCAGCAGGCTGCCTGTGCCAGATCAGCCGTCTCCAAAACAAAGGACCATGCTTCATGGACGATAAGAAAAAGCTGGAAGTAAGCCTGGAACTTGCCGGATTTCCGCAGCGCGACCGCATCCTGTTCGCTTCTCTGTTCAAGGTGGCGGCATTGCGGCCGTTCATTTACCGGGAATGGCAGAAGGAAGACAGCGAATTGCCGGCTGCGCTGTTGCTGGATGTCGACGATGTCGAGCATCGCCTGCGCTGCGACCTGGAGTCCCTGAAACCCGGGCGCTATCCGATCATTGCGATCGGCGCGGAAGTGCCGAAAGGTTTGCAATGCGACGCGCATGTGCGCCGCCCGGTGCGCTGGGCCGGGATTTTGCAGACCATCGATAGCGCGCTCGGGATCACGGTCGCGGCCCATGCGCCGCTCGATGCAGGCAAGGCTGAACAAATCAGTGCCGCGGAAAACGAACTGGAGCTGGGCCAGATCGATCCCTGGTTTGATCGCAGCACACCGAAGACTTTCAATAGCGATCCGGCCGTGCTGGTGGTCGACCCCGATCCGACCGGCGGCAACTATATCTCGACCAAGCTGTCCGGCACCGGTTACCGGGTCGATCACGTGCCGTCCGCCGCCGAAGCGATCGTCTTGCTGGCGCAGCACCGCTACAACTGCGTGATCCATGAAGTGCACCTGCCGGACCAGTCGGGGTTTGAACTGAGCAGCCTGTTGAAGCAAAGGCAAGACCGGCGCCGCACCGCCTCGATCGTGCTGACGGCCAGCCGCAATCCGCTGGACCGGGTGCGCGCGGTATCGGCCGGATGCGACGCTTTTCTGAGCAAACCGATTCAGCCGCAGCTGTTGCTGCGCACGCTGGAAAAATTCCTGCCTGACTGGCGCATCGGATAGGTGCGGTGCGGGCCAGCACACAGGCACCGCGTTGATAACGGTTATAAGTTGCAATCAGGTCCGACACGATGGGCCGGATGCGCAGGTCCGCGCTTGGCCCAGCCGTCCGCCTGTCATCGATCTAAACGGCTAGGCTGAAGTCGAGAATTCTGCGCGACCGGTAAACTTGGAACTGATGGTATTTCGGCCATGCGATTTTGCTTCGTACAGCGCAGCGTCTGCGGCACGGATCATGCCTTCCAGGCTCGTCACGTTGCTGGTTGACGTACTGGCCAAGCCGATGCTGATGGTCACGACATTGCCGCATTCGGAGAAATCATGGCGAATATCAAGCGATTCCACGGCGGCTCGCATTCGCTCTGCCACGATCTGCGCACCCTGCGAATCACAATTCAATATCGCGGCAAACTCTTCTCCGCCAAAGCGGGCAACCAGATCCATTTCCCGATGCAAGGATGAATTCAGTGCCTGCGCTATTTTTCGAAGGCACTCGTCACCTGCCTGATGGCCATAATGATCGTTATAGGGCTTGAAGAAATCCACATCGAGGAGCAACAGTGACAGCGGTTGTTTGTCTCGACTGAACCGCGACCATTCCCGCCGCAGCGTCGTGTCAAACAATCGCCGGTTCGCAATACCCGTCAAGCCGTCGATGGTAGCCAGTTCATTCAATTCCCTGTTTGCCGTTTCAAGCTTTACTTGTCGGGCAATCGAGCGGTAACCGATCACGAGAATAAAGACAATCAGGGCCAGCACCAGGGTAACGATGCTAACGGTCCGTACGCTTCGATCTTTCCAGCTATGGTAGGCGGCGGATTTTTCGATGCCAGAAAATACAACCAGGTCGAGATCGTTGAGTGATCGATATGCAGCGATGCGCTTTTTCCCGTCAAGCACGGAAACAGATTCATAGACGCCTTGTGGTGCCTTCGGAAGCTGGATGGCGAACAGCGGGCCTTTCGCATTATTTTTGCCGACATGCTTTGCCATATCGGGATAGCGAGCGACCAGATCGCCGTCGCCTTTGAAGATCGATACCGTCGGGCTGACACCGAATCCCATCAATCCATAAAAATCCGTGATGTGATTGGTGTCGATGCCTGCCGATACGACTGCGAGCAGGTTTCCGGCAGAGTCGAAGACCGGCAGCGCAATCGAAAAGACAATCGGATTGCCTTTTATGCGCGAGACGACGCCTGGCCCGATATACAGTTTCCTGGTTTGCTGTGGAACCTTGAAATACAGCCGATCCGAAGCATCGATGGTGGGGACGCCAGGTGTATCGGAGAGCGCCACAACGCGCCCGGAAGGGTTGACGACGGCAATGGATTTGCAGCCATTGACGCTCATGCAGTAGGCATTGAGCCGCTTCCAGCGCCCGGACTCCCGCATCATCTGAGGATCGTTATCCGCGATGATGATGTCGGCGATCAGGCCGAGTATGCTTTGTGCTTGCCCGACCGTACTCACCACATGCGCTTCAACGATTTTTGTGATGTCGACAGCGGTGAGTTCCTCGCGCTGACGCGTTTCGCGACGGTCAACCCATATCTGCACACTGGTTGCGCTCACGATTGTTAGCACGACCAGTATGGTGATGAGAATGTATCGGTATTTGAGGGACACAGGCTGCTCGGCGCATCATCGTGGTAAGCGATGGCGACCGGATTGAATACGGTAATTTCCACATGGTAACATCTGCATGCTGCGCCCGCTATCTGAACTGTAGCGCACAAAAAATACATGAAAATCTGGCTGCAGCCAAACCAGGCACGTCGGGCTGGGCGCAAGTGCCAACCAAATCAGCTGGCACAGATTGCCACATCAGCTCATCTCTGCGACAGGGTTAACTCGACTGCAGTGCAATCCCTTGCGAGTTAAATGCCAGAAATTCCTGCAGCACCGCATTGAACTGGGCCGGTTTTTCCATCGGCAGCGCATGCCGGGAATCGGTCACCACTGCCAGTTTTGCGCCGGGAATTTGCGCCACAAAGGCTTGTTTCATCGATAGCGGCGTGTAATCCTGGTCGGCGGCAATCGCCAGCACCGGGCAGCCGATCGCGCCGATTTTGGCCGCCACGCTCCAGCCAACCAGTGCCTGCAGCGCATGCAGGTAAGCCTGTGGATCGTTGCGCGCCATGCGCGCCATGAATGCGGCGCACACGGCCTGGTTTTCCGGTTGCGGAAACAGGCGCGGCCCGATCGCCTTGGCCAGCTTGGCCATTCCCATGCGCCTGACGATGAAAAACCGCAGCCAGATCGCGAATTTTTCTTTCATGGATTGCATCAGGGCGGCCGGCCCGCTATTGACGATGGTCAGCGTTTTGACCTGCGCCGGGTGGTCGACAGCGAGCTGGAATGCAATCGCGCCGCCCAGCGAAATGCCGACCACATGGGCGGCGTCGATACCCAGTTCCCGCAACAAGCCGGCGGCGTCGGCGGCAAACATCGGCATGCTGTAGGGGCCGGCCGGCTTGTCGGACTGACCATGGCCGCGCAGATCGAAGCGGATCACTCGGTACTGGCCAGAAAACGTCGCTACCTGCGCATCCCAGTCCTGCAGACTCGAGCCCAGCCCGTGAATCAGCAACAGCGCCGGGCCGTCGCCGCTGACTTCGTAGGCAAGTTCGATACCGTTGACTTTGATGCGTGCCATGATCGTTGATCCCCTGTTTGCATTGTCTGATGTGAGCGCCTGCTGCGCTGCCGGCGGCGACCTGTTGCCGGTGTCGCCCGTTACTATAGCCGGATTGTGCGGGTGGCCGCCACTACCCATGCAGACAGGCGGCGGATCTTGACAGGCAGCGATTGCGCTGCGCCGCCGCGACCGGCCTGGCTGCCGTCGACCCGGCCAGTCGCGCCTGTTTTGTAAAATTTACCGTGTCTTTACGGGATGGCGATACGCTTTTGCAGCGGCTCGGCCCGGGCAGACACATTTGCTTACTTTTCTTACTGAATTTGCCTGTTGCGCCAAGCTGCTTCGGTGTTTAATGAAGCCATCAACCACGGAGAATCATCATGAAACGAACTTTTGCTGTTGTCGCAGGGCTGATTGGCGCTACCCTGATGCTGGGCGCAGGTGCGGCCGTCGCTGGCGTCAATGCACAAATTCATATTGGCGTGCCGGGCGTGTATATCGAACCGGCGCCAGTCTATGTGCAGCCGCGTCCGGTGTATGAGCAGCCGCGCCATGTGTATGAGCAGCCACGTCCAGTCTACGTCCAGCCTCGTCCGATATACGTCCAGCCGCAGCCAGTCTATACCGAGGGACGCTACTATTACGGCCAGCCGCAACCGGTGTATGCGGAACGTCATCGTCATCGTCATGGCCACCAGGAACAATGGCGCGGACGCCGCGATAACGACCGTGACGGCATTCCGAATTACGCTGACCGTGACCGGGATGGCGATGGCGTTGCCAACCGCCATGACAGCCGTCCAAACAACCCGTATCGTTATTAATTAATCTTTTATTTGCTGCGCCGGAAGGCCCGTCACCGCACGCCGGTGGCGGGCCTTCGCTTTTGCTGTTCTGTCAATCCAGGCGATGTCGCCCGCCTGCAAACACCAGTGCTATGCTGCCGCATGGCACGGCGGTCTTCCGTGAACGGTAAATCCACGGCAACAAAGCGTGTCATTTCTTGCATGCCTTGCAGCCATCCCTGGACGGCATCGGCGATCGATGCAAAGCTGACCATCGTGCAGTCGACACTGACGACAGACAAGAAAATTCCTTCAATTTTTTCGGCTTCGGTTCGCCCGCCGCCATCAATCCGGGATGATGCCGGCTAGCGCCCTGCCAGCAGTCCGGCCTTGCGCAAGCCGTCGGCCACGCCATCGGCCAGCACCCGGTAACCCTGCGCATTCGGATGGATCGGATCGGCGCGCAGGTCCGGGTCCGACAACACCTTGGAAAACACGTTTTCAATCAGTAAAACCTTTTCTTCCTCGGCCAGCGCGGAATAGATAGCGGCGTCCGACAAGCCCCAGTTGACCAGCGAGAAAGCCGGCACCGCCACCAGTACCGGCATCGCGCCGGATTGCCTGACCGATTTCAGGATGGCGCGCAAGTCTTCCTTGACTTCCGGCTCGCTGCGCCGGCGCAGGAAATCATTGCCGCCCAATTCCACAATCACCAGTGCCGGATTGTTTTCCTGTAATGCTGCTTCGATGCGCGCCCTGGCAGCACTGGCGGTGTCACCCGGAATGCCGGCATTGACCACATTCCAGCCGCTGCGCGCGGCCAGCCGGGTCGGATAGTTTTCATGCAAGCCGGCGCCGGTGCCGAAGGTGACGCTGTCGCCGAATGCCAGCACCACGGCATTGGCCGCCAGCGGCGGGTACGCGGGCGGTTTGCTGCAGGCGGCCAGCAGGCAGCAGAGCAGGCAGGCAATGAAGGATTTGAACAGGGTGCTGGGCATCGTGGCTCCGGTTGCTGCAGTTGTGGCATGTCTGCCCGATCAGGCATCGCCAGACTGCATGCGTGTGGCGGTTAACAGCATCTAGCCGTGCAGGGCGACGACATTCGAGATGCGTTGGGCGGCGGTTTGCAACGGTTCCAGAAATGCCTTGACCATTTGCCTGGCGGAGTTGCGCTGCGCATTGCCGCTGATATTGATCGCCGCAATGATTTTCCCCTGCCGGTTCCTGATCGGCGCCGACAATGAAATCAATCCGGCTTCCAGTTCCTGATCGACCACGGCCCAGCCCTGCTTGCGCACGGTGGCGATTGTCTTGCGCAGTTCAGCCGGGTCGGTCAGTGTGCGCGGCGTATACGCATGCAGCGTCGACGCAGCCAGTACCGCATCGAGCTGTGCATCGTCCAGTCCCGACAGCAGCATGCGCCCCATCGATGTGCAATAGGCCGGCAGCCGGCTGCCGATCGACAGGTTGATCGCCATGATCTTGTGGGTCGGCACCCGCACCACATAGACGATTTCGGTCTGGTCGAGCACCGCGGCCGAACTGCTTTCATGGACCTGCGCGACCAGCTCTTCCATCACCGGTTCGGCACTATTCCAGAACGGCATCGAGGTCAGATAGGCAAAGCCCAGATCGAGGATTTTCGGGGTCAGGCGAAACAGCCGTCCTTCCGCCTCGACATAACCGAGCGTCTGCAGTGTCAACAGAATGCGGCGCGCGCCCGCGCGCGACAGGCCGGTGGCGCTGGCCACCTCGGTCAGGGTTTGCGCCGGGTGCGCGGCATTGAATGAGCGGATCACGGCCAGGCCGCGGGCAAATGAATGCACGAACGAGTCGCCCGGCCGGTCCGGCTGCTCGTCAATCGATTGGGCTGGGTCTGAAGAAACCTGGGGCATGAAAGGAAGAAGCTGACATCAGTAAGAGACTGCGGCAAAAACCAGGACGGCTTGCATGGGGCCTGGGCTGTGAATTCCCGATTATACCAACCGGCGTTTTTTTTCCGGGCGCCACGATCAATGCGTGCCGCGCCTGTCACAATGCAGCGCTGCTGGCCTATGGCAGTAGATGGCAGCATCAAACCGGCACCAGCAGCATGTCATTTTTGCAATCGCCGGCGAACCTTGACAAGGCCATTTTTCGGGCCTAGAATCGGGCCAATTGTTCGATTAATGAACTTAAGTTCGTATAGCGAACATTCGGCACTCACTGATAAGGCAGCACATCACCGGCGCCACGCGTAGATGATGTGTGTGCAACGAGGCAATAAATAATGATCAATAAAATCATTCCTACCGTTACAGAAGCGCTGGCCGATATTCCGGACGGCGCCACCATCATGATTGGCGGCTTTGGCGCCGCCGGCTTGCCTGCGCGCCTGATCGATGGCTTGATCGAGCAAGGCGCGCGCGAACTAACCATTATCAACAATAATGCCGGCACCGGCGAAACCGGTCTGGCAGCCCTGCTCAAAGCTGGCCAGGTACGCAAGATCGTCTGCTCGTTTCCGCGCCAGGCGGATTCGTACGTATTCGATGGGCTGTACCGTGCCGGCAAAATTGAACTGGAGCTGGTGCCACAGGGAAACCTTGCCGAACGCATCCGCGCTGCCGGTGCCGGCATCGGCGGCTTCTTTACGCCGACCGGCTACGGCACCCTGCTGGCCGAAGGCAAGGAAACCCGTGAAATCAATGGCCGGCAGTATGTATTCGAATTGCCGTTGCATGCCGACTTTGCGCTGATCAAGGCGCTGGCTGCGGACCGCTGGGGCAATCTGGTCTATCGCAAGACGGCGCGCAATTTCGGACCAATCATGGCCAGTGCCGCTGCGACAGCGATTGTCGAAGTCGACCGCGTGGTGGACCTGGGCGAACTCGACCCGGAGGCAATTGTTACGCCGGGTATTTACGTGCAGCGGGTGGTAGTCACCGGCGCTGCAGCAACCAGCGAGGCCGCATGATGACTCAATCAATGCCAACACAGAATATCCCGCATAAGCGGCTTACCCGCAATGAAATGGCGCAGAAAGTCGCGCGCGACATTCCGGAGGGCTCGTACGTCAACCTTGGCATCGGCGTGCCGACGCTGGTTGCCAACCATATCGGTGTCGAGCGTGAAATCATCCTGCATAGTGAAAACGGCGTGCTCGGCATGGGCCCGGCGCCGGCACCCGGCCAGGAAGACCAGGACTTGATCAATGCCGGCAAGCAGTTTGTCACGCTGTGGCCGGGCGGCGCCTTTTTTCACCATGCCGACTCGTTTGCGATGATGCGCGGCGGCCACCTCGACTTTTGCGTGCTGGGCGCGTTCCAGGTGTCACGGCAGGGTGACCTCGCCAACTGGCACACCGGTGGGCCGGATGCCATTCCCGCGGTCGGCGGCGCGATGGACCTGGCGCTGGGAGCCAAGAAAGTCTACGTGATGATGGAGCACCTGACCAAGCAGGGCGAGAGCAAGATCGTTCAGGCGTGCAGCTATCCGGTGACCGCGATGGCGTGCGTCGACCGCATCTATACCGATCTGGCAATGATCGATGTCACGCCAAACGGGCTGGTGGTGCGCGAAATCTATACCGATATCGGCTTCGAGGCGCTGGCAGCACTGACTGGCGTGGCGCTGATTAACGCCTGCAGCCAATAAGGAGCATCGCATGAACGAGGTATTCATTTGTGACGCCATCCGCACCCCGGTCGGCCGTTATGCAGGCGCGCTGTCGTCGGTGCGCGCCGACGACCTGGGGGCGGTGCCGATCCGCGCGCTGATGGCGCGCAATCCCACAGTCGATTGGCAGCAGCTCGATGAAGTGATTTACGGCTGCGCCAATCAGGCCGGCGAAGACAATCGCAATGTCGCGCGCATGTCGGCGCTGCTGGCCGGCTTGCCGGAAGCCGTTGCCGGCAGCACCGTCAACCGCCTGTGCGGCTCCGGCATGGATGCAGTCGGCAGCGCCGCCCGGGCGATCCGCACCGGTGAAGCATCGATGATCATCGCCGGCGGCGTCGAGAGCATGAGTCGCGCGCCCTTCGTGCAAGGCAAGGCAACCGCCGCATTTTCGCGCGCCGCAGAAATTCACGACACCACCATCGGCTGGCGCTTCGTCAATCCACTGATGAAAAAGCAGTACGGCGTCGACTCCATGCCGGAGACCGCTGAAAACGTCGCCCAGGAATTTGGCATCAGCCGCGCCGACCAGGATGCGTTTGCGCTGCGCAGCCAGCAACGGGCGTCGCGCGCCCAAAGCGACGGCACCTTTGCGCAGGAAATCATTGGCGTGCAGGTCGAGCAAAAGAAGGGCCAGACCGTGCAGGTCGAGCAGGACGAGCATCCGCGCGACACCACGCTCGACGCGCTGGCGAAACTCAAGCCGATCGTGCGCGCCGACGGCACCATCACCGCCGGCAATGCATCCGGCGTCAATGACGGCGCCTGCGCATTGCTGCAGGCTGATGCCGACAGCGTCAAGCGTTTCGGCCTGACGCCGCGCGCGCGCGTGCTCGGCATGGCCAACGCCGGAGTTGCCCCGCGCATCATGGGCATGGGGCCGGCGCCGGCAACCAGAAAACTGCTGGCGCAACTGAACATGTCGATCGACCAGTTCGACGTGATCGAATTGAATGAAGCCTTTGCCGCGCAGGCATTGGCAGTATTGCGCCAGCTCGGCGTGGCCGACGACGATCCCCGGGTCAACCCGAACGGCGGCGCCATCGCGCTCGGTCATCCGCTGGGCATGAGCGGCGCACGCCTGATCACCACCGCACTGTATGAGCTGCATCGAAAACAAGGCCGCTTTGCGCTGTGCACGATGTGTATCGGTGTCGGACAAGGCATTGCACTGGCCATAGAACGTGTGTAAGCACGCATCGCACCAGCAGAAAAGCCGGTAGTAAAAGCAGTAACGGCGGGGCGGCGCCAACGAAACTGCAGTAAAGAAAAACGCCGCGCAAACCAACATCAACCAGGACTACGCCAAGCGTAAAAAATCGGAGAAATCATGCAATCACCCTTCACCCAATTCTGCCGCCGGCCGCTGGCCGCCGCAATCGCCTCGTTGATGTTGGCCAGCAGCGCCAGCCACGCCCAGGCGCAGGCGCCAGCCAAGCCCGGCATGTCCGACGATCTGGTCAAGATCGGCCTGTTGCTCGACCTGTCGGGCGTGTATGCCGACATCGCCGGCCAGGGCACCGCGACCGCCGTGCAAATGGCGATCGACGACTTCGGCGGCACCGTCAATGGCAAGAAAATCGAACTGACCTTTGCCGACCATAACAACAAGGCCGATATCGCCGCCGCCAAGGCACGCGAATGGTTCGACACCGCCAAGGTCGATGCGGTGCTGGATGTGGCCGGTTCGGCGACCGCCTTGTCGGCG
>JAKFBY010000068.1:0-1925 GCA_036677325.1 Paucimonas sp.
GAGCCTCACTGGGCTGCATGCGCTGGTGGGCGAAGTGCAAGGCAACGCGCAGATGATCGAACATCTGGCTGAAGAGTCGGCGACCATCGGCGGCGTGCTGACGGTGATCCGCTCGATTGCCGATCAGACCAACCTGCTGGCCCTGAACGCCGCCATCGAAGCGGCCCGCGCCGGAGAAATGGGCCGAGGGTTTGCGGTGGTGGCCGAAGAAGTTCGCTCACTGGCGCAACGCACTGCCGGCGCCACGGCCGAGATCCAGACACTGATCGCCGGCCTGCAAACCGCCGCGCGGCAATCGGTCGAAGGCATGCGCGCCCAGGTCGAACACGCCGAAGCCACGGCCAATCAGGCCCAGGCGGCTGACGGTGCGCTGGATAAAATCGTCGGGGCGATCCAGACCATTTCCGACACCGCCGTGCGCATCGCCGATGTCACCGCCCAGCAGAGCGGCGCTGTCAGCGAAATCCGCGATCACAGTGAGCGGATTCACCAATTGGGTGGGGATAACTTGCTGCGCATCGGCGAAGGGCGTGAACAAGGGGAGAATTTGTTGGTGCTGGGTGGGCGGTTGCATACAGCCGTTCAGGCCTTTCGGGTCTAAGGACTGCGAGCCCGAACGCAACTAACGATCTGGACTGTCGCCGCCTAAGCCCTTGTATGAAAACTCCTATTTAAGCCATGCGATGGTTTTTAGTCGTCGTTTTGATGCTAGGGTTTAGCGCTTCAATTAATCGAGCGCGCAACAGGAGTGCCCCGTGATAGTTCCGCCTTCGCCCCCTGGCGTATCTGTGGAGGAAAACATGGCAGTTGCCTTCCATAAGAAAAAAGTTTTGAAAGAGGGATCCGCATTCATTTACTCCTGGTTCTATACCCAGGTCAGAAATCGCGGCCCTTGGGATTACAAAAAACTGTCTCCTGACTATGAGGCTTTCGGTAATTTCAATTACGGCGCGGCCGGGATCGCTGCGGGATTTTCCGAAAATGTCCTGTTACGTGCCGCCGGTGTTGCCCAGACGCAGGCAAAAACGACGAAAGTAGAATTTGGAAGCTGGTGGAGCGAGGCTCCTTTTGGCGATGATCCTGCGGATCAGGAATGGATCAAAAAAGGAGTCAGGTATGCCCGGTTCAGGAACTACTAAAAAAACCGCATACACAATCGTCACCTCCTGCCTGCTGGCCGTATGCCTGGTTTACATCAGCTGGACCTGGCTTATGTCTTCCAGCGCCCCGGTGCTGACCGATGTAGTACTCAAACTACCCCTTGGCGAAAATGGTTTCGTCTACGGTGTCAAGGATGATCGAGGCGGAGCAACAGTGCCGTTCAGCTATCGATACTATGTCTACCGCGAACTGACATCGGATGAACAAATAGCGTCTGAACTCAAGACTGCCGGTCCGTTTCTCGTCACCCGAGATCCAGCCATAAAGATTGATGTGCAAGGCTCAGTCATCAATGTATCGACCAATCAGGAAGTCTATGAGTATCACAGCAGCACACTGTTTCGGCATACCAACAGTCCCCAATACACCCCTGTAACGATCAACTTGTGCAACCATTCCAGCGATCAATCAACAAAGTAAGCTGGACGCTGCCCATCGGAGCGACCAGAAAAACCGTCATGATCCGGTAGCACGGGGCGGTCCCTACTATATACAGTCGTTCAGGGCTTTCGCGTCTGACAAACCGCCATCGCGGGCAAGCCCGCTCCCACAGGTTATGCGCTGGCCTTGTGGGAGCGGGCTTGCCCGCGATGGCGTCAGAACAACCACCGCAAGATGCCCCGTCCTGCACACCCCGTCGCCGTCCGCTATCATGCCCACACTTTCGATACGCGAGATTGTCATGCGCCGTTTGCTCTGCCTGTTGTTTTTAGTGCTCGCCCTGCCGGCCTTTGCCGCCGGGTTGCTGGACAGTCGGCCCAGTT
>JAKFBY010000069.1:0-8068 GCA_036677325.1 Paucimonas sp.
TTTTCATGGTAAGGCTCCTAAAAAAATAAAAAGTCAGTGTGGTTGGATGGTGAGGCAATCTGTTGCGCTCACAGGGACTATTGCAGGGACTGTGCCAGTACCCCGTCGATGCCACATCACCCTCCCTAACCATTTGAAAATAAAAGAAAAAATATATCGTTGCGATGGCGCCGCAGAATTCTGGCAATCTCGTTGCATTGCAAATGGCGGGCGCAATCCAACAGTTCCATCTCAAGCTGTTCGATCCATTCCAACTGCCGGGCACAGGTTAGCTTTGGTCCGTGTTATTCGACCTGTTCCAGGTTCTGGATTGCCAGTTGCAATTCATTCATCGTGTAAAAATTCATCGCGCAAAAAATCATCGTGAAAGATATAGCGCCGCAAAATCGAGGTTGAATTTACCCGGTTCGGATTGGTCTGAATGCTTAGGTCTTCCCGTTCAAGGAGGCAGCGTAGCGCGTAGTCGAACCGCTGGAAAGCGAGTGCAAACACGGACTGATGCGAGCCGTAATGTTGACATCCGTCGCTGATATTTGTGCTGGCAATATACCGGCGATCGGCTGGCTATTCATAGGTGTTGCCGGCATCAAATGGTCAGATGAAATGCGGGAAGTCGGCAGGTTGTATGCGCCTCAGCAACAGCACGTGGATCCTGTTGAAGGTCAAGAAGGAGGTCGATGGGCAAGCGTACGATGGCTGCCAGCATTGTTGTCTATATTTGCCATGCGAAAACAGCGCGGGTCCGATCCGGCAACGTGCAACGAGGTGCGGCAATACGTTAAGCGATACTGACTAATAAGCGACGCTGAGTAATTTTCTGCGCATGATCGAATGCCGTTCCTGACTGACAATTTGCGCATGGAGTGGGCCGGGGTAACGCTTGTGGAACGCGATGTGAACATTTATGGCTAGTCTCGCACAAGCAATACATACTTTTCATAAAGGCGGCCTGTCGCCCAAGGAATTCTTTGCCCAGGTTGACCGCGTCCTGGCAACCGAGCAAGCCGATTCCGCACGCCTGCTTGACAGCCTGGCGCAAGACGATGCGCAAAGCCTGCTGCCTCCGGACGTGTACGGCGAATTGCAACGGCGAATCGCGCGCATGGCCGCTGCCAAAAACCGTGCGGGCGGCGACGACACCCGCATGCAGACCGAGCTGGCCGGCCAGCATGTCGCGTCGCGAACATCGCAGGCGACCGGATTCGATGCCCACCCGCCAGCGGGACTGGAGCGGATGAAGGGCGTAGGCGATACCCTGAATGGCCGGTTCGTGCTGGAAGAGTGCATCGGTTTCGGCGGCATGGGTACGGTGTACAAGGCACTGGACCTGCGCAAGCTCGAAGCTTCCGACCGCAAGCCGTACATTGCCATCAAGGTGCTCAATGTGCAGTTTCGCGGCCACCCGAAGTCGCTGATCGCGCTGCAGCGCGAAGCCAGGAAGGCGCAGACGCTGGCGCATCCGAATATCGTCACCGTATACGATTTTGATCGCGACGGGTCGATGGTATACCTGACCATGGAATACCTGTCGGGCAAGCCGCTGAGCCAGGTGCTGCGGGCGCCCGGTTTCGCCGGCATGCCGTATGCAGACGCCCTGCACATCGTTACCGGCATTGCCAGGGCACTGGCCTACGCGCATGAGCGGGGCTTTGTGCACTGCGACCTCAAGCCGGCCAATGTATTCTTGTCGGATAAGAACGAAGTCAAGGTCATCGATTTTGGCATCGCGCGCGTGTTTCACAAAACAGAGGAAGATGTCGAGGCGACAGTCTTCGATGCCGGCAGCCTCGGCGGCCTGACGCCGGCCTATGCCAGTCCCGAGATGATCGAGCATCTGGAACCGGACCCGCGCGACGACATTTATGCGCTGGCCTGCATTACCTATGAGCTGCTGACCGGACGGCATCCGTTCGACCGGATGTCGGCGACCCAGGCGCGCAACGCCGGCATGCGGCCGCACCGGCCGGAGCATCTGGGTCGCAGACAGTGGCGCACGCTGAAGTCTGCGCTGTCATTCGACCGCGCCACCCGCACGCCGAGCGTCACCGATTTTTTGCAGGAAATGAGAGGAGAGCGCCGGCAAGCAGTCTACGTTGCACTGGTGGCGTCGGGGCTGACGATTGTGGTGTTGCTGGCAATCGGCCTCAGTTATTACTGGGCTTCCGGCATTCGGCAGGGCGGCGCGCCTCCGGTAGAATCCGCCGGCAGCAGTGCACCGGTGCCGGCCGCACCCGAGTCGCCGGTTGCCGCCGCGCCTGCACCGACTGTACCCGCACAGTCCACACCGGAACCGTCCGCACCGGAACCGACACTGTCGCTGGCAGCCGTCACGCCGGTGCTGGCAAAAATACCCTGTTCTGCGCTGGCCGCGACAGTACGCGGTGCAACCCTGCAGGTGCAGGGATATGTTCCCAGCCAGTTTGGCTTGCCGCGTCTTCGGCAAACGCTGGGCACCATCCCCGGCGTCAAGGCACTCGACCTCGATGTGCGGCAGGTGGGCGCGGATAATTGCAGCCTGATTAGCGCACTGGGCCCGTACTGGGTCAGCAATCGTCAGGCCGGCACGGCAGCCTCGATTCAAACCCGGGCTGCCAATGGCGAATTGGTTGAGGGCGATCCGCTGATCGTCGATATCAAAACACCGGGCTATGATTCGTATGTGCATGTCGATTATTACATCCTGGATGGCAGTGTCGCGCATCTGGTTCCGAATCAGCGCGCCCGTGCTCATCAGGCACCGCCCAACTATGCGGCAGCGGTCGGCAGCCTGGGAAACTGGGTCATTTCCAAGCCGTTCGGCAGTGAATTGATCGTGCTGCTGGTGACACCGGCACCGCTATTCAAGGATGTACGCCCGGAAGTCGAACCACAGTCAGATTATTTGCGGCAGATGGAAAAACAATTGAAACAGATGACGGGAAAATACGGGCCGGACCGCATCGCAGTCGATTTCGTCCAGATCACCACGCATGCGCGCAAACCCTGAGCCGGGGCAGCCTGGTCGCGACGCTGTGTCATAAGTGTCATCGTGTTCAAGACCGGCAGGCCGGAGGCCGCGATGGATCAGATCTGTTGCAGGCAGCTTGCGGCGCTTATTTGAGATCGCGCGCTACCCTGAAGCCGTTTTGCGAATGGCGCACGCTGGCATCATATTTGAACCGGGTTGACGACAGCATGTAGCTTGCCCCTTCGCGCCAGGAACCGCCCCGTATCACCCGTACCCGGCAATTGGGTGCCTCCCATGAGCGGCCATCGGCCGGCGCGCCATTGTAGGAAGTGTGCCAGCAATCGCTGACCCACTCCCAGACACTGCCATTCATGTCATGCAGGCCATACGGGTTGGCGGCAAAGGAACCGACCCTGGTCGGCCCGTCCGGCTGCCACGGCTGGCCGCAATCCTTGCAGTTGGCGTTACCCGTGCGCATTTGGCCGCCCCACCAGTAGGGCGTTGCAGTGCCCCCACGGGCGGCGTATTCCCATTCCGCTTCGCTCGGCAAGCGGTACGGTTTGCCACTCTGCATGCTCAGCCATTTCGCGTACTGCTGCGCATCATCCCAGCTGATATCGCGCGCAGGAGTATTCTTGGCCGCACTGGCGAGCGATGCAATACGCGGGCATGCACCGGCGTCGGCGCAGGCATTCCACTGCTCAACGGTCACTTCATATTTGCCGATGGCAAACGGCGTGCCGAGCGAGACGCGGTGGGCAGGTTTTTCGGTCGGGTCACCGGCGGTAGTGCCCATGGTAAATGAGCCGCCAGATATGGTGACCAGCTCGGGACAGGCCGGACAGTCTTTGATGATTTCAGCGACTGCGGCGGTGCCTGCCGGTTTTTCCGACACTGCCGCAGCTGGCGCCGGCTGGACTGGTTTTTCCTGCACCTTGGCGGCAGGTGCTGTGCCGGCACTGTCAGATAATGTAGATCCACTCGGCGCACGCGGCTTGTCCGGCGCTGCCTTGGCTGCAGGAGCCGGTCGTCTTGCTGGCACCTCGGGTTTGGGCGCGCTTGCCTGCAGTCTTGCGATACGGGCGCGGGCCAGCGCTGCAAAGCGGCCTTTCGGATACGCCTGTAAATAAGCTTCGTAGTCGCTGGCGTGGTTACTGTCCTTGATCGATTCCCAAAAGGTCAATTCATATTGTTCGGCGCTGTCTTTCGGCATGACGCCCGCCAGCAAGAGCGCAGGCGCGCGGTGGTTCAGAGTTGCCGGAAGCTGCAGCGAATCATCAATTGTAGCGACCGGATTGCGGCGCGCAACAAGACCGCCGTCAAGACTTGCGGCAATTGAAAAAGAGCGACTGGATGACGATCCTGCTGCAGGTTCGTTAGCGGAAATGGCAACCAAGGGCGCCGATTCTGCGCGCTGCACGCTGGCTGCGAAGGTCGCATACCCGCAGAGCATTCCGTACAAGCAAACAATCAAATGTTTTCGGTACACGACCAGACTTTCTGCTTGAATGATTCCGGCCTCATCATGATTGCCTCGGTGGGCAACTTGCCGGAGATGGTGGGTTAACTTATCTTTGAACTCTCGCTCATAGTTCTGTATTTATCAAGCTAGTCACGAATTTCTTTGATAAATTTAATTGGAATAGTGTGGTCGCAACGTACTCGCATCGTGCAGGGATTGACGCAGGTAATGCAATTTCTATTTGACATTCTCGACCGGGGGCCTCGTCTTGCCGTTTCATCGAGCATGCGAAGAAAAGGCTGCAAGCAATAAATGTTCGACAGCCATTGATTGAATATTTTGCACAAGGATCAACAGCATGCTGAAAGCTCTGGTGTTAACCTTGGCATGGTCAGTGGCGGCCTTTACCGGCACAGCCGGGTGGGCCGCTGGCACGCCGTCACCGAAGGATGCGCAAGTGTATTTTATCTGGCCGTCGAACGGCACCGTCATCCAGGGCGGAAAATTCTGGGTGCGGATGGGTTTGCGCAATATGGGTGTGAGTCCGAAGGGCGTCGATTTGCCGAATGTCGGACACCATCATGTGCTGGTCGATACCGAACTGCCGCCATTGAACCAGCCGATTCCATCTGACCGCAATCATCTGCATTTCGGCGCGGGTGAAACCGAAGCACGGATTGAGCTGCCACCGGGAAAACATACCTTGCAGCTGTTGCTCGGCGATCGAGATCATATGCCACACGATCCACCGGTGTACTCGAAAAAAATCACCGTCATCGTCCGATGACTTACCGGAAACGATTGGGGCAAACCATGAACAAGGCATGCGCAACCGGTGTGACCGCCTTTTTTACCAAGATATCGCTTGCCGTCGCCGCGCTGCTGTTATCGGCAGCCGCGTTTGCCGGCAACACGCCGGCGCCAGCCAACGTCTGGCTGTATATCGGCTGGCCCAACAATGGCGAAGTGATTGCAGCCGGCAAACCATTCCGGGTCTGGTTTGGTTTGCGCAATATGGGTGTGGCGCCGAAGGATGTCCAGTTTCCGCATACCGGTCATCATCATCTGTTGATCGACACTGAGTTGCCTCCGGCCGACCAGGTGATTCCATCGGACCGCAACCACTTGCATTTCGGTGCCGGCGAAACCGAAACCATGGTGGAACTGCCTCCAGGAAAACACACGTTGCAGTTGCTGATGGGCGACGACAAGCACATTCCTCACAACCCGCCGATCTATTCAAAAAAAATCACGATTACCGTCAGGTAGGATCGTCCATATGCTGCCATCTTGATTCTCCATGACCCGCAGGTGCGCTGCGCCGGAACCGGTGTTTTTTACCACTGTCGAATCCAGCTGGGGCAAAACCAGTCAAACCACATCGGTGGACCTGAGGGGCGCAAAGGTTAAGCAGATGGAACATGCAGGAAAAATTGATGCATCGGCCGGTCCGGTCACGGCTTACCTGGAAGTCTGCGCAGCGGGCCAGACCAAGCCATTGGTGTTTCCGCTGCATGACGAAGTCATCATCGGCCGTGAACTGCAGGATTCGCTGGCGTCGGACCGCTTCCTGTGCATTCCCGAGCACACCATCAGCCGGCGTCACGCGCGCATCAAGCGTCGCGGCGATACCTATTTTATTGAAGACCTGCATTCCTTCAATGGCACCTTTGTGCTGGGAAACAGGCTGGCGCCGGGCACCTGGCAGCCGCTGCACGACGGCGACGAATTGAGCGTGCCGACGGCCCAGATCATCTTCCATTCGTTGATGACGCCAGCACGCGACAACATGCCCACGGTCATCACCAAGCTGGTCGACGCAACCCAGTATGCCAAAACCATGCAGCCGGCCGACCACGCCACCCGAGGCGATATGCATCACCTGGTGCGCAAGTTGCATGCGATGGCCCAGGTCGGCATCGCGCTGGGAGCGGTGACCGACCGCGCCACCCTGATCGAAAAGATCATGAACTTTATCTTCGATTTGTTCCCGCTGGCCGAGCGCGCCTTCATCCTGCTGAAGAAAAGCGAGCGCGAAGCGCCGGTGCCGGTCGCCGCCCGCAGGCGCGATGGCACCATCGAAGATCCGCAGCAGATCCGCATTTCGCGCACTATCGTCGATGAGGTGGTAAACAAAAAACAGGCGGTGCTGTCGGTCGACACACTGTCGGATCGTCATTTCGGCTCCCAGGAATCGATCATTTCCCAGGCTATTCGCAGCGTCATGTGCGTGCCGCTGATCATGGAAGGCGAGTGCCTGGGACTGATTCAGGTCGATACCTCGTCCGATCCATACGCGTTCAAGGAAGCGGATCTGGAAATGCTGACCGGCGTGTGCGCGGAAGCGGCGGTTGCCCTGAAAAATTTCCAGCTGTATTCCGATATCGAACGCCTGCTCGATGGATTCGTGCGCGCATCGGTGCAGGCGATCGAGGAACGGGATCCGGTTACTGCCGGCCATTCATTCCGGGTGGCCAGCTATGCCGAGCATCTGTCGAAGGCAGTCGACCGCGCCGACAGTCCAGACTTGCGCCACATTGTTTTTTCAAAAGACCAGTTGCGTGAAATCCGCTACGCCGCACTGCTGCATGACTTCGGCAAGGTTGGCGTGCGCGAACACGTGCTGCGCAAGGAAAAAAAGCTGCATCATGCCGACATGCGACTGCTGGAGCAGCGCTTCAAGTACGCGCGCGCCTGCATCGAGCGTCAGGCCTTCCGGCGCCTGGCTGAATCGCACCTGAAGCATGAATTCAGCCTGGATGCATTCCGGGCGCAAAAGCGCCAGCTTGACGATGAGTTGCAGCACGAATTTGGGCGCCTCGACACCTTTCTGGAGGCGATCGTGCGCGCCAACGAGCCTGCCATCTCTTTTACCGAACAGCCGCGCGAACTGCAGGAAATTCTGGGCTATGCCTATCCGGAAGCCGATGATGTTGCGGCACCCTTGCTGGAACAGTCCGAGTTTCTGGCGCTGAGCATCACCAAGGGGTGCCTGACTGCAGAGGAGCGCAGGCAGATCGAGTCGCACGTGGTCGACTCCTACTCATTCCTGATCCTGATCCCGTGGACCAGGGACCTGGCTGGCGTGCCCGCGATCGCCCACGGCCATCATGAAAAGCTCGATGGTTCCGGCTATCCGATGGGTTTGCATAGCGACCAGATCAGCGTGCAAACCCGGATACTGACCATTTGCGACATCTATGACGCCCTCACCGCCACCGACCGGCCGTACAAGAAGGCGGTGCCGGTGGAACAGGCGCTCGACCTGATGTCGATGGAGTGCCGCTCCGGCCACCTTGATGCGCGGCTGTTCAATGTATTTGTCGAATCCGGTGCATGGGCGGTCACATGAAAAAACTGATTTCCGGCAGCCTGTGTGTGGCCATGCTTGGTGCTTGCGCCGATGTCAGCATGCCGGACTACCGGCGGCCCGACACGCCGATCAAGTCCACCTGGTCGCAGCAGCCGGTCACCGTCTCGGCCTCCGAGTCGATCACGCCCGAGTGGTGGAAGGAATTCCGCGACCCGAAGCTCGACGACCTGATGGCCCGAGCGATTGCCGGCAATTTCGATGTCAAGGTGCTGGCAGCCCGCATTCAGGTGGCCCGTACCCAGATCGGCGAGGCGCGCGCCGGGGCTTTGCCGACGCTGGACGCCGG
>JAKFBY010000070.1:0-123580 GCA_036677325.1 Paucimonas sp.
GATGGCCTCCGACCGCGCAAGCTGACGCAGCAGGAGGTCTTGACGCTGCTGTATAAGGCCATGCAGTTCGGCGACAGGATGATCAGTGTTTAACGAACAAACAAAAGGAGCCGACATGACAGAGCGCGAACGATTTGAAGCGTGGGTACGGAGCCGTGGCGGGTCAGTCATGAAGCGCAATGGGGAATATATCGAGTCGATGACACGGCTATGGGATGAATGTTGGCAAGCAGCACGCACAGTGCCGGATACCCATGTACTGCTACCGAAAGAGCCGAGCGAGGCAATGATCGACGCCTTTAACGATGCCCACCACAGAGCAGATTTCCGCGAAGAATCGTACCGCGCCATGATTGAGGCGGCAAGTCAAGGGAGCGGGGAATGAATACCGAATTTATGTTGCTGGCAATTTATAACAAGCCGCGGCTGTCGATCGATGAGGTTTGCCACGCCCTGGGCATCAGCACCGCCACCGGCTACACCCACCGATCGCTTGGCAAGTTTCCCGTTGATATGTCGGGCAATCCATTGACCGCGGACGTGCGGGACGTGGCCGAAGCACTGGACAGACTGCGGGAACAGGCAAAGTCCCGTGCATCAAATTTGCATCAGTCCTAGCGAAACCCCAGTGTTCATGCGGCCTGCAGCGTCATGTCGCTCCAGTCCATCATTGGGGCAACCGACAGGCGGCGCGACGGTCTCGGGATTCGATTCATTTCAATTTATGCAATGTTCAAGCGCGTCATGGTGATCCCGCTTGCGTATGGCATTGGCGACGGGATCGCTGGCCATTTTGGCAGCGCGGCGGTATCTGAAGCAGCAGTATACGGAAAATTTGTACTGCAGGTAGATTTGCCCGAAAAACCGGGCGCCGCAATCGTACTATGATGGCAGTCTTTTCCGCATTTTTCGACGAGTGGACGCGCCATGTCAAACCAACCCGATACCCGGCATTTCTGGATGCCGTTTACTGCCAATCGCCAATTCAAGACCAAGCCGCGCATGCTGGTGGCCGCATCAGGCATGTACTACACCAGCGACGACGGCCGCCAGATCCTCGATGGTACCGCCGGCCTGTGGTGTGTCAATGCCGGCCATTGTCACCCGAAAATTACCGAAGCGATCCAGCGCCAGGCCGGTGAAATGGATTTCGCCCCGGTATTCCAGATGGGGCATCCGAAAGCCTTTGAAGCGGCCACGGCACTGGCCTCGATCGCGCCGGAAGGATTGAACCGGGTATTTTTCTGCAATGATGGCTCCGAAGCAGTCGACTCCGCGCTGAAGATCGCGCTGGCCTACCACCGGGTGCGCGGCGACGGCTTGCGCCACCGCCTGATCGGCCGCGAACGTGGCTACCACGGTGTCGGTTTCGGCGGCATTTCGGTCGGCGGCATTGCCGGCAACCGCAAGCATTTCGGCCCGGCACTGCCGGGGGTCGACCACCTGCGCCATCCGCTGAACATTGCCCAAAATGCGTTCACACGCGGCCTGCCCCAGCAGGGGGCCGAGCTGGCCGATGAACTCGAACAGCGCTTGCTGGCACTGCACGATCCGGCTACGGTTGCCGCAGTCATCGTCGAACCGATCCAGGGATCCACCGGCGTGATCCTGCCGCCACAAGGGTATTTGCAAAAGCTGCGCACCATTTGCGACCGCTACGGCATCCTGCTGATCTTCGATGAAGTCATTACCGGTTTCGGGCGTCTCGGTGCCGCCTTCGGTGCCGATTATTTCGGTGTGCTGCCCGACATGATTGTCTGCGCCAAGGGATTGACCAATGCAACGGTGCCGATGGGCGCAGTGATCGTGCGCCAGGAAATTCATGATGCATTCATGGAGGCAGCGCCCGACAATGGCATCGAATTTTTCCATGGCTATACTTATACCGGCCACCCGCTGGCGTCAGCGGCTGCCATTGCCGCAATCGACGTCTACACCAGCGAAGGCTTGTTCGAGCGTGCCGCCGCGATGGCGCCCTATTTCGAAGACGCCGCTCACAGCCTCAAGGGACTGCCCTACGTCAAGGATGTACGCAATCTGGGGCTGGTGTGCGGGATTGAATTGGACGGCATTGCCGGCCAGCCGACCGCGCGTGCCTTCGATATTTTTTTGAAATGCTTCTGGGAAAAAAATTTACTGATTCGCACCACCGGCGACATCATCGCCCTGTCACCGCCGCTGATCATCGACAAGCCGCAAGTCGATCAAATGTTCGGTGCGCTGGCCGATGTATTGAAACGCTTGTAGCACAACCGCCACCGCACTCCGCATCCATGCTCAAACATGCGGAAAATCCGGATTGTGCGCGACTTCCCACAGAAATCCGTCCGGATCGGTGAAATAGCCGGCATAGCCACCCCAGTCGGTAGCATGGCCGGGTTGGACGAGCTGTGCGCCGCCGCTTGCGGCATGCGCGAGCAAGGCATCGACTTCGGCCGGCGACCGGACATTGTGCGCCAGCGAGAAACCCGGAAAACCTGTACCCTGCGCCGGCACCCCGGCATCGGCCGCCAGGTTCTCGCGCGGCCACAAGGCCAGCCAGAGCGTACCGAGCTCGAAAAATGTCACCGATGGCGGCGTCTTCAGGCGCGGCAAGCCCAGACAGTCTGCATAGAAGCGGGTAGCCCGCTCCAGGTCGGCAACACCCAGTGTAATCAAGCTGACGCGCGGTTCCATGGTCGACCTCGTTTGACGAATGCCTGCTTCAAATTAAATGCCTGTTTCACACTGTTTGGCATGTCACTTGCGCAGACGCTATCCGCACCACGGACATGCCTGTCTACCTGCCGATTACCGCATGCTGCCAAACACTTTGCCGATAATCTTGCTGCCAGAACCGATCGGGTCACGCCGGATCGCTTTTTCCTCTTCGCCGATCATCAAATACAGTCCGTCGAGCGCACGCTGGGTCACATAGCCCTCGACCGTGGATTGCTGTTCATTGACCAGATTGTATTTGGCAGCCTGGGCCATGGTGGCATTGTATTGTCCAGTCAGGCCGGAACGGTCGGTAATGCCCTTGACCATTGGCAGGAATTTGACCGAGAGCTGGCTGGCCGTTTTTTGCCTGAAAAAATCGGTGACCGATGTTTCTCCGCCGGACAGAATATTCTTCGCGTCACTCACCGACATCGATTTGACTGCATTGAGCAGCAATGGCTTGGCCAATGGTACCGCAGCTTCGGCGGCGCGATTCATCGAGACCACCAGATCATCGAGCTGTTGGCCACGTCCGGTCATTTTCAGCAATGGACGGGCCTGTTCCAGAATGCCCGGCAGCTGAATTTTGACTTGCTCATTGCTCAGGAAGCCGTCCTTGACACCGAGCCTGGAGACAGCCGCAACTGCGCCTTTTTCCAGTGCCGCCTTCAAGCCGCTGGTGGCATCGCTATTGGACAGGTCTGACAACGAGACGGCAACGGCGGTCGATGCTGCCATTGCCAGCAACAGCAGCGAAGCGCCTTTAAAGACATGGAAGTTACTCATTAGACGTCTCCTGAAAAAATATGAGTTTAGTTTAACCCAGTTCGCTCTTGCTACCGAAGCCGTCAGAATTTGTATCTCGCCAAGACAGCATTGCTTCTTGTTTGCGAGACAATCATCAGCCAAATCGTACGCTCGGTTTTACATTTAAAATTTTCTCAGCAAAATACTTGTGCAGGTCGGCATACCTTGAAAAGGCCCAACCGACTCGCGACCATTGATGTAATAGAGTCGCGAACCTTGCCTTTACTGAGCCACCCAGCCAAAGCGAGTCCGAGGCGCTCCGCCCATGACGATACTCTGGAATTTTCTTTCCATACTGAGGCTTCAGTCAGTCGAGGGCGGCATAAGCGTTATTGATAACAGGCTTTCGTATCCCCCCTATTCTTCTCTCTCGATAGCTTGCTTAAATTGTATAATCATGCCGCTTATTAATTGACATTATTTCAATTTTATCCAGGAGTTATCATGATCCTTCGTCTTGCGTTGTATGGTGTATTCGTTACCCTGCCGGTTGTTGGATACGCACAATCCTATGACTCACCGCTTGGACAACGAGACCAAAACGAGATCAATCTGCCACCGCAGGGTTATCTGTGCTGCAATATGCGCAGCACAGGGGGCTGGATCAGCGATATCAATTATGTAGAAAGAAATCAGCAGCTTTTATCTGTCGGTGCGGCGGTTCGCCCAGTCAGCTACGGTCGCTATCGCCTTAATACCGAAATCGGCGGCCGCTCACAGGCGATCGGCAATGATTACAGCAGGAACTTGCCGATGGAAGTGTTCGCTAAACGTTACGTGGTGACGCAAAATCCGGCGCTAAAACTGGGAACCTATCCAGAAAAAATCCGTACCGCCATTACCAGCGCCCGCGTGACTCCCGGCATGACACGCGAGCAGGTAATTATGGCAATCGGTTATCCGGTAACCGACGAAAACCCCAGTTTGGAAGCCAAGACTTGGCGTTTCTGGCTCAGCAGCTTTGCCGAGTATCAGATTGTGTTTGATGATCACGGCAAGGTTAAAGAGATCGTAGCCGACACTCATACGCGGCAGCAGGTGGTGCTCGACTAGGCAGCGGCAACCGTGCACGCAGCTGGCAATTAGAGCAATCCGGATGTACCAGCTAAAAAGCCCGCATATCGCGGGCTTTTTATTTTTTCAATAGCATTGGGCTCATCGAAAATAATAAGCCGCGGCATTTGCATGCAGCGGCTTCGGCATTACAGTTCGGCAAAATTACGCAGCGTCGCGCGATGCCTTCTTGCGCTCGTGTTCTTTCAGGAAACGCTTGCGCAAGCGGATGCTCTTCGGCGTGATTTCAACCAGTTCATCATCGTCGATGAATTCGACCGCATACTCGAGGGACATCTGGATTGCCGGCACCAGACGCACCGCTTCGTCGGTACCCGACGAGCGCACGTTGGTCAGCTGCTTGCCCTTGATCGGGTTGACCACCAGGTCATTATCACGGGAATGGATGCCGATGATCATGCCTTCATACACCGGGTCGTTGTGGACCACGAACATACGACCGCGATCCTGCAGCTTCCAGATCGCATAAGCAACGGCAGCACCATCATCTTGCGAAATCAGCACGCCGTTGCGGCGACCCGCCATTTCGCCTTTGGAATTATCCACCGGAGCATACTCGTCGAAAATATGGCTCATCAAGCCGGTACCGCGAGTCAGGGTCATGAATTCGCCCTGGAAGCCGATCAAGCCACGCGCAGGAATACGGTATTCGAGACGCACGCGGCCTTTGCCGTCCGGCTGCATGTCTTGCAGATCGCCGCGCCGACGACCCAGCTCTTCCATCACCGCGCCCTGATTGACTTCCTCGACATCGATCGACAGCATTTCAAACGGCTCGTGACGCACGCCATCGACCATTTTGTAGACGACGCGGGGACGCGATACGGCCAGCTCGAAACCTTCGCGACGCATGTTTTCAATCAGGATCGTCAGGTGCAATTCGCCACGTCCTGCGACTTCAAATGTGGTGTCGTCGCCAGTGTCGGTCACGCGCAGCGCAACGTTGGCTTTCAATTCGCGCTCGAGGCGCTCACGGATCTGGCGGCTGGTGACGAACTTGCCTTCGCGGCCGGCCAGCGGCGAATTGTTGACCATGAAATTCATGTTCAGCGTCGGCTCGTCCACCTTCAACATTGGCAATGCATCCGGCGTATCGACGGCGCACACTGTGGTGCCGATACCTAACTCTTCAATACCGTTGATCAGTACGATATCGCCGGCAACTGCCTCATCGACCAGAACCCGCTCCAGGCCCTTGAAATTCAATACCTGGTTGATCCGTGCCTTGCGTGGAGTGCCTTCCGGGCCGTCGATAATAATCACATCCTGCAGCGCCTTGACGCGTCCGCGGGTAATCCGGCCAATGCCGATCTTGCCGACATACGAGTTGTAATCAAGCGAGGAAATCTGCAACTGCAAAGGACCATCAGGGTCATCTTCGCGCACCGGCACGTGCTGCAAAATCGCATCAAACAAGGGATTCATGTCGCCGCTGCGGACGGTCGGATCGAGGCTGGCATAACCGTTCAACGCCGATGCATACACAACCGGGAAATCCAGCTGCTCATCGGAGGCGCCCAGCTTGTCGAACAATTCGAATGTCTGGTTGACGACCCATTCGGTGCGCGCGCTCGGGCGATCCACCTTGTTGACCACGACGATCGGCTTCAATCCCAGCGCCAGTGCCTTGCGGGTGACGAAACGGGTTTGCGGCATCGGGCCATCCACCGCGTCGACCAGCAACAGCACGCTGTCGACCATCGACAGTACCCGTTCGACTTCGCCGCCGAAGTCGGCGTGACCCGGGGTATCAACGATATTGATATGGGTGCCGTTGTATTCGACCGCGCAATTTTTTGCCAGAATCGTAATCCCGCGCTCTTTTTCCAGGTCGTTGGAATCCATCACGCGCGTATCGATTTGCTGATTGTCGCGGAAGGTGCCGCTTTGTCGCAGCAACTGGTCAACCAGGGTGGTTTTGCCGTGGTCAACGTGGGCGATGATGGCAATGTTACGGATAGCGCGTTTAATAGTAGACATGGTCGTAGAAAGTAGGATACGGAATGCGGGAAACCGGAAAGTATAACATGTTGCGACGCACGAAACTGTAAAAAGTCTTGAAATTTCAATGAGTTGCCATTGGCGCTAGTGCTGGCAGGCAAAAATGACTCTGCATATAGCGCAGCTAATGGCGGATGAGCAGGACAGTATCGCCCGCCTGACCGGCTATTTGACCGAAATCAGGCGCTCTGGTGCCAGTACGCCAAATTCCTGCAAATGTGCGGTGCCCAACAAAATCTGGCCGGTGGCTTGATAGACCCGTACCCGGCCCTGGTATTCCGGCAAGGCGATCCCTTCCTTGCCCAGCGCCAGACGTTGTCCATGCAAAAAGCGTTGCGCCAGCTGTTCAGGCAAGGCAATCATTGGGAAGCTGGATAAAAGTGCATCGACCGGTGCCAGCGACAGCGTCCTGTCGGCCTCGGGAAGCGCCGCCAGTGTGTCGAGCGTCATGCTGCCTGACAGCACCAGACTACCGACCTGGATGCGGCGCAGCGCCTGCAGATGGGCACCGCAGCCAAGCGCGGCACCAATATCCTCGCCCAGCACCCGGATATAAGTGCCTTTGCTGCAGGCAACCCGCAATCGCAGGTAAGGCGCGTCGAATTCCAGCAAGTCGAGCTGGTGGATCGTCACCCGGCGTGCGTCGCGCTCCAGCGTAATGCCCTGACGTGCATATTCATACAAGGGCTTGCCGTCACGCTTCAATGCCGAATACATTGGTGGCACCTGGTCGATGGCGCCACGAAACTTCCCAAGCACCGCCTCGACCTGTTCGCGCGTGACCGCCACTTCCTGCTGCGCCAGCACCTCGCCTTCGGTGTCTCCAGTGGAAGTGCGAATACCCAGGTGAATGACGGTTTCATAGGTCTTGTCGGCATCCAGCAAATCCTGGGCAAATTTGGTTGCTTCACCAAAACATAATGGCAACAGGCCGGTCGCGAACGGGTCAAGCGTGCCGGTATGGCCCGCTTTTTTTGCATTCAGCAATCGCTTGGCCTTGATCAAGGCATCATTGCTTGACAAGCCGACAGGTTTATCCAGCAGCAGGACGCCGTCCAGCAGGATGCGCTGTTTCTTTGGAAGAGAAGTCGCCATATCAGATTACGCGCAGCCTGGTATCAGACTTCGTCCGCATCCTTGGCGCGGGTGGCGTTGGCTTCATCGATCAGACGTGACAGTTCGATGCCGCGGGCAGTGGAGGTGTCGTGCACAAAATGCAGCTCGGGCAGGGTGTGGATCGTCAAACGGCGACCCAGTTGCACCCGGACAAAGCCGGCAGCCTTGGTCAAACCCTGCACCGTATTCTTGATCACTTCCTTGTCGTCGGACAGGGTCGTGAAAAACACTTTGGCGTGCGCGTAATCAGGTGTGACCTGCACCTCGGTGATGGTGATCATCGCCACGCGCGGGTCTTTCAATTCATACGCAATGATTTCCGCCAGATCGCGCTGGATCTGGTCTGCCACGCGATTCATGCGGCCCGGGATGGATTTACTGTGTTTGGCCATGGCGGTGTTTCCTTTCCCTTGAAGGCAAGGAATATAAATGACGCAGGGTGGGCAAGCTTGCCCACCCTGCATGGATGTGCTGCAAAAGGTATTACAGCGTACGTGCGACTTCCTGAACCTCGAACACTTCCAGTTGATCGCCCTCTTGCACGTCGTTGAAGTTTTTCAGCGTCAAACCGCATTCGAAGCCGGCTTTGACTTCCTTCACGTCATCCTTGAAGCGCTTGAGCGAATCAATTTCACCGGTCCACACCACGACATTATTTCTGAGCAAACGAACCGAGGAACCGCGTTTGACGACACCATCGAGCACGTAGCAACCGGCAATCGCGCCAACTTTGCTGACCAGAATAACCTGGCGCACTTCGACCATGCCCAGTGCCTGTTCGCGTTTCTCTGGCGCCAGCATGCCAGACAATGCCGCCTTCACTTCATCGACTGCTGCGTAAATGATGTTGTAGTAACGGATGTCGACACCATTGGCCTCGGCCAGCTTGCGGGCCGACGCATCGGCACGCACGTTAAAGCCGATAATGACCGCTTTCGAGGCAACCGCCAGGTTGACGTCAGACTCGCTGATGCCACCCACGGCAGCATGCACGATCTGCACCCGCACTTCGCTGGTGGAAAGCTTTTGCAATGAATGCGCCAGCGCCTCCTGCGAACCCTGGACATCGGTCTTGATGATCAATGGCAAGTTCTTGACTTCGCCTTCGCCCATCTGCTCGAACATGTTTTCCAGCTTGGCGGCTTGCTGCTTGGCCAGTTTGACGTCGCGGAACTTGCCTTGACGGAAAAGACCAATCTCGCGCGCCTTGCGCTCATCCGACATGACCATTACTTCTTCACCGGCAACCGGCACTTCGGTCAGACCCTGGATCTCAACCGGAATCGACGGACCTGCTTCGGTAATGCTTTTGCCGTTTTCATCGATCATCGCGCGTACCCGGCCATAGGCAGAACCGGCCAGCACCACGTCGCCGCGCTTGAGGGTACCCGACTGCACCAGGATAGTCGCAACCGGTCCACGACCCTTGTCGAGCTTGGCTTCGACCACCAGGCCACGCGCAGGCGTGTCCACTGGCGCTTTTAATTCCAGCACTTCGGCCTGCAGCAGCACGTTTTCCAGCAATTCATCGATGCCCTGGCCAGTCTTGGCCGAGACTTGAATGAAAGGCGATTCGCCACCATAGGCTTCCGGCACCACTTGTTCGGCAATCAATTCCTGCGTGACGCGCTCATGATTGGCGCCCGGCTTGTCGATCTTGTTGATCGCCACGACCAGGGGCACACCGGCTGCTTTCGCATGCGCGATTGCTTCCTTGGTCTGGGGCATGACGCCGTCGTCGGCCGCCACCACCAGGATCACGATATCGGTTGCCTGGGCACCGCGTGCGCGCATCGCGGTAAATGCTTCATGGCCCGGTGTATCGAGGAACGTGATCATGCCGCGCGGCGTTTCCACGTGATAGGCGCCGATGTGCTGGGTAATGCCGCCGGCCTCACCTGATGCCACCTTGGCACGGCGAATATAGTCGAGCAGCGAAGTCTTGCCGTGATCGACGTGGCCCATCACGGTTACCACCGGCGCGCGCGGGAAAGCCTCGGCATCGGCATGTTCGACGCCGTCGCCCAGCAGCGCTTCTGGATCGTCAAGCTTGGCGGCATGCGCCTTGTGGCCCATTTCCTCGACCAGAATCATGGCCGTTTCCTGGTCCAGAACCTGATTGATGGTGACCATCTGGCCCAGCTTCATCAGGTGCTTGATGACTTCCGATGCCTTGACCGCCATCTTGTGCGCCAGCTCGGCAACCGTCAGGGTTTCCGGTACATACACATCCTTGATGACGGCTTCAGTCGGTGCCTGGAAATTGGTTTCACGATCATCATCATGCGAATGACGACGTCCTTTCGGACCTGCGCGCCAGCCATCGCGGCCACCGGTACCACCAGGGCCACGGGTTTTCATGCCCAGGCCGCGTTTTTTGGCCGCATCGTCCTGCCAGGTCGACGACACATTGGCCGACTTGATCGACTTCTTGTCAGCAGCCGGCTTCTTGTCATCCTTTTTCTCACCAGGCTTTTTATCCGCCGGCTTGTGCAAGGTACCTTCGGCTGCCTTGGCAACGGGAGCTACCGGTTCCGGCGCCTTGATCACCTTGCGCGGCGCATTCATCATGGCCTTGATCTGGGCTACTTCGTCTGCCACGACCTTGCGGGCACGCTCGGTGGCGGCTGCTTTTTCAGTCGCTTCCTTGGCATCTGCCGCAGCCTTTTTCTTGCCTTCCTCGGCGAGGATGCGTTTTTTCTCGGCCGCAGCCGATTCTTCTGCTGCCGGTGCGGCTTTTTCTTCTGCCGCCTTTTGCGCATCACGCTCCTGCTGCTGCTTGATGGCCTTTTCCTGCGCTTCCTTCTCGGCTTCCAGCTTGGCCAGATGTTCCTGCTTTTCGCGCAAATCGGCTTCCTGGCGTGCAATCAGTTCTGCCTGGCGGCGCGCTTCATCGGCGCGGCGTGCAATTTCCGCCTCGTCGATCACGGGTGCTGCTGGCACAACCGGCGCTTCTGCTGCCACCGGCTCGTCACGCTTGATGAAGGTTCGCTTCTTGCGCACTTCAACCTGGATCGTGCGCGACTTGCCAGTGGCATCAGCCTGTTTGATCTCGGTGGTTTCCTTGCGGGTCAGCGTGATCTTCTTTTTCTCGGCGTCCGGTGCGGCGCCGTGGGCGCGGCGCAAATGCCCGAGCAGCTTGTCCTTGTCTTCCTTGGATAGCGCATCGGACGTTGAACTCTTGTCAACGCCGGCGGCGCGCAGCTGGGTAAGCAGCAAATCCGCCGGCATTTTCAGTTCGGTGGCAAACTGGTCTACATTGTTACTCGCCATTCAGGCCTCTTTTCTATGTGACTCGATTGATGACAAATTGCCGGATTACTTTGCTTCCGCAAGGCTCCATACCTTGGCTTGCAAGGCCTTGGCATGCTCATCGTATTTGGCATCAATGAGCTTCATTTCGTCATCGGTCACATCTTCAAATTCGTTTTCAATCAATTTACGCGCACGATCGGCCGACAACGCCAAAATCGCACCAAACTCGTCATACGCCAAGCCGGCAAATGCATCCAGTGTCTTGACGCCTGCCAATCCCAGCTTGCCCGCAGTAATACGGTCCATGCCTTCGAGATTGACCAACTCTTCATCCATGCCTTCCAATCCCTCTTCGGAGGCAATCGCTTCGGTCACCAATGCGTCGCGTGCACGGTTGCGCAACTCATTGACCGTGTCTTCATCAAATGCCTCGATATCCAGCATTTCAGTGATCGGCACGTAGGCGATTTCCTCGAGCGAGGCGAACCCTTCTTCGACCAGGATATCGGCGACTTCCTGATCAACATCGAGTTTTTCCATGAACAAGATGCGCACTGCCGCAGTTTCCTGCGCCGACTTGTCAGCCGATTCCTCAGCGGTCATGATGTTGATTTGCCAGCCAGTCAGTTCCGATGCCAGGCGCACGTTCTGGCCGCCACGGCCAATGGCGATTGCCAGGTTTTCCTCATCGACCACCACATCCATCGCATGCTTGTCTTCGTCGACCATGATCGACGAGACATTGGCCGGTGCCAAGGCGCCGATCACGAATTGGGCCGGATCATCCGACCACAATACGATATCGACCCGCTCGCCACCCAATTCGCCAGTGACTGCCTGCACGCGCGAACCGCGCATGCCGACGCAGGTACCGATCGGATCGATCCGTTTGTCACTGGTGAAAACCGCAATCTTGGCCCGCACGCCGGCGTCACGCGCCGCCGATTTAATTTCCAGCAAGCCTTGTTCGATTTCCGGCACTTCCAGCTCGAACAGTTTCATGATGAATTCCGGCGCGGTACGCGACAGGATCACTTGCGGCCCGCGTGCGTTGCGATCGATCCGCAGGATATAAGCGCGAACCCGATCGCCAATACGCAGGTTTTCCTTCGGAATCATCTGGTCGCGCGGTAAGCGCGCTTCGATCTTGCCAGACTCGACGATTGCGTCGCCGCGCTCCATGCGCTTGATGGTACCGGTCACCAGCGAATCGCCGCGCTCCAGGAAATCAGCCAGGATTTGCTCACGTTCGGCGTCGCGGATACGCTGCAAGACGACTTGCTTGGTATCTTGCGCAAAACGACGACCGATCTCGACTGACTCGATCGGCTCTTCAATATGATCGTCGACATCGATATCAGAAATTTGTTCTTTCGCTTCAAAGTACAGGATTTCCTGATCCGGCAATTGCAAGCCTGCCTCGTCCGGCACCACATGCCAGCGGCGGAAAGACTCGAATTCACCGGTGTCCCGATCGATCGCTACGCGAATATCGACATCGCCTTCATAGCGCTTCTTGGTCGCCTGTGCCAGCGCCTGCTCCAGCGCACCGAACACGACTTCCTTATCGACATTTTTTTCATGCGCCAGCGCATCGACCAGCAACAAAATTTCCCGACTCATGCTTTGCGACTCCTAAAATTCACTTGTGGCACCAAACGTGCCTTATCCACATCAGCGAGCGTAAATTCGAGCATCGCCGGACCATCATTTGTTTCAAATTCCAATTTCAGCTGCTCGCCTTCCGGCTCCTGCAAAATGCCTTGAAAACTCTTCCGATTGGCAGCGCCTGGCATAGGCATGCGCAGCTTCACCAAGGCTTCCTGGCCGGCGAACCGGACATAATCAGTGATTTTCTTGAGCGGACGATCCAGCCCTGGCGAGGACACTTCCAGCCGTTCGTAATTCACGTTTTCCACGGTAAACACGTGCGTGAGCTGATGGCTGACCTTCTCGCAATCCTCGACCCGAACGTTGTCCTGGTCGGCCTGACTGGCCGCCAAATCAATATAGACACGCAACAGCCCACGCGCGGCCTGCTCAACATCGACCAGTTCGTACCCCAGGCCCACCACGGTTTTTTCTATCAGCTGCAGCAACTGCACAACATTCTCCGTCAGGTTCGTCCGCCATTCAAGCACCAGGCCCACAAGCGGTTTAAACAAAAAAAGATGGGCCTCCGCCCATCTTTTTTATCAAAGCCTGGCTGAAATTTACCCGGAAGAGTTTTTCGCACTGACTTTTGTTAACTATGAAATTATAAGCGATCACACGCTTTACCGCAATGCAGGAATCATCCGCGGCTCGCACCGAGCAGAAAATTGCCATATTGCAATAAAACCAATGCCTAACAAGAGCTATTAGGTGAGGCTATCTGGCTGCCGTGTTAGCTTGTTTTTGCCTGCTATGCGACTGAACGTGGCCGCCTGAAGCATCATCAAAACAGCGCGTTACAGGATAACTGGGGCGGACAACATGCCTGCACGCGTGATGCCGGAAGCCAAATTTTACCGTGCAGTGACGGTGATGCACCGGCGTCCGGGGTTGTTACGTTTCTTGCACTGCAAGGTCAAGCGGACTTAAAAAAAGCGGGAACCGACGATATTATTCACCCGGAGACCGCAGCCTCCGGGTGAAATAGCAACTCAAGCAGATGAAGCTTAATGGGGTCGTTGCTGACCCGGGGCGCTGGTTGCCCCATACGGCGTACTGTCGGCAATTCCCGGGGAATAGGCGCGCGATACGGTCGAGTCGACATCCTGCGACGCCATGTCAGACGATACATCTTCCTTGACGCGCTCGACTTCCTGTTTCGCGGTTTGCATCACGCGCTGCGCCGATTGCTTCACGTTCTCGGCCTGCCCCCGCGCGGTTTCCTTTGCGCGTTGCAGCAGTTCATCCCGGGTGTGTCCCATCAGCTCGTTTTCGCGTCGGGTAGTGGGTAGCGTGGCGCCAAGCGCCGCGCCTACCGCAATACCAAGCGCGCCGACCACGATCGGTTGCTCGTCAAGCAAGCGGTCGAAACGATCTTTGGCACGGTAATACTGCACCTGCGAGCGCTGGCTAAGTTCGTGCATGCGGGTCCGCGCCTCCTCGGCCGTTTCATGCAATTTGCCGCGCGCGCGGTCGCCCATCTGGCGTGCCCGGCCCGAAACCTCGGAAGCGGTACCGCTCAAACGCTGACCGACGTCGCTGGCGCGATGCTTCAGGTCGCTTGCCGCTTCGCTGGTCTTCGATGCGGCGCGGTGCAGCATGCCCTCTCCCGAACTGCTGGCAGATGCACTGGACGCATAACCGATATTGTCGTCATACACGCCTTCCAGCTCAGGATACGCGGCGCTGGCCAGTCGCTGCTGTCGCATGTACGGCGCACGCTGCGCCGATTGCTTGGTGGCCGACATCAGCCAGGCAATGCCGACACCGATCAGCGCCACCGGTATTGGATTGTCGCGTACGGTCGTCACCAGGTTGGCCCCAAAGACACCCGGTGTCGTGTTAAGCGCATAGTCGACCGCTTGGTTTTTCAACTCGCCTGGCGTCAGCTTGGTCTGGATCGCCTCGACGGTGGAACTGAGGTCGGCGCGGGTGCGCTCGATATCGCTGGCAATCTCATCAGCACTGCGATTGTTATCGGTTTGGTCTGTCATTATAATTTCTCCTGTACTACGGTTTTATCCCGCTTGAGCGAGTCCATTGTTCTTTGAGGCATCAGATTGTCCGAGGTAAGCTTGGCAGTCCCGGCTTTCAACATCATGAAGCCGATCACCCCGATGACGATGCCAACCAGTAGCGGCGCCAGCCAAGGCGCCACTTCAGGAGGCAACATCATTTCGACTGCATTGACCACCGCCTGCAAGATGATGAACAATCCCGCAAGCAAGACTGCCGCGCCAATGGCGACCGAAGTCAGCGCGGTTTGCGCCTGCGAGATTTTCATCGACATCTCGGTGCGCGCCAACGTGATTTCCTGTCGGATCAGGTCAATTGTGTCGCGGGTCAGATCTGAAAACAGCGATGACAGAGATTGATCGCTCTTATCGATTCCCATGGGTTACTCCTCCAATCTCGGATCCACCCAGGGTGGACGGCAAACTGCCGGCTTCAGTGGTAATGGCACCGCTCGAAGTTCCGAGCGTATTGCCAGTGCCAAGCGCAATGGCATTGGGATCCAATCCACTGTCGACAATAGCATCGCTGGTAACCGACGCGCCGGCCATACCGGTGGCGGCAGGAGCACTCGCTCCCACAGACATTGACGACGTATAGGTGCTGGACTGCGTGCCGGTTTGTAAATTGCCGGGTGTGCGCCATTCGTCATTCAGCATTGCATCTTGGCGGCGCTGCGACGAACTCTTCAGGAAGCGCGACAGCAGGAAGCCGGCTGCAATCGTCCCGGCAAAGAAAATGCCAGGTGAGCGGCGCGCCAGATTTTGCGCATCGTCGATCAGCGTATCGAGGTCCTTTCCGCGCAGCTGACCGCCGAATGATTCGAGCCTGTCAGCTGCCATCTCGATGTAGCGGCCGACTTGGCCCTGCCCTTCACCCTGCAAATTTTGCGCAGTACTGCGAAATGCATGAGCGACCGAATCGACTTGGCCGACAGCAGTTTCCTTTTGCTGCTGGAACAAGGTCCGGCTTTTTTCCTTGGCAATGTCCGCCATGTCACTGGCATATTGCTTGGCTTCATCGGCAAAGCGTGCGCTGCTTGCCTTTACCGATTCTTTCGCCTTGGCCGCCATGCCGCTGACGCCATCTGCTGACGATGCGCCAGTCGCTGAACGGGTGTTGCCCGAAACGCCGGACATGCTGTCTGACTGCGATGTTGTATCGAGCAAGTTTTCGCCGGGTCCCGGCTGCAATCCGCTTAAAATCGGCTTCGTCTCATCTTTGTTTTGGTCTGCCATCGTGATTACTCCAAATTAACGTTAAATACGGCAGTTTGACAAATGCCACTTGTTGCACATTTGCATTCGCTTCCGCAGTGGTTGTTGAACAAAGGCATGCACTTGCTAAAAATATTAGAAATGCAAGTTAATCTTTAGTTCATGATTTCCTGAGTTAAAGGAGACGCAATGCGAAGTGGACCACGCACAGGACATGGATTTCGAATTGACACGTGCGTTAGCGCCGCATTTAGGCGTGAAGAGCGTTGATGCAGCCATACACACATTTCAATACGCACGTATTGACGGCGATTGGCTGGTTCATGATGAAGTTCGCTTGTCTAACTGGAAAAGGAAAAGCCGTCACATCTATCGTGTGCAGCATTTGAACATCCCATTGCCTGCAAAAAAATTAATCGTACAAACGATTGATTTATGCATTTGGACAAGCTTGTCCGGCTTTAACTTCGGCACATTGCCCACTCGCCACATTACAATGCGTTCAGCTTTGCACCGTTATTGAGATTACCTTGGCTACCACCATGTTGAAGTTCGGTGAACTTATCTGGATTGGCGCCATGCTTGTTTGTACCAGTTCGTATAACTCACATCCAAATGGTGGCTGAACTAGACTGGACGCCTGCGGTGCTCGGGAAAGGTGCCGGATTGACCGTGCAATTCAATGCCGGCTTCTTTTTCCAGCCATGCGCCGCTTGCAGACGCGGTTGATTGCATACACTTATCTGCTATGCGAACGCCCAAGCAGGACGAGGATTGGCACTGAGACCGAGGTTAGGAGTGAGACTTGTGGCAGGCATCATGCCGATGACATAGTGATGCAGCTTCTAGCTTCTGGATTTTTTCACGGATTTTACTTCATCAGCTCTGGCCCACGATCGGTTTCAGGGAAGCTGTCGCAGGCATTTTCAGATACGCTGCCGTGATGGATCGTCTGCATGGATAGGCTGGGCTGGTGCATCGCGACGCTGCGGACCCGGCTCGATGGCAAGAGTTTTCAACCTGTATTAATGGCATGCCATTTGCCTGCCGCGTACTGACGAGTTGGACCTAAAAGGTCTGAGTTCATGTAAAAAATCTTCGCCAACGACCCGGCGCCTGTCACCGATGCTGGCATCCTTGCCAGCATCGGTCGTGACACAGCGCTCACCGGCCGGTCAGCCGCGTGAGCGACGCCGTAAGCCACCCAGCGCACCGCCACTTGGATACGCAGCATTGCCATGACTTTGGCCGTGCGCTTGCCCGGGGCCTTTGCCGCTGCCGCCACGATTCACACCACCATTTCGACGTGGCTTCTCCATACCGGCAAAACCCAATGCCGTTTGCAACGGATCTGGTTGACGACTGCTGCGGGCCTGTCCTGTCTGTCCCTGCCCCTGCCCACGCGGCACGCCCTGCTCCCTGCGGTTTCCACCAGCATGGGGTGGCCCCTGGCGCTCGGGGCGGCCTTTACCCGCACCATTCTGCTTGGCAGGGGCCTTTTCAATGCCAGTCAAACTCATCAGATCACGCACCGCGTGCTCATCCATCTCCTCCCAGCGCCCGCGCTTCAAGCCGCGCGGCAGGGTCAGCATGCCGTAGCGGGTACGAATCAGGCGCGACACGGTCAAACCCACCGCTTCGAACATGCGCCTCACTTCCCGGTTGCGCCCTTCGCCGATGGTGACCCGATACCATTTATTGATGCCTTCGCCGCCGCCATCGGCAATCTTGGAAAATTGTGCAAGGCCATCTTCCAGCTCGATACCGCTCAACAACTTCTGGCGCATGCCTTCTTCCAGCTCCCCCAGCGTGCGCACTGCGTATTCACGGTCAATCCCGTAGCGTGGATGCATCAGCCGGTTAGCCAGATCGCCCGAAGTGGTAAACAACAGCAAGCCTTCGGTATTGAAATCCAGTCGTCCTACTGCCAGCCACTTGGCCGCCTTCATGGTCGGCAAGTGCTCAAATACCGATGGCCGGCCTTCCGGATCGCTATTGCTGACAATTTCGCCCGCCGGCTTGTGATACACCAATACCCGTGGCGGGCGGCTGGTGACTTTACGCTGGATCAGCTTGCCATTGATACGCACCTGATCGGCGGGCAAAATGCGCTGGCCGATATGCGCTGGCTCGCCATTGACCGATACGCGACCGGCAATAATCAGCTCTTCCATGTCGCGACGCGAACCCAGACCGGCTTCCGCCAGCACTTTATGCAGCTTGGGTGCATCGTCATCCGCGGTCAAATCACGCCGGACGCTCTTGGCTGGTGCCGGACGACGCCCGCCAGCTCGGCTGGTCTCCTGCTCGCCTGCAAGCTGGTCGAATGCTTCGGACGTCACGAAAGAAAACACATCATCACTATCGGACGGCTTGACATGCGCGCCGCCCGCCGACTGGGGCGATCTGGGCTTGCCACGGCCATTGGCGCCAACGCGCGGCGCTTTTTGACGATCAGGATGGGGTTCGCGCGTGCGCTCGGAGCGCCGCTCACTTTTTTCCGCCTGTATATCAGTGCCGGCGGCGCCTGGCGCTTCTCCAGAATTTTCCTGGGCCGCGTCTGAGACTGCCGCCTCGCCATCTTGCGGCGCGCGGCCGGTGGTGCGTTGCGACTTGCCCCGTCTCATATTGCGTGGTCCGCGCACGCCGCGCTTGACTGGCTTGGCATTCGCCGTACCGTCTTGCGAGTCACCACCGGACTGCGATGCGGTCTGGCTGTCAGTCTGGCTTTGGGCATCCGAAGCCGAAGAGGCGGCAGCGGCCGCCGGTAGATCATCAGGGGTAGGCAGATTCATTGTTTGTTGGTTAGTTGTCCTGATCGCGGGCAGCAGTGACTGCTGCTTCGACTGCAGGATCGTTAGGAGGTGCTGGCTCAGCAGCAACAATATCCACCGATACATCGGCGATCGCAACATCCGGTTCGGATGTCCGGGTTTCGATGCCATTGGCCGCTTCAAGTTCGCTGTCAATGCCGGTTTCGGCAGGCAAGAGCGTTGCCTGATCAAGATTTTCCTGCAGGGCAGACTCGAGCGCCTGGATTTCCAGCAAACTCCCGGCTTGCAATTCGCCCGAACCCATTTGCTGTAACGGCGGCAGTTGATCCAGCGAAGTCAAACCGAGATCGTCGAGAAACTGCCGGGTCGTGGCAAATAACGATGGTCGCCCCGGGACATCGCGATGGCCGATCGACTCGATCCAGCCGCGCTCTTCGAGCATCTTGATGGTTTGCGAATTGACGGTCACGCCACGGATTTCCTCGATATCGCCCCGAGTAACAGGCTGACGATAGGCAATGATCGCCAGCGTTTCCAGCGTCGCACGAGAATATTTGGGCGGTTTTTCAGGATTCAGGCGCTCCAGATACACCTTCATCTCGGGACGGCTTTGAAAGCGCCATCCGGTCGACAGACAGACCACTTCGATGCCTTTGTCCACCCAATCCATCCGCAACTCTTCGAGCATTTGCTTGATAGTATCGGCGCCGACCTCTTCATCGGCATCGCCATAGGCGACGTAGAGCTTTTTCAAGTCGTTGATCGACAATGGCTCATGGGCGCATAGCAACGCAGTTTCGAGGACTTTCTTGGCCTCAGCAGTATTCATGTACGGCTCTTGTACGTCTTGTACGGCTAGTTAGTAGGTTTCGCAGAGGTTTTATTCAATGACTGACATTAAGATGTCGTCTGGTAGTGAACCTGTTGATACTGCGTTCCGTCGCCCGTGAGGAGGTAATGATGGGCGGGAATATTTAAGACTTGGTTGCGGGGGCAGGATTTGAACCTACGACCTTCGGGTTATGAGCCCGACGAGCTGCCAGACTGCTCCACCCCGCGTCTGAGTTACGGACTATACATTGAATTGCCTGGCATTGCAATGCCAGCGACCGGTGTGCACTCGGTGATACACTTGACAGGCTGTCGCGGCAGTATCCATCCTGCATGAATCGACATCGCATTGCGGCACTTTCTTTTTCCATGCATTTTCTCGATATTTTATGAAATTTTGCTCTGAATGCGCGCATCCCGTCACCCTGCTGATTCCGCCGGATGATAACCGGCTGCGGCATGTCTGCCAGCAATGTGGTGTCATCCACTATGAAAATCCAAAACTGGTAGTCGGCTCGATTCCGGTCTGGGAACAAGATGGCGAGGTCCGTGTCTTGTTATGCAGGCGCGCGATCGAACCACGCCGCGGATACTGGACCCTGCCCGCCGGATTCATGGAAAATGAAGAAACCACTGCCGATGCCGCATTGCGCGAAACCGATGAAGAGGCAGGCGCCCGGATTTTGCTGCATCCCCTGTTTTCAATGTTGAATGTGCCGCACGTGCACCAGGTCCACCTTTTTTACCGAGCCACCTTGCTTGATCTTGATTATGCGGCCGGGATTGAAAGTCTGGAGGTGCAATTATTCTCCGAAGCCAATATTCCATGGGAAGACATCGCCTTTCCTACGGTCGCCTATACCTTGAAATTCTTTTTTTCCGACCGGGCAAAAATCCGGGAAGGCGGCAATTACGGCTTTCATACGCACGACTTTATCAAGACCATCTAATCACGCAGCCGGCAGCGCACCACTGCGGCAGCGTAATTTTTTAAGTCAGTGTTTGCCGGAACCGACCTGATATACGGGGGCGTCCAGCCGCCTTACTGTAGTCCTACTATCAGGCCCGGCGCCGGCCGGATGAATCAGATCATGTTCGCGGCCCCATGCAAACCCCTCTTCTACCAGTTGGTTTCGCGTTCAGCCGTGGAACTAATATTGTGAATCGACAGATCGGCACCATCGAATTCCTGCTCCGGGTCCAGCCGCAATCCGACCAGCATTTTCAGCACACCATAAATGAGGGTTCCGCCCAGCAGCGCAATACCCACACCCAGCACCGTGCCAAATAACTGAGACAGGAACGCGACCCCACCCAGCCCGCCAAATGCCTTTAAGCCGAAAATACCGGCAGCCAAACCGCCCCATACGCCACACAAGCCATGCAGCGGCCACACGCCAAGCACATCATCGATCTTCCATTTGTTCTGGGTACGGGTAAACATGGTGACGAATATTGCACCGGCAATGCCACCAGTGACCAGCGCGCCCAGTGGATGCATCAGGTCGGAACCGGCACAAATTGCGACCAACCCGGCCAGCGGGCCATTGTAGACAAAACCCGGGTCGTTCTTGCCCAACACTAAGGCCACCAATGTGCCGCCCACCATCGCCATCAGCGAATTCAAGGCTACCAGGCCATTTATATTACCGATGGTTTGTGCGCTCATTACATTAAAGCCGAACCAGCCAACCGTCAGGATCCATGCGCCCAGCGCCAGAAATGGAATGCTCGAAGGCGGATGGGCTGCCACTGCCCCGTCCTTGCTATAGCGTCCGCGCCGCGCGCCAAGTAACAGCACGGCTGGCAATGCGACCCAGCCCCCGACTGCGTGCACCACGACCGAGCCGGCAAAGTCATGAAATTCGTGGGAAAACGCCGCCTTGAGCCAGGCTTGCACGCCAAAACGCTGATTCCATGCGATTCCTTCGAATAGCGGATAAACCAGTCCGACCAACAAGGCTGTCGCCGCCAATTGCGGATAGAATTTTGCACGCTCCGCAATGCCGCCTGAAATAATGGCGGGAATGGCAGCGGCAAAGGTTAACAGGAAAAAGAATTTGACCAATTCAAAGCCATTCCTGTTAGTCAATACTTCAGCGCCGGAAAAAAAATTGATGCCATAAGCTATGCTGTAACCAATAAAAAAATAAGCAATGGTAGAAACGGCAAAATCGACTAAGATTTTGACCAGGGCATTCACCTGATTTTTTTTGCGGACCGTACCCAATTCTAAAAAGGCAAAGCCGGCATGCATCGCCAAAATCATAATTGCACCAAGCAAAATGAATAAGGCATCTGCGCCATTTTTAATTGCATCCATGCAAAATTTCTCCCGATAAGTGTGCAAATTAGCTAATAGCGCTTCCCTTAAGCAATTTCCATTCCATTTTGGTGCAATATTGCAAGTATTTGTTTTAAATGAAAAATATTGAACCTCAGAAATTTAATATCGATGTACGCACCGCAAGCGTGCATTTTGCTGACTCAAATTAGGGCATGGCAATGATTCCATGGCTTGAAGCGGATACGCCGTTTCCAGACGTTTCGGCTGCACTAACCGACGAAGAGGGCGCTGCGGGCTTATTGGCCGCTGGTGCGGATTTATCGCCGGCACGGCTGCTGGAAGCATACCGGCATGGCATTTTCCCCTGGTTTTCAGAAGACCAGCCGATCCTCTGGTGGAGTACCGATCCGCGCATGGTGTTGCGGCCCGAGCAGTTTCGCCAGTCCGCAAGCCTGAGCAAAGCGCTGAAAAAAGTTCACGCCAGCATGGCATCCGACCGCCGCTGGCAGATCCGCTTCGACACGGCATTCGAGCAGGTAATGCGCGCCTGTGCCGCGCCGCGCGCCTATGGTGGCGGCACCTGGATTTCAGAAGACATCGTGGCCGGTTACACCGGTTTGCACCGGCTCGGGCATGCCCATTCCGCGGAAGTCTGGCTTGATGGCCAACTGGTGGGCGGCGCCTACGGCGTCAGTATCGGCCGCATGTTTTATGGTGAATCCATGTTTACCCGGGTCAGCAATGCTTCCAAAATCGCCCTGGCCTATCTGGTGCATTTCCTGAAAACCAATGGCGTGACCATGATAGATTGCCAGCAAGAAACGGAACATCTGGCTTCGCTGGGTGGTGCACCAATTGCGCGATCCGCATTTATCGCACACTTGCGTCACGCAGTGGCCCAACCAGAAATAATGGATTGGGAACCAATCGGATTATTTTAAATTCAGAGCAATTTGAGATCGTCAATTGATGTGAATTGCCGGAACTGCGTTCATCAACCTCTGCATCGGCGGATGCTGATAGAATGATTTTCAGCTTTTACATCGTCAACCCGCCGGCAACAGAACGCTCATGACGCATTTAAAGGATCTACCGTTTTCAACCCTGCAGTTTTACGCCACGGCGCCCTATCCGTGCAGCTATCTGGACGAACGGCAAGCACGCTCGCAGGTCGCTACGCCATCGCATTTGATTAATGCCGATGTGTATTCGGAACTGGTGCAAAACGGCTTTCGCCGCAGCGGCATTTTTACCTATCGGCCGTATTGCGACGGTTGCCAGGCCTGTACCCCGGTGCGCGTGATGGCGACGGAATTTGTGCCTAACCGCAGTCAACAACGGGCTTGGGCCAGGCATCAGCACCTGGTGGCCCATGTGACCACGCTGACCTATGTGCATGAGCATTACGAGTTGTACCTGCGCTACCAGTCGCAGCGCCATGCGGGCGGCGGCATGGACCAGGACAGCCGCGACCAGTACGCGCAATTCCTGTTGCAAAGCAAGGTCAACACGCGTCTGGTCGAATTTCGCGAGCCTAACGGTACTTTACGCATGGTGAGCATCATCGATGTGCTGGGCGATGGTCTGTCGTCGGTCTATACTTTTTACGATCCCGAAATCAAGGGGGCAAGTTTCGGCACCTATAACGTGCTGTGGCAGATCGAGCAAACCCGGCAGCTCGGCATGCATTACGTGTATCTGGGCTACTGGATCGCACAAAGTCCGAAGATGGCGTACAAAATCAATTTCCGGCCGCTGCAGGCGCTGAGGCAGGGCCACTGGCAGGCGCTGCAGGATCCCCCGCCCTGAGCAGGATCATCACAAAGCGGACAGGGCTGCATCGGGCACGTTAAAATAGCGGCTTTTCTGCCGCCATGCCGATCTCTGGCGTGACCCTCCCGATTCTAGCCCTGACCGCCCGTGCCCGCTAAACTCCTTTACTCACTTGCCCGCCCCTGCCTGTTCTCGCTTGACGCGGAACGGGCTCATCATCTGACCTTGTCTTCGCTGAAAACCGCCTCAACGCTTGGGTTGACCAAGCTGCTTGGGCGCCCTGCTGCCGATGCGCGCCAGGTAATGGGATTGAATTTTGCCAATCCGGTGGGGCTGGCGGCGGGACTGGACAAGGATGGCACCTATATCGATGCGCTGGCATCGCTGGGTTTTGGCTTCATCGAAATCGGCACCGTTACGCCGCGCGCGCAGCCGGGCAACCCGAAGCCACGCATGTTCCGCCTGCCCGAAGCACACGCCATCATCAACCGCATGGGTTTCAATAATGGCGGCGTCGACGCATTCGTCGCCAATGTGCAGGCATCGAAGTTTTTCCAGAACCGGGAAGGCATCATCGGCCTGAACATCGGCAAGAATGCCGACACGCCAATCGAGAGGGCAGTCGACGACTATCTGCTGTGCCTGGAAAAAGTCTATCCGTATGCCAGCTACGTCGCGGTTAACATCTCGTCGCCCAACACCAAGAATTTGCGCCAGCTGCAGGGCGCATCGGAACTCGACAGCCTGCTCTCCCAGTTAAAGGAGGCGCAACTGCGTTTGGCCGATCAGCACCGCCGTTATGTACCTGTTGCATTGAAAATAGCACCGGACATCGACGCCGCCCAGATCAAGGAAATTGCAGGAGCCCTGCTGCGCCACAAAATCGATGCGGTGATCGCAACCAATACCACCATCACGCGCGATGCGGTCAAGGGATTGGCGCATGCGGAAGAAAGCGGCGGCCTGTCGGGAGCGCCGGTGTTCGAATTGTCTAATGCCGTGATTCGCGGCTTGAAAACCGAACTGGGCGATGCGGTGCCAATCATCGGCGTCGGCGGGATCCTGAGCGGCGCCGATGCCAGCGCTAAAATTGCGGCCGGTGCGTCGCTGGTGCAATTGTATTCAGGCCTGATCTACCGTGGGCCGGCGTTGGTCGGCGAATGCGCGGCAGCTCTGCGTCAACCCGCACGATAAGCCAAGCACCGCCGACGCAGCTGCAATCTTTGCTATTCGCCACCGGCCTGCAACGCACTCTGGATATCGGCACGCGTCAATTGTGGCGCGAATTGGCGGATGAATTCATAAGTATAGGAACGCAGATAGGCGCCGCGCCGCACCGCCAGGCGGGTGACATTCGCTGCAAACAGATGTTCGGCATCGATACAGCGCAAGCCGATGTTGCGGGCCTGCTCGACCGCCATTGATGCGACGATGCCCACCCCCATGCCCAATGAGACATATTGCTGGATCACGTCCGAATCCATCGCGGTCAGCACGATATCCGTGGCAATGTCGGCTTTCTTGAACGCGTCATCGATATGGCCGCGACCGGTAAAACCGATGTCGTAGGTAATCAGCGGCCAGGCGGCCAGCGCCCTCAAGCTAAGCATTGATTCCGACAATAGCGGGTGGCCTTCCGGCACTACCACCACATGGTTCCAGCGATAGCATGGAAAGGAAACCAGTTCCTCAAACTGGCTCAAGCCTTCGGTTGCAATACCGATATCGGCCTTTCCGGAAATCACCCATTCGGCGATGTGTTCCGGCGAACTTTGCTGCAGGGCGATGCGCACATCGGGAAACGCCACACGAAACGCCTGTACGGCTTTCGGCAAGGCGTAGCGGGCCTGGGTATGAGTGGCGGCTATCGCCAGCGTGCCGCTGTTCTTGCCGGAATACTCGGCGCCGGCCTGCTGCAGATTTTCCGCTTCGAGCAGCAGGCGCTCGATGATCTGCAGGATGCCTTTGCCGGGCTCGGTCAGGCCGGTCAGGCGCTTGCCGTTGCGCTCAAATATATCCACCCCCAGTTCCTCTTCCATTTCGCGGATCTGGCGGCTGACGCCGGGCTGCGAGGTAAACAACACATGGGCGACCTCGGTCAGATTGTAGCCGCGCCGGGCGGTTTCGCGGATTGAACGCAGTTGCTGAAAATTCATGAATGCCCTCGGTTTCTTTATTTAGCTGCGGCATCAACAAACACGCGCAGGCGCTTCGGGCGTACCAGCAGCGTTTCGCCTTCGTGCAGCTGCAACTGTGCATACCGGTCGCTGGAAATCACTGCCTCGATCATTTCGCGATTGTCCTGGCGCTCCAGTTCCAGTTGCGCAAGCGGTCCGATCGCATGCGCGCGCTTCAGGCGCACCACAATGCCGTCGGTGTCTGGCGCATAGCGGTCGATCTCGATATCATGCGGCCGCACAAAACCAATGCCGCGCGCATCCTGCGCCGCCGCGTGGTCCGGCGCATCGAATGCGATACCGCCTGTTTCCAGCACGCCTTCATGCACGCGGCCATGGAACAGGTTGACGTTACCAAGGAAGCTATAGACAAAGGGCGACGCCGGATGGTTATACACCTGGTCGGGCGTACCGATCTGCTCGACCTTACCTTTGTTCATCAAGACCACCTGGTCGGCCACCTCCAGCGCTTCTTCCTGATCATGCGTGACGAAAATACTGGTCACATGCAGCTCATCATGCAGGCGGCGCAGCCAGCGCCGCAATTCCTTGCGCACCTTGGCGTCGAGTGCGCCGAACGGCTCATCCAGCAATAGCACGCGCGGCTCGACTGCCAGCGCCCGTGCCAATGCGATGCGCTGGCGCTGGCCGCCGGACAGTTGTGGCGGATAACGGTCGGCCAGCCAGTCGAGCTGCACCAGCTCCAGCAATTGCTGGACCTTCTTGCGGATCGCCGGTTCGGATGGACGCACATTGCGCGGCTTGACGCGCAAGCCAAAGGCAATGTTTTCGAACACACTCATGTGCTTGAACAATGCATAGTGCTGGAACACGAAGCCGACCTGGCGCTCGCGCACGTGCCGCGCCGACGCATCCTCGCCATCAAGGATCACCTGGCCACCATCGGGTTGCTCGAGGCCGGCGATAATGCGCAGCAGCGTTGTCTTGCCGCAGCCGGACGGGCCTAACAGGGCAGTCAGTTCGCCCGCAGGGAAATTCAGCGACACGTTATCGAGCCCGACAAAGTTGCCGAAGCGCTTGTTGATGTTTTTGACTTCAATCGCCATGATGAACACTCATTTCATAATTAACGGTAGGGGCAGACCGATCCATCGGCAACGGATTGTCAATGCGCTTCAATTGGCTGGCTGGTTTCATCACGCAAGCGCCATTCGATGAATGTCTTCAGTGCCAGCGTTACCAGCGCCAGCAGGGCCAGCAGCGAGGCGACTGCGAAGGCCGCCGCGAATGCATATTCGTTATAGAGAATTTCAACCTGCAGCGGAATCGTGTTGGTTTCGCCGCGAATGTGGCCGGAAACCACTGAAACCGCCCCGAACTCGCCCATCGCACGGGCATTACACAGAATCACGCCATACAGCAGACCCCATTTGATGTTGGGGAGCGTGACATGCCAGAAGGTTTTCCAGCCGGATGCGCCCAGCACCAGCGCCGCCTCTTCCTCTTCGGTGCCCTGCGCCTGCATCAGCGGGATCAGTTCGCGGGCGACGAACGGAAAAGTCACGAAAATGGTGGCCAAAATTATGCCGGGCACAGCAAAAATGATCTTGATATCGTGCGCCTGCAACCAGGGCCCGAGCCAGCCCTGGGCACCAAACATCAGTACGTAAATCAGGCCGGAAATCACCGGCGAGACGGAAAATGGCAGGTCGATCAGGGTCAAGAGAATATTCTTGCCGCGAAATTCAAACTTGGCGATGGTCCAGGCGGCAGCGACGCCAAACACCAGATTCAGAGGCACGGCAATGGCTGCCGTCAGCAAGGTCAGCTTGATCGCCGACCAGGCATCCGGCTCGATAATCGCTGCAATATAGGCGTCCCATCCTTTTTTGAATGCTTCGGCAAACACAGCCAGCAAGGGGACAAACAAAAACAGGGTCAGAAAAACCAGTGCGGTACCGATTAATATCGCACGCACCCATATTGGCTCCAGCGTTGCAGCCGGGACAAAAGCGGGCTCGGTGCGCGAATCGATGGCGATTGGCAGTGTTGCAGCAGACATGATGCTTCCTTATACGCGTTGCGACTGGCCGCGCTTGCGGGTCCAGGCTTGCAATAAATTGATTGTTAACAGCAATGCAAACGACACCAGCAGCATCACGACCGCGATTGCGGTGGCGCCGGCATAGTCATATTGTTCAAGCTTGGTAATGATGAACAGCGGCGTGATTTCCGACACCATCGGCATGTTGCCGGCGATGAAAATTACCGAACCGTATTCTCCGGTGGCGCGGGCAAACGCCAGCGCAAAGCCAGTCATCAGTGCCGGCAAGACAGTCGGCAGGATCACTCTGGAAAATGTCTGCAGGCGACTGGCCCCCAGACTGGCGGCAGCTTCTTCCAATTCACGTTCGGCTTCTTCCAGTACCGGCTGTACTGTCCGCACCACAAACGGCAAGCCGATAAAGGTGAGCGCGACGATCACGCCCAGCGGTGTGAACGCAACCTTGATTCCCAAAGGCACCAGAACCTGCCCCAGCCAGCCATTCGGCGAATACAGCGCGGTCAGCGCAATGCCGGCGACGGCAGTCGGCAATGCAAACGGCAAGTCGACCAGCGCATCGATGATTTTTTTGCCGGGAAACCGATAACGCACCAGTACCCAGGCCACGATGCCGCCGAATACGACGTTCAGCGCGGCAGCAATCAAGGATCCGCCAAAGGTCAGCCGATACGACGCCATCACCCGGTCGGATGTGACCGCCTGCCAGAACGCTTCCCAAGTCATGGTGAAGGTTTTCAGGAAGACTGCGGAGAGCGGAATCAACACCACCAGGCCAAGATAAAACAGGGTGAACCCGAGCGACAAATTGAAGCCCGGCATGACTCGCTTGGGAGATCGTGACGTTTGAATATTGATTGTTGCCTGCATGAACGCTCTCTTTATTACAAATATGACTAACAGGACGCAATAATTGCACCGTGAAGTTATAAAGAGAACGAATTTTTCCGCATGTTTATAGAATAAAAACGTATATGCGAACGCAAGGGACGAAAAAAAAAACGGACACCGAAGCGCCCGTTTTTTCCCTATCGGGAAGCAACCGGATAACCAGTCACGTTTCCTTAAAAGGTGTGTTTAACCGCCAGTGTCACGATCGATGCCGATTCGCCGGCCAGCAGCACAGAACCGTTGCGCGAATCGCCGGAATCAGCCGGCTGGTAGGTGGCTGCCGATTCATTATCCAGCTTGCCGAAGAACACGCCAACGTTAGTGCGCTTGGATAGTGCATGGTCAAAGCCAATGGTCCACATCTTGGCACCAGAGTTCGCTTGGTTCTTGATGTCGCCAGCCTTGGTAAAGCTGGCCAAAATGGTGTTTGCACCGAACTGGTAACTGACTGGGATTTGCCAGGCACTACGCTCACGATCTACTGCACCTGCTTCGATAGAGGCACGATCCAACTGGGCACCGATCTTGAGACCGAACGGGAAGGCATACGAACCCGACAGACGCACTTGCTTTTCATCGCCAGTGGCAAGATTGCCTTCAAGCTTGTGATCCCAGTAAGCTAGGTTCAGGTAAACCGGGCCGCTGCTGTAGTTGCCTGCCAAGAAGTAACCCTGCCCTTTGTTGTAGTTCGCGGCAGCAGGAAGCGTACCTTCGTTACCATCCGGGTTGGTGGAGTAGCCTGCAACAGCCTTGAAGCCGCTAAAATTTGGCGAGACGTATTGGATCGAGTTGTTGACGCGACCAGTGCTAATGCCAGTCGAGCGGGCGGCAGTCGTTTGGTCAACATAATTCAAGATATTCTTACTGCCGAGTAAAGAAGAAGGAATTGCCTGGCCACCCTTGATGCCGTATTGAACTGCGTTACCCTGATCTTCCATGAAAGTATGTCTACCGGCGGTCAACTGTCCCCAGCTGCCCGCTAGGCCGAGATAAGTATTGCCATTGGCCAAGCCGTTGCCACTACCTGCGGAGCCAACATCAGTATTGAAACGGTTTTCAATATAGAAAAGGGCTTTCTGCCCGCCGCCCAAATCTTCAGTACCAGATAGCCAAAAACGCGATGTTTCGTCATCGTCTACACGCAGTTCGTTTTCAGCGATACGTCCTGCAGTAGTCACATCTCCGACTTTGTAGCTCTTGATATCAGCCTGGACGCGCCCGCCGATTGAAACGTTGGTTTGCGCTTGAGCGCTGACTGCAAATGCACTTAAAACAGCCAGAGCCAGTCGTGACTTCTTCATTCAATTTTCTCCCAGATTAGTAACGCGAAATAAATCATTAGCCAATTTCCCCGACTGAAGAAATCTGGGCTTGCCCACGCCGCGCAACAAAAGCGCTACGCTCGCTACCTGATTCATATTCAATCGATTAAAAAACCGGCTTAATCGTCGCTGAATTGCGATAGCACGATGTTACGCAAGCCAAATGACAGGATTATTACAAACAACTTTTGGCATACAAAAATAAGACGGCCCGGTAATCAGAAGACGAGCCGGCATTTTCCGCGAGACGCCAGTAAAAAGGAATCGCACATCACGAAAATGCGACACTCATTTTATAAACTCCTATTTCATATCAAGATAAGAATAAAAAAATCTCTATTTTTGGTCAGTTACCGGTCAGGACTTACGGTGATCGGGTCCATCATTTTCGCTGATCTAGGCGATTAACCAGTCGCTGCAATTTCACCAGGCCAAACTGCCATTCATCAAGTCCGGAATTGGTATTGATGTGACCCCGACGCACCGGCGCTGACATATTTGCTATTCTAGACACCAGCCCGCCAGACAGCCCGATCCGCCTGCATCCAGGGGTCATTGGTGCTGCCGACCAGAATCGAGGGACAGGACAAGCGATGCTACTGCATTACCCTGTAAATGCCGAACTCGTAGGGATCGGCGGGCGCGACTAGCAGCGTAGATTGTGTTGAGTGCTGCAAAGCCTGCTCGCGCGCGAGGGGGCCGATGGGATACCTGCCAGCAAGAGAATGTTCATGATGATTCCCGGATCTATCGCAAGATTGACAGTTATTTTTTGCCAGGCTGATAAATCTGATCGAAGCTGCCGCCGTCGCCGAAATGAGCGGGTTGTGCCTTGGCCCAGCCGCCGAACACTTCATCGATCGTAAACAATGTCACCTTCGGAAATTGCGACGGATATTTTTTGGCGATTTTTTCGGAAATCGGGCGGTAGTAATTTTTTGCTGCGATTTCCTGGCCCTCATCGGAATACAGGTACTGCAGATAGGCGTCGGCCAGCTTGCGGGTGCCGCGCTTATCGACATTCTTGTCGACCACGGTCACTGGGGGTTCAGCCAGGATCGACAGCGGCGGTGCAACGATATCGAACTTGTCCGGACCGAGTTCCTTGATCGCCAGAATCGCTTCATTTTCCCAGGCCAGCAAGACGTCGCCGATACCGCGCTCGACAAAGGTGGTCGTCGATCCGCGCGCACCGGAATCGAGTACCGGCACGTTCTGGAACAGTTTTCCGACGAATGCCTTGGCACTGGCATCAGTGCCGCCCGGCTGCTTCAACGCGTAGGCCCAGGCCGCCAGATAATTCCAGCGCGCGCCGCCGGAAGTCTTCGGGTTCGGCGTGATCACGGCAACGCCCGGCTTGATCAGATCGCTCCAATCCTTGATGCCCTTCGGATTTCCCTTGCGCACCAGGAATACGATGGTCGAGGTATAGGGTGCACTGTTATGCTGCAGGCGTTTTTGCCAGTCCTTGGCGATCAACCCCTTTTCTGCAATCGCATCGATATCATAAGCAAGCGCGAGTGTGACGATATCGGCCTCGATCCCGTCGATCACCGAGCGCGCCTGCTTGCCGGAGCCGCCATGCGATTGCCGGACCTTGACGTCATCGCCAGTCTTGGCCTTCCACTGCTTGGCAAAAGCGGCATTGAAATCCTGGTACAGTTCGCGCGTCGGGTCATACGACACATTCAACAGCGTCACTTCGGCCGCATGCACGGCCGGCACCGCAAGTGCGAGGGCGATTCCAACCTGAAACAATTTTTTGAGTAACATCTGCATTTCCCCTAGTACGTTCTGTTGTATGGAGCATGCAGATTAAGGCGGGGCGAATAAAAATAGAACGAATACTTTTGTCATTTCTTATACGGAAACCGCATAAGAAAAATGGCGCGTACCAGATTATCTCTGCACCAGATCACTTATCCTCGGGCTTGGCCGACCATGATAGATAAGGAAAACGCATTTTTAAGTTAGGAATGGCATAGTCATTCAGCGGGCACCAAGATGCACTTATATAGCAGGCAAGAGATGCCTGATTTACCGTCATGGCAACCGTCGGCATTGAGATGAGGAGTGCCGGCGTGATGCCTGAAACAACTGGCCTGGTCTGCCACGAGCCTTACGCGGCCACTTTCGTCAAGACCGGCTGCGCCATCAGGTCAAGCGGGTTGTGAGGTAAGAATCCATCCGATTGGCGGCTCCATAACTGATAATAGGTGCCATGCTTGGCCAGCAATTCCGCATGGCTGCCATCTTCGACGATGCGTCCCTGTTCAAACACCAGAATGCGGTCCAGATGGGCAATCGTCGACAAGCGGTGCGCCACTACCAGCACGGTTTTACCGTGCATGACATCGTCCAGCGTCTCCTGGATCGCCTGTTCGGTCACCGAATCCAGACTGGATGTGGCTTCATCCAGAATCAGAATCGGCGCGTCTTTCAAGATCACGCGCGCAATGGCAATGCGCTGGCGCTGGCCGCCGGATAATTTGACGCCACGCTCGCCGACTTCTGACTGGTACTGATCCTTGATCTGGGTAATGAAGTCGTGCGCATGCGCCTTGACTGCAGCATCGATTACCTCATCGTCACTCGCGTCCAGCCGCCCGTAACGGATATTGTCCATCAGGCTGCGGTGGAACAGGCTCGGGTCTTGCGGAATCAGGCTCAGTTGTGCATGCAAGGCATCCTGCGTCATGGTACGGATATCGACGCCGTCGATCAGGATTTGCCCGCTCTGGGCATCGTACAGGCGCAATATCAGACTGACCAGAGTTGACTTGCCGGAACCGGAAAAGCCGACCAGGCCGACCCGCTGACCGGCTGCTATCGTGAGATTCAAATCCTGGAAAACTTTCTTGTCAGGGGTGTAGCCGAAATCGAGGTGACGCAATTCAATCGTGCCCTGTTTGATGACCGGTGCCACAGCTGTCGGCGCATCGACCAGTTCATGCGAACAGACGATGGTCTGCACGCCATTGGCAACGTTGCCGATATACTCAAAGAACTCGAGAAAGCGCCGGCTCAGGTTGCGCGCTTCATTGATGATCAATAACGACAGGCTGACCGCCATGACGAAATCGCCGACGCCGATCTGGCCCTTTCCCCACAGCGTCAGCGCGTAGTACAGCACGCCCGCCTTGAGCACGGCGGCGGCGGCGAATTGAAACCAGCGCACCCGTTCGTTGTATTGATTGGAGATCCGGATCACCTGCAGTTCACTGCTGAACGCCTGATCAAGTTGCGCACGCTCGAAATCCAGACGTGCGAATAACTTGGTGCTGGTGAGATTGGTAACCGAATCGACGATCTTGCCGGTGGTATCGCTGCGTGCGGCGGCGGCCTTGAGAGCATAAGGCTGGCAGCGTCGCGCCAGCAGGTAAGACAGGCCAATGAACAGAATTGCCCACAGCAACACGAACATGCCAAGCTCGGTATGGGCATGAAACAGCAACACGATCGAGACCGTAAACACGATCGCAACCGGCAAAAATTCCGTGATCAGCGACCAGATTGTGTGAGTCACGCCCAGTGCCGTTTCACTGATGCGGTGCGCCAGGGCGCCGGCAAAGTGTCCGCTGAAATAGCGATGCGAATGATGTTGCAGGTAATGATAGATCGACCGGGTCACATTCTGGCGCTGGCGCGGCCCGAGACGAATCTGAATGCCGCCTGCAATCCGTCCGAACAGCACCTCGCCGACACACAACAGCATGAACAAGACGAGCGGCGCATGCAGCGTTGCCACCATGGCCATTGAATGAACCGGTGCGGCACTCACGCCTTTGATGATTTTGCCTAATGCATAAGGCACCAGAATTCCGCAGGTGGCGTTGGCTGTTTCGAACAGCACCATCGCAAGGTACCAGGCTCGGTATTTTGCAACGAAATGCCAGATGAATCGAAATGGTGTCGCCGGCAATGCGGGAGCGCTCGGTGCGCGTTGAAAAGTGTCGGGCGTTTGCATGCGGTGGCGCGTTGACATGTGCAGACTGCACATTCAGATTCACGGTAAAGATCGGTTGGGCAGTGCAATTGCCGAGAAGTTTCCGCAAGACAAATAAATCAGGCAATTCAGCGCCTGTTGCAAGCCTGGCATCCATGCCATGGCGAGTGCCGGCAACGCCCGGGATCACCGTGAATTTCAGTCACATGGTAGCTTGACCGCCCACCTCGGCGCGCCGCCTGATGACAGGCAGGCATGGCTTACATCCGCCAGAGTAAAGGCCAGATCACGACCGCCCAGGTAGCGGCTGCCAGTGATACTGCCAGAAACACCGCCGCACTTCCCAGATCCTTGGCATCTTTGGAGAGCGGGTGACGCTCCAGGGATATGCGGTCGACAATCGCCTCGATCGAAGAATTGATCAATTCAACAATCAATATCAGGATCAGCACGCCGATCAGGAGCAATTTTTCCAGCGCCGACACCGGCAGCAGCAACGCACAGATCACGCCAGGGATCACCAGGATTAATTCCTGACGAAACGCGTGTTCATTTTTCCAGGCGGCCTTGAAACCGGCAATGGAATAGAAAAAAGCGGAAAAAATGCGCTTCAGACCGCTCTTGCTCTTGAATTCGCTGATTAGTGGTTCGTGATTGGACATGATTGAATAGTTAATTATGAATCAATTTCCCGGCAACGCTCGCCGCGCGGGCGCGGCCGTTTGCATTCCCGCTGCAGCAGCGGATTTTAACAGGCTGGCTTAACTCTCCGGCAGGTCGTCTGCAGCACGTTCGTCATTTCCAGATGCCGAGGCAAAACCGGATCAACCTGATTGCAACATCGGTGCTTTTTGATTTTTTCACATTGTGGTATAAAGGAATGGTTGCAATGCATTTTCACGTTATGAAAACCGATTCCGTAGTTGATTCCGAAAAAACCGCAATCCAGGTCATTGAGCGCATGGTTGCGCTGCTGGACGCCCTTGCCGACTACCCTGACCCGGTCAGCTTGAAAGAACTGTCGGTTGCGACCGGGCTGCATCCGTCTACCGCGCACCGGATCCTCAACGATCTGGTCATGAAGCGTTTTGTCGACCGTGCCGAACCGGGGTCGTATCGTTTGGGCATGCGCCTTCTGGAGCTGGGCAATATCGTCAAAAGCCGCCTGAACGTGCGCGAAGCTGCGCTGGATTTCATGCGCAACCTGCACCGAAAAACCCATCAAACCATCAATTTGTCTGTACGCCAGGGCGATGAAATCGTGTATATCGATCGCGCCTTTTCCGAACGTTCCGGCATGCAGGTGGTGCGGGCGATTGGCGGACGCGCTCCCTTGCATCTGACGTCGACTGGCAAGCTGTTTCTGTCCCTGGATGACCCGAAGGCGGTACGCGCCTATGCCACCCGCACCGGCCTGGCTGGCCACAACAAGAATTCAATCACCAATCTGGCCAAGCTGGAAGGGGAACTGAGCTTGGTGCGCGCGCGCGGCTATGCGCGCGACAATGAAGAGCTGGAACTCGGCGTGCGTTGCATGGCCGCTGGCATTCGCGACGATTCCGGACGGCTGATTGCAGGCCTGTCGATTTCTGCGCCTGCCGACCGGCTGCAGGAAGAGTGGCTGGAAGATTTGATCAGTACTGCCAGCCAGATTTCGGCAGTACTGGGATATGGGCAATCACCCGCTACTGTGTAACCTGAATTACAACGTCATAAAAACGACTGTACGATAAAAAATGGCGAACCGTAGTTCGCCATTTTTTATCGTACAGAACGTGCCGGTTTAACCGTTGCCGTCGGGCGGCAGGGTCTTGGACAAGGCTTCGGGTTTCAATACCTCCAGCCATTTGCGAATTCGGCCGGCATCGGCCAGACGCGATTGCTTACCCTTGGAATCCAAAAATACCATCACGATCGAACGACCTTCGATCATCGTCTGCATCACCAGGCACCGACCTGCTTCGGCAATATAACCAGTCTTTTGCAAGCCAATGTCCCAAGTCGGGTTATAGACAAGACGATTGGTATTTCTATATTGCAATTCACGTCCACCTGCCTCGATGATTGAATTGGGCGCTGTGGAGTAATAGCCAAGAATCGGATGTTGCTGCGCCGCAACCACCAGCTTGGCCAAATCCCGTGCACTAGCCACATTGCGGCTGGATAAACCACTGGCATCCACATAAGAGGTATCGCGCATGCCCAGCGCCCTTGCCTTGGCATTCATTGCCGAAACAAAGGCTGGCAAGCCGCCCGGATAATTGCGTCCCAGTGCCGATGCGGCGCGGTTTTCCGAACTCATCAATGCCAGATGCAACAGGCTTGCCCGGGACAGGTGCACGCCCACAGCCAGGCGTGAGCCGCTATTTTTTTCGCGATCAATATCGTCTGCCGTAATCTGCAGTACTTCATCCATGTTTTGATGGGCTTCCACCACGACCAGACCCGTCATCAATTTGGTAATGGAGGCAATCGGCAGCGAGATATTCGAATTTTTTTCAAACAATACTTGCGAATTGGCTTGATCAATGACCAATGCCGCACTGGACTTCAAATCGAGCGCATCATGGGTGCGATGCAAACCCGCGATGTCGCCGGCTGTCTGCACTGGTGCAATCGCTGGCATCACCGGACGCGCCACCACACGCTGATAGACCACCTTGTGCTTGCCTTGCGCGACGGCCACTTGCCTGACCAGTTTTGCTTGCGAGCTTAATGAAGCAGTGGTTGCTCGTTTACGCGCGATGCGCTTGGGCGCCACTGTGCGGTTTCCCGCAATGGATTTTTTAACGACGACTTTCTTATGAATTGATTTTTTTGCGGCTGATCTGGATGCGCCCGCTGATCCGCTTTGCGCCATTGCGGGAGGGACAATCAGACAACTGAACAATAAAAATAAAATCCCTAGCGCAGACTTGGCCATGGGCAAACTCCTGATTCTTTTTCTTGCGAACTAACAACAGAATTGCAGTGTAGCAAAGTGATGAAAATGTGCAAGAGAATTAGGGGCTTAGCTGATTTAATTAAACAATATTCTAGATAGCAACAATTCTCCCGGCGAAATCAGTCTAATCAATACGCCGGGAAATATATTGATATTTATGCAAAGACTTAAGGGAAAGTAACTTTTTCACAGGAATAACAGCACACCGAGGAAACCTGATTTGGTTTCCAGATGGGAATTATATCGAGACGCTGGCAGGGATCAATCGAGAAAGGTCGCAAACCGGCTGACGGCTTCCCGTTCAGTCTGGAGGGTATTTTCGATTCTGGCAGGATCGGCATAGCCGAGCGCCATGCCACATATCACCATTTCATGCTCCGGCATCCCGGCAACTTCACGAATGATGCGATGAAACTGGGTGAATGCTGCCTGCGCGCAGGTATCGAGGCCGCGGCCGCGTGCAGCCACCATGATATTTTCCAGGAACATGCCATAGTCGAGCCAGGAACCCTGTTGCAGGATGCGGTCTATCGTAAAAATCAAGCCGACTGGGGCATCAAAAAAGCCAAAGTTGCGTCCATGCTGTGCATGGATGCCAGCCTTGTTTTCACGCGCGAGCCCCAGCAAGCCATACAAATCCCAGCCCAGCTTGCGACGCCGTTCGATATAAGGCGACACCCACTGAAGCGGATAGTACGGGTATTCCTCTGTATGTTGCGCAGCCTGAACCGGGTCGTTGAACACATGAAGGATACTGTCAGTCAGCTGTTGTTTGGTACCGCCGGTCAACACATATACTTTCCAGGGCTGGACATTGGTGCCAGATGGCGCGCGTGCCGCGACTTCCAGAATTTTTTCAATATCTTCCCGGGCTACCGGCGTGGGCAGAAATGCCCGCACCGAACGCCGGGAAGTGATGGCCGCATCGACGATCTCTTGACGTTGATTTGCAATCATCGATTGCTATTCCTGATTGACGACAATCGTCTGCAACACCGTGCGCAGTGCGTCTGGTAGCGCAGCCGGCCGGCGGCTGGCACGATCGACATACACATGGACGAAGTGTCCCTGGGCCGCCGCGGCGTCTTCCTCTTCGCGGAAGATACCCACTTCATAGCGTACGCTGGAGTTGCCAAGCCTGGCCACACGGATGCCCACAGTAATCCGGTCAGGAAAGGCCACCGGAGCAAAGTAATTACATTGTGTTTCGATCACCAGACCGATCACTTCACTGTGCTCGATATCCAGCACGCCCTTTTCGACCAGGAACTGGTTGACTGCGGTATCAAACCAGCTGTAATACACGACATTGTTGACATGCCCATATACGTCATTGTCCATCCAGCGTGTCGTAATTGGCTGAAAATGCCGATAATCGCTACGCATTGCTGCTTGTGCCCGCATCATTTTCTCCTAATAACAAAATATACACCGGTGATCGCCAGCAGCATGCCGGCAATGCCAGTCATGCTGAACGCTTCGCCAAACATGATCCACGCCATCAGGGCAGTGGTCGGCGGCGTCAAATACATCAGGCTGCTGACCCGGGTCGCCGCGCTCTGACGGATCAGTGCGAACAGCAGAAAAATGGCACCAATCGATAGTGCGAAGATCGACCACAACAGCGCCCCGATAAAACTGGCTGTCCACTGCACCGTCGTCAATGCGAAGTCGAGTCCTTCCAGCCATATTGCGAATGGCAACACCACCACCAGCGACGCTGCAAATTGAATCAGGGTTCCTGAGCGCAAATCAAAATGTGCACAGTGATGTTTCTGGTACAGCGTGCCAGCGGTAATCGATAACAGCGCAAGCACGCATAATGCAATGCTTTGCCAGGACAAGCCGGTCAAGGTGATTTTATTGGCCACCACCAGCGCCACCCCGCCCAAGCCCAGGACCAACCCCAGCCATTGACGGCGCCGAACCGATTCGCCGATCATCGGCGCGGCAAACGCGGTCAGGATCGGCTGCAATCCCACCAGCAATGCGGACATGCCGGCAGGCATGCCAAGCTTGATCGCACACCAGACGCCGCTGAGGTAGCCGGCCTGAAGCAGAATGCCCGATACCGCCAAATGGCCGACCATCCCGGTCGGCCATGGCGCACGAATGATGATAACCAACGGCAACAACACCAGTAATACGCCGACAAAGCGCAGTAAAAGAAACGTCAGTGGCGGAGCATAGGGCAAACCGAATTTTGCAACGATAAATCCAGTGCTCCAAATGACCACAAATACCATCGGCATGGCGGCCAGCCAGCGATTGCCTAATTTGCCGGTAGTCCCGTCGGCATTCGCTGTTACCGTTTTTGCATCCAATGCCATATTTATCCGCAATTCTGTTTTCTTTGAAGCAGCTTATTTTTTTGGCCTGCAGCTTGGCCCGAACTTTCTCCGGCACCTCAGCAGTCCAGTAATGCCACCAATATAATATTTCTTAGGCGCAACTGCCCACCATGCTAACCGCAATCGCCATTTTTTGCAGAGCTGGATTTGCATGGCTGGTAGCTTCGATATGCGCCGATTCTGAGCCGACTTATCGTGCCTAGCTTTTTGCCACTATGGTCCCTTTCAACGCCGCGGATCAATCGCAAACAGTGTTTGGCCGAGTATTTTGGCCAGGCATTCAGATCGTCGGCAAGCCAAGAATGGCGGTTAAAAAAACCTTTGCGACAAACAGGTTGATCGCACGCCTGAGCATTTTGCTGCATTGCCTTCGATTGCTAGCGTGATCTGCCAGTCACAGATAAATCGCCATGCAGCGAGGTTGATCTATGTCATGAGTTCACTATATTTCCGAAATGTAATTATTATTAATGCAACATTATTATTGTTGTTTTCATAAATACTTTTTATAATGCGCTGCAATAAAAAATCCTTGACTTCATGTAATTAATCCTTAAAATACGATTTGTTGCAGTGCACAATACAATTTAACCAAATCTCTCAAACCTACCGAAGGAGTTCGACATGTTTACTAACCCAGAACAATTTACTGCCGCCACCAAAGCCAATTTCGAAGCGCAAATCGCCTTGATCACCGCCCTGACCAACAAGGCATTTGAAAGCGTCGAGAAGCTGGTTGACTTGAATATCAATGCGGCCAAGTCGTCGATCGAAGAATCCAATTCGGCAGCAAAGCAGTTGCTGTCTGCTAAAGACCCACAAGAATTCTTTGCCCTGAGCGCAGCTCAAGCACAACCAAGCGCAGAAAAAGCACTGGCTTATGGCCGTCATGTTGCAACCATCGCTTCCGGTGCCCAGGCTGAATTCACCAAGGCTGCTGAAGAGCAAGTTGCTGAAGCCAACCGCAAGGTTCTGGCATTGATCGAAGAAGCCAGCAAGAATGCACCAGCTGGTTCCGAGAACGTGATCGCGATGGTGAAGTCCGCTTTCGGCACAGCCAACGCCAGCTACGAGCAATTGGCTAAAACCACCAAGCAAGCTGTGGAAAGCCTGGAAACCAATCTGAGCACTGCCGTGACCCAAATGTCGCAGGCAACTGTCAAGGCTGGCGGCCGCGCCAAGAAGTAATGGATCCAGTGCGGCTGGCAGGCGCCAGCCGCCTGTCCGTTGCAGCAATCCGCGGGCCGGTTAGCGATGCATTCCATCAGAATGCATCGCTAACCGGCCCGCATCGTTTGTGTCGTTTGTTTATGACAAAGGCACGGCGCCGGATTTGAACCAATCCAGTATGCGGTCAATTCGCTGGCTGGTGGATGCGTCAACCAATGCCGGCAATTCGCACAGTTGCGCCAATTGCCCATTGCTTGCCGTTGCATCCCGGCGCAGCCCTGTTTTCAGCGATGATTGCAATACTGTCACCTGCTGTTGCAATCGCTCGCGGGCAAACTGGGGCGGACTCTCCAGACCGGCGCTGATCTCCAGCCGCAATAAAGCCTCCAGCAAGGTTGCATGGTTCAATTCCAGGCGCAACAGATATTGGTGATCCCGGGCCTGAAGCGCGCTGGCAGCTGCGGCGAACCTGGCCTGTAACAGATGCTCATATTCCGGTTCGGCCGCCGAAGTGGCCGCCCACTGCTCTTGCATTTTCTCCAGTTGGTCAGCCGCGCCATCCGCACCATCAGCCAGCAACTGTTCCAATTCCTGGCATAAATGCAGTCTGACCTGCACGCCCGCCAAGCTGGCGGCACGCGCTGTCAGCCTAGCATCCTGCAAGCGCTGCTGCAGTACCTGTTCGGCTTGCCGATAGCGCGCATTCACGGCATCTTCTTCAGCGCGCGGAACCGGCCCGATCCGGCCCCAGGCATCCCTGGTCTCACGCAATAGCTTGGCGATCGAAGCTTGCGGATCGGATTGGGCAGTTTCCAGGCGCACGCACAATGCCGATTTTTCACTCAAATGCTGACGCCGGTCGACATCCGCTGCCTGCGCAACTTGCTTGCGCTCGGCAAATACGCGGTCGCATTGTTCACGAAACCGCTGCCACAAGGCCTGCTCTTGCCTGCGTTCCAGCGGCATGGCCCGGGACTGCTGTTGCCAGCGATCCTGCAACTGGCGAAGCGCATCGAGCGTATCGCGCTCATGCGGATTCAGGGCAGCGGCTTCTGCAATCAAGCCTTCGCGCTGCTGTGCCGCCAGGCTGCGCTGCTCGGACAACAACCCGGCCAGACCACCCAATACAGTGTCGAATTCGGTATCCAGCCGTTTTTTATCCTTGCGATCGATCGTCCCCAGCCGTCGCCAGGACTGGCGCATATGCTCCAGAAAACCCGCCGCCGTTTTCCAGTCCCTTTGCCCGACATCGGCCTTGCTGGCGTGAAATTGATTGGCAAACAGCCTGCATTCATCGAGCAAAGCTTGTGCACGTGCCGCATTCTGCATCCGCTCTGCGGCAAGCTGGGCGTAATGCGCCGCCACCGGTGCATAGGCGACTGTGCATGCCTGGTCGAAACGCTGCCACAATTCCTTGCCGGCCGGCCCGGCACTGGCATCAAGCGACTTCCATTGGTCGCGCAGCCCGCCCACTTTTTTGGCCAGTTCTGCAACCGGCAGCGCCTGGACGGGTAACGCCTCGGCTGCATGCAGCAACTCTTCGCGCGATACCTGGCCGCCCCATTTTGCCCATCCCTGCAAGCGTCCCAGTTCGACACGCAACCGGCTCAATCGTGCCGCCTGTGCCGCGCCCCGCCCTGCCTGTGCCGGCTCGAGCGCGCGCAAAATTTTGTCCTGCTCGGCAGCGGCTTGCAATGCGCCGGTCTGCAGCGCCTGCTCCATGCTGGCCACGGCAGTCGCGAATCGCGCCTGCAAGTCGGGATCGTCAGGCTTAACCGCTGCGGGTGGCAGTACTGCAGATTGCGCGCTTGTGCGCGGCTGCGCAATATGCAGCAGCAGCGCATCCAGCCGCGCCTGCAATGCGGCGCCAATCTCGGATGCCGGCAGCATGGGCGCAGCGCCCCATGCCTGCAGCAGCAGGGGGGCAGTCAGTGCACCAGGCTCTGCAGCTTCCCATTGCTCGAGCAATGTGCGGCGCTCGGCAATCGCCTGCTCAAATTCGGCTTGCTGTTGCAGCAAGCGCCTGACTTCGGTTGCTGCCAGCGCACAATCCGGCAGCAGGTTTTTCGGTAAGGAAGGCGCTTCTGTGGAAGCAGCAAGCTGCGCGACCTGCTGCTCCAGGTCAGCCAATTCATCTGCTGCATCGGCCGACAATGCCAGATGGCCGGCCGCCACCCAGCTGCGCAATTGGGCCTGTATATCGAGCAGCGCGCGCTGCAAGGCAGCCTGCGCGGCCAGCCGCTGCTGCAATGCCTTGCGCGCATCCTCGTAAGACTGGTGCAAGGGCGGTGCAACATGCTGAATTTTTTGCCACTGCCGATCCAGATCGGCAACCTGGTTCGGTGTCAACTGGGGCGACAACTGCAACTGCTGTGCTTGCGCGATGCAATCATGCGCTCGCTGCTCATCGGCTTCCCATTGCTTGCAGCTATCGAGCCGCGCCTGCATCAATTTGACCACCCGACGGTCGCTGTTACGCATGGCCTGCAGGACCTGCTCGACCATCGGCCGGGAATAGACATATTCGGCGGCCATCAGCCGGGCATCGGCAAACTCGCAATGCAGGATAAAGGCAACCGCAGCTGGCTCATCGCCCGCCAATTCCGCCACCTGCGCCAATGCAATATCCCGGGCCGATACCGTTACTTCGGCAATGGCCGGAGGATCGGCCTGCTTGGAAAATGATGCACCGGCCGTCTTGACCGAGCGTTTTCGAAAAAAATCAAACATGGAAAAGTTAAATGAACCCCGTCAAAACCGGCATCATAACAAGTTGGCAGACTGCTGCGAGCCGATTCTATCTGTCTGGCAGGCCCGCTGCAACTTGCGCACCACACCACATGCCCCGGTTGGCCACATGCACTGCAGGCAGGCCTGATTGTCAGGCCGGCCCATATTCAGTATGCAACTGGTCCAACCCGGACAGGAGTTTGGCGAATGCAGCAGCGGTCTGCACCGGCTCGCCCTTGACGCCGAGTTCAATGTGGCGCCGGGTCTGGGCATCGCCGACATGCGGCAGGCTGAACACTTTGACCAATGGGAATTGTGCCTCGATCGCTTCCATCAACGGTGTCAGCGTCGATTCCATCGAATGGAAAACCAGCACCGATTGCTCAAGATTGGGTGCCTGATGAAACAGATCGGCATAATAGTGGTCCAGCACCCATGCCATCATCGGCCATGCCATCACCGGGAAACCCGGCACGAAATGATGCGAGAGCTGAGCCCCCTGTCGCCGGCCTTTCACTGAAAAACCCGGGATCTTGTTGTAGGGATTTGGAATGATCTCGGCACCCTGTGGAAACTCTCCCATTTTCAAACGGTGAAGATTTTCCGGCGACTGCAAATCCGGCTCCGTGCCGGCTTCGCGTGCCATGTCGGTGAAGCGTTCTTCAATCTTGCACTTGGCCTGGGGATGCAACATCAGCGGCACATCCAGCGCCGCCGCTGCGCACTGGCGTGTATGATCATCCGGGGTCGCACCGATGCCGCCGCAGGAAAAAACGATATCGCCGCTATCAAGAGTGCGGCGCAAGGTCGCGGTAATGCGCGTCGGATCGTCGCCGAGATATTCCGCCCATCCAAGCTGCAGGCCGCGCGCAACCAGCAACTCGATCATTTTAGGGAAATGCTGGTCGGCCCGCTTGCCGGACAAAATTTCGTCGCCGATGATAATCAATCCAATAGCCATGCAATTATTCCTATTTTTATAAATAGTTTCGAGTACGCTCCGGAACACGCTGATTCGTGAATCAATACACATGTATTAATCCACATGAATCACTCCACGTAACGCACTACCCTGCCTGTCAGTTAATATCCTTTAACTGCGGTGCGATAAGCCTGCAGCGCATTCAGGCAGTAATGTTCGAACCATAAACCGCTAAAGACAAACACCAGCACATACAGCCAGATCGACAGCGCGGCAAAAAATGGAAAGAATATCACTGCCAGCACGCCGCCCAGCCACAACAGTGTCGGCGCCGCGCCCATGACACCGGCCAAGGTACCGATCAGCAGCAATGGCCAGCGGTGGCGCCGCCGAATCTCACGTATCTCTTGACGGTCGGCATGGTCGGCCAGCGCATCATAGGATAGTACCGTATAGGTCAGCCAGCCCCACAGCAAGGGCTGGACAATAAACCCCAATGGCGGCAGTGCCAGCAGCGGCAAGCTGACCACCCATAACGTGACGAACAGCACAAACGACGTCAATGACAGCCACAGGCTGCCCCATATGCTGCCGCCGTTGCGACGTTCGAGCTGCGGATAGTGACGGTCCGCGACATGCCGAATGATCGCCGGCATCGCCAATGCGCCAATAAAAATCAGCGCCGTCAGTATCATCAATGGCAATAACACCCACATCGCGACCAGCGGCACGACAATGGTGGTGGCAACCCCGGAACCAAACCCGGTCAGCCAGCCATCCACCTGCCGAAACAGCTGATTATCCAGAAAATAGGCCTGCAGCCAATCGATGATCGGTTGCAGGCTGAAATACAGAATGACGCCCCAGAGAACGAGCGATAAAACGAATGGCATGACGGTCAGCAAGAGCATACGTATATGCAATTGCGATAACACTGCCTTGCCAAAGGCAACTAATACTGGCCGCATCATGTTGTCAGCATTTTTATCATGTTCCACATATTTTAATTGGTAATACCGCACGGATTGGCAGTTCTGGCTCGTTTTAGCTATTTAGCTATCCGGATTGAACAAATAATCACGGGCCGAATACAAATCCACTTCATTTTCTTGTCGATGCACAAGCCTTTGCCAGTGCAGAGGGAAAAACGTTAACCAGACCCTGCTACAATCTCGGCAGTCTACACTGCATTCGCAATTACACTTCCAAGGAAAACTATGGCAAGCATCATGACTTCGACCGGACTGGAGTACGAAGATATCACTGTCGGCACTGGCGCCGAAGCCACCGCTGGTAATCACGTCACCGTCCATTACACCGGCTGGCTGCAAAATGCCGACGGCAGCGCCGGCAGCAAGTTCGACTCCAGCAAGGACCGCAATGATCCATTCGAATTTCCGCTGGGAGCCGGTCACGTGATCAAGGGCTGGGACCAGGGCGTGGAAGGCATGAAAATCGGCGGCGTACGCAAGCTGATCATTCCGTCGGCACTCGGTTACGGTGCACGCGGCGCCGGCGGCGTGATCCCGCCAAATGCGACACTTATTTTCGAAGTGGAACTTTTGGGCGTATAAGGGACTCTGCATCCGGGCCAGGTCGGCCATCAAACGGATCCCTTACCCATGTTCTTGAAAAAAATTATTATTGCAACCTGCGTGACCGGTGCACTGCTTCTAAGCGGTTGCGCCGTGATCACGGTCGCGACCACTGCGGTATCGGTGGCCAGCACGGCGGTCGGTGTCGGCGTGACAGTGGGCTCGTCTGCAGTCGGCGCCGCTGCCACCGTTGTCAAAGGCACGGTGAACCTGGCGACCGGTTCTTCCGACAAAGCGGCCGAATAATGGCAGGCTTGACGACCTGACGTGTAGCCGCTGCTTATTTTCTACCGGGCTGCCTGCCCTGCCACGATTTCCGTATCCACGATTGACCCAAAGAGCCAACATGAACCTGCAAGCCCAGTTTGACCAAGCACTTGCCGAATCCAAGAGTCTGTCGGAACGGCCCGACAACATGACGCTGCTGAAAATGTATGCGCTGTACAAGCAAGCAAGCAAGGGCGATGCGAGCGGCGAGCGGCCCGGCTTTTCCGACATGGTCGGGCGTGCCAAGTGGGATGCCTGGAACGCGCTGCAAGGCACGACCCAGGAGTCGGCGATGCAGCAATACATCGACCTGTTCGCGCAATTGAAAGCCTAGGCCGGCGCGGTTCGCGCAAGCATTAACGCCGCGTGACTGAAGGTGACTGAAGGCGCGGCTTTTTTACTTTTCAGTTTGCCAGGTCGCCACGCAGAATCTCACCCGCTCACGCGCTGCGGATGCAATCCGGGTTCAGCAGATTCGGCGGCAGGTGGCCGCACAGGCCGGCAATCAGGTTATCCGCTGCACAATTGGCCATTGCCCGGCGAGTCGGCTCGGATGCGCTGCCGATATGGGGCGTCAAGACCACATTGGGCAGCGTCAAAAAATCCGGGTGCAGGACCGGTTCATTTTCGAATACGTCCAGCCCGGCGGCACCGATCCGCCTGTCGCGCAACGCGGCAATCAGTGCCGCATCGTCGACGATGCCGCCTCGGGCGATATTGATCAGGGTGGCGCCTGGTTTCATCAATGCCAGCTCCGCCGCGCCAATGGCATGGTGGGTCTGTGCAGAATAAGGCAGTACCAGTATCAGATGGTCTGCACGGCGCAACAACTCCTCCTTGCTCACCGGCTGCGCATGGTTGGCGGCAGCTTCGGTCGGGGCTGGCAGGCGCGTGCGATTATGGTAAATCACCTGCATGTCAAACCCCCTGGAGCGGCGGGCAATCGCCTGGCCGATACGGCCCATGCCCAGTATGCCGAGCGTGGCGCCATGCACATCGGCACCCAGAAATGCATCGTAACGCCACTGTTTCCAGTTGCCGGCGCGAAGCCAGTGTTCTGACTCGCTCACGCGGCGCGCTGCGGCCATCAGCAGCGCCCACGCAAAATCGGCGGTGGTTTCATTCAACACGTCCGGGGTATTGGTCACCATGATGCCGGCGCGTGTGGCTGCATCCAGATCGATATTGTTGAAACCAACGGCCATGTTGGCGATGATTTCAAGCTTCGGGCAGGCCGCGATCAGGTCTGACGTGATGCGCTCGCTGGCGGTGGTCAGCACGCCCTGCCGTCCCGCGAGTTTTTCCATCAGCTCGGCCGATGTATACACCTGATCGTGCCGATTCGCGTCAATCTCGAAATAAGTTGCGAGCCGCTCGATCACATCTGGGAAAATGGCACGCGCAATCAGAATGCTTGGTTTCATATCGGTTTGGTCTTTCAGGAATGCGTGCACGGATTGCGGGGCTGTCCGGGCCGCCGGGTCAAGCCCGGCAACTCATGGCATCCGCCTGCAGATAAAGCCATTACTGAAAATTGCTTGGCGATTGCATGCAGTTCAATTGATTTTAGCTGCTTTTTTATCCAGTCGAGGCAACCGGCAGTGGCCACTATGGCAAATCACCGCATTTGCTTATGCGTATTCTGTATAACCGCTGTTTGTGGGAAAGTCTAAAATGTCTTAAAATACAAGGCTTTGCGACGGATTGTCGGGACCCGCATCGCCAGATCAACGCAATGTTGTCTTGCGATTAACGTTCGCACCCTTTACAACCCGTTTTTGCCCAATTTAAAGATAGGACTGTTATGACCCACGTTGTGACCGAATCCTGCATCCGCTGTCGCTATACCGACTGTGTCGATGTATGCCCGGTGGACTGCTTCCGTGAAGGCCCGAATTTCCTGGCAATCGATCCTGACGAGTGCATCGACTGCGCGGTCTGCGTGGCGGAATGCCCGGTCAATGCCATTTATGCCGAAGAAGATGTCCCGGCCGATCAGCAGCAGTTCATCAAGCTGAATATTGAACTGGCGCGCAAATGGCCATCGATCACCAAGACCAAGGCGCCGCTGGCTGAAGCCGACGAATGGAAAGACACACAGGACAAATTGAAGTTTCTCGAACGGTAAGCCTTCCGGCATGCGGGGACGATGCGCCGTACTGCCAGGTAGAACAACAGTCTCGCAATGTAAGCATGAACAGCCGGCGGATGAACGATTCACCGGCCTGGTCAATATCTCTCAATGAAACAGGAATTTAACAGTCGTATGGAAACCAGCGCCGGCCTCAACGCCTCCACCCTTGCCCCCAACACGAATGGGCCCGCCGCCAAGGCACCGATTGAAACCGATGCCGTGATTGTCGGCGCCGGCCCGGTCGGGCTGTTCCAGGTCTTCGAACTGGGACTGCTTGAAATCAAGGCGCATGTGATCGACTCGTTGCCGGCCGTCGGCGGCCAATGTGTGGAACTGTATCCGGACAAGCCGATTTACGACATCCCGGCAGTACCAGTATGCACCGGCCAGGAATTGACCGACAACCTGTTAAAGCAGATCGAACCGTTCGAACCGACTTTCCACCTGAATCAGGAAGTCACACTGGTCGAGAAGCGCGAAGACGGCCGCTTCAATGTCGAAACGTCGATGGGCACCCGCTTCATCAGCAAGACCATTTTTATTGCAGCCGGCGTTGGCTCGTTCCAGCCGCGCACCATCAAGGTCGACGGCATCGAGCAGTTCGACCATGAGCAGCTGTTTTATCGCGTCAAGGATCCGAGCCGTTTTCACGGCAAGAACATCGTGATCTGCGGCGGCGGTGACTCGGCACTGGACTGGGCGCTCAACTTCGTCGGCAAGGCAGAATCGGTGATCTTGCTGCATCGCCGCGAGGAATTCCGTGCTGCACCGGCATCGGTCGCCAAGATGAAGGAATTGTGCGAAAACTTTGAAATGCAATTTCTGGTGGGCCAGGTCACCGGCTTCGAACAGAAAAATAAACAGCTTTCCGAAATCAAGGTCACCGGTGCCGATGGCGTGACCCGCCGCCTGCCACTGGATTACCTGCTGGTGTTTTTCGGCCTGTCGCCCAAGCTCGGCCCGATCGCCGAATGGGGTCTGGACATCGAACGCAAGCAATTGAAAGTCGACACCGAAAAGTTCGAGACCAATGTCCCGGGCATTTTTGCAGTAGGCGATATCAATACCTATCCCGGCAAGAAAAAACTGATCCTGTCAGGTTTCCATGAGGCGGCATTGGCTGCATTCGGTGCGGCGCCCTACATCTTCCCGGAAAAGAAGATCCACATGCAGTACACCACCACGTCGCCCAAGCTGCACAAAATCCTCGGCGTCGAAACCCCGGTCTTCGATTAAGTATTACCTAGCCCGGTACTGGCGAATGGCCCCCTGATGAAAATGCAGGGGGCTTTTTTACGTCCTCATCTTCAGCCTGAATACGCTACGGTCCCTTTGCATTGTCTGGTGGTCGAGTCGACTTGCCAAGCCAACCCACATGCTGTCGATAGAGTGATGTCGAAGCGATGTCACGCGCAAGTCAAGCTTGTCTGCCAATCCCAAACAAACCAAACGAAACAGTTGGGACCGTTGCGACACGCGGCTTTAACTGAGAAACGCTGCCTTAGCCGATGCCAGGCAATCGAATCGACTTGGATTTTGTCATGGCGCGCATTCGCGCTTGCTGTAACCCGCGCCAGTCAACCTTGAAGGAGATATCGAGTTAAAAAATTCTGTTAAGTAATCTTTTGTACCGATCGAAATTATTATGCGTACTGGCACAACTTATGCTGTGTCTATTTGGAAAACGGATTTTTAGGTAATTTATAGTTTTAATCGGTAAAAAAATTGTTTTTAATGAAATGAAGCAAAGTAAATGGTGCAAATGATGTAAAAAATTCAACAGCCGTCTGCTTGCTTCGCCATTGTTGTAAAAATTTCAGATATCGGCAGTAAAGGTCATTATAAAAAATGTCATCGTAACGGCGGTGTGCATCGCAATCATGGCCGACATCACCTGCAGCCGCACTGATAAGCGCAAGAGCGGAATAGCATGCGAGTAAAAATGGAACTGGATAAAATACTTAGTGAATTGGAATGAACTAAATCAAGTTTAAGTTGCAAAAACGAGATTGTTTATCAGTATGGGCAGGCCTATATACAGAATTAGCCAGGAAAATGGCCGTTTAAAGCGCGATCAGAAGTCGGAAATTATGATATGTTGCTAAGCAGCAATGAAATTACAGTAAAAGTTATTTGTAGGAATTAGAGAGAATTTGCAAAGTGATTAAAGGCGTTTGTGAAATTTCTTTAATGGAAAGAAATTTCACCGCATGCAGGCATAAAATAGTTTATGATGCAATGCAACATTAAGCAGTATTAGGTTATCGCGCAGCATTATTCGATGAGGCTACCATGCTCTACCAATTTCATGAATTGAATCGGAATTTCATTAATCCGCTGATTCAATGGGCAGAAGCGTCTGCAAAACTGTTTTCAAATCCGGTGTCGCCACTGGCGCACGCCCCGTTTGCACAGCGGATTGCGGCGGGATATGAATTGATGTTCCGATTGGGGAAAGCGTATGAAAAACCTCCATTCGCGATTGATACGGTCCAGGTCAATGGGAAAAGCGTCAAGATCGTTGAAGAGGTAGCGGCAGCGAAGTCTTTTTGCACGCTGATCCATTTCAAGAAGGATTTGAGCAGCGCTGAAATTGCCAAGCTCAAGCAGCCGAAGGTGCTGATTGTCGCCCCACTGTCCGGCCATCATGCGACGCTGTTGCGCGATACCGTGCGCAGCATGCTGGAAAAGCATGACGTCTATATTACCGACTGGATCGACGCCCGCATGGTGCCCTTCGCCGATGGCCCGTTCCATCTGCATGACTATGTCTATTACGTGCAGGATTTTATCCGTCACCTCGGCCCTGACCTGCATGTGGTGTCGGTGTGCCAGCCGACCGTGCCGGTGCTGGCTGCCATTTCGCTGATGGCGACTGAAAAAGATCCCAATCTGCCAAAGAGCATGACGATGATGGGTGGGCCGATTGATCCGCGCAAGTCACCGACCGAAGTCAATAACCTGGCAACCAACAAGCCGTTTTCCTGGTTTGAAAATACCGTGATCTATGGCGTGCCGCCGAATTATCCGGGGCATGGACGTAAAGTCTATCCGGGTTTCCTGCAGCACGCGGGCTTCGTCGCAATGAATCCGAGCCGTCATGCGCAAAGTCATTGGGACTTTTACATGCACTTGCGCCAAGGCGATAATGATTCGGCTGAAGATCATCGCCAGTTCTATGATGAATACAATGCGGTGCTGGACATGCCGGCTGAGTATTATTTGGAAACGATCAAAATTGTATTCCAGGATTTTGCTTTGCCAACCGGTACTTGGGAAATCGGCGGCAAGCTGGTGCGTCCGCAAGATATCAAGACGGTTGCCTTGCTGACAGTAGAAGGTGAGCTGGACGATATTTCCGGTCCCGGCCAAACTCAGGCTGCGCATGATTTGTGCAGCGGCATTCCAAAAAATATGCAGGAAGATTATGTTGCTGCTGGCTGCGGTCACTACGGCATTTTCTCCGGCCGTCGCTGGCGCGAAACCATTTGCCCGAAACTCGGCGAGTTCATCAAGAAACATTCCTGATCTGCCACACGCTTCAGGCACAAGCCGCTCTCTTGAAACAGAGCGGCTTTTTTATTGCCTGATACTGCCTACCAATTTCCCCCAGCGCCCTGTGATGCAAGTGCCGCCGCACTAGCTGCATTGTATTAAAAGGCGCAAGACGGGATAATGCTGTTTTTATCCATGAATCGATCCGTGTCTGCTTCGCTTGCCGATCAAATTGAAAACCTGCTGCCGCAAACCCAGTGCATGAAATGCGGTTACCCGGCATGCCGGCCGTATGCCGAAGCCATCGCCAGCGGTCAGGCTTCCTTGAATCAGTGCCCGCCGGGAGGCGCAGCAGGGATCGTCAAACTGGCGGCGCTGCTTGGCAAGCCGGCCATTCCACTCAATCCCGCCAATGGCGTCGAGCGTGGGAGACCGGTGGCAGTCATCGATGAAGCGCGCTGCATCGGCTGCACATTATGCATTCAGGCCTGTCCGGTCGATGCGATTGTCGGCGCCGCCAAGCAAATGCACACGGTCGTGCCACAACTGTGCACCGGATGCGATCTGTGTGTCGCGCCCTGCCCGGTCGACTGCATTGACATGATCAATGTCACCGGCAGCAAGACTGGCTGGGATGCCTGGACGCAGCAGCAGGCTAACGATGCGCGTGACCGGCATGACTTTCATATTCTGCGACTGCGCCGGGAAAAGGAAGAAAACGATGCCCGACTTGCGGCCAAGGCCGCCGCCAAACTGAAGGCGATCGAAGCCGAACCGGCACTGGCAGCTGACCAGCAGGCTGAACAGGCGCGCAAGAAAGCCATCATCCATGCTGCGATGGAACGCGCCCGGCTACAAAAGGAGCAAGCCGCAGCGCGCAAGCCGGGAGAAGAGGGATGAATGACCAACAGCGGCGTGAAATGTTTGTGCGCCTGCGCGCGGCCAATCCGCACCCCACCACGGAGCTTGCCTACACCACGCCGTTTGAGCTGCTGATTGCCGTCATCCTGTCGGCGCAGGCAACCGATGTGTCGGTCAACAAGGCAAGCCGCCTGCTTTTCCCTGTAGCCAATACGCCGCGTGCGATCCAGGCTCTGGGTATTGATGGCTTGACGCCGTATATCCGCACGATCGGCCTGTATCGCAACAAGGCCAGAAACATCATTGAGACCTGCCGTATCCTGATAGAACAACATGGCGGCCAGGTGCCGCGCAGCCGGGAAGCATTGCAAGCCTTGCCGGGAGTCGGCCGCAAAACCGCAAACGTGGTGCTCAACACCGCCTTTGGGGAAGCGACGATCGCAGTTGATACCCATATTTTCCGGGTTGCCAATCGCACCGGACTGGCCCCCGGTAAAAATGTCGATGCAGTCGAACAGCAATTGATGGAGAAAATCCCGGAAGAATTCCGGCACGATGCGCATCACTGGCTGATCCTGCATGGACGCTATACCTGCATCGCGCGCAAGCCGCTGTGCTGGAACTGCATGATTGCCGATCTATGTGAATATCCCGATAAAACGCCGCTGCCGGCCAAGGGTATCTGATGCCGCCGTATTGCCGCGTCGGTATGTGCCCGGGTTCGGCATCCGCATCGCGCCGGCATGTTTGTGGATGCCGCCCGCGCCTCGGGCATGGCATTGCCTGACCCAATTTAACTCAACGGAAGTACAACTTGATGGAAGCTTTTTTAAATTCGACCCTGGTCGTGATGCTGGGTGAAATGGGCGACAAAACCCAGGTACTGGCATTGCTGCTGGCTGCCCGATACCGGCGATCGTGGCCAATCATCATCGGCATTTTCCTGGCGACGCTGCTATGGATGAGTGTGACGGCCTGGCTCGGGGCATTCGTTTCCCATTTGATTTCACCCAATATATTGCGCTGGGTACTGGTGGTGATGTTTTTTGCAGTTGCGATCTGGAGTCTGGTGCCGGAGCATGAAAATGATGAAGATGAACCTGCTTTCAAGTCGTCACGCAGTCTGGTGCTGACCGCCTGCGTCACGTTTTTGCTGGCCGAAATGGGCGACAAGTCGCAGGCGGCGACCTTTGTGATGGCCGCCAAATATCAGGATATGTTGGCGGTGATGGCAGGTGCGACCGTCGGTGAAATGCTGGCGATCGTACCGGCAGTCCTGCTTGGCCAGACAACTGCGCACTGGCTGCCGGTCAAATGGGTTCGCCTGGCCGCTGCCGCCGTGTTTGCCGCGCTCGGCTGCTGGATACTGGTGGTCGGACTGAATTGACCGCCATTGTCTGCTTGGAGCGCTACAGAATTTCAGACGATGCGGCAGGCCTGTTCAAAAGGAAGGCGTGGTGAACGAGCGTGCAATTGAGTCGCATCGCCATAGCCCAGACTGCAGACAAAATTGACCTTGATTGGCGTCCCGAAAAAAAACGCGGCATTGACCAGGTCCGCATCAAAGCCGGACATCGGGCCGCAATCGAGACCAACCGCCCGTGCTGCCAGCATCAAATAGGCACCCTGCAGTGAAGAGTTGCGAAATGCCGTGGCTTCGATTAAAGCGGGATTGCCGGCGAACCAGGAACGTGCATCGGTATGGGGAAACAGCTGCGGCAGTTTATCGAAAAATGCCATATCCATGCCGACGATCGCGGTCACCGGCGCAGCTCGGGTCTTGGCGGCATTGCCGGCTGCCATGCACGTAACCAGCCGTTCCTTTTCCTGCGGCGATTTGACGAACACAATGCGGGCCGGACTGCAATTCGCGGAAGTCGGGCCCCATTTCATCAAATCATAAATTTGTTGCAACTGTTGGTCGGCAACCTGACGCTCCAGCCAGACATTGTGGGTGCGGGCTTGGCGAAACAGCGTATCGAGCGTTGCGTCATCCAGCATGACGGTTCCTGGTGGCATAATTAAAAATCCATCTTATTACAAACGGCGATTCTTGGTCGAAAGCGAATCGGCGTACAATTTGCCTAGCCTTTTTCAGCTTGCCAACCCATGGCCGGCATTTTTATATTTTTGATGCATGTTTACTCCCTCGCAAGAAGATGTCCGGCGTTTTTTTTGCACAACTTATCGCAAGCATCGCGCCAATCAAATCCTGACGCCGCTCGAAGCGATTGCGCGCGACTGGATTGCGCAGCATCCGGAATATGGCGATCAACTCGATGATCTCGACGCTGCGCTGGCTGCCGACTATGGCATTGAACGCGGCCAAAGCAACCCGTTCCTGCATTTGTCGATGCACCTGTCGATCGCCGAACAGGTATCGATCGACCAACCGCCCGGCATTCGTGCCGCTTACCTCGCGCTCGCACAAAAACTGCAGTCCGAGCATGACGCCCACCACCAGATCATGGAATGCCTGGGCGAGATGATCTGGAGTTCGCAGCGCAATGGCTTGCCGCCGGATGGCGCCGCCTACATTGATTGCGTGAAGCGGCGCGCCGGCGCCGGGTAAAAAATGAACGACCAATAAAAAAGCCACGGAGTCCGTGGCTTTTTTATTGGTTAAACGCGCCGGATGTTATCGACGCAAGATCAGTGAACCGGGCAAGCTGTGCAGATACGCAGCGATATCCTGGATTTCTTTTTTGGACAGCGGCTTGACCTGGCCTGCCATGATCGCATTGCCGCGTCCATTGGCGCCGGCAGCGCCGCGCTGATAGGCAACCAATGCCTGCACCAGATAATCCTGATGCTGGCCTGCGATCTTCGGATAAGTAGGATCGATCGGCGTATTGTAATCCTTGCCGTGGCAGGTAAAGCAGTTGTATTTCTCAGCCGCCTGCTTGCCGGCAGCGATATCGCCCGCTGCTGCTGCATTGAACGACATGGTGCACGCAAGTACCAGCACCGAAGCAGTAAACATGTTTTTCATGGTGGGTCCTTATTTCTGTTGCGCGTAATAGGCGGCAACGTCAGCAATATCCTGCTCCGACAGGCTGGCTGCAATGCCGCGCATGGTCGGATGCTTGCGATCGCCTTTTTGGTAGGCTTTCAGCGCGCTTTCGATGTATTTGGCCGACTGGCCGCCAATCATTGGCACTTGATAGACTTCCGGGAACGTCGCCTTGTAGCCAGGAATAGCATGGCAACCGATACACATTTCAACCTTGGCTTTTGCAGTTGCAGCATTGCCGACCACATCCGCTGCAGCGGCAAAGTGGGCAATACCTGCAAGCGCGAGGAATGCAAATAATTTTTTCATGGTGGCGGAAGGTAAGTAAAGCGAAACCGGCAGGTGTCAGCCGTTTCAAGCGATTGCTGCTGGACGACACCCAAACCGGGCAATTCTACCTCAAATTCCCGGCGCCAGTCCATGCCGCCCCATCAAGCCATGCCGTCACCTGCTCAACGCGCGCTTTTTGCACGTTTTTCCCGCTCTGGCAGGCGCTGGCGGCTATGGTTGCCGATGCCGATGCCGTTGCCATTGCCGTCGACATCTACCACGGACAGGCTGGCATCCTGCTTTTGTGGAAACAGGAACGACCGTGGCGCGCTGGAAATGCGCCGCAGCACCGAGCGAAATACCAGCCTCCGCACGCGCGCCGTTACCTCGCGCGCGCGCAACGCCAGCGCCAGCGCGCAGCCGAATGCCACGCCGACGTTGAGCACGCCGATCAACACGATGCCGCCGGCGGCGCGCCAGAATTCCGGCGTGGCCAGTGCGCCCCAGCCGATGCTGCCAACGGCTGCCACCAGGGCGCCGGTGGACAGGGTGACATGCCGCACATCCAGCGGCAGGCCGAAAAACTGCATGACGACCGGCCCCATGCCCAACAATACCGCCAGCGAAAGATTACCGGCGATGCCCGCCACATGACGTTCGGCCCAGTGTGCCAGTCGCTCGGCCCGCGCCGTGCCCAGTGCATGCACCAGCCTGCGGTGGTGGGTCAGTGCAGCGCGTAACTGACGCAGCGCAAACCAGTTATCGGCAAAACCGGCCGCCAGGCTCGACAGCCACAGCAATACGCCGGTCAGCGCGGCAAATAATGGCGTGACACCAAACAGCGACAGCGATTGCTGGGTGGCGTGCGCCTTTTCAAGCGACATCACCGGCGCGCCGGACAGCTGGAAAACTGCAATCGCCAGCAGCGCCATGGCGGGCACCACGGCGATCAGATTGCCAAATACGGCCGCCGCCTGCGAGCGCAGCAACAACGCAATTTCCAGCAGCAAGCCGCGCAAGCCGTCGGTCGAATTGAGATCGCCCATCCGGGCCGCCAGCGCCGGCGCGGTGACCGCCGGCTGTTTGGTGGCCAGCACCCCGCCTAAGGCTGAAATCAGGAGGAAGCTGACTGCATAATTCAGCGACGCAAACGCGCCCTCGAAAAAGCGCGCCAAACCAGCGTCTGCCAGCACAAATTTTCCCAGCACGGTCAGTGCGGTGATGAGGCCACCGATACAGGCTGCATTGAACATGGCCCGGTATTCGCGGGCATTGCGGGCGATGTACTGCTCGCCATGGCTGGCATTGCGTTCGACCATTTTGCGGGCCAGCAGCGAAAAACTGCGATGCACCAGCCGCGGTACCGACCCACGTGCATGGTGAGCCGCGATCAGGTCCGCCAGCAGCGCCTGGATCTGGCTGGCGCCCTGTGGCGTATGCAGCGTGACTACCCGCAAATCGATCAGGCGTGCCATGCGCATCAATTGCGCCCGCATGCGTTCAATGCTGTAGACCAGGCCCACCGATACGCCGTATTCATCCAGATGCTCGTAGATGCGGTCGGTCTGCGCCTGGCACACGGCAATCAGCATGCGCACGCTGCGCAATCCCGATGGATCGTGCGAGGCATCCATGCAGTATTTTTCCATTTCACGCCGCAGCGCCATGAATGGCGTTGCCTGCAGCGGCACCTTGGGCCCCAGCCGCTGCCGAAACGCCGGACTGATGCCTACCGATACCACCATGGTGACCAGATACGTCAGCGCCTCGTCGATTTGCTGGATATATGAATGGCGAATGCCGTCGTCGGTACATAATTTCGCCACCCGCGACAAGGTAATGTGGTCAAGCCCGAGCAGCCAGTCGGCATCAACCGGTTCCGGAAACATCGCGGTAAACAATGCAGACAAATCATGCTGGGCAGGCGGCTTGGGCAGCACCAGTTTGATCACGCGTTCGATCAATTCGCCAAAGAATGCCGGCTCGCGCGGCAAACCGGTGGCGCAAAATAATTCCGGACCGGTCGCCTCGCGCAGGGTTTTCTGCAATGTCGCCTGTACCAGGCGCCGGGCATCCCGATGCACTTCCAGCCAGTCCAGCAAATGCAGCAGGCGCCGATGGCTATCCCGCTTGCCGGTACTATTTTCCAGCACGCCCCCCGTGGCGGGTTGACGCAACCATTCAGCCAGATCGATCATCCAGTTGGCGCGTTCATTCCAGCACGCGAAAGGATTGGCACGGCGCAACAGCGCTTCGACCTGCGTTGCTTGCTGTACCCTGGAATCAGGCCGCAACATTGCGCCACGGCGCAATCGGCGCGCCATTACCCACAGACGTAATAAGAAAAATTTCATTCAGCTTGTCTCGTTTTAATAATTATTGAATAAGAAAGTAGCCTGCTGCAGGGACAAACACGGCGCAGGCTGACTGCCTCGTTCTCGCTTATACTGGAACTTGAACTAGTGTTTCATTGCCACTTCTTCAATGGCATTAGACGCTGGTTTGATTTCCTCTTGATGACACAAATTTCCTTTTGGTAATACGATGCTATGCGACAAGAAATACGCTTTGAAGGTTCCCCAAGTTATGTCACCACCGATGATTTAAAGCTGGCAGTCAATGCCGCCCTGACGCTGCAGCGGCCGCTGCTGATCAAGGGTGAGCCGGGTACAGGCAAGACCATGCTGGCCGAAGAGGTGGCCGCTGCGCTGGACATGCCACTGCTGCAATGGCATGTCAAATCGACTACCAAGGCGCAGCAGGGCTTGTATGAATATGACGCCGTGTCGCGCCTGCGCGATTCGCAGCTGGGCGATGAGCGGGTCAAGGATATTCACAATTACATTGTCAAGGGCGTGCTGTGGCAAGCCTTTACCGCGCCGGAGCCGGTGGTGCTGTTGATTGATGAAATTGACAAGGCGGATATTGAATTTCCGAACGATCTGTTGCGTGAGCTGGATCGCATGGAATTCTATGTATATGAAACCCATGAAATGGTGGTGGCGAAGCATCGTCCGCTGGTAATCATTACGTCGAACAATGAAAAGGAATTGCCGGATGCCTTTTTGCGGCGCTGCTTTTTCCATTACATCAAGTTTCCAGACAAGGATACGATGCAAGACATCGTCCGGGTTCACTTTCCACGCCTGAAAAAGGAATTGCTGGCCCAAGCCTTGCAGACTTTTTACGAAGTGCGCGATGTGCCCGGCCTGAAAAAGAAGCCATCCACCTCGGAATTGCTGGATTGGCTCAAATTGCTGCTGGCCGAAGATATCGGCGCCGATGCATTGCGCAGCCAGGATGCGAAAGCCGTGATTCCGCCGCTGCATGGCGCATTGTTGAAAAACGAGCAGGATGTACACCTGTTCGAACGCATGGTCATGATGTCGCGCACCAATCGCTAAGACGAGCCATGAACTTCATCCAACCCGTGACGCTGGAAGGCGAACATGCGACGCTGGAGCTGCTGGCGCCATCGCATTGCAGCGAGTTGATCGCAGCGGTGCGCGACGGCGAGCTATGGAAGCTGTGGTATACCAGGATTCCGCATCCGGAGCAGATGGCCGAAGAAATCGAACGTCGGCGCAATTTGCATAGCCAGGGCAGCATGCTGCCGTTCGCCATCCGCCGGCATGACACCGGCCGGTTATGCGGGATGACCACCTACATGGCGGTCGACGTTCCGAGCCGGCGCCTCGAAATTGGTTCGACCTGGTATGCGAAAAGCGCTCAGAAGAAGGCCATCAATACCGAATGCAAGCTGATGCTACTCACGCATGCGTTTGAAAACCTGCACTGCATTGCGGTGGAATTTCGCACCAGCTTCATGAATCACCCATCCCGGGAAGCGATCCTGCGGCTGGGCGCCAAACAGGACGGCATTCTGCGCAACCATACCATCATGCCCGACGGCACCTACCGCGATACCGTGGTGTTTTCCATCATCGAATCCGAGTGGCCGACAGTCAGGCGCCACCTGCAGTACAAACTTGGCAGATAGGATGGGGCCATGCTGATTGATTTCTTCTTTACGCTGAAGGATGCCAGGATCCCGGTATCGATCAAGGAATTCCTGGTGCTGCTGGAAGCGCTGCAAAAAAACGTGATCGGGCAGTCGCTGGATGCATTTTACTATCTGGCGCGCACCACGCTGGTCAAGGATGAGTCGCACTACGACAAGTTCGACCAGGCATTCGGCTTGTATTTCAAGGGGATCGATTCGGTTTTCGAGCAGCAAGGACAAGTCCCGCTGGACTGGCTGGTGCAGCGCCTGCAGCGCGAATTGACGCCGGAGCAACTTGCCCAGATGGAGAAATTTGGCTATGACAAACTGATGGACCGCCTGCAACAATTGCTGCAGGAGCAAAAGGAACGCCATGAAGGCGGCTCGAAATGGATCGGCACTGGCGGCACTTCGCCATTCGGCAATGGCGGACAAAACCCGGAAGGCATCCGGATCGGCGGAGAAAGCCGCAACCGCACCGCCGTCAAGGTATGGGAAGCGCGCGCCTATCGCGATTACGATGCCGAGCGTGAGCTGGGCACCCGCAATATCAAGCTGGCGCTGCGGCGGCTGCGCAAGTTTGCCCGCGCCGGCGCGCAGGATGAACTGGCGCTGGACGATACGATTCGTGCCACCGCCAACAATGCCGGCTACCTGGATATACGGATGCGGCCGGAACGCAAAAACAATATCAAGGTCCTGATGCTGCTCGATGTCGGCGGCAGCATGGATGACCATATTGCCCGTACCGAAGAACTGTTCTCGGCAGCCAAAACTGAATTCAAGCACCTGGATTTCTATTATTTTCACAACTGCGTGTATGACTATCTGTGGAAAAATAATCGGCGCCGCCATGCCGAAAAATTTCCTACCTGGGATGTGCTGCGCAAATACACGCCGGATACCAAGCTGATTTTTGTCGGCGATGCCACCATGAGTCCGTATGAAATCCTGCAGCCCGGCGGCTCGGTCGAATACAACAATGACGAATCCGGCAGCGCCTGGCTGCAGCGATTTACCCACACCTTTCCGAAATTCATCTGGCTCAATCCAGAACCGCAAGGCATGTGGGATTACCGCCAATCGATCACGGTAATCCGGCAACTGATGCAAGACCGGATGTTTCCGGTGACACTCGACGGACTGGAGCGCGGCATGCGCCAGCTGAGCAAGTAAGCCGACTGCCCTGCATTGCTTACCCTTGGGTGTAGGGCAATGGCAGAAACTTCCTGAGGGCAGACAATAAGTGATGAGGAGCCAACGGCTTATTCAAAAAACCATCGCAACCGGCGCAACGGGCTCGCATCGTCTGATACACAAATAACTTGCTGGTGAGCAGAATCACCGACGTTTGCCGAAAGGAATTGCTGCGCTTGATTTGCTGGCATAACGCATACGGATCGATGTCCGGCGTCGAGGTATTGATGACCACGACCGATACTTTATTCTCACTGCAATACGTAATCGCCGCCTCGGCCCCGTTTACCCACCCCACCGGCAATTGCAATCGCCCGAGTACGCCAGCGAGATAGTCCCGCAGCATGGCAGCCTTATCGACTACCAGTACACCACCATCGACCGGTACCCGGCGGATGCTTTTATAATCGGCAGGATCTGTCAGATCCAGATCCACCCGGTCGCGCCGCCGACGTTCGGGAACGGTAATGATATCGGACGCTTCCAGTCGCGCCAGCGCATCCGCACGTTTTTCGACCAGAGTATCGAGCGCGGTAAATAACAACGGCCATTGAATCGGCCGCTGGATAGCGGCATGGGGCAACGCAATGATTGGCGTGCCGATCAATAGCGCCGGCCGGATTTCGCTGGGCCCCTGGTAGGACAGTTGCACCAGCGCTTTCAAATCATCCGCATTGGCAAGATACAGGTCCGGATCCTGCAAGTTATCTTCCAGCAAACGAAAATAAGCCATACCCCTGCCCTGCTCGGCGGCAAAGGCCTTTTCCAACTTGTCCGCTTCTTGCTCGTCAAAGCCGATCAGGCGTACTGCAAATGGATACTTGGTGGGCATAGCGTCCGATTTTATAAAGCTTTTACTCTTTACAACAGTTTAATTTCCAACAGTTATTCTTTAAATAAGAATGCCAATTCAGGGGGGATTTATGTTGTAAGCAAAAAAATTTTACGATGCACGGATGGCGGGAAAAGGGTAATCTGTTGGCTTGATGAATTTAACTGTATAAATTTACAGTAAAATTATAATATTGACTGAACGATCCCTTGCCAGCACCTGCAGCGCACTCACCCGATTAAGAATGCCCTTTAAAAAAGTCGGCTGATTATGCACAGTGATCCTGTACCATCCGTTTTTCATTAGAATGCCAGTCTTTGCATAGTGCACGACTCTTTTACGCAACATAGCCACTTCTTCTTGCATGGCCACTAAAAAATCCTCTCCCTCCGATTACAGTGAATCATCGATCCGGGTCTTGAAAGGCCTGGAACCGGTCAAGCAGCGCCCGGGCATGTACACCCGTACCGAAAATCCGCTGCATATCATTCAGGAAGTGCTCGACAATGCTTCCGATGAAGCGCTCGGCGGCTTTGCCAAAAATATCCTGGTCACGCTCAATGCCGACGGCAGCGTCAGCATCGAGGATGACGGCCGGGGTATTCCGGTCGGCATGCACCCGGAAGAGAAGGTGCCGACCGTGGAAATCGTGTTTACGCGCCTGCATGCGGGCGGCAAATTCGACAAGGGTTCCGGCGGCGCCTATTCGTTTTCCGGCGGCTTGCATGGCGTTGGCGTCTCGGTCACCAATGCGTTATCGACCCGCTTGGAAATCACCGTCTGGCGCGAAGGCGGCTTGCACAAGATGGCATTTGCCGATGGCGACGTAGTGGAAAAGCTGAAATCACGCCCGCTGGCGAAAGATGAAAAGCGATCCGGCACCCAGGTCACGGTGTGGCCAAACCCCAAATATTTCGACTCTTCCGCAATCCCGCCAGGCGAGCTGCAGCGACTGCTGCGCTCCAAGGCAGTGCTGCTGCCAGGCGTCAAGGTTACCCTGGCCAATGCCAAGACTGGCGATAGCCAGACCTGGAAATATGACCAGGGATTGCGCGGTTACCTGATCGAGTCACTGACGCAGGCATCGAATGCCGAGCCGGTGATCCCGCTGTTTGAAGGCGAGCAATATGCGAATGGCGATGCGGATGGCTTTGCAGAAGGCGAAGGCGCAGCCTGGGTCGTGGCCTGGACCGAGGATGGCAATGTGGTGCGCGAATCGTATGTGAATCTGATTCCGACCTCGGCTGGCGGCACCCATGAGGCAGGATTGCGCGAAGGCTTGTTTGGCGCCGTGAAAAGCTTTGTTGAAATGCATTCGCTGCTGCCCAAGGGCGTCAAGCTGTTGCCGGAAGACGTCTTTGCCCGTGTCTCATTTGTTCTATCGGCCAAGGTCCTGGACCCGCAATTCCAGGGGCAGATAAAGGAACGTCTGAATTCGCGCGATGCAGTGCGGCTGGTGTCTTCGTTCACCAAGCCGCCGCTGGAATTGTGGCTCAATCATCATGTCGATTACGGCAAGAAGCTGGCCGAACTGGTGATCAAGCAGGCCCAGTCGCGCCTGCGTTCGGCCCAGAAAATCGAAAAGAAAAAATCGTCCGGTGTGGCGGTGTTGCCAGGGAAATTGACCGATTGCGAATCGAGTGATGTGACACGCAATGAACTGTTCCTGGTCGAAGGTGATTCTGCCGGCGGCTCGGCCAAGATGGGCCGCGACAAGGAATTCCAGGCGATTTTGCCGCTACGCGGCAAGGTACTCAATTCCTGGGAAACCGAACGCGACCGGCTGTTTGGCAACAATGAAATCCATGACATTGCGGTGGCGATCGGCGTCGATCCGCATGGCGCCAACGATACCCCGGACCTGTCGGGCTTGCGCTATGGCCGCATCTGCATCCTGTCGGATGCGGACGTGGATGGCTCGCATATCCAGGTATTGCTGCTGACCCTGTTTTTCAAGCACTTCCCGCAACTGATTGCACGCGGCCATATATGCGTTGCCCGCCCGCCGCTGTATCGGGTCGACGCCCCGGCGCGCGGCAAGAAGCCGGCACAAAAAATGTATGCGTTGGATAACGGTGAACTCGATGCAATCGCCGACAAATTGCGGAAAGATGGCATCAAGGATGGCGCCTGGAGTATCGCGCGCTTCAAGGGCCTGGGTGAAATGAATGCGGAACAGTTATGGGAAACCACGATGAATCCGGATACCCGACGCCTGTTGCCGGTGTCGCTGGGCAACTTTGACCAGGCTGCATCGAATGCACGCTTTACCATGTTGATGGGCAAAGGCGAAGCGGCTGCGCGTCGTGCCTGGCTGGAAGAACACGGCAATGAAGCCGAGGCGGATATCTGATGCGAATTGCGTGCGCGATGCTTTTCACGTTCAGCCTGGTGCTGGCGTCGGGTAGCGCGCGCGCCGATATCTTTGGTTATGTGGACAACCAGGGAATCGCGCATTTTGCGGCGGAAAAACTCGATGACCGCTACCAGTTATTCGCACGCGGCAATACGGTATTCGATTCATCCGCGATGCCATCGCCCGACGCACTCAGCGCCAAGCCGCTTTCCGCAACCATGTCTGCGTATTTAACAGACCACCCGAACCTGAAGAAATTTGAACCGCTTTTGAAACAGGCTGCCCGCGAATTCGGCTTGCAGCCGGCCATGCTGAAAGCCATTATGGCTGCCGAATCGGGATTCAATCCGGCAGCCGTGTCGCCCAAAGGGGCAATCGGTTTAATGCAGATCATGCCGGATACAGGCGCACGTTATGGTGTGCAGGCCGATGCGAAACAATCCCTGGCGAAAAAGCTGGCGGACCCGAAAACCAATATCCGCGTCAGTGCCCGCTACCTGCGGGATTTGGTTCGGATGTTTCCGGGTAAGCCGGAACTGGTGATCGCGTCCTACAATGCGGGTGAAGGCGCGGTGAAGAAATACCGAAATTCGGTGCCGCCTTATCCGGAAACCCGCAATTACGTCAAACTGGTGACCCAGTTTTACCAGTTTTATCAACCATCATCGGAGCGCCTTGCAGTAACGATGCAAACGGACCCGGATGCACCCAAACGCATTGTCATGACGATTCCGGGCCGTGCCCACCTGCCGCCCCCCCTTTCGACCATTTACCAGTAACTTTCTGATTCACGATGACTGAACAAGCCAATCTCTTTGAAGCAGCCGGATCCGGCGACGAGGGTGAAACCCTGACCCTGGCCAGCTTTGCCGAACGCGCCTATCTCGACTATGCAATCTCGGTCGTCAAGGGACGGGCACTGCCCGATGTCTGCGATGGTCAAAAGCCGGTCCAGCGGCGCATCCTGTATGCGATGCATGAACTGGGCTTGCACTCGACTGCCAAGCCACGCAAGTCGGCCGCCGTAGTCGGCGACGTGCTGGGCAAACTGCACCCGCATGGCGACCAGTCGGTGTACGACGCGATGGTGCGCATGGCGCAAGGTTTTTCGCTGCGTTATCCATTAGTCGATGGCCAGGGCAATTTCGGTTCGCGAGACGGCGATGGCGCTGCCGCCATGCGCTATACCGAAGCACGCCTGACACCGATTGCCAAGTTGCTGCTCGATGAAATCGACATGGGCACGGTCGACTTCCAGCCCAACTATGATGGCTCGACCAAAGAACCGAAGTTGCTGCCGGCGCGCCTGCCGATGTTGCTGTTGAATGGCGCCTCCGGCATCGCTGTGGGCATGGCAACCGAAATTCCGCCCCATAACCTGCAGGAAGTGGCCAGGGCGGCGGTCGCCCTGATCAAGAATCCCAAGCTGACCAATCGCGACTTATTGGAATTTATTCCGGGCCCGGACTTTCCCGGCGGCGGACAGATCATCACGCCGGCGGCGGCAATTGCCGAGCTCTACGATACCGGGCGCGGCTCGCTGAAAGTGCGGGCGCGCTGGAAGATCGAGGACATGGCACGCGGCCAGTGGCAAGTGGTGGTGACCGAGCTGCCGCATGGCACGTCGACCCAGAAAGTGCTGGAAGAAATCGAGGACATCACCAACCCCAAGGTCAAGCTCGGCAAAAAATCCCTGCTGCCGGAACAGTTGGGATTGAAACAGAACGTGTTGTCGCTGCTCGATACGGTACGCGATGAATCCGGCCGCGAAGCGCCGGTGCGCCTGGTATTCGAGCCGAAATCGAAAAACCAGGACCAGACCGAATTCACCAATCTGCTGCTGGCGCACACTTCGCTGGAAACCAGCGTGCCGGTCAATCTGGTGATGATCGGCGGCGATGGCCGTCCGCGCCAGAAGGCGCTCGGCGACGTGCTGCGCGAATGGATCGTGTTCCGTTTTGACACCATCACCAGGCGCACCCAGTTCAAGTTGCAGAAAGTCGACGACCGCATCCATATCCTGGAGGGACGCGAAGCGGTGCTTTTGAATATCGACAAGGTGATCAGGATCATCCGCGAATCGGACGAGCCGAAACCGGCCCTGATTACCGCATTCAAACTGTCGGACCGGCAAGCTGAAGATATCCTTGAAATCCGCCTGCGCCAGCTGGCGCGCCTGGAAGCGATCAAGATCCAGCAGGAATTGAAAGAGCTGCGCGTTGAAAAGGCCGGCTTGCAGGATTTGCTGGACAACCCGGCATCAATGAAGAAGCTGGTGATCAAGGAAATTGAAGCCGACGGCAAGCAGTACGGCGACAACCGTCGCACGCTGATCAAGGAAGCCGAGCGGGCAAGCATCGAACAGAAGATCATCGATGAACCAGTGACCGTGATCATTTCGCAAAAAGGCTGGATCCGCGCACGGACCGGCCACGGACATGACATCGCGCAATTCACCTTCAAGGCTGGCGACAGTTTGTACGGCGCCTTTGAATGCCGCACCATCGACAACCTGCTGGCGTTCGGCTCCAACGGCCGCGTGTATTCAGTGCCGGTGATCGCCCTGCCGGGCGGACGCGGCGACGGTGTACCGGTCACCACCCTGGTAGAGCTGTCCGCGGGCACGCAAGTCTTGCATTATTTCGTCGGCATGCCCGACACCACGCTGCTGCTGTCGTCCACTGCCGGGTATGGCTTTACCACCAAGGCGGCCGACCTGGTCAGCCGCAACCGCGGCGGCAAGGCGTTCATGACGCTGGAAGATGGCGACATGCCACTGATGCCGCGCAACGTCGGTACCGATACCAACGCCATCGCCTGCCTGTCTGAAAAAGGCCGTCTGCTGGTATTCGGCATCGAGGAAATCAAGGCATTATCGGGCGGCGGACGCGGTGTCATCCTGATGGAGCTGGAAAAAAATGAAAAGCTGCTGGCCGCGCAACCACTCAACAAGAAACGCGGGCTGACCGTGACCGGCACCGGCCGCGCCGGCAAATTCCAGGAGTTGCCTTTGCCGTCAGCGGTATTGACCGGCCATGTCGGCAAGCGCGCCCGCAAGGGCAAGGCGCTGGATGCCAAACTCAAGGCGTATGGACTGAAGGCGGCGGATTAAAACGGGCAGCAGCCATGCGCAGGCGCGGCTGCCGGCGAGTTCACGCGGCATGAAAAAAAGCCGGATTTCCAATATTGGAAATCCGGCTTATTGTTTTCGACTGCGTGCAATTTGCAAAGCCGATAACGGCGCCAGCATGCCCAGGTGTCAGTTTTTAAACTTTGCTTACAATTTCGCGGCGATCAGTTTTCCAAGCTTGGCCACGCCTTCACGAATTTTCTCCGGCGGCACCGTCACGAAACTCAGGCGCAGCGTATTGCGTTCCGGCGCATTCGCATAAAACGGCGCGCCGGGAACGAAAGCCACATGCTCGGCAATCGCTTCATCCAGCAGTTGCATGCAGTCGATATGCTTGGGCAATGTCACCCAGATGAACATGCCGCCTTCCGGGCGGGTCCAGCTGGCGCTGGATGGGAAAAACTCGGTCAATGCTGCCAGCATCGCCTGGCACTGATCCGCATACAACTGGCGAATGGTCGGGATATGCTGCTGCAAAAAGCCATCCTTGACCACTTCATGCACCACCATCTGGGTCAACTGTGCGGTATGCAAATCGGTTGCCTGCTTGGCCTGCTCGAGTTTGCGCACCAGCGGCTGCGGCGCCACCACATAACCGAGGCGAATGCCAGGGGTTAGCACCTTCGAGAACGAGCCCATGTAAACCACGCCGCCCGGATTCATCGTCAGCATCTTCGGCAGCGGCTCGGCACGGTACGACAGTGCGCCGTACGGATCATCCTCGATCAGCGGCAAGCCGAGCCGGGCACAGGTTTCAACCAGTGCATAGCGGCGTTCCAGCGACAGCGTGCGACCGGTCGGATTCTGGAAATTTGGCAGTGCATACAACAGCCGCGCATCTTTGCCGACCGGCTCGACCGCCTCCGGCAGCAAGCCGGCGTCATCGGTCGGCACCGAGACGAATTGCGGGCCATACACTGAAAACGCCTGCAGCGCACCGAGATAGCTCGGCGTTTCCACCAGCACCTTGCTGCCTTCGTCGATCAATACCTTGCCCAGCAAGTCCAGGCCCTGCTGCGAACCCGACACCATCAATACCTGTTCCGGCATGATGCGCGCGCCATTGATCGACAGCGAATCGGCAACCCATTCGCGCAGCGGCGCGTAGCCGTCGGTCGGCCCGTATTGCAATGCGACCTTGCCCTGGCGCGACAGCACCGACTCGAATGCGGCGCGCATTTTCTCGACCGGAAAAGTGGCCGGAGACGGCAGGCCGCCGGCAAAGGAAATGATTTCCGGGCGCATCGTGACCTTGAGGATTTCACGGATGGCCGAGCTTTCCAGTTTCTGGGCGCGTTGGGCAAATTGCCATTGAATCGGCGAAGGGTTATCGATTTTCATGCAGTTCTCGAAAAGTAATCAGTGTAAGCGGTGGGTGCCGCTCCAGGGAGTGCGCAGGACAATTAGGCAACTTCGGCAATCAACTCGATTTCAACGCAGGAGCCCAGCGGGATCTGTGCCACGCCAAAGGCCGAGCGCGCATGGCGGCCGGCGTCGCCAAACACTTCGCCCAGCAACTCCGAGGCGCCATTGGTGACCAGATGCTGTTCGGTGAAGTCCGCGGTGGAATTAACCAGGCTCATCACCTTGACGATGCGCCTGACCCGGTTCAGGTCGCCGCCGCAGGCTGCCTGCAGCGTCGCCATCAAGTCGATTGCCACTGCCCGCGCGGCCTGCTTTCCTTCGTCGGTCGCCATGTTCTTGCCAAGCTGGCCGACCCAGGGCTTGCCATCTTTCTTGGCGATGTGGCCGGACAGGAAAACCGTATTGCCAGTTTGCGCATACATGAGATAAGCAGCCGCCGGGGTCGCAACCGCTGGCAGTTCAATGTTCAGGGCCTTGAGTTTTTCGGTGTACGACAAGATTGACTCCAAAAAATGACTTGAAAAATTGGCAACGCGGGAAAGGCTGCCAACCTGCCTAACGTTCCGGTCGAGTTGATCATCCGCCGACAAGCCGCTGATTTTACCCTTTTTCGGGCATTTCCCGGGCAGCAAACGGTGCCCCTCAGCGACGGAATTTACGCATTTAACGCCATCGACAAATGATAGCAGGTCAAATGCAGCCCCTTTCGCAGATAGAGCCGATGCGCATCGTGCCGCTGGTGGCCGGTATCCAGATGCAGTTCATCGCAATCGAGCCGCTTTGCCTCGTCGATCAGCCAATCCATCAACTGCGCGCCAAGTCCTGCACGTTGCATGGCCGGTGCGCAGACCAGGTCGTCGATGTACAGCACCCTGCCCCACGCCATGCAATGCATGACACGATAGCCGGCGGCGGCCACAACGCGTTTGTCCTGCTGAAAAAAAACAATGCGGAATCCTTCTTCATGCTGGATCTGCAGGCGACGCAGGAATTCGCCACGGTCGAGATGCGGCCGCAAGCCCTTGAAAACCTCGAAACTGGCATCGATCTCGAATAAATTGCCGGGATCGAGCACATGAAGCGTTGTATCCATTTTCATTTCTCAGATGTCAACCTTGAAACCAAGCTCCAGGTCGCACGCCGCCTGCACGCCGCGTATGCCCCAGTTTTCCGCCGCTGCTTCGCGCAGCACAATGGTGACATGGTCCGGCGGAATGCCGAATGGCGCCAGATGCTCGACGATGGCGCGGTACAGACGGCGCTTGGTCTCCGGCGAGCGCCCGGTGAAGGCATCGATGCTGATGAAGGTGGAGTATTGCGGCTGTTCATGCCCAGGGCGCGGCGGGAAACGATGCGGCTGATGTACCACCAGGCGAATGTTCTTGTCGTGCGCAGGCGTCCTGAGCGCCGCCTGCATGGCGCTGTGCAGCGCATCGACCAGGGCGATTTCCTGTGCCTGCGTATATTCTCTTCTGACTTCAATCGTGGCTGCGGGCATGGTGCTGTCCTTTTTTTAATAAGTGGATAAGATTTTGGATGTAATGTACGACGCTTTCGCATGCCTTGCGCCTGAGGCCACAGTGAACATGCAAGGCAGGCGATGCGCCTCGACCACGACCAGGCGCCCGGGCGGGATTTGCAGTGCGTCGCCGGCATGCAGCCAGTAATCCCGGGCATCGGCCTCGATCGTGAGCCACATGCGCCCGGTCAGCACCCGCAACTCGCCAGACACGGCGCTCACCCCAGAACAGACCTCTGCGGCGGCGAGTTGCACCAGCGGTGCGGCAAACATAATAGTCATGAGAGTAACCGGCAGGAGTTGACATGCGCTCTATCCTATTCGACAATACCTGTACAGTACCGATACAGTTATCCACTTAATTCGATACACTGCCACGGTAACCCGACCAATACAGCCAGCACCACCACATGCCAAACAATTCTCCTTCCCCTGCAGCACAAGCCGACGTCGGTGCAGCGTCCTTTGCGCGCGGCGGCGGCGCCTCCCTGGTCGAGCAGATCGTGCGCCTGGTGGAAATGCGTATCGACGACAAGCTGCTGCGTACCGGCAACCGCATGCCCTCGATACGCCAGTTCGCCGACAGCAATGGGGTTTCGCGGTTTACCGTGGTTGAGGCGTACGACCGGCTGGTGGCGCGCGGCTTTCTCGAATCGCGGCGCGGCTCCGGCTTTTACGTGCGTGAGCGTTCGCCGATGGCGGCTGCCGGCGGTGCCCTGCGCAATACCGAATCGCCGCCCCGCCAGCTGGATGTCGTGTGGCTGGTGCGCAACATGTTTCGCCAGCTGCCGCCGCAAAAAATGCCGGGCTCCGGCTTGTTGCCCAACGAGTGGCTGGATGCCGAGCTGGTAGCCAATGCCTTGCGGGCAATCAGTCGGCAAAACCAGAACATGCTGCTGCAATACGGCACGCCGCAAGGCTTCCTGCCTTTTCGGCAGCAATTGCAGTTGAAGCTGGCCGAGCTGGAAATTGCGGCAACGCCTGACCAGATCGTCAGCACCGCCGGTGTCACCCAGGCGCTGGACCTGGTGGCGCGCCACTTCCTGCAGCCGGGCGATACGGTCTTCGTCGATGATCCGGCATGGTTCCTGATGTTCGGTTCCTTCGCGACCCTTGGCGCGCGCATTGTCGGCATCCCGCGCCTGAACGATGGCCCGGACGTGGTCCAGCTGGCGGAGCTGGCGGCGCTGCACAAGCCCAAACTGTATGTCATCAATTCAGTCCTGCACAATCCGACCTCTTCCTCGTTGTCGGCAGCCAAGGCATTCCAGATCCTGAAGCTCGCCGAGCAGCATGATTTCACGATCGTCGAAGACGATATCTACTGCGACATGCATCCGGGCGGCGCGCATGCCGGCACCAGGATTGCGGCGCTGGACCAATTGAACCGGGTGATCTATCTGGGCGGATTTTCCAAGACGCTGGCGGCCAACCTGCGGGTCGGTTTCATTGCGGCGGCCCCGGAAATCGCCCGGCATCTGGCGGATCGCAAGATGCTCACCACCCTGACCACGACTGAAATCGGCGAACGGGTGGTGTATAAAATCCTGTCTGAAGGACATTACCGCAAGCACGTCGATCGACTGCGCGGCAAGCTGGAAGGTGGGCGCGAAAAAACCATCCGCCAGCTTGAGCACGCTGGTCTGTCGGTCAACCAGGCCACTGCCGGCATGTTTGTCTGGACCGACACCGGCACCGACACCAATCTGCTGGCCGCACAAGCGATGGATGAGGGCTATCTTCTGGCGCCGGGCAGCCTGTTTTCCCCGAACCAGTTGCCCTCCACCCGCATGCGCTTCAATATTGCCACCATGAGCGACCCGGGTATCTGGCGTTTTCTGGAAAAGGCATTGGGGAAATCTTGAAAATGCCTTTTTCACCCCCACTTCTGAAAAAACTCATGAATTTATCCGGGCAAACGGGACAGTCGCGGTAACAATTGCCGATTTTAGGGTTGCCCGCCCTGCCTTTCGTGAGCAAATCCGGTTTAACCGTACCACCAATCGACATTCGAGGAAAAAATGGCCGTAGCCGAAAAGCAAACCCTTGGTTTTCAAGCAGAAGTCAAACAACTGCTGCAATTGATGATTCACTCCTTGTATTCAAACAAGGAAATTTTCTTGCGCGAACTGATCTCGAACGCCTCCGACGCCGCCGACAAGCTGCGCTTCGAGGCGATCAACAATACCGGTTTGTATGAAAACGACCCGGATCTGAATATCAAGGTGACCTTCGACAAGGCTGCGCGCACCATCACCATCGCCGACAACGGCATCGGAATGAGCCGCGACGAGGCGATCGAACATCTGGGCACGATTGCCAAATCCGGCACCAAGGAATTCTTTTCCCGCCTGTCCGGCGACCAGCAAAAGGATGCGGCGCTGATCGGACAGTTCGGCGTCGGCTTTTACTCGGCCTTCATCGTGGCAGACAAGATCAGCGTCGATTCGCGCCGTGCCGGCCTGGCGGCTGCCGAAGGCGTGCGCTGGGAATCGAAGGGCGAAGGCGATTTTTCAGTCGAGGCAATCGACAAGGCATCCCGCGGCACCACCATTACCCTGCATCTGCGCGAAGGTGAAGACGACTTCCTGTCAGCCTGGAAGCTCAAATCGATCATCCGCAAGTACTCCGACCATATCTCGCTGCCGATCCAGATGCAGAAAGAAGAATGGGACGAGGAAAAGAAGGAAACAGTTCTGAAGGATGAGCTGGAAACCATCAACCAGGCCAGCGCGCTGTGGGCACGCAACAAGGCCGACATCACCAAGGAACAGTACGACGAGTTCTACAAGCATGTCTCGCATGACTTCCAGCCACCGCTGGCGCTGACCCACAACCGGGTCGAAGGCCGCAGCGAATACACGCAATTGCTGTACATCCCGGCACATGCCCCGTTCGATCTGTGGGACCGCAACAAGCGCGGCGGCATCAAGCTGTACGTCAAACGCGTGTTCATCATGGACGATGCCGAGCAATTAATGCCGGTGTATCTGCGCTTTGTGAAAGGCGTGATCGACTCCAGCGACCTGCCGCTGAATGTATCGCGCGAAATCCTGCAAGAGTCGCGCGACGTCAAAGTCATCCGCGAAGGCTCGACCAAGCGCATCCTGTCGATGCTGGAAGAACTGGCCACTGCCGACGAGCAGGAACAGCGTGACAAGTACGCGACCGTGTGGACCGAGTTCGGCCAGGTGCTCAAGGAAGGTATCGGCGAAGACGCGACCAACAAGGAACGCATCGCCAAGCTGCTGCGCTTTGCCTCGACTGTCAACGACAGCGATGCCCAGACCGTGTCGTTCGAAGACTATGTCAAGCGCATGAAGGAAGGCCAGGACAAGATTTATTTCGTGACCGGCGAGTCGTATGGCGCGGCCAAGAACAGTCCGCACCTGGAAATCTTCCGCAAGAAAGGTGTCGAGGTACTGCTCTTAACCGACCGCGTCGACGAATGGATGCTGTCATTCCTGCATGATTTCGAAGGCAAGGAACTGGTATCGGTGGCCAAGGGCGACCTGGACCTGGGCAAACTGGAAGACGAAGCCGAGAAGAAGCAGCACGAAGAAACCGAAGTCCAGTACAAGGACCTGGTCGAGAAAATGAAAAGCGCGCTGACCGAGAAGGCCAAGGAGGTGCGCGTGACGTTCCGCCTGACCGATTCGCCAGCCTGCCTGGTGTCCGACGAAAATGAATTGTCCGGGAATCTCGTGCGCATGCTGAAAGCAGCCGGGCAGAATGCGCCGGAATCCAAGCCGATCCTGGAAATCAACCCGGATCATCCTCTGGTGCAACGCCTGAAATACGAAGAAGCCAAGTTTGACGACTGGTCGCATATTTTATTCGACCAGGCGATGCTGGCCGAGGGTGGCTCACTGGCCGACCCGGCTGGGTTTGTCAAACGCCTCAACGAGATGCTGCTTGGTATGGCTGGAAAATAAGCGTCAGCCTGGCTGGCGTGTCAATTTCAACCCGTTGTTGATCATATTGGGCCTCTGTACGCAGAGGCCTCTTTTATTGGCAAGCCGCTTTCACAATAACCTGCTATCCAAGCGCGCAGCCCGATGCCGCTGATGGCCGCAGGGCTGGCCCATTCCAGAGAGCCTCAAGCTGAAATCAGCCTGTTTGCGCATAATGTGTAGCGTAGACATCGGAAATCGGATATTAACTTGCACCAATGCCAACTAGCCGAAGCTTCACAGCCAACCTCTGCTATGATCATCCCACTTCATCTCCTCCTCTTTGCGACATGCCGGTTTGCGCTTTCAGCGCCAAGCGCCCTAGCAGTCTGTGAGCTTGCTCTGCAGTAGCGGTGCGCGCCAATCTGCCCTCAGCCGTTTACTGATATCTAATCGTTCACGGAAGACTCTATGCCACAAACCCGTTCCGGAGATGGCAATACCGAAAAGCTGGGTGGCCCTGACGGCATCAAGGAATTTCAACGCCAAAAAAACTTGCTCAAAACCGGCGCTTTGCAAGACGCCATTTTCAATAGCGCCTATTTTTCCAGCATCGCAACCGATGAAAAAGGCGTCATTCAGATTTTTAATGTCGGTGCCGAACGCATGCTTGGCTATACGGCAGCCGATGTCGTTAATCTGATCACGCCGGCGGATATCTCGGATCCGCAAGAATTGATTGCACGGGCGAGCGCTTTGAGCCTGGAGCTCGATACCCAGATAACTCCGGGCTTCGAAGCATTAGTGTTCAAAGCGTCACGCGGCATTGAAGACATTTACGAATTAATTTATATCCGCAAGGACGGCAGCCGTTTCCCGGCCATCGTATCGGTGACGGCATTGCGTGATGTGCAAGAAAACATTATCGGTTATCTGCTGATCGGCACCGATAACACTGCGCGCAAACAGGCAGAACAAGCCCTGGTTGAAGCCGGAGCCTTGCAGAACGCCATTTTCAACAGTGCCAACTTCTCCAGTATCGCCACCGATGAAAAAGGTGTGATTCAACTGTTCAATGTCGGTGCCGAACGCATGCTGGGTTACGATGCGGCCGACGTACTGAACAAGATCACGCCGGCCGATATCTCGGATCCTCAGGAAGTCATTGCGCGCGCCGAGGAACTGAGCTGGGAACTGGCGACCAAAATTACACCGGGCTTCGAAGCACTGGTGTTCAAGGCATCGCGCGGGATCGAGGACATTTATGAATTGACTTACATCCGCAAGGATGGCAGCCGCTTCCCCGCCATCGTGTCGGTGACGGCATTGCGCGATGCGCAGGAAAAGATCATCGGCTACCTGTTGATCGGCACCGACAATACGGCGCGCAAGCAGGTCGAGGCGGCGCAGGCGTTGCTTGACCAGCGACTGCGCGACCAGCAATTCTATACACGGTCACTGATCGAGTCGAACATTGATGCGCTGATGACAACCGATCCCCAGGGCATCATCAGCGACGTCAACCAGCAAATGATCGCACTGACTGGGCGCACGCGCGATGAATTGATCGGCGCGCCTTGCAAGAATTTCTTTACCGACCCGGCGCAGGCCGAAGCTGCAATCAAACGCGTGCTGACACAAAACAAGGTCAGCAATCTTGAACTGACCGTACTGGCCCAGAACGGCGAAGAAACCGTGGTGTCATACAATGCCGCGACTTTCCATGACCGCGACCGCAAGTTGCAGGGCGTATTCGCGGCGGCGCGCGACGTCACCGAGCGCAAGCGCTTCGACCGCACCTTGCAGGAAAAAAATGTCGAGCTCGAACACGCCAGCCGCATGAAATCCGAATTCCTGGCCACCATGTCCCATGAACTGCGCACCCCGCTCAATGCCATCATCGGTTTTTCCGAGGCGCTCAAGGATGGGTTGATGGGCCAGATGAGCGAGACCCAGCATGAATACATCGGCGATATTTTCACCAGCGGGCAGCATTTGCTCTCCCTGATCAATGACATTCTGGATTTATCGAAGGTCGAGGCCGGTATGATGTCGCTCGAACTGGAGCCGGTCGACTTGAAAATCCTTTTGTCGAACAGTCTATCGATCGTCAGGGAAAAGGCGGCGGCGCAGCGTATCCATCTCGATCTCGAGGCCGGCGAAGACTTGGGTGTACCTCTGTTGGACATGCGCAAAACCAAGCAAATTGTCTACAACCTGCTGTCGAATGCGGTCAAATTCAGCGCTAATGGCGGGCGCGTGACCTTGCGTGCGCGGTGCGTTTCGCGCAACACCGTCGGTACGCTGCCTGGCAACTGGCCAGTGCACAGCTTCGCCCTGGCCGACAATGAGTACAACGAATTTCTGGAGATCTGCATCACCGATAGCGGGATTGGCATTTCAAAAGAAAACATGGCAAAGCTGTTCCAGGCCTTCAGCCAGATCGACAGCAGCCTGGCGCGCAAATTCGAGGGCACCGGTCTCGGCCTGGCAATGGTCAAGCAACTGGCTGAACTGCACGGGGGCACCGTGGCCGTGGCCAGCGCAGAAAATGAGGGAGCGCGCTTCGTTGTCTGGTTGCCGCTGCGCGTATCGACTCAACCTGCTTCCATCCTTCTTCAAAGTACAGGGGCGGCAACCATGGCGGGAGACAAGGAACGCATTGCGATGGTGGTCGAGGATGACGACCTGGCGGCTGACCTGGTTCGCCTGCTGCTCGAAGCAGAAGGCTTTACGGTGGTACGTGCTGCCAGTGCCGAGGCAGCTTTATTGTTAGCGCAGAAGCAAGTTCTGAGCTTGATCACGCTGGATATTCAATTGCCCGGTATGGATGGCTGGGAATTCCTTCAGCAAATAAGCGAAAGCGGCATTTTGGCCACAGTACCAGTGGTAATCATTTCTAGCCTGGCCGAGCGCAATATGGCATTGACCGGTGGTGCGGCTGCGGTACTGCAAAAGCCGATCAGCCGCGCTCAGCTGAAAACCTCGTTGAGCAAGCTGGGCCTGCAGCCAGTCATGGAAAATACCTACACGGTTCTGGTCGTCGACGATGACCCCAAAGCAGTCGAAGTGATTGCTGCATTCTTGCCCAGCCCAGCCTATGCTGTGGTGCGCGCGTATGGCGGCAAAGAAGCGATTGCTCTGGCGCAGCGGTTGCGGCCGGACTTGATTTTGCTCGACTTGATGATGCCGGAAGTGAGCGGCTTTGACGTTGTCAAAGCGCTTCAATGTAATTCCGATACCGCACGCATCCCGATCGTGGTGGTGACTGCAAAAGATATCACGGCGCAAGACCGTGCTGCCCTCAATAGCAATCCGACCAGCGTCATCCAGATCGTAGAAAAAGCCGGGTTCAATCGACAGGGTTTTATCACCGAAGTACGGCGCGCATTGCAGCCAAATTAAAGAGACCCTAATGGCTATCATATTAATTATTGAAGACAACGCCGCCAATATGAAATTGGCGACCCTGCTATTGCATAACGCCGGGCATACGACGCTGTGTGCAGAAGATGCCGAAACCGGCTTGACAATGGCGCGTGCTGACAAGCCCGATCTGATCCTGATGGACATACAGCTACCCGGCATGGATGGCTTGGCGGCGACGGTACTGCTTAAGCAGGATCCGGCCACCGCGGCCATTCCCGTCATCGCACTGACCGCGATGGCGATGAAAAAGGATGAGGAAAAAACCCGGGCAGCAGGTTGCGACGGCTATATCGCCAAACCTTTGCGCTATCTGGAATTACTTGCAGCAATTGATACCCTTCTTGCAAGGGGAGCGCCGCAAGCCGTCTGCAAAACATAAGCTTTTGATTCAGCACGATGAAGAGTCCCTGCGATTGTTCGCATCATTGACGAAGAAATTGACGAACCAGGCATTTTTTGTGGCCTGACATTCGCACTCCTCGATAGTCTCGCGCCCGCGCTTGATCGGCACATTACGCTACCCGACCCACCCGATCGGTCTTGCTACCGCTGGCATGGCCATCGGTATAAATGACTCCAGGCTTGCCTGGATTGACGCGTATCCGCTCATCCGCGCCTACCTTTGCCCGCCCGATTGGGAAAGTGCCGTGCTCCCATGCGGACCGGCCGCGGCTCACTTTTTATTCCGAGCGAATGGCACTGCCCGCAACAGGAAAATATCATCCAGAATCGGAATGATTGCAAACAACAGCAGCAGCAACGCCAGCGGCACCGTGGCAATGAATCCGATCGCCTTGAAACCGATGGCGCCGGCAACGCCGCCGGTGAAAAACATTGTCAGGATCAACGCGTGGATCAGCAGGCGGTCGCGGTCAGCCGCCACGTAGTGCGCCGATCCTGCGTCGTGGTGCCGGTTCCAGTAAAACAGCTTGCCCAGCTCGATCCCCAGGTCGGTCACCACGCCGGTTACATGGGTGGTACGGATTTCCGCATGCGAAATCTTGGTGACGATCGCATTCTGCAATCCCATGATGTAACACAGCAGCAGCACAGTGGCTGGAATGAAGACGGTCACGAACGCTTCGAGATTGGCGCCCAGCAGACCGAAAGCCATCAATAGCAGCGCTTCGAGCGCCAGCGACAATGCATATTCGCTGTGCATTTTCCGGTGCCGGGCCCAGTTGATCATGATGGCGGTGGTGGCGGCACCGGCGATGAATGCCGCAAGGGCAACCATGCCGGCAATCGCCAGCACCGCATTGCCCAATACCAGATTGTCGGCAACCGACGAGACAATGCCCGTCATATGCGACGTATATTGTTTGATGGCCAGAAAACCGCCGGCGTTCACCGCGCCGGCGACGAACGCCAGAAACAGGCCCAACTGGCGGTTGGCGCGTCGGGTTCGGGTACGGCCGGTCAGCCGCCGCAGAAAAGATACAGGCATGCTCGAATTCGCTACCATTATAAAACTGGAACGACATCCAGTTTAGCGCCAATCCTCGCCAAATAGTTACTAACTTCGCGAATCCGATTGGTATAATCTGCCAATGCCCACCATTCCCCTGCCCGCATTGCTGAGCGGGCTGCCGCCGGTTGTCAATGCCGCCACCCGGACTTTGATTCTTGGCAGTTTCCCAGGCGCCGCCTCGTTGCAGGCCGAGCAATATTATGCTCATCCGCGCAATCATTTCTGGCGCCTGCTGTCGGCAGTGCTGACGGAAGATCTGGTCAGCTTGCCCTATGCGGAACGGCTGGCGCGTCTGCTGGCGCGGCACATTGGCCTGTGGGACGTGATCGCCGCCTGCGCCCGCGAAGGCAGCCTGGATAGCGCGATCCGCCATGCGCAGGTCAATGACTTTGCCCACCTGAAGCATCAATGCCCGCAATTGCGCCAGGTATGCTTCAATGGCAAGACCGCCGGCCAGGCCGAGCCCTTGTTTGCCCAGGCCGGGTTTGCCACGCTGGTGCTGCCATCGTCATCGCCGGCCAATGCGCAATGGTCGTTTGCCGACAAGCTGGCCGCATGGCGCGGCATCCTTGTGTAACTTACTATTCTGTTATGTTAATTAAAAGAAAATCAATTGAAGCGCAGGCCAACCGCATGGCGGGTCCGGATAAAAAATTGTCGCCGCCGGTCAGATCCGTGCGCAAGCCGAAGTTCGCGCCGGTCACGCTGTCCGAGCAGGATGGGGTACGCTTTCTGCATTTCGGCACTGAATGGGTACAAGGCGCGATGCGCTTGCGCAAGCCCGACTGGCTGGAACTGGAATATGCGCAGCAGATGATGGCCTGGATGCTGTTTCTCGACCAGCCGCAGCATCTGGTGCAGCTGGGATTGGGCACCGGTGCCCTGACCAAATTCTGCTATCGCCAGTTTCCCCAGGCGCAGGTCACTGCCATCGAGCTGAACCCGTCGGTGATTGCAATTTGCGCATCGATGTTCAAGCTGCCGCCGGTTGACGAGCGGCTGTCGGTACTTGAAATGGATGCGATGGATTTCATCACCGATGATGCCCGGATCGACAGTATCGATGCGCTGCAGGTCGACCTGTACGATGCGACCGCGCGTGGCCCGGTGCTCGACACGCCCGAGTTTTACCAGGCTTGCGCGGCCAGCCTGACCGCACGCGGCATCATGACCGTCAATCTGTTTGGCGATCATCCGAGCTATGAGAAAAACCTGAAAGCAATGCGATTTGCTTTTGACAAGGTGATTTGCCTGCCTGAAGTTCATCACGGGAATGTGATAGCGATTGCATTCAAAAGCGCGCCGATTCTCGATTTCGCCTACTTGTATGAACGCGCAGCCGAAATCACCGAGGCGACCCGCTTGCCGGCGAAAACCTGGGTCAATGGCTTGCGAACCGCGGTCGACCAAGGCACTTGATCGACCACGGCTGTGCATCTCCTTACCAAAATGGCGCGCAACTGGTACGCTTGAGCGCAAATCCGCCCTCCATCGACGCAGGCAACATGACTAAAGACGCGCACAAAACGCTGGACATGAAACAAATCTTCAGCTGGCTGATGGATGATGGCGTCGTCGCCAAGGCCGATGCCAAAGCCAGCTATACGCAGGCGCAGGCGATTGTAAACAATGCGCCGGTTGCGATGCATCCTCTGGTTGCAGTCGCCCAGTGCAAGCTCAAATCGGCCTGGCCGCCGCACAAGCTGGTCACGCTCGACTGGCTGACGGAATGGATGGCAGGCAAGGTCAAGTTGCCTTTTTTTAGGATCGATCCGCTGAAGATCGACTTCACCAAGGTCGCCGATGTGATGTCCGCAACTTACGCGGCCCGCTTCAATATCCTGCCGGTGGACTTGAGTGCAACCGAGCTGACGATTGCCAGCGCCGATCCGTATATCTCTGCATGGGAAGCGGAAATCGAAAAAATCACGCGCCGCAAGGTGCGGCTGGTGATTGCCAACCCGCTCGACATTTCCCAGTACACCGCCCAGTTTTACGCGCTCGCCAAGTCGATCAAGGGCGCGCACCGCTCGAATGGCCAGGACGCCGCACTGCGCAATAATTTCGAGCAGTTAGTCGAGATGGGCGCCGCCAACAAACAGGTCGACGCCAATGACCAGCACATCATCAATATCGTCGACTGGTTGTGGCAGTATGCATTCGACCAGCGCGCCTCCGACATCCACCTGGAACCCAAGCGCGATTTTGCGATCGTGCGTTTTCGCATCGACGGCATTTTGCACCAGGTCTACCAGGTGCCGCCGGCGGTGATGATCGCGATGACCGCGCGCATCAAGCTGTTGGGACGCATGGATGTGATCGAAAAGCGCCGCCCGCTCGATGGCCGCATCAAGACCCGTACTGCCGGCGGCCAGGAAATCGAATTGCGCCTGTCGACCCTGCCAACGGCTTTCGGCGAAAAAATGGTGATGCGTATTTTCGATCCCGATGTGGTGGTCAAGACGCTGCCGGAACTCGGTTTTCCGCCGGATGATGCCAGGCGCTGGGATAGCCTGACTGCGCGTCCGTACGGCATCATCCTGGTCACCGGCCCGACCGGTTCCGGCAAGACCACCACGCTCTACACGACCCTCAAAGCCCTGGCCACCTCCGAAGTCAATGTCTGCACGGTGGAAGACCCGATCGAAATGGTGGAGGCATCGTTCAACCAGATGCAGGTACAACATGGCATCGATCTATCCTTTGCCGATGGCGTGCGGGCATTGATGCGGCAAGACCCGGACATCATCATGATCGGCGAAATCCGCGACCTGGAAACCGCCGAGATGGCGATCCAGGCCGCCCTGACCGGCCACCTGGTGCTGTCGACCCTGCATACCAATGACGCGCCGTCGGCTGTCATGCGACTGCTGGAACTGGGGGTGCCGTACTACTTGCTGGAAACCACGTTGATCGGCATCATGGCGCAACGACTGGTGCGCACTCTCTGCTCGCATTGCAAGGCACCCGATGGCGTACTGGCCGACGATCTCTGGGCCAATCTGGTGGAAGACTGGCCGCTGCCGAAACCGGCCACCATCTATCGCGCGGTCGGTTGCCCGGAATGCCGGCAAACCGGTTTCCGTGGCCGTACCGGCTTGTATGAACTGCTGACGATTACCCAGGTTTTCTCCAAGATGATCCAGGAAGAAACCGATATCCATGCGCTGAAGGACCAAAGCATCAAGGATGGGATGAAGCCATTGCGCATCGCCGGTGCGCTGAAAATTGCGGAAGGCGCAACCACCGTCGAAGAAATCCTCAAAGTGACGGCCTCCCTTACCTAGGCCCGCCTGCCTGCACACAGCATCCATCAAGCTGGATGGAAAACGCCGTCTGCGCACTCCAAGCGTTCTTCGCGGTTTTATTTTCCGGCACGCCGCAGCGGAATCAGCTGCCTTGCCGGCTAGCTTGACGCAGCTCGTCGAGCAATACGCCGACCTTCGGATAACGCAGAATCATGCCCAGTTCCTCATGCATGCGACGCGCGGTGATGCGCCTGGACTCGGACATGAAGGACAACATTACCGGCGAAACCGACTGCTGCAGCACTTGCCGCGCCAGTCGCGGCGGCCGGGGCAGCCCGAAAGCGTCGGCGACCGTATCGAAATACTCGCCCATTTTCATGTCGGACTCATCCACTGCGTTGTAAATCCGGCCAGCGCTGGCACGCGTCATGGCCAGTAACAGAACCCGTGCCAGGTCATCGGCATGGATATGATTCGTATAGACATCGTCTTCGGCAAGCAAAGCCGGCGTGCCTTTTTTGAGGCGCTCGACCGGCAAGCGGTTTGCTGCATAAATGCCGGGCACGCGGATGATCGCCAGGCGGGAATTTGACCGGCGCGCCCAGCTGCGCAACACCTGTTCGGCATCGACGCGCCGTATCGCGCGCGGGTTTGCCGGCCTGGTCGGACGGGTCTCGTCGATCATCGCGCCCTGGCAATCGCCATACACGCCGGTGGTACTGACATAAACGAGTGTCGCCCGGTCAGGTAAAATGGCGGTCAGGTTGCGGGTACGGCGGTCTTGCAGGCCGTCTTGCTGCGGCGGCGCCAGGTGAATAATGATGGGCGCCAGCGATGCCAGGCGCGCCAGGCTGGCAGGGCAATCGAGATCGGCGACGACCGGAATGGCGCCTGCTGCGCGCAATTCTGCGCAGCGCGACGCCTGGCTGGTGACGGCAAACACCCGGAAACGCTGCTGCAGCAGCGGCAAAAGGCGCATGCCGACATCGCCGCAGCCGATAATCAGCAGGCGCGGCCTGGCAAAAACCCGGCCCTGGGGTTTATTCATTAAATTATTGTTCATTTTTAGAATTGTATGACTTTCCAAATAACTGTACAGCCGAGTGGCAGGCAATTTAGCTGCGAATCAGACGAAACCGTACTGACTGCGGCGATTCGCGCCGGTGTCGGTCTACCCTATGGCTGCAAGAATGGCGCCTGCGGCAGCTGCAAGGGCAAAGTCCTGGAAGGCACCGTCATCCATGGCAAGCATCAGGAAAAGACCCTGCCGCCGGCCGAGGAACAGCAGGGTGCATCCCTGTTCTGTTGCGCCACGCCGCAATCCGACCTGGTGATCGAAGCGCGCGAAGTGCGCGGCGCCGGCGACTTCCCGGTCAAAAAGCTGCCGGCCCGCGTGGCAAAGATCGACCGCGTGGCAGACGATGTCGTGATCCTGTCGCTGCAGCTGCCGGCGGCCGAACGCCTGCAATACCGGGCCGGCCAGTATATCGAGTTCCTGCTCAAGGATGGCAAGCGGCGCAGCTACAGCATGGCCAATGCGCCACATCTGGATGAGCATGTCACGGTGCATATCCGCCACATGCCGGGCGGCGTATTTACCGACCATGTGTTTGCCAATATGAAGGAGCGCGACATCCTGCGCTTCGAAGGGCCGCTGGGCACCTTCTTTCTGCGCGAGGATTCCGACAAGCCGATGGTGCTGCTCGCGTCCGGCACCGGCTTTGCGCCGATCAAGGCCATCATCGAGCATGCGGCCAGCAAGAAAGCCGCGCGGCCGATGCATCTGTACTGGGGCGGGCGCCGTCCGAAGGATCTGTACATGCATGCGCTGTGCGAAGAATGGGCCCGCACACTGCCGAACTTTACCTATGTACCGGTGGTCTCCGATGCACAGCCCGAGGACCAGTGGAACGGGCGCAGCGGGTTTGTGCACCGCGCCGTCATCGATGATTTGCCGGACCTGTCGGGATACCAGGTGTATGCCTGCGGTGCCCCGGTGATGGTGGATTCGGCCAAACGGGATTTCGTTGCACTGTGCAAGCTGCCGGAGCAGGAATTTTATGCCGATGCATTCACGTCCGAAGCCGATCTGGCCAAGGCTTGAAATTTATTTTGACGCACTGAGCGAAACAACATAATATTGAATGCATGAATGTCAATCCCACATCATTGCGACGCTGCAGCCCGCTGCCCCAGCCAGGGATGCCGTGCGCATAGGTGATGCTTGACCACTGAAGCCACAGGCCAACCCTGTGGCTTTTTTTTTGAACTGTTTATTCAACATCCTTTCCAAGAATAAAGTAACCGTCCCCTTCAGGAGTCTCGCAATGGAATTCAGCCAGTACGATGTCAATGCCTTGATGTATGTGACCAACCGGCCCGAACTTGTCTTTACCGAAGGACATGGCATGTGGCTGACCGACCATAATGGCAAGCGCTACCTCGATTACCTGCAAGGCTGGGCCGTCAACTGCCTGGGCCATTCGCCGCAATGCATCCAGGATGCACTGGCGGTGCAGTCGAAAAAACTGATCAACCCGTCGCCGGCTTTTTACAACGAAACCGCGGTGGCGCTGGCATCGCTGCTGACCAACAATTCCTGCTTCGACCGGGTTTTTTTCGCCAATAGCGGCGCCGAAGCCAATGAAGGCGCGATCAAGCTGGCGCGCAAATGGGGCAAGAAAAACAAGAACGCCAGCGGCGCCGACCGCTTTGAAATCATTACCTTCAACCATAGTTTCCATGGCCGCACACTGGCGACCATGTCGGCCAGCGGCAAGACTGGCTGGGATACCCTGTATGCACCACAAGTGCCGGGTTTTCCAAAGGCCGAACTCAATGACTTGGCCAGCGTCGAAAAATTGATTACCTCGCATACGGTGGCCGTGATGCTGGAGCCGATTCAGGGCGAAGGCGGCGTGCTGCCGGCGACGCGTGAATTCATGCAAGGCTTGCGCGAACTGACCGAGCGCCACAATCTGCTGCTGATTGTCGATGAAGTGCAAACCGGCATGGGCCGTACCGGTGAACTGTTCGCTTATCAGCTGTCTGCGGTCGTGCCGGACATCATGACGCTGGGCAAAGGCATTGGCGGCGGTGTGCCGCTGGCAGCGCTGTTATGTCGCGAAGAAATCGCCTGCTTCGAAGCCGGTGACCAGGGCGGCACCTACAATGGCAATCCATTGATGACAGCAGTCGGCATTGCCGTCACAGATGCGTTGCTGGCGCCGGGCTTTTTGCAATCGGTGAAGGACAAGGGTCAGTATCTCGGCGCCGGCTTGACCAGATTATCCGCCGAACATGGCCTGGGGGCAGAGCGCGGCGAAGGCTTGCTGCGCGCATTGAAGCTCGGGGCCGATATCGGCACCAGGATCGTCGAGACGGCGCGCGATATGGGTCCGACTGGCCTATTGCTCAATTCGCCGCGCCCGGACCTGTTGCGTTTCATGCCGGCGTTGAATGTCACGACGGAAGAGATCGACCTGATGCTGGCGATGCTGTCGGATGTGTTGAAAAAAGTGAAGCAATAGACGGACGAGAGCGACCGCTGATCATGCTGAAGATGCGCTGAGACGGGCTTGCCGCGACTGCAATATCGCTGCAAGCCCTGCCGGTCGTTTTCAAATAACGCAACTATTAGTCACACAAATATTGATGGGAATTTGCTGGCTTGCCAGTCGGCGAATACCATACGCCACACCGGCTTGGTGATGACCTAATAGAAAAATGGCGCCAGTCCATGGTTGCCGGCGCGCTTCATAATCCGCACGTCATAACATATACGCAACAGTTTTTGCGGACCCAACCATCAAATCTGCCTGAATACCGCCAGTCATGCTTAAATGCAATTATTGCCGTGTCCATTGCATTTTCTCTCCCTGTAAAGTCGAGCACATTTATGTACGACTGGCTAAAGCGTATTTTTTCTTCTCCCAAACCCGACTCGCTGGATAGTGCGAGCACGCTGCTGGTCGCGGCTGCGCCGGTTGCTGTACCGATTACCGCGCCGGCGCCGGAAACAGCTGCCGCGCCGGTTTCACCGAAGGCGAGCAGCAGCTCATGGATGCAGCGCAATGAAGTGAATGCCGCGTTTACCGATTGGCTATTCGCGCGCAATGTTGACGCGGATATCTTCGTGAGCCAGATCGAAAAGGATATCCTGACGACCCTCGATGGCATTGTGAAATCCAAGCAATCCGGCGCCAATCTGGTACGCCGCATGCCGGGCGTGATTCCGCAACTGTTGCAAACATTGCGCAATGATGACTTTTCGGGAGCCGAGCTGGCGCGCAGGATTTCGCATGACCTGGTGCTGGTCGCAGCAGTGATCCGGATCGCCAACAGTTCCGTGTACAGCCCGGGCAAGCCGATCACCAGCATCGAGCATGCGGTACTGGTGCTGGGACAGGCCGGCTTGCGTCAGTTGATCACCAGCGTTGCCCTGCGCCCGATTATCGATTTGCAGTCGGGTCAATTCACCAAGCTGATCGCACCGAAATTATGGGAACAGTCCGAACAATGTGCGATTGCCAACCGCCTGCTGGCAACCGGCACGCCAGTCGACCCGTTCGAAGCCTTTCTGGCAGGATTATTAAAAGATGTCGGCTTGATCGTGTCGCTGCGGGTGATCGACCAGATGTCGGATGGAAAACAGCCGATCGGTTCTGAAAGCTTTTGCAATGCGTTGATCAACTATGGCCGGATCCTGACCTGCAGCATCGGCCGGGAATGGCACTTCCCGGAAACCGTCAGCCGGGCGATCGAAGAACAGGGAGAATCGCGTAATGCTGCCGTTTCCCCGATCGGCAAGGTTTTGGCCACCGGCGATTATCTGAGCAAAATGCATTTTTTGAACAGGGAAAATCGCTTCCCCGACCATCTCGCAGCGTACACCCGTGACCTGTCCGAATCGGAGCAGGATTGCCTCGCCGAGCTTGGACGCGTTCAGGAAGCCGTCTAGGCGGCTCCTCGCATGTTGCCCCTGCAAGCCAAAATGCAGACACCGGACTGCCGGGGAAAGCAGGCTATTTCTTCGGCAGGTATAAATCGGTAATGCTGCCCAAGCCAATCTCGGCTGCAAACATCGGCGTCTCCGACAAGGTCGGGTGCGCATGCACGGTCAGTGCAAGGTCTTCCAGGTCGGCCCCCATTTCCATCGCCAGCACGGTTTCGGCCAGCAATTCGCCGGCATTCACGCCAACGATGCCGGCGCCAATGATGCGTCTGGTTTCCGGGTCCCACAACAGCTTGGTCAAGCCATCGTCGCGGCCCATTGCCAGTGCACGCCCGGAAGCGGCCCACGGGAAACTCGCTTTTTGATAGGCGATTCCTTTCGCCTTGGCTTCGGTTTCGGTGACACCCATCCAGGCAATTTCCGGATCGGTATAGGCAACCGATGGAATCGTCATCGGTTCGAACGCCACCTTGTGGCCGGCAATCACTTCGGCCGCCACTTTCGCTTCATTGGTCGCCTTGTGCGCCAGCATCGGGTCGCCGCAAATGTCGCCAATCGCAAAAATATGCGGCACGTTGGTGCGCAATTGCAAATCGACCGGGATGAAGCCGCGCTCGTTGACGGTGACGCCGGCGCGCTCGGCGCCGATATCGCGGCCATTCGGCCGGCGGCCGACCGCCAGCAATACCATGTCGTACAGTTGCGGATCTTTTGGCGCGCTGCTGTTGCCATCGGCTCCCTCGAACGTGGCCAGCAAGCCGTCGGCGCGCGCTTCCAGCCCGGTCACCCTGGTTTTCAGATAAATTGCTTCATACCGCTTTTCGATGCGTTTTTGCAGCGGCTTGACGAGATCACGGTCTGCCGCAGGAATCAAGCCATCGGCAAACTCCACCACGCTGACCTTGCTGCCCAGCGCGTCATACACGCACGCCATTTCCAGTCCGATGATGCCCCCGCCAATCACCAGCAGCCGTTTTGGAATCTGGCGCAACTCCAGCGCACCGGTGGAATCGATCAGGCGCGGATCGTCATACGGAAAGCCTGGAATTCTGGTCACCGACGAACCGGCAGCGATGATCGCATGCTTGAAGGCGACCGTCTTGCTGCCATCCCGGGTATCGATGGTCAGCGTGTTGGTGGATGAAAACGCCCCCTTGCCTTCAATGACCTGCACCTTGCGTGCTTTGGCCAGGCCCGACAGGCCGCCAGTCAACTTCTTGACGATGCCTTCCTTCCAGCCGCGCAATGCATCCAGATCGATTTCGGGTTGCGACAGCTTGATGCCGAAATGCGCCATTTCCTCGGCTTCGGTAATTACCTTGGCCGCATGCAGCAATGCCTTGGACGGAATGCAGCCGACATTCAGGCAAACACCGCCAAGGGTCGCATAACGCTCGACCAGCACTACCTTCTGCCCGAGGTCGGCCGCACGAAATGCGGCGGTATAGCCGCCGGGGCCGGCACCCAGCACCAGCGTGTCGCATTCGATATCGACCTGACCGGAATAACTGGCAACAACCGGGGCGGCGGCTGGGATGGCAGCAGGAACAGCTGCTGGTGCGGCGGCACCGGCCTGGGAAGCCGGCTGACTGGCGGCCGCGGCTGGAGCAGGTGCAGGTGGCACCTCGGCAGCAGGAACGTCCTGCGCTTCCAGGATCAGCAGCAGCGAACCTTCGGCCACCTTGTCGCCGATCTTGACTTTCAATTCCTTGACCACACCGGCATGGCTGGATGGAATTTCCATGCTGGCCTTGTCGGACTCCACCGTAATCAGCGACTGCTCGGCCTTGACCGTGTCGCCCGGCTTGACCAGCAATTCGATCACTTCGACTTCCTTGAAATCGCCGATATCCGGGACCTTGATTTCCATCGTGCTCATAGCATTCGCTCCGTTTTGTTCCGACCCTTGCAGGGAGGGCAACTTATGTTTACTTCATCTCAATACTGTAGACCTGCATCGGCGCTGCTGAACTCTTGTCGAATTCCACGCCTGCCTTGACACCGACCAATGCCACATCACGGGCAGTCTCGGCCCGGTCATAGACTGCGTACATCGCACCGAGCGCAAAATTGCGGCCGCTGCCGATGCCCCAGAAACGGTCGAAGCTGAATACTTCCCGATAGGAGTACACGCCGAAAATGCCGTACGGATTGGCAATCAGCGAGGTGATTTGCGACGATTCATACGGGTCATCTTCATCTTCCTTCGGATTGAGGAAATAATTTTCCTTCAGAATCTGGTGCACCTTCGAATAGGTGTCGAATACTTCATCGCGTGTATTGAGCTTGCAATCCTCGCCCATTTCGGTGAGCAGCTTGCGCATCACCGGAAAATGCGCAGCGGTACCGGCCAGAGTGATGTATGACTCGCCAACCTGGAAAATCTTGTGGTTGGCTTCATACGCATTCGATAACCGGGTATCGCCAAAGGTGACCAGGGAATCTGCTGCAATTGCGATTTGCTTGTCTTTTTTGACGACAACGCATGTAGTCATTCATCGGCTCCTGGTGGTAGGTCAGATCGGACTGAGCTGCGACTGTTGCCCGACGCACCCATGCCAAATACATGGGCCTTTGCCTGCGTCAGCAGGCAAACGTGCCGGTCACAACATCGTCTTGCGCATATCGGCCAGCACATCGGCCAGATAAACGGTAAACCGCGCAGCCATGGCGCCATCGATGACCCGATGGTCGTAGGACAGCGAAAGCGGCATCATCAGGCGCGGCAAAAACTGCTTGCCATCCCATACCGGCTTGATCGCGGCTTTCGACAAACCGAGAATCGCCAGTTCCGGCGCATTGATGATCGGCGTAAAGGCTGTGCCGCCAATGCCGCCCAGCGAGGAAATGGTAAAACTGGCGCCCTGCATATCGGCCGGCTTCAATTTGCCTTCGCGCGCCTGCCCCGACAACGCGCCCATTTCCTGGGCAATTTGCGCAATCCCTTTTTTGTCTGCATCCTTGATTACCGGCACTACCAGGCCGTTCGGCGTATCGGCGGCAAAGCCGATATGGTAGTACTGCTTCAGGATCAGGTTTTCGCCGCCAGCGTCCAGCGATGCATTAAATGCTGGAAATTGCTTGAGCGCAGCGACACAAGCCTTGATCACAAACGCCAGCATCGTCAATTTCACACCGGACTTTTCCAGTGCCTTGTTCGATGACTTGCGGAATTCTTCCAGCTCGGTAATATCGGCTTCATCGAATTGGGTAACATGCGGGATCATCACCCAGTTGCGGTGCAGGTTCGGCCCGCTGATTTTTTTGATACGCGACAGCGGCTGTACTTCAGTAGTGCCGAACCTGGAAAAATCCAGCGATGGCCACGGCAGCAGATTCAAGCCGCTGCCACTGCCGGCCGTCGGCGCTGCGCTGGTGCTGCCGGCGATCACGGCCTTCACATAATTCTGTACGTCGTCATGGGTAATTCTGCCCTTTGGCCCGGACCCCTGTACCCGCGCCAGCTCCACCCCGAGTTCGCGCGCAAATTTGCGAATCGATGGCGATGCATGTGCCTTGGCGCCTTGCGGCTCATGCGGCGGCAGCGCCGCGGTTGGCGGCAGTTTCGGCTCCGCCACGACCAGCGTCGGCATCGGCATCACGGATTGCTGAGGCGGCGCAGCCGGTGCGCCTGCCTCGGCCTCGGCGATCGGTGCAGATTGTGGTGCCGGCGCTGTGGGTGCTGCCGGCGCGGTTGCTGCAGCGGCATCCTGCGCTTCCAGGATCAGCAGCAGCGAACCTTCGGCCACCTTGTCGCCGATCTTGACTTTCAATTCCTTGACCACACCGGCATGGCTGGATGGAATTTCCATGCTGGCCTTGTCGGACTCTACCGTGATCAAGGATTGCTCTGCCTTGACCGTATCCCCCGGTTTGACCAGCAATTCGATCACTTCGACTTCCTTGAAATCGCCGATATCCGGGACCTTGATTTCCATCGTGCTCATAGCATTCGCTCCGTTCTTATGAATGCAGGCTTGCAAGCCCACACCGATTTGCAGGCGTGGGGCATGGCCCCAAGATCATCCTGCGCCCTTCCCTTGCAGGGGAAGGAACCTTTTTATTCGTAATGCCGGGTCACACGGTCACCGGGTTGGGCTTGTCTGGCGTAATGCCATATTTGTTGATCGCCTGCGCCACCACCGAGGCCGAGATCGATCCTTCATCGGCCAGCGATTTGAGTGCCGCGATGGTGATGAAATGCCGGTTGACTTCAAAGAATTCGCGCAGCTTGGCGCGGGTATCGGAACGACCAAAACCGTCGGTGCCCAACACCTTGTAGCTGCGGCCTTTCGGAATGAATGCGCGCACCTGTTCGGCAAAGCTGCGCATGTAATCGGTTGACACCACGATCGGCCCGGTGGAATTTTGCAGCAACCGAGTCACATGGGCCACGCGTGGCGCCTCTGCCGGATGCAGCATGTTCCAGCGTTCGACATCCTGGCCATCGCGCGCCAGCAGCGTAAATGAGGGCGCCGACCAGATATCGGCACCAATGCCCCAGTCGTTTTTCAGCAATTCGGCTGCAAAGATCGCTTCGCGCAATATGGTGCCGGACCCCATCAACTGCACCCGGTGCTTCATGCCCTGCTCGCCTTGCTGCAGCAGGTACAGGCCTTTCAGGATGTCGGCTTCCTGGCCAGCTTTCAAGCCCGGATGGCTATAGTTCTCGTTCATCAGGGTGATGTAATAGAACACATCCTCCTGCTGCTCGATCATGCGCTTCAAGCCATCGTGCAGGATCACCGCCACTTCATGGGCGAAGGTCGGGTCGTATGGCAGGCAGTTCGGAATCGTCGACGCCATGATATGGCTGTGGCCATCTTCATGCTGCAAGCCTTCGCCGTTCAGGGTCGTGCGGCCAGCAGTGCCACCCAGCAGGAAGCCGCGTGAGCGCATGTCGCCGGCGGCCCAGGCCAGGTCGCCGATGCGCTGGAAGCCGAACATCGAATAAAAGATAAAGAACGGGATCATGACGCGGTTATTGGTCGAATACGACGTTGCCGCCGCAATCCATGAACACATGCCGCCGGCTTCATTGATCCCTTCCTGCAGGATCTGGCCTTTCTTGTCTTCACGGTAATAGCTGACCTGGTCCTTGTCGACCGGCTCGTACAGCTGACCCTGCTGGTTGAAAATGCCGATCTGGCGGAAAAAACCTTCCATGCCAAAGGTACGGGTTTCATCGACCAGGATCGGCACCACCCGCTGGCTCAAATTGGGGTCGCGCAGCAAAATCGTCAGCACCCGCACATAGGCCTGGGTGGTCGAGATTTCGCGCCCTTCCGCAGTCGGATCCAGCACTGACTGAAATGCCGACAAGGCCGGTATCGGCAGCGTTTCATCGGCTTTTACCCGTCGTTGCGGCAGGTAACCACCCAGCGCCTGGCGGCGCTCATGCAAATACTTGATTTCCGGCGTATCGTCAGCCGGCTTGTAAAACGGTACCTCATGCAGCTTGTCATCGGGAATCGGTATGCCATAACGGTCGCGCATTTCACGGATCGCTTCGTCATCGAGTTTTTTGGTCTGGTGCGCAGTATTGCGCGCCTCGCCCGACTTGCCCATGCCAAAACCCTTGATGGTCTTGACCAGCAGCACGGTCGGCTGCCCCTTGTGTTCCTGGGCCTGCTTGTAGGCTGCGTAAATCTTGTGCGGATCGTGACCACCGCGGTTCAGGCGCCAGACATCGTCATCCGACATCTTGCTGACCATTTCCAGCAACTTCGGATGCTTGCCAAAAAAATGCTTGCGCACGTAGGCGCCATCCTTGGCCTTGTAATTCTGGTATTCGCCATCGACGGTTTCCATCATCACGCGTTGCAGGATGCCATCCTTGTCGCGCGCCAGCAATTCATCCCAGTAGCTGCCCCAGATCACCTTGATCACGTTCCAGCCGGCGCCACGGAAATCGGCTTCCAGTTCCTGGATGATCTTGCCATTGCCGCGCACCGGGCCATCGAGACGCTGCAGGTTGCAGTTCACCACCATCACCAGGTTGTCGAGCTTTTCCCGCCCAGCCATGCCGATTGCGCCCATCGATTCCGGTTCGTCCATCTCACCATCCCCGCAAAATACCCAGACCTTGCGTTTCTCGGTATCGGCGATCTCGCGTGCATGCAGATATTTCAGGAAACGGGCCTGATAAATCGCCATCAGCGGCCCCAGGCCCATCGAGACCGTCGGGAACTGCCAGAACTCCGGCATCAGTTTCGGGTGCGGATAGGAAGACAGGCCACGGCCATCGACTTCGCGACGGAAGTTGAGCAACTGGTCTTCCGACAGGCGGCCCTCGAGAAAGGCGCGCGCATAGATGCCGGGCGACGAATGCCCCTGCATATACAACAGGTCGCCGCCATGCTCGGCGGTCGGCGCATGCCAGAAATGATTGAAGCCGGTGCCCAGCATGTTGGCCAGGGATGCAAAACTGGAAATATGGCCACCCAAATCGCCGTCGGCGCGGTTGGCCTTGACCACCATCGCCATCGCATTCCAGCGCATCCAGGAACGCAGCCGTTCTTCATATTCGAGATTGCCCGGCGAATGTTCGCCCAGGTGCGCCGGGATGGTATTGACATACGCGGTATTGCCGGAAAACGGGATATGGGCGCCGCGCCGGCGCGCCAGATCGGTCAGACGTTCCATCAAGTAATGTGCGCGCTCCGGGCTCTCGGCTTCAATCACGGCCTCCAGTGCATCCAGCCATTCCTGGGTTTCGATGACATCGGGATCATTGGCGGCTTGCGCGGTTAACTGGTCGAGCTGGGCTGACATAAGGTGTCTCCTCGGTGGTCGGCTCCCGATTGGAGTCTGGCAAACCGACTTGTTGTGGCTATTGGGTTAAGTGTAGCGATGTTGGCAAAAAGTTTAACATGAGATTCGATATTTTCAAATAGCGGTGTAGAATTTCATATTATGAAATTAAGATGGACCTTGATCCGGTCGCTTTCCGGCGAATTTAATCCCCTCAGCCGGAAACATCCGTAGCACTCGCCTCTCCAATCAACGTACCCGATAGACCAACGGCACTTATAATTCTGGTTTGATTACTTTTACTCTTGTTAAGCACACCATGACTGCACAAATTATTGACGGTACCCAGCTTTCCCAACAAATCCGCGCCGATGTCGCCAAACGGGCAGCAGCCCTGACTGCAAAGGGCAAGCAACCAGGGTTGGCCGTCATTCTGGTCGGCGAAGATCCGGCCAGCCATGTCTATGTGAGGAACAAGGTCAAGGCTTGCGAGGATGCGGGCCTGCGCTCGGTGCTGGAAAAATATGAAAGCGACCTGCCGGAAGCAGAGTTGCTGAAACGAATCGAAGGGCTGAACAACGACCCCGCAATTCACGGCATTCTGGTGCAGATGCCGCTGCCAAAACATATTGATCCGCACAAGGTGATTGAAGCCATTGCCACTGCCAAGGATGTGGATGGCTATTCGGTGCTGAGCGCCGGTGAACTGATGACCGGCTTGCCGGGTTTTCGCCCTTGCACCCCGTATGGCTGCATGAAAATGATTGAAAGCACCGGCGTTAATTTGCGCGGCAAGCATGCGGTCGTGATCGGGCGCAGCAATACCGTCGGCAAGCCGATGGCGCTGCTGCTCTTGCAAGCCAACGCGACCGTCACCATCTGTCATAGTGGCACCCCGGACCTGGCTTACCATACCCGGCAAGCCGATGTGGTGGTGGCGGCCGTTGGCCGGCGCAATACGCTGACTGCCGACATGATCAAGCCGGGCGCGGTGGTCATCGATGTCGGCATCAACCAGGATGAGAATGGCAAGCTGTGCGGTGACGTCGATTTCGCCCAAGCCAGGGAAGTGGCCGGCTTCATCAGCCCGGTGCCGCGCGGCGTCGGTCCGATGACGATTGCCATGTTGCTGGTCAATACCGTTGAAGCAGCAGAACGAAGCTAATCATTTTGTGGGACGGAGTTAAGCGAAGCGGTACTCTGTCCCCAACATCTCAAGATGAAATCGGTACCCTGTCCTCGACATGTCAAGAGTATGCTGTTCTCAACCTGGCATGATGAAAGCAATACTCTGTTCTCACCAATATGGAAACTGATATGAATCCCTTGCTCGATTTTTCCGATATGCCGCGTTTTGATGCAATCAGGCCGGAACATGTTTCCCCGGCCATCGATTCCTTGCTGGCGCAAAACCGCGCCGTGGTGGCGCAACTGGAAGCGCCAATGCAGCAGGTGAGCTGGGAGAATTTCGTCGAGCCGCTGGAAAATGCCACCGAGCAGCTGGGCCGGGCCTGGGGCGTGGTCGGCCATTTGAATGCCGTGGTCGACACGCCGCCATTGCGCGCCGCCTACAACGAGAACCAGCCGAAGATCACCGAATTCTGGACCAGCCTGGCACAGAACCTGGCCCTGTTTGAAAAATACAAGGCATTGAAAGCCGGTCCCGGCTATGCGCAGCTGTCGCCGGCACGAAAAAAAATCATCGACAATGCCTTGCGCGATTTCCGGCTGGGCGGGGCTGAATTGCCAGAGGATAAAAAAATCCGCTATGCAGAAATCCAGGAAAAACATGCGGCGACGGCTACCCGGTTTTCCGAGAATGTGCTCGATGCGACCAACGACTACGCCCTGATCATTGACAATGAAGCGGAATTGTCCGGCTTGCCGGACGATGCCAGGCAGGCCGCCAGGTCGGCTGCCGAAAAAGACGGCAAGGCTGACTACAAGTTCACGCTGCATTTCCCCTCGTATTTCCCGGTGCTGCAATATGCAGACAGCCGCAGCCTGCGCGAAACGATTTACCGCGCCAATGCAACCAAGGCATCGGAACTCGGCGCCAGGCCCGAGTGGGACAATACAGCCAATATCGTCGAATTGCTCAAGTTGCGCGATGAAGAAGCCCGGCTGCTCGATTACCAGAATTTTGCCGAGGTATCGCTGGTGCCGAAGATGGCGGAAAACCCTCAGCAAGTGATTCATTTTCTGGAAGACCTGGCGCAGCGCGCGCGCCCGTTCGCAGAAAAAGACCTGGCGGAACTGCGCGGCTTCGCCCGCACCGAACTGGGCATCGAGGATCTGCAAGCCTGGGATACCGCCTATGCGTCGGAAAAATTGCGCGAGAAACGTTATGCGTTTTCCGAACAGGAAGTCAAAGAATACTTTCCCGAGCATAAGGTCATTGAAGGCCTGTTCAAGGTCGTGCAATCCCTGTTTGCAGTCGAAATCAAACCGGATACATCGCCAGTCTGGCACCCGGATGTAAAATTTTTCCGGATCGAACAAAACGGCCAGCTGATCGGGCAATTCTATTTCGATCTGTATGCGCGCAGTGGCAAGCGCGGCGGCGCCTGGATGGATGACGCACGCGGCCGACGCAAACTGGCCGACAAGGTGCAAACGCCGATTGCCTATTTGACATGCAATTTCAGCGCACCGGTCACGGTCGATGGCAAGATTAAACCGGCCATGTTCAGCCACGATGAAGTCAGCACGCTGTTCCATGAGTTCGGCCACGGCCTGCACCATATGCTGACCCAGGTCGATGACCTGGGCGTGTCCGGGATCGCCGGCGTCGAATGGGATGCGGTTGAACTGCCGTCCCAATTCATGGAAAACTTTTGCTGGGAATGGGATGTATTGCAGCAGATGACCTCGCATGTGACGAGCGGCGCAACGCTGCCGCGCACCCTGTTCGACAAGATGACCGCCGCCAAGAATTTCCAGTCCGGCTTGCAAACCCTGCGCCAGGTTGAATTTTCCCTGTTCGACATGCATCTGCACTATGACTATGACCCGTACGGCAGCAAGACCGTGCGCGATGTATTGCACGAGGTGCGCCAACAGGTAGCAGTGCTGGCGCCGCCCGAATTCAACCGTTTCCAACACTCGTTCAGCCATATCTTTGCCGGCGGCTATTCCGCGGGTTACTATAGCTACAAATGGGCCGAGGTATTGTCTGCAGACGCCTACAGTGCATTCGAAGAAGCCGGTGAAGTGACCGGCAATATCCTGTCGGCCGAAGCCGGCTTGAAATTTTCGCGGGAAGTGCTGGCGATGGGCGGCTCGCGTCCGGCCCTGGAATCGTTCAAGGCATTTCGCGGCCGCGAACCGAATATCGATGCACTGCTTCGGCATAACGGCATGACTGCCTGATTTGGTGAACAGGCAATCGGCAGACATGCGCGAGCCGCAGGACGGGACTAACAACTTGTTTAAGACGGTTCGCAAAGCCTTAATCGATCAGAATTTGATGATTAAAAAGCACGTAAGATACATCAAGGAGGCGCCATGAAAGTCACACTATCCGGTTTGCTACTCGCATTGCTGTTTGCCGGCACCGCTGCCCATGCCCAAATGTACAAGTGGGTCGGCTCCGACGGCAAGGTCACCTATAGCGATATCCCACCGCCCAAGTCCGCTACCCGGGTCGAGCAAAAAAATCTGAGCGAGGCCAATGCTGTCGGCAGTGACCTGCCGTTTGACGTGGCGCAGGCAGCCCAGAATCACCCGGTCACGTTATATACCGGCGAAAAATGCGAACCCTGCGTTGACGGGCGCAATTTCCTGACCAAGCGCGGCATACCATTCCGGGAAAAAACCGTCACTACCGGTGAAGATTTGGCACGGATGAAGCAAGCCACCAGTGAATCCCGGCTGCCGGTTTTAATGATCGGCCGCAGCAAGCAGGCTGGATTTGAGGAAGGCGCGTGGGGTACGTCACTGACTGCAGCCGGTTATCCGGCCACCAGCAAGCTGCCGAAGACTTACCGCAACCCGCTAGCTGAAGCGGCTGCGCCCAAGCCGAACATCGAGCAGACTGCGCAAAACAAGCGCACCGAGAATCTGACGACAGCGCAGCCTGCCGAAAACTCACCCAGCGCAACCGGCAATGCGCCACCAGGATTTCGCTTTTGACCATGATTGCCGGATAGCCGGCCTGAAGTCGTCTGCGTTGCGGCGCACTCTGATAGCCTGATAGCTGCAGTTGGCGCGACTATGCGACACCGCCGCTCGATTCACTTTTGAAGAAATATTTTTTTATCTGACATGACGCGCATCGATTTCCACAGCAACGTGCCGGATAAAATTCATTATGTATGCCGCCTGGTGCGCAAGGCGCGTGCCTCCGATTGCAAGATCGTGGTGCTGGCCGACCCGACCGCGTTAGCTGCAGTCGACCGCGCGCTGTGGAATTTTTCGGATGCAGATTTTCTGCCGCATGTGATGGCCGACGATGCATTAGCGGCACAAACCCCGGTGATCCTGACCGATCAAGACTCGGTGGATCTGCCGCATTACCAAATCCTGATCAATCTTTGCAGTGCCACGCCGGCGCATTTCGCGCGCTTTGAACGGATGTTCGAGATCATTTCCTCGGATGATGCGGACAAGGCTGCCGGACGCGAGCGCTACCGTTTTTATCAGCAACGCGGTTACCCGTTGACTCATTTTATCGCCGAACAGCATGAATAATCCTCCATCCGATCAGGGCATTCCGATACTGACAGAAGTGATTGCCCCCGATATGGCAGATAAAGGGGCGCTGGCCGGGCGCTCCGATCCGCTGCCGCCGATGCGTGCCAGCATTCCTTCTCCATCGGTTACCTCACCTCCGGTTGGCGCCAGCATGCCCGGCGCATCAATTGCGCCAGCCAGGACCACCCAACCCTTGTCCACGACGACGCCCGCCGTGCAGGCGACCCGGGTACAACCTGCACCGCTGCCTGTTGTCCCTGCCAGCGTGCCGGCGCCGCTGGCGCCGCCCGTCCAGCCAGCCCTGTCAGATGCGCCTGCCCAAGGCGGCGCAACCGCTGAAGACTGGAAGATACTGGAAAATGACCTGCGACAAACCATTACCCGGCAGGTATTGGGACGGATCGATTTTGTGCTGGACCACCGGGTACGCAACAGCCTGACCGATGTGGTTGATGCCGCCATTGACGGTCTTGCTGCAGAAATCAAGCGCGGTTTGCATGCGACGCTGGAAGAAATGGTCGCGCGCGCAGTGGCACAGGAACTGGCGCGGCTTAATACTTTAAAAAAATAAAATATTTGTTTTATTTTTTTCTAAATCGAACAAAATATCGGTGATCTCATTTAATTTTGAATATTTTCACCCTGTATTTGACCACCTAAAAAACCCCTACATTTTTACAATCTCGCTATCGAAGATTGGAGATTGCCATGAAAGTCATCGTCTTGGGTTCCGGCATCATTGGCACCGCATCCGCCTGGTTTTTGCACAAGGCTGGACATGAAGTCACCGTATTGGAACGCCAGCCTGGCGCAGCCCAGGAAACCAGCTTTGCCAATGGCTGCCAAATCTCCGTGTCGCACGCCGAACCGTGGGCCAACCCTGCCGCACCGATGAAAGTGTTGAAATGGTTCGGCAAGGAAGATGCGCCGCTGCTGTATCGTTTCCGCCCAGAATGGCTACAGTGGCGCTGGGGCATGAATTTTCTGCGTGAATGCGCGCCTGGCCGTACTGCAGAAAATATCCGCCAGATCGTCGCGATTGCCGAATACAGCCGTCAGACGCTGCAGGCGGTGCGCGCCGAAACCGGCGTCGACTACGATTGCCTGACCCGCGGCATCCTGCACTTCTATACCGACCAGGCAGATTTCGAGCATTCACTGCCGGCCGCCAAGCTGATGCGCGAGCTCGGTTGCCAGCGCGATTCGATCGATGCCGATGAAGTCGTCAAAATCGAACCGGCACTGGCCAGGATACGCGACAAGATCGTCGGCGGCGACTTCACCGCGACCGACGAGTCGGGTGACGTCTACAAATTCACGACCGGTCTGGCGGGCAAGGCGGCCGAAGACGGCGTCGATTTTCAGTACAACACCACGATTACCCGCCTGATTACCGAAGGTGCCGGCAGCACGGCCAGGATCACCGGCGTGGAAATCATCGATCCGCATGGCCGGTTCCGGGTGCTGCATGCCGACGCGTTCGTGATGGCAATGGGCAGCTTCTCGGTGCCGCTACTGAAGCCGCTCGGCATCGACTTGATGATTTATCCGGGCAAAGGTTATTCGGCCACCTATCCGATCATCAACCCGGCGGCGGCGCCAAGCGTGTCGCTGACCGACGATGGCTACAAGCTGGTGATTTCACGGCTGGGCGGCCGACTGCGCGTGGCCGGCACTTGTGAACTGAATGGCTACACCCGTGAATTGAACACCACCCGTTGTGACGCCATCACCCGCCGCACCCGCGAACTGTTTCCGGACGCCTGCGACTTCAGCGACCCGGTGTACTGGACCGGCCTGCGGCCGCTGACGCCGTCGAATGTGCCATACATTGGCAAGACCAGGTTCAGCAACCTGTTCTTGAATACCGGCCATGGCACGCTGGGCTGGACCATGGGTTGCGGCTCGGGGCGGGCGATTGCCGAAATCGTCTCCGGCCGCCGGCCGGAAGTCGACTTCGCCTTCACCGGCATGCCGCGTACCAAATCGGGCTTGACCGCCACTACCCGTCCGGCCGCCGCCTGAGAGCCTGTTCAGTATCTCGCCTGCCGGCACGGGCAAAAGCTCGCCGCCCTGTGCTGCATGGCGAGCTTTTTTATTTCCAGCTGCACAGTCGGATTATTTGCCGACCCTGACCTGTAATTCTGCCGCTTTTTCATCGAACGCAATGCGGGTGACGAACTTGGCGCGTTTCATCGGGAACCGCGACTGAAAGTGGCGCACATTGCCGGAACCGGAAATGGCGCGCCGCACAAACTGGTAATACGCTTCCATGTCCAGCACATGCACTGCCAGAAAATAGTCATAATCGCCCGAGACGAAATAGCACTGCATGACTTCGGGTTCCTTGTCCATGCGCGCTTCGAATTCCTGCATGTGTTCATCGGTCTGGTTTGCCAGCGACACTTCCAGAAAAGCCAGCATGCCATAGCCCAGCGCAAACGGATCGACCAGCGCGACATCGGCACTGATGACGCCGGCGTCGCGCAGGTCGCGAATGCGGCGCAGGCAGGTCGGTTGCGAAATATGCACTTTTTCAGCCAGCACCCTGGTCGGCGTTTGGTTATCTTTCTGCAATAAATTCAACAACTTGCGATCAACCCTGTCGAGGGCATGAAATTTAGGCATAGAAAAAACGGGAAATGTAAAAAAACGTCATAAAAAAATCTTTGCTAACCAATCCGTTTGTTGTACCGTCTTGCATATTCATTTTTTGAATACCTAATTTAATTCGTTCAACCTTCAGGAGTGTGTGCATGCAATCCAAGACAAGATTGGCCCCGTTAGCTGGTGCGATTGTATTCGCTTTTGCCGGAACAGCGTTTGCTCAGGAAGCCGTGATCAAGCTCGGCCATGTGTCGCCGATGTCCGGCGGACAGGCCCATTACGGCCGCGACAATACCAATGGCGCCATCATGGCAGTGGAAGATTTGAATGCCAAGGGCATGACGATCGGCGGCAAAAAGGTGAAATTCCAGCTGCTGGCCGAAGATGACGCGGCCGACCCGAAACAGGGCACGGCAGTCGCACAAAAGCTGGTCGATGCCAAGGTCAACGGCGTGATCGGTCACCTGAACTCGGGCACCACGATTCCTGCATCGAAAATCTATGCCGAAGCCGGCATCCCGCAAATTTCGCCATCCGCGACCAATCCGAAGTATACCCAGCAGGGCTATAAAACCACCTTCCGCGTGGTGGCCAATGATGGCCAGCTTGGCGGCACGCTGGGCAAGTATGCAGTCAACACCCTGAAAGCCAAGAGCATTGCGGTCATCGATGACCGCACCGCCTATGGCGAAGGTGTCGCTTCCGAATTTGCCAAAGCAGTCAAGGCTTCCGGCGGCAAGATCGCCTCGCAACAGTACACCAATGACAAGGCCACCGATTTCCTGGCGATCCTGACCGCGATCAAGGGCAAAAAACCGGATGTGATCTTTTTTGGCGGCATGGACAATGTGGCCGGGCCGATGTTGCGCCAGATGAAGCAGCTGGGCATCAATGCCAAATTGATGGGCGGCGACGGCATCTGCACCGCAGAGCTGGCCAAGCTGGCCGGCGACGGCATGAGCGATGGCCAGGTGGTATGCGCTGAAGCAGGCGGCGTGACCGGTGACCAGCAAAAGGTGATGGATGCTTTTGTCGAACGCTACAAGAAAAAATTCAACCAGGATGTGCAGATCTATGCACCGTACGTGTATGACGCGACCATGACCATGGCGGCCGCCATGCAAAAAGCCAATTCAGCCGAGCCAGCCAAGTATTTGCCAGTGCTGGCCAAGATCAAGCATGACGGCGTGACCGGCAAGATCGAGTTCGATGCCAAGGGCGACATCAAGGATGGCACGCTGACCCTGTACACCTACAAGGCCGGCAAGAAAGAAAAGATCGCCGTCGTCAAATAAGCGGCTTGCAGCAGGTGCAGGCAGTGTTGGCCAAAGCGCCTGCTTCTTCAAGCAGGCGCTTTTATTTTATCAGGATGGTTTTTGAATCTGATCCGCAGCTTTCGAACACAGGCCGCGCATAGGCATTTTTTTGAAAACGCCGACACAATGAAAAAAGCGCTCCGCGGAGCGCTTTTTTATTATCCGAATCCGGCTTATTTCAGCGACAGGATCCACTTTACCAGCGTGTTGGCCTCAGCTTCGCTGACTTGCGGATTGGCTGGCATGACTGCAGTACCCCAGACGCCGCTCCCGCCCTTCAATACTTTTTTCGCCAGCTTGTCCTGGGCATCCTTTTGACCTGCATATTTGGCTGCGACTTCCTTGAAGCCGGGACCGATCAATTTGCTGTCAACGGTATGGCAAGCCATGCAGTTTTTGGCTTTGGCCAGATCAGCGTTGGCGAACGCCATATTGGATGCAAGCGCCATCACGGCAAAACCAACCAGCAAGGAACGTTTCATAATTTTCTCCATTTGAATGTCGGGGATATTCTACCCGCTTGGTGCATTAATATACCTTTTTTGTCGCATCAACACCTAAGGTATTGCAGAGGTTGACAGCATGAATTGACCGAATGCGGCATTCCACCTTATGCTTGCCGCAAGGAGAACATCATGCCCATCATTGCTCTTATCGTTTTACTATCTATTTTAAAATATTTCGAAGTAAGCATTGTCGCCGACTTATCCTGGTGGTGGATAGTAGGCTTACTTTTTGTTGCATTTATCTGGTTTGAATTCATCGAAAGAATACTGGGCCTCGACAAGCGCCAGGCGCACGACAAATTGGAAAAGAACCGGCAGGAGCGCGTCAAAAAAGCGTTCGAAACCAAAAATCGCCGATAAACCAGACACAGTCCATCACCCAGATACGTCTGGCGCCCTCTACAGGGCAACTACCGCCTTCCCGCCACGTCTTCATGGGTTGAAGGCGGACACGCCAAACTAGAGCCAGCGATTGCAGTCAGCTTCAGATCGCTACATCGCTAGCATCTGGCCTGGTTATTGTCCCTGCAAATGGCTCAATCGGTCACGGCGCCCTTGCTGGCCGACGATGCCAACTTGGCAAACTTAGCCAGTACGCCGCGCGTATAACGTGGCGCCGGCGCGGTCCAGCCAGCGCGGCGGCGAGTAATTTCTTCCTCAGGCACATTCAGCTGGATCAACTGCTGCAGCGCATCGATGGTGATCGAATCGCCTTCCTGAACCAGCGCAATGGTGCCGCCGGCATAGGCTTCCGGCGCCACGTGGCCGACCACCATGCCCCAGGTACCGCCGGAAAAGCGGCCATCGGTAATCAATCCCACCGTCTCGCCCAGGCCCTTGCCAATGATCGCCGAAGTCGGCGCCAGCATTTCCGGCATGCCGGGCGCACCCCTCGGTCCCAGATAGCGCAGCACCAGCACGTCGCCAGCCTGGATCTTGTCGGCCAGGATCGCTTCCATTGCCGAATATTCATCATCGAACACCCGTGCCGGACCGGTGATCACCGGGTTTTTCAAGCCGCTGATCTTGGCAACACAGCCTTCCGGCGACAGGTTGCCTTTCAGAATCGCCAAATGGCCCTGCTTATACAGTGCCTGGTCGATGGTGCGAATCACATGCTGGTCGGCGCGCGGCGCATCCGGCACATCTGCCAGTTCTTCAGCAATGGTGCGGCCGGTGATGGTCATGCAGTCCCCGTGCAGCAGGCCGGCATTGAGCAGCATCTTCATCACTTGCGGAATGCCGCCGGCCTGGTGCAGATCGGTCGCGACATATTGGCCGGACGGCTTCAGGTCGCAGATGACAGGCACCTGCAGACGCACCCGCTCGAAGTCATCCAGCGTCCATTCCACTTCCGCAGAATGCGCGATCGCCAGATAGTGCAATACAGCATTGGTGGAGCCGCCAGTGGCCATGATGACGGCGACTGCATTTTCAATCGACTTGCGGGTAATGATGTCGCGCGGCTTCAAGTCGCGCTTGATCGCCTCGACCAGCACGCGCGCCGATTCGGCCGCCGAGCCGACTTTTTCATCATCCGGATTGGCCATGGTTGATGAATACAACAGCGACATGCCGAGCGCCTCGAACGACGAAGACATGGTGTTGGCGGTATACATGCCGCCGCAGGAACCGGATGACGGACAGGCATTGCGTTCGATGCCGTCGAAATCTTCCTGCGACATGCGTCCGGCAGTGAATTCGCCGACCGCCTCAAATGCCGAAACGATCGTCAGATCCTTGCCTTTCCACTTGCCCGGCTTGATGGTGCCGCCATAGACATAAATGCCCGGCACATTGGTGCGCGCCAGCGCAATCATGCCGCCCGGCATGTTCTTGTCGCAACCGCCAATCACGACACAGCCATCCATCCACTGGCCATTGACTGCGGTTTCAATACAGTCGGCAATCACTTCGCGCGAAATCAGTGAATATTTCATGCCCTCGGTGCCCATCGACATGCCATCGGAAATGGTCGGCGTGCCGAATACCTGCGGATTGGCGCCGGCATCCCTGATCGCTGTGATCGCGATATCAGCCAGCTTTTGCAATCCTGAATTGCATGGCGTGATGGTTGAATGCCCATTAGCAATACCGACCATCGGCTTGTCGAAATCTTCCTTTTGATAGCCCAGCGCGTAATACATTGAACGGTTCGGGCTGCGGGCGACGCCCTGGGTAATGTTTTTGGAACGGCGATTGAAAGCCATGATGTCTCCGAAATAAGGCGATTAAGGGTCGGTACCTTTAGCATGTTTTAGCACGTCCCTGTTCCTGCCACTATAACGCCAATGTGGCAAGACGACAGCCGCTGATCAGGTTTCCTCGCAAATTCGCACCCGCCCTGCCGGACGGAACCCAGATGCAGATCATTGCCGGGCTGGTGCGCACTGGCATCAGAATCGTGCTTGTGCCACAATCGGTGTCGAATTTGCCTCCTGGTGTCTAGGCCATGCCGATCGCCGTCCCGGCACTACGGATCGAAACCGGGATGGCATGGCGACGTGACCTGCACGGGCCGGTAATGCGCGCCTTCCTCGAAATGTTAAGAAAGAAAAATAAGTGCTGACTCATCCAATGCCCGACCCGATTGCCCTGTCGATCGGCCCGCTCGACATACGCTGGTATGGCCTGATGTATCTGCTTGCATTCGCCCAATTCATTCTTCTGGGCCGGTTGCGGCTGCGCCAGCCGCACATCGCCGCCGCCAACTGGAAAAAGGAAGACCTTGACGACATGCTGTTCTATGGTGTGCTGGGCGTGATCCTGGGCGGACGCCTTGGTGAAGTGCTGTTTTATCACCCTGCCTATTATCTGTCACACCCGCTTGAAATCTTCGCGGTCTGGAAAGGCGGCATGTCTTTCCATGGCGGCTTTCTCGGCGTGCTGGTCGCGATGGCGCTGTGGGGCCGCAAGGTCAAGCGCAATCTGATGGATATCATGGATTTCATCGCGCCTTTGGTCCCGCTCGGTTATGCAGCCGGGCGCATCGGCAATTTCATCAACGCCGAATTGCCGGGACGGGTGGCCGACGCCACCCTGCCCTGGGCCATGATCTGGCCGAATGTCGACAACCTGCCGCGTCACCCGTCACCGCTGTATCAGGCAGCCATCGATGGCGTACTGCTGTTTGCCATCCTGTGGCTATTTGCCCGCAAACCACGTCCGGCGATGGCGGTATCCGGCATGTTTTCACTGCTGTATGGCTGCGCACGCTTCTTTACCGAGTATTTTCGTACGCCAGATTATGAAGTCAGTATCGCAGGATGGACCATTTCGGCAGGACAGATGCTGTCCTTGCCGATGATGGTGCTGGGCGTGGTGCTGCTAGTGATTGCCTACCGACAGCCTGCCCGCTTATCGTCGTAATATAGTCGTAATTTTTGCGAGACTTTGCCATGTCAGAAATCCGCCTCGAAAAAAACGATGTCGTCGCCACGGTCACGCTCTCCAACCCCGGCAAACTCAATGCCATCAATGTGGCGATGTGGAATGCCCTGGCCGAGGTGTTCAAGCTGCTCTCGAAGGATGAGGAATTGCGCTGCGTGATTGTGCGCGGCGACCATCACAACTTTGCTGCCGGCGCCGATATCGAGGAATTTTCCAGGGTGCGCAGCACGATGGAGCAAGGCATCCGGTATCACCGCGAAACCACCGCCCAGGCACTCGACGCCATCGCCCACTGCATTCATCCGACCATTGCTGCAATCGAAGGGGTCTGCGTCGGCGGCGGACTGGAAATCGCCTGCGCCTGCGACCTGCGCATTGCCGCCCCAAATGCCCGCTTCGGCATTCCGATCAATCGCCTTGGTTTTCCGCTGGCGCCCGACGAGTTGCGTTACCTGTTGCAGCTGGTTGGCAAGGCAACCCTGTTGGAAATGCTGCTCGAAGGCAGAGTATTTCCAGCTGCTGAAGCCCGGGAAAAAGGCTTGTTGCACCGGATCGTCGACGATGTACCGACCGATGCGCTGCAAACCGCGGAAAGGATTGTCCAGGGTGCGCCGCTGGCCGCCCGCATGAACAAGAAAATGGTGCGCCGACTGTCGCCCCAACCGGTGCCGCTTTCTCCTCAGGAAATGGCCGAGGCATTCGCATTTCTCGCATCGCAGGATTATCGTGAAGGTGTGCGGACCTTCCTGGACAAGACCAAGCCGGTATTTCTCGGGAAATGAGGCCGTCCCGATAGCACGCTCCGCCCTGATCGCCTGAGCACCCAGCCGAGCTTTCATTTAATCCTTTTTTACCGAAATTCATTAAGTATCCATTCAGTATGAACGCCAATCTCTACGCCTTGTTTGAATCGCATTTTCCAGAAGATAAATCTGCCTGCTGCATCGAAACCCAGGATGGCCTGTACTACTCGTGGCGCGATATCGAGCGCGCCACCGCGAAAATGGCCAACCTGCTGGCGAGTCTGGAGCTGCCGGAAAATTCCCGCATCGCGGTGCAGGTCGAAAAATCGCCGGAAGCCCTGATTCTGTATCTGGCCACGTTACAGGCAGGATATGTCTACCTGCCGTTGAATACCGCTTACCGTGCTGCCGAAATCGACTATTTTCTTGGCAATGCCGAGCCGGCAGTGATGGTCTGTTCGCCCGCCAATTTTGGCTGGGTTTCGCAACTTGCCTTCAAGTCGGGCACCAGGCATGTGTTTACGCTCGGCGATGCGCGCAGCGGCTCCCTGCTGGAACGAGCGACACATTTTTCCGACACCTTTGAAACCGTGCGCAAGCAGCCGCATGATCTGGCCGCAATCTTGTACACGTCCGGCACCACCGGCCGCAGCAAGGGGGCGATGCTGACGCATCACAATCTGGCAGCCAATGCCCGCGTGTTGCAGGATTACTGGCGCTGGCAACCGGGCGACGTGCTGCTGCATACGCTGCCGCTGTTTCATGTGCATGGCTTGTTCGTTGCATCGCACGGCGCCTTGCTCAATGGCAGCAAGATGATTTTCTTGCCTAAATTCGATGCGACAGAGGTGATGCAACATTTGAAACAGGCGACCGTATTCATGGGCGTGCCGACCTATTACGTGCGACTGCTGGCCGAGCCGGGCTTGAATGCCGCAGCCTGCGCCAACATGCGCCTGTTCATTTCCGGCTCGGCGCCATTGCTGACAGACACCTTCAACGACTTTACCAAAAAGACCGGGCATACCATCCTGGAGCGCTACGGCATGAGCGAAACCACGATGCTGGCATCGAATCCGTATCATGGTCAGCGCATCGGCGGCACAGTCGGCTTGCCCTTGCCCGGCGTATCGATCCGGGTCGTCAAGAACACACCGGCCGCAGCCAACACCCACTGCGATGTGGAAGAAATCGGCGATATCCAGGTCAAGGGCCCGAATGTATTCCAGGGTTACTGGGGCATGCCGGAAAAAACCCGGGAAGAATTCACCGAGGATGGCTATTTCAAAACCGGCGACGTCGGCAAGTTCGATCGTCACGGCTATCTATCGATTGTCGGACGCAGCAAGGATTTGATTATTTCAGGCGGCTACAACGTTTATCCGAAAGAAATCGAATCCTTCATAGATGAATTGGATGGCGTGCTTGAATCGGCGGTGATCGGGGTGCCGCACCCGGATTTCGGCGAAGCGGTCACCGCTGTGCTGGTCGCCAGACCAGCGGCCAACGTTTCCGAGGCAGAGGTCATTGCGGCGTTGAAATCAAAAATCGCCAATTTCAAGGTGCCCAAGCGCATCCATTTCGTCGATGATTTGCCGCGCAATACAATGGGCAAGGTACAAAAAAATATTTTAAGAGAGCAATTCAAGGACGCATAAATCATTTCATTGCAAGACGTCGCAGTAAAGTAAATGAAGCAATGCATACGGCATACCTTCTGCACTGCTTCATTTACTTTATACAGCCCATCTGCCATTGATTCCTGGCCCCTATTTCTTTCTTTGACGCCAGCCGTTTTATCGAATCGCCCGATACAGCATGTAAGCTGCCAGCGCATACAGAACCAGCGCAAAGATTTTTTTCAGGGTTTTGACCGGCAAGCTATGCGCAGTCTTTGCACCCAGGGGTGCGGTGGTGACACTAGCGATCGCTACCACCAGCAGTGCCGGCAGGTAAATAAAGCCCAGCGACCCGGCCGGCAAATCCGGCGTATTCCAGCCGTGATAAATATTGGACAGGGTCCCTGCAACGGCAATCGGAAAGCCTAGTGCGGCGCTGGTCGCCACTGCATTGTGAATCTTGACGTTGCACCATGTCATGAACGGCACCGATACAAATCCGCCGCCGGCGCCCACCAGACCGGACAAGACGCCGATTGCGCCGCCGGTTGCAAACATGCCCGGCGCCTGCGGCAATTCGCGCGCTGCGGCCGGTTTTTTATCGATCAGCATCTGGGTCGCCGACAGCGCGACGAACGCGGCAAAAAAACCGGCAAGCGCAGACGAATTCAATTGCGCACCGATCCAGGGTCCGATCCAGGAACCGAGCAATATGCCCGGCGCCAGCAGCTTGACTACCGGCCACAGTACCGCGCCCCGTCGATGGTGCGCCCTGACCGATGACAATGACGTAAACATGATGGTTGCCAGCGATGTCGCAATCGCGACATGGACAATGTAGTGTTCTGTAAATCCCTGGATCGATAAAATGATGGTCATGAATGGCACCAGCACCATGCCGCCGCCAATGCCAAGCAATCCTGCCGCAAATCCGACCCCCGCCCCCAGCACCAGCAGTGCCATGATCATGCCGATATCCATCTGATTACCCTACCCAATAAATAAAATTATTTTTTTAACAAACAATCACAAATCAACTGCCACTCGGCCGGTGCGACCGGCGTAATCGACAGCCGGTTGCCGCGCTGCAGGATCTGCATGCCTGCCAGTCCCGGCTGCAAACGCAAGTCGGCCAGCGACAGCAGGCGCGTTTTTTGCCGGATACGTACGTCGACCAGTAGCCAGCGCGGCTGCTCGCGGGTCGCCTTCGGGTCATGGTAGGGACTGTGCGGATCGAACTGGGTCGGGTCCGGGTACGCTGTACTGGCCACTTCGGCCAAACCGGCAATACCGGGCTCCGCGCAGCTGGAATGGTAAAACAGTACGCCATCGCCGACGCACATGCGGTCGCGCATGAAATTGCGGGCCTGGTAATTGCGCACCCCGGTCCACGCCACCGATTGAGCGGGAGCAGCCAGCGCATCATCGATGCTGACCTCGCCGGGCTCGGATTTCATCAACCAATACTGCATTTTTAATTTATTACGTTATCCAGAAAATGCCGGCGCGGGCCAGCTGCTTTCAGCTTGCTCGAACCTGCACGTTCGCCCTGTTAGCGGAATTGATTCCGAATAGATACCAACACGCGACGAATAAAAAATCCATAAAAAAAGCGGCTGCATAAATGCAACCGCTCTAGAATAAAACCCCGCCTGTGCCGCTTTGCCGGCATCCTGAACCACGAGGTTCAAGTTGGCCACAGTTAGTTCAATTTCGGGTTCATCGGACTAGCGATGCTCACGCCCATCGAACAAAATCCCGCGACCTATGCACATAAATGGTTCAAGGAATATATGGCAATCGCGAACACGGCAGGAGACTTGAGTCTACCTGAATTGATCGGCATGTCAAACGTTTTAAGGGAAATTTAAAAAAGATTTTCCTGCGGTGCGAGTGCCTCATCCAGCACCGTATGCATCGATGAAATTTTTTGCTTCACCTCAGCCAGCGTCATCTCCGCCAGCGGGCCGCCAGGGGCGCTGGTCGACAGGAATTCGGCCGCGATCGCGAGCGCTGCCATCACTGCGATCCGGTCATTGCCCTTGATTTTTCCGGCATCGCGAATCGCGCACATTTTTTCATCCAGATAAGCGACCGCCTGCTCCAGCGCAGTCTCTTCGCCTTCCTTGCAAGCCAGTTTGTATGCTTGCCCCATGATCGATACATCAAGCTGGGTCATGCGGGATCCTCGTCTTGCTCACCGGCAGGAATGTTTGCCAGCAGTGCCGCCACACGGTCATGCGCTTGTTGCATCCGCCGTGATAGCTCGGCATTGGCAGACACCAGTGTGGCAGAAGTTTGGCGCAGGTCAGCATTTTCCCGGCGCAATGATTGCGCCAAGGCAGCTAGCTCACTGACTTTTGCAGAAAGTTGATCAAATTCGGAAATCATCCTGCCACTATAGTGTCGCGAGGGAATTTTCGTCAATAGATTCAAATGCTTGACGGCTTTTTTTCAACAATTTTCACATATTCGTGGATTTGGCACCCGAATTGCCTGATTAACCAGATCCTGCTACCGGCTCTCTGGTTCGCATGGAAAATCTCTCTACCCGATCGGGCACGTCTAACGGCCAACAGCGGGAGCCGAGCCGGCGGCGGGCAACGACTGGCGCTTAAAAAAATCGATGATCATGCTGGTCTGCTCCGGCGGCCAGACATGAGCGCCGGAATGGCCATATACGGCCAGTTCCAGGCCGTCGGGATTGCGGGCAACCAGCAACTGGTCCGGTTGCATGGTCATGTCCGCGACTATGTGCAAACGCGCTCTGGCGTAGGCGACCGATTGTCGTTGCCAGTCAAACGGCACCACACGGTCGTGCCAGCCCATTCCAAGAAACACCGAACGCGGCGGCGCATCATGCGTCAGCGTATCGGCCTGTGCTGCGGAAAAAGCAAATGCAGCAAATTCCTCGCCGCGGTGCGCCCACAGGATGGCGGCCAGGCGCGCACCGTTCGAATGTCCGACTGCATAGATGCGGCGCGCATCGATTGCATAATGTTGTCCCAATGCCTGACGCGCCATGTCGACGAACCGAATATCGCGGTCCTGCAATTGGCCAGGATGGATTTGCCAGCCGCGCCTGAGACCCTGCTCATCGTACGGTGCAGGATTGCCGGCCAGTCCATCCAGATAGACCACCAGCGCCTGTGGCCATGCCTGATGCAAGCGGGTAGCCGCTGCCATTTCCCGTGCCGAACTGCCGCGACCGTGAAATGCGAATACAAGCGGCAAGCCGGCCTGGGCCTGCATCGCGGCAGGCGCACAGACCAGACCGCTACGCAGGACCTTATCGACCATCAGGGTTTTCTTGTGGCAGGCCGCCTGCACACTGACGGCATGTGGTGCGGCAAACAATATAAAGGTGCTGAGCAAACAGGCGGTCATCAATTTCATGATTTGTCTTTTCCTACGAAATTACCAAACGCACAAAGTGTTCTCGGCAAAAACCAGCATTGGCCAGCCGGGATTCAATCGATCTCCCACAGCTGGCCATCCACGGTAATGACGGCGGTCCTGATCGGCCTACCTGAAAAAACCGCATGCGCGGCCTGACGATAGCGCGCCAGCTGTGCCTGATAGGCAAGCCGTTCGCTGTCGAGAAAATTGCGCTTGTAGTCGAGAATCCAGACTGTTTCCGCGAAGACCACGACCCGGTCCAGCCGATGGCAGTCAGCACCGTCGGCAATTTCCATCTCGTTGCGCGCTTCCAGATAATGCGCCGGATTAAAAAAGTGTTCCAGCCGCGACTGCGACAGGATGGTGCTTGCCTGCGCATGAATCGCAAGGGCAGTCGACCGTGAACATCGCAGCCAGTGCGCGACCGCATCCGGAGCGGGCAGCACGACCGGCCAGACATGCGGCTGCTGAAAGGCATGCGTGGTGCGCTCCAGCAGCGCGTGCAAGGCAATGCCTTCGCTGATTGCTTCGCTATTGATTGCAGCCGGACGCAGCTGTGGCGGCAAGGCTGGCGGATCGAAGATCGCAAGTGAAAACCGCTGCTCCTGGCTTGCCGCCGAGGTCAGCACCACCAGCGCTCCGGGAGCCTCGGGCGCATGCTGCAGTCGATCGTACCAGCTGCCATCGGCAATGCCGCTTGCACCAGCTTTTCTGGAAGCCGCGACGCCGCTGATGATCAACAATTCCTTGGCACGGGTTGCCGCCACATACAACAGGTTCCAATCTTCCTGCAGCTTGAATGCCTGTTCTTCCGCAAACAACCGATCGCGGGCAGCCCCGCGCTCGTTGCTCTTGCAGAACGCCGAAAAATGCGTCGGCATATCGGAATCCTGCGGCCAATCGCACAGGATGCCGATGTCGTCACGCGCCGGCTCGCTATGGTTGGCGTCGAGAAGAACCACGATCGGTGCTTCCAGCCCTTTTGCACTGTGAATCGTCAGGATGCGCACGGCGTCGGTTGCCGCATCGATGCTGGCCTCGTCAGGCGCGTCGCTGTCGGCGCCCTTTTGCAGGCTGCACAGTGCATCAATGAATTTCGGCAGGCTCGGATACCTTCCCGCATCCAGATTCAGCGCCAGTTCAATGAATGCATCGATATTGCCCAGTACCTGAGGCCGTGTGGACGGTGCCGATGCCTGCGCATAGCGCGCGATCAACTGCCCCTGATGCACGATCGCATCCAGCAAGTCATGCACCGGCAAGTGCGGCGCGACTTGCAGCCATCGCTCCAGCCGGCTGGCCGCTTCGCTGATGAGTGCGGATGACTTGCCTTGAGCAGCAGTTGCCTGCAGCCGCTGCCACCAGTTGGCCTCGGTGCGCATTGCCAGCGCGATCAAGTCGTCGTCGCTGGCGCCGAAAATCGGCGACTTCAATACATGCGCCAGCGACCGGTTGTCGGCCGGCATCATCAAAAAACTCAGCAATGCGACCAGGTCCAGCACTTCCAGCGAATTGAGCAAGCCACCCCGCTTGTCGGACATAAACGGGATGCCGGCCTGGCGCAACGCGCTTTCATAAGCGCCCAAATGAGTCCTCTTCTTGACCAACAGCATCACATCCGACCACCGCATGGTGCCCTGTCCCCCGGTGCGGTGCTGCCTGGCCTGCAATAATGCCCGCGCTACTGCCCGTCCTTCTTCCAGGCGGCGTGCATCCTCCTGTTCTTCGCGCGGCGTCTGCAGCGGGTCGCGCAAGGTGAATGCCGCAGTCACAGACTTGCCACTCTTGCCATCCTCGTCCTCGTCTTCCTCGGCGGCAGTTGCAGCCCGGATCAACGGCAGGCGCCACACCGCGCCGGCCAGTGCCGACAAGGTGGTCTGCGGCGAATAGATGCGGTTGCCGGCAAAGCCGGCATTGAGCACATCGACAATGCCGGCAGCATTGCGCCTTGTCTGGTTGGTTTGCAGGATATGCGCGCCCTGAGCCTGGAGCATCGCGCTCGCAGCTGAAAACACCCTTGGTTCGGCACGCCGGAAGCGGTAAATCGACTGTTTCGGATCGCCGACAATGAAGACGCTTGGCCGGTCGCCGCCATCACCGTAGGCATTGAGCCAGGCGCGCACGATACTCCACTGCAGCGGATTGGTGTCCTGGAATTCGTCCAGCAGGATATGCCGGTAGCGTGCATCCAGCCGGCTCTGCAGGTACGCGGCATGTTCTTCATCGGACAGCAAGCGATAGGCATGCCATTCCAGGTCGGCAAAATCGAATACCCGCTGCTCTGCCTTGACTTCCTGGTAGCGCTCCAGATAGGCGGCGCCGGCGATGAACAAGGCCTCGTTCAGGGCCAGCACCCTGCCCTCGAAACTGCGACACTGCAGCCGCAGCAAAGCTGCGGCAATGGCATTGAATTCCTGCTCGAATGTGTCCGTGGCGTTGGCGCCTAATTGCTCTTCGATTGCTTTGAGCAACTTGCCGCGCCGGTGATCATTGCCGCGCGGTGCCCCCTTGTCGTCACAGAACTGCGACAGCAATTGGGAAAATGACGCCAGGCTGGCGCCGGCGGTGATCGCGCTTTCAATATACGTGGCGCGTTCCTGATTGCGCTTGACCCCTTGTCCCAAAAGCCAGGCTACATTCTGGATGCGGGCCACCAGTTTGGCATCGTCCCACAACGACAGACGCGCATCGCGTTCGCCATCTTCGGCACACAGTTCACGCAGCCACTCCAGCGGCTCGCCGTTTTGTCTGGCGGCCCACCACTCGGCGCGCTTGGCAACAAATGCATCCAGCAGCTTGACCGTATTCCAGTCGCCGACCTGTTCATACAGCTCCAGCATCGCTTGCCTGACGCGCTCCTGTTTTGCTTCGTTCAAACCCTGCATGAAACGACGGTAGGCTTCGCGCAGCAATTCGCCGGTGGTCTCGGTCAGCGCATAACCGTGCGGCACGCCGGCCGCCAGCGGCGCGATCCTGGTCAGTCGTCCGAACCAGCTGTGGAAGGTATCGATCGACAGGCTTTGCGGACTCGACAGCAGCCGCTCATACAATGCGCGGGCCAGCGGCAGCAGACGCGGCAGATCGTGCTGATCGACACCGCGCTCCAGTAGCAGCGTGCGCAGATCTTCATCCGGCAGTAGTGCCAGATCGCGCAACAACACCAGCAAGCGCTCGCGCATTTCCTGGGCTGCCTTGCGGGTAAAGGTAATTGCCAGCAGCTGGGCCGGCTCGGCGCCAGCCAGCAGCAGCCGCAGCATGCGCGCCACCAGCAGCCAGGTCTTGCCGCTGCCGGCACAGGCTTCGACCACGACCGAATAATGCGGATCGCACGCCATCGCAATGAACTGGGCCGCACTGACCTGCTCACCATTGGCCTGGTAGGCGCGCGCCTCGATGTTGTGTGGCATTACCAGGTCCCTTTACGGCATAGCCCGCGCACATTGCAATACTCGCACACCGCGTCAATGCCGGATGCCTTCAGGCTGGCGCCTTGCGAAATGGCACGCAAATTGTCGACGATCTGCGAACTCAGCTGATGCTGCCAGTCGGCATATCGGGGCGCCGCGACATCGCGTGTCTTGCCGTTGTGCGGCTCAAGCGAAACATAGTGCGCCGATGCCACCGGCACATCCGCAATCAACCCATAAAAAGCCAGTTGATGATCTTCGCATTCTTCGAGTCGCTTTTTCAGTGCTGGATGGCCAGTGCTCTTGTAGTCGAGCACGGCGAACTCACCGGCATCGTTTTCATCAATCCGGTCAACCCAGCCATGCAGCGTCATTTCGCCGCCCGGCCATTGCAAGGTCTTGCTGAATTCCCGTTCGCCAAAGGCAAACTGCCAGCCCTGGCCTTCACGCTCGTTGGCCCAGTCAAGATAGGCCGGGATCACCTTTTTCCAACGCACGTAAAAACCGAGCGCGGCGGGATTCTGAAGCAGTACCGGCTGAAACACGCTTTCCGAAATATCCGCCAGCAGCACCGCGCGCTGATTGGCATTCAATTTTTCGACATTGGCGGCATCGTGATATTTTTTCAGGATTTGATGCAGCCAGTCGCCGTAGTCACGTTTTTGCGGCAGGTCGGACAGTTCGTCAGGCGTCGACAACGCCAGCATGCGCTCGGCAAAGAATTGGTAAGGGCAGGCGACCAGTTTGTTATAGGCGCTTGCCGACAGCCTGGTTGGCAACAGCTGCGGCGCCTGCGGCGCCGGGCTGCCGGGCACCCGGGTTTGCAAGTCTCGTTGCGCGATCTGCACTTTATGGATTTTCAAGGCTGATGCGCCGTGGCGCGCCAGCGCCAGTTGCAGGCGCTCGATCCAGGGACTGACCGGATTGGGTTCGCCATCCTTATGGTCTTGCCATGCCAGCACGACTTCGCGGTTGACGCTCAACAGTTCGGCAAAATCCCGCAATTGCTGACGCTGCAGGATTTCCCGCGTGGCCAGGCCAAGTTCGCGCCGCACCGCATTCGCAAAGAACAGGGCCTCTCCCGGCGGCGACGGCAAATGCGCAGCGTCCGCGCCGACCACCAGTACCGCATCAAATACGCGCAGCCGCGCGCCATTGAGCGGCAACATCACGACCCGTCGGTCGCGCTCGGGCGCGACGAATTCGGTGGACTCGAGTTGCAGGCTGACCAGTGCGCGCCACTCTGAAAAAGAAAATGCCTGATCAAGCGAAGTGCATTCCCGCTCCAATGCATCGAGCAATTCGATTACCTGCTGGCCGGCTGCATCGGCAGCCAGCGCGCCTCGCATACCCAGCGCATCGAGGGTGTCGGCGGTGACGGCGATCCATTCCGTCAGCGTCTTGCGTTGCCCGAATAATGCAGCCTGCGCTGCCAGCTGCGCCACCAGCGCCTGCGCATCCGGCGCGCTCTTGAGCGCTGCAACTGCCGCCTCCCAGCCGCCCGGCACATTGGCGCGGCGCAGCGCCGCTTCGATGTGCATGACCAGCGACGGCTTGTCCGGCACCTCGGCGAACAGGTACGGCGACTTCAGCAAATCCAGTAATGCACTGGTGTCGGCGCGCGACAAAACAACTTCGAACCAGGCCGCCAACGCCGCCGCGGCGCGAGAGGTCGACAGCTTCCAGCCGGTTTCGTCAGCCACGCCCACCTCGGCGCGCTCGAGCAAAGCACGGATGCGGCGTGCCACGACCCGGTCCTGCGCCACGATGGCTAGCGCTGATTTGCCGGCCGCCAGCCAGTCGACGATGATTTGCGCCCCCTGCTGGGCCAGGCTTTCGATGCTGGCCGCCTGGCACAACGCCAGGCCAGACGGCATTGATGGCTGGCGCGCCGCAAAAACCGGCGGTGCGTCTTGTGCCTGGCCCAGTTCCGGCCAGGCCGCCGCATACAAGGGATGAATTGCCGAGGCCCGCCAGTCGAGCTGAATCGGCAACACCGATTGCCGTTCGCCGTAAGCTGCGAGAAAGACCTGTTCGAACGGATCCGGCTCAACCGGCGCGATCCACACCAATGCCGATTCGGCACGCGCGCCCAGCTGCATCATCTGTGCAAAACGGGCAGCGCAGGCATCTGCGCCATCCAGCTGCCCTTTCCAGATTGTCCACACCAGCTGCGCTTCGTCCGACAGTACATGACGTGCTGACGGCGTCAACTGTTCCAGGGCAGCTTGCCAGCGCTGCTCGACTGCTTGCGGCGCCAGTTGCAATTGCGGCAGCAGGCTTTGCGTCAATTCGTCGGACAGGCCCAGCAGGGTCTGTGCCAATGGCAGCAAATCGGTGTTGCGTCGGGCCGAAAAAAGCTTTTTCAACCAGCCATGCTGCCGCAGCCCTGCATACAGACCCATCAAACGCTCACTGGCCGCCGCCGGCGGTGCCCGCTCCGCATCGGGCACCTGCTGCGCCAGCCAGGCTGCCATCGTCATGATCCGGGGCAGAATGCAAGTGCCGGATAATTCGTTCGCCAGCGCCGCCTTCAGCAGCTGCACATGCACCATGGTCGGCACCAGCACGCACAGAGCCGACCAGTCTCGGGCATCAGTAGCGTTCGTGTTCGCCATGGCCGGATGATGCAGCATTGCGCGTGCAGCCTGGGACCAGAACGCATCAGAGGCAGGCAGCAGGACCAGAGCGTGTAGCATATAGGCTAAAGGCCTTTGCGGCAGGGCGCTGCCAACACTAGCCAGGCTGGAGCACATTCGCCCACGGCAGGCGTGGTGCGAACAGTAAGCATGGCGGTAGGTGAAAAGATCAGTGTGGTCGGCATCTCGGCTGCTAGTGTGGGGAGCAAATGAACTGGTGGACTGGTGAAGTAAGATAGAGCCCGCAGGCAATGGTGGATCAATATTTTATGCGAGACAAGATCTAAATTCTCTGGCATCCGCACACTTTTTATAAAAATAGGTTATGATTTAAATAAATATCCCGCCGCATTACTTCTTGCAGCATCTTTCATAACCTTGAATTCGCGCAAGACGTCTCCACTTCGTTGTTGTAATTCGGCTGCGTTACAGGCAGACTCCGGGCATGAACGGTAAGTCGCGTGTGCGCGAATTGTTTCTTTTTCCCCTCATACCGAGGAAACCATGAGCGAAAACATTAAATACATTTCTGATGCATCCTTTGAATCGGACGTTCTGCAGTCCGACAAGCCTGTCCTGGTCGATTTCTGGGCCGAGTGGTGCGGTCCCTGCAAGATGATCGCCCCGATCCTGGAAGAAATCGCCAAGGAATACGACGGCAAGATCCAGATCGCCAAGATGGATGTGGATGCCAATCAGGCGGTGCCGGCCAAATTCGGCATTCGCGGTATTCCGACGCTGATCCTGTTCAAGAACGGTGTGCCGGCCGCGCAAAAGGTAGGCGCCATGGCCAAGGGCCAGCTGACTTCGTTCATCGACGCAAACATCTAAACTGACTGGCAGCGATGCGCTCGCATCGCTGCCGATTGACTTAAATTTTCCGATTACACCACGCAGTTCCCTCCCCCACCCATCACATTCCCATCGCGGGACACATACTATGCATTTATCTGAACTCAAGGCGTTACACGTTTCCGCCCTCCTGGACATGGCCATCGGTCTTGATATCGACAACGCGGCCAGACTGCGCAAGCAGGAACTGATGTTCGCGATCCTGAAAAAGCGCGCGAAATCGGGCGAACAGATCTTCGGCGATGGCGTACTGGAAGTCTTGCCGGACGGCTTTGGCTTTTTGCGCTCGCCCGACGCCAGCTACATGGCATCGACCGACGACATTTATATTTCACCCTCGCAGATACGCCGCTTCAACCTGCACACCGGCGACTCGATCGAAGGCGAAGTGCGCACCCCGAAGGATGGCGAACGCTACTTCGCGCTGGTGAAAGTGGACAAGGTCAACGGCGAGTCGCCCGAATCATCCAAGCACAAGATCCTGTTTGAAAACCTGACACCGCTGCACCCGAACCGGGTCATGAATCTCGAACGCGACATGCGCGGCGAGGAAAACACCACCGGGCGCATCATCGACATGATCGCACCGATCGGCCGCGGCCAGCGCGGCCTGCTGGTGGCATCCCCCAAGTCGGGCAAGTCAGTGATGCTGCAGCATATCGCGCATGCGATCACCACCAACCACCCCGATACCACGCTGATCGTGCTGCTGATCGACGAGCGACCTGAAGAAGTGACCGAAATGCAGCGCTCGGTGCGCGGCGAAGTGGTCGCATCGACCTTTGATGAGCCGGCCACGCGCCACGTGCAAGTTGCCGAAATGGTGCTGGAAAAAGCCAAGCGCCTGGTGGAAATGAAAAAAGACGTGGTGATCCTGCTTGACTCGATCACCCGCCTGGCACGCGCCTACAACACGGTCATCCCGGCTTCCGGCAAGGTATTGACCGGCGGCGTCGACGCCAATGCGCTGCAACGACCGAAGCGCTTCTTTGGCGCGGCGCGCAACATCGAGGAAGGCGGCTCATTGACCATCATCGCCACCGCCCTGATCGAGACCGGTAGCCGCATGGATGACGTGATCTATGAAGAATTCAAGGGCACCGGCAACATGGAAGTGCATCTCGAGCGCCGTCTGGCTGAAAAACGAGTTTATCCTGCCATCAATCTGAACAAATCCGGCACCCGCCGTGAAGAATTGCTGATCAAGGCTGACCAGCTGCAAAAAATCTGGATCCTGAGGAAGCTCTTGTACGGCATGGATGAAATCGAGGCAATGGAGTTCATTCTCGACAAGATCAAGGCAACCAAGAACAATGCCGAATTCTTTGAAATGATGCGGCGCGGCGGCAGTTAATTCCTGCCTGCATACGGCTTGCACCGTGCACAACTGATAACGGCCTGCCATGCAGGCCGTTTTTACGGGTGTCATACATGATGCATGCGTGCTGAAAAGCCCTGTCCGGCACAAATTTGTCGGTATTTGGCTCTATCAGTCCCTGCAGCACCAATGAAAATTCCTGCCGCACATTGGACGACTGGCGCAAGCCGCTGATTTTATTGTATAATTTTCGGCTTTATTACCTGGCAAGTGATCATCAATCGGGTCGAGAAGCAAGATGACCGACGAAGTGGCGATTGGCTACCAACTATTTCCAAGGAAAACCCATGAAAGAAGGCATCCACCCGAATTATCGTGACGTTGTATTTCACGATCTGTCCTGCGATTTCAAGTTCATCACCCGTTCGACCATTCAAACGCGTGAAACCATCAATTTCGAAGGCAAGGATTATCCGCTGGTGAAAATCGAGGTATCGGCAGAATCGCACCCGTTCTATACCGGCAAGCACAAGATTGTCGATACTGCTGGTCGCGTCGACAAGTTCCGCAAGAAGTTCGGTACGGTTGGTTCCAAGACGCAAGTCGCTGAGTAATCGATCGGTTCCATGCAAAAAGGCAGCTACGGCTGCCTTTTTTGTTTAAGCAGAGTACGGCACAATACCCCCTGATTCAGGCTGCTGTGGGCCAGGAAGCCGGCTGCCACTAGCTAGGGATGCACGCGAATTTGCCATGCCTTGCGTAAAGCGAATCGGAACTGACCGCTATGCTCCGGATAACCAACAACTAAAAACTTTACCGATATGAAGCCCGTCCGCCTTCCCGCTTCCGCAACCAATGCGCTGCCTCGCTGGGGATTGTTCGTGCTTTGCCTGCTGTATATCCTGTCCGGCCTGATCGGGCGCGACCCCTGGAAAAACGAGGATGCCGCCGGATTCGGCATCATGTGGACCATGGCCAACGGCACCTGGCAGGATTGGCTGTCACCGCACATCGTCGGTTTGCCGATGCCGCAGGAAAGTCCGCTGGCGTTCTGGATCGGCGCACTCTGCATCAAATTATTTGGCTGGCTGCTCGGCGATGTGCTGGCTGCCCGCCTTGCCTCGGTCTTTTTCTTTTTGCTCGGCGCGCTGTCGGTCTGGTATGCCGCTTACCTGCTCGGACGGCGCAATGAGGCGCAGCCATTGCGGCTTGCATTCGGCGGACAGCCTGAAGCAAAAGATTATGGCCGCACCCTGGCCGATGGCGCGCTGCTGATTTATCTGGGCTGCCTCGGTCTGCTGGTGCATAGCCACTCCACCAGCGCCAACGCGTTGCAGGTAGCGATGGTGGCATGCACACTGTATGCAGCGATATGTTTTTTTGAAACGTATTCGTATCGTGCCGCCGCCATGCTGGGCATGGTGCTGGGCCTGCTGGCGCTGACCCGCGGCTGGGTCGTCCCGCTGGCTTTATGGCTCAGTTTGCTGGCGTTCGATGTGGTGCGTACCAAGCGACTCAGCGGGCGCTTGCTGCTGATTACCCTGCCCGCGGCGTTGCTGGTGTGCGGCAGCTGGATCGCTGCCAGCGAGTCGATGCGCCCGTTCAACGGCTCGCCAATCGACGGCTGGATGGCGTGGAACCTGCAGCATCTCAATTTGCCGTCCTGGCGTGCCTTGAAATACCTGATCAGCAATGGCATCTGGTTTACCTGGCCGGCCTGGCCGTATGCCGCCTGGGCAGTGTATGCATGGCGCCAGCAATACATGTCGCTGCATATTGCGTTGCCGTTCATCTTTTGCAATACGATTGCGCTGCTGGCGCTGCTGGCCCCGGCCTCCGAGGAAGGCCTGCTGTTGCCGCTGCTGCCTGCGCTGGCGATCCTGGCGGCATTCGGCTTGCCGACCATGAAGCGCGGCGCCATCAATGCCGTGGACTGGTTCTCGGTGATGATATTGAGCACGTGCGCCGGGTTTATCTGGATCGGCTGGATCGCCAAGCAAACCGGCTGGCCGGCACAAATTGCCAAAAATGCCTTCAAGCTGGCACCGGGATTCAAACCCGAATTCAATCTGTTTGCGTTTGCCATTGCGGTGCTGGCTTCTGCCGCCTGGATCATGCTGGTCCATTGGCGCATCGCACGCCGACCCTCGGTATTGTGGCGCGCGGTCGTCTTGTCCTCCGGCGGCGTGATCCTGTGCTGGCTGCTATTGATGACGTTATGGCTACCATGGGGAAATTACATGCGCAGCTATGCCGGCGTCGCCCGCCAGATGTCAGCCCAGCTGCCGGATCAGCACTGCATCGTCAGTACCGTCAGTCCGGCACAGCGCGCGTCCTTTGCTTATTTTGGCAAGATCGAGTTTGCCGAATTTGATGGCGCCCAGTGCAATTTCCTGCTGCTGGCCGGCACCAGCCGCAAGGCTGCTGAGCGCCAGCTTCAACGTGCCGGCCAGAGCTGGCGGCTGATATGGGAAGGGCGCCGCGCGTCCGACCGCAACGAGCGCTTCCGCCTGTATCGACGCATGAATTAAATGCGATGACGCCGGTTTCGCCCAGCCCTGCCGCACGCATCGCCTCGCTAGCCTGGCCGATTCTGGTAGGACAACTGGCAGTAGTCGCCAATGGCGTCATCGACACCGCCATGACGGCGCGCTACTCGGCAACCGATCTGGCCGCCTTGTCGATTGCCGTATCAATTTATGTCAGCGTATTTGTTGGCGCCAACGGCGTGCTGCATGCCCTCTCGCCGGTCATTGCCCAGTTGTTCGGTGCACAGCGGTTCGACGCCATCGGCGCAGAAGTCAAACAGGGGGTATGGCTGGCACTGTTCCTGAGCGTTGCCGGCTGGTTGATTCTGTTTTTTCCGCAACCGCTGCTGTCGCTGGCGCAAGCATCACCTGAAATCAATGCCAAGGCCAGCTTCTATTTGCAAACACTGGCGTTGGCGTTGCCGGCATCATTGGGCTTTCGCGTCTACGGCGCATTTAATCAAGCCATTGCACGGCCCAAAATGGTCATGCTGATCCAGGTTGCCGCCCTTTTCCTGAAAATACCGCTCAATGCACTGTTCATCTTCGGTGCATGGGGCATGCCTGCCTTGGGCGGGCCGGGATGTGCGATTGCCACCGCAATCAGCGCCTGGATTGCGCTGCTAGCGGGCTGGCTGATCTTGTGCAAATCCACGCTTTATCAGCCATTCGCACTATTTGGCACCGGTTTTGTCGCACCGCGCTGGAGCGCACAACGGGAGTTGCTCAAGCTTGGTCTGCCGATGGGACTGGGCTACCTGATTGAAGTCTCTGCCTTTACCTTCATGGCATTGTTCAT
>JAKFBY010000071.1:0-49223 GCA_036677325.1 Paucimonas sp.
GATGGCAAGAGCCGCACCGGAATTGGCGCCGCCGACGATCATCTTGACGTCTTTCTGGTCGATCCATTCGCGCGCCTTGGAGGCGGCATTGTCAGCCTTGTTCAGGTGATCAGCGGTGAGCACTTCGATCTTGCGGCCCAGCACCGAGCCGCCGAAATCCTCCACCGCCATCCGGATGGCTTCGGCGCCGCCGGGGCCGTCGGTATCCTGGTAGGCGCCGGACATGTCGGTGATGAAGCCGATGCGCAGCGGCTCCTTCGATTGGGCCTGGGCCGGGCTGGATACGGCCAGCAGGCCCACGGTGGCGGCAGCCAGGCCGGAAAGTATCTGCTTGTTCATGTTGAGTCTCCTGTGTAGTGAGCATTGTCTGCTCGGTTGGGCTATGGTTTGTTTTGCCCTGTTTTCCGGCTTACGTTACTTCAGTTTCTTACGTTACGGTCATGCCGGCTTTTGCTATTGTTCGTTTCGAAGAAAGCGCATTGGCCGCATTGAGCAGTCGATTAATCAGGGCAATTTTTACTGCGCTTGCCCCTTGCACTTTTTTATTTTGTAAGCCATCCCTCACACCGATTTCAACGATCTTGATTTGCTTGGGAAAGCCATTTTTCATCACCTTCCGATTTCAATTGCCATGACTGCACCTTGGCATGCTTGTCACTGCTTGTGATGCCTGGCTTACTGAAATTCTTTCAACAGTTCTATCGCGTAATCGGTACGCACGTCTTTAGCCGCCGCCATTTTTCTGGCGATGATGTCGACTGCCTCGCCTTTGGCACCCGCCGCAATCGCAATATTGCGTGCATGTAATGCCATATGACCGCGTTGAATACCCTCGGTTGCCAAAGCGCGCAGTGCGCCCATGTTCTGCGCCAATCCGACTGCGACCGCGATTTCAGCCAGTTCCTGTGCCGACTGCAACTGCATGATCTTGAGCGACAGGCGAGCTAGGGGATGAGTCTTGGTGGCGCCGCCGACCAGGCCAACCGGCATTGGCATTTCAATCGTGCCTACCAGATCGCCCTGGCTTGAGATTTCCCACGTGGTGAGCGACGTGTAGCGGCCATCGCGACAGGCATACGCATGGGCACCAGCCTCTACCGCACGCCAGTCATTGCCGGTGGCGACGATCACCGGGTCGATGCCATTCATGATGCCCTTGTTGTGGGTTGCGGCACGGTAAGGATCGACGGCGGCCAGCGTGTAGGCGTCGATAATGCCGTTGATGACTTCTTCGCCGCTGTATTTGTCAGTCTTCAGCAGCGCTGCCGGAATTTGCACACGGGCCCTGGCCAGCCGCAAGTCAGCCAGATTCGACAGAATGCGCAGCAGTACCTTTCCTCCGGTAATTTCCTCGATGCGTGGCGCCACTGCTTCCGCCATGGTATTGACGGTATTGGCGCCCATTGCATCGCGCACATCGACAATCAGATGCATCACGACCATGGCGCCGCGCGGCGTGTCGGGAAAGACATGGACTTCAATGTCGCGGCAACCGCCACCCAGTCCGATCAACACTTTGTCGCGCTGGTTGGCCATGTCGATGATTTCCTGCTTATGGCTGAGCACTGCATGGCGCGCACCGTAGGGATCGGTCACGCCCATGATTTGCACCTGGGCGCGCATCAGCGGGCTGCTGCTCGATGTTTGAAAGCCGCCGGCTTCGCGAACCAGCTTGGCCATGAAGGAGGCAGCGGCGACGACGGACGGTTCTTCCACCACCATCGGCACCAGAACATCGCGCCCATTGATCTGAAAATAGCCGGCAACCGAATAAGGCAGTTCAAATTTGCCGATGACGTTTTCAACCATGCCATTTGCCGTCTCCAGAGGCAATGCATTCGGCTCGGAGATCAGTGCGCATTCCTGTTCCGTCAGCCCCACTTTGGCGGCAATCTGGCCGAGGCGGCTGGCAGGGTCGAGTGAGCGAAAGTTTGGCAGGCGGGAATCAATGGTCATGGTGGTCTCCAATCGATGCAGGTAGATCGCAAGCCGGTTGCGATTCGGATCAATGCAGTGTAGGTAGATCCAACGATGATTGATATGTGTTTAAATCACACATAGCGCACTATTTTATGTAAATCGCAAATTGTTTCGCAGACCTGTGTTTCTCACCGAAATTTGGTGCAATGCACAAATAAATTTATTTGAATTCAATGCGTTAGCGAACATAAATAATCCATCGGCCGCCTGCAAAGGATTTCCAAATCGCACTTGGCTGCGTAATTCAGCGGTAATGAATGGAATTGGCGGTGAGCTGAATGTGTGAAACATACATTGCGTAGGACGCCAAAATCGGCGTCGTTCGCAGCCTATTTAATTAACGAGAACCGAGCATGCCCACAAAGAATGCCTCTGAATTCGACAGTACAGCCAAGGCAGCGCTTGAGCATGACATCATCGCTTCACTATTCAAGGCCGATGCCAAAGAGGATCTGATTCGCATTGTTACCCGCATCGAAGCGCTGGATGACTATCCGGGCAAAGCGGCCTTGATCGATCACGCGCAAAAGGCGATTGCGCTCAAGGAGCGTCTCGAACAGTTGCAGACACGCGAGCGCGGATTGATGGCGCTGATCGAAACCGCGCAGAATCTCACTGCCATTCGGGATATTGATCAAGTGCTGCAGGCAATTGTAAATCGGGCACGCAATCTGATCGGATGCGATGTCGGCTATTTATCGATTTATGACGATGAACGAGGCGATTTTTATGTGCGTGCCACGGACGGCGCCTTTTCAGAAAAATTCAAGGAGATTCGCGTGCCACGCGACGTCGGCGTTTGCGGTTTTGTCGCCCGTAACTTAACGCCTTATTCCTCCTCGGATTACGAAGCCGATAGCCGTTTTGCCCACACAAACCTGATCGACACTGCTGTGACGGATGAAGATATTCGCTCCATCCTCGGCGTTCCGCTTCTGTCCGGCGCCAAGGTGATCGGCGTCCTGTTTGTCGGCGACCGTTATATTCGCACTTACAACGCATGGGAAATGTCGATTCTCTCCACGCTGGCGGCGCATGCGTCGGTTGCGATCGAAAACGCCCGGTTATTTGAACAAACACAGAAAGCATTACGCCAGGTCAGTGAAGCCAACACCCGTCTGGAAAAACAGACCGCAGACATTCAGATCGCGGCCGAAGCACATGAACGCTTGACGACGCTGGTTGCCCGGGGCGGCGGTATCAAGGAGCTATGTGAAATGGTGGCCAACATGCTGGAAGGTGACGTGGTCTGCCTTGATGAAGGTGAACAGCCAACCTATACCGCTTTGGCCAAAGCAGGCAGTGTGCAGGATGAATGCAATAAAAACGCGTCCAATCATGAATTTTCAATGCAAGACCAGATGCATGCAGCGCTGAATGAAAGCCGAGTGCTGGGAAAGTCGGTGACGGTTTTTTCTTCGGAAGCCGGTGTATGCCGCGTGTCGGCGGTGGTTGGGGGGCGGGGCTTCCTGGGTGGTCTGGTGATTTATACTGCCAACAATCTGAATGACGTTGCGGTTCGCATTTTCGAACGCAGCTCAGTCGTGACCGGCGTGGTTTTATTATCGATGGAGCGCAATGAATCTGCTGCCACAAGGGAGATTCCGATTGTGTTGCGCAGCCTGCTGAGCAATCCCCAATACAACCCGGAAAAGCTGACGCATCAGTTGGCGCGTTATGGGGTCAATCCAGCCAGATCGCTCTACCTGATGCAGGTAAAGCCAGGAAGCGGTGAACTGTCTTATTACATTGGAAAGCTGCGCAAGCTTTCGCATTTCAGCAGTGCCCTTGTCGATGAAATCAATGGCGTGCTGGTGGTCGTCGGTCCGGCAGACAGCGGGCAGGCGGCGAAAGAAGCCATGTCGAAATTCCTTTCTGAAAATACCCGGGAACAGTTCTGGGGCGTTATTTCCGCACCGGTCAGCCGGGTTGAGGATCTGCCTGCCTGCCACGATGGATTGCGCCAATGTCTGGACCTGCTGCCATTGCTCGGCAACCGGAATGCCATCTTCGATGAAAATGAACTGTCACTTTATTCAATTCTTTTTAAAAACAAAAGTACCCGGGATATCGGCGCTTTCTTGTCATCGGCACTGGGCAGGATTTTCACGGAAAGCGATGCACGGAAAATCGAACTGGCGAAAACGCTGATTTGCTACCTGGACCACGGGCATAATGCGAAAGCTGCTGCAGCCGCGTTGGGAATCCATATCAATACGTTTCGGCAAAGGCTGGAAATGATCAACTGCTTATTGGAAAACTGGACGGATGGCAGTCGAACCTTGGAAATACATATGGCGTTGCGTCTTTGGCACCTACAAAACTGGAAAAATTTCGAAAATGAATAGCCTGCCATCCTCTTCGCTTTGCCTGGCAAATTCTGATTAAAACTATCCACTTGCAAGCAGTGCAGATCGCCATTCGCCCTGACAGCGCAAGTCGAAAGAATTGCTGCCATACCCGCAATGCGTGTCCAAGCGCGCCAAAGCTTGCGTTCAACGCTTACTTCCCTGAGCGTGAACGCTAGCCAATGTTCAAATCCATCACGGATCTGAATTGATCGCGGGTGAATTGATAACATTCGCATGCGCATTCTTCAAGCGCGGCACGGTCGAGCACCTTCATTTTACCGCGCACATAGGAAACGGTGCCTTTATCCATCAGGATTTTTGCGGCATGTGACACTGTCGGGCGCTCACTGCCCAACATGAGCCCCATGAAATCCTGCGTGATTGGAAAATCCTCACGGCCAACCCGGTCGTGGCACATCAGTAGCCAGCGGGCGAGCCGCTGTTCCAGCTTGTGGAACCGGTTGCAGGCAAGTGATTGCGCCATCGTACTGATATAGATCTGGATATAACTCTGGCAGATGCGTCGAAATGGCGCATCGTCAGAGATCGCTTCTCTGAAATCGGCGATCTCCATCCGTACTGCCGTGCCGGGAACTTGGCAGATCATGGTGTCGGTTGCATATTTACCGCCGAGAAACGCCATGATGGAAGTCATGCCTTCGTTACCCACGGCGCCAGCTTCTACTGCCTGACCGGTGGACAGTTCAGTCAGAATCGAGCAGATGCAGTTGCATGGAAAATAGACGCAAATGATCGGGTGTCGGTGTTTTTCTAATTCATCTTCATAGTGAAACTCAACGATATTTAATCTAGGTAAGAACGACGCAAGCTGCGTATCCGACAAAAGCCCGAGCAGCCGATTCGTGCAGCATTCTCGAAATTCATTTGCAGAGATATTCATTCTCTTCCTTCTTGTCGCTATAACTTACATAACTTGCCAATTCGATTGGGTAACTGTTTAGCCAACTAGAAATATGGTCGTTATCGATTGCGCTTATTCGTAAAAAAGTTTTTCGTTTGGCAAAGCAGTGTTCATACAATGTAGTGCCAATATCGTCCTGTCACAAGAATCTTTTCTGTAGAAATTTTATTGCTTGATCCAGGTTGCATGCCAACCGCGCTAGTTGGCAACATGTCTGAGTGGGATGATGGCGGAAGACAGTGCAGTTCAGATCGTAGTAACGCGATCGCAGTGCTTACCGTGAATGCACTCCTCGGAATCGCCACCTGTTTCTACCGGACAGGAATGGGCTCATCCATCAAATGGGCGCCAGTCTTGCAGCAAATCAGCGCATCGGTACGGCGCAATCGGTAACACCATCAGGTGTTCCTGATGCCGATCGGTTTACCCTGCAGCCTTGCCATGCATGACGAAAAAGCATCATGGATGCGTTGCGTATCACGCGCTGGTAGGCGCAGCGATGGACTTTTCTTGGATGAAGGCAATAAAATACGCTGGTTCCCGCATTATTCCGGTTCTGCCTGCAAAGGCGGGACCGCCTGACGCTCGCCATTTTGACTCACTTACATTCTCTTTCATTGCCATGCAGGCGCTTGCGCTGGCTTGCGGCATGTCTGTTCACCGGTCTGGCATGGCTTCCGGGTTGGCTGCAGGCGGCGCCGACCGACTTGGCTGGCCAGCTATATCAGGCAAGGCCGGACTGGCAATATCAGGATCAGCATGACTTGGCCGCAGCCGGCCTGCAGCGGGTAGCGAAACTGGCGCCGACAGGCGGCGATTTCTGGCATCAATCCGATTTCAGTATTGCGCGCGATGGCCGGTATGTGCTGGACTTTAAAAATTCCAGCACGATTGGCCGCTTTCGGCTGATGGTGCTGGATAACCAGGGCAAACGCATCGCGGATTTGCAGGGTGGCATTCAAAGCACGGAGCCGAATCCATTTTTTCTGCGCCATGGCCGCGAACTTACTTTGCCTGCGGGCAGCTACCGGTTGATTGCGCAACTGGATTCGCCATTCTTCCTGGCCCAACCTGCGCCGTACCTCGATACGCTCGAACATTATCAGCAAGCGATCAAGCCCGGCAACGCCGTGGTGCTGATGTGCCTGGGCGTGTTTCTGGGGCTGGGGTTTTACTATGCTGCGCTAGCCATGGTGCGCAGGCGCAAGGCCGAGCGGATGTATGCGTTGTTTATTCTTGGTAACCTGCTATACAACGCAAGTTCGCTGCTGGTGTTTCCGGATTTGCTGGGCGTGCACTGGTTTTATCTGCTCAGCTTCCCGATCCTGTTTTCAAATTGTGCCTACATCGTTTTCGTACTGGCGCTGCTGGAGATCCGCCCAGCCAGCCATCCCTATCTGTACCGTAGCGGCCAGGCGCTGCTGGTGCTGTTTGGGGCCTTCATCGTACTGGCACTGGTTCGTCCCAACTGGTCGCTTGAACTGGATCGCTACGGGGTCGGCCTGTTCATGACCTATGGCCTGGTGGCAGGGGGTGTGCGCGCATACCAGGGAAACCGCTCGGCACGCCTGTATCTGGTGGCGATCGCCGCTTTTTTCGTGCTCGGCTCGGCCGCGATCTCGCTTGGTCAGATGGATACGCACACCTTGTATGTCGAGCATATCGGCTTGCTGGCGGTGGCGGTCGAAGTGTTTCTGCTGGCGCTGGTATTGTCTTACCAGTTCGCGTTGCTGCACAGTGAAAAGGAGTTGGCGCTGGCCGATGCCAGGCACAGTGCGGCGCTTGCTCACACTGATGCGCTGACAGGCTTGCCGAACCGTTTACACCTCGCTGTGTCGATTCAGAAGTTGCCGGAAAACGGTAGTTTGACCATTATCGATCTCGACGGCCTGAAGTACTACAACGATACTTATGGACACGACCGCGGCGATGAATTGCTATGCCGTTTTTCTGGACTCTTAAAAGCATTTCTGGGAGATCGTGCCATGCTGCACCGGATGGGCGGCGATGAATTTGCCATTACCTGTGACGATGGCGCGCTCGACTGGATTGAAGACAGCTTGCAGCAAGCCGGGGCAGCTTTACAGCAGGAGGATTTTGGCTTTGCCGGCCTGAGCTTTGGGTCGGCTCTCGTATCGGAAGATTTGTCCAGGCAAGATCTGCATCAGTTGGCGGACAGTCGGATGTACCAAAAAAAGCAATCGAAAAGACAGCACACATCCGACCGGATCAGCGAAACGCCAGACCCGTCCGCCGCATAAATAAAGCAACACTACTTGCTGCGCAGCGACGATTCGAAGTGCGCGGCTGGTGTATCGCAGGCGCTATGACGGCATGCGCATGCTGCTGATGCCAATCCAGCTAGTCGTAGTCATTGCAGAAATTGCAGTAATGTCGTCGCAGCCAGCGGCGCTGAAAATCTGCGCTGAAAGATGATTATGGCCGCTGGCCGAACATCATCAATTCAGCCAGCGTTCGTTTGGCCGGGGCGAGGGTGTCAATCACACCAAGCGACAGGCTGACCAAAGATTGGGCAATACTGCCTTGCGGCGCACTGGCGAACACGCGTGCCATGGCATCGGTAATGCCGATGGCGGTACGGCGGTCGCGCATGCGGACCTGATGAAATTGCTGCAGCATGGCGGGACTGGCTTGCTGGGCCAGCAGGCGCGCCAGCACCGTGGCGTCGCGCAAACCCAGGTTCAGGCCTTGCCCGGCCACCGGATGCAGGGTTTGTGCCGCATTGCCAATGGCAACCCGCCTGGCGCTGATCGATGGATGGGCATTCAGGCCAAGCGGAAAGGTATTGCGTTGCGAAACCTGGGTAAAGCGCCCCAGCCGCGTACCGAATACCTCACTCAGCGCGGATAGAAACGCTACATCGGGCAAGCCGATCAGATGCGCGGTGCTATGGGGGCGGGCGCACCAGACCAGCGCATAGCCATCGTCCTGCGGCAGCAGGGCCAGCGGGCCTTCATCGGTAAACCGCTCGAACGCACGATGCGCAATCGGGGCGCTGACCTTCACATGCGCGACCATCGCGATTTGATCGTAATCGCGACGCAGCGAACGGGCGCTTTGCTCGCCAAACAGGCCGCCTTCGGCTTGTACCAGAATCCGTGTCGTCAGGCGGGTGCCGTTTTCCAGTTCCAGTTCGACCGCATCCGCAAGTTCGACTGCCGCGCTGACATGCGTAGGGCGGATGATCTGCACGCCGGCACTGTATGCAGCGTCCGACAATTCGGTAATCAGTGCGCCGTAGCGGGTCACATGGCCGAGCGCCGGCACAGCGTAATCGGCACGGTCGATCAGGGTGCGGCCGAAATGGCCGCGGCGCGATACATGAATCTGATGGATGGGGTCGCTTATCCGGGGCCAGGCGCCGATGCCGTCCAGCAGCTGTTTGCTGCCATGGGAGAGCGCAATCGAGCGCGGGTCGTGTGCCACCTGCTCGAGTGTCTTGGCATCGAGCACGGCAATCCTTGCCGGGTCGCAGCCGCGCCTGACCAGCAGGGTGGCCAGCGCAAGGCCTACCGGACCGGCGCCGCACACCGCAATATCGAAATCGGTGCTCATTGCATCTGGCCCGGCCATCAAGCCTGCTGCGGCACGCCGTCGCGCATCACGGCTTCGATTTCAGCCACGGTTTTCGGCGCCGCCCGGCTCAGGATGTCGCACCCTTCTGCGGTGACCAGCGCATCGTCTTCGATGCGAATGCCGATATGCCAGTATTGTTCCGGCACGCCGGCTCCAGGCCGCACATAGATGCCGGGTTCGATGGTAGTGACCATGCCTGGGCGCAAAATACGCCATGGCTTTTCGGTCTCGGCCGTGGTTTCAACCGACGGCTCCCGGTAGTCGCCGACATCATGCACATCCATGCCGATCCAGTGGCCGGTGCGATGCATATAGAATTGCCGGTAATCGCCCTTGCTGATCACATCGTCGAGCGAGCCGACCTTGTTCGCATCGAGCAAACCGGTATCCAGCATGCCCTGCGCCAGCACCTTCACCGCCGCGTCATGCCCATCGATGAAGCGTTTGCCGGGACGGGTTTCGGCAATCGCCGCGTGTTGCGCCGCCAAAACGATTTCATACAATTCTTTTTGCGGCCCGGAAAACCTGCCGTTGGCCGGATAGGTGCGGGTGATGTCCGACGCATAGCTGTCGAGTTCGCAGCCGGCATCGATCAGCACCAGGTCGCCATCCTTCAAGACCGCATCACCGGCGCGATAATGCAGCACGCACGCATTGGAGCCGGTAGCGACAATCGAGGTATAGGCTGGAAACTGCGAGCCGTGGCGGCGGAATTCATGCAACAACTCCGCTTCGACCTGGTATTCATGCATGCCGGGTCTGGACATGCGCATCGCGCGTGCATGGGCATGGGCAGAAATTTCCGCGGCGCGCCGCATGATCGCGATTTCATCGGCATCCTTGACCAGCCGCATTTCATTTAACAATGCATGGATGTCGTGCGCCGCCGACGGTGCGGTGACGCCGGCACGCGCCTGCATGCGCACCGTCTGCAGCCAGCCCTGTACCCGGGCATCGAGCTTCGCGTCAGAGCCCAACGCATAAAAAATCGCCGGCGCATTGGCCAGCAGTTTGGGCAGCTCGACATCGAGCGAGCCAATCGGGTAGGCGGCATCGAAACCGAAGCTGGTGCGGGCCGCGTCCGGGCCATGACGATAGCCATCCCAGATCTCGCGTTCCAGGTTTTTTTCACGGCAAAACAGGATCGATTGGGTGGTGGCACCGACTACCAGCACGATCACGCTTTCCGGTTCGGTAAAGCCGGACAGATAGTAAAAGTAGCTGTCGTGCCGGTACGGGAAATCGGCATCGCTGTTGCGCGTGACTTCCGGCGCCGTCGGGATGATGGCGACGCCACCGCCTTTGGCCCGCATGTGGGCAATCAGCGCGGCGCGCCGGGCAGCATAGGATTTCATGGTCGTCCTTCCTTGAACGGGGCATTCAGTTGCGCCAGGCGTTCGACGGTGCCGACATCGGTCCAGTCGCCGCGATAGACTTCTCCGCCGACGCGTCCCAAATCGGCATACTTGCGCAGGATCGGCGCGATCTGGGCCGATGTGCCGGGGATGATGCCATCGAACATTTCCGGGCGATAGACGCCGATGCCGGAAAAGGTATGGCGCGGCTCGCCTTGATTGGCGATCGAGAAATTATTCAGCGCAAAGTCGCCGTTCGGATGATGCGGCGGATTCTTTACCAGATACAGCCAGGCGGCGTCGCGTGTATCGGCCGGGTGCGGGTTGCCCCAGACATCGTTATCCTGCAACGCATCTTTGACCTGGGTGTAATCGAAATGCGGGCAATAGATATCGGCGGCAATCGCAACAAACGGCTGATCGTCCAGCAGGTGGCGCGCCTTGGCAATCCCGCCTGCGGTTTCCAGTGCCGTACCCTCTGCCGAGTAGGCGATCTTAGCGCCGAACTGTGCGCCATCGCCCAGCGCTTCTTCTATCATGTGGCCCAGATGGGCATGGTTGATCACGATCTCGGTGATATCGGCGCGCACCAGGTTCAGGATATGCCAGACAATCAGCGGGCGACCGCGCACTTTGAGCAAGGGCTTGGGGCAGGTGTCGGTCAGCGGGCGCATCCGTTCGCCGCGCCCGGCGGCGAAAATCATGGCTTTCATGTCGGTCAATCCAAAATAGAGTAAAACCGCGGCGCGTCTTGCGCGCGCGGCGAAAACAAAATCACTGAAAGGATTTTACGCCGTGTGCGCGAGATGCGCCGCGGTGGACGATTTGCACTTACTTAATTTAATTAAAAGGTATAGCCAACCCGCGGGCCACGCTGCTCCAGTACATCGAGCAAGCGGATCAATGGAATCAGCTCGCGGTAGCGGGCGGCGGCCTTGCGCGTGTATTCCATCACCAGTGGCAAGTCTTTCAGGTAGCCATCCTTGCCATCGCGGTGGTATAGCCTGGCAAAAATGCCCAGCACCTTCAGGTGGCGCTGCACGCCCATGAATTCGAAATCCCGGTAAAAATTGTCGATATCCGGGTTGACCGGCAGCCCGGCGCGCCGGGCCCGTTCCCAGTAACGGATCACCCAGTCGAGCACCATTTCTTCATCCCACTGGATATAGGCGTCGCGCAGCAGTGAGACCAGATCATAGGTAATTGGCCCATAGACGGCATCCTGAAAATCGAGGATGCCCGGATTGCCTTCAGGCAGGATCATCAAGTTGCGCGAATGGTAGTCGCGGTGCACGTAGACTTGCGGCTGGGCCAGGTTATTGGCCAGCAGCGCGTCGAATACCTTGGCCAGATCCGCCTGCTGCGTATCAGTCAAGGCCGCACTGAGATGCTTGCCGATATACCATTCAGGAAATAATTGCATTTCACGCTGCAGCAGCGCGCGGTCATATTCCGGCAATACGTCGGGCTGACTATGCATCTGGATTTGCACCAATGCATCGATTGCATCCAGATACAGTTGCGGTGCGCTATCTACGGTCAGTTGCTGCAGATAAGTCGTCGACCCGAGGTCCGACAGCAGCAAAAAGCCATTGGCGGCATCCTGCGCCAGGATGCGCGGCACCGACACCCCGGTTTTCCCGAACAGGTCGGCGACGTGGATGAAGGGCCGCACATCTTCCTGTGGTGGCGGCGCATCCATCACGATATAGCTGGCTTGGTCAGGTCCGTCGATCCGGAAATAGCGGCGAAAACTGGCATCCGCCGAGGCCACCCGCAACGATTCCGGAAGGAGTGCAGGACTGGTAACAGTCGCTAACCAGTGTTTTAGTTGTGTTAATCGCAAGTCAAGGGGATTTGATAACGGCATGGGCCATCCGGTAATGCAGTTGAAGGTAATAATTCATTTCAGTAATAGCTGGATGCAGGTATTTATGAAATGATTTCTAGTTCCCATATAATAAGGGATTCGATTCAAAAAATCGCCTGCTTTTGCCGCCACAACAGGTAGATGTCAGTAGGCAATAGCGTCAGTGGTGTAATGGTGTGTCGTTTCCCGCCACTTGGGGCAGGTACCGGATACTCAAATGTTAACAAAGGTCTACAGGCTCTAGCATGGTTTTGTTTTTTTCATGATCCGGTTTCGACAATTCTCCGATTCGCCAATGTTGCTCTGCATGGTCACCACCACCGTAGTGGCTGCCGGCGTGCCCGGATTGGCAGCGGCGCAAGGCACTGCCGTGCCAAGTGCGGCCGACGACCAGAATGCGCCGGTGACGATCAGCGCCGAGCGCATGAGCGGGCGGCCCGATCGCGAACTGCATTTCGAACAGAAGGTCGAAATCGTGCGCGGCACCACCACGATCGATGCCGATCAGGCAACCTATCGGATCGTCGAGGATGAAGTCAGTGCCAGTGGCAATATCAAGATGCAGCGCCTGGGTGACCATTACACCGGCGATGCGCTGCAGTTGCGGATTGAATCCGGCATCGGCTTCGTCACCCAGCCAACCTATCGCCTGCAGCGCAATAATGCGCAGGGCACGGCCGAGCGGATCGATTTCCCGGCTGAAGACCAGGCGGTCGTGACCGAGGGCACCTACAGCACCTGCGAAAGCCCGGACCCGGACTGGTACCTGAAATCGACGCTGCTCAAGCTCGACAAGGCACGCGATACCGGTTATGCCGCCAATACCGTGGTGTATTTCAAAGGGGTGCCGATCCTCGGCACGCCGGCGATGTCCTTTCCCTTGTCCGATGCGCGCAAATCGGGCGTATTGCCGCCGACGATCGGCACCACCAACAAGGGCGGTCTGGAAGTGACGGTGCCGTATTACTTCAATATCGCGCCCAACCGCGACCTGACCCTGTATCCGAAGATCATTGGCCGGCGCGGCTTCCAGCTCGGTGCCGAGGGGCGCTATCTGGGCCAGACCTACAGCGGCGAAACCCGCGCCGAAGTACTATGGAACGATAAGGAAACCAATACCAACCGCTATGCGGTGTCCTCGACCCACGCGCAAACACTGGCGCAGCGCTGGACCTTGAACTGGAATCTGAATACCGCATCCGACAACAATTATCCGAGCGATTTCGCGCGCACCATTACCGCAGGCGCACAGCGCCTGATGGTGCGCGACCTGAATTTGAATTATGCCCAGTCATTCTGGAATGCCAATATCCGCGCCTCGAATTACCAGGTGCTGCAGGATCCGGCAGCACCGATTGCCCGGCCCTATGACCGCTTGCCGCAGCTGAACCTGCATGCGGAGCGACAGGATGTGCTGGGATGGGACTGGGCGGCGGATCTGGAAGCAACCCGTTTCTCGCATCCGCGTGACCTGACCGGCGATCCAGTTTATGCGACACCGAATATTGTCTATCCGAGAACCGGCAACCGCGTCGTCGCCAATCCGAAGCTGTCGTATCCAATCATTCGTCCCGGCTACTTCGTCACACCCAAAGTAGCGCTGCACGCAAGTCACTATGCACTTGACAATCTTGCACCGGGCGCGCCGAAGACGCTGTCGCGGGTGGTGCCGACGGCGTCACTCGACAGCGGCCTGGTATTCGAGCGCGATACATCCTTCTTTGGCAATCAGGTTGGCCAAACGCTGGAGCCGCGCCTGTTTTACGTCTACACGCCGTATCGTGACCAAAGCCGGTTCCCGATCTTCGACACCGGCGTGGCCGATTTCAGCTACCCGCAATTGTTCAGCGAAAACCGCTTCGTCGGCCACGACCGTATCAGCGACGCCAACCAAGTGACGGCAGCGCTGGTATCGCGCTATATCGAGCCGTCAGGCGCCGAACGGGCACGCTTTGCAATTGGCCAGCGTTACCATTTTAACGATCAGAAGGTGTCGTTCCCGGGCGTCTTGAGCAGCCAGAGCCAGTCGGATCTGCTGCTGAGCGCCTCTGGGCGGATTTCGCAGCAGCTGAGCGCGGAAATGAACATGCAGTACAGCCAGAGCTTGCATACGATGATCCGTTCCAACTACGGTGCGCGCTGGCAGCCGGCGCCGATGCGTGTACTCAATCTCCAGTACCGGCGCGATGTGTCCACTCAGTTCACGCCGCTGGAGCAGTTTGATGTTTCCGCGCAATGGCCGCTGGCGCAGCGCTGGTATGGCGTCGGCCGCGTCAATTATTCGATTCGCGACAGCAAGCCAGCCGAAGCCTTGCTCGGGGTCGAATACAAGGCGGATTGCTGGGTATTTCGCGCCGTCGCGCAGCGCACGCCGACCTCGGCGCAAAGCGCCACCACCGGTTTTTTCCTGCAGTTGGAGTTGAATGGCTTGTCCCGGCTGGGATCCAATCCGCTGGAGGCATTGCGCAGCAGCATTCCGGGTTACCAGATGATCAATCAATCCACGATCAATCGTCCATAAAGATATATTTATACTCATGAAGCCAGTTCACACTATGCGAAATTCCCGCCATCCGCTTTATCGCACAACGCTTGCCGGCATCCTGTCTTGCGTGGTGCTGGCCGCGGCGCCTGATGCCTGGTCGCAGTTCAAGCCGGGCGGCAACGCCGGCATGCCCGCAGCCCCCAGTCGGGTGCGGCCGATCGATTCCATCGTCGCCGTGGTCAATACCGAAGTCATTACCCGCCACGAGCTGGAGGAACGCACCAACATGATCGAGCGCAGGATTGCTGCGCAAGAAAAGGGTGGCAGCGTCCCGCCGCGCGCGGCCTTGCAGCGCCAGGTACTGGAGCGCATGATTGTCGAAACCGCACAGCTGCAAATGGCAAAGGAAATGAATATCCAGGTGGATGACACGATGCTGGACCGGGCTGTTGCGCGCATGGCCGAGCAAAACCGCATGTCGTTGCAGGATTTCCGCAATCAGATGGAACAGCAAGGCATGCCCTTTGCACGGTTTCGTGAAGAAATCCGGCGCGAGATTATCATGCAGCGCCTGCGCGAGCGTGAAGTCGACAACAAAATCCAGATCGCCGAATCCGAAGTCGATAATTTCCTGACGAGCGAAGCTGGATCAAGCCAGGTGCAGCCGGAATGGAATCTGGCCCAGATTCTGGTGCGCATTCCGGAAAATGCCTCGGCTGAACAAATCAATGAGCGCCGTCAGCGTGCCGAACAGTTGCTGCAGCAATTGAAGTCCGGTGCCGACTTTGCCAAGATCGCTGCGGCATCCTCCGACGCCAGCGATGCGTTGAAAGGCGGCGAGCTGGGCTGGCGCAGCCAGGATCGCTTGCCGCAATTGTTTCTGGAAGCGGCCGGCGCCTTGCAGCAAGGTGAATTTTCCCAGATCATCCAGAGTCCGAATGGCTTTCATATCCTGAAGCTGATCGGCAAGCGTACCCCGAGCATCATGCGCGCCGGAGCGGCAGGCCCGACCCCCGCCACGATCACGCAAACCCGCGTGCGCCACATCCTGATCAAGGTAAATCAAGTCGTGTCGTCGCTTGATGCGCAGCGCAAGCTGCAGGACTTGAAACAGCGTCTGGATAATAAGTCGGCCACCTTCGAAGAACTGGCCAAGTCTTTCTCAAACGACTTGACTGCGACCAAAGGCGGCGACCTGGGCTGGATTTATCCGGGTGATACCGTGCCTGAATTCGAGCGGGCGATGAATGCCCTGCAACCAGGGCAACTGAGTGAGCCGATTGAATCGCCGTTCGGTTTTCATTTGATCCAGGTACTGGAGCGCAAGACCGAGGATGCCTCGAAAGAACGCCAGCGGCAGGCAGCGCGTCAGGTGATTCGTGAACGCAAGCTGGAGGAAGCGACCCAGGAATGGATGCGCCAGGTGCGCGACCGGGCCTATGTCGAATATCGTCTTGACGAAAAATAATGCCTAAACTGCAGCAACAGCCGGTACGACCGGCGATCGCCATTACCAGCGGTGAGCCAGCCGGCATCGGTCCGGAAATTGCGATTCAGGCAGCGTGGCAATTGCGTGAGCACGTCAACAGTATCTTGATTGGCGACGCTGCTTTCCTGGCGCAGACTGCCGGCGCCATTTTGCCCGAGATCCGGCTTGCGGCCATATCGCTGCAGGCAGTGCGCAATGATGGCTTGCCGCGTTTTCCACCGGACCGACTGGCCGTCATCGATTGCATGCTGCCCGAAGTGGTGGTGCCAGGGCGGCCCGATGCACGCAATGCCCGCGCCATATTGCAGACGTTGGATATCGCCATCGAAGGTGCGCAGGCAAACTGGTTCGATGCGATCGTCACCGCGCCACTACAAAAAAGCATCATTAACGATGCCGGCGTGCCATTTACCGGACATACCGAATACCTGGCGGAAAAAACCGCCACCGATCAAGTGGTGATGATGCTGGCTGCTGGCGGTGATGTGCCGCATCCGCTGCGAGTGGCGCTGGCCACTACCCATTTGCCATTGAAGGATGTGCCGGCGGCAATCCGCTTCGATGATCTACTGCGCACGCTGCACATCATTCATCGCGATCTGCAAACCAAATTCGGCATTGCCGCACCGCGCATTCTGGTGACAGGATTAAATCCGCATGCCGGCGAGGGCGGCTATCTGGGTCGCGAGGAAATTGACGTGATCAACCCGGTACTGCAAGCCGCGCAAGCCGCCGGCATCGATGCAACCGGCCCTTATCCGGCCGATACCCTGTTCCAGCCTAAATATCTGGAGCAGGCGGATTGCGTGCTGGCGATGTATCACGACCAGGGATTGCCGGTGTTAAAACATGCGAGCTTCGGGCGCGGCATCAATATCACGTTGGGGCTGCCGATCATCCGCACCTCGGTTGATCATGGCACCGCACTCGACCTGGCTGCCAAGGGTGTCGGCCATGCGGATTGCGGCAGCATGATCGAAGCGATCCGCAGCGCCGCCCAGATGGCGGCAGCGTCGCGTCGGGCGGCGGCATGAAACATATTCCGCGCAAGCGTTTCGGCCAGAACTTTCTGACCGATCAGGGCGTGCTGCATGCCATCATCAGCGCCATCGATCCGCAGCTGGACGATGTGATGGTGGAAATCGGGCCGGGCCTGGCCGCGATGACCAGGCTGTTGCTCGAATCGCTCAAGCAACTGCATGTGGTCGAACTGGACCGCGACTTGGTCGCGCGCCTGCAGAAAACCTTTGATCCGGCACGCTTGATCATCCATTCGGCCGATGCGCTGCAATTCGATTTTGGCAGCATCCCCGTGACGCCGGCGCAGAAGCTGCGCGTGGTCGGCAACCTGCCCTACAATATTTCCAGCCCCTTGCTGTTTCACCTGGCCGAAATCGCACCCATGGTTCACGACCAGCATTTCATGCTGCAAAAGGAAGTGGTGGAGCGGATGGTGGCCGAACCCGGCAGCAAGACTTACGGGCGCCTGTCGGTGATGTTGCAGTGGCGCTACCGGATGGCATTGCTGTTCGTGGTGCCGCCAACCGCGTTCGATCCGCCACCGCGGGTCGAGTCGGCAATTGTGCGCATGATTCCACTGGCGCAGCCATTGGCTTGCGACCAGGTGAAGCTGCAGCAGGTGGTCACCAAGGCATTTTCACAGCGCCGCAAGGTGATCCGCAATTGCCTGGCTGGGATGTTTACTGAAAGCGACTTGACCGAAGCCGGCATCGATCCGCAGGCGCGGCCAGAAACGGTGGCAGTGGCACAATTTGTGGCGCTGGCCAACCGGCTGGCCTGAGGCTGCCGAGTCCGGCTCGGTCCTTCTACTTATACGGAGATAAGCCATGCGCATCCTGCATACCATGCTGAGGGTCGGTGACCTGCAGCGCTCGATCGATTTTTATACCAAGGTGCTCGGCATGAAGCTGTTGCGCACCCGCGATAATCCTGCATACAAATACACGCTCGCCTTCGTCGGCTACGGCAACAACCCGGAGCATGCCGAGCTGGAATTGACCTACAACTATGGTGTCGACCAGTACGAGATGGGCAGTGCCTATGGCCACATTGCGATTGCAGTCGCCAACGCGGCGCAGGCATGCGAAGCGGTCAAGGCAGCCGGCGGCAATGTCACGCGCGAGGCCGGGCCGGTCAAGGGCGGCAACACGGTGATTGCATTCGTCACCGATCCGGATGGCTACAAGGTGGAGTTGATCGAGCGGGAAAGCTGATTGCGCAGCAGGTGACGGCGAAGCCGACTGCCTGGTGTGCCTTGCATCAGAAGATCGGCAAGGTTTCCGGTGCTTGCTCGCGCAGCGCTTTCTTTGCCGTTTCGAATTCAGGAAAGATCGATTGCACGGTCGCCCAGAAACGCGGGCTGTGGTTCATTTCGCGCAAGTGCGCCAGTTCATGCGCAATCACGTAATCGATCAGCGGCAGCGCAAAATGGATCAGGCGCCAGTTCAGCCGGATCTTGCCGTCGGCAGTGCAGGAACCCCATTGGGTGGTTGCCGACGATAGCGCAAACGATTGGTAGCTGACTTCCAGTTTGGTGGCGTACAGCGGCAGTCGTTCGGCAAAAATGCGCTTGGCTTCGGTTTGCAGCCAGCCTTGCACACGGTCCCTCAATTGCTGTTCGCCAGCTTCCGCCGGCAGGCAAATGGTCAAGCTGCGTTGTTCGGTATCGAATACGACGCCGGCAGCCTGGCCGGTGGCAATGCGTAACGTAATTTCGCCACCGAGATAGGGCATTGCCGCGCCATCGCGCCACTGCATCTGCGGCTGCAGCCGACGTGCCGAACGCTCGCGGCGCTCGTTGAGCTTGGTGAAGATCCAGCGCTGCTTTTCACGGATCGCGCTTTCAATTTCAGCGATGGTCACCCATTTCGGTGCCGTCAGCCGCAAGCCTTCATCACCGATCAAAAAACCGATCGAGCGGCGCTTGGAGCGAGCCAGCGTGTAATCCAGTACATGGCTGCCGACCTGAATGCGGCGCATGCCGTTCTTTGGTGCAGCGGGCGTATCGGTGCCTGGATGCCGCGGCGCGGTCTGCATTCCGGTACCCGGCAACAGCGCCGGGGCCGGATGGTCAACTGCCGCATGCGGCACCGGATTCTGGGAAAAGAAATCAAGCTGCAGCGCGAGCTGGTGCGGGTCAGGCGAACTCTGGCGAAGTAGCTTCAAGATTTAGGCGGTTTGAGTGGCGGGTTGAGTAGGATAGGCTGCAGGTGAAATCACCCGCATTTCCGATTCTATCCAATTTTCAACCCGTTGCATCAATTCTGTTGCAGTTAAGCCCGCCGGCGAGATCGGTTTGCCAATCGATACCGTGATCGTGCCTGGTTTCTTGATGAATGACCCCTTGGGCCAATGCTCGCCCGAATTCATCGCCAGCGGCACAATCACCGTGTTGGTTTCCACCGCCAGGCGGGCGCCGCCACCTTTGTACTTGCCGCGCTGCCCGACCGGGATGCGGGTCCCCTCCGGGAACATCATGATCCACTGGCCGCCGGCGAGGCGCTTTTTGCCCTGCTCGAGAATTTGGGAAAATGCGTCGCGGCCCTTGCTGCGGTCAATCGGGATCATGCGCAACAGCGCCATGCCCCAGCCAAAAAACGGGATATACATGATTTCCTTCTTGAATACATACACCAGCGGACGTGGCATGAAGTACAGATAAAAAATCGTTTCCCAGGCCGATTGATGTTTCGATAACAGGATCGCGGGTGCATCCGGCAGGTTCTCGATGCCCTTGATCTGATAATGAATGCCACAGATTACCTTGGCGGCCCAGATCACAAACACATTCCAGCGCGAAGTCCAGTAATAGCGTTTGTTATACGACAGCGGCGCCGATAAAAAGCACAGCGGTGCCCAGATGATGGTGGCCACCACCATCAGCAACGTGAATATAAGCGAACGCAAAAACAGCAGGAACCGCGACATAGAAAAGAACCTATCTCAAGAAAAGGTAAATCAGAACGCACTGAAATCAGAACGCAATTATATGTTGGTATTGGCGCTCAAAGGCACTGTCAGCAGTTGATCCGCCACGGCGGCCAGATTTGACAACACCATGGTCCCCGGCGGCAGTCCACCCTTGTCGCGGGTCTTTTCACCCTTGCCGGTCAACACCAGGTAAGGCGCGCAGCCGAGCACGAATCCGGCCTGCAAGTCCCGCAGCGAGTCGCCGACCACCGGTACGCCCTTCAAACTGACATTGAGCCGTTCGGCCACTTCACGCAGCATGCCGGGTTTGGGTTTGCGGCAATCGCAATGGTCGTCTGCCGCGTGCGGGCAAAAGAACACCGCATCGATATCGGCGCCTACCTGCTGGGCCGCTGCATGCATTTTTTGATGAATGGCATTCAAAGCCATGATGTTGAGCAGGCCGCGGGCAATGCCGGACTGGTTGGTCGACACCACGACCCGGTAGCCGGCCTGGTTCAGGCGTGCAATGGCTTCAAGTGAACCCGGAATCGGGATCCACTCGTCGGGCGATTTGATGAAGGCGTCGGAGTCATGGTTGATGACGCCGTCGCGATCCAGAACGATCAGTTTCATGGTTGGGCTTTACCGAAATGATCCAGGGCTTGTCGGCATGATCTCAGGCTGCCAGCTTGGAAATGTCGGCAACCCGATTCATCATGCCATGCAACTCAGACAGCAGCGCCAGGCGATTGTTGCGCAGTTCTAAATCTTCCGCCATCACCATCACATCATTGAAAAATGCATCGACGTCTGCGCGCAGCTTGGCCAATGCTTTCAGGGTGCCGGTAAAGTCGCCCTCGGCATAGGCAGAATCGATTTGCGGTTTCAGTGACGAAATTGCGGCATACAAGCCTTGTTCGGCTGGTTCCTGCAACAGTGTCAGTGCAACCGGCCCGACCGCGCCCTCGGTTTTTCTCAAAATGTTGGTGATGCGCTTGTTGGCGGCAGCCAGAGATTCGGCTTCTTGCAAGGCAGCAAACGCCTGTACCGCCTGCAGGCGTTCGACGATATTGTCGAGCGTATCGGGTTGCTGCGCCACCACGGCTTCAACTTCGTTCTGGGCAAAGCCGCGTTCGCGCAACAGGCCGCGCAAACGGTCGAACAGAAACGTGCCAATCTCGGCATTGGCTTCCTTGAACTGGCTATTGCCGGAAAACAGCTGCGCAGTATCGGCCAGCAATTGGCTGATCGACAATGGCAGGCGTTTCTCAATCAGCATGCGCAAGATGCCCAGTGCATGCCGGCGCAGGGCAAACGGGTCCTTGTCACCGGTTGGCACCAGGCCGATGCCCCAGATGCCGACCAGGGTTTCAAGCTTGTCTGCCAGTGCAACTGCGGTACCGGTGGTGGTGGCCGGCAAGGCATCTCCGGCAAAGCGCGGCTGATAATGTTCGGAAATCGCCTGCGCCACATCGGCCGGTTCGCCATCATGCCTGGCATAGTAGGTTCCCATGATGCCTTGCAGCTCGGGAAATTCCCCCACCATGTCAGTCAGTAAATCAGTCTTCGCCAGCAGCGCGCCACGCCTGGCCAGATCGACGTCGGCGCCGATCGCTGCGGCGATTTTCCCCGTCAGCGTGGCGACACGCTCGGTACGCTGGGCTTGCGTGCCAAGCTTGTTGTGATAAACCACATTGGCCAGACCGGCCACACGGTCGGCCAGTTTCTTTTTCTTGTCTTGCTCGAAAAAGAATTTGGCATCCGACAGGCGAGGGCGTACCACCCGCTCGTTGCCACCGATGATGTGTTGCGGGTCCGGCGTTTCGATATTTGACACGATCAAAAAGCGCGAACGCAAGCGTCCTTCCTTATCGGTCAATGCAAAATATTTCTGGTTGGTTTGCATGGTCAGGATCAGACATTCCTGCGGCACCGACAGGAATTCCTGTTCGAAATGGCATTCATAGACCACCGGCCATTCCACCAGTGCCGCCACTTCATCCAGCAGCGACTCGGGCATCAAGACCTGGTCGTGTCCAGCACGATCGAGCAATGCGGCCCGGATCTTTTCCTTGCGTTCGGAGGCGCTGACAATCACCTTGCCCTGGGCTTCCAGCAAGCCGGCATAGCTTTCCGCATTCGGGATCAGCAGGTTGTCATGCGATAAAAAACGGTGTCCGAGTGTGGTCCTGCCGGCAACAAGGCCGAGGGCGGCAAGCGGCACCACGTCAGCGCCGTGCAGCGCGATCAATTTATGTACCGGGCGCACGAACTGCACTGTGGCGCCATCCGGTCGCTGATAGCTCATTACTTTTGGAATCGGCAATTTTGTAATTGCCTCTTCCAGTGCTGCCTGCAGGCCTTGCGCCAGCAGCGAGCCGGCTGCGGTATAGGTATAGAAAAAACTTTCCGCCTTGCCGTCGGGCGCGCGCTCCAGGCGATCGATGTCGATCGCTGTCACCTTGGTCTGCGCCGCTAATGCGGCCAGCTTCTTGGTCAATGGCGCGGTGGGCGTGCCATCGGCACCGAGGGCGACGCTGATCGGCAACACTTTCTCGCGGATCGACTTGTCCGGCGAATTGCTGCGCACCCTGGTAATCGAGACCGCCAGCCGGCGCGGTGTCGCATATGCGGTGGCCACGGCGTCGGCGTCAATGAAGTCGCGCGCTTTCAATCCCTGCATGATGCCGACGGCAAAGGCCTCGCCCAGTTTGGACAGGAATTTGGGCGGCAATTCTTCGGTCAGAAGTTCGACTAGCAGTGTTTGGGTCATGTTCTTTGTCGTCATTCCCGCACAGGCGGGGAAGAAAAAATGATTGGTTGAAAACGGCTCCGCCGGCAACGCCGCCGGAGCGGCGCGATCAGGTCAGGCGATTAGATCAGCTCAAGCGACCTGGCGCTGATCGCCGCACATCGGAAAGCCCATCTTTTCGCGTGACTCGAAATAGGCTTGCGCAACTGATCGCGACAGATTGCGGATGCGGCCGATGTAGGCCGCGCGTTCGGTCACTGAAATCGCGCCGCGCGCATCCAGCAAATTAAAGGTGTGCGCCGCCTTCAACACCATTTCATAGGCGGGCAATGCCAGCGGTACTTCCATCAGCCGCTTGGCTTCGCTTTCATAATTGCCGAACAGCGAAAACAGAAACTCGGTATTCGAGTATTCGAAGTTGAAGGTCGATTGCTCGACTTCGTTTTGATGGAATACATCGCCGTAGGTCAGGCGCTTGGTGACGCCGTGTTCTTCCCACTCGGTCCAGACCAGGTCGTAGACGTTTTCGACGCCTTGCAAATACATCGCCAGGCGCTCGATGCCATACGTGATTTCGCCGAGTACCGGCTTGCAATCGATGCCGCCGACTTGCTGGAAATAAGTGAACTGGGTGACTTCCATGCCGTTCAGCCAGACTTCCCAGCCCAGGCCCCAGGCGCCCAGTGTCGGGTTTTCCCAGTCGTCTTCCACGAAGCGCACGTCGTTTTGCTGCAGGTTCAGGCCGAGTGCCTGCAACGAGCCCAGGTACAGGTCAAGAATATTTTCCGGTGCCGGCTTGAGCACCACCTGATATTGATAGTAGTGCTGCATGCGGTTTGGATTGTTGCCGTAACGGCCATCCTTGGGCCGGCGCGACGGTTGCACATAGGCTGCGCGCCACGGTTCGGGGCCGATCGCGCGCAGGAAGGTGGCGGTATGCGAGGTGCCTGCGCCGACTTCCATATCGTATGGCTGCAGCAAGGCGCAGCCTTGCGCGTCCCAGTACTCTTGCAGCTTGAGAATGACTTGTTGAAATGTGAGCATGGTGGGTTTTGTTCCATCCCCGTCACGGGGCGGCTGAAATCGGTAAAACCTTGAATTTTAGCGGTTTTTGCCGGCCGCAGGCGGGTTCCGGCGGTTTTTGCGTCCCAAATGCCATGCAATTGCCAGCATCAAGGCTGCCAGCAGCACGATTGCCCGGTTGCCAAGCAGGATATACGGCGTCAGGCCGGTGTAACCCTGCACCGAGGCGCGCAGCACACCTTGCTCGAACGGCGGCAATTGGGCTGTGACCTTGCCGTTGCGGTCAATCACGGCAGTTGCGCCGGTATTGGTCGCGCGCAGCATCGGCCGGCGGGTTTCGAGCGCGCGCATCTGTGAAATCTGCAAATGCTGCGGCAACGCGATCGAGTCGCCAAACCAGGCAATATTGGAGACATTGAGCAGCATGCTTGCCTGCGGCATCTTGCCGAAATAGCCGGCTGCCAGCTGGTCGGCAATCTCTTCGCCAAACAAGTCTTCGTAACAGATATTGGGCAATACCCACTGGCCATTGACGGCAAACGGCGGCTGCAGCGGTGCGCCGCGGTTGAAGTCACCCAAGGGGATGCGCATCATGTTGACGAACCAGCGAAAACCCAGCGGGATGAATTCGCCGAACGGCACCAGATGGTGCTTGTCGTAGCGGTACATCGCCTGCCCGGGACCCGCGCCTGGCGCCATGCCCAGCACGCTATTGGCATACTGCCCGGGGCTGTCGACCACCGGCAGGCCGAGCACGATATGGCTGGATGACTTGGTGGAAAAATCCCGCAGGCGGTCGAGGTATTCCACTGGCACCTCGGTCGACATCAGCGGCAGCGCGGTTTCCGGCGTGGCAATCAGATCGGCTGGTTCGGAGCGGATCATCATGTCATATTCGGACAGCGTCTTGACCAGTTGCTCGCGCTCGAACTTCATTTCCTGCGGTACGTTGCCTTGCAACAGGCGCACCGAAATCGGCTGGCCGGACTTCTCGGTCCACGCCACCGATTGCAGCGCCCAGCCGGCTGCCAGTATCACGGGCAGCAGCACGGCCGGCAGTTTTTTGACCGGCCACAGCGCCAGCGATGCGGCGATTACCGCAGCCAGCCAGCCCAGCCCGTAAACACCCACCACCGGTGCAAACCCGGACAGCGGACTGGCGGTATGCGCATAGCCGGAGGCCACCCACGGCAAACCGGTCAAGACCCAGCCGCGCAGCCATTCGCCCAGTGCCCACAGCGCCGGCAACAGCAATAACAGGGTGATGGTCGAGGAGACTTGCCAGCGCTGCCGCAGCCAGTTGCCGGCGCTGCATGTCAGTGCTGCAAACAAGCCCAGCCACAGCGCCAGCAATGCCACCGCCAGTGCCGCCAGCCATGCCGGCATGCCGCCGTAGCGATGCATGCTGATGAAGAGCCAGTACACGCCGCAAGCCGACCAGCCCCAGCCATAAGCCAGGCCCACTGCAAAACCTTGTTTGATCGAGGGCGTGTGCTGCAACAGTCGAAACAGCGCAGCCAGCAACAGGATTTGCAGCGGCCACCAGCCGAACGGCGCAAAGGCCAATACATTCAACGCGCCGGCCAGGATCGCTAACGGGACTGCAGCTGCCAGCGGCAGTTCGCGCGGCAAGCGGTAAGAGATGCGGTAGATTGCGCCATCGCGCGACGGATGGCTCATCGACTGTTTTTAAAGGGGATATTGGTCAAGACCACGACAGCAACCACGCCATGGTCAGCTGGCATTTTCTTTGTCAAGTACGTGCTGGGGAAGTTTTTCAGCCAGCAGCACATATACCCGGCGCGCATCGGCGCGCAGGACTTCGAAACGCACCGCATCGATATCGAACACATCACCCTTGCGCGGCACCCGTCCGAGGTGGGTGGCGACCAGGCCGCCAATGGTATCGACTGCGTCGTCGGCAAACCGGGTGCCCAGGGACTCGTTGACCTGCTCGATATCGGTCAAGGCCTTGATGCGCCAGCGCGTGCCATGCACCCCGCCTTTTACGGCAAGAATATTGTCTTCTTCTTCATGGAGATCGTATTCATCTTCAATGTCGCCGACGATTTGTTCCAGCACATCTTCGATCGTGATCAGGCCAGCGATGCCACCGTATTCATTGACGATGACAGCCATGTGATTCCGATTGGCGCGGAAATCACGCAGCAGCACATTCAAGCGTTTGGATTCGGGAATGAAAACAGCCGGGCGCAGGATATTGCGTACGTCGAATGATTCATCTGCGTAATAGCGCAATAAATCCTTGGCCAGCAAAATGCCGACCACTTCATCGTTATCGCCTTCGACCGCTGGAAAACGGGAATGCCCGGTTTGCAAAATCAGTGGCATCCAGGCATCGATCGGCTTGGTGATGTCGACCACATCCATCTGCGGACGCGGCACCATGATGTCGCGTGCCGACAATTCGGATACCTGGAACACGCCCTCGATCATCGACAGTGCATCGGCGTCGATCAGGTTGCGCTCATGGGCATCGTGCAGGATGTCGAGCAATTCCGTGCGGTTTTCTGGCTCGGGGGAAATCAGCGCGGTCAAACGTTCAAACAATGACCGGTGTGGTTTGGCGTCAATGGATTTGATGCCACTTATGTGTTCTTGCATATGGCGAGTAGCCGTTTTTTCGAGGACTATAAGAATACACCAAAATCATGCGCTAGCCACGGTAGCCAAACACGCAATGCTTACCGTAGCCGCATGCGGGCGGTTATTAACATTACATAAGCACAATTTTTAACCGGTGGCAGCGTTAGTATTCGCTCACTTTTGCCGCTATCTCGGTGCAACGGTAGTCAATACTGAAATTCAAGGGGTTTGATACGGGTTGGCAAACCCCAGTTGCGCCAGCACCGACGTTTCCCGCTGTTCCATTTCCGTCGCTTCCTGGTCCGATTCGTGATCGTACCCCTGTGCATGCAATACTCCGTGCACGATCAGGTGCGCGCAGTGCGCTTCCAGCGGCTTATGCTGTTCGCTGGCTTCCTGCTGCAATACATCGGTGCACAGAATGATGTCGGCTTGCGTAATATCGCTGGCGAATTCACCGCTATCGTCATCGCTGTAGGCAAACGTCAGGACATTGGTTGGATAGTCCTTGCTGCGGTAATCGCGATTGAGCGAGCGGCCTTCCTCTGCATCGACAAAACGGATCGTCAATTCGGCGGGTGCCAGCAGCGCCGCCTGCGCCCAGCGTCGTACCTTGGGCCGGGTGATGATGTCTTGCAGGCGCGGGTCCGGGTACTGGACCGACAATGACAACTTATTTTTCACTGTCATTCTTGGACTTGACTGGTTTGCTGGCCGATTCATAGGCGTCGACGATGCGCGCAACCAGCGGGTGGCGCACCACGTCGGCACTGCTGAAATGGGTAAAGGCGATGCCGCGCACGTCCTTCAAGACCTTGACGGCATCGATCAAGCCGCTTTTCTGGTTGCGCTGCAAGTCGATCTGGGTGACGTCGCCGGTGACCACTGCCTTGCTGCCAAAGCCGATCCGGGTCAGGAACATTTTCATCTGCTCCGGCGTGGTGTTTTGCGCCTCATCGAGAATCACGAACGCATGGTTGAGCGTGCGTCCGCGCATGTAGGCCAGCGGCGCGATTTCGATCGCCTGCTTTTCAAACATTTTCTGGGTGCGGTCAAAGCCGAGCAAGTCATACAGCGCATCGTACAGCGGGCGCAGGTAGGGATCGACTTTCTGCGCCAGGTCGCCCGGCAAAAAGCCCAGCCGCTCGCCAGCCTCGACTGCCGGCCGGGTCAACACGATCCGTTGCACCGCGTCGCGCTCGAGTGCATCGACGGCGCAGGCCACTGCCAGATAGGTCTTGCCGGTACCGGCAGGGCCGACGCCGAAAGTGACATCATGTTCGAGGATCGATTTGATGTACTGATTCTGATGCGGCGTGCGTCCGCGCAAGTCATGCCGCTTGGTTTTCAGCGCCGGCATCGCGCCGCTGTCTTCCGGTGCCACCTGGCCCGGTGCGTCAGACTGGGACGCGACCCCGGCACGCTGTTCAACCAGGGCCAGCTGGATATCGTCGACCGAAATCACTTTGTCGGCAAGCGCATAAAAGCGCTCGAGAATTGCGATCGCCTGTTCTGCCTGGCTGCCGGTGACAATGAATTTTTCACCTCGACGGAAGATCGTCACATCCAGTGCCGCCGCAATCTGGCGCAGGTTTTCATCCATCGGTCCACACAGATGGGCAAGACGCTTGTTATCAAGCGGTTCTGGAATGAAATTCAATGGTTGGATTGGGGTTTTTGTTTTCAAGGGTAAATTTAATCCTGCAGTGTCAAGGCGCCGCGCAATGAGTAGGAATAGCTCTCGGTAATTTTGATATCCAGCAGTTGCCCGATCAGCCGGGCCGGGTTCGGGCCGCCATCGAAGTTGACCACGCGATTGCATTCGGTACGACCCTGCAATTCAGCCGGATTCTTCTTGGACGGGCCTTCAACCAAGATGCGCTGGGTCGAATCGACCAGTGCATCGCTGTAGCGGCGGGTATTGTCGGCGATCACCGCCTGCAATCGCTGCAGGCGCTTGAGTTTGACGTCATACGGTGTATCGTCGGCCAGGTTGGCCGCCGGTGTGCCGGGACGCGGACTGAAGATGAAGCTATAGCTGTTGTCGTAACCGATATCGTCGATCAGTTTCATCATCGCCTCGAAATCCGCGTCGGTTTCACCTGGGAAGCCGACGATAAAATCCGATGAAATCGCAATGTCCGGGCGCACTTCGCGCAGGCGTCGAATGATCGACTTGTATTCGAGCGAGGTGTAGCCGCGTTTCATCGCCATCAGGATGCGGTCCGACCCATGCTGCGCCGGCAGGTATAGATGATTGACCAGTTTCGGTACCTTGGCATAGGTATCGATCAAGCGTTGCGTGAATTCCTTCGGGTGACTGGTCACATAACGGATTCGCTCGATGCCATCGATCTCGGCAATGTATTCGACCAGCAAGGAAAAATCGGCCAGATCGTCCTCGGCCGCATCCCGGCTCATCACGCCGCGGTAGGCATTGACGTTTTGTCCGAGCAGGGTGATTTCCTTGACCCCCTGGGCCGCCAGTCCCGCCACTTCCGCCAGCACATCATCAAACCGGCGCGAGACTTCCTCGCCGCGGGTATAGGGCACCACACAATAACTGCAATACTTGCTGCAACCTTCCATGATCGACACGAACGCGGTGGCGCCATCCACCTTGGCGGGTGGCAAATGGTCGAATTTTTCGATTTCCGGGAAGCTGATATCGACTTGCGAGCGGCCGGTGGTACGTCGCTGGCGCAGCAAGTCCGGCAACCGGTGCAGGGTTTGCGGGCCGAACACCATGTCGACGTACGGCGCGCGCTTGATGATCGCGTCGCCTTCCTGCGAGGCGACGCAGCCGCCGACGCCAATCACCAGATTCGGATTCTTGAGTTTCAGCTCGCGCAACCGGCCCAGATCGGAAAACACTTTTTCCTGCGCCTTTTCGCGCACCGAACAGGTGTTGAGCAAGATGACATCGGCATCTTCGGGCGACTCGGTCTTGACCAAGCCGTCGGACGCGAGCAAGACGTCGGCCATCTTGTCCGAGTCATACTCGTTCATTTGGCAGCCGAAAGTTTTGATGAATATTTTTTTCTGCATTGAATGACTAAACCTGATTAAATTTTTGCCAGGCTGGCGACGACGCCTTGTTGCATGTCGATCGCCATCCGGAGGCGATCGATACCGCGCCAGACGCTCTCTGGGCAATCGATCTGCGGGGGCCAATCTTGATCGGCGCCGGCAGTCGAACCTGACTATTCCAACCCAATGCCGGAGCTTGAATGGCGCTGACTCCGGGTCATGGATGACGGTTGCGAACTTGTTTTCGGAAGCTTCGCGCCGGATTGGTGAAATTACCCTGCACAGGCAAAAAAGTCCAAAAAATCAAGCGCTTGGCGCAAACTAACAGCATGGCTAACAGCAGCGAAGTGTACCATTAAAGGCTTGTTGCATAAACCATGGGTTGGATCCGATCGCTGACAAGTCGACATTACGCGCGATAAGTTGAAAATCGATCAATCCTTCATGCGCAATATCATCACCCATTATTCCAGAGGGCGCGGCGATTGCATATGCCACCCACTATGGCTGGCGCGTGGTTTAGGCATAACTGTCATTGCCGAAGGCGCCGAGATCGCGTTGCAGTTGCATTATGTGCGATGTGACTGGCTGCAATGGCATCCCGGGTTTTGTCGCCAGTCGGCCAGAACCGGCAGCGCAATTGGTCGACCTGTTAAGGCAACAATAAGTGCTGTCGTGGCATGGCAATGAGGTTTAATGCGAGGAATTAAGAATTGATGAGGATACACTGCAAAAGAAAAGCGGCTGCAGGAAGGGAAGACGGGCGGCAGTTTGGCTGGATTTCACAGCATTGACGTCGTCAATGATCGTGCAAGTAAGCCCCAAAATAAAAAATCAACGATCCGCAGCAGGGCTGAATCGTTGATTTTCAGGAATATCCTTGGTGGGATAGGTTCACTTGAACATGCAGCGGAAACCCTTATAGATAAAGGATCTTCATTTATTTATACTAGGAAATACCGTAAAAAATACCGTCAAAAAATAATCTTACTGTTTTGTTGCCTATAAATGATAAATGTCCGCTGGGCGGACATTTAATAAAAAGCGCCGGTTACGTGATCCGGCGACTAGTAACCTCATCTAGTCCGTGTCCCACCAGCAGATCACATTCGGATTGGTGATTGTAATCTGCAGAGCCGGTGTGGGATATTAGGCCCCAGGGTTTTTGTACAGTCCCCGATAATCAATAACACCGCAACCGAAGTCCAGGCGACACTTAACGCCCATTGCATCCTTCTTGAACTCGATTTGTTCCTCGTAGAAGGGCCGCGGCTGGCCAGCCAGGTATGCGCGAACGATCGTATCGATCTGAGAAGGACCGGCCGCAAGGTACCAAGCTGTAAGGCTTGAATCATCCAGGCGTGGATCTGCTACCAAGGTCAGATTGCGAATCCATTGCAGGTTGTTGGCATCATTGGTAGCGCCGGCCAGCACCAGGCTATTCAAAATAGACTCAGCTTTGCTTTCAAGACCAACAGGAACGATCAAGAAGCGGGGCTGGGGATCAATATAGCCAAGTCCCAACAGGCCTTTTTGCCTACGCATAGCTGCTCTTGCAGCGCCAAGTGACTCAATGCTTAATGCTGCACCGGCTCCTGCGAGGTTGTTATGGTCAGCATGGAACAACGCCACGCCGTCAGCCATTGCCGGATTGCTAGTCAGCTTCTGATACACCAGGTCAGCTTCTTTGCGCCGCGCAGATGAACCGAAGGCTGCAGGCATGGTGGTGAAGGCAGAAAGATCATCATTGACGAGGGCCTGGCGAGTAATCTCAAGCAGGCGACCAAATGTCTTTACAGAGAATTTTTCGGCACCTTCACCGAAATATCCATGCTTATATTCAGCGCCTTCAGGTACTTCTTGCAATTCAGGTGCTTCTGACAAAGCAACAAATGATTGTTCCTTGAAGTCAGGCACATCCTTTTCCGCAGTCCAAATGACATGGGTTGCCGGCTCCAGCTCGTAACCACGTGCCATGGCCTTGCCGGCAGTATTTGCCAGCAGTTCCGGGAAGTCGCTGGTGGTAAGCGCTGCCTTGATGATTTCTGATCTACCCAAACCTGAGCTACGTTTGCCATGCATGCTCAGGATGTTTTCTGCCATTGCAGTGACATTCAACCGCTCCACATCACGCACAAGCGGGCTAGGTTTTTCGACTTTTACGCCGGCACGAATCAACAGAGACTGCATGCAAGCTTCTTTGAAGTCAGTGTTGCGACGGTCAGTTGTGCAGACGTTTGCACCTACTACGTAATTACCAGCGATTGGCGCCACGTCATTCGACAGTTGGGCAAGTATTTTTGAATTAGCGTCTTGTGCCGAACAGTTCATGTCGTTGAGGCATGCTGCCTGAATATCTGCCATGCCGGGAAAGTCACCGAATCTGGAAAATGAGGCGGAGATGTCACTGCGACGTTGCTGCTCTTGTGCAAAAACTTGTGCACGAACTTCATCTGTTGAACCTGGTTGCATGGTGTTTCCTTTCTGTTGAAAACGGGATGGAATGTTGAATTTTTTGCTGTCAAAACTGGCAGCGATCGGCAGATCATTTGTTAAAACTTCGTCGACAAAGCCTGCTGCCAGCGCTTCATCTGCGGTGAACCAAGTCTCTGCATCAAGCAGAGCAATAATTTCTTGTCGAGACCTTTTTGAGCGGGCATAGCCTGAAATTAATGTTTCGCGTGTTTTATCAAGAACATCAGCCATCTTTCGCATTTCTTCTGCATCACCAGATGTGGACGCCCAAGGGTTGTGGATCATCATCAATCCATTCTCGGCCATGCGTACCGTATCGGCTGCCATTGCGATGAACGAAGCAATGGATAGAGCCCATCCAATAATTTCCACTGTAACGTGCGCCTGGTGGCTTTTGAGTGCGTTGAAAATCGCCACGCCTTCCTGCACACTCCCACCTGGGCTATTGATATAGACAGTGAGATCTTGAATGTTGCCTAGGCTGGCCAGGTCTTGCATGAATTGGCTTGCCGTTACACCGAAAGCGCCTATCTCATCGGAAATCGTGAGGGTTGCAGCATCGCTGGATAGTGCTTTGATGGTGTACCAGGTCTTTTTCATGATGTTTGGAGGCGTGTTAGGGATGTCAGTAATTTAACGCCAGGCGATCGAAATGAAATCCCCCTAACTTGCTTCAGAATGTCATTGAGCCGCCGCGCCGTGCGAGGCACACGCGGGGACGATTGAAAGGCAGCGAACAGAGCCTGTTTCCACTCTGGCCATCCGTCTGGTGAAATGGGGCAGTGCCTGTACAGCCTCCAGGCGTGCGCCTCAAATGTCGGGATCTCACGCTCAAGACGCAAGCACCTTTCCCATGCAGTCACGGATGCATCGAGCGCGATCGCATCGAGCGCTTCTGCCAGGTGAAGGTCTCGCTTTAGCAAGGCTAGTCGAGTGGAAAGGCTGCGCTTGCCGGCATCGATTGGTGCTAGGCCAAGGAACCTGTCCAATGGTTCTGCACCGCCATGATGCAGATAGTGTAAAAATGCTTTAATCATCCACTCCCGCACGTCCGGCGTGATTGGATGGCCACTGAAGAGGCTATCCAATAGGGACGCCAGGCGGGCTTCAGGATGGGGCGGGAAGTCGTGCATGGTCAATGTATGCCACTAGGCGCTGCGTCTGCTGAGAGTGAGTACAAGGAAAAGAGCGACTGCAGCTCCGCAGGATTGCCCCCGGCCGGCACTATGCCGCAAAACAAATCGGTGCCATTCATCGAGGCGGTAACAGTAAATACCAGGCTCAAGCGATGCTCTCTGAATTCCTGCAGCAAAGCACCGACACCTTCAGGGGGGGATCTGTGGCAGAAGTCGCTAAAAAGTGAAACGAGTTGATCCTGTATTGCGGCCAGCTGCTGCGCTGCCTTTTGTTCGTCGTTCATAAGTATCCTTTGATAGTCCATTTACTATTACAACCCCCCTAGCAATGTTCTGTGACTAGAGAACAATCGGGGTTCGAATTACCCTTGTTACTCCCTCCCAGGAGGGACCCGAGCTAATCTAATGTCGTAAGGTCTCGCTCCCGGTAACCGTTTTTTTTCGTGGGGACAATGGGGACAGGTTGTTCAATCGGCCTGAAACCCTTGCTGGTATTGGCTTTGCATGTCCCCAAACAATGTCCCCAAACACCTAAAACAGCTAGGGGACATTGGGGACAAATCAAAACATTGCATCCAATTAACCTTTGTTTTTATTGGTATTTCGGCGTTGAATGGCTAGAATCCGGCGCGAAATTATTCACCTTCCGCCGCCACCACGCGGCACCGCCTTATGTTTCAGCTGTCGCAATCTTCGGACTGAACCGATAGCATCGTGCACTGCCCATGCCAGGCAATCGCTCCTTGCGATCGGCACGAGCCTTATCGCCCGATCCTTCTGGCAGTAGCAGACCCCGTTCAATCAGAAGGTGCGCGACAGCCTTCGGGCTGAAGCCCTTGCATACCTCTGTCCTGAACACTTCGGGCAATACAAAATATTCAAGCTCAGCACCTTCCGCATCGGCAGGATGAACGATGTCGCCATACGCTTTATGGTGGTCGCTGTTGGAGTTGATTGGCATCCCCTCACTGGTCAGCATTCGCTTGAACCCGGCACGGTTGATCGTGTTAGGTTTTCGATCATCCGTCGCCCGATGCCACCACACAAAGCGTGCATCGCCATGCATCTGAAAGAATCCGCTTACCTGACGAATGATGGAGGAGTGTTCTGTATTGCCGGAGCCGCCGCGCCCGTCGAGCCAAGCAGCAAAGCAGGTGCGGGCTGCGGCCAGCGCTTCACCATCAGGCCAACCGGTAACGCCCGCACGTGTCGCCATCTCACCTGCGACACCGACCAGGGCGAAGCGTGACGCCACGCGGGATACTTGGCCATGCGCGCCAGGCGGGCACAGTTCATGTGTGAGATTTGTTACACGCGATCGCAATGCATCGGGAAGTTTGCCGGCGCGAGCTACAGCCCACTCGATGAAAGCCATGCCCGCAACGCCATAATGCTGATGGCTCATTTTCACTAGGTGATTCGACAGGGCGGCACCATCGGCAAAGTCGTGAATCGTGTCATATACACCCAAGCCCTTGCCGGCATCTGCGGCGATATGCGCCATGCGCACATCATGCCCGCCGCGCGTACCCTTGCCGGCCTCCGACATGTGATTGGCCAGGCTTACTTCACCATCAGACAGAAACAGCAACCGCCAGGTATGCACCTTGCGTGCAGTTGCTGTTTGCGTCGCACGGCCCTTGCCGGTTTCATTGGCAAGCATGTAGACGGTATCGCCCACGACCTTCGGATCTACCTGCGCGATCTCGTCAAGCAGCAGCAATGCGTCCGAATGCTGCGCGGCGACAGTCTCTAGGGCGTTATCCGTCATGCGCCAATTACGCGGATAATCCTTGCCGCCATAGACCGACCCGGCCACTTTAAACGCCGTGGATTTGCCGCTAGAGCTATCGCCCCAGATATGGAAACCGCCCGATGGCACCCCGGAATGATGGAGCAGGGGCGCAGCAAAGGCGGCACTGACACAGAACAACATTCGCGGGTTACCCACGCACAGCGCTGCGATTTCATTGCGCCATTGATCCAGTGTGCCTCGTTGCTTGAATTGCGACACCACGCCGCCAGGGGATTGAAACATCACCTTTTCATCGCCCTCGCCAATAGTGCGGTCCGGCAGCACATACACGTCGTCATGCCAGCCGATCCTATCCGTGCAACGCACGCGGGCATCGGTTTGCCGGGTATTGATGTACGTAGTAAGTAGTGTCTTGACCTGGACGCTTGCGCCAATTTGCAAGCCCATCGATAGCAGAGTGGAACGGTATTGCGTGCCGTCGCCGGCCAGCATACTGGCAGGCATCGCCCAGCGCTTTTGATTGCCGTCCGCATCGATAAATTCTAGCAAATGCCCCCATTCGCCATTGGATGCATCACGCGACTTTGCCGTGACATGTAGCGGTGAGCAAATCCATTGCGGCGGGAGCGCGTCGCCTTGCTGGCTGAAGCCGTGATACCAGACGCCGCGCTCATCGACATTAAAGAACGGGCGGGTTGATTGCGCATTGCTTTCGCTAGCGGCTTTATCGGCCGCTGGCGGCGTTTTCTTGTGCTTGCCCTTGTCTGCGGCTTGCTCCGATGCTTTAACGGCGGCAGCGGGCAATTCAGCTGCGCTGGCGGCAGCTACCTCATCCGTCAATGCGGCGATTTGCCCGCGAACGACATCCAACCCGGCAGCCAGGGCCGTATCGTTGTAATCCGTACCGCCCCCAGGTATGGACCACGGCTTACACCAGCGACCATCAACAGCTTTAGCCGCAGCCATCGCCGCTGTCACGCCAGGGTTCTTGCCGGTCTTGGCTTCTGTCTCGTGGTCATCATCGGCGCAAACCAGCAACTTGGCATCTGGATACCGTTGACGCAGCGCCAGCGCCACATGCTTGAGGTTGGCCGCATTGAATGCCACCGCCACAGCAAAGCCGGTTGCCTGGTGCAGTGTTGCCGCAGTCGCATAGCCTTCCGCGATCAGCAGCCATGCGGACGACGCAGCATCACCCAGGACATGGAAGCAACCCGACACCCGGCCGCCCAACAAAAAGCGCTTGTCGCCATTGGCAAAAATCCGCTGCACATTACACAGCCTGCCGCTGTCATCGAGCAACGGCACCAGCAGAACATCCAACGCATGGCGCACGCCGTAACCTTGCACCGCCTTGCGTACCAGGTAGGGCGATGTGCCAGAATCGGCAGCGGCCGCCCAAGCTTTGCCGGCTTCCGCCGCCGCCACAGCTTGCTTCACTATAATTTCAGCAGCTGCGACGCTTTCACGTTCAGCATGCTCGCGCTTGATGCGTTCGCGCTCCTCTTTTGGCAGGGGCGCGGCCGGCGCGTACTGCTTTGGATTAAAACCGCGTTCTTTGGCTTCAGCGATCAGTGTCGCTATCGTGACGCCACCACCCGGTTTAAAGCTCTTCCAGCTCGATTTTGCGGCCATGGCATTGAAGTTTGCAGCACCTTCACTCCATGCCAGGAACATATCCAGTCCGCCATCGCCAAGCTCCGATTTCAATGCCATACCGACGCGTAGCCACAAATCACGCTCATCCGCAGGGATGAACGTGAGTGCGGCGCGTATGGCGTCATCACTCACACGGTGCGTCATTGGTTGCGCTCCTGCCCAAGCAATGGTTGCATGCCCATTTCATGGCTTATTGTATTCATTGCATTACCTCAATTCATCGTATTAACATTGGCCAAAGTCGCCATAACCTTGGGGCTAGGCCGATCGCGCCTGGAATCCTCGCCATGAAACAGCCGCAATTCCTGCTGTATTCGGCCCAGGTAGCCAGCTGCGAATGCATCTCTGCATTCCTGCATCATCTCTGTGTCATACGCGCCAGTTGCGGCCAAGCCGGCCTCAATTGATGTCGAAAATGATCGCAGTGCAAAGGCAATGTGATCGTGCAAATTGAAGTCGGAGAGATTGCCGAAAAATGCGACCGCTGCCGATGCGCCCGCATTGACACAGAACTGAAATTCAGAAAGGATGCCAAGGTCGATCGGTGGCAGGCTGTCCCCGGTGATGTTAGGCAATACCGCAGATAACGGATTGGAAAGCTTGAACATTATTTGCCCTCCTTGCTGGATTGCTCTTGGTGCACGCGCACTGCATTCCTTAACGAACCTTCCGTCTCCTGCAAAAATTGCATTTCTGCTGCCATGTGTTGAATGAGGCAACCAAGATCAGCAAGACGCGCCATATCAACACCAGCGTCATCGTTGTCACCTGCCACATAAATGAAATGTCCAAGCGCCTCCAGTCCATGTATAAGCGTGTCATTTGCATTGGATGCATGCTGAACGGCAGCCTCTGCAATCAGATGCGTTTCAGGCGTCAGCTTGAAAAATGGATCAAACACAGGCGGCAGCTGGCGCAGCAGATACCCCAGTTCATACGGGGCCCGGTCACAGTGATGGAAATGCGGATTTTCGGAAGGTGGGATTTGTGCAGACGTCTGCACTGGTGAAGTTTTAGTTGGCATTGTTGCCTCCGTGTGTAGCGGTTAATCCGCCCCTTATCGCCAAATAAGGGTGGCGGAACTGGATGAGGTTGGCGAACCGGTACACACAGCCACCGGCATACCCGGAGGTATCCCCACCCAGCCCGCCATTGAAGGAGTGCCAGGAGTAAACAGACGTAAAAAAACCGCGTTGCGCGGTATGTCCGCTGTGTGTATTCAGGTCGCCAAACCCGGTCACTTCTTTTTCAGTGACGCGCTGAGAGTAACCTACTTTTCTCTGGACTGTCAAATTTCTGGCTTCGGACGTCATGCGCTTTGCCCATCACCCATGACAAATTTCTCAACAGCGGCAAGCACCTGGTCGCGCTGAGCATCACTTGCACGATATCGATTCGTACACCGGCCGCAAAGGCTGTACAGAAAGGATAAAGGGATCATGGTGAGACTTGGATAGAGTTTCAGCGTAAGACGCGGCTTGCGAGCGGCCGTGAATGGCTTGCTGCAACTTGCGCATAGCTTGCAGGGCACGCCGATCGGGCCGTGCTCTTGCTTCACATCCGAAAACTGGGGCAAGAAATCACCGACTGTTTTATCTGCCGGGATCTGAACCATGCGGTGAGACGCGCTATCTGCATTCATTTGGAACCGCCTTGCGATAGCGAGGCAATCCATTCATTGATACTGGATTCCGTCCAAGCAACAGCACGGATACCCAGTTTCATAGGCTTTGGAAACGTACCGGCTTCAATGCGGCGATACAGCTCGGTTTTTGATAAGGCGACTCTTTCGAGCACACTAGCCTGGCGTAAGAGTCGCAAATTGGTTTGGATTTCAGGCATTTAAGACACTCCAATAAATGAGATTTGATGCGTAGGAGTGTCGCTATTTCAAAGTCTCATTTCTAGGTAGAAATGAGACTTTTTTTGTGTTATGAAACTTCATAACGCCCCATGACGCTACAAGGAGTATCGGAGTTTGCGAGTCTAATTTCTACGTGAAAAATTAGACTATTTTTCGAGATCGTGTTGGCGGCGTGGCGAAGAAAACCTGCTCGCGCTATTCCCCAGAAGGGCGCAGATTTAAAAAGATGAACTCAATTCCAATAAGGTTTGTAGCCTGTTTTGCCTTTAAAAGCCGCATGGAATAGGGGGTTGTTTTATTTGTCCCCACTTTGTCCCCAATCTGTCCCCATAAATATATATATTCTTGGGGACAAATAAAAACAATGGAATCAGTTACTTAGCTTTCTTTTTTTGCTTGTCCCCATGTCCCCATACTTTTTTTATTGTCTGGCTTTGCTGATTTTGTAGATACCCGGAAATCGGGCGTGAAAAAGCCGCGCAAAGGCGCGGCTGTATTGGGTTTGCAGGTGACGCCGGGTTTTATGCCGCTGCGGTTTTTATCGGGATCAGTTCTGCGCCGGCCTTAAGTTTGTCCAGGTAATCCGCCCAAGCCTGCATCATCAGGCGCCGTTCTTCGATATGCGAAGTGCGGTTATAAGCCCGGCCGTTGGGATCGCGCACCGCGTGCGCCAGCTGGTGCTCAATAAGATGTGGTGGAAACTTTAGCACTTCGTCCAGGATGGTCCGGGCCATCGCCCGGAAACCGTGTCCGCTCATTTCCTCTTTTCCGATTGCCATTCGTCGCATGGCGGATAAAACACCGTTGTCGCTCAATGGGCGCTCCTTCGACCTCGGGCTGGGGAACAGGTAGCGGCCTTCCCCGGTTAGTGCCTGCAGCTCCCGCAAGATCGCCACGGCTTGCGCGGCCAACGGGACGATGTGCGGCGTGTTGGTCTTGGTGACGGTGTAGCGCCATTCCGCCGCATCCAGATCAATGGCGGACCACTCGGCCTGCCGTAGCTCGCCAGGGCGAACGAACAGGAGGGGCGAAAGCTTGAGCGCGGCGCATACCGTGGGCGAGCCTTGATAGCCATCCAGCGCACGCAGCAGAGCGGCCGCCTGTTTCGGCTCGGTCACTGCCGCAAAATGCGTGCGGCGGCTTTTGACGGATGGCATCGAGCCGCGCAGGTCGCCAGATGGATCGCGCTCAGCGCGCCCGGTTGCGACGGCGTAGCGGAATATCTGGCCGCAGTTGGCCAGAGCCCGGTGCGCCGTTTCCAGCACGCCCCGGCCTTCTATGCGGCGTATTACCGCCAGCAGATCCGGTGCGGTTATTTCAGCAATCGGCCGGGCGCCGAGCCACTTAAATACATCGTTCTCCAGCCTGGCCAGGATCTTGTCAGCGTGGCTGTCCGCCCAGCCGTCCCGCTGCTTGGCAAACCATTCCCTGGCGATCACCTCAAAGCTGTTGCCGGCCCGGACGCTCTTCGCCGCTTTCTTGGCCTTGCGATGTTCACCAGGATCAACGCCAGCATCGAGCAGCTTGCGCGCCTCGGTGCGTCTGGTGCGCGCATCAGCCAGGGAGATTTCCGGGTATTTTCCAAATGCTAAGGTGCGCCGGGAATCGACGTAACGGTAATCCATGCGCCAGTACTTTGCGCCGTCAGTGTTGACAAGAAGATAAAGACCGCCGCCATCCGACAGTTTGTATGGCTTGTCCTTTGCCTTGGCATTCCGTGGCTGGACATCGGTGAGGGGCGCTATGAGTTTTGGCATTTTGACGGTATACGTTTTGGCGGTATTGAATATACCGTTAAACATACCGTCAAAAATATGGGCTGTCAAAGTGCTTCTTGGCACTGTCTGAAACAAAAAACCCGCGATTCTCATAGTGAGGAGCGCGGGTTCTGGGGCTTCTTGGTGCTTCTTGAAAAGTGTTCTTGGTGGTGATAGGTGGACTTGAACCACCGACCCCAGCATTATGAGTGCTGTGCTCTAACCAACTGAGCTATATCACCAGTAAGCCCTCTAGTATGCGATGACGGCACGCAATTGTCAAGGCGCGCTATGCAAAAACCGGGCGCCCAAAATTCATGTAAGTGCTTGAAAACACGCTATAAACCAGCCCGTTAGCCAAGTTGGACCGCCTGAACTTGCTGCAATACCAGCGTCGATGCCTGCGAATCGAGGCAATCGATGACATGCCGTTGCGGCATCGAGCGCAGCCAGGTCAATTGCCGTTTGGCTAATTGGCGGGTGGCAGCGATCCCTTTTTCACGCATGCTGGCCAGATCATAGCTGCCATCCAGGTATTCCCATGCCTGCCGGTAACCGACACATCGCATCGAAGGCAAGCCCAGATGCAAGTCGCCGCGCGCGCGCAATTGCGCCACTTCTTTCAGCAAGCCGCCCGGGTCGCGCAGCATCGCATCGAAGCGCGTGGCGATCCTGGCATGCAGGACGCTGCGATCCGATGGTTCCAGTGCAATCGGCAGCAACGTAAATGGCAAGACGGTTTTCGGTGCCCTGGCCAGCAATTGCGACATCGGTTGGCCGGTCAGGGCAATGATTTCCAGTGCCCGCTGGATGCGCTGCGCATCATTGGGTTTTAAACGCGCAGCCGTATCCGGGTCCAGCGTCGCCAGCCGCGCATGGAGCGCCGGGGTGCCGAATTGCGCCGCTTCCAGGTCGAGCTGCGCGCGCAATGCCGGGTCGGCTTTGGGCAGCACATCCAGGCCATCCTGCAAGGCTTTGAAATACAGCATGGTGCCGCCGACTAGCAGCGGCAATTTGCCGCGTGCCTGGATTTGTTCGATCAGGCTCAATGCATCCTGCCGGAACTGCATCGCCGAATAGGCATCAGCCGCATCCAGAATGTCGATCAGATGGTGCGGCACGCTGGCGCGCTCCGCCGGCGTTGGCTTGGCGGTGCCGATATCCATGCCGCGATAGACCAGCGCCGAGTCGACCGAAATGATTTCGGATGGGATATGGCGCGCAATTTCCAGTGCGGCCGCGGTTTTGCCGGACGCGGTCGGGCCCATCAGCGCCACTACAATTGGTTTGTCAGGTTTGGACATCATGCCTTTGCCAGGATCAGGGGAATGGCCCGGGCAGCGCTAAAAATCAGCAAGCCCATGATGCCAACGGTCAGCGCCAGCGGTAGCAGCGTACCGTCATGCGTGGCGCCGACCACGGTGCCTACCGCAAAGGCGACTGCCATGTTCAATGCGCCCAGCAAGCCGGCAGCGGTGCCGGCCTGGTGCGGAAAAGGCGACACCGCACCCGACTGCGCCAGTGGAAAGTTGATGCCGTGCGCCCCCATGGTCAGGAACATGGCCACCAGCACCAGCGCCCAGTGGGCAACACCAGCCACGACCAGCACCAGGAACAACATGCCTGCCGCCAGTGAGGCCATGGTGCCGATACGCAGGGCAGCCGCCTGATCAAGCACAGACAACAGCCGCCGGCACAGCAAGGTGCCGAGCATGTAGCCGGAGACGCCAAATGCAAAACAATAACCAAACCACTCGGTAGGGACCTGCAAGACCCGGATCAGCACCAGCGACGAGCCGGAAATAAATGCGAAGATTGCACCGTACGACAATGCGCCAGGTAAGGCATAGGCCCAGAACGCCGGCGTACCGAGCACCAGGCGATAATTGGCCAGCAGGCCGGCCGGGTCTGTTGCACGGGCATCCCTGCGCTGATTGGTTTCCGGCAGGCGCCAGAAAATCATCGCCAGCAGCCAGCTGGAAAACACCGCAAGCGCGATGAAAGCCGCGCGCCAGCCGAAAGCGACTTGCAGGTAGGAGCCGAGAATCGGGCCGAAGATCGGCGCCAGCGACAGCCAGGTACTTGATTGCGCGATCACCCGGGCGCTGTGCTCGACTGCATATGCATCGCGCACAATGGCGCGCGCAATCACGACGCCCGAACAGGCGCCGAGCGCCTGTAAAAAACGCGCGCCGATCAATAGTTCGATCGATGGCGCAATACTGCACAGCAGCGTGCCGACCAGATACACGCTCAAGCCATACAACAATACCGGACGGCGCCCGAAGCGGTCGGACAAGGGGCCCACCACCAGTTGCGCGCCGCCGAAACCGAGCACGAACAGCGACAAGGTCAACTGGACCGTGGCAACCGGCGCGGCAAAGGCGCTGGCAAGACCGGGCAGGGACGCCAGGTACAGGTCAGTCGACAGCGGCTGCATCATCAGGCAGGCAATGATCAAAAGCAGCAAAGGTGTCTGCCGATATGGCGCCAGTGGCGCAGTGCCGGAAGAGCCCATCAGGCCGATTTTATTGGCCACGCAAAAACAGCTTGTCGAGATCCGACAAGGCCAGCTGCACCCAGGTCGGCCGGCCGTGGTTGCATTGGTCGGCACGCTCGGTGGCTTCCATCTGGCGCAGCAGCGCATTCATTTCCGGCAGTGTCAGGTTGCGGTTGGCGCGCACCGCGGTGTGGCAGGCCAGGGTGCCCAGCAACTCGTTGCGCCGCTCCAGCAAGACGCGCGAGCCGCCGAATTCGCGCACGTCGCGCAGCACGTCGCGCGCCAGCGTCTGGGCATCGGCATTTTTCAACAGCGCCGGCACCGAGCGCACTGCCAGCGTGGTCGGCGACAGTGCGGCAATATCGAAGCCGAGCGCATGCAGGGTATCGCGATTGTCTTCTACCGTGCCGACCTCGATCGCATCGGCATGGAAGGTCACCGGGATCAGCAATGGCTGCACCTGCAGCGCATCGTCATCCAGCGCCGTCTTGAATTGCTCATACAGGATGCGTTCATGGGCTGCGTGCATGTCGACCAGCACCAGTCCGCGGATGTTTTGCGCAAGAATGTAAATGCCGTGCAGTTGTGCCAACGCGAATCCCAGCGGCACTTCATGTTCGGCTGCAGGATAAGACGCGCCCACTGATGCGGCTGACGGCCCGAATTGCGCACCGAACGGCGCGCTGTTCGCAGTGTAATTTTGGGCTCCGTTCGACAGCATATCGCCGCTGTATCCGGCGACCTGGCCAAACAGCGCACCGTACTGCGCGGGGTCTTGCGCCACACCCAAGCCGGCAGCTGGTCGGGCTGAAAACTGTGCATGAAACGAGCTTTGCTGCGATTCGCGCATCCACGGCAGCGCGCCGCTGTTTGACGCCTGTGGCGCGGGGGTGGTGCCGAACGCGGTGGCCGAGGTGTGCGCCAGTGCCCGGGCTACTGCGTGAAAGACAAACTGATGGATCGAGCGGCTGTCGCGAAAGCGCACCTCGATCTTGGACGGGTGGACATTGACGTCCACCAGCGCCGGATCGAGTTCCAGTGCCAGCACGTACGATGGATAGCGATCGCCGTGCAACACATCCTGATAGGCGGCGCGTACCGCATGCGTCAAAAGCTTGTCGCGCACAAAGCGGCCATTGACATAAAAATACTGGGCATCGGCGCGTGATTTGGCGGCAGTGGGTAAGCCTACAAATCCGGTCAATTGCACCGCGCCGGCGGTTTCTTCCAGCGCCAGGCGGGCGGCGGCGAATTCGTCGCCCAGGATTTGCATGCTGCGCCGTGCGGTATCGCTTGTATGCCAGTGATCAATTGTCTTGCCGTTATGGGACAGGGAAAACGTCACGTCCGGGCGCGACAGCGCGATGCGGCGGACCACTTCGGCGCAATGGCCGAATTCGGTTTGTTCGGATTTGAGGAATTTGCGGCGTGCCGGCGTATTGAAGTACAGGTCCTGCACCTCGACGGTGGTGCCGGTGGCGCCGGACGCCGGGGTGACTTGCTGGGTATTGCCGTCGATTTGCCAGGCGTGCTCGGCATGGGCCGTGCGCGAGGTCAGGGTCAGCTGCGCAACCGAGGCAATTGATGCCAGCGCCTCGCCGCGAAAACCCAGGCTCGCCACGTTTTCCAGGTCGGACAGTGACGCGATCTTGGAGGTCGCATGGCGCGCTAAGGCCAGCGGCAATTGGTCGTGCGCGATGCCGCGCCCATTGTCGATAATCGCGATCCGCTTGACACCGCCCTGTTCCAGCTTGACGGTGATCTGGAGGGCGCCGGCGTCGAGCGCATTTTCGAGCAATTCCTTGACCACGGCGGACGGGCGTTCGACCACCTCGCCGGCAGCGATCTGGGAAATCAGCTGGTCGGGCAAGGCCTGTATGGCGCGCAACGGTAAATCGGGAGCATTCATGACGTGATTATAACGTGCGCGCGCGTTCCCGATCGTGTCAATGCCACTAGTGCAACCAGGCCATGCAGACAGACGCAAATGGTGTGGGAATACGCAACTTCCACCTTTAAAAGCTGGTGTATCATGACGCCATTCTGAAGGGTAAATATGGATTTCATGCAATTCTTCGACATGATTTTGCATGTCGATAAATCACTCGGCATCATCATCGAACAATACGGCACGCTGATTTATGTATTGTTGTTTGCCATTGTCTTTTGCGAAACCGGGTTGGTGGTATTGCCATTTTTGCCGGGCGATACCTTGCTGTTCGTCGCTGGCGCCTTTTGCGCGACCGGGCAGATGAATATCTGGCTATTGATGAGCTTGCTGGTGATCGCTGCCATCACTGGCAACACCCTTAATTACTGGATCGGCCGGGCGATTGGGGTGAAGGTGTTTACCCACGATTACCGCTGGCTGGATAAGGCGGCGTTGCAAAAAACCCATATGTTTTATGAAAACCATGGCGGCAAAACCATTGTGATGGCCCGTTTCATTCCGATCGTGCGGACCTTTGCGCCATTTGTCGCCGGCGTTTCGATGATGACATTTACGAAATTCCAGTTTTTTAATATCACCGGCGCCTTGCTGTGGGTCTGCGGGCTGGTAACGGCCGGCTACTTCTTTGGCAATATTCCGATCATTCGTGATCATTTGAATACCATCGTGCTGATCGGTATCGGCGCTGCCGTCGTTCCATTGTTGCTGGGCGGGTTGTGGAAGTTTTACAAAAAAATGACCATTCGCAAAGCGTCGTCCGACGCTAGACTGCCTTAACGCCACCGCCTGCTGCAGCAGGCTTGGGGACTGCCTGGATTGGCGACTTGGCCAAATTCGGTTATTGTTCGATTTTCGCCAATCAAGTGATGCTCTTATGCAGCAGGATCCGTTGACCCCAGCAGTTTTGCCTGGCGCAGCATTGCTCGACGGCCTGCAGATTGGCATTGTTCTGGAGCAGAATCGCAAGCTGACCTGGGCCAACCGTCGTTTCCTCGACCTGTTCGGCTGCGCGCAGCAGCATATCGAGGGCAGCAGCACACGCAGCTATTTCCAGTCGGACGCCGATTACGACAAATTCACTGCCTTGCAGGGCAATCACGATAGTCACGGCAAGCCGGCGAGCATCGACCTGGCATTGCAACGCCGGGATGGCTCGGCCGTCTGGTGCCGCATCAGCGGCAACCCGGTCGAGACTGCCGATCCGGCAAAAGGCTATCTCTGGTCATTTTCCGACCTGTCGGACCGGGTCCTGGCCGACATGCATACGTTTGACGTCAAGGATGACCTGGCCAAGGCGCTGGCCCGGCAGGAAGCGATCCTGCGCAGCCTGCAGACCGGCGTCATGCTGGTCAAGGAGCGCAAGGTTATCTGGGGCAATGAACGGCTATTCGCCATTCTCGGGTTTGCACCTGCCGATCTGGTCGGGCAGGGTACCCGCGTGTATTTCTGCTCCGATGAAGATTTTAAAAGTATTGAAACAGAAGGCTATCCGCTGCTGCGCGCCGGACTGCCATTTGGCAAGGAGATCGCGCTGCTGCGCAAAAATGGCGAGAAAGTCTGGTGCCACATCATCGGCAACGCAGTCGACCTGAATGACTTGACGGAAGGCTTTATCTGGTCCTTTGCCGATATCACCGCCAGGGTTCATGCAGAGCAGCAAATGCGCGAGGCCAAAGAAAGTCTGGCGCGCACGCTGGCCCGACAGGATGCGATTCTGCGCAGCCTGCAGGTGGGCGTTCTCCTGGCCAGAAATCGCCAGGTGGAATGGGCCAACCAGCGCTTTTTCGAGATGCTCGGATTTACTGCCAGTGAACTGGTCGGGCAACCTACCAGCGTCTATTTCAGTTCGGAACAGGCGTATGACCTGATCGAACAGCAGGGGTACCCGCTCTTATGCGAAGGCAAGCCGTTTGCAACCGAAATGCCGATGAAGCGCAAGGATGGCAGTCTGGTATGGTGCCACGTCACCGGCAATGCAGTGAATCTGCATGATCTCGATCAGGGCTTCATCTGGTCATTTGCCGACATTCACGACCGCGTGCTCGCCGAGCGGCGCGCCCGCGAATCGATCGAGCGCGAACAATTGATGGAAGCCGAAAAGATGGCGGCGCTGGGCATGGTGGTGGCCGGCGTTGCGCATGAAATCAATACGCCGATCGGCGTCAGCTATACGCTGGTCACCCACTTCAAGCGCAAGACCCGGGAATTCCAGGATCTGTTTGCCAGTGGTGCGATGAAAAAATCGGATCTGCAGAAATTTGTCGATCTGTCCGGTGAAACCGCGACCCAGTTGAGCAGCAATGTCACCCGTGCGGCCGAGCTGATCCAGAGCTTCAAGCAGGTGGCAGTCGACCAGAGCAGGGATGACCAGCGGGAATTTGAACTCAAGGCATATTTACAGGAAATCGCCACCAGCCTGATGCCGACCCTGCGCAAGACGCCGCACCGAATCGTGATCGATTGCCCGGAGCCGGTTTTGATGAACAGTTATCCCGGCGCCCTCTCCCAGGTCATGACCAATCTGGTCATGAATGCGGTAATTCATGCATTCGAGGACGAAGGAGAGGGCATCATGACCATTGCGGCGCTGCACGACGGCCAGCGGCTGCAAATCAGTTTCGCAGATAATGGCAAGGGCATCAGCAGCGAAAATCTGCCGCGGATTTTCGATCCGTTTTTTACCACCCGGCGTGGCGCTGGCGGCAGCGGGCTCGGCTTGAATATCGTGTTTAATCTGGTCACGCGCAAATTGCAGGGAACCATTGCCTGCGACAGCGTGCTTGGCCAAGGCACCGTATTTCGTATCGAGATTCCTGCGATGATTGATGAAAACAAGTTCAAAAACAAGAACCTGCCGCAGTAACCCGGCACACAGTAAGCTGACAGTTTGAGCATATTCATGATTTGCCGATAAAACTATTAACAAGAGAAGAGCATGGATGACGATCTGATATTTGCTCCAGAAAAGAACGCAGCCGCCGAGCCGGGTTCGACCGGCCGCCGCCCGTGGCGGGTGGCGGTGATCGACGATGCGCCTGAGGTCCATAGCGTCACCCGCATGGTGCTGCAGGATGTGCGCTTTCGCGAGCGCGAGATCGAATTTTACAGCGCCTATTCGGCAGCAGAAGGCAAGCGGATTCTGGCGGAAGTGCCCGACCTGGCAGTGGTGTTCCTGGATGTGGTGATGGAAAGCGAGCATGCGGGCCTGGAGCTGGTGGAATACATCCGCAATGAGCTGAATAACAAGAGTGTGCGCATCATCTTGCGTACCGGCCAGCCGGGCCAGGCGCCGGAAACCGAAGTCATCGTCAAGTACGATATCAACGACTACAAGCACAAGGCGGAACTGTCGGCCGAACGCTTGTTTACGACGCTGATTGCAGCGTTGCGTTCCTATCAGGACCTGATGACGATCGAGGCCAGTCGCGTGGGCTTGCAGAATATCGTGCAAGGCACCGCGCAGCTGTTCCAGACAAAATCGGCCGACCAGTTCCTGACGGGCGTGCTGATGCAGATCAATGCAATTTTTCAGCTCGGCGACGATGCGCTGTTGTATGTGCGCAGCCTGTCGCAGGATGTCAATGATGAAAAAGTCATGGCTGCCTCCGGCAGGTACACCACCTGCGTTGGGCAAAGCACTACCTATTACGAATTCCCCGCCGCGGTGCGCAATGCGGTGCGGCATGCGCTGGACCAAAAGTCCAGTTCATACGAAGCGGAGCGGTTTTCGATTTATTTCTATTCCGGCGAACATCATGAAATCGTCATCTACATTGACGCCGGTCGCCAATTGCATGCGCTCGATATCGAGATGATCGACATCTTCTGCTCGAACGTGTCGGTTGGCCTGGCCAACGTGCATCTGCTGGAAACGCTGGAATCCAGGGTGATCGGGCGTACCCGGGAACTGGCCAGTGCCTATTCATCGCTTGAACAGAGCAAGCTGGCGCTGGAAGACGCCAATGCAAAACTGCGCACGATGGCGATGACCGATCCGCTGACCGGGATATTCAACCGCCGCTGCGTGATGGATGTCGGCGACAAGCTGTTCAATGCATCGCGGCGCTACAAATGGGATCTGGCGGTGGTGCTGATCGATATCGATCACTTCAAGCGCGTCAACGATACCTATGGCCACGCCGCCGGCGACGAAGTGTTGAAGCAGGTCGCTGCCGCCGTGCATGGCAGATTGCGCGATTCCGACGTGTTCGGCCGTCTCGGCGGAGAAGAATTCATTGTGCTGGCGCCGGAAGCCGATCTGCAGGCAGCACACCTGCTGGCAACCGGTCTGATGGAAACGCTCGCAGGTGCAGGATTGCAGTGGAACGGGATTCCACTGACGCTGACGATCAGCACCGGGATTGCTTTATGCCAGCCTGACGACAAGTCGCTGGCCGCAGTCTTCGAGCGCGCCGACCAGGCGATGTACCAGGCCAAGCATCAGGGGCGCAATCAGATTGTGATCGACCCGGCAACGGCAACGCTGCCAAAAGCGGGCTAGGCAGCAGACGAAATCGTGACATGAATCGGTGCACCAAGCCGGCGCCAGTAAAAAGCCCCGCTGTGCGGGGCTTTTTTTCAGACTGCTGCACGCGCTCACGCTTGCGGCTGCCAGGCTGATGCTGGCGGGGCCAAGTCAGCCGATTAAAACTCTTCCCAGTCGTCGTTATTGCCGGCACGGGCCATCGCCAGCTTCGGCGTGGTTGGCGCTGCTGGCGCCGGCGGTGCAGA
>JAKFBY010000072.1:0-2114 GCA_036677325.1 Paucimonas sp.
TTCGCCTTGTGGGCTGTGTTCTTCAGCCTGCTATGGGGAGGCCTGTGCGGTTTCCTGATCGTGCTGGTGCGCGGTCAATTATTGCAAACCCTGGGACGTTATCGGTTGATGCTTCGGGCGCGGGCCTATATGGCCCCGAGCTCGGAGGAGGTGGCCGGTAAGCCCTTTCCATATACGGTTGCGATTCTGCTCGGGACGTTGAACAGCGTTTACTGGCAACTCGTTGTCGGTGGATTTTTTGGAGGTTAGTCATGCACGTCATCGTCGATAGTGATGCCTACCCCAGTGATCGAGAAGCGGTGCAACGACTGGCTCCTCAGCCGTGCAGTATTCGCGAAACTGGTCTGACTGACAGTTTTCTCGGTGAGTTGGTGTGCAAGCATTTGCATGACGCCGGCGTGCTGGACATGCCGCGGCTGGTGGAGCGCCTGGCACTGACCGGCGCTGTGCTTGAAGAAGTCCTGGCGTTCTTGCGCAAGGATGGTCGTGTCGAAGTGCTGGGCCAGATGGGACCGCAAACAACGAGTGGGCAGATGTTGCGTTATGGCCTGACCGAACGTGGTCGCAGTGCCGCCCGCGACGCCTTATCCCGCAGTGGCTACATCGGCGCAGCACCTCTCCCGGTGAGTACTTACCGTTCCCTGATCAAAATCCAGACCATTCATCATGGTCGCATCAACTCCAACGATATGCACAACGCCCTCGCTGGCGTGGTGCTTACCGAGGGGATGCTCGATCAGTTAGGCGTGGCGCTGAACTCCGGCCGCGCAATCATGATTTATGGCCCTGCGGGTACCGGCAAGACCTACGTCAGCAGCCGGCTGATTCGTCTGTTCGCCGAGGCCATCTGGGTGCCTCACGCCATCGTCATCAACGAGTCGGTGATCGAGATCTATGACCCGCAGGTGCATCAGCGTCTGGATGACAACAGCCAACAAAACAATCTGATGCTCAACGAAGGGATCGACCGTCGTCTGCTGTGCTGCAAACGCCCGATCGTTATTACGGGCGGCGAGTTGAGCATGGAACAGCTGGACGTTCGATATGACCCCTACACCCGTCAGTACCAGGCCGCCTTGCAGCTGAAAGCCAGCAATGGCCTGTTCATCATCGACGACATGGGACGCCAGCGCATGGCACCTGCCGAGCTGTTGAACCGCTGGATCGTACCGATGGAAGAGAAGCGCGATTTCATCAATCTGGGCGGTGGTCGGCATTGCGAGCTGCCGTTCGATCTGATTCTGGTGTTCTCCACCAACCTCAATCCCCTGGAGCTGGCCGATGAGGCCTTCCTTCGCCGGATTGGCTACAAGCTGCAGTTCGGTTACCTGAAGCCTGAGGAGTACGAAAAGATCTGGCGTCAGGAAAGCGAACGCCTGGGCATTCCTTTTGACCCGCTGCTGCTGCGTTATGTCCTACAAAGGCTTTATGCAAGTGAAGGCATGCCCCTGGTGCCTTGCCATCCCCGCGATCTCCTGAACATGGCACTCGACCGTCAGCGTTATCTGGGCGGTTCCGGAGCACTGTCGCCACAGGAACTGGAATGGGCCTGGCACAACTATTTCGTCCAGCTCGACTTTCTTTGATGCGGAGATACTGACATGAGCTCTCGTACTGTTTCCCTGATAGGCGTTTCCCTGGTCATGGGCCTTGGTGCTGCATGGATGGCCGACTCCTGGCTGAGCGCACGGCTCAATGCCAGCCCGGATGACCATCTTCGAAGCGTGGTGGTCGCCACGGTAGAGATTCCATTCGGCCAGATGGTCGAGGCTCAACAGGTTACGACCATGCGTATGCCCATGGACACTATCCCGGACGATGCCTTCGATTCCACCGACAAAGCAGTAGGCAAGATCGCAACGTTCGACATCCTGAAGGGCGACATCATGCGCGGCGCGCGTCTGAGTGAGCATTTGGGGGGCAGTACCCTGGCTTCTCTGATTGCGACAGACAAACGTGCCATCTCGGTACGGGTAGACGATGTGGTCGGCGTGGGCGGGTTCCTGTTACCCGGTAACCGGGTCGATGTGCTGGCGACTAAAAAAACTGATGGCGCCGGCAATAACGCTGTGTCCAGGACCATCCTCGAGAATTTGCGGGTGTTGGCGGTGGAC
>JAKFBY010000073.1:0-43166 GCA_036677325.1 Paucimonas sp.
TGCGACCTTTGAGGCGGGCGTGCGCTTTGCGCGCTCGGAAGGCATCATCCCGGCGCCGGAAGCCAGTCATGCGATCGCCGCGTGCATCGACGAGGCATTGCGCTGCAAGGAAAGCGGTGAAGCGAAAACCTTGTTCATCAACTTGTCGGGACATGGCCATTTCGACATGGGTGCTTATGACAGCTATTTCAGCGGCAAGCTGGAAAATTTCATTTACCCGGAAGAAGCGATCCAGGCGGCGCTCGCACGGCTGCCGAAGATCGGTTAAAAGAAGCGATGTTTTTCGATTGATCGGTCCAGTCTGACAAACACAGTCCGATCGACATAGTCTGATCGATACAGACCCAGCAATCACACCCGGGCCTGGTCGCCTGCCTTCCAGGCGGCCAGGCCCGGGTTCTCACGCAGCGCCCCTCCTGTTTTACGCACTGGCGTCGGTGCAAGCCATCTGCTGTTTCCGTATCCCCCGCACCGCTTCATCGCCCTGCCAATCGGGTGAGCACCCGCCGGTCGCCTGCCCCTTGTTGCCACCGACATAGAATGTTTTCAAATCTGCGGATTTGTTCGTGCCGTCCCCACTTTCCCTGAGAAATCCCGCTATTCACCTGTACAGCGGACTCTTTTTATTCCCATTTAAAAGAACAAAATCTTCTATTTTCTTCTGTTTTACCAATTCAAAAAACACCCAATAATCGTCGCTGTCGACATGACAATAAAAGGAGATCAACATGAACGTGCAGATTATTTCGCAGGAATTTTCTCTCACCGCTTCGCTTCGCGACCGGCTCGAGCGCCGCTTGCATTTCGCGTTTTCTCATGCCCGCAGCAAGATCGTGCGCATTGTGGTGCGCCTGCGTGACCTGAACGGAGCGCGTGGCGGCCGCGACAAGGTTTGCCAGGTCAGCGTGACGATACCGGGCCAGCCGGAAGTCGTCATCCGTGAAGTTCAGGAAGACATGTACTACGCAATAGACAGTGCGGTGAAGCGCGCAGCCTATCGGGCAATACGCCTGTTGACGCGCAAAACTCGCGCATCGAAACAGCCGGTTACCCCGCAGATGGCGCAGCGCAACCGTTTGCCGGAAGAGTCAGATCATGGTTGACAGCATTGCCGCATGGTGGATGTGGTCCGGGTTTTTTGTCGTCGTGCTGACGATGATCGCGGTGGATTTGCTGCTGTTGGGCGGCAAGACGGCGCACAAGGTCTCGGTGCGCGAAGCAGCCGGCTGGACGATCGTATGGGTGATGGTCGCGCTGCTATTTAACCTGCTGCTGTGGTGGTACCTGGACGGCTCCGCCGGGCGCGAGATCGCCAATCAAAAGTCGCTTGAATTCCTGACCGGTTACGTCATTGAAAAGTCGCTGGCGGTCGACAATATCTTTGTCTGGCTGGTCATTTTCAGCTACTTTTCCGTGCCTGCCGAATACCAGCGGCGGGTATTGCTATACGGTGTGCTCGGTGCGATCGTGATGCGGACCGTCATGATCATTGCCGGCGCCTGGCTGATCAGCGAGTTCCACTGGGTACTGTACCTGTTCGGACTGTTGCTGCTGGCGACCGGCATCAAGATGCTGATCTTTGCGGACAAGCAACCTGACCTTGAAAAAAATCCGGCACTGCGCTGGATGCGCGGCCACTTGAAGGTCACGGATGATTACGATGGCGAGCGCTTCTTTACCATCCGCAATGGCATACGCTATGCAACGCCGTTGCTGCTGGTGTTGGTGCTGGTGGAAATCACCGACCTGATCTTCGCAGTCGACAGCATTCCGGCGATCTTCGCCGTCACCCAGGATCCATTCATCGTATTGACTTCCAATGTCTTCGCGATTCTTGGCTTGCGGGCAATGTATTTCCTGCTCAAGGATGTGGCCGATCGCTTCCACTTCCTGAAGTATGGCCTGGCCTTCGTACTGATGTTTGTCGGCACCAAGATGCTGATCGTCGATTTCTACAAGATCCCGGTACTGCTGTCGCTGGCAGTAGTCGCGGCGATCATCGGCCTGTCGGTGGTAGCCAGCCTGGTATGGAGCAAAGTGCCGCCGGCAAATGACAAATTGAGTACGGGTTACAAGAAATAAACCATACCGAATCCATCCGGGCGCCGCACGCGCCCAGTTTTTTTCCGGTGCTTCTCGCACTCGAAGCATTTCTCTTGCATATTCAACCGACACGCGTTGCCATGCGCAGACCAGGAGGTGCCACATTGCGAGCTTTGAAGCTGGGGTACGCTTGGCACCAAACGCATTATTCCGGAGCTTTAAGCCAGCCATGCCGTTGCTGCATGCATCGCCAGGGCTTTGCGCCGGCAGGAAAGTAATGATGCGAAAACCTTGTTCATCAAGCTGTCAGGAGATGCTCAGACATGATCGCATGAAAGCCCTATTCGAGCAGGAAGCCGCCATCGATCACGCCACCGCCAGTGGGTGTGGCAGGCGTCGCTGGTGCGACGGGTGTAGCAGGCGCATACGGTGCCACCGGGGTGGATGGCGCCATGGGTGCGAGCGGCGCGCCGGTGCTTAGCTCTTTTGCTGCATAAATGTGCAAGAATTTCTCCCTGTTGATGTCTGTTCCGACGATGCCCAGAGTTAATCCACCCGTTCGACCGGGACTGGCGAATACGGTCATCAAACCGGTCGCGGCATTGCTGCCAAAGTCACACCTGGGCCCGCTGAAAGCAATTGATACGTAATACGGATTTTTTGCAGGTGAATGCTGGACGACGGCCCCGGTAATGGTGCAGGTTGCCAGTGTGGCGCTCAGCGCGCCATCAGCGTCGATCGTCATGGCAAGTTGCTGGCTAGCGTTTCCTGTCTGTATTACGCCAGTGTAGCGCCCTGCCACAGTGGCAATCGGATAGGCGGTTTCATAGCGTCGGTCATAAGTTGCCGAAAAAGTCACCGGTGCGGTTTCGCTACCTGCCGACAACGATCCTTCCATCCCAATCGATGGCGTATATGGTGCTGAAAAAGCATACGGAATCGGCAGGTTGATCGGGCTCAGCAAGGAGGCACTGTTTGAAGTAAATGTTCCGGTGTTTGCTTCTCCGATTCCTGCAACAAACTCCAAGATATTCGGCGTTCCACCTTGTGCGATCAGCCAAAACTCGCCGCTTTCCACAACTGCAGCAAAGATACTGTTGCCATTACTAAGCGTGCCCACATAGTAGCCCTGCGCCGGATTGAATGTGGGTGTCTGAAGTGGACTGACGCTTACATGACTGGCAATTTTGGGTGGCGCATGCTGCGCGATGGCTAATGAGAAAACAAATAAAAATGGCGCAATCAAGGCGCGCTTTGCGATGGTAAGCATGGTGGATTCCTGACAGTCGACGTGAACTTTCAGCGTAGAAGCCGTGCAAGTAGAGTTCAAGGGATTTGTCGCGCCCGGCTTGATGCGCACTATGGATTGACTAGCCTTCCAGCATCGTTAATGCTATTAATGCGGAAAAGATTTCAAGAAATCTCGGTCATCTTTACGGAAAGCATATGGCCCCGGCATTTGTAATTTTTCCCTGCCTGATATGCATAGAAAAGGACAAACAAGCCCTGACGGGACGCACTCGCCGCAGCTGCTGGGGTTCTCAAAATTTGAGAATTTTTTGAAGTAATCATCGCGTATGCGAGAATGCCGCTTCATTCGGTTTCACAATGGCGGCATGGATACTCTTTCACAACTGCGGGCAGGCAAACTTACCGGCGTCAAGCGACTCACTCTCTCGTGTGGATTGACGGAATTTCCACCGGAAATTTTCGATCTGGCAGATTCCCTGGAAATTCTCGACCTGTCCGGCAATGCGCTGCAAAGCTTGCCGAACGATTTGAACCGGCTGCACAATTTAACCGTGCTGTTTTGTTCCGACAATGCATTCACCGTTTTGCCGGAGGTATTGGGTGAGTGCACGCAACTGCGCATGGTCGGCTTCAAGGCCAACCGGATCCGGACCATCCCGGACATGTCGTTATCGCCCGCTCTGCGCTGGCTGATCCTGACCCAAAACCGCATCGAGGCGTTGCCGGCTACGCTAGGCCGGTGCACCGGGATGCAAAAGCTGATGCTGGCCGGTAATCGGCTGCAGAAGCTGCCAGACACAATGGCTGACTGCCGGCAACTGGAGCTGCTGCGCATAGCTTCCAACCGGTTTAGCGCATTGCCTGACTGGCTGCTGGCTTTGCCGCGCCTGAGCTGGCTGGCTTATGCCGACAATCCGCTGTGTGATATGCCGGCTGCAGCTCGCATCGCGCCCGGCCCATCAATATCCAGCATCCAATGGCAGGCACTCACACTTGGGCCCAGGCTCGGTGAAGGCGCATCCGGCATCATCCACCAGGCCGACTGGCAGCGCGAGACCGGTACATCCCACCCGATGGCAGTCAAGCTGTTTAAAGGCAGCATGACCAGCGATGGCACACCGCAAAGCGAGATGGCCGCGTCGATTGCCGCCGGCCCGCACCCCAATTTGATCGATATCGCCGGGCAGATTGCAGCGCACCCGGAAGATGCGAGCGGTCTGGTGATGCAGTTGATCGATCCTGCCTTCAAAAACCTCGCGGGCCCGCCGAGTCTGGCGTCCTGCACCCGGGACATCTATCCCGAGCAGACACGTTTTTCACCCGCTGTCGCCATCAAGATGGCGATCGGCATCGCCGACGCCACACGACACCTGCATGCCTGTGGCATCCTGCACGGCGACCTGTATGCGCATAACATTCTGTGGAATGGCCAGGGCGATTGCCTGCTGGGCGACTTTGGCGCTGCGTCGTTGTTCCAGCCGCAAGAGATTGAACAGGCCCAGGCACTGCAACGGATCGAGGCGCGCGCTTTCGGCTGCCTGCTGGAGGAATTACTGGATCGCTGCAATGGCTGGGAAGAGCATGTTTTGATCCAACAGGAATTGAGGCAACTGCAGGCCCGTTGCATGCAGGCGGAAGTCAATGCACGGCCGCTGCTGGACGAAATTCACGGTGAATTGACCGGACTGTTCCACCGCCTTGGGTAGCCAGGCGATTCAACATGCGCCATGACAGGGCAACGCCTCGCAAATTATTTTGTGTGCGCCGCGGCATGTGCGGACAATTTGATTTTATTTCGAACTTTTTAAGTTTCACCGCGTCACTTGATAGTGCGGGCCAGGACTGAATCGATATAGCGATCTTTGTGCCTTTGCATACCACCCACTTTACAGGAGGTAGCAATGGACGTTGAGCAACAGACCAATCCAGAAATGGAAAAAGTCGCGCAACTGGTCGAAGAAATAAAATTCGCGATGATGACCACCCATGAGCATGATGGCACGCTGCGCAGCCGGCCGATGAGTACCCTCCAGCTCGACAGCAGCGGTTGCCTGTGGTTTTTCACCGGCGCCAGTTCATCCAAGATCGTCGATGTGAATGAGGAGGCCCATATCAACCTGGCCTATGCGCGTACCGACAAGCAGGATTATTTATCGATTGCGGGCATCGCGGAAGTTGTTCGAGACCGGCAAAAGATGCAGCAGCTGTGGACACCGTGGATCAAGCCGTGGTTTCCCGACGGCCTGGATGATCCGGATCTGGTATTGTTAAAGGTAACCATAGTGGAAGCCGATTACTGGGATGCGCCAGGCAGCGCGGTCAAACGTCTGTACGGTTTAGCCAAGGGCATGCTGACCAACAATACGGATGCACTCGGCGAACAGGGACGAGTGCAAAATCCGCGGCATTGACGTCGCACGCCATCGTTTTATTTTTCCATTTTTCACCTTGGCCGTCTGCGCTGGCGTGCCGCTTGGGTTACCGCGCTGTTGCCAGACATGGCGCCCGTCGGTTGGTACGCTTCTGCCCTGCCGGCATGGCCGGGCGTTTTTTCTGCGAGTTCCGGGCCAGCCGCTTGCCTGCCCGAACCCCTTTGATTGGAACATTGATCGCCGGATGCGCGGTGCTGGCTTGCCGACGCTGGCAATTGGTGCATGACTGCTGCGCACACCGTTTTTTCTATTGATGCGATCATTTTCTCCCACATCCGGGAATCTGCGTAAGTCCAGTTATGCCATTTTGTTAAACCCATCCATTAAAATCATTTCACAATCCAGGGCGAATACCGCTTGCAGCCGCAGATAGTCAGAAACGAACCGGCTAAAACGGAAAATGCGGCGCCAATCCACAGCAGGCGCACTTATCCGGCATCAACCAATTTAATATTTTGAATATTCATGAGTTCTTTTATGCAATATTATTAATATGGAAATCGTAACCCGCGCGCCATGCTCCTCGCTACGCGCAAGATAAATCCTCGCACTACCACAACAAGGTCTTGCCTCCCCATGATCGACAATCAGGAAAAGCGCTTCAACCTGCGGCGCTATTACTCATGGATCAGTTTTGTTTTTATCTTGGTGATTGCAATCGCGCTGGGGTGGATCAGCCGGCATTTTGCGATGGAAGAGTTGCTCTCGCTGAGCCAGCAAAAAAACATCGCGCTGACGACCATTTTCAAGAACGCGCTTTGGCCTGAATTCGCGCCATTGCTGGCCCGCGCATCCACCATGTCCGCAGCCGCCCTGCAGGCAACACCGGAAATTCCCCTGCTCAAGCAGCACGTGTTGTCGTTGATGCGCGATACCGACGTGGTCAAGATCAAAATCTATAATCTCGATGGCATCACGGTTTTTTCCACCGACAGCAAGCAGATCGGCGAAGACAAGAAAGCCAACCAGGGAGTGATGCTGGCCGCGAACGGCCATGCTGCGAGCGAATTGACGCATCGCGACACCTTCGATGCCTTTGAGGGGGTGATCGAAGACCGTGACCTGGCGTCAACTTATCTGCCCGTCAGAAACCAGAAAAATCAGGTGGAAGCGGTATTCGAGCTGTACTCGGATGTCACGCCATTCCTGCAGCAGCTGCAGCGGTCGCAGGCAGTGATTGTGTTGTCGGTGATCGGCCTGCTGGGCGCGCTGTACGGTGCACTTTATTTTATTGTGTTGCATGCGCACCGGATCATCCAGTTGCAGCGGACTTCGCTGGAAAAATCCAATCAGCTGCTCGATGGCCGGGTGCGGGAACGGACCCGGGAATTAGTGCATGCAAATGAATTGCAGAAAGTGGAAATCATCGAGCGCCGCCGCGCCGAAGAGGCCGGTAAAAGGCTGGTGATTGAAAAAGATGCGATCTTGAACAATATTTCCGAAGGTGTTGCATTTCTGAAGCATGGCGTTGTCCTCACCTGCAACCCTCGCATGGAAGAATTGTTTGGCTTTGGCATGGGCGATTTTATCGGCAAAAGAATCGAGGCACTGTGTCTGGGGCGGGATGATTATCTTTCGCTATTGAACAGGGCCAGCGCAGTCCTTAAAAAAGGCTTGCCGTTTCAGGCTGAAACCGAATTGGTCAGAAAAGACGGCTCGGTGTTTTGGGCCAATCTCACCGGGCGCGCATTGCTGGCCAAAGGGCGGGATGGCGCCAGCGTATGGGTGATTGCCGATATCAGCGAGCGAAAAAAGGCGGAAGAACGGCTGCGGCTGACCGCCAAGGTATTTGAAAATACCCAGGAAGGCGTGGTCATTACCGATCGGGCATCCCATATCCTGGCTGTCAATCAGGCGTTTACGCAGGTGACCGGCTATCAGGAAGAGGAAGTCATTGGCAGAACCCCGGGTATCCTGCAATCAGGTTGCCATGATCAGGCGTTCTATGACCGGATGTGGCACGAGCTGGATAATACCGGACAGTGGAAAGGCGAGATCGCCAATCGGAGGAAAAATGGCGAAATTTATCCGCAATGGCTATCAATCAGCGGAGTGCGCAATGAGAACAATGAACTCACCCACTACGTCGGCGTTTTCTCGGATATTACCGAGATCAAGCAGTCGCAGGAAAAAGTCAAATTCCTTGCTTACAATGATCATTTGACGCAGCTCCCCAATCGCCTGTTGTTTACCGACCGGCTGAATCAGCGCATCCAGCGTGTCGGCAAGGAAGCCGTGCAATTCGCCGTCTACTTCATCGATCTCGACCATTTCAAGGATGTCAATGATTCGCTCGGCCACCATATAGGCGATTTGCTGCTGCAGGAAGTCGCCAGGCAGATGCAGGCGCAGTTGCGGCAAACCGACACGATTGCGCGATTGGGGGGCGATGAGTTCATTATCCTCGTCGAAGATATCGATGGTGCACGGGAGGCGGCGTGCGTTGCCGAAAAAATTGCTTGCATGTTTGAACAGCCATTTTCGATTGGCCAGCACAGTCTGTACATCACCGCCAGTATCGGCATCTGTCTGTATCCGATGGATGGCAACGATATCAATACGCTGCTCAGGAATGCCGATGCTGCGATGTACCGCGCAAAGAGTTACGGCAGAAACCGGTTCCATTTCTACGAAGAAGAAATGACAGCCTATGCGCTTGAAAGGCTGGAACTCGAATCGGCCTTGCGCAAAGCCATTATCAACAGTGAGCTGGTTTTATTTTATCAGCCGCAAATCAATCTGGAGACCAACCAGATTGTCGGGGCGGAAGCACTGGTGCGATGGAACCATCCACAATTGGGCTTGATCTCCCCGGCCAAATTCATACCGATCGCCGAAGAAACCGGATTGATCATCCCGCTGGGTGAATGGGTGCTGAACACCGCCTGCAAGCAAATGCAGAACTGGAAAAAGGCAGGGATTGTGCTGCCAAAAATCGCCGTCAATTTATCGGTGAAGCAGTTGGAAAGAAAGGATTTTGCCAAGCTGGTGGAAACGCTTCTGATCGATTGCGAGCTGGATCCGGCCTGCCTCGAACTCGAGATCACGGAATCGGTCCTGATGCATGCGCAGCAAGCGTTCGAATTGATCACAACGATTGAGGCGCTGGGCGTGTATCTGTCGGTTGACGATTTCGGCACCGGTTACTCCTCGCTGAGTTATTTGAAGCGGCTCCCAGTGCACAAGCTGAAAATCGATCGCTCCTTCATCACTGACATAATCGGGCACGGCGGCAACCAGGCCATCGTGCGCGCCATTATCGGCATGGCCAAGACCCTCGGCCTGCGAACCGTGGCGGAAGGGGTCGAAAATGCCGAGCAGGCGGCGTTTCTGCTAAGCGAAGGTTGCGACCATGCGCAAGGCTATCTGTTTAGCCGCCCGATTCCGGCCAACGACTTTGCCGCTGTCTGGCCCAATGTCGATGTGGCCGAACTCGATGACAATGTATTGATGACCGCCCAGAATTAAGTCGTTTCAGGCGATCCTTGCCTGCAAGGCTGGTCCGCACCGATTGACATTGTCGAGCACAGGCATGCTGTCTGGATGGCGTCAGGGCTTGCCTGGCAGCGCGGCAAATGACCGGCATGGTTCAATCTGGTCATGCCGCATAATACGGGTCTGAGCCGATTCCCATTCAAACTCGCCATTCATCCATGCATTTCACATTTCAGCCCTTATTGATGATGTTGCTGTTGGTCGGCAGCCATGCCGCGGCACAAACTTGTGATCAACCCAGAAAACTGCTGCCGTTGGGCGGACAAATCGCCAACGTCGCATTGAATGAATATAATCAGTTCAACGGCCACCGCATCAATGCCGATGGCTATCTCTGGAAATTCGGATCGGTTGAGTCCGAGACCGAGTCGCTGCTCGATCCGGCAAGCGGCACGACGGCTGCCAGCCAGTCCGGGCGCTATGCCTGGCGCCGGGTGTGGGAGTACTGGCTGACGCTGGATCGGCATGTCACCGGAGAAGCCTTGTCGCGCAAGGTGTTTTCCGTGCCGGGATTGCTGGACAACCCGGCCAGTACCGAACCGGTAACAGAAATCAGATTACGCGACCTTTTTTCAGGCATTTCTGACGATGACGATCGCACCGGCACTGCCCTGCGCCAATCCGCCGTGCGGGCTGCCTTGAATGATTCACCATGGTCTGCAACATTCATTTCATATCTAATGGATCGCGCTAATCTGACCGACCAGCAATTTCGGTATTCTTCCGCGCATTGGCAATATGTGCAGCGCGCATTCGAGCAGCCGGCAGGATATGCCTATAAGGCTTGCGATCCGTACCGGACCACCCCGTCAGTGGGTGATTTGCTGTGCTATTCGCGCGGATCATCGCCATTGAAAGATTTTTCAGCGTGGCAAAATGCCGTTCAACAACCGGGTTTTTCGGCTGCGTCCCATTGTGAAGTGGTGGTAGAGGTTGATCTCGATGCAAAGAAATTCGAAGTTATCGGTGGCAATGTCATGCAATCGGTGGCCAGGCGCAAACTGAAATTGAATGCGGATGATGTGCTTTCTGATAGCCATCATCTCGACCGATACAAACCGGAAAAGCATCATGACTGCGAGCAGGACAAATCCTGCACTCAACAGAATTTGAATTTACAGTATTGGGGCGTTCTGCTGCAGCTTCAATAAGCTTCGTCCCACGCCGACAATCCTGGTCTCCCTACAATTGCGGATCGGGTTCGCCTTCCCTCGCGATACTTCTGGGGCCACTACTACAGCGTCGATTGGCGACGCTCATCAGCAATGTTCATTGGCGACCCTGATTCGCGGCGTGATTCGGTCTGTAACTGTTTCGCATTACCGACACATCATGAACTTGTCCCTGCCCAAAAACTGGGCCACATCGGCATTTACCATGCCAGTACTATCAGTCCTTTTTCCAAGGTCAGTCCTTTTTCCAAGGCGAGAAAACGAGCATGCATGGAGTCGCGAAAGCAATCAGTTTGTCGTGACGACGCTGATTTGGCTTGCTAGCTGGCTGCACATCTACAACAAGGGCGGCATACCGGTGCATAGATCGGCTCGTCAAAACGTCACTTTTCGAATCGCCAACCAGTGAAATTCCAGGTTTCAAGTTTTCTGAAAACGATCCTTAAACCGTCTCACTCGTCACACTAAAACATTTCACCGAGCGATCTTGCCTTCCACAAATTCGTCATTTCTTATCTTTTACCTTATCTTTTACTTCTGGTGGCTGGGCAAATGGCCTGTTTACTATTTATTAATACTTAAATAATATGATCCGCTTAAGAATTTTCACCAGATGGACCGTATGCATTCGCTCGGAGCGCCAAATCGTTCCCGGCGAGTGGTGCGATGACCGATAGGCAGATGCAATCCAACTGCCTATCGAATCATTCGATACGCTCTGCAGGGTGGCAAATTCTTAAATATAAAAAATAATTATTCATTAAAGATATCTAAACAGAGATATCTAAAGGAGACAAAAATTTCGACCTTCAATTCTTTTTCCCTGCGTGCAGCCATACTGGCCGCGTTCTTTTCTCCGGTTGCCGTTTACGCGGCCACGGCCGGACCCGGCGCCTGGTCGGCCAATCAGATCTGGGCAGCCGATGCGAATCATGGCGGCAACCTGACCGGTTACGTTTACTGGCCTGCCACCCAGCCCAATCACCCCACCGGCAAGCGTGCTTTGGTACTGGTGCTGCATGGTTGTGCCCAGACCGCAGCCGGCGATGTGATCAATAACGGTGACAATGGTTACAACTGGAAACGCATCGCCGACCAGTATGGTGCCGTCGTCGTGGCGCCGAATGCGACTGGCAACGTGTCCAACGCCCACTGCTGGAATTATTATGGCGCCGCCCATACGCGCAGCTCCGGCCATAACGGCGTGCTGCTGGATTTGGTCAACCGCATCAGGAACGACCCGGCCTATGCGATCGATCCGGACCAGGTATATGTCACCGGCTTGTCTTCCGGCGGCGGCCAGGCGATGGTGCTGGGCTGCCTGGCGCCGGACGTCTTTGCCGGCATTGGCAACAATGCCGGTCCGGCGCTGGGCACGACCGCCAGCCAGGCCGGTGCGGTGCCTTACGGCTTTACGGCAACCACGGCAGCCGGCCATTGCAGGAACCTTGCCGGCAGCCAGGCTGACAAATTTGCCACGCAAATCGCCAATGCGGTATGGGGCCAATACGACTATACCGTGAGCCAAAGTTATGGCCGTCTGAATATGCAGGCAATGCGTCAGGTCTATGGCGGCAGCTACGCAAGTTATAGCGGCCCGCTTGATGGCGGCTCAATTGTCTATTACGAGGATGGCAACCAAAAGATGCGCACCAGCGAAATCGTGGTATCCGGCCTGGGCCATGCCTGGCCTGGCGGACCCGGTGCCCAGAATGCCAACTATGTCAAAAACACGGTTCTGGATTATCCGAATTTCATCATGACTTTTTGGAATTCAAGCAACCTGCGTGCAAGCCGCATCAATGTCAATCCCCTGCCCAGCACCACAACCACGACGACCATCGGCGGCACCAACACCCTGTATACAACCACGACAACTCTGCCGCCTACCTGCTTTACTGCAAGTAATGCCGGGCATGTGGCAGCCGCGCGCGCTTATAACAGTTACGGCTATGCAAAGGCGAACGGCTCCAACCAGAATCTGGGTCTCAATAATACTTACACAACTCGTACACTGAAGCAAACCGGCACCAACTATTATGTAATCGGCACCTGTAATTAAACATCTGCAAGAATCAAACAGCGCGCCCGGTTTGCAAACCGGGCGCGCTGTTTTTTCATCAAAAGCTTGATAGCAGGATAAATTTTCTGTAGCTGGCTTCAGCCATCATGCCTGTCGTATTATTTTTTCATGGAACGTTCATCCAGTCATCGGACTCCTACTACAGATCCTGGTCAGTCAAACTTAATCAACTGGCATCAATTACATCTTTTTCCGCTTGGCAGCGTTGTTTTCGTACGCGCTGGCAAGCGCTTCGACGTTTACAGCGCATTGCAAGCGGTGCAAATTTTTTCGAGCATGGCATCGCTCTTTATTGCCTTGCAGGCCTTGCCTGCTAAAAATGGATGTGCCTTGTTCCCGCCGCTTCGGCATGACTGACCACCAGTACGAGATTGCAAAGATTTAATTGATGAATCACTTTCAAGGAATGCCGATGTTTAATTTTTTCTCAACGTTTACTTCGCCTGCGCTGCAGGCACAAATTGATGCCCAGATGTCGTTAGCAATGGATATTTCAAAAAGAATGTTTGACAGCGTTCAGAAAATCAATGAATTGAATCTGCAGGTGGTGACCACCCTGTACAAGGAGTCACTGGTAAGTGCTCAGCAGATGTTTGCTTCAAACAATAAAGATCAATCGGTTACGATTGAAGCGGATACCCCACCGCCAGTGGCTGAAAAAGTCCGTTCCTATCAACAGCATCTGCAAAATATATTTGCCGAAGCCCAGGCTGGCATGACCCTTACGCTGGAATCCCATGTCCCGGAAACTGTTCGTGCGAGCGAAGAAGTGGCCAGCGAAGTGATCCAGAAAGTTTCTGAGGAGGCGATGAAAGCGATCCAGCTCCAAACCCAAGTACTGGAACAACTTGCGGTGCCGGCTCAGGTAAATCTTGAGCGTGCCGAAGAAGAACCCAGCCGCAAGGCAGAGCAGTAAACAGCCATTTGTAACAATTCCACATAACAGATCGTGGGGACAGCGGCAGCCGGCGCTGTCATTGTTCCCGTCATTATTGTCGATCTGCTTAATTGCCTGCTCCGTCACAGGACCTATGATCAATACCCGGTTCTCTTGCCGAGAAGGATACGTTTGCCTTCCCAACCTCATTGATTGGAGTACCCATGTTTAGTGTTCTGCCGTCTTCACCGCTGCTGTTCGCGCTCGAGCCGTTTAATGCGCTGGCCAACTATGTATCGGGCCATATCGAACGGCGCGACTTATCCCTGCAGGGAGACGGTCATCCGGTTCTGGTGTTTCCGGGGTTCACGCTGAACGGCACCTCGACCGCCGATCTGCGCGCACGTTTGCAGCAGTTAGGCTACGTCGTGTATGACTGGAAGCAGGGATTTAATTATGGATGGGGGCTCAACTTTGACCTCTGGTTGTCGATGCTGAGTCAGCAACTGCAGGAAATCTATGCAGAGCATCAATGTCCTGTGTCAATAATCGGCTGCAGCCTGGGAGGTACCTATGCGCGTGAATTAGGCAAATTACACCCGCAGCTGGTGCGACAGGTGATCACCCTGGCCACGCCATTCGTCAAGCCGGATCTGGGCGAAGCTGAAAAAATGTTCAGCAATCTGACCGGCGCCCAGTTTTTAATGGATGAAGACTTGCTGGAACGCTTGCGTCAAGTTCCGCCAGTGCACTCCTCTTCGATCTATTCGCAGACAGACGGTCTTGTAGGCTGGCAGAGCTGCGTCGGCCACCAGTCAGCACGCCACCACAATATCGAGGTCAAAGGCGTCAGCCACTTGGGCATGGTGCATCATCCGGATGTATTGAAAACCATCGCCGGTTTGTTGAAAACCCCGGTGTCGCATCAACAAGGACGGATCTATCCAAATCGTACGGATCGATAAAGTCCTGTTGTTTTATGGGTTTTACCGCAGTGGGCGCTGAATGCAGTGCGGCCGCGATCAGCGGGCGTCCTAGGGCTTGCGGTTGCCAGCGGTGGTTGTGGTTAATTGCCTATGCAGCAAACCATGCAAGGCCGCGATGGCCGGGCCGATTGGTTGAGATCCGCGGCGTGACTGTTGCCAGCTAACTTGCCGCGCTCAATGCGCTGATTTTGGCGAGCAATGCTGCCGGTTCGATTGGTTTGCTGAGGAGATCGGTTGCACCCTGGCGCATGCCCCAGATACGATCGGTTTCCATGTCTTTACTGGTGAGCATCAAAACCGGAATATGCTTGGTCGCCTCGTCTTTGGTGATCGCGCGTGTTGCCTGAAAACCGTTGATGCCGGGCATGACCACGTCCATCAAAACCAGATCCGGCATTTCTGCTTTCGCCTTGAGAATGGCCTCGTCGCCATTTTCAGCGGAGATCACTTCATAGCCACCCTTGACCAATACATCGAGAAGAAAATGCCGCGCAGTAGATGAGTCGTCTACGATGAGAATTTTCTTGATCGCCATAACCTGATTCCTTATTGACTTGAGATGGGGTGCTTCCCACACCGTGGCGAAAATTTGCAGCCATCAAGCAACATAATGAACGCTGTGCCCGGAAATTGCACGTTTTTATTACAGTAAAGCCAGATTCGCAGATTTTCAGGCAGGCAGGCGATAAAACACCAGTGGCAACCAGCAGCACAGCTTGCATTAAAAACAAGAACACCAGGTCGAACTGTGCAGCCTGGACGATCAGGGCTGGCGCGGCACAGCGCGTGCGCGGGGTTGCACTGGAATCTGCGGTGCCGGCACCGGCCACACGCCGCTTGACAGCATGCGGCTGCCATTGAACAGTAACCAGCTCTTGGCGCCGTAATGCGGCAGCGGCCGCAACAGTGCGCGCAATGCGCCGGCATCGGCGGCCGATACAACCGCAACCGGCGAGCTCACTGGCCGTTCAATCGTCCAGACCTGGGCACTGACCGTGCTGACCGCACCCTCAACGGTCGCCAGCGTCGCCGGGCGGGGCGGCAGGCCGGCTTTGGCCAGCGCCACATCGACATCCGCGTGCAAACCAGCCAGCAGCACCGGCTCGCCGCCATCGATCGGCTGATCGGGCGCAATCATTTGCGGGACCACCTCAAACAGTCGCCGCGCCAGCGCTTGAACTGCCTGCTGCACATCGGGCGATGACGACGCGATCAGCAACCGCGGCGACGCGGCGACGCTCCACTGGCGCAGAATCGGCGGCAGCTGCGCCGGCTCCAGTCGGCGCCAGAGGCGCAGGTCAGGGTCAAGCTGCACGCCGTCGGGCAGCGTATCGACAGTTAATGCCACCTCTTCCTGCGCGCGCCGGATATCGGTCCAGCGCATCTCTGAGCGATCGGCATAGACGAGTTGCAGCGGCAGGCGCAATGCGTAAGGCGGGGCACCCTGCTCCAGTACCAGCTTCAGGCCGGTCTTGCCCTCTTGCGACGTTGCGCCCGCACTGGAACGGGAACTGGAACTGGAACTGGAACTGGAACTGGCAGAAACGATTTTCACGGCCGGCGCGTCGGTCCGATGCAGCCACTGGGCAAAAAAGCTGTCCAGCGGCTTTCCCGAGGCTTGCTCGAATGCGTGCTGCAGGTCGCCCCAGGAAGCGACCTTGAATCGATGCCGGTCCCAGAACGTGCGCAAGCCGCGATTGAATGGGTCCGAGCCGATCGTATCGCGCAGCATCACGAACAGCATCGCCGACTTGCCGTAGCCGAGCGCGGCCGCAGCGCCATGAGTGCGGGAGCGGAACGCTGTCAACGGCTGCAGGCTGCCGGCCGGCAGCGCGGCAAAATCGCGTAGCCAGCCAAGCCGCATCTGACGTGCCGCTTCGTCCGACTCGCGTTCCTTATAGGCATAGTCGGCCATGAACGTGGTCAAGCCCTCGCTCCAGTTGCCGCTCGCATAGTCGACATACACGCCGTTGCCCCACCAGTTGTGCAGCACTTCGTGGCCAAGCGAGGTGGCGCGGATGAAAGGCAGCTTCAGCACATCCGCACCGATATAGGTCAGCGTCGGCATGCCGAAGCCGGTTGGCAAGGGACTGGCTACCACTGAAAACTCACTGAATGGATAGGCGCCGATCTGTGCGCTGTACAGCTCCAGGTAGCGCCGCGTATCGTCGAGATAGGCATCAGCCAGACCGGCAATGCCGTCGAGCTCGGGCGTGAAGTAGGTTCGCAGGCGCACCGGCTCGCCGCCGGCGCGCGGCATGCTCTGTTCGCGCACCAGCCATGGCCCGGCCATCAGGTCGATGCCATCGGCCGGCTGCAGGAATTCAAAGCTGGCCCGGTAGCGCCCGGCATCATTTTCCGGCAACTGCTCCGAGACCAGTCGGCCAGCCACCAGCGCACGCTGTCCTGCAGGCAAGGATACGCTCACCCTGTAGGTAAAGTGCAGCGCCGGTTGCGGGTACCAGGCGCCGCCGGCTGGCAGAAAGCTGCCTTCGGGGGCCGCCATCGGCGGCAAGCCGCGCAGCACGCCACGCTGGTCAAGGCTGCGGTCAAGCAGAGACAGTGTGCCGCCATATTCCAGCCGCAGCCTAACCGCGCCCGGCGGCAATGCCACACGCCAGCGCCGCACCGCGCCGTCGCGCCCTGCCGCCACTACTTCCAGCCGCCTGCCGTCGACCGACGCGGCGCGGACCGTCAGCGCTTCATGCAATTCGAAGTCGAACTGGCGCCTGCCAGTCACCACCAATGCCTGCGCCTCGAAGCGGCGCGTGTCCGGGTCCAGTTCGACTTGCAGCTCCAGCTGCGGCAAAGCGGCCTGAGCGCTCGCTTGGACCAGCAAGGCAAGGCTGCACAGCAAGACCCACCGGAGGGGTGCCAGCAAACGGGTCCTCATGAATTGGGCGGGAACTTGATGACCAGTTCCAGCGTCTCGTTGGCGCGCTGCAGTCGCAGTGGCAGCCAGCTGCCCGCCGGCTGTAACCTGACGGCGGCAATCACCGAGCCAATTTTTTTCACTGGCGCGCCACCGAGTTCGATCAGGCGGTCGCCGGCTTTCAGGCCGGTGCGCTCCGCCAGGCTGCCGGGCGTGATGGCCGCCAGGTGCACGCCCTCTTCATTCTGTCCGAGTTGCACGCCGAGGCGTGGTGGCTCTGCTTTGGCAACGGCCTTCGGCGGCAATGCGAACACCGCGTCGGCGACGCCGCCGCGCAGTTCATTGCAATCGGCATCGGCCGCCAGCGGCAGCAACGTACCAACATTGTTTACACCAAGATCGCGCAGCTGGTGCGGCACGCCGTGGCCGAAACGCAGATGGCCGCTGCCGATGATGCCGACCACCAGCGGCTTGCTGCCGGACGAACCCGACAGGATCGGGCGCGCCAGCGCTTCGGCCATGGCGCGGTCCCAGGTGGTTTGCGACTCGACAAAGTAGCGAAATGCCTGGTCATCCTGGCTTGGCTTGTTCAGCTTATTTGCCTTGTTCGCCTTGCTTTCGCCATGCCCGGGGATGGCGGCATGCGCGCGATACACCTCGAACAGGAAATCACGATATGCCGCCGATGGGGCAGCGGCGCGACCGACACCCTCGCGCTCGGCTGGCGGCACGCCATCCCAGCCTTTCGCGGTCACGGATTTATTGAGCTTGTTGTCGACATTGAGTGCCACCATCGGGATACGGTTGATGCGGGCAAACTGGAACAGGGGCAGGTACAACTCAAACGGCATACTCCAGACCGTGTCCCAGTCTGACTGCTCCAGAAATTGCTGGCTTGTCAGCTCCCCCGCCACCCAGCGATCCAGTACCGGCTGCACCCGGCGCGGAAACATTTCGAAACCGATGATCATGTCTGGCCGCAGCGCTGCCAGTCCGGCCAACGCCTGCAGCTGCCAGCGATGATGGTCATCGTTATCGTGGGTCTCGCCCAACAGCACCGCATCGCGTTTGGCCATCAACGGCAATACCACGCTGGCGCTGGCGGCACGGAACTGGCCGCCATCTGGCATATGCCATGCAGCCGGGTTCAGGCAGCCCGGTGCCGCAGCGGCAACCGCGTCGACCGCGTGTGCGGCACCGGTAACAGAAGCGCTCAGCACCGCTGCGGCAAGCAGATTGAGAAACAGTGGTTTCATAAGCCGGAAAATAAGTCAGTAAATGTGGCCAGATTAGCAGGTTTTGTTGCATTAAACGTGACCGCAAGATGGCAAATTCAAAACCCTTGATCCGGCCCCAGTAGTCAGTCAGGTTGAATTGGCAGGAAAAGAAATCGATGGATTTTTCATCTGGCAAGGGTGATGCAGGGGTTGCGAATGGCCTGCCATTTGCCTGCATCACGGTATGCGCTTGCAAGCGCCTATGCGTCCTGCCAGGACGAGGAAGCCGCATGGCGAGCCATGCAACGACGAGCAACGACGCCAGGCGGAAAAAGACGCGACTGATTCCTTTGACTGACTACCAGGCTGGGATGCGAGCGGCATGCGCTGCCGTGCACGGGTCGCGACAATCTGGCTGACAATGTCGCCAGCGCGCCTGCGCCTGGCATGATGCGGATGTCTCATTCGGCTGTTTTAATCAAGCCTGCTCGGATGCAAACCAATTAACGGAAAACCGCCGAGTGCCATGCATCACGCCCCCGCAATAGATTGACGGCAAGCTGTTTCAGAATCGGGATTGCGCCTTTCCCTTATGTGTAATGCAGCGGGAAGTCTCATTGCTTGTCCTTGCTTGTCGTGGCTTTTCCTTGACCTTCATTGTACCGAGGAAAGATCAACCATTTTTTTAAACAGAAGTGCTTGCTCAATTATTGGCGACGAACTTGAAGCCTGTCGAATTGTCTACTAAGTTGGCTTTTTTGAAACCTCTCTTGTCGTCAAAAGTTGCGATTATTTGTTCGCAACGCATTCTTTCTTATTTTTAAAATCGTTTGAAACAATGTCAAATTTTGTGCTCATCATCACTGACAGTGCTGAGGATGCCGCAGCCCTTCAGAAAATTTTACCCAAGGCAAAGGATGGTCCCTTTGCAATCGAATGGGTACGCACGCTGGAGCAGGCCAGACGCCGGGTGACGCAGGATGGTATCGATATCATCCTGATGGACTTTACCCTGCCGGACAGCAATGGCATCCAGACATTCGACAGCCTGTTTGCCGCCGCCACCGCAGTACCGATCCTGACACTGGTATCGGAAACGGAAGAAAATTTGGCCAGGGATGCTGTGCAGCGCGGCGCACAGGGCTATTTGTTGAAGGGCCATTTCCAGAACGCGCTGGTACCGCAGGCCTTGCGTAACACCATTCAGCGCAAACAGGTGGAAGAAGCCCTGTTTGTCGAAAAGGAACGAGCCGAAGTAACCCTCAATTCGATCGGCGACGGCGTCATCAGTACCGACCGTTCTGGCAATATTACCTATATTAACGTGGCCGCCGAACGAATGACCGGCTGGTCAAAAGACGAGGCAATCGGCCACCCGATTGCCGATGTGCTCAATCTGGTCGATAGCGTCACCCGCAAGCCGATCGGCAATCCGGTCGCGCAAGTGATTCAGGAAAACAAGCCACTGGCCTTGTCGGCCAACTCTGATCTGGTACGGCGCGATGGCGAGAGAATCCCGATCGAGGACTCGACGGCGCCGATTTATGACCGACGCGGACAAGGGACCGGCGCGGTGATCGTGTTTCGCGACCTCGGTCAGGCGCAGGCGGTGCTGGTCAACAAGATGACCTATCTGGCGCAGCATGATCTTCTTACCGATTTGCCGAACCGCATGCTGCTGCAAGACCGTCTGTCGCATGCGATCGCCTCTGCACGACGCAATAACACCGCGCTCGCGGTACTGTTTCTGGATCTGGATAATTTCAAGAATATCAATGATTCGCTTGGCCATGCGGTCGGCGACAAGTTGCTCAAATCCGTTGCACAGCGCCTGCTGACCTGCATTCGTGAATCGGACACGGTCAGCCGGCACGGCGGGGATGAATTCGTCATCCTGGTCGAGGAAGAGCATTCGCTGGAGGGGGCCTTGCATACAGCAGACAAGGTGCTGGCGACACTGGCCTTGCCGTACCAGATTTTGCAATATGATTTGCATACCACGGTCAGCATCGGCATCAGCGTTTTTCCGGCAGACGGCCAGGATGGGGATACCCTGCTCAAGAATGCCGATACCGCGATGTACCACGCGAAAAAAAAGGGACGCAACAATTACCAGTTTTTTAATGCCGACATGAACCGGCTCGCCGTTGAGCGGCACGCGATCGAAATCGGCCTGCGCCGTGCCCTGGAAGAGCAGGAATTTGTGCTGTATTACCAGCCAAAAGTGAATCTCAAGCAAGGCACGATCACCGGCGTGGAAGCCCTGCTGCGCTGGCAACATCCGGAGCGGGGCTGCATCCTGCCGGGAGATTTCGTATCGATTGCAGAAGATTGCGGCTTGATTGTGCCGATTGGCCGCTGGGTAATGCGCGAGGCATGCAGGCAAATCCAGGCCTGGGTCGATGCCGGCCTGAAAAGCGTCCCGGTGGCCGTCAATGTCTCGGCCCTGGAATTTCGCAGGCAGGATTTTTTGCAAGGCGTTCGCAATATTTTGCACGATACCGGATTGCAGGCAAGCCTGCTGGAGCTGGAATTGACCGAAAGCGTCCTGATGCCGCATTCTGCCTGCAGCAGCAAAGTGCTCCATACGCTCAAGGAAATCGGCGTAAAACTGGCGGTCGATGATTTCGGCACCGGTTATTCCAGCCTGAACTATCTGCAGGAGTTGCCAATCGATGTGTTGAAAATCGACCAGTCATTCGTGCGCGGCATTACCGATACAATTGGCAAGCGCATTATTGTCACGGCCGTCATCGGCATGGGGAACAATCTGATGCACCGGGTGATTGCCGAAGGTATCGAAACCCATGAACAATTCACCTTCCTCAATACGCTCGATTGCGAAGAAGGGCAAGGAAACTATTTCAGCCCGCCCCTTCCTGCCGAGCGTTTCACCGAACTGCTCGAAACCGGATTGGCATCCAGTCTGTTTGCCGGCGACGATGCCGCTGCGCCGACGCCACGCGTGTACAGCCCCGCAGGCCGGCCAGGGCCGTCAGCCCATATCTAGAACGGCAAAGCCTGTTTCGACCCGCTAGCCGCCAGTGACGTTGCGCAGCCAGGAGCCAGCTCCAAGATGATGCATGTCGGTTGCTGCCCGTGCTTTTCTGCGGATCTGCAGTAAGCCCCTGTCGCCAGCTCCACTGCCATTCGACCGCCTTGTCAGCGCAACTGACAGGCGATACAGTGCTAGCATGAAAAATTTTGAGGGCACTGCAATGAATTGGACCGGCCGCTGTAAAACAATGCTGCTGGCAGGGATGGCGGCAGTGCTGCTGGTGTCTTGCGCTGCCGTGGAAGAAGCTCCGGACCAATACGAGATGAGAAACCATCCGCTGGCGGGCAGGATATGGGACGTTGCTGCCAGCCAGTTTATTACGCCGGCCGAACTGATGACACGGGCCGGCGCGGCCAAGTTTGTCCTGCTCGGCGAAATCCATGACAATCTCCTGCATCACCGGATCCAGGCTACCGTCTTGCAATCGATTGCCAAAGAAGCCCGGCCGGCGCTGGTAATGGAGCAATTCGACCGCATCCAGCAAGACAAAATCAATGGCGTTTTGCAGGGTGCGAGCCGCACCGAACAGATGACCAGCCTGTCGGAGTTGATGCGCAAGACCTGGGGATGGCCAGCCTATGCGCCGATGGTGGACTTGGCGCTGCACAGGCAATTGCCGATTCTGGCTGCCAATCTGTCGCGCGACAAGTTGCGTACTGTCGCCCGCACCGGCTTTGACGCGCTGGGCTATGGCGAAGAACAGCGGCTGGCGCTGGAGACAGTATGGTCTGCCGAGCGCCAGAACCAGTTGATGAAAAATATCCATGATGGCCATTGCGGCAAAGTGTCGGAACACATGGTCGCTGCGATCGCCAAATCCCAGCGGGCACGGGATGCCGTGATGGCTGACATCATGCTGCAGTCGCAATCCGGAGCCATTGCCATTGTCGGCAGCGGCCATGCACGGCGCGATATGGCCATTCCGCTCTACCTGGCAGCGCGCGCTCCTCAGGCAACCGTGCTTTCGCTTGGCATCGTCGAAGTCACCCAGCCAACCCATCCGGCTGCCTATGCCCGCGGGCCGCTTGGCCCGCTGTTCGACTACATCTGGTTTACGCCACGGGTGGTGCGGTTGAGCAATGCATGCGACAGCATTCCGCAGTCGGCCCCCACACCATCGCTGGAAAAAAAGTAGTAGCGATCGCCAATGCATCGACCATGATTTCAGGCAAGTGACAGATGCCGGAAAGTGATGCATCCGGTGGCAGTCATGCGATTTCAACTGAAATAATGGTGCGATTCAAGATCGGGTTGCAAGTGGTTCGACGCCGAACGACAACCCGAGGTCGGTACCATGATCATGATGATTGGCCCGACGCCGTGACGGTGACGGGATTTATGTCGTCGAGATTTGCCGGTCACCCATAGCAACCTCGTCCATCGCTGTTTCGATCCGGTTGCGCCCATTGTGTTTTGCGGCGTACAGGGCGCGGTCAACCCGGCACAGTAAGTTTTCTCCCGATTCTTCAACCATGAATTGGGCGCATCCGCCACTAATCGTAATGCGATGGCCGTTGCCATCGACCCAAACCAGCTCTTCCTCGATTTTCAGGCGGATCCGCTCGGCGATCATGGCTGCACCATTGATGTCGCATTGCGGCAACAGCACGACAAATTCTTCGCCGCCATATCGTGCAACAAAGTCCATGTCACGCACCGCTTTAGCGATCCTGGCGCCAATCGCCTGCAATACCTGATTGCCGGCCGGATGGCCGTAGGTATCATTAAAACTCTTGAAGCGGTCAATATCCAAAAGAATAATGGATAGCGCGCTATTTTCGCCTGCCCGGGCACTTTCACTGGTTCGTCGCTTCAGCTCTTCCTCGAAGCTGCCGAAATTATCCAGCCCGGTCAAACGATCCTTGCGCGCAATCTGATCGAGCAGCACGATTTTGCTGTTCAACTCCCGATTGAGCAGCGCGATTTTTTGATTTTGCTGTTCGACGATCATATGCGCCTGCGCATTGCGTATTGCCGTGCTGATGAACGATCCCAACAGATCGATCAAGGTAAGATCGGCTTCCGACAACTGAATTGGCTGGCTCAATGAAACCAGCCACATGATGCCGATTGCTTCGCTATTGAGGCGGATCGGAACAATCATGAACGTGCGCGGCGTGCCAATGATCGACAGTGCGTTCCTGTCTTTGTCCGACATTGGCAAGTGCAATATTTTCAGTGCATCCTGAACAAGAAAGCGCTGATTGTTCAAGAACACCATCGCACTTTGTCCATCCCGTACGCTCAATGAATACCGGGTCGCATTGCGGAACGGTTCCCACTTTTCGGCGATGTTCGTGAACGGTTTGCTAAACGACGTGTGCACCATCGCCAGTTCGTCATCTTCTGCCAGCAGGATGTTGACCATGTCAAAGCGGAAGCGCTCGATGAATTCGCTGCCGATCGATGCAAACACTTCGTCGACCGCCGTCAAACTGTTCATGTTGGTGATGTAGGCAATGAATTGCTGGATTTCCGCATACAGGACGTCGACCATCTTGCCGCGTTCAATCGCCTGATGGCACTTCCATTGCAGTTCAATCTGCGGCGCATAAAGATCGCCAAGCGCTTCGAAACGCCTGATTGATGCATCATCGAACATATGATGCTGGCTGAACACGGTAACCGTGCCCACCGCCTTGAATGAGCCGTCTTTTAATTGCGCTGACAAGGGCAGCACAAACAGGCTGCGCATTTTCCAGCGTTCAAAACGCATTCTGGTGGTTTCATCGAATTTGCCAAGCGCACTTTCCGTGACCGTCAGCGCCATGCCGCTCTCGAATACCTGGGCATTGGCATCCGGGTGATCGAGATGATATTGAAACCCGACATAGGTATTCTGGATGCCGGAAAATTCTTCCGGCAGGCGAAGCTCCATCGTGACCAGCGCGTCACCGGATTCATTCTGCAGATTGACTTCACAGCCATCCACCGCAGGCTCGGCAAGCAGGTCGTCGCACAGCCCGCCCAATAACTCGGCAAGGTTTGCCGCCAGACGTACGCGGATCAGATCGGAAGTTTTGTGATGGAAGGCTTTTTTCATTTTTTTATTCTGCAGCGCCGGGCAATGGGCCGAATGACCTTAATCCATGAAATGATTTGCAATTTATCTCTTCTACCATCGAGTACTGTCATATCAGGCAATGTTGGATGAGGCGGCTGCACGGCTTATCAACGGCGTGACTGAAGAATGTATGCTGCCATGTAAAAATTGCCAAAGCAATATCAATTTGATCAAACTGCCGTTTGACCGCGCCAAGCTGTCAGTAATACGCCCGCAGCACGGATCAATTGTCGCAATCAACCCACTGCGACCAGTCTGCAATTGACGTGTTTGGCCAGTCTGCCTATGATCCGTCAGGAAACGGCATTTAACAGTCTTTCCAGAAAAAAGTAACACAGGGATTCCATGAATGATGTCGTTAACATAAGCCTTCCCTCTGTTGCGGCATTTTTGCAGATCGCTGTACGTTCTGCATTGCTGCTCAAGGAGGTGCAGGTGCAGCGCGCATTCCACGGCTGTATCAATCCCGTCACGCTTGCCGTGCACGAAACCGCACCGGCAGTGAGCGCCGCATCGCTGCTCGAGATATCCGACGCAGCGCAGAACTATGCGTATATATCGCCGGAGCAGACCGGCAGGCTCAACCGTGGGGTCGACAAGCGAAGCGATTATTATTCGCTCGGTGTCGTTTTTTACGAATTGCTGACCGGCCGCCTGCCCTTTATGAGCCGTGATGCGCTGGAGCTGGTTCACAGCCACATCGCCCAGCAGCCTGCCGCGCCGCACAGCATCGTCCCGGACATCCCGCCAGCCGTCAGCGGCCTGATTCTGAAGCTGCTTAGCAAGAATGCCGAAGATCGCTATCAAAGCATTGAAGGCTTGCTGGCAGACCTGTCGTATTGTGAGCGGACGTTGCAAGAAAACGGCACCATTGCCGAGTTTGCGCTCGGCCGCCATGATCGCGCTGGCAGCCTGCAGTTCTCCGCCAGACTTTATGGTCGCGATGCTGAAATCCGGCGCCTGCGCCAGGCTTTCGGCCGCGTCGTTCATGGCGGTAACGAGCTGATGCTGATCTGCGGCTATTCCGGTGTTGGCAAGTCCAGTCTGGCCCATGCAATCCAGCAAACGGTTGTGGCAGAAGGCGGGATTTACCTCACTGGCAAATTCGACCAGTACAAAAGCAATATTCCCTATGCAACCCTGGCCGAAGCGTTTCGTCTCTACCTGCGCATGCTGCTATCCAGCAGTGAAGTCGACCTGGCGCGCTGGCGCGGTGCGATACAGCATGCAGTTGGAAAAAATGGCCGGCTGCTGGCCGACCTGATCCCGGAACTCGATTATTTTATCGGCATGCAGCCGGAGTTGATCGAGCTCGGCCCGGCCGAAGCGCAAAACCGTTTTCTGAGCCTGTTCCGCCAGTTCGTCGCGGTATTTGCGAAAGCCGAGCATCCGCTGGTGATTTTTCTGGACGACCTGCAGTGGCTCGATGCCGGCAGCATGAAGCTGCTTGAACACCTGGCTACTCATTCAGACATGCGTCACCTGCTGCTGATCGGCTCCTACCGGGACAACGAGGTCGATGCCGGGCATCCGCTGATGCAGTCGTTCGATGCAATTCGCAATCAGGGTGGCGTGATCGAACGGATGGTGTTGGCGCCCCTGACGCAGGCCAGTGTCGGCCAGATCACCGCCGACACGCTTGGCTGTACCGCGCAGGAAGCCGCACCCCTGGCACAGATGCTGTTTGAAAAAACCGCAGGCAATCCTTTTTTTGCTGTCCAATTCATTGCCACTCTTCATGATGATGGCTTGCTGGCCTTCGATGTGGCCAAAGGCGCCTGGCAATGGGACATGGCGCGCATCAACAGCCTGAGTTTCACCGACAATGTGGTGGATCTGATGGTAGCCAAGCTTGATCGCCTGCCAAGACAGACTCTGCACCTGCTGCAAAACCTGGCATGCCTGAGCGCCAGCGCACCGGTTGCGCTGCTCGCCAGAATCATGGATGTTCCTGTTTCCTCGATTGAGACCCTGCTGGATGAAGCCCGGCACGCTGGCTTGCTGATACGCGTGGGCGACCAGGTCAAGCTGTCGCATGACCGCATCCAGGAAGCAGCCTATTCAATGATCCCGCCGGTGGATCGGCAAGCGATGCATTTGCATATCGGCCGGCTGATGCTGGCGCTGTGCAGTCAGGACGATATTGAAAGCCGGGTATTCGACCTGGTGCACCAGTTCAATCGCGGCAGCGGCCTGATCAACTCGCATCAGGAACAAGCAACGGTTTGCCGGCTCAATATGCTCGCGGGCCGCAAGGCAAAAGCATCCGTGGCTTTCTTATCCGCGCAAGGCTATCTGGTGCAGGCGATCGCCCTGCTTCCTGCCACTGCGTGGCAGGAAGCCTATGACGCCACGTTCGCTCTCTACCTTGACTGTACGGAATGCAAATTCGTCCAGGGGCAGTTCCAGGATGCCGACACCGTGCTCGACTCCATGCTGCTGCACGTACGTACCAATTATGACCGTGCCCGGATCGCACTGCTGCGCATCCGCATGTACTATGCTGCGACGCGAGGGCCGGACAGCTTGCGGGTCGGACTCGACATCCTCACACTGCTGGGCGTAACATTCCCGCAAACCGATGCAGAGCTGCATGCGCTGGCCGAAACAGGCCGCCAGACGCTGTTGGATCGGCTGCATCAGCGCAGTATTGCCGACCTGATCGATCTGCCGGTCGCCGACGACCCGGATGTACGCATCATCATCAGCCTGCTGTCAGAATTGCTGACGGCTGCTTACAGTACCCGCCCGGCAATCGCCTTGCCGATCCTGATCCGGGCACTGAACATGTCGCTGTCGTACGGGAATGTCGAAGAATCCTGCGCCATCTATAGTAACTACGGCCTGCTGCTGGCTGGCTTGTTCGATGATGTGCATGCCGGTTTTGCATTCTCTGAAATGTCGATGCGGCTCAATGAGCGCTTCGATGACCAGAAATGGCGCGGCAGGTTATTGTTTATCCACGGCTATGCGTTCAATGGAACGCGGCACCCATTGGCGAGCAGCTTGCCGCTGCTCGAAAAAGCCTACACGGCTTGCCGCGAAGTCGGCAACGTTGCGTTCGCTGGCGCCAGCATTGACGCCATGGTCTGGATGGCATGGGAAACCGGCATGCCGCTGGAGAACGTGAAGGCGCTTGCCCAGCCATACCGCGACTTCACGCGCTGGAACAACACCTTTTCTGCCAACTGCATCATTCACATGATGGAATTGCTGTGCGCCCGACTGCAAGGCCAGGCAGTCGAAGGGGCGGAACAGACATTCCTGCAAACGATCAATAAGGCCGGATGGAATTACTCGATCGGCCATTTCCATATCACCCAGCAGGTCCGCCATTACACCTTCGGCCAGTACCAGCAGGCGCTGGAGGCAGCAGAACTGGCGCAGCGCATGCCGGTATCCCTGCATGCACTGGCGTCAATGGTGACCCACTATTTCTATCATGGATTGACACTGGCTGCGCTTTACTCGCAGGCCGATTCCGCAAGGCAGCCCGCATTGCGGGAAAGTCTGGGCCGGCAGCTCGCCAAGCTGGAGAAATGGGCGCAATGCTGTCCGCAAAATTACCGGAACCGCTATGCCCTGTTGTCGGCGGAAGCGGCGCGTATCGATGGCGATGACGATGCCGCGTTGCGTTTCTATGAAGATGCCATTGTCGCCGCGCGAGAAGACGGATTCCCGCAGCATGAGGCCTTGGCCAACGAACTGGCGGCAGCGTATTACCGCGGACGTGGCCTGACAACCAGTGCCAACGGTCACCTCTTTAACGCCCGCAATGGCTATTTCCGCTGGGGAGCGCACGGCAAGCTGGCGCAGCTTGACCAGCTTTATCCGCAAGCTGCCAGTGATGCGGAACAAGCGGTTACTACCGCATCCAGAATGGCAGGCGGCTTGCATGACCTCGATTTCATCGCGGTGACCAAGGCGTCGCAGGCAGTCTCCAGCGAAATCGTGCTGGGAAAGCTGACCGAGTCGCTGCTCAAGACCATGGTTGAAAATGCCGGCGCAGAGCGCGGATTGCTGATTTTGCCAACCGCCGGCGAATTCGAGATCGCAGCCGAAGCCGCAACGCAAACTGGCCAGGTAGCGGTCATGCTGCGGCAGGCGCCGGTGCAGGCGACGGATTTGCCGCTGGCGCTGTTTCACTATGTCACCCGTACCCATGACAAGGTGCTGATTGACGACGCGACGATATTCAATCCACATGCCGGCGATCCTTATTTTGCAGGACGGGCAAGCAAGTCGGTATTGTGTCTGCCGCTGTTAAAGCAGGGCAAGCTGGTCGGTATCCTGTATCTGGAAAACCGCCTGGCGGCATCGGCGTTTACCCCGGGTCGCATGTCCATGCTCGAACTGCTGGCATCGCAGGCGGTGATTTCACTGGAAAATGCGGCGCTGTACAGCGAACTGCAACGTGAAAACAGCGAGCGTGAGCGGGTACAGGAAGCGCTGAAGCAAAAGACTGGTGAACTGGAGGCGCAAGCCTTTTTCATGAATACAGTCATTGAAAACATTCCGGTGGCCCTATTCATCAAGGATGTACGCAAAGACTTCCGGTTCACCTTATGGAACAAGGCTGCAGAGGAAATTTTCCAGATCTCGAAGGAAGAGATCATCGGCAGGACCAACCATGAATTGTGGCCGACGGAAATCGCCGATAAATTCCTGGCCGATGACAAACTGGTCGCCGATAAAATGCAACGCATCGATATCGCCGAACAAAATATCTATTTCAAGACGCTGGGCACCCTGCTGCTGCATACGATCAAAGTACCGCTGATCAACCCGCACACTGGCCAGGCCGATTTCTTGCTGGGCATCAGTGAGGACATTACCGAACGCAAGCGCTCCGAGTCGATGATCTGGCAGCAAGCCAATTTCGATACGCTGACCGGCCTGCCCAACCGTAGCCGGTTTCGCGATCAGCTGTTGCGCGATATCGGGCGCTGCACGGCGACTGGCTCCAAGCTGGCGGTACTGTTTATCGACCTGGACCGGTTCAAGGAAGTCAACGATACCCTGGGTCACGACAGCGGCGACATGCTGCTGATCGAAGCGGCGCGCCGGATCGCAAGTTGTGTGCGCGATTCCGATACGGTCGCGCGCCTGGGCGGCGATGAATTCACCGTGATTCTGCCGGGGCTGGAGCAGGCCGGCCGCATCGAGACGATTGCGCAAAACATGATCAATGCGCTGGTGGAGCCGTTTCAGCTGGGTGCGGAACAGGCGTTCATTTCGGCCAGCATCGGCGTGACCATCTATCCGGATGATGCCACCGAAATCGAAGAACTGCTAAAGCACGCCGACCAGGCACTGTACGTGGCCAAGGATAGCGGCCGCAACCGATTTGGCTATTACACTCCGGCATTGCAGGCAGCGGCCCTGCATCGCATGCGACTGACCAACGACCTGCGCGCAGCGCTGGAAAAAGGCGAGTTCCAGGTATATTTCCAGCCGATCGTCGATGCCGCTACCGGCCGCATCAACAAGGCCGAAGCATTGATACGCTGGCTGCATCCGCAGCGCGGGCTGGTCAGCCCGGCTGAATTCATTCCCCTGGCTGAATCGAGCGGCCTGATCATGGATATCGGCGAATGGGTATTCCAGGAGGCGGCACGCTGGGCAAAGCACTGGCGCACCACCTACAACCCGCATTTCCAGATCAGCCTCAACCAGTCGCCACTGGAATTTCAGCGTCAGGAAGATCGGTATGAGCGGTGGCTGAGCTTCCTGCATGAGCTCGATTTGCCCGGCCAGGCGCTGGTGGTGGAAATCACCGAAGGGCTGCTTCTCGATGCCAATCCTCTTGTGAGCAAAAAACTGCTGACATTGCGCGACGCCGGCATTGAAATTGCGCTCGACGATTTCGGCACCGGTTATTCGTCGCTTGCCTACCTGAAGAAATTTGCAATCGATTATCTGAAGATCGACCAGACCTTCACCCGGAACCTGGCGCCCGGTTCGAGCGACATGGCATTGACCGAAGCGATCATCATGATGGCCCATAAACTGGGGTTGAAGGTGATCGCGGAAGGTGTCGAAACCACCGAACAGCATGATTTGCTGCGCAGCGCAGGCTGCGACTATAACCAGGGTTATCTGTTTTCCAGGCCGGTGCCGGCAGCAGAATTCGATGAATTACTCAAGGTTGTCACGCCCAAGGTGGTATTGCCGCTGGGTGCCGGGCCGGGCTCGCAACTAGTCTGAACCGCATGGACGTTTGCCCTGCCTGGCAAATGCACAGCCTTGGCATGCCCATATTGTTTAAGTTACCATTACCGTTCATTATTTTCGTGGCAGATCCATATGCGTAGCGTCAGCTCTCTTTCGCGGGAAGAAATCCTGCAAGAAATCGTCAACAATCATGACTTGTCGCCGCAACATATCTATTTACTTGATCTGATCCCGTTGATTGAAATGATCTGGGCCGACGGTAAAACGCAGGATGCAGAAATCAGCCTGCTGTACGATTATGTAATCCGCCATCTGGCAGAACTCAATAATGAAGCAGGCGGTGAAGACATCGTCACAGTCGACGATGCCAATGCTTTTCTTGATCGCTTTCTGGCTACCCGACCCGATCCGGCACTCTTGAAGAGCTTGCGTGAATTGGCGCTGACTTTAAGCCAGCAACATTCTGACCCGCAGCGGACCGCTAATCGCGGCAATAACCTGTTGAATTTTTGCCTGGATATTGCCGCTGCGGCAGTGGCTGAGTATCCTTATGAAAAGCATGATCGGGTCATGGAATCCGAAAAGCGTCTGTTGACGGAAATTATGTTCAGCCTGCGCCTGTCATCCAATCGGGACGCGCCATAATATCGATATCGCCTGCGACTGTCTTGGGATTGCCGAAAGCCGGCAGGCCCACTGACTCTCTAGGGACATGCAAGCCGGCATCGCGCCGCGCAAGCATTTGCAAATATTGTTCAGATCGGTATGCAATCCCATAAATATGGGATACCCGATTGGCGGCTTTTCTAGTCGGATGACGCAGTCGCCGATGCCCACTCGCCCAACCATCATCGCGTTCAATCGAAAAACATGCGGCAAGGACGATGAAATCAGTGACGGCGCCATGACCGCAGGGCTTGATTTGCCCCACTCATTTTAGCTTTAGACAGCATGAAAAAACTACTTATCCTCTTTATCATCGGTATCTGCGGCCTTGCCTTGCGTAGCGAAGAGCTGATGCAGATCATTAGTGCAGGCCAAACTGCTGGATCATCCGGAAAAAATTCCATATCAGAGTTGACCTCACAGAGCAGCAACAAAACGCAGGGCATGTCATTGCTTGACTATGCGAAGAATGCAGAAAAGGACCCGCAGGCTTACCAGAAGCTGATCCAGAGCCACCGCCAGACAGAGGAGCGTTCAGAAGTGGATAAACTGATGAACTTTTTTGCACGCGGTAAATACGAATAAATAGCACCGCGGTTGCCCCTCTGCTACACCAGAAGCTGCACCGGCTTCGCCGGCTGTGCGTCATTTATTGATGACATGAGTTCTCGTGGTGCCGGGCTTTCCTGTCGATGATCTGCACCAGCTTGTCTTTCAACGTCGCCGCATTGAAAGGCTTGACGATATAGCCATCTGCACCAGCTCTTGCCGCAGCCAGGATCATGTCGCGCGTTGCCTCGGCAGTCACCAGCAGTACCGGCAGGTGCCGCATCGGCTCAGCTTCCCGTATCGACCGCAACAGCGTGATGCCATCCATGCGCGGCATGTTCCAGTCGGTGACGACGAAGTGGATCGGCACGCCCCCCTCCTCGGCCAACCTGATCGCCTGCAATGCATCCTTGCCGTCGGTGGCTTCCGATATCTTGATATTACGTAACTGCTCCCTTAATAGGCTGCCGATCACGCGGCGCATGCTGGAGATGTCGTCAACGATCAGAAAGTGCAGTTGGGCTGGATTGGGAGAAGCGGAGGCATCGGCAAGCATCGTGGGCCGGCTAAACGACGCCAAGCGGTTGGTTGGGCACATAAGAATCGTCTACCTCTTTTTATTCGTCTTCAGCGCTCGACGGACTGTTTGCCAGTACCCATGTCAAGACCTTTATATTCTGAATTGCACGCTCTTGCTGGATGTCTTTGCATCGCGCTGGACATGGGCAAAGATTATTCCTGTTATTGCCACGTGGAAATGATTGAGGTCAAGTAAATACGCATTTATGTCTCGCGTTTCTGCCCCTGTTTTATGCCGAGAGCGGATCACGCATACATCATGTGTTCTCAATGGAGAGCTAGCTGTGATCCGGCGGCCACAATCCCGCCTTTTGCCGGCAACCTGGCCTATCCCGGATTCAGATCAGGCAGCGGACGAAGAAAGCCATGGCTTGCTGGACGAGGCGCTCAGAGGCGTAGACACCCGATCGCAGATAAGGGCGCCACATTCGATTGGCGGCGCTAACGAATGCAGCGCAGGGAAAGGAAGATGGTGGGTGGATCGGTAGAATAAAGAAGAACTTCTGCTTTTGCTCGGTGTAGCAGTATTGATTGAGCAAGCAGCCACCGCAAGGCTTGCGATGTGGCCGGCTCGGCATCATTATTTTATGTCTGGAACGGCACTGGCGGCGCCGTAGCGGGCCTTTTCCCGATGCGCTCGAATTCTGCAATCACCTGCGCCCCGAACAGCAGCAAGGCTGCCGCGACTTCCAGCGACAACATCACGACGATGGCCGTTGTCAGCGATCCGTATACCGTGCTGACTTGGGACAGGGTAGCGAAATACCATATCAGGATATGCCGTGTCAGCTCCCAGAGCAGCGCCGCGGTCACGCCGCCAAACAATGCCCGTCGCAGCGAAATGCGCCCTACCGGCATCACCAGGTAGACGGAGGTCAGGACAAAAATCTCCCCGACCAATCCAAGTAAATACAACAATACCCCGGACATGCCGACCAGCGACCAGGTATGGCCCATGATAATTAAATTATGTTCGCCGACCGCATGCAATCTTCCTGCAACCAAGGTCACCAGTAACAAGCCGGCGCCAAGCGACAGAATGTAGCAATAAGGGAGAATGGCTGACACCAGGAAATGCCTGCGGTGGATCGCCACGCGATGCACGAAAATGATCGACATGGCGTTTTCCAGTACCGTGAAGGCAAGGGAACTGAAAAACAGCATCGTCATCAGGAGCACCCACCCGATGACGTCGCGATGGGTCATGAAGTTGGCCAGCTCTGCCAGGATCGGTTTGGATTGGCCCGGAATCAGCCATTCCAGATAGAGCCCGAGAGTACCCAGCAATTCTGCTTCATTGATCACATGCGACAGTGCGATCACGATCAGAATCAGTAATGGCACGATCGACAGCAACGCATAGTAGGCAACTGCACCAGCCAATAGCAAACCCTGGTTCGCGCGAAATGCCTTGACGGTGCGCAGAGCGAATTCGCCCGGATTTTTCAATACCACTTCTACTTCATGACTCAGCATACGCAGGCAACCTTCAGACATGGCTTGTCGGCTGGTTATCCGGAATCGGATCCAAAGCCTGAATCAAGCCGGATCAGTCACGATCTCGGCCAGGGTGAACGTTGAATGTGCCAAGTCGACGACCGGCAGCTAGCAGTTGCCGCGCAGTGAGCTGCTACCTGCCGGCCGGTTACCAGAGTAATCCGCTGCTGACTTCTGCTACTAATTTCTATTACTGGCGCTTCTTTTCTTCCTTCTTTACTTTTTTGGCTTCTTTTTTTTCTTTCACTGTCTTGGCAGGTTCTTTTTTCACTGCTTTTTTCGCGTCCTGATTTTTACCCATGATCTGACTCCTTATTGAATTGATTTAACCGCTGCAGGATAACCGCTGCATGAAGCATCGCACTGCGCATCTGCATGCATCTCAGACATCGCTGCCGGCCGGACCGCCCGCTGGTGGCGGCAGTTCACCATCCCGGCTGCGGCTGCCTTGGGCGGCTACCTTCTGTTGCTGCTTTTCTTGCTGCTTCTGTTTCTTTGCAAGTTCTTTCTGCCGCTTTTCGAATGCATAGTTAGGTTTGGCCATTTGATGTCATCCTCTATCAAAATTGCACGCGCCGGGGCCAACGGGGCCACAGCGAAAAGTACCTTCATTCAGGCGGCACGCCATTGGGCCAGATGCGCGCGACGGCGCGCACAAAGGCTTCATTGCCTTCGGTCTTTTGTACCCGAAGCAGATCATGCCATGCCGCCAGACCGATTTCATTGACCGCCCGGCTGGCAAAATCGCGTTCCTGAGGCGACCATTCGCCTGTCTCTGAAAAATACTGCTTTTCTTTATCCACCTTATTTACTCCAGATTACTCCAGAAGCGGCCCGCCCTCGGGCATCAATCACCTATCGGCCAACCCGTCCCGCCCAAATTAATTAATTGACGATACCGGCACCATTGGCAGCGACCGCAACAACTCGGACGCATTGCCGCCTGAATCCTTTTCAGTAATCAAGTGCACCCAACCGAGAACTTCATTGATGCTGGCCAGGCCACTGTATAGCGCCGCCCGGGCCGCACAATACACCTCCAGGTTGGCGACGCCGCTTTCGGTGTCAGCCAGCTCGGATTGCGCCAGATCGCCAATCGAGTTTTCAATATCGTCCAGATCGCTGACCAGTACCTGGCGCAATGCCCGCATACTGGAAACAGCATCGACTGCATCACAAATATCCATTTTAGCCATGTTTATGTTCTTTTCTCGTCATGTTGAATGTTACGCGGAGAGAATCAGACACCAGCATCTGGGTTCGATCCAGTCCGCAACCAGTGATCGGCTGCCAAATATCAGTCTTGGCAAATCGATTGCGAGAAAGTCAATGCCCGTTATTGCCAGGCACAAGTGCAGATTTTTGCGGTTTTTGCGACGTTAAGAATCGATGAAATAGGGAGAAAATCTGAAAATACCCCATGTCCGTCAGAGTATGCGCTATAAACCCATGCTCCGGGTAAATCCCTTTTTATTCTGAAGGTTTTTTTACCGATGACACAGCCGGTACATAGTCAAAATAAATCCGGGCGGATTGGCCAATCAGGTATCAGGCTATTCCCTATTGAGCTGCGAATTGCAGAGCAATGGCGAGACATTGATGAAATGACATCATCACCATCATCCCCGCGCACCTGACAAGAGAGTAAACTACGTACTTTATTCTTTTGCATCCTTTGAATCGAGCAGACCAGTGAGCAACGCCATACCTGAAACACCTTTACCGTTATTTGTCGACCTGAACTTGAGTGAAGCCTTGCTGCGCGTACTCAAGGAAGTCGGTTATGAGGCGCCGTCGCCGATCCAGGCGGCCACCATCCCGATCTTGCTCGACAATCGCGATGTGCTGGGCCAGGCGCAGACCGGCACCGGCAAAACCGCCGCCTTTGCATTGCCGATTCTGTCGCGCATTGACATCAAGCAAACCACGCCGCAAGCGCTGGTACTGGCGCCGACACGCGAACTGGCGATCCAGGTGGCGGAAGCATTTCAGCGCTATGCGACCCATATACCGGGTTTCCATGTGCTGCCGATTTATGGCGGCCAGAGCTACGGGCCGCAGCTGAGCGCCTTGCGCCGCGGCGTGCATGTGGTGGTGGGTACCCCGGGCCGGGTGATCGATCACCTGGAAAAAAATTCGCTGGACCTGTCGCGCCTCAAAACCCTGGTGCTTGATGAAGCCGATGAAATGCTGCGCATGGGATTTATCGACGATGTCGAAACCATCCTGAAAAAAACCCCGGCCACGCGCCAAACCGCCCTGTTTTCGGCAACCATGCCGTCGGCGATCAAGCGCATTGCCCAGACCTACCTGCGTAATCCCGCTGAAGTCACGGTCGCTGCCAAAACCGGCACGGCAGACAATATCCGCCAGCGCTACTGGCTGGTCAGCGGCATGCACAAGCTCGATGCATTGACCCGCATCCTGGAGGCCGAGACGTTTGACGGCATGATCATCTTTGCCCGTACCAAACTAGGCACGGAAGAGCTGGCCGGCAAACTGCAGGCACGCGGCTTTTCCGCGGCGGCGATCAATGGTGACATCGCACAGCAACAGCGTGAGCGCACCATCCAGCAACTCAAGGATGGCAAGTTCGATATCCTGGTTGCAACAGATGTGGCAGCGCGCGGCCTGGATGTCGAACGCATCAGCCATGTGATCAATTATGATGTGCCGCATGATCCGGAAAGCTATACGCACCGGATCGGCCGTACCGGACGCGCCGGACGCAGCGGCGAGGCGATTCTGTTCATTACGCCGCGTGAAAAGAGTTTGCTCAAGGCGATCGAACGCGCGACCCGGCAGCCGGTGTCGCCATTGGAGTTGCCGACCGTTCAGGCGGTCAACGATGTGCGCATTGCCAAGTTCAAGGACCAGATCGGTGCCACCCTCGCCGCCGGCGATCTGGGCATATTCCAGTCGCTGATCGAAGACTATGAGCGCGAAAACAATGTGCCGGCGATCGAAATTGCGGCCGCACTGGCAAAGATGGCACGCGGCGATGTGCCGCTGCTGCTGGATAAAAATCGGCGTGAAGTGCCAGCGGAACGATCCTGGTCCGACGACAGACCGGCGCAGTCGGGCCGGTTTGAGCGCACCGAACGCAGCGAGCGCGGCGAGCGCCCGGAGCGGTTCGAGCGTGCCGAGCGCCCGGCTTTTCCGAAAAAAGAGCGGATCGTGCGCCCGGCCGATGCCGGCATGCAGACATACCGGATCGAAGTCGGTCATGCGCATGGAGTAAAACCAGGCAATATCGTCGGCGCGATTGCCAACGAGGCTTCGCTTGATTCCAAATATATCGGCCGGATTGAAATTTACGATGACTACAGCGTGCTGGACTTGCCGGACAGCCTGCCGCCGGAAATGCTCGATCATTTGAAATCGGTATGGGTAGCTGGCCAGCAATTACGCATCCGGCCTGATGGCACGCCGGCAGAAGGCCCGTCCAAGGCCGCGGATAAAAAAGCACCAGTGCCGGCCCATAAGGCTGCTGCAACTGCAACTTCAGCAGCCGATGCCAGTGCCACCCCGGTCTTGCCAGCCGAGAAAGCGCCAGCCAGGGAGCGCCCTGCACCCAAAGAAACCAGCCAGCAGCCTGCGGCAAAAGCAGCTACTGAACACGCCGCACAGCAAGCGGTTGCCGAGCGCCCCGCGTCAAAACCCGCTGCAGAGCGATCCGCACCGAGAGTAACGCCAGTGCAGCCCGCCGCCCCCAAGAAAGAACGCAGCGACAGCAAGCTGGATATCGGCATGCAGACTTACCGGATCGAGGTCGGCCATGCGCATGAAGTCAAGCCGGCCAATATTGTCGGCGCGATAGCCAATGAAGCGGGTCTGGACGCGAAGTATATCGGCCGCATCGAAATCTTCGATCACTATAGCGTGCTGGATTTGCCGGACGGGATGCCCAAGGAAGTGCTTGAACACCTGAAAACCGTGACGCTTGCCGGGCAGGCCCTCGCCATCAGTGCCACCGGTGGACGGGCACCGGTGCAAGGCAAGGCGCCCGGCAAGAAACTGACACTGACCGCCCCTAAAAAAGGCGGCGATCGGCGGGTCAATGAAAAGAAATTCGCCGCCAAAACTGCCCCTAAATCGCATCGCAAAGGCCCGAAGCCGGCGTAATCGTCGAACATACTCGCGCCGCGATGGCTTGGCCCGCGGCGCAGCCTGCCATACAGGCTTTTAACCACTATTTATGGAATTAACGCATTTTGACTACGACTAAAAGCAAGCGCTGGAATGGCAAGATCGAAACGTTGAAAGCTGCCTACCTGAAGGACGTGATCCTGCAGATGGAAACCTATGGCGACCGGATTCAGTTCGCGCTGACCGGCACGGCTCAAGGCCCGAACTACCAGGTGATCAACACCGCCGGTAAAAAAATGGCCTTTGACAGCAACCATCACATACTGCATCCGCAAGACAATGAATTTTCCAGCACCAATGCCACCGGCGTACTGACGCTGGACCAGATAAAAATCCTGGTCACCGGCGGCAGCGTCAGGTCGGGCACATCTACCTCCCGCACCAGCCGGGTCGGCAGCGGCACCACCCGCAACACGTCGGCGGCGGTCAAGGCCAAGGATCTGATCGATGCCGAAAAATACGCTTATTTCAAAAATAACCGCCAATCACTGCCAGCCGGCATTCAAACCCATTCCGATGAAATCACCGAGTTGATGAAAAAAGGCATGTCGGCGGAAGAAGCGTTCGGGGATGTGGTCAAGCGCCATTTTTGAGATTGGCATTGGCCTGCCATTATTGGCCCGTCATTCCGGGTCGCCATGCTTCACACTGAAAACTTGCATCGGCAAGCGTGCCGCGCCGGCCCTTTCCGGGCTTGACGGCGGCACCGCAGTCAGCGCCAAGGTCTCAGCCTTCCAAACCTGGCAAAGTCCTGCGCTGCTTGCTGACCAGCTTGCAAACTAGCCGCCGATATTGCGGAACGGGTCCAGCGCCAGATCGATCAGGCGCCGTTCGCGCACGATCACTTCGGCGGTGGCGCTCATGCCGTATCGCAGCGGATACCGGGTTTCACCCACCAGATAATGATCGCGGTCGAGCGTGATACGCCCTTCATACACCGGCAACTTGGATTGCGGCGACGGTTTGGTCGCTGGCGAAATATATTCAAGACCGCCATTGATCAAGCCATAGCGCTGATAGGGAAAGGCATTGAATTTCAGCTTGACCGGCAAGCCTTCCTTCAGGAATGCACGGTCGTGTTCGGCGATTTCCACCTTGAGGATCGGACGCGCGTTTTTTGGGGCAATGCCCCCCAGCGGCGCATTGGCCTGGATCTTGTCGCCCGGCTGGGTCGAGGTGACGTCGGTGATGACGCCATCCACCGGTGCGATGATCAGCAGAAAATTGTCTTTGTCGATGTTTTCAAACCGGATCCGGGCGGCGGCGTCGGCCACCAGGCGCGCGGTCTGCACCTGCAGCCGCAATTTTTCTTCGGCATTGGCCACTTCCTTTTCGGCGGCTTCGTACTGCAGCCGCAAGCTGGTCAATCCCTGGCCGCTGGTTTCCAGTTGGGCCTTGGCTTGCCCGGTTTCCAGGCTTTGGCGGGCCGTCAGTTCGCTGATCCGCGATTGGGCCACGCGCAGCGCGTTTTCGGCTGCCTCCAGTGCGTTTTTCTTGCTCTCGACCTGAAGCTGCGATATCCCGCCGCCGCCGGGCAATGCAAACAGCCGCGCAAACTTGTCCGCTTCCTGTTTGGCCGCGTCGCGGGCACGCCGGGCATCGTCGAGATTGGTGCGCGCTTCCTGCAACTGCGCCTGCTGACCTTGCGCAAGCTTGCTGGTGCCTTCGGCCAGGCGGGTTGCGTGCTGTCTCTCTTCGACCGCGACCGCCTCTTTCAGGGCGGCGGCACGGCGTTCCATCAGCGCCTTTTTTTCAGGAAATTCCTTCCACTCGCGTTCGGCTGCTTCCAGCTTCAACTGGGCATCGAGAGCATTGGTGGCGGCCTCAATCGCCCCCCTGGCATTGAGCCTGGCGACGACATCTCCCTTCAATACCGGCTGTCCTTCGGCGATGTATATATTTTCCAGTTCGCCGTCGATCGGCGCGTAAAAACGCCGCACTTCCGATTTGGGCCAGAGCGTCCCGGGCGCGGTCACGATCACGTCGGCATGACCGAAAAATGACCATACCAGGGCCGCTGCCACCAGTGCCGCCATCACCACCACAGCCGCCAGCATGTACCGGCGCGGCTCGGCGGTGAGGATTGCGATGCCTTCGGCGCTGTGGTCTTCCAGCGCTTCAGTTAACGGTTTCAAGCGATGGGCGTTGGTCATTGCTCGACTCTCCCTGACGGTGCTGGCCGCTAATCAGGGCCAGTTTGCGCACATGGCTGAGCGCTTGCGCATACGGATCCCGGAATTCCGGCACATGCGATGAAATGGTGGTGAATGCCCGCTGGTGCCTTTGCGTGTCCTCTTCCCACTGCTGCAGGATGGCCTTGACGCGGCCGTCATCGGCGTCGCTCTGGATCGGCTGCTCGGCGCCGCCCCTGGCCTTGACCAGTTGCTCGAGCTCACCAATCCAGGCAAGCTCGGTAACCAGTGGCTGCACCTCCGGGTTGTGACGGGCCAAGTTGTTCATGTCCGCAACCACTGCGGCGGCGCGATTGAAGTCACCCGCCTTCAATAGCTCCAGCCACCTGGGCACATGGGCTTTGAGCAGCGCTTCGGTGCCCAGCGCCTGGAGCTTCGGATCGTCCTGTTGGCGTGCCAGATACTGGCTGGCGGCACTTGCGGCCGTCACATATTTTCCATCAGCCAGTAAGTTTTTCAGCTCGCGCTCGGGCGAGCTGCCCAAATACAGCGCCACTCCCGCGGTAGCCAGCACCAGTGTCAGTGCCGCCAGTACCATGCCCGTCCACGGCTGGCGTTTGCCGCCGGCGCGTTCGCCGCCGGCAAAGGCCTCGCGCAGCTCGGACAGAAAAATCGCCAACCGGCTGCGCGGCGGGCGTTTTTTAGCCGGATTTCGTTCGGCAGGTGCAACGGCATCATCGGCTGACTGCGCCTGTTCGCGATTGACAACGTCATCCTGCCGGCCCTGGTCAATGCAGAAAATATCGAGAAACGATCCGGCCGCCGCCACGAAAGTGGTCTTGTCGGCGTCGCCGGCAGGCCCGGCCGGGCCGCGGAAAACCGGCGTCAGCCTGGTCACTGTCGGATCCAGCGAGGTCTCGTCTTTCTGCAAACTCAGCTTGTAGACAAAATGATGCCCGCCGATGGCCAGCAGGTCACCGTCTTCGAGCGGGACGGCGTGCTCGTCGAGCCGCTTGCCGTCGACGAAGGTGCCATTGGTGCTGCCCAGATCCTCGACGTACGGCGCGCCGCCCTTGATGAAAATGTGGGCATGGCGGCGCGACAGATAATTGACCTGATGCGGATAGTCATTCTTGTAGCGTGCAAATGCCTCGTCGGTCTTGCTGATCAAAAATGGAAACTGGCTGATGACGATCGGCTGCAACCCGAGGTCGTCGCGTTCCGGGGTCATTGTCAAACTCAGCAGTCTTTCGCGCCGCCCCGAGCGGTCCGGCTTGTCTGCGCGCGCGCCCAGCTGCACCCGGTACGACAGCCTGCCGGCAAAGCAGATCTCATCACCGTCATGCAGGCGGGTGATCTTTTGCTGAACATTGATGCCGTTGACGGTGGTGCCGTTCTTGCTGTCGAGGTCAGCGATATAGACCGCTCCATATTCGGAAAATATTCTGGCATGACGGCGCGACAGATCAGCAATGATTTCGGGTGCATAAGACTCGAATGGCGGCTCGGTCCGGCCGATCGCAAACAGGTTGTCCTCGATGCGGATATCGCCAAGATCCGGATAGGAGGTTGGCTTGAGCACGATGGCGAAGGCCTGCTCCACCGGCATGTCAGCAATCGTGGCGTTGTCGGGAGCCATGGCGCGGGATGCGATCAAGTGGGCGAATCATTTGGCGGCATTGCCGACGTCGACGGTCGGCCAGCCGCCGCCCAGCGCCTTGTAGAGTGTCACCGTGTCCGACAGCAGTTGCTGGTGATTGGCCAGCAGCGCAAGTTGGGCCCCCAGAAGCGAGCGCTCGGTCTCGAACAGCTCCAGCTGCGACACCAGTCCTTCCTTCAATTGCGCCTGGATCTGATTGGCCACCACGCGCAGGTGGTCGACTTGCTGCTGCAATTCGTTGCGCTGCTTTTTATGGGCATCCAGGTTGACCAGCGCATTCTCGACTTCTTCAAACGCCGCCATCACGGTACGCCGGTATTCCTGCTCAACCACCTGCGTTTGCGCCTCGCTGGTCTTGACGCGGGCCTTGACACCGGGGTCCAGGATCGGAATGTTAATACTGGGCAGCAGGCCGAAGGTGAATGACTTGAGCAGGTTGCCGAGCGCGAAGCTGGAGCTGCCGCCACGACCGGTCAGGCTGATCGAGGGCAGTTGCGCCAGCTTGGCCTGCCCCACCAGATCATACGCCGACAGGACCCGGAACTCCGCCGCCACGATATCGGGACGGCGCTTGAGCAGTTCGGACGGCAGGCCGCCGGGTACGGTCGGCAGCTGCACTGCCTGCTGCAGGTGGCCGGTGGGAAGCTTGAATTCGCCGGCCGGCACCCCGAGCAGAGTCGCCAGCGCGTTGCCTGCCAGGTCGCGCAACCGGTGCAATTCGAGCAGGTCGTTGGTCAGCCGGTTGATCTCGGCGCGCTGCTGCAACACGCGTGTCTGGGGCAGCAGGCCATTCTGCAGCATGGCTTCGAAGCTGGTCAGTATTTGCCGGTTCTTGTCGAGGGTCTTTTGCTGCTGGTCGATCTGTTCATCAAACTGCAGAATCTGAAAATAGGTAGTCGAGACGTTTGACGCCAGCGTCAGGTAACCGGCGCGCCAGTCGGCTTCAGATGCACGGTATTCCGCAGTCTGGGCCTGGACGCCCTTTTCCACCTTGCCCCAGATATCGATATCCCAGTTGACCTGGGTACCGAGATTGAATTGCCTGGTGAATTTCTGGCCGGTGCTCTTTTCAAAGCTGGCGCCGGCACCGGCGTCCAGCGTCGGCAAAGCCCCGGCGCGCGCCTCGCCGATCTGGGTACGGGCCACCTGAATGCGGGCTGCCAGCACCTTGACATCGAAATTGCCGGCAATCGCTCGGGCCATCAGGTCG
>JAKFBY010000074.1:0-57628 GCA_036677325.1 Paucimonas sp.
ATTTGGCACCGGTTTTGTCGCACCGCGCTGGAGCGCACAACGGGAGTTGCTCAAGCTTGGTCTGCCGATGGGACTGGGCTACCTGATTGAAGTCTCTGCCTTTACCTTCATGGCATTGTTCATAGCCCGACTTGGCGACACCGTTGTTTCAGGCCATCAAATCACTGCCAATTTTGTCACGGTGCTGTATATGCTGCCATTGTCGATTGCCAGTGCAGCCGGCACCCTGACTGCGCATGCGATCGGTGCGCGCGACATGACTGCAGCCCGCCATATCGGCAATGCCGGGATTGGCTTGGCGGCAATGCTGGCACTGCTGATCGGCGCCATGGTATGGCTTGCACGCGACCTAATCGTGCAGGCTTACACGCCTAATCACGCGATTGCTGCCGCTGCACTGCCGCTGTTCCTGTTCGTTGGCATATACCATTTGTTCGATGCCATCCAAGTCACCACCGCTTTCGTGCTACGGGCCTACAAGGCGGCCATCATCCCCACTATTATTTATGCGGCCATGCTGTGGGGCGTTGGCCTGGGCGGCGGTTATGTGCTCGGTTTCGACCTGTTGAGCTTGGGGTGGCCAGCGCTCACCGGAGCAGTGGGCTTTTGGCTAGGAAATACTGCCAGTATTGTGCTGGCGGCTATTGGCCTGCAATGGTATCTGCGAATCGTGCAACGTAAGTTCAATACGCCCTGATGTTGCAGCAATCTCTGGTTGCCGGTGCTGTAAAATTAAAATCGTTGGGAGCCCCGTGTCTGGAGGACCATAAGCTGCGGCATCAGCCGACCTTTTAATGAAATGATCTTAGCAGTGCCGGTTTTTTCGTCAAAAGAGTAAAAACGGTTCATTTAAAAAACAGCGTTTCAAATGTGTAGCCTCTGTCGAGAATAAAAAGTTCCGCCATACCGATTATGTTGCAGAAGGACAATGTATTTAACTCTGTTAAAGCGGTCTGAATTGTTGCTAGTAAGTCGCAAATAAGTGATAATAGCGGTCGCGCAGCCGAGATGGCGGAATAGGTAGACGCACGGGACTCAAAATCCCGCGCTGGAGACAGCGTGCCGGTTCGATTCCGGCTCTCGGCACCAGAGCATTTTAGCCCCTTGATTTTTAAGGGGCTTTTGCTTTCTTAAGGCCATTTTCTCCTCCGGTGTCCCGAATAGGTAGCCCGATTCGGAGGAACCATTGGCCATCAAGCTCCCATCCCATCTATGCCGAAATCGGCATGGCATGTTGTATTTCAGAATCTCTATCCCAAAAGACATACAATATCGATTCCCGACTAGGGAAATTTACCGCAGCCTAAATACTGCAAGTATCAAGCAGGCTTCTGGCATCGCCCAAGTGTATGCCGCTGCGCTTAAGCAACTTTTTGGTGAAATTCGCAGCAGAGTGATGACGAACGAAGAATTAGAGAAGTACAAACGGGATAACGCCAAACTGCTGAACCTAATCAAAACCCGGCGCTATGAGAGCTGGATCCGCGAGTTGGAAGTCGAATCTGCTGAGAAATCGAGCATCATTGCCAACCAAGAGCGTCGGGAGCGTTCACAGGACACTGTCGTATCAGCACTGGCGGCAAAGTCGGCGAAAATGCAGCCGATCGGCGACGGGCGGCCTCTATCAGCTTACATTCCAATCTATCTTCAGCAGGTTAATGCCGTCCGTGAATCCACTGACCAGCTCCCACAGAAAACCCTCGACTCATATCAAAAATCCTGTCTCAACCTGGTCGAAATTATTGGAGACAAGCCTCTGCATCAGCTCACTCATGTTGATCGGAATCGATATGACGACGTGATTATCCGCATGCCGAAGAATCGGGAAAAGATGCCCGCCACACGCGGCAAGTCATTGGCGGAAGTGCTCGCCATGACTGAAATAGAGTCGGTGAGCCTGAAGACCGCCAAGTTCGAGGCATTACGGGCGAATCAATTTTTGCAGTGGGTTTTTAGACACGAGCACCAGCGCTTGCCCTTTAAACTTCTAGAAGCCGTTAAGGTAAAGAAAAACAGAGGCACCCGGCGTCCATTCTCTCCAGATGAACTGCGGGTGCTGTTTGATTCCAATTCTTACCCGTACACATCATCACGCGATCGGTCACCATACAAGCACTGGGTTCCTCTGATCGCTCTACATACCGGCGCACGCATCAATGAGATTGCACAGTTACCTCTGTCGGATATCGTAGAAATAGATGATGTCCATTGCTTCAAATTTACAGAAGATCTTTCAGAAGAAAGCAACCAGACTGGAGCATATTTGGGGAAGTCGATCAAGACCGCCTCAGGCACACGCATCGTTCCCATTCACTCTCGGCTGGTCGAATTAGGACTGTTAGAGTATGTTGCGGCCGGCCGCACTGCGAAACACCATCTCCTCTGCGAAGACCTGGCGCATGCCGCGTCTAATTACGGCCAACTCGCCAGTAAATGGTTTGCCTACTACTGTGACTCGGTTGGATTAACTGATAAGAGACTTGTGTTTCACAGCTTCCGGCACACGGTCACCACAGAGTTTGAAAAGAAAAAAATCCCGCAAAAGCTGTATCAAGCAATCATCGGGCATAGCTCTATGCAAACCGTCACAGACAGCTATATCGACCACAACGCCTTGTTTAGCATCGTAGATAAGAAAGAGGCTATCGAAGCTCTTGATTTCAGCAGCTCACTGGACTTTGCTGCACTCAAAAATAAAGCGCCAACTATTGGACAATTAAACGAGGCGATCTCACGAAAACTAAAATAATCTCTGCTGAGCACCAGGGTGGAGTCACACACCGCAGACATGAATTAATATAATTTCATTTGCAAACAACTATATCCAAAGGGAGCAATAATGGATTTCACAAAACTTTCCCGATTCATAATCATTGTCGGCACTTTGATCTTACTTGCAGGAGGCGCGGTCTTTATTGGGGGGGCAAGGCAAGTTGTCAGCTCACAAGACGCTGTAACGTTACAGGCAATGAATACCAAATTTTCGGATTACGAAACTAATGGAGACCAACTCCACACCCAGCGCGCCGCCTTCAAGGAACATATCGCAGAAGGCGAGAAAGATAAAGAACTCGGTTTATATATCGCCCTTGCTGGCGCTGTGGTGCTACTTCTTGGTTTGGGCATGAAGTCCTCAGTAACGCCACCCAAAGATGGCAACTCTTTAGAAAAGGCATAAAAACATGGACGCGAATATCTTTGGTAAATACTTGATAAAAGGCGGCACCTTTCTTGCAGTTGTTGGAATCATTATTTTATTTTTAGGTCTCTCCGCTGAGCGAGGCGTAAAAGATATGCGGGAAAAAAGAGCAAGTGCTGTGTTGGAAGACAGCCTAAAGCGAGGAATGCAGGGCAATTCTTGGGAAATTGAAAAAGAACTGCAGGGCTATCAAGAGCAAACCGAATCAGCAGGAAAAAGAAAGAATATCGGTATTTTTGTCACGCTTGGCGGGATTCTCTTGCTTTTCTTCGGAGTAGGAATCTCTAAGTCTGCTAAACCTGAGGAAAACTAGCCTGCCTCTTAAGCACTGATAAACATATATACAATTAAAAAAACGACAGAGCCTTAAGGTAAGTTTGTTTATCAAACTCGCCTAACAGGCCAATCGTTTGATCACGCGCTGAAGCTGCTTCGCACTCCAATTCCCGACCAAACCGGACGCTGTCGGGGTATGTAATGCGTTTAGCCTTTCAACTTGCTGCGCCTGTGTAAAACCCTGTACTTTGAATCCAGTTAGTACATCTCGCAGGGTTGCGGCATACGTATCGGCAGCCGCTTTACGGGCTTCGATATTTGGCTTCAAATTATTGGCTCCCGCAGCGCCCAGTCGGACGCCACGCGCTTTTGCCGCTGCGAGAGCCGCTTTCGTTCTCGCTGATATTGCATCACGCTCCCATTCAGCCATGACGCTAAACATCTGAATCATGGTCTTGTTCGCGTTCGGCATATCGCAGGCGACGAACTCGATTCCTGTTTCCAGCAACCCACTGACAAAATGAACATTTCTGGCTAACCGATCCAGCTTTGCGATTAACAACGTAGCGCCGGTCTTTTTGCATTGAGCAAGAGCCTCCCGCAGCTTTGGCCGCTTGGCAAGGGCGTCGGCACCCTTGCCCGTTTCCACCTCTACAAACTCGCCCAGAACAGCCCCATCACCGCCGTTTAAGTATTGCGCTACTGCCCCCCGCTGTGCCTCTAGCCCCAAGCCGGATGCTCCTTGCTTTTGCGTCGAAACCCGAAGGTAGGTTATGAATTTGCCACTGACCATGCTATCTCCCTTGCAATACGACACGACAAGACGTTCGTTTAATGTGTCGTATTTTACATATGATTATTATTTGTTGCAAATGTTTATTATTTATTGCATGATACGGTACTAAATACAGAAAGGCACGTCCAATGGAAGCAACACAAAAGATGATTCCCGTTGGTAAGGGCAAAAGAATTGGCATTAAGCTGGATGAACCAACCTGGCGCGCAGTGGAATGGCTGGCTGAGCAAGCGGGGCAAACTTGGCAGCAATGGTGTGCCCAAGTTATTCAGGAGGCGGGAGAAGACTCAAACAATATGACTGCCGTCGTTCGTGCTGCCGCAATGGATCGCCTTCTTTCGGAAACCATCCTAGCTGACCGCGCCGATCAAATGACCAGTCCCCAAGCCATAGCAATGAGAATGGCAGGCCAATGCGATGACGGAGTTTTTCGAGAGGACCTTCAGCAATCCACAGTTGAATCCAAGTCCGACTGTGGCGGTTTTACTCTCAGAACTGGGATTGATATGTACGGGCGTATTTGTTATTGGATAGAAAATGGCCTCCGGGGCGGCACGCATATCATTGTCCGCACCCCATTTACCCCCGAACAGTGGGAAATAGAGATTAAAGCAATTGGAGCAGACGAATGATTATCGAGAAAAGCGCACGTCAATATACGAATTCACGAGCAGCCGCGTTCTTAGCCCGTCATCTTGATGATGGCCGGGACTACTGTCATCTTCTCAACGATCAACGTCGCGGCCGGCGCGAGAACTGTATCCCCTTCCAAAAGGACATCAAAGGCCGTATTAACTACCTTGAAATAGACCTACTGAAGTTCATCGATTCAGAGCGCCTGAGAGGTGTTGTTCCGGCACCGGAGTTCGACATAATCAAACATGACCACGATGATCTTCTAATGACTCCAATTGAAGCACTACGCCGATTAATGGCTGCATGAGTACAACACACGCTAAAAGGAGAAAATAACCGTAAAAATTCTGAAGTCCTGGATATACTTAATTTGAGTGCTTGCTTATTGACAAGCCAAGTAGTCCCTTTTCTGCTTTATCGGCAGGTTTGTACGTTCTGGCAGAATCGTAAAGTTGTGGTCTGAGTGATCCACAGCGGGGTGTAGAAGGTTTTCCGGCGGTAGCACCCACAGGCGGAGCTGGTCAAGAACAATTGACCGCTGCAGTCGGGCCGGTGAGTAAGGCATGATGCGTCCTACGCTAACCATCATGTGTTGCAACACGAAATGCAGCTAGTTAGCGAAAGGGTCCGATACGCAGACCAGTGGTATGACGTAAGCTAGCCCGATCTACTTTGATCGGGTTAGGGAAACCTTTGTCCTTCCAACCGCAGGGAAATAAAGAAGAAGAAAGAAACAAACTAAAAGATGGTTTACTGGTACTAGGTATTCATTTGTAGTAATCGTGACCTGCTCTGACAATTACCCAATATAGTTTGGCACCTGCTCGAATATCAAACGACTCGACCAGGGGGAAAAGCTTCCTAATTCCCCGCCAATTCATACAAATCTTAAACAGTCCGGGTTTAGACTGAGCGCAAATATCAATAGTCTTAGAAACGTCGCTATCTCTCGATGGTCTTGCAGACAAATTTTTCCCAAATTTTAAAATTAAAACCTTATATGAAAACTGCCTTGAGTCTTGCGCGGAATGCCACCATACCTTATTCTTGCTAGGTAACTTTTTAACCCAAGTGGCTACCCCAAATCATCGAGGATAATCACACCTGAGTGACAAATGGCCCAAGGGCGTGCGGGTGCCGGTTCGATTCCGGCTCTCGGCACCAATACAAACAAGGCTTCCAGCGATGGCGGCCTTTTTGTTTAATTCTGCAGATACACTGCGATTTGCCGTTACGCCAAATGCTAAGGCATCAGCATATCGTGTTCCCGATTACTTTTAACGCCCTCGGACATTGCTTTCAAGCCTTGACTTGAAATAACTACGGACTTTAATGGTGATTTTCCTCGTTACCCTGATGTCGAACTATTCTGCTCGAGTCATTCAATCAATTCTTCGATACTCAATTAAGCATAGAGTCTTTTTGGCAATCTACTTCAAGTAGGTTAATGTATACATCTATATCCCCGTAATTGCTACGCCACTTGTAAACAGTGTTGAGCTTGCCATGGCGACGGCGCCACACTCTACTGCCGACTTCAAATTTTCAAATATCGAATTCTATTTTCTAAAAATAGAGCCCCTAGATGTAGGCCCCGTTTTTATTCATATCAAATAGATCAATTTATAAGACAGCTCGTTTACAGAAAAATAATGATTCTCTAATATTTAAATCGAAAAGATATAATCTTATAAATTTAGAAAGGGAAATTAGTGCAAAATAATCCACGCCAGAGAATTGGGGAAACATTAACTGGTGATATTTTGGAAGTGGGGCCGGGCAGCATTCCATTTCCCACTGCTCCGGACGCGAAAATTAAATTCGCGGATCGTTCTGTCGAAGGAGGAAGAGATGCAAATTGGCCCGAATTAAAAGATGCTGCATACGGGCCCAAAGCACATTTTGACGTCAACCTGGATACTGACAATTTATCATTTATTCCCGACAGCTCTTTTGATACAGTGGTGGCATCACATGTCATCGAACATTTAGCCAATCCCTTAAAGGCAATTTGTGAGTTTCAACGAGTACTTCGTCCAAACGGACGCTTAGTATTAATCGTTCCAGATCGCTCATATACTTTTGATGCAATCCGTGCGCCCACCCCTTTTAGTCATGTATTGCACGAGTTTCAGGAGAATGTCACAGAAGTAGATGATGAACACATCGTTGATTTTTGCTCCGCAATTTACATGCAGCCGCCAATTCATCCTGAACATGTTCGAGAGTGGCATAATCCTGAGAAATTAGATGCAAATCTTTTTGAACTCCACCGCAGACGGAGCATCCATGTCCACTGTTGGTTACCAGAAGAATTTGCGTCGCTAATCGCCAGCGCAATTGCTTTTGGATTGATGTCATGGAAATTTAGTGGTGCATACTTTATTGAAGACCACCTTGGAAGTAATGAATTCGGCATAGTTATTAAAAAATCACCATCTTGCCTACCAAAGGACCTATGTAGGTCATTCATTAAAGATTGGATAAATGCCGTTCTTTCAAAGGAAAATAGCAATCCACTTCGGGTAGTCCAATTTGGAAAGGCACTTCAACGAGACTTGGCTTATATGGGCGAATTTAGCGAATTTCCGATTCTTCCCTTAACGATGTTAGCTGAAGAGCTGATCTCAACTCGGGATGCAAAATCCAACTTTTCAAAAATTGAACAAGAGATTTTGATACAGGAAAATGAAATTAGAAGCCTTGAGCAAATTATTCTTGCTATGAGGAACTCAATGTCATGGCGAATGACTGAACCAATTCGTAAGGTTAAAAATCTCATCCGTCGATCTTAAAGCTAATTCGCCCTAAGTTTACTTGAGACTTCTATGCCTATAAATTGAGGTTTCTAGGACATGACCTTGCCTCGGTTTTATTTACACCAGAAATCTTCCAAATGTAGAGTTGGGCGCAAAGATTACATCGATTTACGCCATAAGGTAGCAAAGCGATTGGCGGCCAACGAGCATTCGTCATCTGCTGGCGTAGGAGTTGTGGTTGGACCAAAACGGATGCACCGCAGTCGGCAGCTGCGCCCTGCTTACAAAAGGCCGTGCTGAGGACAATGGGCTCAGATCATGCCAAGCCGGCCGCCCCAACACCCTTGTTTGACGGTTGAAAGAATGGCAGCCGAATCGGGCCTGGGTCACAGAGATTACTTATTATCCACACCCATGATGGCGGATTGTATCTAGCCTATATTTTGGATCTGGGCAGCAGCAGAATCTTCGGCCGGTCAATGAGCGAGAGAAAGAAGGCGAAATTAGTCTGTGATGCATTAAAGGCGGTATAAGGTGCCGCAAACCGCCCTCTAGCCTGATCATCCATTCCGACTGCGGGATGCAATATGCCAGCCGTGCATACCAGACACTTCTGGCAGAGTACCAAATTCAGCAGTCAATGAGTCGTCGTGCCCATTGCTGGGATAACTCGGTGATTGAGAGCTTTTTCAAGACGCTCAAAATTGAACAACTGCACCGCGTGCAATACGCATCGCGTTCACAAGCAAAGCGCGATATCGTCAGCTGGATCGAAGGGTTTTACAATTCGAGAAGACTGCATTCGTCGAATGGTCTTCCGGTTGCCCGCAGACTTCCAACACTGCCAACTAGCTGCTTAGCACTGGTGTATGTGAAATTAATACATGCTCATTTATTTCAAACCTTGCGAAGTGCGCTTGGGCTAGGAATGTTCGAGTGCGAGGCTGGACATTTTTTTGACTCCCCCCAGAAAGCCAGGGGTTCATAATCTGGATAAGGGTAATAGCCTTTATTAAGCTGGATGGCAGAACCTTTTTCTTGACAACGCTGCTCGACAAGCTGGCGTACCGAAATCGGCTTACCACTGCAACAATTGATTACGCCATGGCAGGCTGGCGTTTCCAAAGTTTGAACAAATGCCCCTGCAATTTTTTCGATCGGCAAATAATCTCTGAGCTGGTCGCCGGCAGACATGTTAAACACTGGCTGGCCTTCATCGATTGCGCGATCCAGCTGGGCAAGAAGACTGTTTTTGTTTTGTCCTTCTCCATACATGTAAAACAAGCGCATCCATTGCAGTGTAAAGGGATGACTTTTCTGCAGCAATTCAAGGGCCTTGCGTAATGCATCTTTGGCAAACCCATAGGGCGTCGTGGGGAAAGTGGCCATGTCTTCACTCAATGGCCCATATTGCATCCCGTACTCAAGACAGGTCCCGGCCACCATCAATTGGGAAATACCCGCATTCACAGCCGCCTTTAAAAAGGCTATGTCTGCCGGCATATTGCGATCAATGTGAAAAAAATCCCGATAATTGGGAAGGCCAGGCCAGGCTAGATGCACAATCGCATCCGGTAACGGCCGTTCTTGTAAAAGCGGCTGAAAATCCAGCTGCAAATCGCATTGGACGAATTCTACCTGCTGAAACCATGGCATGGTTTCAGCACGCGTTATGTCGCGCGCAGTCGCCACCACAGTATGTCCTTGCCTTAACAATTGATTGACGACGTGGCGGCCAACAAATCCGGTGGCCCCTGTCACCAGGACTTTCACGCAAGGACCTTCAGCTCGGGGACGGCAATCACAAACCGGCCACCCCATTCACGCACTTGCCGCTGTTGCTGCAGCACTTCCTCAGCAATATTCCATGGGAGGATAACCACCCAATCCGGCTTGTGTTGCCCAAGCTCTTTTGGTGGAAGTATCGGAATATGACTGCCAGGCATGTACTTACCCTGTTTTGAGGGTGCAGCATCACAAACAAATTCAATCAAGTCATGCTTGATGCCGGCATAGTTCATTAACGTATTGCCTTTGGCAGCCGCGCCATAGGCGGCAACTGACTTTCCGGCACGTTTTTGCTCGATCAGGAATGCTAGGAAGTCATTCTTGACTTGATTTGCCTTCTGTTGGAACCCGTTATACACCGCCAAATCCTGCAGTCCAAACGCAATTTCGCGGTCCAGCATAGCCTGAACTCTTGAACTTGATGCCCTCGAATCGGCAGCATGACATCCATAGATACGCAAGCTGCCGCCATGTGTAGGCAATTCTTCTATATCGAATACACGTAGGCCAGCTTGATCAAAGATGCGTGCAACAGAGATTAAGGATAAATAAGAGAAATGTTCGTGATAAACAGTGTCGAACTGATTCTGCCCGATCAGACGCATTAGATGAGGAAATTCCAGATTAATTGTCCCCTCCTCTTTCAATGCAATACGCAAGCCCTGTGTAAAATCATTAATGTCCGGTACGTGCGCATAAACATTGTTCCCGCAAATTAAATTTGCGCGCTTGCCGCTATTGGCAAGTGCTGTTGCAGTTTGCACGCCAAAAAATTCACGCAATACCGGTACGCCGATTTTTTCAGCGGCATCTGCAGTGCTGTTGGTTGGCTCCACGCCGAGGCAGGGAATGCCGGCTGCCACAAAATTTTTCAGAAGGTAGCCATCGTTGGACGCGACCTCAATCACAAAACTTTCTTTGTGCAAGGCCAATCGCTCCGCAATCATCTCCGTGTAATTGGCCGCATGCTTCAACCAGCCCTGGGAGGTTGACGAAAAATAGGCGTAATCCGTCGAAAAAAGTTCATCAGCTTCAGCATAGTCTTCCGTTTGCACCAGCCAGCACTGGTCGCAAACGAACAGCTTCAAAGGAAAAGTTGTTTCCGGCGCACGCAAGTCCTTTTTTTGCAAATACGCATTGGAAGGCGGCGCATAACCGAGATCAAGAAAAACATGTTCAAGTTCAGTTTGGCAATGACGGCATTTCATAAAACTAATCCTTTAAAATTTTTCTCTAAATAACAATGGCTTTGGTCTCTGACAGAGAGATCAGTTGGTGCCATCGGCCATGCCACATTAATTTCAGGATCATCAAAGCGAACTGCACCTTCTGACTCAGGCGTATAAAATGCCGTATGTAGGTACAGCAACTGACTGTCTGCTTCCAACACCTGAAAACCGTGGGCACAGCCTTCCGGAATGACCAATGCATGGCCGCTTTCCGGCGTCAACTCAAGTGCGGTCCACTTCAGGAATGTCGCAGATCCCTGACGTAGATCGACTGCCACATCGAACACTCGTCCTTTGAGACAACGGACAATTTTCATTTCCGCATGCGGTGCGCGCTGGTAATGCAAGCCCCTTACCGCACCGACGTTGTGCGTCGTCGAATGATTAATCTGGGCAATTGTTCTTTGACCGAGAATGTCCTGCAACTCACGCGCGCAAAAAAGCCGGGAGAATGCCCCGCGATTGTCCTGAAATACGGCGCTCCTGACAACGCACACGCCCGGGATATCGGTCGCAATATAATTCATGCTTGTATCCCGCCGGCCCAAACCAATCCGCGATTATGCGCCAACGCGATGTAATGCTGCAATTGTGCGAAACTGGATACCTCATTACGGTCCAGCCACGCGCGATACCATTCTGCGGTCGCGGCGACACCTTCGTCAAAACTCCACACCGGGCGCCAGCCAAGCGTGTCGCGCGCCTTGCCACTGTCGAGATGCAACAACCGGGCTTCATGAACTTGCGGCTGGCTGCCACAGTACCAATTGACTGCAGGCCAGTCAGCCTTCAACGCAGTCAGTACCTGTTCAACCTCGCGGTTGCCTTCGCGATCTGGGCCAAAATTCCACGCCTCTGCACAGGTTTTGTCGCCTTCCAGAAGTCGCTGTCCAAGCACCAGATAACCAGACAGACATTCCAACACGTGTTGCCATGGTCGTGTGGATTTAGGAGAACGTATTTCCAGGGACTTGCCAGTTTCCACCGAACGGACCAGATCGGGAATCAGACGATCCTCTGACCAGTCACCGCCGCCGATTACATTGCCAGCACGTGCAGTCGCCAGCAGCGGGCTTTCCGGTGTATTGAAGAATGACCGCCTGTAGCTGGCGGCGACCAGTTCGCTGCCGGCCTTGGAAGCACTGTATGGATCATGGCCACCCAGCGGATCGATTTCGCGATACCCCCATACCCACTCCTTGTTTTCGTAGCACTTGTCCGTCGTCACGACGACAATTGCCGCCAAGTCTTCGACTTGGCGGCATGCATCAAGCAGGTTGGCAGTGCCCATTACATTGGTCGCCCAATTCTGCAGCGGCTGACGGTAAGAACGGCGCACCAATGGCTGCGCAGCCAGGTGAAACACCATTTCCGGCTTTGCTTCGACAACCTTGGAGCGCAATGCCTCTTCATTGCGAATATCGATGTGATGCGAATTCACATCGAGGCCAAGCAGATCCCAGTGATTGGGCGTCGTCTCAGGCGGCAGCGATATGGCCGTCACCTCAGCCCCTATTAATTGGAGCCACATAACCAACCAGCTGCCTTTAAAACCCGTGTGGCCGGTCACTAGGACTCTGCGGCCCTTATAGGCATTCTCGAACATCATCACCAAGTCTTCCATGGTGCTTTACCCGAAGCCCACAGCTCTTCAAGCAGGTTTTTCTCCCGCAATGTATCCATCGCTTGCCAGAAGCCCTCGTGTCGATAGGCAGAAAGCTGCCCTTTCGCCGCCAGCCCCTGCAGGGGTCGCTGCTCCCAGACATTGTCATCGCCATCAATATAATCGAGAACACTTGGCTCGAGAACGAAAAATCCGCCATTGATCCAGGCACCATCGCCAGCGGGCTTCTCTTGAAAATGGTGAACCGCGCCATTGTCGATGTGTAGCGCGCCGTAACGACCCGGCGGCTGAATTGCCGTAACCGTCGCTTGCCGGCCGGCTGATTTGTGATACGCAATCAATGCTGATATATCAATGTCGGAAACACCATCGCCGTACGTAAAACAGAAAGTTTCGCCCTCAATATACGGTGCAACACGCTTGAGACGACCACCTGTCATAGTCTGTTCGCCGGTATCGACCAAGGTTACTTTCCATGGTTCGGCGAATTTTTGATGAATTTCCATCTTGTTCTCCCGCATGCAAAAAGTCACATCCGATGTATGCAAGAAATAGTTTGAAAAGTACTCTTTAATCATGTAACCCTTGTATCCGAGGCAAATGACAAAATCATTCACCCCATGCCGGGAATACATTTTCATGATGTGCCAGAGAATTGGCTTACCGCCAATTTCAATCATGGGTTTGGGTCTTAGATGGGACTCCTCACTAATACGGGTACCTAAGCCACCGGCCAAGATGATTGCCTTCATATCACTCCGTTCAAATTATGAAAAACCAGTCAAGTTTGTTCTTGTCTTAATAATAAACAGTACACCCGGCCTATGCCGTAGACAAATTATGAAACAAACGCAGCTAACCATGCCGTATCCTGTCGAATAGCAGACCTTTTAATGTGCGGCGTTTGCTCTGCCAAAATCTTCAACATATAGTCTGCCTATTCTTCAAATATGCTGACCAAAATGGTTGTATCACGCCAAACACAGCATTTTGCCCGATTTAACTGATGTGAATTTTATAATCATTACGGTCTGAGGTCGACTTTGAGGTTATACAGTTTTATTTTAAATGTGCTTTTCCAGAAAAAAGCAGGCGCCTCTGGGGAGGACATAATGATCGACTTGACAATATCGCCTGGCAAGCTTTCTCTCTGATACAGTCTGGCAAATGCCGCATTGTTTTGTACCAGCGGCGACATGACGAATCCAACCTTGCCTAATGCAGGGATAATTTGGAAAGAATGGGTGGCATTATCTGCCATATGGCTTTCGAGAAGAACATGTGGCGACTTGTAAATTACGTGAAGGAGCTCACCGGCGGCACTACGGCTTATGTCTACTTCTGCCCACAGTAGATTAGACGCGCCATGCGGCAAGACCAGTCGCTCACCCATCTTCAGGTCCGCTTCAATCAGCAATTGCCGATCAATATGTAATTTTAGGTCTCTTTTTTTCAATAATAAAAATTCATCGTCGGCATGCTCTGGCACATACTGTGAAAGTAGAAGGGGCCATGAAGGGCCGTCAGCGAGTGCCGGATGTCGGTTATTTACCTTGCGTTCTTTGGGCAGCACCTGAAATAGTAGTAGATCCGGCGCGGAGATGCCCTCAAGATGGCCTGCGTTGAGTAATGCAAGCTTGAAAGTGTGGGCATTTAGCGAAAGAAATGCGGGGCGTGGCACGTATCGTAGTCCTTCTCGCCCAATTACCAAGCCCGTGTAGTGAGGGTAGACATCGATTGTCTGCTTGGTTGGCACAGTCGGAGAAGCCCAAAACCGATGAACCCTTGCCAGCGTTCCATTCCAAGTATCATTCGGAATTCCGCGCATCGTGTTTACCATCAGCGAAAAATTGCCACGAATGTCGGCCACTATTTGATGAGGGCCGACTATCGGAAAATTGGTTTTTGCTCCGACCATCGCTAGAAAAACCAATGCGGTTATCGCGGCTGTCAGGCCAAAACGGCGCCATGGTTTGATGCCAGGCGCACCATTAGGCGCCGGTGATATGAATAATAGCTGGCACACGAACCATAATACTGCGACCAGCACTGCTAGCGATTGCTCAATCTGATTGCCGCCCATGCCGTGCTTGATCGATACTGCGCAGACAAACAAGGTAAATATCAGTGAAAGCACTGCTGAGCTACTCCAGCTGTGCAGCGCAGCTACTGCAAACGAGGAAAAAATTATCAACGACACGGCCATATAATAAATGGCAACAAGTCCCGCACTATAGGGAATAAAAAAACCCTTGGCCATCGCATCGGCATACCCGTTCGACAGATCCAGACAACGCAACACCCACAACGGCAGATTGACCAAACTTTGGTCTGCCCCCAACCAACCGACTAAAATTGCAACAACATAAGTGGCGGGCAATAAGGGCCAGTTTCTGCGTTTTAGGTCATCGATCAATATCAGCAAAAAAGCGACGGTGGAAACAACAAAAATATTGAATTTGGCAAGTGCGGCCCACCCTGCCAGTAGGGTCAGGGCGATCGAAAGTAGAGGATCGATCGATCGCTCCGATTTTGTAATGTGCTGAGTTGCAACGACAGCCAAGAAACGCTGATACGCTACAAATAAAGCTGGAAATAAAAGATAACTGTCACGCTGACCAGTCATCCACAACAAAACCATTCCAACTGCGCCACTAAGGAAAACAATGCGACTATGGCGATCACTATCGCGATTCGGCAAATTGCCTAACGCAAGGAAAACACATATAACTAGTGCAATGCGAAATAGCAACACTACGGTCAAGGTGTTGGGGCTGAGGAATGCCGTCAGCAGTATCCCCCATGGCCCATAGGTAAATACAACCTGTTCCCCAAACTGCAATTTCTGCTCAAAAAAATATGGCAGTGCTAGCTGAAATGCGACGTCCACATTTAGGTCGCCGAGGTTATTTAATGGTATCTCTATAGCTCCAAATGAAACCAAAGCAAGCGCCATGATTACCAGCAAAAACAACTGTAGCAGTCTTTTTTCCATTTTCAATGGCGGCTATATAGGATTCAGTTGGCTAAGTTACTGCTGCGGCAATGGGGCTTTAGCGCTGTAACTGGAAATAATGGCAACACCAACTCCAGGCAATCCGACAAGCATTTGTGCCACGCCAAAGCTGACTGACACCGCCAGCGCGTCAGCTGCTGAAATACCGGCAAACCCCAAACCTGCCACCATCGCGCTTTCGCGAAGCCCCCAACCAGCAAAGGAAATCGGTATGGAGGACACCAGCATAATCAGCGGCAGCATCAGCAAATGGATCATGCCGAATCTGACTCCTAGCGCCAGTGCGCAACAAGTAGCGCTGAGAACTACCATGATCTGCACAACAACGCTCAAGCCGACGACCCACAGGCTCTTTTTCGAGGATAGCAGCACTAGTCTAAGATCACGAATAATCACGCCAATAGGACGAACCGGCGGCAATCTGATTAACCATGCAGAAAATGCCTCACCAAAGCCGAATAAGAAAAGCAGTCCTATTACAGTCAGTACACCGACCCCGACTGCCAGTGGCCAGGCAGAGGGAATTGTAGCGCCGCCTGACAGGATCATAATTGGCAAGGTAAAGGCGACAATGACAACCAACAGAACCAGCGCTACGACGCGATCACAAATCACGCTGACCAATGCATGTCTTATCGAGATGCCATCGCGGGAAAGAAGCCAAGCACGCACGCCGTCTCCACCGACCGAAGAGGGCAATACCTGATTGAAAAACTGGCCGACGAGAATAAGCCGAGTTGCAAGCTTAATCCTAATATTGACGCCAACGATCTGAGCAACAAAATACCACCGCACTCCGGTCAATAGCAGCTGGCCAAAAAGAAGCACTATTGCGGCTGCGGCCCAACCTGGCTGCACACTGCCAAGCTGCATTACCACCGGTTCAAGGTCGATTTTGCGAACGAGAAACCACAACAATGCTCCGGTCACAGTAAGTTTCAACGCAAGAATGCCGATCTGTGCTGGCTTCATGAATACCCTTTCATCAGGTGCATGTAATGCCGGCGTACGGAACTGTAAAAATCATTCATCAGAATTCCAGCTTTTTATATATCTGCCACGGCAGCCAAGCTACTGCAATGGCGATTAATGTCCAAAATCGCGGAAAAAACCGTATGCCAGTTTCCTTGTTCAAGTTGCGCACGACTTCGTTCGCAACCTGTCCAGGGGTTACGCTTGGAAAAAGTAAGCGCTGCCCGAAAGACTGCTGCGTCGCGACATAGCCAAGCCTGTAGAATTGCACTCGGACTTCAGTAGCCGCCATCATATGGCGCAAGCTTTCAAAATAGCTTTCTAATGCCCGTTTGGCAGCTGAATACACCACATTGCTTTTCCTGCCGCGTACCGCGGCAATCGAGCCGAATCCCACAATGCATGCACTTTGCCGTGTCAGCAATTGCGGCAAGAAATGCGCGACAATGCCAATCACGATAGTCAGATTGGAATTCAGGATAGACTCGACCTTTCCAACGTCCAGCAGGCCACGATCGTCGGCGCGCGATGCGCCTATTGGAAAATACAGGCTATCAATAACACCGAAAGTAGCGGCAGCTCTGCCGACTTGATCGACACATTCGGCAACGGAGTTCGCATCAGCCGCAACAACTTGCACCTCCACGCGGTACACCAAGCGAAGATGGGCAGCCAGCGCTCCCAGATCTCGCGCATCGCTTGCCACCAGCAACAATGCTGTACCGCGCGCACCCAAAGCCTCGCATAATGCGCGACCAACGCCCGCAGATGCACCGACAATCAGCGCTCTCACAGTCCCAGCCTTTCTGAGAGTTCCGATCGGAACATACGTTTCGGATCGAAACTACGAAGCGCGGTGCGAAATTCATCGGCCCCGGGATAGCAAGCATCAACCACAGCCCTGGATAGGCGTGAATCCTTGATGATGTTCGGTATACCGCCCAGCGCTATGACTTGCTCATCGAGAAAAGACAGAAATGCCGGCGTTGCCTCAGTACGTGGGAAATTTAACGCAAGACAAATGCCCTTTCCTGTAAATCGCAAAAGCTCACGCTGGCCACTAAAAGCCTTGGCGGAACCAAGTGTAATAGTGAGTCGCGGCTGGCGGATACGCATTTTGACTACATCAAGAAAATTGTCGATTGCGTCTAGCGGCACTATTAGCTGGTACTCATGGAAACCGTGTTTGCCAAAAAGCTTGAAATACAATTGCGCCTTATGAACAGGAAATAGCGCGTCGTGCAAATGCAGGATTTTCCCGGCCAATGCCGATCGCTGCTGATGGCGATATAGAACATTCATTGCACGTGTAGAAACCGAATTCAATATGGAAGCGGGCCACGCCGCCCGCTTGGCGGCTGACAATAGAGGCGGATCAACAGCATCCAGCTGGACCGGATTATTGAGTCCAGCCGGCACAAAGCTCGCCTGAAAAACAAACCCGCTGCCGAATTTTTTCCCCGGGCTCGCCATGTCGTGCCAAGTATATGCAAAATCACTCTGGGTTGATGCCCGTGCGAGCTGCTGCAGTCCGTCACGTGCGTCAGCAAATGCAACTGCCTTGAGCCCGACCGCCAAAGACGGTATGGGAACGGCGCGCAAGCGTGCCCTCACAATATGGCCGGTTAGTCCGTAGCCACCGCATGTTAGGCGAAACAGCTCTGGCTCATGCTCCGACGATAACTCAAGCATTCCATGCGTCGGATGGAACAGTGTCAGCGATACAACTTGATTGATGAAAGTGCCGTCACGTGCATGATTTTTTCCATGCACGTCTGCGCCAATGCAACCTCCGATCGTAATACGTCCATGTCCCGGCTGCACTGGCAAATACAGCCCGTGCGAAGAAAGAAACTTGTGCAACGAATACAAAGTGATGCCAGTCTCAACTTCAACAATTCTTGTCGCCGCATCGAACCCGATGATGCGGTCAAACGATGCGTGAGAAACGGAAAGGCCGCCACTGACAAAACTTGCGGCAGCATACGACAATCCTGCTCCACGCGAGATGCGTGGCATTTGCATCAAGTCGCCGTCCCAGTAACGATAGCGATCCGGCTGTTGCAGTAAGCCATTAGAACGTACGCCGCCATCAAAGCTGACGAATGCGTACTCTGCCTGCGGCGCATTCAGTCCCACATTCTTCAGGTCGGCACTACTTTTCGGGTTGCTACTCATCTGATGACGGCTGCAAATGCGTATAACGGCGGTGCATGATGTAATTGGGCCTATCTAAACCATTCTTGTAGGTGCGCGCAACATATAAAGCGGTAAAAGCAGCGGTACCGCCCAAATAGGCACAGGCTACCAATCCCATCGCAAGCAAATACCATTGATTACCGGTCTTAATCTGTGCAGTGCCAAGAACCGCCGTAAGCAGCAGCCAAAATGGAAGCAGATAAATTGGAACACGCAGCGCAAGCGTAGATGACGACAATATGCCGGCAATCGCAAAAATGGTCATGCTCAGCAAATTGTAATGAGTTTCGCCGGCGATGCGACGTTGCCGCTTATAAGGTATGCCGATACGATGAAAACCCACGCGAGCAATGGAACTGCGGATAAATGGAAACGAATCCCGGTCTTGCACCATGGCGTCACGTACTTCGGCGGTAAATAAGGAAAACTCCGCCATGTAAAGAATGATTTCTTCGTCTGCAAGACGATGCACGACTTGGTAAAAAAGCTTGCGCAGCATTTTGATTGGGCGGATCTCCTCTCGGTCTACCCGCTCACCGTAAACAACGTCATAGCCCTCCTCATAATACTTGACGAACTCCAAGATCATTTCCGGCGGATCCTCGCAGTCGACGTCGATAAATGTAATCACATCTCCCTTGGCATTGCGTAGACCACATTCCAATGACCGTTGATAACCAACATTACGGCTGAGTGTGATCACATAGACGAATGAATGCTCTTGGCGCAACTTCTCGATTGCCTGATAAGTGCCATCGGTAGACGCGTTATTGAGAAACAGAAGTTCCACATGATAACGTGCGGACAGCTCTGCAATCATAAGGTGCGCTCGTGTAAAGAAAAGCGGCACCACTGCCTCTTCGTTATACACGGGGCAAATGATTGTCAACCGTGGAAGTGAGTTAGTTTTCTGTGTCATTTCGTGTACTCCATCCGCAGGCCCAATGCGAGGTTTTCCGTCTTCACCGTTCCGGATTTTTCTTGAATTGTAAGGGTATCGTTGCGCCCGGCTACCGGCAGATAGAGCGCTACGCCAACTCCATGTGCATCATCTGCACTGGCGGAAAAAGAAACCTGATATTCACGCCCTTTGCTCGCGCCAATATAGGGCAATTTCAAACGCACAACGTCCCAATCATCAATACCAGCCGCATCCAGCACGCCCTGTGCCGCAGGCTGGGTGGTTCCGAGCTCTGTGATTTTCCACTTGATTGGTCCGGCCTTGCGCTGTCCATTAGGCGTTACCATCGTAATTGCTAAGGCTTTTAAACCATCTTCAGTGGCAATGAAACGCTGGGTGATTTCACGGTCTTCCGACAGCAGACCCGCTTTTTCAAATTGGCCAATCGGTTGCGTTTTTCGGTCAAATTGGCGGTTTTTGTAGGGCCCAAGTTCCAGCCTCTGAAGGTCACGTTTCAGACGCAGTACCAATGCGGGGTCAGGATGAATGAGCTTGTCTTGATTAGTGTGTTGCAGGCCCCAAGGAAAAGCATCAAGCAATGTTCTGTCAAGATGATGGGCATCGCGGTACACAATGATCGCCCTGCTATAACTTACCAGCGACAAGGAAACAAATATTGCACCGGCGAGCAAGCCTAGGCGTGGCCAAACAGTCGGCCATGCAGTATTGGCCCACCAACCGCGCGAAAAGCCTGCAGCAAGGTAGTAGAGCTGGCCGATCAGCAAGTACGCCCCAAAAATTGTATAGCGACTAGAGTTTCCTGTAGCGGCGCCGAAACTGTCAAACGCAGCTCTAGCCCATCCTGTGGCTAAAGCCGATACGATTGCAAATATGCCGAACCCAAACAAAATCAGTGCTGCGCCATGCTGCTGGCGCAGTCGGATCCGCGCATGCCAACATAGCATCGCGTAAGTTGCGAGCAGCAAGGCACCGCACGTAACATTTGCCGCAATCGATAACGGGATATCAAACATGTTATGGAACGGGTACCAAAACAAACCACCAAGCGGCGCGCCAAGATAGGCTAGGCAAAATTGCGCGAGTTGAAGCAATGTTGGATGCGCCGCATTACTAGACAAGCTGATGCCCGGTAGATAACAGATCAACAGCACTAGCAGATTTCCGCCCCAGAACAGCGTCCAGCGGCTGGGCCGCAGTAACTGTGGTGCCGATAACTGAAATGCCAACCCCACCGCTAACATCGCAAAGAATCCATTAGTCAACGTAAAGGAAGCAAGCCAGCAGCTTATCGCCGCAACTATCTGGCTACCCCAGTGAGATGGCCGCACCAATGCTAGCGACAGACCTAATGCAATAAACAAATTGGTAGCATTGAGCTGAAACATCATGGACCACCAGTGGTTGTTATGACCAACCGGCGAAAACAAGATTAGCGAAACCAGCAGTAATACTATGGGATACACTAGATTGCGCACCGTATCGGCTGTTATTCGATGCAGCGCCCAGATATGGCAGGCAAAAGTTCCGTAAAGCGCCAAGTACATGTACACGTACTCGGAACGGATATCCCAATCCGTTAGCGCAGCGTTAAATACCATGACGAAGCGATACACCAGCGGACGCGTATGATTGTGAGGTGCCCATAAGCTGGAGAACTGAAAGCTGCCATCATGCCAGGCTGCGATCCAGTGAATCAGCTCAGCATGGTCCCAGAATGGCATAGTGACAGCCGCATACTGAATGGCAATAAAGACGTAAACCGCAGGTAATGCAGCAAGCAGGAAAATTATCCCTCGCAGCAGCCCACTACGTAATTGAGCGGGAGCGGGACCTGCTGATTGAGTGACTTGATTCCGCTGCCTCATCATAAATCTGTTGAATGAATTCAAGCGTCAGTTCCTGTAATTTAGGTCGATACCATATCTGATCAGCGCATGACCAATAGCGGGCACACCAACCGGAGGCCGTTTATAACCTGATTCGCTGCGAAATGCCGAGCCAACGCGTGCACGCACCAGCGGAGAGAAAGCGACAAGTTGGCCGTTTGCCGCAAGCCGACCACACAGCTGCATGACTGTATTTGCTGAAACTTCATGCGCTTTCAGAGGCCAGGCACCAATTTTTTTGAGTGCGGATATGCGGAAAAAGCCCAACGAATTCCCACTAGTGGCGACACTTTGTGTCTTTTGCGCCAGAGCATAGGGGCCACCGTAGCCTGCAGCCTGTCCAAGCCATGGGCTTTCCAGCATACCTGCACCATTTACCATATAGCAGCTATCGACAATTACATCATCTTTCCCTTTTACCAGACCACCGACCACGCCGACCTGAGGATGCAGTTCAAATAATCGGGCCACTTCCGCGAACACCTTCTGTGACTCGATCAGCACGCCTTCTGCAGCGAACATCAGAATAGCGTCGTCATGACAGTTGGCAGCATCATCCGTCGCGATGTCGCCTATCCAGACAAACTGTGGCAAGGGGATTGGTCGACGAGCTATATAGAGTTCACGTACGCCACGGCTTTCCGGCCAATTCGCAACGTAAAAATTCTGTGGCATGGCGGTTCGCGCAATATGTGCCTCCAGAATGTGGCGCACAGAATCCAGTGATCGCGAATCGCCTTTGGCATTATTCGTGGTGGAGCCGGTGTGCTGGCGCCAGTGATAAAGTATTTCGGGCACATGCACAATGCGTCCGCCTGAACCGGCAATGCGCGAAACCGTGTCCCAGTCCTGGCACCAGTTTGCCGCCGCATCACCATACACATCGGCAGCAAGCGCGGCGTCACGCCGCATCGCGCAAAGATGCCAAATTGTTGAATTATCAAGCGTCAGGACCGGATCGAACGATGCACGCAAACAGGGCGATGCCGGCTTGCCGTCTATCATCAAATCTTCATCAGAGTAAATAAGGTCGGGACGACCAAGTCGGCTTATCTCGTGCACAAGTATTTGCATTGCATCTGGCGTAATCAGGTCATCTGCATCCGTTGGGATGACGTAGTCTCCCTGTGCGGCCTCAAGCCCGAGGCGCAACGATGCGACGATCCCGATCGGCTGTGGCTCTATGATTAGACGGGCTTGCCACACGCCTTCTGCGCGAGAGCGGATCAGCTCCAGTGAGGCAGGGTTCATTGGACCGTTAACGACTAACACCCACTCCAGTACTGCGACGGACTGCGCAGCTATGGCATGTGCTAGCGCATCAAGCAATTCAAGATCACTACCTTGGTAGACAGGCGTAACTACAGAAAGTCTGAGTCCATGCTCTGCTAACGGATAGCGGCTCTGCCGTTGCTGCAACTCGCGATCAAGCCAGTCGGCGTAAGGCAAGGTACGCTGTTGAAGCCTTCTGATATGCCGATTACGTTCTGCTTCCGTTGCAGGGACATAGGCAGTTTCACGGGTCAATCCAAGACGTCGCGAATAATACCGTAGGTCTGGTAGTTGCGCCCAGAAACGCGAAAGGAAATGTGCGCTCGCGTTTCCTTTCGCCAAGTCCTCCGGAACCAGCCTACTCAATGCCCGCATGAAAGGCGAAAACACGACACGCTTACCCAACTGTTCGGCAAGCGCACCCAGCCATGGCCCTAACAAATAAATATCAACTTTTTCAGCAAGAAGAATCGGCATGATTTGCAAAAAATAGTCCCTGCGTATCACACAATGACCGCTTGAAACAGCTGATACTGACCGCGCCTTCCACATCTGTGCGGAATAGCCGGGGTCGGCAAGTGAGCGTCCGCGATCCGGACAATCATAACCATCACCGAAACCAAAGGTTCGCGGTCCATCGATGACATTGGTCCCGTCATGCAAGGTTCCGCCAACCATGACTGCATCAGGGAATAATTCCAATAGTCCTGCCGCATCCCAGCGCCATTCATCATCGTCGGGTGTGACCCCATGCCAGCATAAATGCACCAGCTCACTCTGGATGCCTGATACGACCTGTGCTAGCTGCGACAAACTGTGTTCATTATCAGCATCGATGACCGCGATTGGCTGTAATTTTTCTGCCGCATTTCTATGGTGGCTGCTCGCAATTGCTACCGAGACACAAGAAACTGGTACATCCTGCCGGCGTCGATACCACCAATCGACGTTGTAGCTGAACAGCGGGCTATTAATCAATTCCAGATTCGGCGCAGCACGCTGAATCAATGCTCGTTGCAATGTCGCGCGGTGCGAATCGGTGATATATGACTTGGAGGCGATGTTCCCCGAGGTTGATTCTTCATGGATGCGCCAGCTATAAAGTACTTCAGGGACATGCTGCGGCAGATGGCCTGCGTTCATGAAACGAATAAAACTATCCCAGTCGTGACACCCTTCAGCACTCTTGTCTGCATATAAATCAAGCGCTAGAGCTTTCTCTTTATCAATTGCGCAAAGATGGGCAATGTAACAGGAGTGCATGAATAAAACCGGGTCCCAGCCTGGTTTGAAATAGGGCGAACCGAAATAACCCGCCCCCAGTTTGTCTTCATCTGTGTAGAGAAGCGGAGGATAGTTATTATCAGTGATGAACCGGGTCAATACGTGAACGCAATCCGGCTCAATCAAGTCGTCTGAATCTAAGGGGAGGATGTAACGCCCCTGCGCATTCTCCAAACAAAATCGCATGCCGCCAATAATGCCCAAATTTTCCTCTACGCGTTCCAGTCGCACATTCGGATGTCGAGCAAGCTGGTGCAAAGCGAGGCGCGTGTTTTCGTTGGTTGACCCATTGTCAAGTATCAACCATTCAAACTGGACACCACCGTCTTGCAGGAAAACGCTGCTGCCGAGCTCTTCGAGAAAATTCGGTGCGGTATTGAAGGCGGATGTCACAAACGACAACAGCCCAGGTACTTGAGAGTAAACACCATCACACCGACGGCGTGCCAGACAAGACCGGCGGTAGCTTTCGTACTCGGTCTTGGGCGTCGCAGGGAAACCAGCTACAAGCGGCAAGTCGGCGTCCGGTCGGATTTCGCGCAGGGCCTGCATGTGTTGGAAAAGTGCCGGAATAATTTCGTGCAGGCCCTCATCCCAACGGGACGGCAAATCGATCGCTCCGGTGGGATCATAACTTGGCAAACCAGCGTTAATACGCCCGGCTGCATTTTGGAGTGCAGCAGCGACGCTTTCCGCAGTCGGCTCTGCAACAATAATATTGGGCGAAAATGCCTTCATGCGTTCGGCTGTTTTCACTGAAAAGCTGTTGGTTACAACCAGCTTTCCGGACGCGGCCATTTCCAGTGGTGGATAACTTGGATGCGGCGAGAGCATCAGCGATAGAAGCAAATCCGCAGAACGAACCCGTTTGGCGTAATCGTCAAAACTCATCCAAGGCAATGGATTGAGAAATACACCGTTTCCTAGTGCCATTGGAGCGAGCTTTTCGCCCATTGCCCACACTTCCCAGTTATCCTTATCAATCGCTCCTGAGGCAACCGCCCGCCGTAGCGCCACGATACCAAGCTCAAATAAATTACGACGCGCAACGGTAGGACGCGCGTAAAAAAGTAGCACTTTTTTGCCCTGCGTGACGGAATTAGACGGCTCAGCGAAATAGCGGCTTCGGTCAATTGCTGGTTCAAACCAGAGCGCCTTGTCTATAAATTCCGGATCAGCGTAGCAACCCGCCTTTTCCCGGACCAGATGATCAAGCAACAGGCGGGTATTAATTACCGGAATATGATCCAGCCCATATGTTTCCATTGCACGGGCCTGAAATGTCGACCCTTCGTGAAGGATTGGCTCAAAATCCTGGATCAGATAAATAAACGCCTTGTATACCGTCTTTTTCACCGCGTATTTTGCAATCTGCGCAGTCCACCATGCAGTTGCAAAAAATAAGTCGTTAGCGCCAATCGCGATGGTTTTTGTACGGTCGAAGGCATCAACCAGTTCTATCCGTTCACGCATGACCGGCCGCTGCAAGAGACCGTCCATATGTGGAAATAGCGCCAATTCCTCACCTTCCGCAGGAGCATCGCAGGCGATCAGGCGCACCCGTTCACCTTTTTCCGCCAACAAGGCCGCTATTAACAGCGCTGTATTCGGCCCTCCCGACATATGCTTAAGCCGCAAACTTGGTAGCAGCACGTTTATGCATGGACGGACCGCGAGCACGGCCGAGACCTCTAGATTCAGCGGTGGACTGAGGTGAAACCCGGGAATGCCGGAATCGGTTTCTATTTGTCCAATATCTCCATACTGTGCGTTCTGCGCCTCGAGGCTATCATGCGCAAGTGCGGAGATCTGCAGCTCGGTTGTGCTTACCAGCCCGCGCTTGAGAATCTGCTGCCCGATCATCCGGCCTAGCACGGTTCCCTTCATATGGCGACGATAGAAAATATGTCCGCGCTGTACCATCTGATCACGCAGGCTGCCGTGCGGGGCCAGAGCGGTGGCCGGAGAATGTCCGGCCAGAACGGCCTCTGAAGTCGAAGCCGGCATGCCACCACTCTGTACCAGCCCAGCTATGATTGTCTTGGTGCCATTAACCGCAAGACGCAGTGGTGCAGTAAGACGCCAGCTGCTCGAATTACGCAAGTTGGTGATCGTCTGTTCTAGTACCGTGTTCTGTTGCTCCAGCAAGACATTCTGCTGTTCCAGTAAGGCGTTTTGTTCCTGAGCTTTTGCGAGATCCAACTCAGTTTGTTGGATGATCTCGTCGGGAGGCGTAATTCTTGCAGTCCACGGATTAGCGGATTGGTCAAAAATCGAATCCAGCTGATATGGCAAACCTTGCAGCTCGCGATGACCGGGAACCACCAGCTCCAGCGAGCCTGCAATAATGCGGGTCCCCAAAGTATTGGCGGCGGCCGCAGCTTTGCGCACCACACACATGGAATTAATGAACTCGACCGAGTGGACTTGGGACAACGCGTCTGCATCAACTGTACAGCCATACTTTGTAAAGATTCCTTGCAGGATGTCCGCTCGCATCCTTGGCACGCCCCAATGTTCGTGGTTGACAGCATCAGCAAGGCGTTTGAAGAAAGCTATCGAAGAATAGGGATCGAACAGGCCACCGTCAAACTGGTGCCAGTAACTGCAATGCAAATCTTCGGCAATAAATATTCCGTTTTCGACGATATGCGGGAAATATAAGGCGAATGACTTGACGATGTCGCCAGACAGATGAGAGCCGTCATCAATGATAATGTCGAACTGTGGAGAACGCTGGATTACCCGTTCATGGATCTCGGGTGCATTGGCATCCCCAACAATGACGCCTATACGGGGATCTTCATAGGTAAGGTAGGCACAGTCCGGATTGATGTCACAACCAACGAGGGTAGCTGCATTGCTAAAGTACTTTGACCAGATTTCGAGCGAACCGCCATTCTGGATCCCGATTTCCAGCAGGCGTACCGGATCGTCCCGGTAAGTAGCAAACAAACGATTGTATTCCGTTAAATACAATGACCACTTGTCAGATACCTTGCCAGTGTGTTCAGTGTACAGTTGGTGTAGTGTCGTCTTACTCATTAATAACCTTTAATTGCACCTGTTCGAATGGGATACCTACTAATCCGTATCGAATTTTACTGGAGGACACGTTGATGAAGAGCGCGTCGTGCATCCAGTGATGTTGAAAATTGTCGTAAGCGTCGCCGTCGGCAACCGAAGTCATCACTGCATATTGCCCGTTCGGTAGCATCGGCAATTTGAAATCAAAAATGCCTTCGAAAAGTTTACCTGCAGTGACCGGGGTGGAGACTTGCGAGGTAAATGACAACGTATTCTCACCGAACAAATCCTGCCCCAAGCGGTCTCGCACCAGGAAACCGAGAATCGGATTTTGCAACGGGTCGAGTGCTTTCGCACGCACTGTCATACGCACACGCTCGCCACCTTCGAATACCCCTTCCTTACCTGCTGACAGGCGGGTAAGCGAAACAGAGATAATTTCGGCGCGCCCAGATTTCCAGCCTTTGGCAGTGCCAATATTGTCGCGTACTGTGGCAATCGCGCCATAATCGATCGCGGTTCGTCCGGTTGACTCAGGATGCGAAGCGTCGACATCAGATGCATCCTCCAACGTGACCGGCACCATTGCGGTCAGCTTTGCTTCATCGCCGTATATTTCCTGCATTGTGTACTGCAAATAGGCTTCCGAAACGCTCTTTGCAGTCCCCGTCTGTTCGACTTTACCGTTCTTGAGCCAAATTCCCGACTTGCACAGATTCTGCACCGATCCGATGTCATGACTGACAAAAATCAGGGTCCCATTTTCTTGAAAATTGCGGATGAAGCGCATGCATTTCTGCGTAAACACTGCATCGCCAACAGACAGCGCTTCATCGACGACCAAAATATCCGCGTCCACATGGGCAATCACCGCGAAGGCAAGACGGACATACATGCCGCTGGAATAGGTCTTCACGGGCTGTTCAATGAACTGGCCAATATCTGCAAACGTGGCAATACGGTCAAACCGCGCATCGATTTCACTCTTGCTCAACCCCAACACTGCCGCGTTCATATAGACGTTTTCACGTCCGGTGAACTCTGGATTAAACCCAGATCCCAACTCCAGCAATGCAGCAATGCGGCCATTGGTTTGAATGCTGCCACCGGTGGGGTTGAGCGTGCCGCAGATCATCTGCAAGAGCGTGGACTTGCCGCTGCCATTGCGTCCGATGATGCCGACGGTTTCACCTTTTTTGATTTCAAATGAAACGTCGTTCAACGCCCAAAATTCGTTGAAATACTGTTTGGTGCCTTTGCCGGTAAGCCTTTGCAGCCGAGGCAAGGTAAATTGCTTGAGTCGGTCACGCGGAGCTGCATAGATTTCGTAGCGTTTACTGAGGTTGGTGACGCGGATGGCAATTTCATTAGAGGACATCGGCAAACCCCTTCCTGGTTTTTTGGAACCATGCATAGCCTGCCCAAGCAAACACCGTAGCCGCCGCCGTGTAGATTCCCAAACCAAGCCAATTCGGCAAATGCCCCCAGATCAGTACCTCGCGCGCCTGCTCGATGATAAAGGTGAGCGGATTGGCCATAATAAATGGCCGAAATCTTTCCGGCACAGAAGCAATTGGATAAAAAACAGGTGACAGAAACGTCAGCAACGTGGTGATGATGCCAACGGTTTGGCCAACGTCACGCAAGAAGACGCCTAGTGACGCAAGCATCCAACAAAGACCCGTTGTGAGGATAACCAACGGAAGCAAAACAAACGGCAACAAGATCGCAGTCCAGTGTAAATAGCCATTAAATAGTGCAAATGCAGCCAGCAAAACGCCAACACTAATCAGACTGTGGAACAGCGCCGCTCCCATCGTTATTACCGGCAGTATCTCGATTGGGAACACCACTTTTTTTACATAGTTGACGTTGGAAAGTATCAAGGAAGGTGCGCGGTTGAGCACTTCGCTAAAAAGGCTCAGAACAATCATGCCAACGAAGAGAATGACAGCAAATTGCGTTTTACTGTCATCGCCTCCTGTACCGCCCCAGCGGATCTTGAAAATCTCGGAGAATACAAAGGTATATACGACAAGCATGAATACCGGATTAAAGAATGACCATGCCAGCCCCATCGCCGACCCTTTGTAGCGGCCCACGACTTCGCGCTTGGTCATCTGCACAATCAGGTGGCGGTTGCGCCACAAGCTATGCGCCAAGGCCGCCAGCGAAGTAGGCTGGCGCGCATGCGGGTTGATGACATGGGTGCGGGAGTTCATGCGAAATGCTCCTCTGCGGCCTGTGATTTTCTCAGTCTGGCGTCAGTCGGCTTCTCAAATCCGTGAACAGTTGTGTTTTGGCCCACCAGCTTTACTGTACTGACCAGCATGCAATCGCTGATCATTTTAATGAACCTGCGTGTGCGAATTAGCAGCACATGACTTTGATTTTTTGCTAGAGCATCACCAAGTCGGCTGCTTTTCTTGAGTTGATTATATGCAAATCTAATTCGAGCCACGGATGTATTCTTCCGATCGACAGGTGCAGATCTTGTTAAATAAGTGTCTCCAGCAATCCTTCGCTTGTTATAGAAAGACAGTTCAATCGACTCGTAATCGCTTCGAAAATTAAAAAATCTATTATTTTGGAAATTAAATTTATAGCAGGTTACCAAGTTACGCATTGTAAAAGTCCGAAGGTGACGACCATATCTGTACCTGATATTCGACAAGAATTGAAATTAACCGGAAAACTGTACAAGAGTAGGCAAAAAAATTTTTAATTCAACAATTTGAAAGAGAAAAATCTTCTTCATTTTTGCAAATATGCTATTTTTTTCAAACCTTAAATTTTAACCGGTATCGCTCCAAAGGAACATGCTCAATTGCCATTAGATAAGCGGATTTAAGTGAAATTAATGAATCATTTTCCATGGTTTGTTTCCACAAAGAACTAAACCACCAGTGCCAATTCAAAGTCTCGCATTAGCGTTCTTATGCGCGATCACCTTCTTAGCAGACCAAAAATATCATTGCACAACTCACTAAAAATTAGACATAGCCGAAATTGTAAGAGGTTAGATGATATTAGAGAAATTTCACCAAAATACGCCACTACTCTTACAATTTATATTGTATTTGTGTATAAGATATTGAAGGATTCAAGTTTAGATACCAATGGTAAAAAACCTCTTTAAACAAACTTGGGAATTATCGCAAAAAAAGATTCAACAGCTTTCTTTTTCTTGCAAAATCTCGCTATTCAAATTAAAAAATTTTTGCGTCATTCGGCAATCTGCAGTGCATTGCATTTCTTAATTAATGAAAATTTAGCTTGATAACTTCATTGCAAGTGATAAACAAATAAGCCCCATCATTTTCAGGCCCAAAATTAATTCATGACACAATTTTCTAAAACGGGCATTGTTGCAATTGTAGTTACTTATCAGCCAGAAATTGACATCCTTGAACAACTGCTGACTATGCTTGAATCCCAAGTGGATACAGTGGTGTTAGTGGATAATGGTTCGCTACCTGATTTAGCGATCTGGCATGAAACAACACGGCCAAACTCCGCGGTGGAATTACTTTTATTGAATGAAAATCGCGGCATTGCTGCAGCACACAATGTCGGGATTGAATGGGCGAAAAATCATCAGGCACAGTTCGTTTTACTGATGGATCAGGATAGTATTCCGGCACCGGGTATGGTTGCTAAATTGAGCTCGGCAATTGCACAATTGCCACATGCAGCAGCTGCAGGTCCGCGCTATTTGGATACGAGGCAGGAAAATCCTCCGCCGTTCATCCGGGTGCGAGGCTTAAATCTGAAACGTTGTACGTGCGCGACCGACGAAGATGTTGTGCCAGTGGATTATTTGATTTCATCTGGGTGCCTGATTCCAATGTCAGTGCTGGACAAGGTGGGGGGTATGCGGGATGACTTATTCATTGACTATGTGGATATTGAATGGGGCTTGAGGGCACGCCACCATGGTTTTCAGAGTTTCGGTGTTTGCGCGGCAAAAATGCAGCATAGCCTAGGTGAACAACCGATCAAATTCCTAGGTAAAAATTTTCCGTTGCATAGCCCAGTTAGGCACTATTATCATTTCCGCAACGCTGTACTATTATACAAAGAGCAGTGGATCCCGGGAAACTGGAAAATAGTAGATGGATGGCGCCTTCTTTTAAAATATGTTTTTTATACGATTTTTGCCCACCCGCGTTTGACACATTACCGCATGATGACATTAGGGGTGTGGCATGGCATACGAGGTACAACGGGCAAGTTTATCGAAAACTAAGCGCTGCTCAAAATCACTAACCGGGAAAATTTCTGTTATCGCCCATTCCTACAGCGTCAAATTCCGTCGAAAAATTGCTGGCCGCACCAGTTTTCTGTAACCCAGAATGGGTCTGAACACAATTTCACCGAGAGGTTTAAAAAGTTTGCGACTTATGCGTGAAATGACTCCACAAGTAGCCGTTCTGCTAGCCAGCTACAATGGCATACGCTGGATTGCCGAGCAGATTTCGTCCATCTTTTCGCAGCAAGATGTTAACGTCGAATTGATTGTATCCGACGATATGTCGACCGACGGGACATGGGAGTGGCTTCAAAATGCGGCGCAAACCAATTCCCAGATTGTTTTGCTCCCTAGAATTGGAAAATTAGGCAGCGCCGGGAAAAATTTTTATCGGCTTTTACTGGCTATCGATCTGACCGATGCAGAATTCATTGCGTTATCCGATCAGGATGACATATGGCACCCAAGCAAGTTAATCCACCAAATCGAATGTCTAAAACAAGGTGGTTTCAGCGCAGTCTCTTCCAATGTGGAAGCCTTTTGGCCAGACGGCAAAACAAAGACTATTATCAAATCCCAGCCGCAGCGCCAATTTGACTTCGCCTTCGAGTCTGCTGGGCCAGGCAGTACTTTTTTGATGTCACGCCCCTTGGTTGAAAAAGTCCGTGCCTTATTGGCGGCACCATCTTCCAGAGCGCAAGAAGTGGTGCTGCATGACTGGCTCATCTATGCGGTTTGCCGTTCTAGCGGCGGGTCATGGCATATCGATAAAAAAACTAGTCTGTCGTACCGCCAGCATGCTCACAATGAACTGGGAGCAAACAGTGGCATCAGAACTGGACTGAAAAGACTGGATAAAATTTTTAGCGGCTGGTATCGCAATGAAATTTTGAAGATCCTGTCAGTCTGTATGCAGGTATCTACATTGCGCGAACTGGAGATATTGAATGGTTTAATTCTGAATTCGCACCGATTATCACTTCGATGTCGCCTGCTCGGATTCATACCTCTGACACGCAGAAAATTTGCAGATCGGGCGGTATTGGCGACAGCAATATGCCTTGGATTATTTTGAGCGAAACCAATATGATACTTAATGGTTAATGCAACTATCCGTACCATACGCCGGAATCTGGCAAAAGTGTGATGGATCGATCATTCATCTTTTATTTCGACATACACTAGGCACCAAACTCCATGCCTGTCTCCCTCAATAACCTGCTCGTCGTTGGCATTTCATCGCGCGCCCTGTTCGATCTGGAAGCCGAGGAAGCGATTTTTCGTACGCACGGACTGGACGCCTACCGCCAACATCAGCTGGAAAATGAAAATGAAATATTGAAGCCAGGCGCCGGTTTTGCGCTGGTGCGCGCGCTGTTGAAACTCAATGTCTTGACGCATAACCAGCGCTTCGCTGAAGTCGTGATCATGTCGCGCAATTCGTCCGAGACTTCGATGCGGATCTTTAATTCGATCGAGCATTACGGACTGGATATTACCCGCGCCGCATTGTCGGGCGGCGCCTCGCTGGCCCCCTATCTGCAGGCATTCAACGTCAGCCTGTTTTTATCGCTGCACGAAGATGATGTGCAAGCCGCGGTCAATTCCGGCGTGGCGGCAGCTCTCTTGTATCAAAAACCGGAAAATGCATTTGAAGAGCTGGACCAGATCCGGATTGCCTTCGATGGCGATGCGGTGATTTTTTCCGACGAATCGGAGCAGATTTTCCAGGCATTCGGCATCGAAGCCTTTGAAAAGCACGAGCGCGAAAATGCCAAAAATCCGCTGGCTGCCGGCCCCTTCGCGCGGCTGTTGCAGGCGCTCTCTTTCATCCAGAATAATTTCAAAGCACCGGATGGACGGGCGGCGCCAGTGCGCACCGCGCTGGTAACCGCCCGCTCCTCCCCAGCGCATGAACGGGTAATCCGCACGCTGCGGGCGTGGGATATCGCTATCGATGAGACGTTTTTCATGGGCGGCGTCGCCAAGTCAGATGTCCTGGCAGCCTTCAAGCCGCATATGTTCTTTGACGACCAGCCAGGCCATTGCGACCGTGCCGCGCTGCTGGTGCCAACCGGCCGGGTACCGATTAAAAAGTTATCCGGCACAGGTTAATTCGGCCCATTCGCGTATTAAATGCTGTGATCGGAATCAGGCTAAACTAGCCAGCAGAAGCGCATGCTGTTTCAGCGCATTGCTGCCGGTACATTACGGACACTTGAAAGATTGACCGCATGTTCGATTCCTGGTTGCCGATACTGCTGCTTGCTCAGGGTGTGGTGGGCGGTGTCGATACCCTGCTCAATCACGAATGGCTGGCACGCCTGCCGCACCGCGTTGCATCTCGTAACGAGATCGGCTTGCATGCGGTGCGCGAAACCATCTATGCCAGTCTGTTCGGAGGCTTGGCCTGGTTCGCCTGGCACGGGATAGCCGCCTGGGTGATCGGCGCTTTATTGCTTGCAGAAATTATTGTCACGACCTGCGATGAATTTATTGAAAACCGGACCCGTACCCTGCCGCAAAATGAGCGCGTCCTGCATGTTTTTCTGACGCTGAATCTGGGATTTTTGATCGCGATACTGGCGCCGATCCTTTGGCAATGGGGATCGAAGCCAACCCGATTGGTGCCGATCGATCATGGCATGCTGTCATGGGGATTATCGGCGCTGGCCATGGCAGCTGCGGCCTGGTCGATGCGTGACTTGCTTGCCTTCCAAAAGCTGGGGCGCTTGCGCGAACAGCATTAAGTTTTCCTGAGCGCAATATCGTTCCTCCAGACGCCCGCAAACACTGATAAACACGCAGGCTGAACCGAAAGCCAATGGCAGTCACGGCAGCCCCAGATAGCCAGCCATTGTTAGCCAGGGAATTTAGTGGCTCGGACCAGACGTGCGCTGGATCAGCGCTGCGATAGTCGCCGCTAGCCCGATCGCGCGGAGTGTGATTAAATCCGTCATCTTTTATTTCTTTTCCAACAAAGGACCCTGAACGTGGCCGGAACCAGTCTCCTCACCCTGATCGACGATATTGCCAGCATTCTGGATGACGTGGCTGTCATGACCAAAGTAGCGGCAAAAAAGACTTCCGGCGTTCTCGGCGACGATCTGGCCTTGAATGCGCAGCAGGTCAGCGGCGTCAATGCCGACCGGGAATTGCCGGTGGTATGGGCAGTCGCCAAGGGGTCAATGAAAAACAAGGTGATTCTGGTGCCGGCGGCGCTCGCCATCAGCGCCTTTGCGCCATGGGCAATTATCCCGCTGTTGATGCTGGGCGGCGCCTACCTGTGTTTCGAAGGTGTGGAAAAGCTGGCGCACAAGTTCCTGCATAGCGAAACCGAGGAGAAGGTGCATCACGAAGTGCTGGTCAAGGCGATCGCCAACCCGGAAGTCGACATGGTTGCCTTTGAAAAGGAAAAAATCCAGGGCGCGGTGCGCACCGACTTCATCCTCTCGGCTGAAATCATCGTAATCGCGCTCGGTACCGTGGCGACAGCTGCGTTCAGCTCCCAGGTTGCAGTGCTGACCACCATTGCCTTGCTGATGACGGTTGGCGTGTATGGCTTAGTGGCCGGCATCGTCAAGCTGGATGATGCCGGCCTACATTTGAACCAGAAAATGGGAGACGGCCTGTTTGCTAGCATGCAGCGCGGCATCGGCAAGGCACTGCTGTTCTCGGCACCATACCTGATGAAGAGTCTGTCGATCATCGGCACGGCGGCGATGTTCATGGTGGGCGGTGGCATCCTGACCCATGGCATTCCGCCCTTGCATCACTTTATCGAAAACACCGCCCATAGCGCCGGCACGATTCCCGGCATCGGCGGCGTATTGGCAGCAGTGACGCCTACTTTGCTCGACGCCATTGCCGGAATCATTGCTGGTGCCATCGTGCTGGTCGTGGTGAATATGGTGACGAAATTGTTTCGAGGCGCAAAGAAACACGCTTGATAATCTGGCTTATTGCCAAAGTGAGACAGAGAGTGATATTCGCACACTGTCAGTGTGCGAATATCACTCTCTGCCATTGCTTCATCAGCAGATCGGTGGCGTCAGGAATGCGTGCTTTTGCGGCCGGAGCCTGACTTTCGACCACCACCGGATAGTTTATTTTCCGTCGCCCAAGCACGACGTTTGGCTTCATCCGGCGGTACGCCGCGCTGTTCATAACCTTCTTCTATGTGCTTGACCTGACGTTTTTGCTTGTCGGTATAGGCTGATTTATCGCCTCTTGGCATGATAGAACTCCTTTCATGACATTTGCAGACAATGCATGTTTTTGACGGCTGTTACGCTGCCTTGGTTCCAGCGCTTATAGAGGGCGGGCTTATAAACGCTTATTTGCCTGCCGGTCACGGCCTCGACGAACCAGCTTGCATGGCAGGAGGATTTGAATCCTTTAGCATGGAATCGGTAGTGATATCGGCGCGGATGCGCGGCAGATAATCCGGGTAGGTCCGCTGAATGAAATCGAGCAGCCCTTCCCTGACCTTGCAACGCAAATCCCAAGCGCGACCTGAATCGGCGGCGCTGACCAATACCCGTAACTGCATTGCCTGGGTACCGGCTTCAACTACCTGAACGATGCATAATCGCCGATCCCATTCCGGCGCCTGCTGGCAAATGCGTTCAGCTTCAAGACGCAGAGGGGCCAGCGGCAAGCGGTAATCAGCCCACAGCAATACCGTCCCCAGAATATCGGCGCTGGTCCTGGTCCAGTTCTGGAAAGGATTCTCGATAAACCACTGCAGGGGTACGATCATGCGGCGCTGATCCCAGATGCGCACGACGACATAGGTACCGGTGATTTCCTCGATCTGTCCCCATTCGTTCTGAACGATAACCACGTCTTCCAGGCGAATCGGCTGGGTCAATGCCAGCTGGATGCCAGCCAGCATATTGCTGAGCACCGGACGCGCGGCAAAGCCGACCACCAGCCCCGCCACGCCGGCCGAGGCCAACAGGCTGGTGCCGATCTGGCGCAGTTGCGGCAAGGTCATCAGGGCCAGGCCGGAGCCCGCCAATATGAGCATCACCATCACGGTGCGCGCCAGCACCTTGGTCTGGGTCTGGATACGGCGGGCATTCAAATTGTCGGCGGTATCGACCGGGTTGATTTCGATAATGGTATCGGCAACCGCCTGCACGCAACGCACCCCAAACCAGGTCAGTGCCGCAATCAGCGCAAATGCGACCATCTGCCTGACAAAAACAAACGGCGCGGCAGCATCGATGTCGTTGCGCAATATGACCTGCAGCAGCAACAGGAAAACCACGGTTCTGCCGGCGCGGTTGGCATAGGCAACCAGCCTCCTGGAAAAACGAAACGGTGCGGCAATTCTTTGCAGGAATCCGGTACCGATCTTGTGAAAGATGAATACGGCAATCCACAGCAGGAATACCTGGATCAGGATGACGACCCATGGCACCTGATTGAGTATGGCGCGCCAGGGCAGCAGGAGATAATTCCAAAATTGCAGCCAATCCGGCATGATGTGCATCCTTTATCGCAGGGGGAAAGACACAGGCCAGTCTTGATCATTCCAGCCAGAGGAAGTGCAAGGCAGCTTGCGTGACGAAGCAATGGAGTGCTTGCAAGCAATAGCAGAAAATATCTCCAGAGAAAACTTGTCGCCCTTGTTGATAATTAATATTGACGAAATTAATCGATGCAGGGCGTACTGTCTTGAGCTTTTTAAAAGGATGGAGTTCCATTCCATCAGCATCTGGTGCTGGAATTCAAAATTCGTACATTCACCATTTAGCAGAGAACATAAAACAAAAAAGCCGTTTCACCTTGTGGATGAAACGGCTTTCAATAAAAATGTTTAAACTATCTTTGCGAGACTGCATCCACCACGCACAGTGAAGTCAAATTGACGATCCGCCGCACTGTTGCCGACGGCGTCAGGATATGGACCGGCTTTGCGCAGCCGAGCAGCACCGGTCCGATGGCGATGCCGCTGCCAGCGGTATTTTTCAACAGGTTGTACGAGATATTGGCGGCATCGATATTCGGCAGCACCAGCAAATTGGCATCGCCCTTGAGCCGGGTATCCGGCATCATCTTTCTCAACAAAGATGCGTCGAGCGCCATATCGCCATGCATTTCACCATCGACTTCCAGATCCGGCGCCAAATCGCGCAGGATGGCCAAGGTCGCGCGCATTTTTTGCGCCGATTCGCTATTGCTGGTGCCGAAATTGGAATGCGACAGCAGCGCTGCACGCGGGTGCAGGCCAAAGCGACGCATTTCTTCCGCCGCCAGAATGGTAATTTCGGCCAGCTGCGCTGCGCTCGGATTTTCATTGACATGGGTATCGACCAGCACCAGCTGGCGATCCTGCAGGATCAGCGCATTCATCGCCGCGTAGACATTGACACCCTCGCGCTTGCCCAGTACCTGATTCACATAATGCAGATGCAAAGGAATGGTGCCGAAGGTGCCGCAGATCATGCCGTCGGCATCGCCCTTGTGGATCATCATCGAACCGATCAGCGTATGGCGGCGGCGCATCTCCAGCTTCGCATACTGCTCGGTGATGCCCATCCTGGCCGTCATCGCATGATAGGTTTGCCAATAGTCGCGATAACGCGCATCGAATTCGGGATTGATCACCTGGAAATCGACATCGGGTTTCAGGCGCAGGCCGAATTTCTCGATCCGCTTTTGCAGGATGGCAGGGCGGCCGACCAGGATCGGTTTGGCCAGACCTTCATCGACGACGATTTGCACCGCGCGCAATACACGCTCTTCTTCACCTTCGGCAAACACGATGCGCTTTTTGTCGGCGGGTGCCTTCTTGGCGATCGAGAACAGCGGCTTCATGAATGTGCCGCTGTGATAGACGAACTGCTGCAAACGCTCGGCATAGGCTTGCATGTCCGGAATCGGTCGCAGCGCCACGCCCGATTCCTGGGCCGCCTTGGCCACTGCCGGCGCGATCTTGATCATCAGGCGCGGATCGAATGGCTTGGGAATGATGTAGTCCGGCCCGAACGACAGATTGGTAATGCCGTAGGTGGTGGCGACGATATCGGATTGCTCGGCCTGCGCCAGTTCGGCAATCGCCCGCACGGTCGCAATTTCCATTTCGCGGTTGATGGTGGTGGCGCCGCAATCGAGCGCACCGCGGAAAATATACGGAAAACACAGGACGTTGTTGACCTGGTTCGCATAGTCGGAGCGGCCGGTGGCAATCACGGCGTCGGTTCGCACCGCCATGACTTCTTCCGGCAGGATTTCCGGGGTCGGATTGGCCAGTGCCAGCACCAGCGGACGCTCGGCCATCGCCTTGACCATTTCCGGCTTTAATACGCCGCCGGCGGACAGGCCAAGGAAAATATCGGCCCCAGGCATGACTTCGGCGAGCGTGCGCGCGGTCGTCTTTTGCGCAAAGCGTGCCTTGTCCGGGTCCATCAATTCGACCCGGCCTTCATATACCACGCCAGCCAGATCGGTGACAAAGATGTTTTCGATCGGAAAACCCAGATCGACAATCAAATCCAGGCAAGCCAGGGCGGCAGCACCGGCGCCGGAAACCACCAGCTTGCAATTTAGAATATCCTTGCCGACCACTTTCAAGCCATTCAGGATCGCGGCGCCAACAATGATCGCGGTGCCGTGCTGGTCGTCGTGGAATACCGGGATATTCATCCGGCCGCGCAGCTTGCGCTCGATATAGAAGCATTCCGGCGCCTTGATATCTTCCAGATTGATGCCGCCAAACGTCGGTTCCAGCGAAGCGATGATGTCGACCAGCTTGTCCGGATCGTTCTCATTGATTTCGATATCAAATACATCGATGCCGGCGAATTTCTTGAACAAGACGCCCTTCCCTTCCATGACCGGCTTGGCGGCCAGCGGGCCGATATTGCCCAGACCCAGTACCGCGGTGCCATTGGTAATCACGGCGACCAGGTTGCCGCGCGCCGTGTATTTGAAGGCGCTATTGGGGTCGGCAACGATTTCCTCGCAAGGCGCGGCAACACCGGGCGAATAGGCCAGCGCCAGGTCGCGCTGATTGGTCAGCTGCTTGGTCGGGGTGACGCTGATCTTGCCTGGAGTGGGAAACTCATGGTACTCAAGCGCGGCTTGGCGCAGTTGCTGGCGAGCCTGTTCTTTGCGGCTTTTATCGGAATCCATCGGACGTCTTCTTTATGACTTGCTGAAAGATGCGATTTTAGCAGAGTGAGCCTGTTCTTTTTATACGTAGAAACCGGCAGCGCCGGTTTCATTTCAGAATTGCAATTAACTTAACCCACCGGTTACCGGGCCGGTCGCTCCTTCCTCATACTGATCCGCAGCCAGCCCGATCGGCGCTTGATAGGCGAGTGGCAGTCAATTCGGTTGATTGATCTTTCCGAGAATATTGGCTTTTTAACACGTTTAAAAAACTCAATAAGTGGTCGAACCAGCCTCACTGGCAGGGACATCCTTCGGTACAATCGATGGATGCTGTCTGAATTCGACCTGATTGCCCGTTACTTTACCCGCCCCTTGCGCCAAGATAGCCGGGCAGCCCTTGGCGTCGGTGACGATTGTGCATTGCTCGCGCCGGCCCCCGGCATGCAGTTGGCGATATCCAGCGACATGTTGCTCGAAGACCGGCATTTTTTTGCCGGTGCCGATCCTCTGAAGCTCGGTCACAAATGCCTGGCAGTCAACCTGTCCGACCTGGCGGCAATGGGCGCGAAACCGCTGGCATTCACGCTGGCGCTGGCACTGCCGTATCCCGATCCCGACTGGCTGGCGCCGTTTTCCAGGGGCTTGTTTGCGCTAGCCGAGCGCCACCAATGCGAACTGATCGGCGGCGACACCACCAAAGGAGCGCTTGCGATCTGCATCACGGTATTTGGCGAAGTGGCCCGCGACCTGGCTCTGCGCCGTACCGCGGCCCGGGTCGGCGACGATATCTGGGTATCGGGCACGCTGGGCGACGCCCGCCTGGCACTGGCTGGCTATCGGCAAGAGCTGGCACTGGACGCCGCAACGCAGGAGGCCGCCGGCGAACGCATGCATGTGCCTGATCCGCGCGTGGCATTGGGAGTGGCGCTGCAAGGCATCGCGCATGCCGCAATCGATATTTCCGATGGCCTGTGCGGCGACCTCGGCCATATCCTGCAACTGTCCGGCGTCGGCGCCACCATCGATGTGGATGCCTTGCCGGCCGGACCAATTGTGGCATGTCAGCCGGTCGATATCCGCCGCCGCTTTTGCCTGGCCGGCGGCGACGATTATGAATTGTGCTTTACCGCGCCGGTTTCGCACCGTGCTAAAGTAGCCGGCGCAGCGGCCGCCAGCGCTACTGCCGTCACGCGTATCGGCACAATCGATGCTGCATCCGGACTGCGCCTGATGGACGGCGCCGGCCATCCATGCCCCTTATCCCACCATTCTTTTGATCACTTCACCAGTCCATGACCACACCGCCGCCGGCCCACCGCACGTCGATTGACAAGCCGACCGCCCGCTTCATGCTGTCGCATCCGGCCCACCTGCTGGCGCAGGGATTTGGCAGCGGCTTGTCGCCGGTGGTTCCCGGCACCTTCGGGACCCTGTTTGGCTGGCTGAGTTTCATGGCGCTGAATTCGCGCTGGCCGGCATTTTTCACGCCGTTCAACTGGGCGGTCATTATAGGCGCCGGCTTCGTGGTCGGAATCTGGGCTTGCGACAAGACCGGACGCGACATGGGCATTGCCGATCATGGCAGCATGGTGTGGGATGAGATCATCGCGATATGGCTGGTGCTGCTGTTCCTGATGCCGGCCGATCTTGCCACGCAGGCATGGGCATTTGTCGTGTTCCGCTTCTTCGATATGGTCAAGCCGGCGCCGATCGGTTACTTCGACCGGCACTTGAAAGGTGGATTTGGCGTGATGTGGGACGATATCGTCGCGGCGTTTTATACCTTGCTGGTATTTGCGGTGTGGCGATCGATTTGACTATGCCGCGCAAATTAGAGAATATTGAATCATTTCAAAAGCCCAGGAGATATAAAAATGGATGACATCCTTGATTTGGCAGCACGCGTGGGCTCGGCATTGAAAGCAAAAAACCTGTTGCTCGCGACTGCGGAATCCTGCACCGGCGGCGGCGTGTCGCAAGCGATCACTGAAATCGCCGGCTCGTCCGAATGGTTCGACTGCGGTTTCGTCACCTATTCCAATGCATCGAAGACCGACATGCTGGACGTGTCGGCAGCGCTGCTGGCTTCGCATGGCGTAGTCAGCGAAGAAATTGCCGCTGCCATGGCCGAAGGCGCGCTTGCCAACAGCAATTCGCATGTCGCGATTGCCACGACCGGCATTGCCGGTCCGGGCGGCGCGGTGCCGGGCAAGCCGGTCGGCACCGTATGCTTTGCCTGGTCAAGGGATGGCAGCACGCATACAGAGCGGCTGGTCCTGCAGGGCGATCGCCAATCGATTCGCCGGCAGACGGTCTCGCATGCGCTGCAGGGATTGTTGCGATTCCTCGAAGCACATTGAACGGCTTGCCATTCCTCGAAGCACATTGAACGGCTTGCCGTCAGCACCCTGCATGCACCCGACCGGCTGATCTGCTGCCGCATTCCATGACGATGGCCTGCATCATCCAGCCGACGGCGCCTTGCATGGCGGCTGGAGCAGTGCAATGCTAGTCTGCGGCGCTGGCCCTTTGGGGTGATCGATACAACGCGATGCTTTTACCTGCAGAACGCATTCAGTGCGGCCTGCAGGTTTTTAGTGGTGGCGTTCTTGTTTTTTGCCGCCGCCTGCACCCTTGTTCGAATTCGCCTTGGTGTGGCTCTTGTTATCGCCGCTGGTTTTTGTTGACTGGCCCGCCAGGCCATCAACCGAACGGGCGGCGGCTTCAGTAGAGGCCGTTTTCTGATCTGGGACTTTGGTGTTTGTTTTGGTGTTTGGCATGGTTTCATCCTTGAAATGAACGCGAGATACGTCAGTCGTACTGGTGCGCCAGTGTATTGGCATCAGTGTATTAACGAAGCACGCCAAAATCTGTAAGACGGCAACGCCAACGGCCGTAGGACGAAACCTCAAATTGGCCAGGATGTCGGCCGGATTCGCCGGCACAAGTGCAATCACCCCATAGAGGCTGTATTGACGGTATCGCTCAAGGTGCGAGGCATCAACCATTGCAAGAATTTGTCTGATTGGACGCAAGCCACGGTTACGACCGTTCCAAGCCATCTGCTTGCTCCGACTCAAACGTCGGAACCTCGACAGTAACAATCACGATTCAAACGCAGATCATTTCGTTATCTTGGAATGAAGAGTTCATTCCAGCCAGCATCAAGACGGCAATCCGCCTGATGTCTTTTAGACGAGCGCTTATATCCGGAAACAATTGATCGCATCGCGCGTCTCTTGCGCCACCCGGCGCGCGGCCTGGGCGTAATCCTCGCCAGTCGCTTCATCGGCTTTGGCATACAAAATCGCCCGCGAGGAATTGATCATCATGCCAGTGCCGTTGGCAGTCTTGCCAGCAACGACGGTTGCATGAATATCACCGCCCTGTGCGCCAATGCCTGGCACCAGCAGCGGCATGTCACCGACAATCTGGCGCACCTGTTCCAGTTCGCTCGGGAAGGTGGCACCGACCACCAGCGCGCACTGGCCGTTGGTATTCCATTTTTCCGCAACCAGTTGCGCCACATGCTGGTACAGCGGCTTGCCATCGATTTTCAGGAATTGCAGGTCGGAGCCGCCCGGGTTGGAAGTGCGGCACAGGATGATGGCGCTGCGGTCTTGCCATTCCAGGTAAGGAGCGACCGAATCGAAGCCCATGTAGGGATTGACGGTGACGGCATCGGCGCCATAGCGCTCGAATGCCTCGCGCGCATATTGCTCGGCGGTCGCGCCGATGTCGCCGCGCTTGGCATCCAGAATGATCGGAATATGCGGGTACTGCTCGCGCAGATAAACGCACAGTGCTTCGAGCTGATCTTCGGCGCGCAGCGCCGCGAAATAGGCGATCTGCGGCTTGAATGCACAGGCCAGATCGGCGGTGGCATCGATGATTTCCTTGCAAAAGGTGTAAATGGCATCCGGCTGCCACTGCAATTGCTCGGGCAGCTTTTCCATGGCTGGATCGAGTCCGACGCATAACAATGAATTATTGGAAATCCAGGCGGCAGAGAGTTTATCGATGAAGGAAGTCACGGCAGCAATCCGAAATGGGTTGGAATAAAGTGAATATGCGCATTGTAACGTGTCATGCTATCGTTTCGGCAGCGCGCTGCCGTCTACGCAAAGAACACGATCTTGTTTGCGTATGCTATAAGAGAGCCGCTGCAAAGCATGGTAATTTAATGCGTCTTGCAGAGTAATTTATTTCTTGGGGAAAACGAAAATGAAAATCTGGATGAAATGGTTGTCGATCACGATGCTGGTGTCGCTACTGTCAGCCTGCGGCTATAACGATTTCCAGTCCAAGGATGAAGCGGTCAAATCCGCCTGGTCGGAAGTGGTCAACCAGTATCAGCGGCGCGCCGACCTGATTCCGAATCTGGTCAATACCGTCAAGGGCTATGCGTCGCATGAAAAGGAAACCTTCGAGGCGGTGACGCGCGCGCGCGCAGCAGCCACCAGTTTCCAGATTACGCCGGAAGTCTTGAACAATCCGCAGGCGTTCCAGAAATTCCAGCAGGTGCAGGGTGAATTGTCGTCGGCATTGTCGCGCTTGATGGCGGTTGCCGAAAATTACCCGCAACTGAAGGCAGACGGCCTGTTCCGCGACCTGCAGTCGCAACTGGAGGGCACCGAAAACCGCATCACGGTGGCGCGCCAGCGTTATATCCAGTCGGTCCAGGAATACAATATTCTGGCGCGCAGATTCCCGACCAACCTGACGGCGATGATGTTCAACTATGAAGTGAAGCCGTCATTTACCGTCGAAAACGAAAAGGCGATTTCGACTGCGCCCGCAGTCAATTTCGGCAAGTAAAGACATTTCGACCATGCTCTTGCTGCGCAGCCTGACTGCAAATCTCCTGTTCTGGCTGGCAGCGACGGCATTCGCCCAGACTTTTGTGCCGGTGCCGCCGCTGACCTCGCATGTCACCGATACCGTTGGCATGCTCAACGACAGCCAGCGGCAGGCATTGGAAAAAGTGTTGCAGGAATATGCGGCACGCACCGGCAGCCAGATCGGCATTTTATTGATCAGCAAGACCGAGCCGGAAGCAATCGAGCAATACAGCATCCGGGTAGGCGACGCCTGGAAGCTCGGTCGCAAGGGTGTCGATGACGGCGTGATACTGGTGGTCGCAAAAGACAATCCACCGGCCCTGCGCCGCCTGCGCATTGAAGCCGGACGCGGCGTCCAGGGCGTGCTGACCGATGCGCAATCGAAGCGTATCCTGCAGGATGTGATTGCGCCGCATTTCCGGCAAAACGATTTTTACGGCGGGCTGGCGGCCGGCGTCTCGGCGATTGCCGGTTTGCTGGACCAGGAACAGTTTCCAGCGCCGGCCGGCACGTCGCCCGGAGCCAGTACCGACGAGGCAGGATGGCTGGGCGGCATGATGCCGTTTCTATTTTTATTCTTCCTCATCATGATGATCAGGGCCCGCTCCGGGGGTGGGCGCCGCGGGCTTGGCCGCAATGGCTGGGGCGATGCTGCCGGGGTGATCCTCGGAAGCGGCCTGGGCAGCCAGATCGGGCGAGGTGGCGGTGGATTTGGCGGCTTTGGCGGTGGCTCCGGTGGTGGCGGCTTTTCTGGCGGCGGTGGCGGTTTTGATGGCGGCGGCGCATCAGGTGACTGGTAATGACTAAACTATCCCGTTTTTTCAGGCATTTGCTGGCGACCAAGGCTAGCGGCAAGCGGGCCTTTCCCGCGACCAGCCTGCAATCGATTCAGACTGCGATTGCCGAAGGCGAAGCGCTGCATCGCGCCGAAGTACGGCTGATCATCGAGCCATCCCTGTCGATTGGCGATGTGCTGGCCGGCCAGCACGCCCGTCAGCGTGCGCGCGAACTGTTTTCACTGTACCGGATCTGGGATACCGAAGAAAACTGCGGGGTGCTGGTCTATATCAACCTGGCTGACCACAAGGTGGAAATCATTAGTGACCGTGCCGTTGGTCGTGCGCTGCATGCAAGCCAGTGGCAAGCGGTTTGCAAGACCATGACGCAAGGATTTGCGCAAGGGCTGTATGAAGAAAGCGTACTGGCGGCGATCAGGCAGCTCAATGATTTGCTGCATGCCCATTTCCCCGCCAGCGGGGACACGGTCAACGAATTATCGAATCGGCCATTGATCGTCTGATGCGCCCAGTTTCGAGCGCTGCAGGCTGACCAGCTGGCAAGCTAAGCTGCTCGCCCGGGTCGCTGCGGCAAACAATCCAGCGTTGCTGGCTCTGATTACTACTGCGGTTCACTGGTTTCCGGTTCGCTTGCCGGCAGCAATGCCGGCGGCGCCGTGGTTTTCCGTTTGCGCAGCCAATACCATCCAGCCGCTACGCCTGCAGCAAGCAGGATGACGCCGCCCAGTGTCAACAGCAAAGCGGTTGCATTGGTTGAAAAAAAACCGCGTTCAGGCAGTGCTTGCGCCGGGTTCTTGCCGCCAATGCCATTGGAAACCAGCGCGCTCAAGCCAAACGACGCCATCGGTTCCTCCTTGCCGGCATAATCGGTATAGCGCTTGCCTTCCTCGAATTCGAATGCTGCGATCAATTTGCTTGCATGCGGCCGGTTCTTGTCGATCTGCTGCAGATTGGTAATCAGGTTCAGGGTAAAGTAACCTTCGCGTCCCAAGGCATAGGTGTTGTAGTTGATTGCCGCGGTATCGGTGCCGACTTCTCCCAGGTTCCTGACAGCGATCCCCCAGCGCAGGCGGTGCAACTGTGCATCGTAAGCGGGCTGCTCCAGCCAGCCGAGTATTTCCAGTTCGGAAGCGCCCTGGCCGCGACGCTGCAGGTTGCTGTGCTCGGCGCCGGCCCGTATTTTTTCCAGCAACGCGTCGACGTCCCAGTTGCGGGTGTCGGTTTCACGGATGAATCCGGACTTTTCAAAACGCACCACGATCAGCCAATCGCCATCGGCGCCGCTGATCAGGCCAATCACATCATCCACATTCGGATTGCCGAGTCCGCGCAAGAACTGCTGGGCCGCAGCCCGGTCAAGATAGGCATAATCGGCCGGCAAGGCGATGTGGGCCTGGTCGAGCAAGGCCAGCTTGCGCGGGCCGTGCTGCCAATCCACCGACCTGGCCGGGGGCGCGCCAGCGATCATGCCGGTTGCGGCCACACCGGGCGACACGGTGGTGCTTGGCAGGGATGGACCGGCGCTTGCAGCACCGCCGCCACTGACCTGGCCGATCGCCTGCGGGCAATAACTCAGTAGCGCTGTGATTACAAGCATGGTGACTGAAAGCAGCCTGTATCGAAAAACTGTCGTCATGCTGATCTCCTGATTGAAGCTGTGCGGCACGCAAGCGTACCGTCATCCGTTTTCATATATCCACTGCAACAGCATATCCTGTGCATCCCGTCCGCTCACGGCATTGGCATGATTGATGATGCATACCACCGTGTAGCGCTTGCCGGAGGCTGCCAATACATAACCCGCGATCGCGCGCACTTCGGTCAGGAATCCGGTTTTGATATGGGCGTTGCCGGCAACCGCCAGACCGTTCAGGCGCGAGCGCATGGTGCCGTCACGGCCAGCCACCGGCAGCGACGACATGAATTCCGACATGACCGGCGAGCGGTAAGCCGCCGCCAGCAAACGGCTCATGCCGGCAGCGGAAATGCGCTCGTCGCGTGACAGGCCGGCGCCATTCTCGATGACCAGTTCCGGGATCGCGCGTTGCCGCGACATCAGCCAGGTTTTGATCACCTGTCCGCCCGCCTCGGTCGTGGCAGGCTGGCCGGAAAATTTCGCAGCCAGCGTCAGCAATAACTGGCGCGCCATGACGTTGTTGCTGAATTTGTTGATATCGCGGACCACCTCGCCCAGACTGACCGAATCCCACTGCGCCACCAGCCGGGCGTCGGCCGGGGTGATGCCGTCTCTGACCTGACCGGCGAGACTGCCGCCAAGGTCTGTCCAGAGACGCCGGAACATGATTTCGACATAACGCGCCGACGTCATTTTCCAGGCATGCACCTGCCATATTTTTTCTTCGCAGGCGGCCGGGTAGGCGCCGGCAAAATCGACCGTGGTCGCATCCTGCGTCATCAGCAGTTTTGGCCGCCAGTCACCGCATTCGCCGCTGCCCAGCTTGGGCGCAATCACCGGATAGCCGGTGACCGGTGGATCGACCGTTACCGATACCAGCCCCAGTGCCGGATTCGGCATAAAGCGAAAGTTGAAGGTCCGGTAGTTGACCAGTAACGCATCCGGTCCGGCATTGTAGGGCCTGGTCGGGTCGCCATCGAATTTGGACGGATCATGATCGGTTTCTGGAAAAAGACTGCGATCCAGCACCAGGTTGCCACGTATTTCCCGAATGCCCCGGGCGCGGATCTGGCGCAGGAACAACCAGAAATTTTCCAGTACCAGTTTCGGGTCGCCGCCCCCCTTGATGATCAGGTCACCATGCAAAATATCGCCAGATTGCACACCGCTGGCATACGCCTGGGTTTGCCAGGTAAATGCCGGGCCCAGCAAATCCAGCGCGGCATTGGTGGTCACCAGCTTCATCGTCGATGCCGGATTGAGCGGCAGATCCGGGTTTGCTGACACCAGCACCTTGTCACTGTCGACTTGCTGCACATGGATGCCGACAGCGTCCAGCCCGATGCCGGCACGTGCCAATGCCTGGCCGACCTGGGCCGGGAAAGGCTGCGCCAACGCTGCCGGCATGACTGCCAGCGCTGCACACATGACGAGAAACCGACCGAAGCTGCAACAGTAAATCATACGCATCATAAAAATAAATCAGGTTGATCAGGCTGAATCAGAGTGCATCAGGTTGCAACGGGCGTTCAGGCATTATCACACGCAGCGCCATAATGCCCGCATGCCGGCAGCACTCACCAACTCGGTTGCAGAGCACAAGTCCGATGCAATATAAACAATGCATGCTGTTTCACCACGCCTCCAGGTAAATGCTTGCCTGGCAAACTATTATTCGGGCATATCCGGCATCTATAATGTCTTACCCTGGATCTTTTGGATACTGTGATGCTTGCCTACCTGAACGCCGAACAACTCCGTACGGCATTGCCCTACCCGGCCCTGATCGATGCGCTGCGACAGGCTTTCCAGGCCGATATTCAGGCCCCCGCCCGCCATGTTCACACTTTATCCAGTGATCCGGCAGCGACCCTTCTGCTGATGCCGGCATGGCGACCGAACGCCTATCTAGGCGTCAAACTGTTGACCGCCGTACCCGGCAATCCTTCCAGAAATTTGCCGTCACTGCATTACATCTATTTGTTGTTTGATGCTGCTACCGGCGTTCCACTGGCAATGCTCGATGGTGAAGAACTGTCGGTACGCCGCACCGCCGCTGCATCGGCGCTGGCGGCGAACTATCTGTCGCGAACTGACAGTGCAACCCTTCTGGTGGTGGGCACCGGCCAGTTGGCGCCCCACTTGGCCGAGGCCCATGCGGCTGCCCGCCCGATCAGCAAAATTGCCGTATGGGGTCGGTCTCAGGACAAGGCGCAGGCGCTTTGCGATAAACTAAAAGCGCAGGCATGGGCCGCCAGCATCACAGTCGAGCCGGCGCCGGATCTTGGCCGCGCGCTCGACAGCGCAGACATCATTACCTGCGCCACCACCAGCACGGTGCCAATCGTTGCCGGCAAACAGGTGAAGTCGGGCACCCATATCGACTTGGTCGGCGGTTTCAAGCCAAACATGCGGGAAGCCGATGATGAATTGATGGCGCGCGCCACCGTGTTTGTCGATACCTTTGCCGGCGCGCTGGCCGAAGCCGGCGACCTGCTCCAGCCGCTGCAAAGCGGGGCCTTGCGGCGTGAAGCGATTGTTGCCGAACTGGCTGATCTGGTCAGCCAGCGCCATGCCGGGCGCAGCAATGCCCATGAAATCACGGTATTCAAGTCGGTCGGTACTGCGATCGAGGACTTGTGCGCCGCCGAACTGGCCTGGAGCCAACTGCAGCCAGGCAGACAAGCTTGATCGGATGGCAATTTCTGGGTCCCGCAACAATGCCGCAACAATAAAATATCCAATTTGGGCCAGCATTATTTTTTGCACAAGAATTTGCCAGAATGGCACGGCCCATCGAGGTAGTTGGCCTGATCATTTTTTAGCCAGTAAGCCGCCAGGCGATGCGCCTACCACAAGATGCGCAGAATAGTTTACATGCTGTTGTACGCGGCTGACATCGTGCAGAATTTTCCTTAATGGTTTGAATTTGTAATATTCTAAAAGTTACACCATTGAAATGCAAAAATGGACAAGCTTTTAACCAGGCAATTCGGCGAAAACTCGGGCGATGAAATCAATGCCCGTTATGTACGGGTGCTGCGCACGCTGAGCGCCTGCAGCCGCGCCGTGATTCGTGCCGTCGATGAACAGGCATTGCTCGATGCAATCTGCCGCACGATGGTCAACGCTGGTGGCTATACCCATTCCTGGATCGGCTATGCGATGGACGACCCGGGCAAGTCTGTCAGGCCAATGGCCAAGGTGGGCTTTTTGGACGGCAACTTCGGCATTGACCAGGTTTCCTGGAGCGCTGACAGGCTGGAAGGACAAGGTGTTTTCGGTCAGTCGATTCGTAGCGGCCAGCCTGCAATTATCCGCAATGCCCAACAGTCACCGTTATTCATGGCTGCATGGAGCGAAGCCACCAAACTCTATCATTACAATTCATTGCTCGGCATTCCCTTGAGAGTCGAAGGCAAGATTATCGGCGCGATCGGCTTTTATTCGTCCGAGTCAGACCGTTTTGATCCGCAGGAAGTCGAATTGCTGAGCGAAGTTGCCAGTGATTTATCGTATGGCATTGCCGTGATCCGACTGCGGCTGGAACGTGACCAGGCCCAGGCACAACTCGAACAATCCAACCGCATCCTGGAACAGCGCATCGAAGAGCGCACTGCCGCGCTGCTGGCTGAGAAGGAGCGCGCCACCGTTACGCTGCAGTCGATTGGCGACGGCGTCATCACCACCGATGTGGCCGGTCGCATCGAGTACCTGAACCCGGTGGCCGAACAATTGACCGGCTGGACCAGCCGTGACGCCAAAGGCTTGTCGTTGCGCGAGGTATTTCAAATCGTTGACGATTTTTCGCGCGCACCGATCGCCAACCCGGTGGACAAGGTACTCGATACCGGTGAAACGGTGGGTTTGCTGGGCGATGCGGTGCTGATTGCCAAAAGCGGCAAGGAATTTGCAATCGAGGAAACGGCGGCGCCGATACGCGATGCCGGCGGCAGCATCACCGGTGTGGTATTGGCCTTTCATGATGTCAGCCGCTCGCGCCAGATCGCCGCGCAACTGTCCTATCAGGCGACCCATGATGAATTGACCGGTTTATACAACCGGCGCGAATTCGAAAACAAGCTGTATCAAGCCGTGCAAACCGCTTACTCACAAGGCAAGCAGCATGCATTCCTGTACATGGACATGGACCAGTTCAAGATCGTCAACGATACATGCGGCCATGTCGCCGGAGACGAATTGTTGCGCACCTTGAGCGGCCTGCTGCAAAACAAGCTGCGCGCCGGCGATACGCTGGGGCGCCTGGGCGGCGACGAGTTCGGCATCCTGCTGGAAAACTGTCCACCTGCCGCAGCTGCCACGATTGCACAAAACCTGTGCGAACTGGCCAGCGATTTCCGTTTCGCCTGGCAGGGCAAAACCTTTGCAGTCAGCCTCAGTATCGGTGTCGTCAATTTTGGCAGCCGCGCCATGAGCGTCTCGGAAATCCTGTCGGCAGCCGACACCGCCTGTTACATCGCCAAGGAAAATGGCCGCAACCGCATCCATGTCGGCCACCCCGACGACAGCGAACTCAATATCCGCCAAGGTGAAATGCACTGGGTCGGCCGGCTGCGCGAGGCGATTCAGGACAACCGGTTGCAGCTGTATTGCCAGAAAATCGTGCCGCTGGCACCGACGGCACCGGACAACCCCCTGCCAGGGGCGCACTTCGAACTGCTGCTGCGCCTGCGTGATGAAGAAGGCAAGCTGGTGCCGCCCGGCGCTTTTCTGCCGGCAGCCGAACGCTTTGGCTTGATGCCGACGCTGGACCGCTGGGTGATCAGTACCGCCTTTGCCGACTTTGACCGGCTGTGGCCGGATCCGGCCGATGCACTCGAAATGTGCGCAATCAACCTGTCAGGCGCGTCGCTGTCGGACCCGCATTTTTTGGCATTCATCCTGCAGGAAATGGCGCAGCATCAGATCCCGCCCCACAAGGTGTGCTTTGAAATCACGGAAACGGTGGCGATTGCCAATCTGAGCCAGGCGACTGCCTTCATCAATGAATTGCGCACTGCCGGTTGCAAATTTGCACTCGACGACTTCGGCAGCGGCATGTCGTCGTTCGCCTATCTGAAGCATCTGCCGGTCGACTACCTGAAAATCGATGGCGGCTTCGTCAAGGACATGGTCACCGATGCGGCCGACGCCGCAATGGTGGAAGCCATCAACAATATCGGCCATACCATGGGATTGAAAACAGTTGCCGAGTTTGTCGAAAACGACGCCATCCTGGCTCGCCTGATTGCATTGAAAGTCGATTTTGCACAGGGCTATGGCCTTGGCAAGCCGATCCCCTGCCGCCGCTGGGCCGCAATACCGGATCCGACTAACTAGAATATTGCAGCAGTATCGTCCTTATTGGATCGTCAGCATTGGATCGCGCCGGCCATGCCGACTCTCCGAAACCGTCCATAAAAAAACCCTGCGCTTGCCACAAACCTGGCAGGCGCAGGGTTACTTGCATGCGGCCGTAAAACCCGGCCGCATGCAGATTTTCTGCAAATTTAGTTCATCAACAGGTCAGCCTGTTTGGTCGTGGTGTAGGTTTGCAAGCCGAAGTGGCCCAATGCATAGTCGTAAGTTGCATTTTGCAAGTCGACGTTACTGGTATGTGAGCCCCAGACATAACAGCTCCCCGAACAGACGATTTCATCCATCCAGCTCTTGATCGAATACATCTTGGTGCCGTAACGCTTGTTCTTGACCGACTGGATCAGCGGGCTGTCGATCGACAAGCCGTTCGAGCCACAGGTAGCGGACCAAACATTGTACGGATAGACGCCGCAGGAATTCAAGCCATGCTGGGCACCGGCGACACTGACGAAGGTATTCACATAACCGGCATAACCCAGCTCATTGATGGCTTTCATGGCCAGCGTCACACCCATCGAGTGGCCGATCACATCGATCTTGCCTGTGCAGGAAGCTGCCTTGGCTTGCTGCAGCGCGGTCTTGACGACGCCGGTATTGGTGGTATTGTGATCATTGCTGCCGGCATTGGTTTTCGAACCCCAGCTCGGACGGAACAGCTGCGAATCCAGATAGCCGCGGCTCTTCAAGGTGCTGACGGTGCTGTTCCAGGCAGAGGGGTAAGCGGTATTGCCGTGTACCAGGACGATACTATCCAGGCAAGCGGCTTGGGCGGCGACGCCGGTCAGTGCAAGTGTGGCGGCAGCGAGCAAACGGGCAATGGAAAAAGATTTCGGCAGCATGATGTCTCCTAAATTATTGTAAGTACGCGGGCACGTCTTAATATTATTTTTGTTACAACAGTTACTGATTGAAACTCGCAGGCGACTCCATCAAACTGTCACAGAGATCCACCGGGCGATGATTTGCTTGCGAACCAGTGTACTGTAGAAGATTTCCAATAAGCAATCCACTCTCCGTTCGGATAGTGCTTTGAAACAATATTTAACCTGCAGTGAAGTCAGCCGATCGTCAGATCGGCAATTTCGTGGTGTTTTTGACTTCTTCCATCACTGCATAGGTATGGGTTTCGCGCACCCCCTTCAGCTGCAGCAGCGAGCTGCCGAGAAATTCGCGGTACGCCTGCATATCCCTGACCCGCGCCTTGACCAGATAATCGAAGCCGCCCGCCACCATATGGCATTCGAGAATTTCCGGGATGGTTTGCACGCTCTTCTGGAAGGCATCGAATACTTCCGGGCTGGTGCGGTCGAGGACGACTTCGATAAACACCAGCAAACCGACATCCAGCAGTTGCGGATTGAGTGTGGCGGCGTAGCCTAATATGTAACCGGCGTCATGGAGTTTCCTTACCCGCTCCAGGCAGGCCGCCGGCGACAGGTGGACCTTCCTTGACAGGTCCAGGTTGCTGATGCGCCCATCTGCCTGCAGTTCCGCCAGTATTTTCCGGTTGGCCTTGTCCAGCATCGCATCACTCCAAATGTTAATCATGAAATCGTCGTATTACTGAATTTTATTCAGATAACCATTGTAAATGGCGAAATACATTTGCAGCAATCCCAACTATCATCAAATTACTCAACAGGTAGCACTTTACCCTCCTAACCACGCTCTTCCAGACAGACAGGAATACCCGATGCCAGACCCGACTGCTGCGACGCCGGCACTTCCATCCGACGCCCGTACCAATTTTTTTAGCGCGCTGCAGCAGGATGCGGTTGACCACCAGCACCCGGCTCGCGCCGCCATCACGCCTGCCTGCCGGATGGCCGAACCCGAGGCGGTGCGCCAACTGCTGAAAATGATTGAGCGCCAGGATGACCGCCAGGAAAAAACCCGGGCGCTGGCGTACCGCCTGGTGGCCGCTGTTCGCAGTCAGCGCACGCAAGGCTCCGGCGTCGACGCATTGATGCATGAGTTTTCGCTATCGTCGCAGGAAGGCGTGGCGTTGATGTGCCTGGCCGAAGCCTTGTTGCGCATTCCCGATCATGCCACCGCCGACCGCCTGATCGCCGACAAGATCAGCCGCGGCAACTGGCAAGACCATCTGGGCGGATCTTCTTCTTTATTCGTCAATGCCACCGCATGGGGCTTGCTGGTCAGCGGCAAGCTGGTCGCCACCAGCAGCGAACGCGGCTTGTCGGCGGCGCTGGGCCGGCTGATCGCCAAGGGCGGCGAGCCGTTGATCCGCCAGGCCATGCATGTGGCCATGCGCCTGCTGGGCAACAAATTCGTGACCGGCCAGACCATTGAACAAGCCCTCCTCAACAGCCGCAAGAACGAGGCGCGCGGCTATGCCTATTCGTACGACATGCTGGGCGAAGCGGCACTGACCGATGCTGATGCGGCGCGCTATTACGGCGCCTATGAACAAGCGATGCATGCGATCGGCGCGGCATCAAATGGACGCGGCATCCTCCAGGAGCCCGGCATTTCAGTCAAGCTGTCGGCGCTGCATCCGCGTTACAGCCGTGCCCAGCGGCACCTCGTGATGACCGAGCTGCTGCCGCGCTTAAAGCAGCTGGTGCTGCTGGCAAAACAATACGATATCGGCATCAATATCGATGCCGAAGAAGCGGACCGGCTGGAACTGTCGCTCGACTTGCTGGAAGCACTCGCCTTCGATGGTGACCTGGCCGGCTTCGACGGCATCGGCTTCGTGGTGCAGGCATACCAGAAACGCTGCCCGTATGTGATCGATTACCTGATCGACCTGGCGCGTCGCAGCCAGCGCAAATTCATGGTGCGCCTCGTCAAAGGCGCGTACTGGGATGCCGAAATCAAGCGCGCCCAGGTAGACGGCCTACCCGGTTATCCAGTCTATACGCGCAAGGTGTATACCGACCTGTCGTATCTGGCCTGTGCGCAAAAACTGTTGCGGGCGGCCGATCTGCTGTATCCGCAATTCGCCACCCATAATGCGCAAACGGTCGCGGCGATTGTCGCGACCGCCACCGACTATGGCGTCGACAATTATGAATTTCAATGCCTGCACGGCATGGGTGAAACCCTGTACGACCAGGTGGTCGGCGCCGACCAGTTGGGCCGCCTGTGCCGGATCTACGCCCCGGTCGGCCCGCACGAAACGCTGCTCGCCTACCTGGTGCGCCGCCTGCTTGAAAACGGCGCCAACAGCTCGTTCGTCAACCAGATCGTCGATGAACATATCGCCCTCGACGACTTGGTCGCCGACCCGGTGGCACTGGCTGCCCGGCTGGACGGCGCGCCGCACCCGGGCATTCCCCTGCCGGCGCAGCTGTTCGGCACCGAGCGCATCAATTCGGCGGGTCTTGACTTAAACGATGACAGCCAGCTTTGCCAACTGCGCGACGTGTTGAACGACTATGGCGACGCCACCTGGCAGGCCGCACCGCTGCTGGGAGACGCCGTAACATCGGCCACGACAGCACAAGCCATCATTAATCCAGCCGACCACCGTGACCAGCCAGGCTGGGTGACTCCGGCCAATGACACCGATGTCGATACCGCGCTCCGGTGTGCAGCCGCTTATGCCGAACAATGGCAGGCGACGCCGGCAGCACAGCGCGCGGCGCATTTGATCGATGCCAGCCATCTGCTGGAAGCACATCGACTGGAATTGATTGCGATTGCCATGCGCGAAGCCGGCAAGTCGCTGTCGAATGCGGTGGCCGAAGTGCGCGAAGCGGTGGATTTCCTGCGTTACTATGCCCGACAAATCACGACGGCCGAAAACACCGGCAACGATACACTGCCGCAAGCATGGGGACCGGTGGTATGCATCAGCCCCTGGAATTTTCCATTGGCGATATTCGTTGGCCAGATCAGCGCAGCCATTGCCGCCGGCAATGTGGTGCTGGCCAAGCCGGCGGAACAAACGCCGCTGATCGCCTGGCGCGCGGTGCAATTGCTGCACGCAGCCGGCATCCCTCGTGCCGCGCTGCAGTTCTTGCCCGGGGATGGCGAAACCGTCGGCGCCCACCTGTGCCAGGATGCACGAACCCGTGGCGTGGTATTTACCGGCTCGACCGAAGTGGCGCACATCATCAACCGCACGCTCTGCGCGCGCATGGCCAGGGAAGGCAGCGAGATCGTGCTGATTGCCGAGACTGGCGGGCAAAATGCGCTGGTGGCCGATTCCAGCGCACTGGCCGAACAGGTGGTGCAGGATGCGGTGATGTCGGCCTTCGATAGCGCCGGCCAGCGCTGCTCGGCGCTGCGGGTACTGTGCCTGCAGGATGACATCGCCGACAAGACGATCGCGATGCTCAAGGGCGCGATGCAAAGACTGCAGGTGGGACCGACCGGCAGCCTGGCGACCGATATCGGCCCGGTTATTGATGCCCAGGCCCAGCAGGACCTGCTGGCTTATATCGATCAAGCCAGAAAGACGGCACGCGACTTTTACCAGATCAAACTGGATTCGACGTGCGAGCGAGGCAGTTTCGTCGCGCCGACCATGCTGGAGATCGGCTCGATTGCGCAACTGCGGCGCGAGGTGTTCGGGCCGGTATTGCACGTGATCCGTTATCAGCGCAAGCAACTGGGCCAGCTGATCGACGACTTGAACGCCACCGGCTATGGCTTGACGTTCGGCGTGCATTCGCGCATTGATGAGACCATCGAGTTCGTCACTGAGCGCGCCCATGTCGGCAATGTGTATGTCAATCGGAATATCGTCGGCGCCGTGGTGGGCGTACAGCCATTCGGCGGCGAAGGCAAATCCGGCACCGGCCCCAAGGCCGGCGGGCCGCTGTACCTGTGGCGACTGCAAAAAAACCGGAGTGCGCCCGCTACCTTGCTGGCAAATCCCGATCTGCACGGCGTCATCGCATCTGGCAGTGGCGGCATGCTGGCCGCTCAGACAACGGCCGCAGCCAGGGCACTGGCCGCCTTTGAACAATGGAGCATGCGCACCGGCCATGCAAGCCTCGCCAGCCAGATCGCCCGCTATGCAGTCCTGTCCCTGAATGGAACAGTGCTGAGCTTGCCCGGCCCGACCGGTGAAAGCAACACTCTTCGCTTCAAGCCGCGCGGCGAGATCCTCTGTTGTGCAGATAGCGTGGACGCGTTGCTGAACCAAATTGCCGCCACGCTCGTCACCGGCAATACCGCGTTGATCGGGCAAGCTGCAGCCAAGCTGCTGCCGCCAGAACTGGCGGCTATCCTGCATGGCCAGGTCCGCATTGCCGCCGACGCCAGCCTGACCGACATGCCTGTGGCAGGCGTGCTGGCCGACTCCCATCACGCGCATGCGCTACGACAGGCATGTGCCGAACGCGAGGGCGCCATTATCCCGGTGATCGCGATGCCAACGGACGCGCCATGGCCGATATGGCGCCTGATTGCCGAACAAGCGGTGTGCGTCAATACGACCGCGTCAGGCGGCAATGCCAGCTTGATGGCAATGGCAGCCTAGGCTGCTGCGACTGGTGCTCAAGCTTCCAGTTGCAGCAGCCATGTAGCCGACGCCGCGAATTCCAGTTCAGGCGCCAATGCGCCGACATGATGCTGCCGCCTCTTCACAGACACCAGTGAGCAGTCCCTATATAAGAGCGTCTAACAAAATCGAATAAATGTTGTCAAAGCGTCTTTCCATCGCATTCTTTGGAGAGACGTTATGGCACGCGAGCTGGTTGATGATGCATTATGGGAAATCGTCGAGCCCTTGCTTC
>JAKFBY010000075.1:0-2502 GCA_036677325.1 Paucimonas sp.
GTGACCTGGCCATGCAGCGTTGGCTGAATAGTTTCCTCTACCCGATTCCGGAGTTTTTTGATCAGGATATGGCGGGAGAGATCCCTGGCAGTAACTGAGGCACGTCAATGGATGATCAGCCTCGGGCGTCGTCTAAAGTGGCCTGGCTGCAAAGCCGGGCTAGACGTCGTATGCAGGAAAGCATTGGTATCTACATTTTCCTCCCGTAGAAGCAATGCTGTTCATCTAAGCCGTAATGCGATCTGTAGCAACTAGCGAAGCCTGCGTTCGGCAGTGGCTACAAAGAATGCGTCGCGGGATGCCCACGTAGGAGCGAGGCCTGCCCTAATGCCAGTCAGTTAAGCCGTAATACTATCTGTAGCAGCTGGCGAAGCCTGCGTTCGGCTGCGTAGCAGTCGTAAAATCAGCCACTGCGGTGCGTCAGGCGGACCGCGTTGCACGGATTCACGACTGCTTCGCAGCCGAACGCAGCCTTCGGCAGCTGCTACAAGGAAATGCCGCGCGGCTGAAATTGCTTAACTGACTGGCATTAAGGCTTGCCCGCGAAAGCGATCTGTCTTCCACCTTGGAGGTGGATATGACAGCCTCTTCGCGGGCAAGCCTCGCTCCTACAGGGACAGGGGCAGGGTCATCGCGCTCGATGGCCCTGCCTGTTTACCTCACCCGAATGCTTTCATTACTCCGATCATGGCTGGGCCAATGGCAATCAGAAAGAAGCTCGGCCACAGGCAGAAAATCAGCGGGAAAATCAGTTTGGTACCGATTTTCGCCCCTGCCTCTTCGGCAGCCTGCATACGCCGGTCACGGAACTCATCGGCATAGATGCGCAGGGTATCGGCTACGCTGGTACCGAAGCGAATACTCTGTGCCAACAGGCTGACCAACCCTTGTACATCATCCAGCCCAGTGCGCACGGCCAGTTGCTTGAGCGCCTCGGTACTGGAAATGCCGGCGCGGATTTGCGCATTGACCAGGGCCAGTTCTTCAGCCAGTTCAACCTGACTGACCGACATTTCTTCAGCCACCCGCTCAATGGTCGTGGGCAGCGCCAAGCCTGACTCCACGCACACCACCATCAGGTCCAGTGCATCCGGAAACGCGGCGCGCAGCCTACCTTGCCGCGCCTGCTTGCGCTTGCCGACATACAGGGCCGGCAGCAGCCATCCGATACCAGCCATCAAAACTACCAACAGCAGACCGATGCTCAGCGAAACCTTGGGAATCAAAGGCAATAGCAGCAATGCAACGCCAACCAGCAACAGCGGTAACATCAAACGCACCGCCCAGTACATTTGCACCGCCGAAGCAGAACGGTAACCCGCATGCGTCAACAGGGTCTGGGTGGCGGATGCCTGAGCCGATTCGGCGGAAGCAAAGCGCTGGCCGACCCGTTCCAGCAACAGTTGCAGATTACCTGGAGCGTCCTGCCCGGTCGTATTGCCTAAATGACCACGCTTGATCAGCGCCAGGCGACGCTGCACCGGGTCTTGAAGGCCCAGCATCAGCAAGATTACAGCGACCACCGCAAGCACCGTACTGACACCAATGGCGCCGAGAAACAACAGACGCCCCATCTCCTCGTTCCCCGTGAACCGACTGAACAACCCGAGTAAAAAGTCCATGACCTATACCTCCCGGTAGTAAATACCGCTTTAAACCTGAATCCGGATGATTTTTTTTATCCAGAAAATCCCGATCAACATGGCGCAGAAAGCCCCGATGATCAGCTTATGGCCTATGGGATCATTGAGCAGCACAGGCATGTAGGTGGGGCTTGTAACTATGATCGCGATCGCCAGCACGAAGGGAATGGCCACCAGTATCCAGGCGGACATCCGTCCTTCGGCCGACAGGGTTTTGATCTTGCGCTGAAAGCGGTAACGCCCACGAATCAGGCGACTCAGACGCTCCAGCACTTCTGTCAGATTGCCGCCGGTCTCGCGATGGATGAGGATCGAGGTCACCAGCATCATCACCGTCATGCTCGGCATACGCTCGAGCAGGCCGAGCATGGCGCGGCGCACATCATTGCCATAGTTGATGTCGGCGAAGGTCAGACCGAACTCATGGGCGACTGCCCCCTTGTGCTCTTCGGCGACCAGGCGCAAGGTTTCGTTGAACGGGTGTCCGGCGCGCAGGGCACGGCACATGGCATCCAGCGCATCCGGCAGGCCTTCCTCGAACTCAGCGAAGCGTTTGCCACGGTCACGAGAAATTTTCAGTACGGGTAACCAGAACACCCCGAAGCCCGCCAACAGCGCCATCCACCAGACTGCCGAGATCATCCAGACCGAGATACCCGCGCAGGCGCCCAGAAACAACCCGAGCAATAGCACCCGATAGGCCCGATATTCGTGTCCAGCTTGCTCGATCACCTGTGTCAGGTTTGCCATAAAGGGCAACTGTTCGAGCATGGCCTCCAGTGGCGACAAACGCGTCAGGTATTTCTGCCGCAACACTGTCTGCATGTTGGGCAGATTGTTGGCCTTCTCCATTACGTTC
>JAKFBY010000076.1:0-141048 GCA_036677325.1 Paucimonas sp.
CATGCCCACTGTGATCACTCCTGGTCTCCCTGCTCAGTCGTTGAGCAGGTGATTCAATCACGTGGGTCAAATTTCAGTGAAAATTATTGCCCTTGGTGGGTCAATTTTGCGCGATCGTCAACACAGTTACCCGTCTTGCATTCGTTAACGACGGGACCATTAAAATTTTATTAAAATAAATCAGCTAATAAAAAAATAACTCAAACTGTTTTGCCAGCGCGAACCGCTAGGGAGCGATGACAAAACATGTTTGTATGAGCAACGTGCAACGGTGCGAAATACACCAGTAATTTACTTAATGTAGATTATGTAAATTCTCCTAGTTCTTATGCGAATTGTGTCTGGAATATACCTTCCAAACCTTTCATATGCCCCCAAGCAGTCATCAATTCAAAATCACATCCGCTCTAACGCACTCAACCCTACGGGTTGCAAACTGTGATGCAGTTCAGGCAGCCTTCGGCCACCTTCCCTGCATCACAGCTTGAGTCATGTCTCACTTACTAGTTATGCCCTGGATTTACTGGCATAAGCTGGATCAGTTTTCAAATAAATCTGGGGAAATTCTGTACATATTCAGGATCAATCACTCTGCTTCAATATCAGGTATTCATCTGCAAACGACCTATACGTTTTTTTATCTATACAAAATCATTCAGAATCTTTACCCTAATTTTTTCCGTTGAAGTGTGAGCATAAATACCTGATGGTGTGGTTATCCACTTATATTAGGAGATTACTTATGGCATTACACAAGCGAAAAAATTCGAGCAACTGGTATTTCCAGTTCCAGCACCGTGGAAAACAATATACAGCTTCTACAGGTACTTCAAATCGCACAGCTGCACTCAAAGTTGAACGAGAAATGCGGACCAAGGTCCACAGCCAAACCTATCTCGGTGAAGCAGAATCTATTAAATTGCATGACGCACTTCAGAAGTATATCGATGTCCGAAAAGGTAGTTCGTACCATAAGGGAATGTGTTCAATAATCCGCAAAATATCGGGTCACAAACTTCATCCGAAAACACTGATTAAAATCCCCTGTTATGGTTTAGCCGCCGATTTGCGGCTTCACGATTTGCAAACCAAGGACATTGAGCGCTTAGTTCAGCACCGTAAACAAGAGGGAGACAGTAACGCTACCATCAAGCATGAAATCGGGCTCATCAGATCCGTGATGAATGAATTTTCAAAACTTGGATATAAAGTAAATCGCGAGATCATTTTCCCCACGCTTAAAACCGTCTATAGACTGCGTTATTTGGATTTCATTGAAGAAGAAGCGTTATTACGCGAGCTCGATCCAGAAGCAATTAGAAGCGGTGTTAAATCGATGGAATCGCGAACCACAGAAATGAATCGTAACCTGCGTGACAATTATGATCTGGTGGCTTTTTTGCTTGATACAGGTTGCCGCTATTCTGAAGTCGCCAACATTCCTTGGTCAGCAATCAATCTGGAAGCCGGCACAATCAACCTATATCGAACCAAGGTCAACAACGAAGATGTGCTGCATTTATCTTCTCGTCTTCAGCGGATTCTTAAAAGAAGATTTAGCGATCGCAGAAGTGGAAGCCGATATGTTTTTGAGAATAAGGAAGGTCAACAGCGTGGATATTGCGTACAAGCCATACGGAAAGCTATCGACCGCGCCGGATTAAACAGCTTGGAAGCCATCAAAGAAAAAGGTGGAAAAGTCACGATCCACACGCTTCGCCATTCCTTCGCATCGAAATTGGTCAAGAACGGCGTCAGCCTATTTCAAGTTTCTACCTTGCTTGGTCATAGTGATCCTAAAATGACGCAGCGTTATGCGCATCTTGCACCTAATGATGCCAGCAAAATCGCAGTGAAGATCATTGATTTGTTACAAACATAAATACGAATGGGGCCTTGAAAAATAGGTTCCATAATCTTTGTTGTATCAGCGGGGGTAAATACAGTTCCCCCTTCTCTATTCAGGTTCGTTCACCGTGAAATTTCATACTAAGCTTACTGATATGTTTACTGACATCGAGCTAAATGCGCTTGCTGAAAATTCGGCCGTAATTTGCTTCAATAATGAAAATGTGGCGCATGTCTTAATTGTTTCGACCGATTCAGTTTTTGCAGAGATCTATGCCGATAGTCCAAAGCACTCAGAGGCAATGATTGAGTGCTTCCGGCCAGAGTCGGGCCCGCTATCCAAGGAAAATTTCTGGAGGCTATTTATATCAAGCACCGAATTTCGTTCATTGCGGACTATCGTCGCTTAGCATTGTTAGCGCCTTTGGGTCGTCAACGCAGAAGCTAAAACTTTCGCACAGCGCTGCCCGTGGCGGTCTTTGTATATAACCCATACGCCCATTCGTTCAATGTGTTCTCCAAGCAAACAAGCCGGCGTATAACCTAACCGAAGACGGCGCTGCAATAACGAGATTGGGCCTACGATATGCCGTTTTCCCCAATGAGACTCTCTAAAGATTATGTTGAGCGCCTTCGGCAAATGCCACTTATGGGCGACTGTAGAATCCGTAATTTTTGCTCTTGATCCAAGGCTGATGACGGGCATGAGCCCGGTTAAAACGGCGCCTAAACAGTATTCGAAAATTTTCCTGCGTTCATGGCAATTCTTGAGTTGCGCCAGTTCGTGCTGTTCATATTTCATTCCGCGCTTTTTTTTGCCCAATACCATTCGGGTGGCTCGTATCGGCCCAGGCTATCTATCCCACCCAGTATGCCGGTGCACATCCAAAAAACTGTTCCGCCAAAGAAGCAAATAAGCGAATCTATCATTACACCATCTGCCTGCTTGTAGCGATAGGTTGGATCACCTTCCAAAAATAGCCAGCTAATCGATGGCCACCAGTTGAAGTCCCACCGATACACCGCGTTCCCGAGAAACAGCAGTCCGATCATTACAGTCCCGTAAATCACAGCTGATGCACCAAATATTTCCATATTCCAGTAAGCCCGCTCAATTCGACTTTCGGCTCTTCCGCGCATTACGATGAGCTTTGGCAGCAATAGAAAAGGTGCCGCCAAACCAACTACGACAATGGCAATGCTTGCCAACGAATAGAGATTGCCTACTAGCCTAGATATTGGATTTTCTGAGTCGTGCCCCATTGCGTAGCCACCCTCTCGAAGAAGTGAATATCGAAACCATTGCTTCGATTATCACTTCTGAAACGGTGGCTAGTGCAACGGCACACACAAGAAAAGTTTTTTGATGTCTTCGAAATTGGCTTCGATTTCTTTTTGAGTTAGATACTTGCCAGTTTCCAGATTACGAAAATTCTCGTCAATAACTACAATATTGATTTCTTCGCCTTCGATGAATTCGATTGGATCGAATAGTGTTTCTCGAGTACGGTAATAGGTAGCCATTTTTTTATAATGATGTGGCAGTGAATGTAATTTAAACTTGTTATCGATACGTCTTCTAATCAATATTTTTTTCGAAATTAACTGTTTTATCGTAGCTATTTCCGTTAATTTGTCCGGATATGTGCGCCCTGAATTTACATACAGAACCTTCTTTCTTGGACTCGTAGAGGACGTTCCCATTTTGAATAAGCGTGCCAAGATCTGAAAATTCTTTTGAAAACAAGTCGTAGGTCGGCATCAACACATTTGCCACTGAAAATTGTACAGATTGGCACACTTTGGGGCTGTCGTACTCTGAACATCCTTGCAGCGATAAAAGCAGAAGAAGAACAAGAATTTTTAAAGATTTCACCATATATTTAACTTGAAAATAAGAAATTTATTTCTGCCACAAGCGAAGCTATAAGAAACAACTGAAAATTCTCAGTTGCTTCCTTTAAGGACCACTCTAGAAAAAAAGAATATTTATTAATTGATTGATAATATAGAATTACTATAATAATTTCCCAAAGGAAATTATTCAATCCTAATTTAAAAATATATTTAGACTTAAGAGGAAGTAATTTGGCTAATGCATCTGAACCAATAAACAATAACTGGAAATCATCGCGTAGACAAAAGTACCTCGCTATATTTTTAGGTACTTTAGTGGTTATCGCTTTCGTGCTCGATTATTTCGGCACAAGAGTAAAAATCGAGGATTTAGCAAAAAATTGGGAATGTACTCAGATTTCCATAGGACCGGCAAAAAATAGCGTAACCCATTATAAATTTACAAATAATGGACGTTTTTTATGGAGCGTTTATATGCCAAATATGCACGGCAATATGCACATTACAGGTGATTACAATATAAATAAAAATGAAATCACAATGGTAAATATCTTTACCCAGTTACCTGGCCCACTAGGCCGAGATGGACCTACTCAATCAGAGAGGACGATGAGGGGAAAAATATCTCAGCTTAAGAAAGACAAACTAGATTTTTCTTTTATAACGACCGCTCCAAACATCAACATCAACAACGAACATCCTGTTGAGCAGCAATGTCGATCACAAAGCTAATTAAGCTAAATGTAAAAACAGTACAGATTAAAAAATATGCCAAACACAAAATGGCACATGTTAAGTTTCAGACCTAATTGAGGATGAAGCAAGTATCTCTGGCACTTCCCTATTGGTCTGTAAAAAATTACCTAAGCTAAAATCCTTGAAAAGGTTTCCATTGAACAGCTGCACAAGGGTTAAAGTTAAACTGAAAACATAATGAAAAAGTTCATCATCATAACTATTGGCACCGTTATATCTCTATTGGGCGGGGCGGCAGTATATAAATTTGGCTTGATATCGAATAGCGATCAAACAAGAACAAACGGAACCCAAATCCCGACTAGCGTTCCGAAAAAAGACTATCCATTGTTCATGACGATACCAGGAAATTGGCTTAAAAACATCAAATACACTGCGGCGAAAAATACCCATCCGCAACATGTTTATTTAGAAGGAGCCTTATACAGTTATTCGAATAGATTAGGCACCGTTTCACCGTATGGTTCTTTGTTTTTCAGTCTTACTGGAAAACCTACGGATTTTGAAATTATTATTTCTTGTGACAACTCTTTGACTCGACATTGCCTGTACGGATCGAGTGGTGCACAATACGATACGAAAGGTAACAGCCTCCCAATCGGTATTGAACATGAGCTACTACAGCTCGTAACAGACACCCGCAAAGCTACCGGGAAGGACCCAAGGATTGCTATCGATGCTCCTATTGCTATCGTAGAAAATGATAGGCATTACGGAACCTATGCATATGCAACAACAGGGGATGTAAAAATCTATCTAATTGATGGGGTCGTTTCAGATCACAACAAAGCTATGCGACAGAGGCGCATAGAACTTCACCCGGTCTCTGAACACTAATTTTTTAAATGTTTCGTTCCTTGTTTTTAGAGGAATAGACGGAGCAAGATAACTTGCTCAATAACTTAGAGCACTTAAAGTACCTAGTCGCCACACCTTGAAGGAAGTAGCCATCACACTATCCATCACACCGAACAACTTTCTTGTTTGCAAGGCACGGTAAAACCCGCGTAAAATGCGGGTGTCGCGGGTGTAGCTCAATGGTAGAGCAGAAGCTTCCCAAGCTTACGACGAGGGTTCGATTCCCTTCACCCGCTCCAGCTTATTGTTCCAGGCACCTAATCCGGTGCCTTTATTTTTCCGGCATGGCTTTTTTGGCACTGCTCCCATTTATCCTTTGTAATCAACAGCATGTCCGACCTCCCCCCTGAAAACTCTGCCGGCAAGCCGCTGTTTTACGATCCGACCGAGCGCCGCATCCGCAGCTTCGTGACCCGCGCCGGGCGCCTGTCCACAGGACAAGCGCGCGCCCTGGATGAACTCGGCCCGCAATTCTGCCTGCCCTACAGTAAATCCCTGCTCGATGTGGAGGCTACCTTCGGCCGGGCTGCGCCCACCATCCTGGAAATCGGTTTCGGCATGGGCGACACCACCGCGACCATTGCCGCCGGCATGCCGGACAAAAATTTCATCGGGGTGGAAGTGCATACGCCGGGTGTCGGCAGCCTGTTGAAACTGATCGGCGAACAAAAGTTAAGCAATCTGCGGCTGATCCAGCACGATGCGGTGGAAGTGGTCACCAACATGATCGTGCCCGATTCTCTGGCCGGCGTGCACGTGTTCTTTCCGGATCCGTGGCACAAGGCGCGCCACAACAAGAGAAGGCTGATCCAGCCGGGATTCGTCAATCTGCTGGTGTCGCGGCTGGCCCCCGGCGGCTACCTGCATTGCGCAACCGACTGGGAAGAATATGCGCAGCAGATGCTGGAAGTATTGAGCGCAGAACCGGCGCTTGCCAACTCGACTGACAACTATGCCGAGCGCCCGGCCTACCGGCCCAATACCAAGTTTGAAAAGCGCGGTTTAAAACTTGGGCACGGCGTGTGGGACCTGGTATTCGTCAAGCGCTAGAGTACTGCGGCAGGTGTACTGCGCCAGGTCGGGCAATGAATTAAATGGGGATTGTGGCAGCGTTGCCGGCATCAAGCGGGCAACATAAGTGGCAAATTAGTGGGCTAAACTGGTGGCCGGTGCATGCCGCCGGCAGGTATCACCCTCTGCTGCAATCTGCTCGGACGGCGCAGGCTGCCAGCTCAATCCAGCGCGCTTTCGATTTCTTTCCGCGTAATAATGCCTTCCTTGACCAGCACCGGTTTGCCAGTGCGGTCGTACAGGATGCTGGTCGGATAGCCGCGCGCCTTGAATTGTTTGGCGAGCTCATCATTGCCTAAAATAATTGGATAGGTGACGCCCATCTTGTCTGCGAACGCCGCCACCCGGCGCGGGTTCTGGCCATCGACCGCAATGCCGAGGATGACCAGGTCGCGTCTGGACTTGCCCAAGGCTTCCAGTTCCGGCATCTCTGTCAGGCATGGGACGCACCAGGTGGCCCACAGATTCACCAGTATCCATTGGCCCTGATGTCCGGCAACGGTATGGGTTGTGCCGCGCATATCGGTAACCGTAAAAGTCGACGGCGCAGCGGGCGCGGCGGCATAGGCGAGCAGCGGAAGCGTCAGCGCCAGCATCATGAGCCGTTTCATCATCATTTACCTTTTCGCTTTTTACAGCACCTGATGAGACATGGCGCGCAGTAACTCGTGCACCTTAACTGGTGCTGCCTTGATCAGTGCAACCTTCTGCTCGCCTCAGAACCGGCCGCTGACACCCAGCACAAACGCCCGCTTGGCAGTGAGCTGCACGCCATGGGTATTGATGTAGACCGGGTGCTGGTAAAAACCATATACCTGCAGGTTGTCGGCGACCGCATAGCTCAGGCCCGGACTGATGAATACCGAGCGGCTGCCGCTGTCGGCCGGTTCGCTCTGGCTACCGCTATCGCGCTGCTTGGCCAGCGCATTGACTTGCACCAGCGCGCCCAGGCGGTCATTGACGCTGTATCGGTATCCGACGTCGGCACCGAATTGCGCGCCCGGCTTGAAATTGTCATGCTGATTCAAGGCATGCTGATACTGTGCCTGCACAAACCAGGAAGAATTGCTTTGCGTCAGCTTCTGATGGTAATACGCGCCGGCGATCAGATCGGTGGTGCCGCTGCCCGGCTGCAGGCTGCGCTCGGCCACCGCGCCCGCAGCATTGGCCACGTCGGTGCGGCCGGTCGGCAGCTTCACGCCGAATATTACGCTGGCGGTACTCGGGTTTAACGGGTCACCAACAAGCGGCAGCTGGTACCGCCCCATCACCCGCATATCCGCCAGTTCGGTGAAATTCCACTGGTCCACGATCCGTGCGCCGCGATGATTGTGAACGTGGGTGTGATTGCGGTCGACGATCGGCGCCACCACCGACAAGCCCCATCCGGATGCAAAGCTGCGGTTGTAGCTGGCGACGATGTTGCGGTTGATGGTGCTGACTTCGTCATGGTGGCGCGGAATCTGCCCGACTGCGAGGTCCGTGGTGCCGGTGCGGGGCTGGTCCTGCTTGACGTACTCATAACGCAATTCAAACGACGACCCGGCGTCGGTCATCGCGTTTTCCGATGTCCAGTTGGAATTCACGGTACAAAAGGCAGCGCCGCAACTGGCAAAGACAAGCGACGGGATGGCGCCGACAGCGGCGGCCAGCAACACTAACTTGGAAGATTTCATGCTCAGGCTTGGTTTGAATGTTGTGCTTCTGGGTGCAAAAGCGATTGTCCGTTTGTCATGACGGACACGTAGTATGCCACTAACCGCACTACCCGCGCTCAGGCAGGATCGGCGCTTTACATGGCTGCATCATATCTGTGCAAGTCGGTTTAAAAATTAACTTGAATCAAGTATTTGAATTCACCGGATTATGCCCTATTCGCGCCACGCCCGGGTCTGGCCGGCGCACTGCCTGACATGGAATTAAGTGCATCACAAGTGCCGTTTGTCAGGCAGGGCGCCGGCGGCGCGCTGCCTTTTGAATACGACAAAACCAGGCGGGTCGTGTGAAGAATTGCAGGCTGCAATAGCCCTGCTGTCGCAGGGAACGGGCATTGCGCGGAAAATGGCGTTGGCCTAGTGACGTCTCGGCAGGAACGCTGGCAATAGCGTGCGGCTACTGCATGGCGGGCGGCATACCATACTACAGTGCCCCGCGATGCAGCCTGGCGAAAGAAATGTCAGATGGCGAACCCGCTGGCACGATGCGGTGAAGGATTGATTGGTGACAGTGTTCGACCCAGTTCGGCTCAAATGCGTCTGCCAAACAGACATCGGCCAAGCGCTTATTTCCAGACCAGGTCAAAGGCCGCTTCAACCAGATACATCGATCCGATCGTCACTGCCGGCGCGCCAATGATAAACAGGGCGGCATACCAGAGATCCTGCAATTGCTGGCGATTTGGCCAATGGATAGTCGGTACGGGACCAGACAAATGCAGTTTCATGATCTTGCTCCAAGTGCAGTCGCGCGGTTACGCGACCTACAATTTCATTATAGGAATAAGTTTCCGAAGTTCAAGCATCAATGGATGAACCACGGTCTGGCTGGCTGCGGCTTTTGGTTCACATTGCCGGATGCGCACTGCCCGCCTGCCATTGCGCTCCCTGCAAGTCATATCAGGATTGGAAAAAGCGGCTCACCGTGTTCAGGAAAACGGAACTTGTTATCCCTGTTTGCGAAGCCGGCTGTGGTGATGCTTGTTAGGGTGTCAGCAGATAGGCATGCTGTGGTTTGAATGCCTGCAAACGGCCAGTGAGCCACGACCAAAATTGATCCAGGATAAGTAAATTCAATGCATTTTTGCAAGTCTGCCGCAAGGCGCGATAGAAACTCTATCATTTGAGACAGCCGCATGATGCGAGCGCCTAACGTCGTCGAACATGCCCGCCTGCCAGCAAGATGGGGACACGCTTCCGACTGCCATTCCGGCTTGAATATGGTAGCCGCTCTGGATATCGCTGTGTTTTGCCGGCGACTCAACCGCAACGAGGTGTTGGAATGAAAACAGCAATACTTGTTCTTTCCATTTTTTTCACATCGGCCTTGTCTTTTTCAAACCACGCAGCCGCCGCCGATCCGGCGAAAATCAACTGGTCTGTGATTCCAGTGAGCACGGTCGGACTGTTCTATCCGGGCCAGTCATCCTACGAATGGCTGATCAGCGAAGGCCACAAAGGTGCGGCAAAGGAAGTCAGGCATGGCGACAGTTGCACCACCTGTCACGATGAACAAGATGGCGGCGAACAGGCGCTGGGTGAAAAACTGGTGCAGTCAGGCCGGCTTGAGCCGACCCCGGTGCTCGGCAAGAATGGCTTTATCGCACTGAAGGTGCAGGCTGCCTATGACGCCAGGAATGCCTACCTGCGTTTTCAGTGGAAGACCGCCAATCCCTATCCCGGCACCGAACACCCGTACCTCCGTTTCGATGGCAGGCAGTGGAATACTTATGGCTACCCGAAACTGGATAAACTGGTCCAGGAAGGCAAGCAGCCGGCACTCTATGAAGACCGCCTGTCGCTCGTCATCGATGACGGCAAGGTGCCCGGCTTTGCCAGCCAGGGCTGCTGGCTGACCTGCCATGATGGCCAGCGCGACATGCCGCGGCTATTGGCGCGGGAAGAAGCGCACACCAATGCATTGATGGCGGCAATCAGGAAAAACGATATCCGCAAATACCTGCCTTCCACCCGCCGCGACCCAGCCAACTGGAAGACCGGCAAGTCGGCGCACGACATGGCAAAGCTCAAGGCAGAAGGCGGCTTTCTCGATTTGATCCAGTGGCGCGCGCACCGCACGCATCCGACCGGCATGGCCGACGATGGCTACATCCTGGAGTCGCGCACTGCCGATGCCGGCAAAAGTATGTTTGGCAGCAATGCCGATCCGGCGACCGATGCGCCGAAGTACATGTGGAATGCGAAAAAAACCGGCTACCACGCGATCACTGCCGGGCAAATTCGCAACGGCGATCACTTCCTGATCCGTGACCGGAATGCGGTGCCGTTCGACGCCACCCTGCCTTGGAAAGAAGGCGACTTGCTTCCCTCTTATTACCTCAATTACCTCAGCGGCAAAGGCGCCAAGGGTTCGGTCGCCGACAACCGGAGCATCGCGCACTGGAAAGACGGCATCTGGACGGTTGTGATCGTTCGCCCGCTCAATCTGGTGAATGATGATGACAAGGCCTTGAAAAGCGGCGGCGTCTACAACGTCGGCTTTGCCGTGCATGACGATAACATCACCACCCGCGGCCACCAGGTTTCGTTCGCCAAAACGCTGGGCTTCGGCGCCAGCAAAAAAGTCGATATCAGGGCGGTCAGGCTGAAGTGAAAGCTTCAGGTGGCAAGCTGCGCTATCGGCACGCGTCAAGCGGCACCGCACACTGCGGCAGTCATGCGGCGCCCGCCCGCAATCGCGGGCGCCTGCTTCAATGATGGTGGTAGCCGATATCGGAGCGCACCTTGCCGCGGAAGACCCAGTACGACCAGAACACATACAGGAGAATGACCGGCAACAGGAACATGGTGCCGACCATCAGGAATTGCTGCGACATCGGCGCCGTCGCGGCATCCCACAAGGTGATCGACGGCGGCACCACATAGGGCCACAGTGAGATGATCAATCCGGTGAAGGCCAGGAAAAACAATCCCATGCTGCACAGGAACGGCAACACTTCCCGGCCCAGGCGCAGCGAGTCCCACAGCAGCCATGCCAGGATCGCAGTCAGGATCGGCACCGGCGCAAAGAAAAACAGATTGGGCAGGCTGAACCAGCGCGCGGCGATGCGCTCATCGACGATCGGCGTCCAGATGCTGACCGTGATGATAAACACCAGAATGCCAAGCAGGAACTGGCGCGATGTGCGGCGCGCCCATTCCTGCAGCTCGCCCTCGGTCTTCATGTACAGCCAGGTTGAACCCAGCAATGCGTAACCGACCACCAGGCCCAGCCCGGTCAACAGCGGAAACGGCGCAATCCAGTCCCAGCTGGTGCCGGCAAACGAGCGCCCGGACACCGGGAAGCCGATGATGAAGTTGCCCAGTACTACGCCTTGCGCAAAGGTGGCGAGCAGCGAGCCATAGGTAAAGGCCGCATTCCAGATTGATTTTCTGGCGCCGGGTGCGTCGCGGAATTCAAACGCGACGCCGCGAAACAGGAGCCCCAGCAGCATCACCAGTATCGGAAAATACACGGCTGGCATGATGATCGCGAATGCCAGCGGAAACACGGCCAGCAAGCCGCCGCTACCCAGGATCAGCCAGGTTTCGTTAAAGTCCCAGATCGGCGCCACCGATGCAACCATCATGTCACGGTCCTGGTCGTTCTTGCGGAACAAAAAGAGAATGCCGACGCCAAGATCAAAGCCGTCCAGCAGCACATACATCAGGACCGCGATGCACAGGATTACGGCCCACAGTGGTACCAGGTCAAGGGACATTCGGTCCTCCTGTGCGTCCAGTGGCGGTGACTGCGGCAGCGCCGGTGTCAGAAACCGCAGATAGCGGCCGCTTGGGCCGCGTGTGTTCATCGAAAACCTCATTGTCGGCTGCCTGCGATGGACCGATCCCGATCAGCCGGCGCAGCAGGACATAGCCGCCGCCGAAAATCACCAGATAAGCCAGCACATAGGCAGCCAGAGACAGTGCCACATCGCGGCCGGTCAATGTCGGCGACACCGCGTCGGCGGTGCGCATCAAGCCGTAAATCACCCATGGCTGGCGGCCGACCTCGGTGGTGGTCCACCCTGCCAGCACCGCGATGAAACCGGCAGCGCCTGTCCAGGTGCATAGCCGCAGATACCATCGGGTATCGAACAGCCGCCCGCGACGCCACAGCACCAGGCCCGCGATCACCACCACCAGCATGATCATCGCGATGCCGACCATGATGCGAAACGCGAAGTAGACAATCGCCACCGGCGGCCGGTCGGCCTTCGGCCACTCTTTCAAGCCTTTAACTTCACCGTTGAGGTCATGCGTCAGGTACAGGCTGCCGAGTTTGGGAATGGCGATTTCGAAATGGTTGGTCTCGGCTTCCTGGTCGGGAATCGCGAACAGCGACGCCGCCACGCCGCGCCCGGTTTCCCACAGCCCTTCCATCGCAGCGACCTTGGCCGGCTGGTGCTTCAGGGAATTGAGCCCGTGCAAATCGCCGACCACCACCTGCAGCGGCACCATCAATGCAAGAAACAATAGCGACATGCGCATCATGATCTTGCTTTCACTGGCGAACCGGCCTTGGCGCAGGTAATACGCACCGACCGCCAGGATCACGAATGCGGTGGTCACCAGAAAGGCGGTGACGGTATGGACCAGACGGTACGGGAAGGAAGGCGTAAAGATCACGTCGAACATACTGGTCGGAAAAAACCGGCCATCGATTACTTCATAACCGGCCGGCGTTTGCATCCAGCTATTGACCGCCAGGATCCAGAACGATGACAGCACGGTACCCAGCGCCACCATCACAGCCGACAGCACATGCGCCCATTGCGGCACCAGTTTCCTGCCGAACAGCAGCACGCCCAGGAATGCCGCTTCCAGATAAAACGCCGTCAATACTTCATAGGCCAGCAGCGAGCCGATCACATTCGATGCACTGTCGGAAAACCGGCTCCAGTTGGTGCCGAACTGAAACGGCATCACAATCCCGGAGACAACTCCCATGCCGAAGGAAATGGCAAAGATCTTGATCCAGAATGCCGATAGCCGGCGGATCACGTCATCCTTGCTGATCCAGTACCGGAGTTCGAGTGTCGCGATATAGCAGGCCAGGCCCACCGTGAAAGCCGGCAACAGGATATGGAATGCTATCACCCACGCGAACTGAATTCTGGAAAGCAGTAAAGCATCCATATCAAACCTTTCTTCTTACACCAGCCACACTGCTTTTACCGCAGGGTTGCCTGCGCAAGGTGATGGACCATTGAGCTTGTCCGGATCGCCCTGCCAGATCGGTGCGTTGTCAGTCGATAAGACGTCATGTGTGCGTTGAATGCTCTGCTCTTCCCAAGCATGAGCAATGTCATATATAGCAGGCGAAATCGCCGCTGGCCTTGAAGTCAATCAATGCGGAAGCACTGCCTGCCGCTGGTTTACTAAGGAATATATTTAGCCGGAAAACTCATGCAGGCTGTTCCTTGCGAGAAGGCATTGCTCATTGGCTGGTCCGGCAGATAAACAGGCAAGGCGAATGGAAAATGCCCACCTGCATAACCGATAGCGTGGACGAATGCTTTTATGTCAGTGGCAAAAGCAAAAGCAATCAGAGTGATAGTTGCATGCCTATCTGCATTACCTCTGCAGCCGGCAAATTGCGAATGACAATTTGCCCGGTATGCATCTGGCTTGATTGATAATGCGCCGCCGGACTTGGGCTTCAGGGTGGTGACCTTGCCGGAGAATAATGAAGTGTAGCCTGTGTCACGCTAAATTCTGTGGTCACACCTCTTGATTCAGGATGAAATTTTTCTATGCTAAATATAGGAGATGTAAGCGATTGAGTAGACTGCGCGATCAACTGTTGTTGGATGGCGATGGCATTTCAGACTTGCATTGCAATTTAAAAATCTACGTAAATTACACTTGGTTTCACCTCAGTTTGACTATAGTTGCACCTTGGTTTTTTGCGTAGAAGACTACTTTGCCAAAGCCAATGTCATTCTTAACTTCTGGAGGAAAATCATGAGTGCGGTATCGGAAAGACAGGCACTGGTTCGCAAACCGTCCGACCGGCCGGATGAAACCAGGCCATTTAAAGATGCAAAAGGCAAAATGCATGTATTTACCTTGGGTGATCATGTAGTGGGCCGCGGTGAGTTCGAACCTGGCTGGCGCTGGAGCGAACATGTGAAGCCGATTGCCGGAACGGATTCATGCCAGGCTGCGCATACCGGTCTCATTCTTGAAGGCCGGATGATCGTCAGAATGGAAGATGGAACGGAAATGGAATACGGACCGAACGACTTTTTTTACATGGCGCCCGGACATGATGCCTGGGTGGTCGGCAATCAGCGGTGCGTGATTATCGATGTAACCGGCGTGGCGAAATATGCCAAACCTCACTAAGGAAATTATTCAATATCGATTATTCAATATCTAATAAAATTACTCAATTTGAGTCGGCAGGCATCGACGCCGGTTGTCGATGATGAACGTGGATGACGCCATGGCAAAATACCGGTCACAGCTTCCGCAATGTCACGACGGCATGTTCATCACCGATGGCGGCATTGAAACCACGCTGATTTTCCGGCAAGGGATCGACCTTCCCGATTTTGCCGCCTTTGTGTTGTTCGACAGTGAATCCGGCGTGCGCACGCTGCATGATTATTACACTGGCTACGCCAGGCTGGCCCTGACTTACCGGATGGGGCTGGTGCTCGATAGCGCCACCTGGCGCGCCAACCCTGACTGGGCCAGCAAGCTTGGCTATGCCGATGCGCAGCTCGCTGCGATCAATCGCCAGGCCATCGAGATGCTGGCTGATATCAGAAACATCTATGAAACACCTGCATCGCCGATGGTGATCAGCGGCAGTATCGGGCCGCGTGGCGATGGCTATATACCGTCGTCCGAGATGTCAATCGAGGAAGCAGCGCAATACCACGCCACGCAGATCGAGACCTTTGCACAAACCGAGGCGGACATGGTGACAGCCTTTACGATCAATTATGTTGAGGAGGCAATCGGCATTGCACGCGCAGCCCGGCAACTGCAGATGCCGGCCGCTATCTCGTTTACGGTTGAAACCAATGGCAAGCTGCCGACCGGACAGACATTACGTGAGGCGGTCGAATGCACCGATGCCGATACGCATGCCTACCCTGCGTATTACATGATCAACTGCGCGCATCCAACCCATTTTTTACCGGCGCTGGCAGCTCCCGGCAAATGGCTATCCCGGCTATATGGCGTACGGGCCAATGCCTCATCAAAAAGCCATGCAGAACTCAATGAAGCAACCGAGCTCGATGACGGCGACCTGGTCACGTTGGCGCAGCAGTACCAGGATGTCCGGCGCCACATGCCGAACCTGCATGTCGTCGGCGGTTGCTGCGGCACCGATCAGCGCCATATCGAGGAAATTTGCAAGGCATTTGCCGCTTCGACCTGATCGTCAAAGTCCTCCATAGCGCTTAATACTGGATACCTGCTGCAACCGCATGCAACCGCAGCTGGCGCATGCAGCTGAAACCATGATCATCAGGCAGCACGAATCGGAATGGTTCGCGCCTGCGCAGCTTCGGCACGCGCGCGCAACTGGCCGCAGCCACCATCGACTTCCTGTGCTGCCGAATCGCGCAGATTGGCAAGTATGCCGCGCTGGTGCAGCGTGCGCACCATGTCACGTGCCCGCTCCCATGAAGGACGCCTGAAGGCCAGATCGGGAATCGTATTGTAGGGAATCATGTTGAGCACTGCATGCTTGCCTTGCAACAGCTCGACGATGCCATCGATTTCATCCTCGCCATCATTGATGCCTTCCAGCAGGGTCCACTGGTATTGCACCGGATACGCGGTACTGCGGGCGTATTGTTCAGCCAGTGCCACCAGTTCCTTCGGGGTCAGCCTGGGTGCGCGCGGCAGCAATGTCTCGCGCAAGGCCGGTTTGGTGGTATGCAATGACAACGCCAGCGCCGGCTTGACCGTGCCTTGCGGCAGGCGCTCGAATACGCGGATGTCGCCGACAGTTGAAAACACCAGGTTCTTGTGGCCGATATTGCCCTCGGTGCCCAGCAACTGGATCGCGTTGATGACATTATCGAGGTTGTGGGCAGGTTCGCCCATGCCCATGAAAACGACTTTCTTGACCGGGCGCAGGCTGCGCGCCAACGCAACCTGCGCCAGCATCTCGCCGCTGCTCAGCTGACGGATCAGGCCGCTGCGTCCGGTCATGCAGAACTGGCAGCCGACCGCGCAGCCAACCTGGCTGGAAATGCATAATCCATTGCGCGGCAGCAGTACGCTTTCGACGCTCTGTCCATCAGCCAGTCCGACCAGCAGGCGCGCCGATCCATCCTCGGTCGGATGACTGGCGAGCAGACGTGCGATTGCCTGCAATTCGGCATCGAGCTGCGGGCGTGCGTCGCGCAGCGCCAGCGGCAAATAATCCTGGGGGCGACGCCGTCCCTGGTCATGCGGGCGGGCCTGCAGCCAGTCGCGCAGCACCCGCTGTTCATGTTCCGGCTTGGCGCCCAGCATGCGCAGGCGCTGGCGAATCAGGTCGATTTCCATATTGTCGGTCTACTCATGCCATGATCGCCGTCAGGCCAGATCGGCAATCAGCGTGACGATTTCCTCGCCATAGGTTTCCAGTTTTTTTTCACCGACGCCGGTCACGCCGCGCAAGTCATTCAACGAGGCTGGCTTGGCCTTGGCAATTTCGCGCATGGTCGCATCATGAAAAATCACGTACGCCGGCACATTGTGCTTGCGCGCGGTTTCCACCCGCCACCAGCGCAGCTTGTCGAAAATCGCTTGCTCCTGCGCCGACAGGTCGCTCTCGACATAGCCCTTCGGCTTGACGCCGGCTTTGCGGCTCTTGACCGGCTTCTGGTATTGGCGCAGCTGGATCTTCTGTTCGCCGCGCAACACCGGGCGCGCCGCATCGGTCAGCTTCAACGCATTGAAGCCGTCATGGTCGACCGCCACCAGGCCCAGTGCAATCGCCTGGCGCAGTATCGCGCGCCATTCGGCGTCGCTGCGTTCGGAACCGATGCCGAATACCGACAGCTGCTCATGGCGCCATTGTTTCACCTTGTCGGAATCGACACCGCGCAGCACATCGAACACATGCATCGCACCGAAGCGCTGCTCGACCCGGTAAATGGTCGACAGCAGTTTTTGTACCTGGATCGTGGCGTCGAACGATACCGGCGGATTGAGGCAGGTATCGCAATTGCCGCAAGCCGTGGATTCTTGCCCGAAATAGTGCAGCAGGCGCACGCGCCGGCACGACAGGGTTTCGCACAGGCCGAGCATCGCATCGAGCTTGGCGCCCATCACCCGCTTGTAATTCTCATCGGCTTCGGATTCATCGATCATGCGCCGCTGCTGCACCACATCCTGCAAACCGTACGCCATCCAGGCATTGGCCGGGGTGCCGTCGCGCCCGGCGCGGCCGGTTTCCTGGTAATAGCCTTCGATGCTTTTTGGCAAATCGAGATGGGCGACGAAGCGCACATCTGGCTTGTCGATCCCCATGCCGAAGGCAATCGTGGCCACCATCACGATCGATTCCTCGCGTAAAAAACGCGACTGATTTTTGCTGCGACTGGGCGTATCCATGCCGGCGTGATAGGGCAATGCATTGATGCCGTTGGCATTGAGGAATTCGGCGACTTCATCGACTTTTTTACGCGACAGGCAATACACGATACCGGCGTCGCCTGCATGCTCGCTTTCGATAAAGTCGAGCAATTGCTTGCGGCCATTGGCTTTTTCGACGATCTGGTAGCGGATATTGGGGCGATCGAATGACGAAACGAATTGCAATGCCTCGTCCAGCTGCAGCCGCTGGATGATTTCAGCCCGGGTTTGCTGATCGGCAGTGGCGGTCAGGGCGATCCGTGGCACATCGGGAAAGCGTTCATGCAATACCGACAGCCTGATGTATTCCGGCCGGAAATCATGTCCCCATTGCGACACGCAATGCGCTTCATCGATGGCGAACAGCGCGATCTTTGCAGCAGCCAGCATTTCCAGGCAGCGCGGCGTCATCAGGCGTTCCGGCGCGACATACACCAGATCGAGCTCGCCGGCACGGAGTTTGCGCTCGATGCGCACCGATTCATCGAAGGATTGGCTGGAGTTCAGAAAGGCGGCGCGCACCCCGACTTCGGCCAGCGCATCGACCTGGTCCTGCATCAGCGCAATCAGGGGTGACACCACCACCCCGACGCCCTCGCGCAGCATGGCCGGTATCTGGTAGCACAGCGACTTGCCGCCGCCGGTCGGCATCAAGACCAGCGCGTCGCCGCCGCCGACAACATGGTCGACAATCGCGGCCTGCTGGCCGCGGAAGGCTGGATAACCGAATACGGTTTCCAGCAGATGCAGCGCAGGTGCGCTGCCAACAGCAGTATTCATTGACTAGTGGGACCAGTTGACCCAGCCATAGTATGCGGTCACCAGAATCAGCAGGCCGAACACGATCCGGTACCAGGCAAAAATCGTGAAATCATGGGTGCTGATGTAACGCAGCAGCCAGCGCACGCATAAAAAGGCGGAAGCAAATGCAAACACGGTACCGACGCTAAACAGCGGCAGATCGGCTACCGACAATATAGCCCGTTCCTTGTACAGCGAATAGATCGACGCGCCAAACAGGGTTGGAATTGCCAGGAAAAAAGAAAACTCGGTGGCCGCCTTGCGCGACATGCCAAACATCATGCCGCCGATGATGCTGGCGCCGGAACGGCTGGTGCCGGGGATCAGGGCAAACGCTTGCGCGCAGCCGACCTTGAAGGCATCCAGCAATGTCATGTCTTCAATGGTTTGAATCCGCGCCACTTGCGGGTTGAGCTTGTGGCGGCGTTCGATCCACAGGATGATCAGGCCGCCGACGATGAATGCCACCGCCACCGACACCGGTGAAAACAGCAGCGCGGTGATTTGCTTGTTGAAAAAGAAACCGAGCAACGCGGCAGGCATGAACGCGACTACCACATTCAATGCAAATTTTTGCGCCTTGGGATCACTGAACAGGCCGGACAATACCGCACCGATCTTGACCCGGAATTCCCAGCAGACCGACAGCATCGCGCCGGCCTGGATCGCGACCTCGAATACCTTGATTTTTTCACTGGTGATATCGGCGCTGAAATCGAGCAGGCTGCCGGCGAGGATCAGATGGCCGGTCGAGGAAATCGGTAAAAATTCGGTCAAGCCTTCGACAATGCCCATGATCAGGGCCTTGATTACGATAATGAAATCCATGCGTCTATATAGAAAGAGTAAATATCAATAAAAAACCCGCGGGGAAGTGCGCCGCGCGGGCTTTAAAATTCTTGGAGGAAACGAATTACTGCGCCAGATGCATTGCGGGGAAGTATCGCGTTATCTTACCGGCTCAAAGGTTACCACGAGGGCGTTGGTGCCGGTATTGATTTTTGTTGGCAAGAAAGTTGTGCCGCCATAACGAAAATCATCCGGTTGAAAGGTATATAGGGGCATATTCCTGAAAACTTGTTCGGCAAGCAATCCGGCAATTTTGGCAACCTGCCTGGAATAGGCGGGTTCCACGCCGTCGAGATTGAAAGTATCGACCCGCGGATCGACCAGGATCACTGCATTCTTGGCCGGATCGAGCCCGAGCATGCCGGATAGCGCAAAACTGCCTTGCCATGACCGCTTCAACCAGGCAGGCGAGACGGCGGCATCAAAAGTCGTGACGACCCGGTTGGTGCCGGGCTCCAGCGACAGGCGCGGGGTGCGCAGTTGGATATCGAACAATTCCAGATAGCGATTATTGAATGGAAAACGGCGCTCGAGCGATGCCTGCAAGGTTGACAATGGCACCTCGACATTGCGCGGACCAAGCAGGCCGGCGCAGCCGCCGAGCACGGTCGCAGCCATTACAAGCACCAGGGCAAATCGGGTCAACGAGCGCAGTAGCAATCTAGTCATGTCGGTTGCTCCAGAAAGGGAAGGTCAATGGCAGTGGCGGATTCGAGCCGGTGCAGATAAGACAATGCATCGGCCTGGGATGTGCCGCACATGTCGATCGAGGGCCGCAGGCTGGCGCAGACAGTCGGGCGGCGCGGATCGGCAAAAATGCGGCAGCGGTTTACCTCATCGAGCTGAATGCAGCGCACGCCGGCCGGCTTGCCTTGGGGCATACCGGGTATCGGGGAAGAAATCGACGGTGCAATGCAACAGGCACCGCAACCGCTGCGGCAGGATAAATCAATATGCATGCAATCAACCAGTCTTGGCAACCCTGTCCGCGCCCGCACAATCATGGCTGGCAGGTCAACGCGTTTCAGGGTAAATGAAAAAGTAGCCGGGCAGATAATTCTTGGCCTGCCATGCCGTGTGCAATTCGATACAATGCCGCTATCCGCAGGTAATTTTGCGGATCAAACCTTTGACCGCCTACCTGACCGCAAGGACCGCCAGATGCCGCTTTTATTTTCTCCTATTGTACGTGCTCTGGCGCTATTGCTGCTGGCTGGCAGTGCCCATGCCGCCAGCCCGCAACCGGGCAACTGGACGGAAAACGACAAGAATTTTGGCTTATTTAACTTGCATGTCTACCTGCCGCAGCAAGCCAAGCCAAAGCTGGGTAAAAAGCGTGCATTGATGGTGGTCTTGCATGGCTGCAAACAAACCGCATCCGGCGATATCCTGGGCAAGCGTACTGGCTGGGAAAGCGTTGCCGAGCAATACGGCATGATACTGGCCGCACCCGATGTGCCGGAAACCAATACCCCCGGCTCGCGCCTGTTTGCCGGTTGCTGGGACTGGTTCGGCACCGAGCACCAGCGCGGCACACGCGATATCGGGCTCCTGGCCGACATGATCACCGGCTTGAAGGCACGGTCTGAATTGAATATCGATCCAAACCAGGTGTATGTGGTCGGCATGTCATCCGGCGGCGCCGTCGCCCAGATCCTGGCTTGCAGCTATCCGGAACTGGTGGCGGGCGTCGGCCTGCATTCGGCGCCAGCGATGGGGTCCAACATCCCGGATCTGTTCGCCGCGCCGAAAATTGCCGCCGCCACCATTGTCGACAATTGCCAGCAATATGCCGCTGACCAGAAAAACGCGTTTGCCAGCCAGATCGCCAGCATCCTGCATGGCAGCGAAGACCGCCTCGCCCATCCCGCGCATGCCGAGCGCAACCGGGACGCGCTGCAGCAACTGTATGGTGCCAGCAAGGAAGCCGGCAAGATCAGCGAAACCAACCAGAGCAATGGCATGCTGTACCAGGATGGCGCCGGCAAGCTGCGGCTGGCGCAGATCCAGGTCGAAGGAATGGGCCATGCCTTTGCCGCCGGTGACGGCGGCAGCGGTGGCGGCACTTACGGCAGCCAGTTCCATGACTACACCCATATCAATTATCCGGCATGGGTGACCCGGTTTTTCTTTGAAAATAATCTGCGAGTCAAGCGCTAGCCTGCATTGCCAGTTCGCCTGCAATGACCAACCCGGCCCTGCGCCGGGTTTTTTATTTCATGTTGGAACGCCGCCGGGCCATCGCCGATCGTAAAAACACGATCGCATTCCTTTTACAGATCATGAGCCTTCAAAGGTACCGTATCAGCTGCGGGCACCATTTCATTTTATTGCGTAACTAAAATAAAGAATCAGGCATAAAGAATCAGCCCGCTTTGCGGAAGGTGAGATTGATCCGGTGCGAGCCGGTCAGCCAATGATCGCCATGCTTGACCGGCAACACGCCATGGTAAGTCAGCCGCGCCGGCCCGCCCCACACCACCACGTCGCCATGAACCAGCGGTACACGACGCGCCCGGTCGCTGCGCTGCATGCCGCCGAACAGGAACATCGCCGCAATGCCGAGCGACACCGACACGATCGGCTGCTGAAAATCGGCTTCATTCTTATCCTGATGCAAGGTCAATCGCGTGCCCGGCTCGTAACGGTTGATCAGGCAGGCATCCGGCGCGAACTCCTCAAAGCCGGCACTGCATGCCGCCTCGTGCGCCAGCTGCATGAATGCCGGGGGCATCGCCGGCCAGGGCTGGCCGCTATCGGGATCAAGCCCATCATAGCGATAGCCACGGCGATCGCTTACCCAGCCCAACGCACCGCAATTGGTCATCGCCACCGACATGCGAAAGCCGCCGGGCGTGGTCATGTGGCGAAACGGCGCCTGCGCCGTGACGCTGGCCAGCGCAGCGAACAATGCCGCTTCATGTGGCAGCGCGAATTGCCGCAGCACCAGCGCGCCGGGGCCGAGGTCCTCGCGCCAGGTTCGACCCGGCTCCAGGTCTGCAAACAGGTCGGGCGTGCTCATCGGGCCGAAGGAAATCCGCTGCCTGGCGCCACCGACTTGGCTGGTGCCGTCATTTCCCTGATTCCAGGTCCAGCAGCGCGCGCTTGCGCTGCACCCCCCAGCGGTAGCCCGACAGGCTGCCATCGGTGCGCACCACGCGGTGGCAGGGGATCGCCACCGCGATTGCATTCGCCGCGCACGCGCCGGCCACCGCCCGCACTGCGGTCGGGCTACCGATACGTTCGGCAATCTGGGAGTATGTCGCGGTCTGTCCGGGGGGAATGGCGCGCAACGCTTGCCACACGCGCTGTTGAAACGCGGTGCCGCGCACGTCCAGCGGCAGGTCCAGACCGATGCCGGGTGCCTCGACAAAGCCGACGACGGTTGCCACCAGTTGCTCGAATTGCTGGTCGCCGCCGATCAGGTTCGCCTGCGGAAAGCGGTCTTGCAAATCGCGGACAAGCTGCTCCGGGCTGTCGTCCATCAGGATCGCGCACACGCCGCGCTCGCTTTGCGCCACCAGGATCGGTCCCAATGCGCATTCGCCGATCGCAAACCGGATAACGGTGCTGGCGCCACCCGCCCGATAACGGCTCGGAGCCATGCCGAGCACCGCGTCCGCATTGGCATAGAAACGGCTGCTGGCCTGGTAGCCGGCATCGAAAATGGCTTCGGTAACCTTGCCGCCTTGTATCAATTGATTACGCAGCCGCTGTTCACGACAGGCTGCCGCATATTGCCTGGGCGTCAAGCCGGTGACCTGCTTGAATAACCGGTGAAAATGATACGTGCTGAGCCCCACCTGCTGCGCCAGATGCTCCAGGCCCGGCATCGTTTCCGCTTGTTCGATGATGCGGCAGGCGGCGGCGATCGTGGCCGCATTGTGCTCGGCCAGTGACGGCTGGCCCGGCTTGCAGCGCTTGCAGGCGCGAAAGCCGGCCGCTTCGGCGTCCTGGCAAGTGGCATGGAAACGCACGTTTTCCGGGCGTGCCAGCCGCGCCGCACAAGTGGGACGGCAATACACGCCGGTGGTGTTGACCGAATAAAAAAACTTGCCATCGGCAGCCGGGTCGCGCGCCATGACAGCTGCCCAGCGCGGGTCGCTGACGGTGGCGGGCTCTGTCTGGCTTTTTTTCAGTGCGGCATTCATAAGGTGCTCCTGGCAATCATTGACCTGATCACCAGCAGTTTATTTTGAAGCGCGACAATCCGCACTCCGCGGCTTGCTTTCAAATTCATTATTCACTTTATCGCTTCTACGCCCGGTAGCAATATCAACCCGCATGCCGGCATTGTACATTTTGCATTCGCGCAAGCAGACGACAATGTTACTCGTAACGCAATGCCTGGATCGGCAATAATTTCGATGCCTTGCGCGCCGGGTAATAGCCAAAGAAGATGCCGATCCCGGCTGAAAATCCGACCGCCAGCACGATCGATTCCGGCGACAGCTTGGTGGCCCAGCCGGCCAGCTCACCGACCAGATACGAGCTCAGTACGCCCAGCACGATGCCAATAAAACCGCCGATCAATGACAGCGTGATTGCTTCGACCAGAAATTGCGTCAGGATATCGCGCCCGCGCGCACCGACCGCCATCCTCAAACCAATTTCGCGGGTACGTTCGGTGACCGATACCAGCATGATATTCATGATGCCGATGCCACCGACCAATAAAGACACCGATGCCACCGCTGCCAGCAAGATCGTCATGATGCGCGACGATTCTTCCTGGGTGGCCAGAATTTCGGTCAGGTTGCGAATCGTGAATGAATCATCCTGGCCCGGCTGGTTGCGCTGGCGCTGGCGCAGCAATTCCCGCATCCCCTCTTCCGCCGCTTTCATGTCGGCGCCTTCGTAAATCTTGACCTGGATCGAGCCGACCCGGCGCAACTTGCCTTGCGCATTGCCGAACAGGCGGTTGCGGGCAGTCGACAGCGGCACCATCGCCACGTCATCCTGGTCCTGGCCCATCATGTTCTGCCCTTTTTTGCTCAACACGCCCACCACCGTATGCGGCACATTCTTGATCCTCAGCACCTGGTCGACCGGGTCGATGTCGCCAAACAGCTGGTTCGCCACGGTCTGACCGAGAATCACTACCTTGGCCGAGCCGGTCAATTCATTGTCTTCAAACATGCGACCGGACGCCAGCGGCCATTCGCGCACTTCGAAATAATCGGGCGTGACACCATAGATCTGGGTCGACCAGTTGCTGCCGCCGGCAATCACCTGGCCGGAATTGCGCATCGATGGCGCTGCCGCCTGCACTTCCGGGACTTCGCGGGCAATCGCCTGCGCATCGTCTTCAGTCAGGTTCTGGTTGGCGCCGGCGCCCAGCCGCACGCCGGACGCAGTGGTCGAGCCTGGCATGATGATCATCAGGTTCGAGCCCAGGCTCTTGATCTGGTCCTGGATGCGTGCCTGTGCGCCGGCACCGACGGCAATCATCGTGATCACCGCCGCCACACCGATGATAATGCCCAGCATGGTCAGCATCGAGCGCAGCAGGTTGACCCGCAACGCATTCAACGCAATCCTGAAAGTCGCCAGCAGGTTCATGGCATCGCTTCAGCCGGCACGGCAGCGGCCGGCCGAGGCGCGGTTTGATCCAGCGTGGTCAACTGTGCCTGCGCATCCTGCGCCAGATTGGCGGCATCGCTGATGACCTGGCCATCGCGGAAGGTGATGATGCGCGATGCAAAATTGGCGATGTCCTGCTCATGCGTGACCACCACGATGGTCATGCCTTCGCGGCTCAATTTCTGGAACAGTGCCATGATCTCGATGCTGGTACGCGAATCGAGCGCGCCGGTCGGCTCATCGGCCAGAATCAGCGCCGGATTGTTGACCAGCGCGCGGGCAATGGCGACGCGCTGCTGCTGGCCGCCCGACAATTGCGCCGGATGATGATCCATTCGCTCGCCCAGTCCGACTTCGGTCAGGCGCAGCGCTGCGCGCACATGCCGCTCGGCGGCCGGTACCGAGGAATACAGCAGTGGCAATTCGACATTGTCGAGCGCGGTGGTGCGCGGCAAGAGATTAAATTGCTGAAATACAAAACCGATCCGGCGGTTGCGGATCGCCGCCAGCTGATCGCTATCCATGGTCGAGACCTGCTCGCCGGCCAGCAGGTATTCGCCGGAGGTCGGCAAGTCCAGGCAGCCGAGCATGTTCATGAAAGTCGACTTGCCGGAGCCGGACGCCCCCATGATCGCGACGAACTCGCCGGTATCGATCGTGAGCGATACGCCGCGCAGCGCGAATACATGGTTGTTGCCCATCACATAGTCCTTGACCAGGCTGCGGGTCTCGATCAGTGCAGTCATCCTGTGCGATCCTTAAAACATGCGCGGGCCGCGCGCGGCCGCTGGCGCTGCACTGGCGGGCTGGGCAGTCTGCACCATGCCGGTGATGACGGTCATGCCATCTTTCAAGTCCGTTGACACCACTTCCGTCATACTGCCATCGGTAAGACCCACCCGCACCGGCACTTCCTTCGGCTGGCCATCGGCATCCAGAATGAACACCCGGCCGGGCGTATTGGCGCCGCGCCGGCCCGCCTGTTCGGCCGTGATGTCTTCGTATTTCTTGCGCTGATCGGGCGTGAGCATGTCAGCGATTTGCGCGCGCAGGTCGCTGCGATTGCGCTCCATGATTTTTTGCCGCTCTTCAGCCGGCGCTTCGCGCGCAGCCGCCATCTTGTCGCGTTGCCCGGCATAGATCGCTTCAAGCTTGCCCTTTTGCGCATCGCTCAACTGCAATTCCTTTTCCAGCTGCTCGCGCTGCGCGCCATTCTGTCCACGTCCTTCGCGGCCCTGCCCCGCGCCCTGCCCACTGGCCTGGCCACCGGCTGGCCGGCCGGCACCGGCATCAGCACCAGTGCGCTGGTTGGTGGCACCGGGCGGGCGAAAGCGCAATGCGCCATTGGGTACCTTGATCACATCGCGCCGGGTATCGGTGACCACCCGCACATTGGCAGTCATGCCTGGCAATAATTCCTTGCGCGGATTGGGGGCCGCTACTTCAACCATGTAGGTGACCACGTTCGAGACGTTTTGTGCCGACTTGCGGATCTGGTTGACGCGCCCTTCGAAGGTGCGTCCGGGAAATGCATCGACCGTGAAGGTGGCTTGCTGGCCATTGCGGATGCGGCCGATTTCAGATTCATCGATGGCGGTATCGACCCGCATGTCGGACAGGTTTTCGGCGATGATGAACAATTCCGGCGCCTGCAGGCTGGCTGCCACCGTCTGCCCTTTTTCGACGCTGCGCTTGATCACCACGCCATTGACCGGTGCCTTGATCGCAGTACGCTCCAGCTCGATTCTGGCCTGCGCCAGTGCCGCTCCGCGCTGCTTGACTGTGGCCTGTGCACTGCCGGCGCCGGCTTGCGCGACCTGCACCTGCGCCTGCACTGCCTTGACCTGTTCGATTTGGGCGTTATAGATTGCACGCGACTTGTCGCGCTCGGCGGCCGAAATAAATCCCTTGTCCATCAATTGCTGCTTCTGGTCGAAGTCGCGCTTGGCTTCGATCCGGTTGACTTCCGCTTGGGCCGCCTGCGCGCGCTGGGCGGCAATCTGCGCCTGCTGCGACAGCACTTGCGAACGCGCGGCGTCCAGATCAGCCTCGGCTTGCCGCACCCGGTATTCAAAGGTTTCCGGGTCAATGCGGGCAATCAATTGTCCCTGCTTGACCTCACTATTGAAGTCGACCAGGATTTCCTTTAGCTGCCCGGACACTTGCGAGCCGACCTGCACCGACACTACCGGGCTTAATGTACCGGACGCCGATACGCTGGCCGTGATGGCTCCCAGCTCGACCTTGCCAGTTTTGTATTGCGGCGCGGCATTTTTTTGCGACCACGTCTTCATGCCGACCAATGCCAGTGCCAGCAGCAAGATCAAGCCAGCCCAGACCCACCATTTACGCAACCAATTCATATTCTGCCGGTAATAAACAAGATGGCAGTGATTCTACTGGATTCACCGGATGCGGATGTTTTGCTTTGTAACGGCATGTTTCGGCATGTTTCAGTTGTAAGCGGCCCGGCAACTGGCTTGACGTCAATGAAAATGGCGCTTACATTACTGACTCGTCAGTAAGTTATTGGATTTTGCTCTTATGCAATGCCCGTTGAAAAGTAAGCGCTGGGAGCGTCGCAAGGATGCCCGCCCGCAAGAATTGCTGGCCGCCGCGCTCGATTTGTTTGTCGAACGCGGCTTTACCGCGACCCGGCTGGATGATGTGGCGGCCCGCGCTGGCGTCTCCAAAGGCACCCTGTATCTGTATTTCACCAACAAGGAAGAGTTGTTCAAGGCGGTGGTTCGGGAAAGCATGATTCCCGTGATTGGCGAAGCCGAGGGCATGATCGACCAGTACGACGGGCCGAGCGCGGTCCTGTTCCAGGACATCATGCTGGGCTGGTGGGAGCGCATCGGCAATACCAAGATATCGGGCATTACCAAACTGATCATGGCTGAATCCGGCAATTTTCCGGAAGTTGCGCGCTTTTATTATGAAGAAGTGATTTCCCGCGTCAATCGGCTGATCATCCGCATGCTCGAACATGGCATTGCGCGCGGCGAATTCCGGCCGATCGATGCGCAGCAAGCAATGCATGTGGTGGTGGCGCCAATGGTGATGCTGATGATGTGGAACCATTCGTTCGGCGCCTGCAGCATGTCGCCGATTTCACCCCAGGCTTATTTGCAGTCGTATATCGATATTTTCCTGCGCGGCTTGCTGCGCGACCCTACTGCTTCGTTGCCATCTCCCTCCGAGCCATGCTAAAACGCCGTACATTCTGGATCCTGTTGATCGTCGCCGTGCTTGCCGCGGGAGCGATATTTGCACTGAAAAAGCGGGCAGCTCCCGCACCGGTCGTGCCGAGTGCGGCACAGGCGCCGGCAGTGCTGGAATTCTTGCCAACCGATGTCGGCACCGCCCAGCCGCGCGATCTGCGCCAGGTGATGCTGTTGTCCGGCTCGTTGCGCGCCGTCCATCAGGCGGCGGTCAAGGCCAAGGTGGCCGGTGAAGTACGCGAAGTGCTGGTGCGCGAAGGTGAGCCGGTCGCAGCTGGCCAGGTGCTGGCCAGAATCGATACCAGCGAATACCAGGCACGCCTGGAACAGGCACGGGGCAGCTTGCAGGCAGCCCGCGGCCAGCTGGCGATTGCCGCCAAGGCACGCGACAATAACCGGGCGCTGGTCGACAAGGGGTTCATTTCGCAAAATGCATTTGACAATGCCGCCAGCCAATATGATATCGCCCGCGCCAATGTCGAATCGGCACAGGGCACGCTGGCGATTGCGCAGAAATCGCTCAACGATAGCGTGATCCGCGCACCGATTGCCGGCCTGGTAGCCAGCCGTGCGGTGCAGGCGGGCGAAAAGGTGTCGGTCGACAATCGCCTGATGGATGTAATCGATCTGCGCCAGATGGAATTGGAAGCCGCAGTGCCGACCACCGATATCATGAATGTGGTGCTGGGGCAGGAAGTGCAGGTGCGACTCGAAGGCCTGGCAACGCCGCTGACCGGCAAGGTCGCCCGCATCAATCCGACTACCCAAGCTGGTTCGCGCTCGGTGCTGACCTATATCCAGGTCGACAATCCACAGGGCGTGTTGCGGGTTGGTATGTTTGGTGAAGCGCAGCTGACTTTGTCGAAGAAATCCCAGGTACTGACCGTTCCGCAGGCAGCCGTGCAGCAACAGGCCGGCGCGCCGGTGGTGTATGCGATTGAAAACGGCACGCTGCGTCAGAAACCGGTCACGCTGGGCATCCGCGGCGATGACGGCACCGGCGCCGCAGTCGAAATCATCAGTGGTCTGGAACCGGGAGCACAGATCGTCAAGAGCAATTTCGGCAACCTGCAAAGCGGCGCTGGCGTGCGCTTTGCCCAGACTCCGAATGCACCGGCGCCGACCGCAACCGCAGCAGCTGCCGCCCCGGCCGCTGCCCGCTGAACCATTTGAGAGACTGACGCCCCATGTGGTTTACACGCATCAGCATCGGCAACCCGGTCCTGGCCACCATGATGATGGTGGCATTCGTCGTGCTGGGATTGTTTTCCTACCAGCGGCTGCAGGTCGATCAATTCCCTGACATCACCTTTCCGGTGGTGGTGGTGCAGACCGACTATCCGGGCGCCTCCCCCGAGACGGTCGAATCGGACCTGACCCGCAAAATCGAGGAAGCAGTCAATACCATCAATGGCATCAACAGCCTGACCTCGCGCTCCTACGAGGGGGCGTCGGTAGTCATCATCGAATTTGCATTGACGGTCGATGCGGCGCAGGCAGCGCAAGACGTGCGTGAAAAAATCGCGCTGGTCAAAGCCGTGTTCAGGAAGGAAGTCAAGGAGCCGCGCGTCACCCGCTACGATCCGGCCGACCGGCCAATCTTTTCGGTATCGGTCACCAATGACGGCACTGCCGGTCAGCGCAGCCTGCGCGAACTGACCATCATCGCCGACCAGGTAGTCAAGAAGCGCCTGGAAAACGTGCGCGGCGTCGGTTCGGTGACACTGGTTGGCGGCCTGATGCGCGAAATCAATATCTACGTGAAGCCAACCGAGATGGAAGCGCTTGGCATCGGCGTCGACCAGGTGATCAATGCGCTGCGCAATGAAAACCAGGAATTGCCGGCCGGCGCCGTGCGCTCGCTGGCCAATGAAAGCATCGTGCAGGTGCAGGGCAAGATCAAGAACCCGGCTGACTTCAGCCGCATCATCGTCGCCCGCCGCGGCGGCCAGCCGGTGCTGCTGTCGCAAATTGCTACTGTCGTCGACGGCCAGCAGGAACAGGAAAGCCTGGCGCTGTACAACGGCCAGAGGACGCTCGCGCTCGATATTCTGAAAGCACAAGGCCAGAACACCATCGATGTCGCCGATGGCTTGAGTGCTGCGATGACGGAACTGGCGCCGACCTTAAAAACGCTGTATCCGGGAGTGAAAGTCGAAGTGATCAAGGATGGCTCGCGCCAGATCCGGGTCGGTGTCAAGAACGTGCGGACAACCATGCTCGAAGGCGCGGCGCTCACCATTCTGATCGTGTTCTTGTTCCTTAATTCCTGGCGCTCGACCGTGATTACCGGGCTGACCTTGCCGGTGGCGCTGATCGGCACCTTCCTGTTCATGTACATGTTCGGTTTCACCATCAACATGATCACGCTGATGGCCTTGTCGCTGTGCGTGGGCTTGCTGATCGACGACGCCATCGTGGTGCGGGAAAACATCGTGCGCCACGCCGGCATGAAAGTGCATGGCCAATTCAAGAGCCATCGCAAGGCAGCGCTGGAAGGCACCAAGGAAATCGGCCTGGCGGTGCTGGCCACCACCCTGTCGATCGTTGCCGTGTTCTTGCCAGTCGGTTTCATGGGCGGCATCATCGGCCGCTTCTTCCACCAGTTCGGCATCACCGTCACGGCAGCGGTGCTGATCTCGATGTTCGTCTCGTTTACGCTGGACCCGATGCTGTCATCGATCTGGCCGGATCCGGCAGTGCATGGCGCCAAGGATCAAAAGAAGGGCTGGTATGCCAACACCATCGGCCGCGTGCTGGACCAGTTCGCGCGCCTGGTGCAGTGGCTGTCGGACACGTATCAGGTATTGCTGCAGTGGTCGCTCAAGCACCGCAAGGCAACCCTGGCGATTGCCGCCGCGACCTTTTTTGCCGGCCTGGCGATTCCGATGACCGGTTTGATTGGCACCGAATTCGTGCCGCAAGCCGATTATTCCGAAACCGGCGTGACCTTCTATACGCCGGTCGGCTCGTCGCTGGAATTCACTGAAAGCAAGGCGCGCCAGGTCGAAGCGGTATTGCGCGAATTCCCGGAAGTGCGCGACCTGTACACCACGGTCAATACTGGCAGTGCCCAGGGGAAAAGTTACGCGACCGTCTTCGTGCGGCTGGCGCCGCGCAGCGAGCGCACCCGCAGCACGACCCAGATGGCGCCACCATTGCGCGCCCGGCTGATGCAGATCGCCGGCATCACCGTCACCCATATCGGCGCGCTCGATGGCGTCGGCGGCGACAACAAGCAATTGCGCCTGTCGATACTCGGCTCCGACCTGACCCAGCTGGCCCGCTTGTCCGAGCAGGTGCAGGCGAAGATGCGCGCGATTCCCGGCGTGGCTGACCTGGACTCGAGCCTGAAAGCGCAAAAGCCGACCATTTCGGTGCAGCCCAAGCGCGAGATCGGTGCCGACCTCGGAGTCGGTGTGGCCCAGATCGGCATGGCGCTGCGCCCGCTTTTGGCAGGCGAAGCTGCCAGCACCTGGCGCGCGCCGGACGACCAGAATTACGATGTGAATGTGCGGCTGGCACCCACCGACCGCAACAATATCGACGACCTGTCGCGCCTGATGCTGACCAGTTCGCAAGTCAATCCCGACGGCACGCCGAAAATGGTGCCGCTGAGGCAAGTCGCCGACATTGTGCCGTCAACCGGCGCCAACCAGATCAACCGGCGCGACCTGAACCGCGAAGTCGAACTATCGGCCAACGTGGTCGGCCGCTCGGCCGGTCAAGTCACCAACGATGTCAAGACCGCACTCAATACCATTGCCTGGCCCGCCGGCTACCGCTTCCAGATCGGCGGCGCCGCCAAGAGCATGCAGGAATCGTTTGGCTACGCGCTGTCGGCGCTGGCGCTGGCGGTGATTTTCATTTACATGATCCTGGCTTCGCAATTTGCCAGCTTCCTGCAGCCGCTGGCGATCATGTCGGCGCTGCCGCTGACGCTGATCGGGGTATTTTTGTCGCTGATGCTGTTCCGCTCGACCCTGAACATGTTTTCGATCATCGGCTTCATCATGCTGATGGGGCTGGTCACCAAGAATGCGATCCTGCTGGTCGATTTCGCCAACCAGGCCAGGCGCGAAGGCATGGAACGCACCGCCGCCCTGCTGGAAGCAGCCCATGTGCGGCTGCGGCCAATTCTGATGACGACGCTGGCGATGGTGTTCGGCATGGTGCCACTGGCGTTCGGCCTGGCCGAAGGCTCCGAGCAGCGCGCGCCGATGGGGCAGGCAGTCATCGGCGGCATCATTACCTCGTCGCTGCTGACGCTGGTGGTGGTACCGGTGATTTATACCTATCTGGATGATTTTGCCGCCTGGGCCCGGCGCAAATGGCGCCACCAGCCCGACAGCGCCGGTGAATCCGCCGTTCTCCAGCCCCTGCATGAGGATGCCATTTGATAAAATGACGATCTTGCCAGTTATAGTAAAAGCCAGTAAAAGCCGCCTGGTCGGCCAACGCCAGCGCCATTGCCAGCGTTGCAGTGCCGGCATGGCAACTGCGCTGGGCCGTGATTGTTTAACCAGTTATTCCCTTTTTATCTTTACGCCGTGAGCCAATGCCATGAATATTGAACAAGCCCGCTTCAACATGATCGAACAGCAAATCCGCACCTGGGATGTACTGGACCAGGATGTACTGAACCTGCTGATGGTAGTCAAGCGCGAAGCGTTCGTGCCGGCGGCCTATCAAAGCCTGGCATTCATGGATACCGAAATCCCGCTGCCGTGCGGCCAGAACATGCTCACTCCCAAACTGGAAGCGCGCATGCTGCAGGAAGCCGAAGTCAAAAAGCATGAAAATGTGCTGGAAATCGGTGCCGGCTCCGGCTACATGGCGGCCTTGCTCGCCCACAAGGCACGGCATGTGACGACAGTCGATATCGAGCCGGAATTGCAGGCGCTGGCGCAAAAAAACCTTGCCGCTTACGGCGTGCACAATGTCAAGGTTGAACTCGGTGACGGCGCCCGCGGCTGGGCTGGCAGCGGCAACGATGGCGCACCATACGACGTGATCGTGATATCGGGCTCGCTGCCGGTCTTGCCGGAAGCATTCCTGCAGCAAATCAAGATCGGCGGCCGGATTCTGGCCATTGTTGGCGATGCGCCGGTGATGACAGCCCAAATCGTTACCCGCGTCTCCGACATTGCCTACAACACGGTCAAGCTGTTCGAGACCACGGTCAAGCCGCTGCTCAATGCGGTGACGCCGTCGCACTTCCGTTTCTGATCCAGCCTATGCAACAGATCACCGCCCCGGAACTGTCTGCCTGGCTGGCCGACGCAGCGCGCGCCAGGCCCATCTTGCTGGATGTGCGCGAACCAAATGAATTCGCGCATTGCCATATTGCCGATGCGGTGCTGATGCCGATGCAGACCGTGCCAGCCAAATTGTCCGAACTGGACGATGAAGCGCAGATCGTCTGCATCTGTCATCACGGCATGCGCAGCATGCAGGTAGCGCGCTTCCTGGAGCAGAATGGTTTTGCCAATGTCACCAACCTGACCGGCGGCGTCCATGCATGGGCGCAGCAGGTCGATCCCGACATGCCGACGTATTAAGTAGTGACTCTATCGATGGAGAATGGAATGCGTCTTACCCTGATTGCAACGCTGGTTGCCGGCAGTTTCCTGTCACTCAACGCCCAGGCGCTCGATTTGCTGCAGGTGTACCGGGACGCACTGGCCAACGACCCGGTCTATACCAGCGCGCGCGCGACGCTTGCTGCCGGCTCCGAACGTTCGATTCAGGGTCGTGCCGGGCTATTGCCGACCGTCGGCGTTTCTGGCAGCCATACCCGTAGCGAAATCGAGTCGTCGTCATTGCCTGCACCGCGCGATATTCGCTCCAACGGTCATAGCATTTCCCTGTCGCAGCCATTGTTCCGCTGGGCCAACTGGGAACAGTACCAGCAAAGCAAGCTGTCGGTTGCCGCCAGCGAAGCGCAATTCGCGCAAGCCGAGCAAGACTTGATCGTACGGGTCTCGCAAGCGTATTTTGATGTGCTGGCGGCGCAGGATACGCTGGCGTCAGTGCAGGCGCAAAAGACGGCGATCACAGAACAGCTGGCCTCGGCCAAGCGCAATTTCGAAGTCGGCACCGCCACCATTACCGATACCCATGAAGCACAAGCGCGCTTCGACCTGGCGATTGCCCAGGAATTCGCCGCGCAAAGCGATCTCGATATCAAGCGCAATGCACTGCATCAAATCATTGGCAAACCGGCGGGCAACCTCGCGGTTCTGCGCCCCGGGGTGCAGATTAGCGCGCCGAGCCCGGCCCAGATCGACCAATGGGTCGCAAGTGCCGAGCAACAGAATTATGGCGTGGTCGGCCAGCAGTTCGCGCTGGAAATCGCCCACCGGGAAATCAAGAAGAACCGTGCCGGTCACCTGCCGACCGTCGATCTGGTGGCCTCGCGCAGCCATAATCGCCAGACCGGCAGCACCCTGACCTCCCCCAGCGGCACCTCGGATAACCGCAGCGTCGGCGTGCAATGGACGATTCCGTTATTTTCCGGTTTCGCCACCAGCAGCCGCGTGCGCGAAGCGATTGCGCTGGAAGACAAGGCAAGAAGCGACCTGGAAAACACCCGCCGCACCGCTGCCCAGGCCGCACGCCAGGCTTACCTCGGCGTCAACAGCGGCCTGGCCCAGGTCAAGGCGCTGGAAGCCGCCGAACGCTCCAGCCAGTCGGCACTCGAATCGAACCGTCTCGGTTACCAGGTTGGCGTGCGGATCAATATCGACGTGCTCAATGCCCAGCAACAATTATTCACGACTCGGCAGAATCTGGCCAAGGCGCGTTACGACACGATTGTCAACGGCTTGCGATTGAAGTCCGCCGCCGGCACCCTGAAGGAAGACGATCTGGCGCAGGTCAATACCCTGCTCAAGCCGTAACCCGTCAGACGCAAGCCGATACGGCGGTCATACCCGGCGCCGCATCGGTACTGCCCGGCCCTGTCTTGCATCCTGCTATCCTGGTGCTGCACATTCAGCGTGCCGCCTGCAATGGTTTCAAATCCGCAGCGCGCATCGCAGTCAGGATCATGTCGCCATTTTTCGCCACCCGAAATTCTCCGTAGCGCGCCGCTTCATACGCCTTGGCATGCCCCTCTTGAAAGAAGAAAGCATTGGTCGCAAATTTCGGCTGGTCATTGCGGATGCGGTAACGCAGCAGCGCCTCATCGGTCGCCACCGGACTGCCGTCGGCAAACCGCTTGAAATGCCCGACACCCTGCTGGTCCAGTTTGACGACGATATGGCCATCCTGACGCCTGACTCGATCCGCAGGTGGAAACGCCTGATTGGCCACCTTGAAACGCAACGCCATATAGTCCCCCTGCATCAGTGAACGCGGATCGACCGGCGCCAGTTCCAGCAAGACTATCCGACCATCGCTGAGCAGCTGCTCGCGCTGAACAATGCTGAAGTTGACGACTGCCAATACGATCAGGCCAGCCAGTACAGCGATGTATTTACGCATGGTGATGCTCCTTCTCTGCGTTGATTGGAAAAAGCTGATTCATCGCCAGCCGCGCGGCCAATAGCGCCGCGCCGCTTGACGCCAGCACTGCCGACTTCACCAGCAGGGTTGCCTCCAATTCATAATAATAATGGGACACGAATCCGAGCAACGCCAACAATCCCAGTCCCATCAAGATCCGGTTGCCACAGGCAAAACCGAGCAGCAGGATCAACAGCGCGGTGGCCAGGCCTGGTGCCGGAAATGACAGCACGCCTACCAGCAATGCGGCGCCGATCGCCGCCATGCCGGCGCGACTGGCCGGCACGATCTGTTGACTGCGCAACAGGCACAGTACAGTCCAGACAAATATGGCGGCGGTCAGCGCCGATGCAATCCACAGACCGTGCGTCGCCAGCCAGCCGGAGGCGCCCGTAACACTGAAAATGTCGCGCCAGCCGTACCGGTCGAACGCTTCGATCTGCAACAAGGCCAGCGCCAGCCCGTAGCCGATCGGGCGCCATAAGCGCCCGCTTGCCGCCCAGCGCCGCTGATCGAGCCAGACCAGCGCAAGACCGGCTGCGACCAACCCCGTCGCCACGCCAGGCAAGCCGAGACGGTTGCACGCCAGCGACAGCGCAATCGCGGCGCCGGCACTGGTGAGCACCCGGTGAATAAAATTCGGCAACAGCAATGCCAGCGTCGCTTCGAAAACAAAGATCAGCAAATACACTGACGCTGCCTCGCCCTTGAACGCATTGAACAGGCCGATCAGGAACACACCCTGCCCTGCAAGGCTGACTGCCAGGCCGAACTGGGTCGCAAAGTCATTCTCGCGTGCGGCGCGAAAGATGGCGTATGCGCCGCCGCAGCATAGTGCGCCGACCATCATCGACGCTGCCGCGCTCTTCATCACGAACGTGAAGCCGACACCGACAAATCCCAGCAGGAACAAGGCACCGATCCAGCCGGCAATCCCCAGCATCACCCGCACATACCAGGGCGATGACGAAGTCGGCAGGGCCGGCACTTCACCGTCCACCAGTGCCTGCTGCTGCAGGCGTTGCCACAGTTCTTCGCGTGTGATGGTCATCATGCGTGCTCCTCAATGGCAACTGATTTCAACCACAATCCGCCCAGCGCCGACAAGCCGATGATGGTCAGACCGATGAACAGCAAGGCGCCTGCGTCCCAATGACGCAACATCTGTTTCGACAGAAAGGCGGTGACCACAATGATCACGCTCAGCACGCCGCCAGCCAGCACGAATACATCCGGCAGGCGATGGCGGTAGTATGCATAGGCGCCCGCCATCCATGCAAGATAAGCCAGCACCGCACCTGCCCTGAAGGCATCGTGCACATCGATCACCGCCCACACCATCAGCACGGTGATCAGGCCACCGCTGGCAACCGCAAGAATCCGCGCCGACCAGCGTTCGCGCAACCATGACACCCCAAGCCGGGCCGCGCCTTCCCAGATACACAACGCGATCGTGTTGACTCCGAATAGCGTCCACAACTGCCGTTGCGTATCGAACAGCAAGCCGAACAGGCCGCCAAAGGTTCGGAAATAAAAAATTGTCGACAGGTTGAGCAGTACCAGCCAGACCAGCCACAATGCGCCGAGCCTGGCAATTGCAACCCACGGCAAGACAGCTAGCGCCCACGCCGCAAACAATTCATAGGTATCGGCACCGGTCTGATAGGTCTGGCCAACCAGTGCCAGCAGGGCACCGGTCAGCAAGGTAGTCAGCAAAAGCACCGCCTTGCCGGCCAACCGATCCAGATCGAGTCGCCAGCACAGCACGAGACTGCCGACCATCAGTATTTCGACCAGACCGAACTTGGCGAAGCGTCCCATTTCCTGCCAGTTGTAGGCCAGGAAAAAAATGACGGCTGCGGCACAAAACACCGCTCCCAGCCATAGCGTCAACTGGTCCAGAAAACGCATCCAGTCGCGCCGACCGGGCGTCATGCCAGCCATGTCCAGCGCGGCTGCGATGCCGTCCGGGCGCAGCCTGCCCTGTTCAATCCAGTCCAGCAGCGCCATGCGCAATCCGCTCATATATCCTCCTCGTGTGCACTCCAGTTAAGGGACCGGCCGGGCTGATGGCGACCCAGCTGACTTTTTCAGCGTGGAACAGTGGTTGCATCGGAGTGTAGCAAACGCGCGCCGGCATACAACTATTGCAGCCGACAGTAGCAGGTGGCGATACGGACGGTACCGTGCAATGTCTTTTACGCGTGACGCAGGGAATGGGCGTCGCGCAGATTGTCGACGCAGGCGTCGACCAGCCGTTCAGCGTCGCGCGCCAGATCAAAACTGCCGGGTGAAAACAGCCAGTTGTTCAACAGGCCGCTCCAGCTGGCATGAAACATGGTTGCCGCCAGCCGGGTATCTAGTCCGGGCGGCAGCTGGTTGCGGGATACCGCATTTTTCAGGATCCGCTCGATATTGTCGGTACCGGTATGAAATCCTTCCTGCCGACGGCTCATGCTGACGCCGGCACCTTCGACATATTCGCAGCGGTGAAACAGGATGCTCAATACCTTGTGCGTATGTGGATTGCCTGCCGCTTCCCGCAATACAAACAGGCAACTGGCACGCAATTGGCCTAACGGGTCACTGCCGGCAGCGTCGGCACTTTCCTGGATCGCGGCCTCAATCGGCTGCAGCACCCGCTCGCACATTGCATCAAACAAATCATCCTTGTTCTTGAAATGCCAGTAAATCGCGCCGCGCGTGACCCGGGCTGCCTGCGCAATTTCAGCCAGCGAGGTACGCACCACGCCGTTTTGATGGAACACGTTTTCCGCTGCATCGAGAAGCCGGTTACGGGTCTCTTGCGCCTCTTCCTTGGTCGCTCTTGCCATCTCGCTTTGCCAGCCCGGCATCCTGTTTCAATATTGAATTTGAACGCCCAGCAAAAATATACATACAACTTTGAATGTATATATAATAACGTGACATTGGGCATTGTTTAATTAAAAATAAAAAATCTACGGCTTCGCGTTGGCGAAACCCCAAGGATCCGCTCCCCCTGCTGCAAATTTCTGGTCGCCGGTGCCGCTGGCGTTGTCAGGCAGCCATTCATTTATCGGTTGAGACATTTATGAGTTCACTTGCTCGCTGCGCGCCGCGCGCATTAGTCGTTTTGATGGTTTCTTGCCTGACCGCCTGCGGCAACAAAACCGCACCGGCGGCGGCCACCCCGCCACCGGCGGAAGTCGCGGTATTGACAATCGCTTCGCAGCGACTGTCGCTGACCACCGAGCTGCCGGGTCGCCTGGAAGCGGCGCGCACCGCCCAGGTCCGGGCGCGTGTGCCGGGCATCGTGCTGCAGCGGGTATTTCGTGAAGGCAGCGACGTCAAGGCGGGCGATGTGCTGTTCCGCATCGATGCCGGACCGTTCCGGGCCAGTGCCAATAGTGCACAGGCAGCCTTGGCCAAGGCCGAAGCCAACCTTGCTCAGACCAGCCAGAAAGCGCAGCGCTATGCTCCGCTGGTCGAAACCAATGCGATCAGCAAGCAGGAATATGACGATGTATCGAGCGCACAAAAGCAGGCAGCTGCCGATGTTGCTGCTGCCAAGGCAGCACTGGAAACCGCGCGCCTCAATCTCGGCCACACCACGGTCACTGCACCGATTTCCGGGCGCATCGGCCGCGCCCAGGTGACTGAAGGCGCGCTGGTTGGGCAAAATGAAGCAACGCCGCTGGCCACCATCCAGCAGCTGGACCCGATCTACGTGAATCTGACCCAGTCCAGTTCGGAAGTGCTGCAGTTACGCCAGGCGTTGGCCAGCGGCCGCCTGCAAAGCGTTGGCCGCGACCAGGCCAAGGTCAGCCTGTTGATGGAAGATGGCCGTGTCTACCCGCATCCGGGGAAATTGCTGTTTTCCGATATGACAGTTGATGAAAGCTCGGGCGCGGTGACGGTGCGCGCCACCGTCCCCAACCCGGATCGTCTGTTAATGCCTGGCATGTTCGTGCGTGCCAGGCTGGAGCAGGCAGTCAGCGAAAAAGCCATCACCGTGCCGCAGCAGGCCGTGGTGCGCACCGCCGAGCATGCGACCGTGATGCTGGTCGGCGCCGATAATAAAGTGACGGTACAAAAGATCCGTGCTGACAATAGCCAGGGCGATAGCTGGATTGTCACCGAAGGCTTGAAGGAAGGCGACCGCGTCATCGTCGAAGGCTTGCAAAAGGCCAAGCCGGGCGCCACCGTCAAGCCGGTGATCTGGAAATCTGCGACGAACAGCGCCAGCCAGGAAAACACACCTGCCGCCGGCGCGGCTTCGCAAAACGGCAAGGCCCAGTAAAAGAAACCAAGGACACCTGCCATGGCAAAATTTTTCATCGATCGCCCGGTTTTCGCCTGGGTGATTGCGCTGTTCATCATGCTGGCCGGCCTGCTGGCGATCCGCTTTCTGCCGGTGTCACAATACCCGACCATTGCGCCGCCGTCGATCGTGATCGCCGCCACCTATCCGGGCGCAACCGCCAAGATTCTCGACGAGAGCGTCACCAGCCTGATTGAGCAGGAAATGAACGGCGCCGAAGGCTTGCAATATATCGAGTCGGAAAGCCAGTCCAATGGCATGGCGCAAATCACGGTGACCTTTGTGCCAGGCACCAATCCGGACCTGGCTGCGGTCGATGTGCAAAACCGCATCAAGCGGATTGAACCGCGCCTGCCGCAAACCGTGATCCAGCAAGGCGTGCAAGTCAACAAGGCGCGCAGCAATTTTCTGCTGTTCATCACCTTATCGACCACCGATGGCAGTCTCGACCCGGTGGCGCTGGGCGATTATCTGTCGCGCAATGTATTAAATGAAGTCAAGCGGGTGCCAGGTGTGGGCCAGGCACAGTTGTTCGGCACCGAGCGCGCGATGCGCATCTGGATCGATCCGGCCAAACTGGGCGGCCTGAAACTGACGCCGACCGATGTCAGCAACGCCATTCGCGCCCAGAACGCGCAAGTATCGGGCGGCACGCTGGGCGACCTGCCCAGCCCCGGAACCCAGCAGATTTCCGCCAGCGTGGTAGTCACCGGCCAGCTAGCGACGCCGGAAGAATTCGGCAAGATCACGCTGCGCGCCAATCCGGACGGCTCGGTGGTGCGCCTGGCTGACGTGGCGCGGCTTGAACTGGGCGGACAGAATTACGCGACTTCGGCACGCATCGACGGCAAGCCAAGCTCGGCCATTGGTGTTCAGCTGTCGCCGACCGCCAATGCGCTGGGCACTGCGAAAGCGGTGCGTGCCAAGATGGAGGAACTGTCCAAATTCTTTCCGGCCGGTGTCAAGTACGACATTCCGTACGATACCTCGCTATTCGTGCAGATTTCGATCGAGGAAGTGGTCAAGACGCTTCTGGAAGCGGTGCTGCTGGTATTCCTGGTGATGTACCTGTTCCTGCAGAATATCCGCTACACGCTGATCCCGACCATCGTGGTGCCGGTGGCGTTGTTGGGCACCTTTGCGATGATGCTGGCGCTCGGTTTTTCAATCAATGTGCTGACCATGTTCGGCATGGTGCTGGCGATCGGCATTCTGGTCGACGATGCGATCGTGGTGGTCGAGAATGTCGAACGCATCATGAGCGAGGAAGGCCTGTCGCCGCGCGACGCCACCCGCAAGGCAATGGGTCAGATCACCGGCGCCATCATCGGTATCACGCTGGTCCTGATCGCGGTATTCATTCCGATGGCCTTTTTCGGTGGCGCGGTCGGCGCCATCTACCGCCAGTTCTCGCTGTCGATGGTGTCGGCAATGGTGTTTTCGGCGTTGATGGCGCTGACCCTGACACCTGCTTTGTGCGCAACCATCCTGAAACCGGTCGAAGCCGGCCACCAGCACGATAAAAAGGGCTTTTTCGGCTGGTTCAACCGTGTTTTCCACCGTACCTCGCTTGGTTACCAGGGCATCGTCGGCAAAATGCTCGGCAAGACGCTGCGCTACATGCTGATCTATGGCTTGATCATCGGCTGCGTCGCGTTGCTGTATGCACGCCTGCCGTCGTCTTTCCTGCCAAGTGAAGACCAGGGATTTTTGGTCACCAACATTCAACTGCCGCCGGGCGCATCAACCCACCGCACGCTGGAAGTGGTCAAGCAGGTCGAAGACTATTACCTGAAGCAGCCGGGCATCGACCATGTGGTGGCGGTGCTCGGCTTCAGCTTTTCCGGCCGCGGCCAGAATGCCGGTCTGGCGTTTACCCCGCTGAAGGACTGGAAGCTGCGTGATGCCAACAACTCGGCATCGGCGATTGCCGCGCGCGCCATGGGTGAATTATCGAAAATCCGCGACGCCATCATCTTCCCGGTCAACCCGCCACCGATCCGCGAACTGGGCAACGCCACCGGCTTCACATTCCGTCTGCAGGATCGCGCCGGCCTTGGTTACCCGGCGCTGCTGGCAGCACGCAATCAACTGCTCGGGCTGGCGGCAAAAAGCAAGGTACTCAAAGGTGTGCGCCCCGAAGGACTGGAAGATACACCGCAACTGCAGATGAACATCGACCGTGACCGTGCCAGTGCGCTCGGCGTCAATTTTGCCGATATCAATGCCACCCTGTCGACTGCGATCGGTACCAGCTACGTCAACGACTTTCCAAATCAGGGCCGGCTGCAGCGGGTAATCGTGCAAGTCGATGCGCCGCAGCGACTGCGTCCGGAAGACTTGCTGCAGCTATACGTACGCAACAACAAAGGGGCGATGGTGCCGTTCTCGGCCTTTGCCTCGTCACGCTGGATCACCGGGCCGGTGCAACTGGTCCGCTTCAATGGCTATCCGGCTTTCCGCATTTCCGGTGAAGCGGCACCAGGCGGCAGCACCGGCGACGCGATGGCGGAAATGGAACTGCTGGCCAAGCAGTTGCCGGACGGCTTCGGCTATGAATGGACTGGCCAGTCGTACGAAGAAAAGACTTCCGGATCGCAAGCGCCAGCGCTGTTCCTGCTGTCGCTGCTGGCGGTATTCCTTGTACTGGCGGCACTGTATGAAAGCACCACGATCCCGCTCTCGGTGATGCTGGTGGTGCCGCTCGGGATCCTCGGATCGCTGCTCGGCGCCACCATGCGCGACCTGCCCAACGATGTCTATTTCAAGGTCGGCCTGATCGCCATCATCGGCCTGTCAGCCAAGAATGCGATTCTGATCATCGAATTCGCCAAGGACTTGCAGGCGCAAGGCAAGGGCTTGATCGAAGCAACGCTGGAAGCGGTACATTTGCGGTTTCGACCTATCATCATGACTTCGCTGGCGTTCATTCTCGGCGTCTTGCCGCTGGTGGTGGCCTCGGGCGCCGGCTCGGCCAGCCAGCGCGCGATCGGCACCGGCGTCATGGGCGGCATGATCACGGCCACCGTGCTTGCAGTCTTTCTGGTGCCGGTGTTCTTTGTGGTCGTCAGAAAAGTTTTCAAGGGCAGCGAACGCCAGCGCCGCATGTATGCCGCGCATCTGGAGCATAACGATGACAACTAGCATGAAAAAATTGACCCTGAGTTTATTGGTTGCCGGTGTGCTGGGCGGGTGCTCGCTGGCCCCGCACTACGTGCGCCCGGATGCACCTGTCGCGACCAGTTATCCGGCCGATGCAACGGGAACTGCCCGCCGTGCAAACGAGCTGGGATGGCGCGAATTCTTCACCGATCCGCGGCTGCAGGCAGTCATCAAAACCGCTCTGGACAACAACCGCGATTTGCGCACAGCAGCATTGCGCATCGAAGAGGCGCGCGCGCTTTACAATATCCAGTCGGCCGACCTGCTGCCCTCCCTCAACGGCGTGGCGTCCGGCTCCCGCTCGCGGGTGTCGTCGGCACTGTCACCAACCGGTGCCTCGATAGTCGGCAGCAGTTATCAGGTTGGATTGAGCCTGGCCTCGTTCGAGCTGGATTTTTTCGGCCGGGTCAGAAGCCTCAATGACGCGGCGCTCGCCCAGTATCTGGCCTCAGCGGAGGCGCGTCAGGCGGCCCATATCAGCCTGGTGGCCGAAGTTGCAAAAGCCTATCTGGCCGAGCGCGCGTTTTCCGAACAGTATGAATTGGCCCAAAAGACGCTGGAAGGGCGCCAGTCCGCTTACAAGCTCGCCAAGCAGCGTTTTGAAGTCGGCGCCTCTTCCGCGCTCGATCTGCGTTTGAATGACACATTGGTCGGCGCTGCACGCGTGGCATTGGCCACCCTGTCGCGCCAGCGTGCCCAAGCCGGCAATGCCTTGACGTTGCTGGTCGGCGCGCCGCTGGCCAACCTGCCGGCCGCGCAAGCCTTGGGCGCGCACGGCATCGTATCGGAATTGCCGGCCGGTTTGCCCGCCGACTTGCTGACACAGCGACCCGATATCCGTGCTGCCGAACAACGGCTGCTGGCCGCCAATGCCAATATCGGCGCTGCCCGCGCCGCATTCTTTCCGCGTATTTCACTGACGACTGGCATCGGCACTGCCAGTAATTCCCTATCCGGCCTGTTCGATGCCGGCACGCGTACCTGGTCATTTGCCCCGCAGCTGCTGATGCCGATCTTTGATTTCGGTCGCAACAGCAACAATCTGGACCTGACCCAGGTACGCAAGAATATCGCCATTGCCGATTACGAAAAATCGATCCAGGCCGCATTTCGTGAAGTGGCAGATGCACTGGCGGCACGCGCCAGCTTGAACGAGCAACTGGAAGCGCAACAGCTGGTCACCGAAGCGCAAGCCGACCGTCTGCGACTGGCTGACCTGCGCTTCAGGAATGGGGTGGCCAATTCGCTGGAAGTGCTGGATGCGCAGCGCGAATTATTCAATGCGGAACAGTCACTGGTACAGACCCGCCTGCTGCGCCTGACCAATGCGATTGACCTGTACCGGTCACTGGGCGGCGGATTGCAGGAACGTGCGGCCACGGCTTCGCAATAGCGAGGTGCCCAAGGAACCGGTCTCGAAGGGGCTGGTCATGCCGGACCTGATGTCACCACTAACTGGGTAGCGCTGTACGCTGTACAACAGGCCGCCGGCCGTGCCGACTCACTTTCCGGTTGACCTCTACTGTGCAGCAGGAAACTGGTTAGTATTTGCCTGCCGGTTATGCGCATCGATCAACGTGCCCAGCAGCGCCATGGTTCTGCCTGTGGCGCCACGATGCTGTTGTGCAAATGCCTTGGCTTTGGCGCCCATGACGATCCGCTCCACATCACTTTGCAGCAAGCGCCGTGCCTCATCCAGCATGCTGGCGGCATCGGCCACCCGAATCGCCGCGCCTGCCATCACCGCATCGGCACTGATGGCCTGGAAATTATGGGTGTGCGGGCCGATCAAGACTGGCTTGCCAAGGGCGCAGGCTTCAATCAGATTCTGCCCTCCCAGCGGCAGCAGGCTGCCACCGATGAAGGCGACATCGCAGGCAGCGTAATAGGCAAACATTTCCCCCATCGAATCGCCCAGCAATATCCGCACTTCCGGCCCGACCCAGCCGGTACCGAGTTCGGAGCGGCGGCACAGCATGATATTGCGCAGGGAGATCATGCGCGCGACTTCATCAAATCGCTGCGGATGACGAGGCACGATTATCACCAGCGCACCCTGCAGGTCAGTTTTTTCCAGGGCATCCAGGATCAGCACCTCTTCGCCATCGCGGGTGCTCGCGCACAGCAATACCGCTCGCTCGCCGATCTGTCCGCGCAACGCCGCACCCTTGATCAGGATTTCCTGCGGCGGCGCGACATCGAATTTGATATTGCCAGTGACATGCACATTTGCCGCGCCCAACTGCCGCAGGCGGGCGGCATCGGCTTCGGTCTGGGCAGCGACGCAGGCAAACCCGCGTGCGGCCTCCGTCATCAGTGTTGAAAACCGCTGCGCCTTGGCCAGCGAACGCTCCGACAAACGGGCATTGGCCAGCGCCACCGGAATCTGCTGGCGGACACATTCGGCAACCAGATTCGGCCAGACTTCCGTTTCCATCAAAACACAAACACGCGGACGGAAATAATGCAGAAACCGCCGCACCATCCACACAGTGTCATACGGCAGATAGCATTGCACCAGACGCGGCGCATGCTTGCCAAACAGGGATGCGCCGGTCGTACGACCGGTCGGCGTCATGTGGGTCAGCAAAATCACTGCATCCGGATACGTCGCCAGCAGGCTGTCGATCATTGGTTCGGCAGCCCGCGTTTCGCCCACCGATACCGCATGCACCCACAGCAGGGCACGCGCGCGGTCAATGCCGATGCCGGCATAAGAACCGAGACGTTCCAGCACATGTTGTCGGTAGCCCGGCTCGCGGCGCCCGCGCCACCATAGTCGCATCATCACCAGCGGCAACGCCAGCCACCAGGCCAGGGAATACAGCCGGCGCGTCACATACCAACGCGGCTTGCAGCACGCGTCCAGACGGTATTTGCCGGCATGGCAAAGGCAAAATTGGAAAAAAAGATAATCATCGGCAACATTATGCCGGTTTCGCGCAGTCTGAAACAGTCTGGTGCCAAGTCCGGCATGGTGCTGACGCCTACGACGGCGCTGCTGCCGGGCCGGTCAGAGCGCACCGGCCCGGCAGCAGCCGGTGTCACTTGCTGTGAGGCGGTGACTCAAAACGGCAGGGCCGCGTCAGCCTTGGCAGCCAGAATCACCCGCTTGAATTCACCCTGGATGCGCTGCAGCGCATCTTGTGATTCGGCCTCGAAACGCATCACGATGACCGGCGTGGTGTTGGAAGAACGCGCCAGTCCAAAACCGTCCGGATACTCGACACGCAATCCATCGATCGTGATGACCTGGTCGGAACCGGGAAACTTTGCTTCGCGCTGCATCTTGTCGATCAATGCGAAATTTTCGCCTTCTTTTAACTGCAGTTGCAATTCAGGCGTCGAGGTCGACTGCGGCAAGGCGTTGAGAATCGCACTCGGATCCTTTTGCCGGCTCAGCAATTCCAGCAGGCGCGCGCCGGCATACATGCCATCGTCAAACCCATACCAGCGGTCCTTGAAAAAGATATGACCGCTCATTTCGCCGCCCAGCGGCGCACCGGTCTCGCGCATCTTTGCCTTGACCAGCGAATGGCCGGTTTTCCACATCAGCGACTGGCCGCCGTGCTCGGCAACCCATGGCGCCAAGTGTCGGGTGCATTTCACATCGTACAGAATCGATTGCCCGGGATGGCGGGTCAGCACGTCTTCGGCAAACAGCATCAGTTGCCGGTCCGGAAAAATGATCTGGCCATCCTTGGTCACCACGCCCAGCCGGTCGCCATCGCCGTCGAATGCCAGGCCGATCTCGACATCGTTTTCCTGCAAGCAGCGGATCAAGTCTTGCAGATTTTCCGGATGGGCAGGATCGGGATGATGATTCGGGAAAGTGCCATCCACATCGCAAAACAATTCGATCACTTCGCAACCCATGCGCCGGTACAGGTCACCGGCGAATGCGCCGGCCACGCCATTGCCGCAATCGATGGCAATTTTCATCGGGCGCGCCAGTTTCACGTCGCCAACAATACGCTGCAGGTAGGCTTCGCGGATGTCATGCTGCCGATAGCTGCCGGCGCCTTGCGCGAACTCGCCTTGGACAATTGCCTGGTACAGCGCCTGGATCGCGTCACCATAGATCGCCTCGCCGGCCAGGACCATCTTGAAACCATTGTAATCGGGTGGATTGTGGCTGCCGGTCACCATGATGCCGGACTTGGCATCCAGTACGTGCGTGCCGAAATACACCAACGGGGTGGCTACCACGCCCAAATCGACCACATCAATGCCGGCCGCCTGCAAGCCCTCGGCCAAAGCGGCGCTCAACTCCGGGCCGGACAGACGCCCGTCGCGGCCGATCACGGCAACAGTTTCACCTTTGGCACGCACCGCACTGCCGAAAGCCTGGCCGATTTGCCGTGCAATCGAGGCATCCAGCGTTTTGCCGATAATGCCGCGAATATCGTACGCCTTGAAGATACTTTGAGAGAGTTTTAGCATTTTAAAAAATAAAGGAAAAATGAATGCAGGCGCTCAATGTCCTGCCTGTGCTTTTAAAATCAAGCCGGCCCGTTACGCTGCCCATCCAGCGCGTCCATTAATTTGCAGCAGGATCACCGGCCGTCATTGTTGTGCTGCCATTGTGTACCCGCCAGATAAAGTCTTCAATGCCACATTGCGGCGTGTACCCAGGCACCATTTGAATCAATAATTCCCGTACTGCTTCAAAATCAAAACGCTCACAGGCGGCTTCCAGCTTTTTCAACAAATCCTGCAGCAGCGGCCACGGGATTTCCGCTTCTTGCGCGCGCATGATCAGGGGATGCTCAGTACCTTCCACATTTGATCCGATCAACAATTCCTCATACAGTTTTTCGCCAGGACGCAAACCAACATGATGAATTTCAATCGTGCCTTCCGGTGCGGTATCACTTTTGACTTCCAGGCCACACAAATGCACCATGCGCTTGGCCAAATCCATGATCTTGACCGGCTCGCCCATGTCGAGCACAAATACATCGCCTCCTTCTCCCATGGCGCCGGCTTGCAGCACCAATTGCGCCGCCTCCGGGATCGTCATGAAATAACGGGTGATTTCCGGATGGGTCACCGTGATCGGGCCGCCAGCCATGATCTGTTTGCGAAACAGCGGTACCACCGAACCGGACGAGCCCAACACATTGCCAAAGCGTACCATGCAAAAACGGGTACGCTTTTGTTGTCGGGCAAAAGCTTGCAAGATCAGTTCAGCCAGACGCTTGGTCGAACCCATCACATTGGTCGGGCGCACCGCCTTGTCGGTGGAGATCAACACGAAACATTTGACGCCAGCGGCAATCGCTGCCTGCGCCAGGCAAAGCGTGCCAATCGCGTTATTGCGGATGCCTTCGATCGGATTGTGCTCGACCAGCGGCACATGCTTGTAGGCTGCGGCATGATAAATGGTTTCCACCGCAAAGCTGCGCATGATCCGTTCGCACTTTTCCTTCTCCAGCACCGACCCCAGGAATGGCATCACGTCGAATTCGAACTGGAGCGCCTTTTGCAATGCGCGCATTTCCTGCTCGATTGAATACAGCGCATATTCGGACATTTCAAGCAGAATCAGGCACGCCGGGCGCAACTTGACGATCTGCCGACATAATTCAGAACCGATCGAGCCGCCGGCCCCCGTTACCATCACCGTTTTTTCAGTGATGCATTGGGAAATCAAGCCGGCATCCGGCTCAACCGGATCGCGCCCGAGCAAGTCTTCAATTTCGATTTCCCGCACATCCTCTACCCGCGAAGTGCCGGAAAGCAAACTTTTCAAAGGGGGCATCACGCGAATCTTGATTTTCAGCGGCTCCAGGCGATCAATGATGCGGCGTTGCTGCGCTTTGGATTGTGCCGGCATTGCTAACAAGATGCCATCGATGTATTTTTTGGCAATTAACGATTCCAGATTGGTTGCCGGAAAAACTTTAATGCCAGCAATGATCGTTCCATGCAACTCAGCCTTGTCATCAATAAATGCGACTGGTGAATATTCATTCCCTCCACGCAGTGCGCTTGCCAATTGCGTACCGGACTTGCCGGCACCATAAATAGCAACGCGGGTGGCACCATGGGCATTACTTGCATGCAAAAAATAGCCACGTGCAACAAATCGGCTGGCAATGACATAAAGAATTGCACTGATCCAGTAAATACCGAATACCGCACGCGACAAGCCGCCCAGATGAGTCAAGGTAGCCAGCGCAGCCATGCCGATCACTGCCAGCGTGACGCCAACGACGACAACGTACACAATTTTGTGATCGATATAGCGAATCACGGCCCGATACAAGCCAAGCCGGATAAAGATCGGGATTGATATCACCGGCGCCGCCAAAATCAGCCAAAGGTATTGCCGGAACAAGTCGACCGTCATGCCTTCGTAACGCAATGCAATGGCCAGATAAAATGTCAGCGGCAACAGCAGGAAATCGACTGTGACGGAAATCAGTTTTTTATAAAACCGTGGTAATTCCAGAATGGATATCATGCAATACAATTGCCAATCATTAATAAAAAGCGATAACAGGCATCAAATTGTTGATTCAGGGAAAGGATTGATGACAAATTACCAATCAAGCACGACTATAGAAAATTAATATCGGGGATTTACGTATTGTACTTGCGCCTGTTTCAAGTGCTATAAATTGGCCGTGCCTGCCTGAAAAAAATGTGATCGATGACAACCAATTTGTGTAATAAATTTACCTAATAAAACATAAGCGGTCAAAAATGGCTGATTTGCGCAATCGGTCATGCCTATTGTATAACCATACCATTTCAAGCGGACCTCATGCCTACCTATGCTATTGGCGACCTTCAAGGTTGCCAGCCCAGTCTGCTGCCGCTGCTGGAGCGAATCGATACCGAAGCCGGGACCCGGCTTATCTTCGTCGGCGACCTGGTCAATCGCGGACCGCAATCGCTGGCGACGCTGCGTACCGTCCGCCAGCTTGGCTCGCGGGCCACGGCCCTGCTTGGCAATCATGACTTGCACTTGTTGGCCGTATCCCAGGGAATCCGCAAGCGGCATGCGTCCGATACGATCGACGATATCCTGCAAGCCGATGACCGGCGCGAATTGCTTGACTGGGTACGCCGGCGGCCGCTGGCGCATCTGGAACAAGGCCATTTGATGGTGCATGCCGGTGTATTGCCGCTATGGACAGTCGAACAAACCCTCGACCTTGCACATGAAGTCGAAACCGTGCTGCGCGGGCCGGACTGGGTCGATTTTTTGCGTGACATGTATGGCAACCAGCCGGTCAAGTGGGATGATCGCCTGACCGGCTCCGACCGCCTGCGCTGCATCGTCAATGCATTGACGCGAATCCGCTACTGCACTGCCGATGGCGCGATGGAATTGACCAGCAAGGAAGCATTCGGACCGGCACATGCGGGCCTGGTGCCCTGGTTTGACATGCCGCAGCGCCAAAGTGCCGGTACCCCGATCGTGTTTGGCCACTGGTCGACGCTGGGTCTGACACTGCGTCCAGACTTGATCGGACTTGACACCGGCTGCGTCTGGGGCGGCAAGTTGACTGCCTGCCGGCTTGATGACCGGGCCATCATACAAGTCGACTGTCCACAATACCAACAGCCAGGCTGACCCTCGCCATCGACTTCAGGCGACGCGCGCCATCCGGCCATCCTGCAACGCGGCGGTGACTGCCTGCTGCGCGGCGAGCGCCAGTTCCCGACGATGGCAACCTGCCGTCTCGATCGATGGCAGGCGGATCAGTTCCGCCTTGATATTCCCCGCCTTCAGCACCATGATCATGCTGTCCACAAAGCTCATGTCGCCGACAAACGTCACGGCCGGATGCCATTGTCCTGCGTTGGCATCGGCAGCCAGATACCGCAATGCAAACGGCTGGATCGGCACCTGTGCTTCGACCGCGGCCTCGAACAGGTTTGAATGAAATGGCAGCACCGTGCCTTGCTCGCTGGTGGTGCCTTCTGGAAAAAATGCAACATGCTCGCCCGCATGCAGGCTATGCACCAAGCCTTCGTAAATGCGCCGCACATCGCGCAGGCGACCGCGCGCAATGAAGATGGTGCCTGCCTTGTCGCATAGCCAGCCGAGCAAGGGCCAGTCGCGGATATCCGACTTTGCCACGAAGCGGCATGGATGCCAGGCATTGATGACAAAAATATCCAGCCATGAAATGTGGTTGGCGACGATCAAGGCACGCGACGGTGCAGGCGCGCCGGCTGCATCGACGAATTCGACCTGCACCCCGCACAGCACCAACAGCTTGATTGACCAGTGCCGGATCCGCCATGCCCGTCCGGCAGCATTTGTCAATGGAAAAACCAGCGCGCAGCTCCACAGTCCTGCCACCAAATGCAGGCAGACCCGCGCAATCCGATAGGCGGTCATGCGGCACCGGCCCGGTCTGTGTGGCCTCGATCCGCGCCGGGAACAGCGTGCAACTAGGCGCTCCGCTCGAAAGCGACGTGGCCGGCCACGATGGTGACCTGCACCTGCCCGGCCAATTCGTAGCCTAGGAAAGGCGTATGCTTGCCTTGGCTGGCCAGCGCCCGCGCCTCCACCTTCCAGCGCACCGCCGGATCAAACAGGCAGACATCGGCGACGCTGCCAACATCGAGACGCCCGGCAGGCAGACCCGCTACCTGCGCCGCGCTGCTGCTGATCTTTGCAATCGCGGCCAACCTGCTGCCGTCACCACGCTGGCTGTTTTCGTCGGCCCACTTCAGGGTCAATGCCAGCAGCAGTTCAAGGCCGGTTGCCCCCGGCGAGGCTTCACCGAACGGCAGCAGTTTTTCATCTTCATCCACCGGCGCATGGTCCGAGCAAATGGCGTCAATAGTGCCGTCCAGCAGACCCTGGCGAATCGCATCGCGGTCGCGCTGCGCGCGCAGAGGTGGCGTCATGCGCGCATTGGCATCGAAAAACCCGATATCCATGTCAGTCAGGTGCACGTGATGCACGCCAACATCGCAGCTGACCGGCAATCCTTCACGCTTGGCGGCACGCACCAGTTCCAGCCCGGCAGCAGACGATATGCGGCATAAATGTACCCGTGCGCCGGTGGCACGAATCAATTCGAAAATCGTGTGCAGGGCGACGGTTTCCGCCATGACCGGCACGCCCGACAATCCGAGACGGGATGCAACCGGACCGCTGTGGGCAATGCCGCCCCGACCCAGATGCGGGTCTTGCGGACGCAGCCAAACCGTGTAGCCAAAGGTGTGTGCATACTGCAGTGCGCGCAGCAGTACCGTGGTATCTGTAATCGGCTGGTCGGCCTGGGCAAACCCGATACAACCGGCATCGGTCAGTTCCGCCATTTCAGTCAACGCCTCGCCACGCAAGCCGACGGTCAACGCACCCAGCGGATAGACATGGGCCTGGTTCAGCGACCTTGCGCGGTGCTTGAGCATTTCCACCAGCCCCGGCTCATCCAATACCGGTTCGGTATCAGGCGGGCAGACCAGACTGGTCACGCCGCCCTGCATCGCCGCCTGCATTTCGGACTCCAGGGTAGCCTTGTATTCGTATCCGGGTTCGCGCAAGCGCGCGCTCAGGTCGACCAGTCCCGGCACCACCACCAGGCCGGTTGCATCGATGGTCCGATCGGCGGCAAAACCGCCTGGTGCCTGACCGACACCGGCGATTTTTCCATCTGCCACATACAGATCCCGTTGCGCATCGATGCCATTGGCCGGATCAATCAGATGGCCATTTTTGATGTGTATTTTCATGTTCTATCGTGTTGGGACAGGATACTGCCCGACTCATCCCTGGTCCGCATCTTTATCATGTTGGGAACAACAACTGTTGCATTTCTCTGTGCACCGGATTGCCATCATATTAAAAACAATGTAAGGCGGTGCCCTGGCGATCCCGCTTAACTCATTTCATCATGTTGGGGACAGAGTACCGCAGCGCCTTGCGGGCGCCGCTTAACTCAGTCCCGCAATAATTAAAATTAATTCCCCGCCAGGATACTCATCACGGCCATCCGCACTGCGATGCCGAAAGTCACTTGCGGCAAGATCACGGCCTGAGCACCATCGGCTACTGCCGACTCGATTTCGACGCCACGGTTCATCGGACCCGGATGCATGACGATCGCGTCCGGCTTGGCCAGTGCCAGCCGTTCTGTGGTCAGGCCATAGCTTTTGAAGAATTCCTGGGCTGATGGCAGCAAGGCACCGGTCATGCGCTCATTTTGCAGGCGCAGCATGATGATGACGTCCACATCCTTCAATCCGGCAGCCATGTCGGTAAAGACGCGCACGCCCATCTGCTCCAGGCCGCTGGGCAACAGGGTATGCGGGCCAATCACGCGGATTTCGGGCACGCCCAGGGTGGTCAGCGCATGAATGTCGGAGCGCGCCACCCTGCTGTGCAGGATGTCACCGACAATCGCCACTGTCAGGTTATTGAAATTCTGCTTGTAATGCCGGATCGTGTACATGTCAAGCAAGCCCTGGGTCGGATGGGCATGGCGGCCGTCGCCGGCATTGACCACATGCACATGCGACTGATTGGTGTCGATCAGGTGCTTGGCAATCAGGTAGGGCGCGCCGGACTGGGCGTGGCGCACCACGAACATGTCGGCATGCATCGCCGCCAGATTGTCGATGGTATCCAATAGCGACTCGCCCTTGGATGCGCTGGAAGCGGCGATATTCAGGTTGATGACGTCGGCCGACAGGCGCTTGGACGCGATTTCAAAAGTAGTGCGGGTGCGGGTCGAGTTTTCAAAAAACAGGTTGAACACGCTTTTGCCGCGCATTAGCGGCACCTTCTTGACTTCGCGGTCGCCAATGCCGACAAACGATGAAGCGGTGTCGAGAATATGGGTGACAATCGACTTGGGCAAGCCTTCAATCGTCAGCAGATGCTGCAGCTCGCCATGTTTGTTCAGTTGCGGATTATGCATGGTTGATGGTCAGGGAAAAGCGGCCGTCGTCGGCACGTTGCAAAACCAGCGACTGGTTCGATTCTAGGGAAACCGTCTGAGCGACGAAATCGGCGGCGATCGGCAACTCGCGACCGCCACGGTCGACCAGGGCAGCGAGCATGATCCGGGCTGGACGGCCGTAATCGAATAACTCATTGATTGCTGCGCGCGTGGTGCGACCGGTGTACAGCACGTCATCGACCAGCAAGATGGTGGCGCCATCCACATCGAAGGCAATCTGGGTTGGCTTGACGGCTGCCGGCAAGCCTTTTTCAGCGTAGTCGTCACGATAGAACGATACATCGATAAAGCCCATTCGATCGGTCAATTGCAGCTCAGAGGCCAGTCGCTCGGCCAGCCAGGCGCCGCCCGAATAAATGCCCACCACGGCCACCCGGTCGGCGGCAGCCAATCCGGCCTTCACACGCGTTGCCAGCACTTGGTAAAGCGCCTCGGCATCCAGTTCAAGAGTCGACATAGTTATCAAAATACTGTTGCAAAATGATTGCGGCTGCCTGGTCATCGATCTGTTGACCGCGCTGGTGCTTGATGACCGCAGATGAATACCGTTCATCGACCACCAGTACCGGCATCCCGAAGCGCCCATGCAGCTGGTTGGCAAAACGACGGCAGCGTTGTGTCATTGCATGTTCGGCACCGTCCGGATGCAGCGGCACGCCAACAATGCAACGACCAGGCTGCCATTGCTCCATCAGGGTCGCAATGGCCGCAAATTTGGCGTCATTGGTGGCCGCAGCAATGATCGTCAGCGGCTGCGCCTGCCGGATCAGCGAATTACCAACTGCAACACCAATGCGTTTCAAGCCAAAATCGAAGCCGAGAACTGTTTCCACCGGACCTCTCGCATCCGTTATGCATGGCCGGCTTCGCCGGCCAGCATGCTGGGATCGATCCCGAGCAATTTCATGGCAGCGACGAAGCGTTGTTCTGCCGGCAAATCAAATACGATTGCGGGATCAGCCGACACCGTCAACCAGCCATTTCGGACGATTTCTTCTTCCAGCTGGCCGGCGCCCCAGCCGGCGCAACCGAGCGATACCAGAATCTTGTGCGGGCCGGTACCGGCGGCAGCCGCTTCCAGAATATCCTTGGACGTGGTCAGCGCGATGTCATTGCTCACCGGCATAGTCGACGAATAGGCGCCGCCCGGACTATGCAGGACGAAGCCGCGTTCAACCTGTACCGGGCCGCCAAACATGACGGGCCTGGCAGTCATCGGTTGCGGTGCGATTTCCAATGTCAGGTCGATCTTCTCGAACAGGACATCGAGCGTCATGTCGGTCGGCTTGTTGATAATCACGCCCAATGCGCCATTGGCATTGTGTTCGCACAGATAGATCACCGTGCCGCCAAAAACCGGATCAAGCATGGACGGCATTGCGATTAAAAAATGATTCGCCAGATTCAATTCCGGAACCAGCTTTTTTGCAGAATTTTCGGAAAAATCGGGGATGTCCTCGGAAACCCCAGGCTCAGAGGAGGATTTACAGGTCTTGCTTTGATTCGCCATGAGCGCATTTTACCAGTTTTACCGGAGGGTACGAATTGTCGCTTTCAAATTTACACGGCAGAGGCTAAGCTTGGGCCAACCTATGCACTCGGTTTCGGGACACGCCGCGCGTCAAGGATTTTCTTACGGAAATGCAATACTCCGAAGCAGACATTGGTCCCATTTCTGATTGTTCGCAGTGGAATACCGCTCCAAAAAAATATACTTGCAGATAAGAAGATAAACGCAATGAAACGTTTTAATGCATCACTAGTCTGGTTTCGACGCGATTTACGCGTTGTCGATCATGCTGCCCTGCACTTTGCATTGACGTACAGTGCCAAGGTTTATTGCGTGTTTATATTCGATCGGGCGATTCTGGATCCATTGCCTGCCGATGACCGGCGGGTCGCATTCATTCATGCCAGCGTGCAGGAACTCGATAGCGAGTTGCGGCAATTGGGCGGTGCGCTGATCGTCCTGCATGGCCTGGCCGATCAGGTGATTCCGGATTTGGCGCGAGCACTGGCGGTTGATGCGGTATTGATCAACCATGATTACGAGCCGCTGGCAATTGAGCGCGATGCCAGGGTCGCACGAGGTCTTGCTGCCGGCTGCACTTTGCTGAGTTTCAAAGATCAGGTAATTTTTGAAAAAAATGAAGTGCTGTCGCAAGCTGGCACACCCTTTTCGGTATTTACGCCTTATAAAAATGCCTGGATGAAAAGACTTGCGCAGGACGATGCAGCAAGCTGCCTTGCACCTTTTTCGGTGGCCGAGCATGCCGATGCATTGGCGCCGCCATTGCCTGATAGTAGTACGCTTGGTGTATCTAGTGGATTGCCGACACTGGCCCAGCTCGGCTTCCCGGCTGCTGGCATGACGCCGCTGCCGGTGCCGACCGGGACATCGGGCGGCCTGGCATTGCTGGACGATTTCATGCCGCGCCTGGCGCAATACCACCTGACGCGTGATTTCCCATCGCTCAACGGCCCATCCTGTCTGTCGGTTCATTTGCGCTTCGGGACAGTCTCGATCCGCATGCTGGCACGACGCGCCTGGGATGCGATTCGTGCCGGGCAGGGAGGCACTGGCGCATCCACCTGGCTGTCGGAACTAGTATGGCGCGATTTTTATTTCATGATCCTGCATCATGAGCCGCGGGTGGCAACCCGGGCATTCAAGCCAGCCTACGATGCAATCCAGTGGGAGACGGGGGATGCGGCACAATGCGCGTTCGATGCCTGGTGCGGTGGCCGCACCGGCTACCCGCTGGTCGATGCCGCCATGCTGCAACTGAACCAGACCGGCTACATGCATAACCGCCTGCGTATGGTCACTGCCTGTTTCCTGATCAAGGACCTGGGCATCGACTGGCGGCGCGGCGAACGCTATTTCGCCGAAAAACTGATTGACTTCGACTTGGCGGCCAACAATGGCGGATGGCAATGGGCAGCCTCCTCCGGCTGCGATGCGCAACCGTATTTCCGGATCTTTAACCCAGTGACGCAGTCGGAAAAATTTGATGCCGACGGCAAGTTTATCTGCAGTTACCTGCCGCAATTGTCCCGGCTCGACAAGCGCCATATCCATGCGCCTTGGCTGGCGCCCGCCGCGGCATTGAAACAGGCCGGCATTGAACTTGGCCAAAACTACCCGATGCCAATCGTGATGCATGATGAAGCCCGCAAACGCACCCTGGCACGTTATGCCGTCGTGAAGAAAGTGGCGAAAACCGGCCAAGACTTAACGTAAAAATTAAGTTCAAAGCCCGAAAAAAAGCCCGCATCCGGGCCGGATGCGGGCTTTTATTTTTGACAGGCCAGGTTCTAAGCCTCAGCCAGCCCAGCATCAATTCACCGGCGTTTCCTTGTTGATGAAACCGCCGATCGATTTGAGCAAGTCATCTTCCTGATACGGTTTGCCAAGGTACTCATTGACACCGAGCTCCATCGCATAATTGCGATGCTTGGCGGCAGTACGCGAGGTGATCATGATGATCGGGATATGCCGGGTACGCTCATCACCGCGCACGTTACGGGTCAAATCGAAGCCATCCATGCGCGGCATCTCGATATCGACCAGCATCACGTCCGGTGTAATCGCCTGCAGCTGTTCCAGCGCATCCACGCCATCTTTTGCCAGCACCACCTGATAGCCTTCGCGCACCAGCAAACGCTGGGTGACGCGGCGTACCGTCAGCGAATCATCGACCACCATGATGATGTTCTGGGTACGCAAGCCCTGTACCGCAGCAGCTTGCGGGACCGAAGGCTTGCCGCCGACCATCTCGGCGACCGCACCCATCGCTTCCGGTGCATCCGAGGTCTCAATACGCGGCGCACGCACATTTTCGTGGGCGGCGCGCTGGGCCAGTGGAACCGGATTCAAGATCAGCACGATTTCGCCGGAACCAAGCACTGTTGCACCGGCAATGCCGATCATGCGTGCCAGCTGCGGGCCGATGTTCTTGACCACTACCTCACGGTTGCCGATAATTTCATCGACGTGCAAGGCAACCCGGTCGCTGCCGCTTTTCATGATCACCAGCGGCGTGTATTGCTGCGCCACAGCGGTGGCATCGCGGTCGCCCAGCAGTGTTGCCAGATAATGCATCGGCACCCGCTGACCCTGCCAAAGAATTGCGCCTTCGTTGTACGCAGCCGTCAACGCACTGGATTTCAGTTGCTGTACCTGCTCCACCAGTACCGATGGCACTGCATAGACCCTGCCGCCGGTCGACAAGACCACCACCTGCGTGACTGCCAGAGTCAGCGGCAGGTGAATCATGAACTTCGCACCCTTGCCCGCTTCGGTCTTGATCGCGACCCGTCCGCCCAGCGCGGCAGCCTCGGAACGCACCACGTCCATGCCAACACCCCGGCCGGCCAGCTCGGTCACCGCGTCGGCGGTTGAAAAGCCCGGATGGAAAATCAGGTCAGTCACTTCGCTTTCACTCATGTCGGCATCGAGCAAGCCATGCACCTGGGCCTTTTCGCGGATGCGCTCGACATCGAGGCCCTGGCCGTCATCGGTGAACTGAATCACGACTTCATTGCCTTCCTGGCGGATTTCCACCAGCAGCTCACCCACTTCGCTCTTGCCGACAGACCGGCGTTTTTCCCGGGATTCGATACCATGCACAATCGCATTGCGCAGCAGATGTTCAAACGGGCCGGCCATTCTTTCCAGAACGCTGCGATCCATTTCAACCGAGCTGCCACGAATATCCAGATTCACGCGCTTATCGAGTTCTTTCGATGCCTGGCGCGTCACCCGGTACAGGCGTTCGGAAATGCTGGCGAACTGCACCATCCGCACCCGCATCAGATCCTGCTGCAGATCACGGGTCAGGCGGGCCTGCATCAACAGGTCGATACTGGCACTGTCGACGGTGCGTGCCAGGTTTTGCTGGACCGAACCGACGTCATTGACACTTTCGGCCATCATCCTGGTCAGCTCTTGCAAACGGGTAAAACGGTCGAATTCCAGCGGATCGAAATCGCGCTCGCCGGTCTGCGACATGCGCGACGTGATTTGCGATTCGGCCTGCATTTCAATTTCGCGCAGCTGGACACGCAAACGGGTCACGTTCTCGGTCAATTCCGACAGCGAGCTGCGCAGGGTGCCGACTTCGGTTTCCAGCTTGGAACGGGAAATCGACACTTCACCGGCCTGGTTAACCAGGCGATCCAGAATATCGGCGCGTACCCGCACCAGGGGTACTGCTCCGGCTGCGCCAGCAGCAGCCACGGCTTTTTGGGCAGCCGGAGCGGGCACCGCCGGTGCAAAATTGCCGGACCCAACGGGCATCACGGAATTTAGCTCAAGCAGGCCGGTGCCGGCTTGCACAGGCACGATATTTTGTTCAGCACCCGTTGGCTGCTCGGCTAATGGCGTCGGCTGTGCTGCATTCGGGTTTTGCAATACTTCAAACAGTTGCAAACCGTGGTCATAACGCGCCATCAAGTCATCCAGCGCGATTGCAGATGGAAAGCCTGAATGCATGATGGTCTCTATGCGGGTTTCCATCTCGTGCATATGCTGACCCAACGCCATCGCACCTGCCATCCGGGCACTACCCTTGACGGTATGCAGCAAGCGCAACAAGGCTTGCGGCAGGCTGGCGTCGGCCATATTTTGCTGCCATGCACGCAACTTCTCGCCCATCTCGGGCAGCATGTCGCGCCCTTCTTCAAGAAATACCGGCAACAGGTCGGCGTCGAGTTCATCCTTGATGGTAATCGCAGTCACATTGACTGCACCCTCGCCCGGCTCGATCGCGGGTTGGATCTGCACGACGATATCTGGCGTCGGCTCCTCCTCCTCGATAGCGATGGCATCCGGTTCGGTAGCGACCGGTGACGCTTCTTGCTGTACTGGTTGAAATTGTTGTACTTCCTGCGCTTCCAGCTCAGCCAAGGTCGGCTCCAGCAGCAAGTCTGCCGGCACGGCGTTCAGTGCATTGCCAGCGTGGCTTGGCGGGGTGCTAAACTGCTCTTCTTGCAGTGCCTGGGCACGCGCTTCCACGGTTTGCTGCAACACGCTCAGTAACTGCACCTGTACCGGCTCGTGCGCCGGCATTTCTCCCAGCGCAAACATTTGCAACATCGATTTCAGCAATTCAACACTGGACTCCAGCGCGTCGAATTCCGGATCAGTCAACTGGACCGGCTTGCGTGAAAGACATTGCAATACCATTTCCAGGCCGTGCGCGACTTCCTGCAGCGACTTGAATCCGACTGTCGCTGAGCTGCCTGCCAGCGAATGGGCCGCATGAACCGCAAGAATATTGACCGTGCGATCAGGCTCATGGCGCCACTCGGCCATGTCATGCCCAAGCATGCGCACCAATTCGTCGGTCTCTGCAAGATAGATGTTATGCAAGGGGACGCTGATTTCCAGCTCACCGATATATTTGACACTGTCATCACGCGCCGGCACCATCGTTTGCATGCTGGGAAACTCGATGACTTCGGCAACCGGCACCGGTTGCGGCACTTCGAATGACGCCACCTCGGTCGTACCGAAATCAACCAGTTCGTTTTCTGCCAGTTGCTGCGGTTGCTGCAATTCCTCAACCACCGGGTCTGCCCATTCCATCCCTGCCGCGATCACATCGGCAGCCTCTGGCTCGGGCAAATCAAGCGCAGCAGATTCGATGCTTTCCTGTGCGAATTCCGAATCCAGATCCAGGCTAAATGGTGTCGCCGCGACCATTTCCGGCTCGCTCAATTGCGTCGTGTCCGGAACCGGTGTCGACACCAACTCAGGCTCGGCTGGCAGCGCCATCTCAGGATGCGCTTCAAAGGTAAAATCGACATCGGTTGCCATCAGGCTGTCGTCAACACTTACCGCTTGCAAGGTTTCCTGCGGAATAGCAGCAGCGACCGGCGCCACCTCGCCGTCATTCTCTTCATAGGAAAACGGCTGACCTGCCTTTATACGTTCAGCGGCCGCGACCATTGCGTGCGGCGTCCGATTCGACCTGCCCTGAGTCTGCAAGTCCGCCACCCAAACGCCCAGCACCTGCGACGATTTTTCCAGCAGTGCATACAGATCACTGTCGCCGCCATGGGACTCCGCCAGCTTCAGGTTCAGTACCTGCTCGATACTCCATGCCGCTTCACCCAATGCATTCAGGCCGACCATGCGACCACTGCCCTTCAATGTATGAAACGAGCGACGCAGGGTGGTCAAATGTTCTTGATTGTGCGGCTCATGGCGCGACATCGGTATGGTGGCATTGATGCAGCCCAGTACCTCTTCCGCCTCGAACAGAAAAATTTCCAGCAGCTCGGCATCGACCGCTTCTTCCGATACAACAGTTGCGGGTGCCGCAGGCGGCGCCACCGGTGCCGCAATCGGCAAGTCGGATGTCGCCATCAGCAGATTGGCCATGGCTTCGTCAGACGGCGCAAGTACCGATGTTTCCAGCACGTCGATTGCAGCCCGGGCCCGCTCGCCGGCTTCCTGATCATCGACCAGCGCGGCATCTGCCTGTACTTGTTCGAGCGATACCTTCAGTTGTTCCTGGAGCCGGGTGTCAGTTGGCTCTGCTGAAAGATACCTCGCGTATTCTGCCGACTGCTTTTTATGCAGTTCAAGCTCTTGTTCCACTGTCGGCAGGAAAGCGTCATCCGCAGGAATTGGCGCCGGCGCTTCGCCAGATGGCTCTTCCAGTTCAGGGATCACGACCACTTGCGTGGCATCGGCATCGCCTGCCGCGTCATTGCGCTCCACCAGATTGGCACGAAACAAGCCTTGCTGTTCATCGAATGAAAAACGATGTTTGGCGCTTTCCGGCTGCAATTGCAGCGTTTCGATAAAGAAGCTCAGTGCGCCGACGTTTTGGGCGACATGCTGGAATGACTCGACATCGGGCGCCGCCTCCGCGTCGGATTCGACGAACTGACGCACCACTGCCTGGGTATGCTGTACCGCGCGTAATGCATCATCCTGATCGAGGATTGCCAAAGCGCCGCTGATCTGATGCAGGATCGGGTCGATTTGCGACAGCGCGGCACGCTCGTTCGGATCGCGAAAATAATCGTCCAGGAACTTCTCGACCTGGCGCAGGCTGTTTTGCATTTCGCCTGCCAACACCGCCATGGTTTGGCGCTGCTGGGCTTCCCGCGACATCTCGTCAAGCCATGGCGACGATTCGGTCGGCACTTCGCCAGCGACGATCGACAGCAGGCGGGCTGTCATGGCATCGGCGTTATGGGAAAAATCTTCAGTCAACCGGCTGATATTGCCCAGTGCATTTTCAACAAACAGCAGGCTGGTTGCCATTTCCAGGCCCAGCACGCTGCCAGATTGGGCACCGGCTGCGGCATGGCGGGCAATGCCATTCAATTCCCGCATAAGTTTCAACAGTGATGCCGAACCGAGCTTGCTGACCGCCTCGGTCAAGCCCTTCATCTCGGTGCCGAACGCTTCGGCACCACTGGCATCGCCGCCGGCGATCCGATTCCAGAGATTCTTTGCCTGCGACAGTTTTGCCTTGGCCTGCGCCAACGCATCGCCATCAATCTGGCCGTATCGTTTGCGGTCATAGTCGACTGGCACCAGGCCATCGAGCTGGTAGGCGCTGCGCACCTGTGCCGCTCGCGGCGATGGCTGCTCGACGCGCGCAATGAAAAACAAGGCATCGCGCAACAGTCGTTCAGCGATGCTGGACGAACCTTCACTGAGACGGCGGATCTGCAGGTTAATCCGCGCAAACAGCTGCTTGACGTAAATTTCCTTTTGAATTTGGCCGGCTGCCACTGCCTCGGCAAACGCATGCAATACCCACCAGAAGCCGCGGGATTGCTGGTTACTTTGCGTGCGCTCGACTTGGGTAATGATATCCAGCATGATGCGCGCATTTGCGCTTTCCAATGCGGGATCGTTTTTCACCAGGAATGGCAGCAATGCCTTTTCATAACGCAGTCGCAAGCCGGCATAATCGATTGCATCCGAAAATGCAGCAGCATCAATCGGCGGCAGCTGGGGACGGATCGCCAGATTCGGAAAAAACAGGTCGGCCGGATGGACCCTCTCGGCACTGCGCACTTCCAGCAATGATTTGTAATAAGGGAACAGGCGTACCGGCTGATGCGGCGCACCCGACAACAGTTCTTCAAGATATTCAGCCAACGCCTGGTAGGCTGTTTCAATGATCTGTGCAACCTTGCCGGTCAACTCGATTTGCCCGGATTCCAGACGGTCCAGCAAGTCTTCCGTGGTTTCGGTGATGATCGCCACGCCATCGATATCAACAATTTGCAAGGCGCCATGTGCCTGATGCAAAAATGTCTTGGCCTGACGCAGTGTGGTTGACCGTGCATCGGTATCTTGCTCAACCGCCTCGAACACAGCGGTCTTCGAACGGCCCAGCGCTTCACGGATTTCCCCCATCACCCAAGACAGGGAGCCGGCATCAAATGTATCCCGGATGCCTTGTGGCGGAACCGAAGAATGGGTGGTCATGACTACCTCGCGGAAATTCTAAAGGCGACAAACCGACTGTGCGGCCTGTCACCATGCATCACTAATGGGTCCGGCAACATCGATATCCGGGCGCCATGCTTAAGTGGCCGACAACAGGAACCGATCAAGCAGCCACGCGGAACCGCGATACCGAGTTCTTGAGTTCTTCAGCCAGTCGGGTCAGTTCGCGAATCGACTCGGCAGTCTGTTGCGTACCTTCCTGAGTGTGCTCGGTCACGGTCAAAATACTCTGGATACTTTGCGCCACGCCGTTGGCCGATGTCGCCTGCTGCTCGGTTGCGGCCGAGATGCCCTGAATCAGTTCCGCCAGCTGGTTCGACACGCGCCGGATATCCGACAGTGCGGTACCGGCCGCGTCGGACAGTTTCGCCCCTTCCACCACACCCTGGGTCGATTTTTCCATAGCGGCGACCGCATCATGGGTATCGGTCTGAATGGTACGCACCAGCGCACCAATCTGCTTGGTCGCTTCAGCCGAGCGTTCCGCCAGGCGCTGCACCTCTTCGGCCACCACCGAGAAGCCGCGACCGGCTTCACCGGCCGACGCCGCCTGAATTGCCGCGTTCAGCGCCAGTACGTTGGTTTGTTCGGTAATGTCGGAAATCAGTTCGGTAATTTCGCCAATCTCCTGCGACGATTCGCCCAGACGCTTGATTCGTTTGGAAGTTTCCTGGATCTGCTCGCGAATCTCATGCATGCCCTTGATCGCATTTTCCACCGCGCGGGCGCCTTCTTCGGCCGCCGTCACCGACTGGCGCGCCACTTCGGCCGACTCGTTGGCAGATTTGGAAACATCGGTAATCTGTTCCGCCATCTCCAGTACCGCCTGGCCAGTTTCCTGAATATCGCGCGATTGCTTTTGGGATGCGAACAGCAATTCGGTCGAAATATTTTGCGCCTGAGTCGACGCGGTGGTCACCTGCTCGGCCGTATTGGTCACGCGGCCGACCAGAATGCGCAATTCTTCCACGGTATAGTTGACCGAGTCGGCAATCGCACCGGTGATGTCTTCTGACACCGTCGCCTGCACCGTCAAGTCACCGTCCGCCACTTCCTGCAATTCGTTCATCAGTCGCAAAATAGCGGCCTGGTTCTGATCGTTGGTGCGCTTGGCTTCTTCTTCCTGCATCTGCGCTTGCAAACGCTGGGTTTCCGCTTCATGGCGCTGGCCTTCCGCTTCCTTGGTGCGACTGCGGCTATCCTGCAGCACCACCAGCGCGACACCGACCGCCGCCACCAACGCAGCAATGGCGAAGAACACCATGGCAAAGAATGAAATGCTGAACGAATCCTGTTCGGTACGATAGGTTTCCTGCAGAGTAGTCAGGTTTTTCTTCAACGCTTCGTTTTCATTGAAAATCAATTGTTCCGCTTGTTTTGCAGCAATGAAGTTCTGCAGATTACCCAGAATGGTGGAAACTGATTTCTGGTATTCGCCAAACACTTTTTGCAATTCCTGCAGCTTTTCACGGACATCCTGATCCCGGCTGGCGGTCAGGCGCAGCACTTCACTGCCGTTCAGCAAACCATCGATGATGTCGCGGAAGGTATTGGTATCTTTGCCGAGCTGAAATGCCGTTTCCGGATTCATGCCTTGCAGCGTCAAAAATGCATTGGCGCTACGCCCCATGCGCTGGGTCAGCATGACCAGCTGGCCGGCCGATGAAATTTCACGTGCCGATGCGCCGATGTGCACTTTCAGCGTCTGAATTTGTTCCGCCAGCTCCAGCATATCCGGCGACAGGGTATTCAATTGCTTGAGCGTGCCGCCAAATCCGGTCAACTCGCCTTGCAGCTTCAGAATCGTGCTGGCCGAATTTTCGGTTTTATCCCACGCCCGCAATGCCTCATCCACGTTTCTCTTCATGCCCTGACCAGGCGCGCCGATTGTACGTTCCTGGTAGACGCCGCCGTTATTCAGAATATTCAGGTCGGCCTGCAGCGCATCGCGGCTTTCCTTCAATTGCTTGAAGGCTTCCTCGTTGCCCTGGATCGCATTCGGCGCAGCCTTACCGATCCGCTGGGAATGCATCAGCGCTTCCGCCGCGATCTGGGTCTGGGTGGCCGCCAGTGACGTGCTCCTGGAATTGGCCCAGGCAAAAATTGCCGCCAGCGACAATGCCAGTGCCAGCATCAGCAGCAGCAAACGAATCTGCTCTTGCAGCGGCATCTCGCCGATCCAGGGCAGGCGGATATTGCCGCTCTTTTGCAGCACATCACCGATGAAGGTAGCATCGGGATTAGGCGCAGCCTGATAATTCGACATCGGCTTGACCTCGGAACCTGTCTTCGCCGCGGATTGTGCCGACACATTCAGCGGCTTGTACTCAGCAATCTGATCATCGGACAGGCCGTCCTCCTGCTCTTGCGCATTCCCTTGTGCAGCAAGGTCTCCCTTGTTGCCATTGGATAAAAACGGTATTTTGAACGGCATTGCCATTACTGAGTCTCCTAATTCCGATTATGCTGCGGCCAGATCGATGCCCGGCACTTGACTTATAAACCTACATGCAAAAATTGGGCGTCTTGCACGATTAAAGAAAGATTGAGTTCGGTCCAGACTTGCGAGTCGCGATCGATGTATTGCTGTGCCGCCCAGGCAGAAGGGTTTTCCCCTTCATTGGCCTGCGGCTTCATTTCAGTCAGATTGCGCAGGCCCAGCACGCGTGAAACCAGAATCCCGCTATTGAATGACAATGCCGGTGCAAAAACGACGATCCGGCTTTCCCGGTCAATGTGGGTTGGGCTCTGGCCCTGAAAGTGGGCCAGATCGATGACACTGATCAGGCTGCCGCGAATATTGGCCAGACCAAGGAACCACGGCTGTGTCAAGGGCACCTTGCTGATCGCACCGACCGACATGATTTCTCCCGCTTCCTGCAAATTGAGCAGGCAGTGCCGCTGGCCGATCATGACCCCGAGCTGACTGACGTAGCTGCCGGTACCGGCCCGCGCAGCCTGCATCCGCTCGACCAGCTGCGCCTGGAATTCGCGCAAGCGGGTGCGGCGCGCAAGAGCGTCCGGCTTCTTATGCGTTTTATCCGGTACCAGATCCGACATGGGTTGGCTCATGGGCAATCAATCAGCCAAGTGCGGCAATTTTTGCCAGAAGTTCCTGCGGATCGACCGGCTTGACCACATAATCGCGTGCACCCTGGCGCAAGCCCCAGATACGATCAGTTTCCTGATTCTTGCTGGTGCAAATGATGATGGGCACATCCTGCGTCTCAGGATCACGTGAAATGGCACGGGTGACCTGAAAGCCGTTCTGACCGGGCATCACCACATCCATCAAGATCAAATGCGGCTTGTCGGCCTTGATCTTGACCATCGCCTCTTCGCCATTCTCGGCAGTCGAAACCGAAAAACCATTCTTGATCAGAATATCCGTCAGAAAATAGCGCTCTGTCGGGGAATCATCGACGATGAGAATCTTTTTAATAGACATCTTTAACCTTTACTTCAAAATTTACTTGGAAAGTGCTTGGGCGGTATGTTCGCGTACGGTCTTGAGCAAACTATCTTTGGTAAACGGCTTGGTAAGATAGGCATCCGAACCGACCATGGCGCCGCGCGCCCGATCAAACAGGCCATCCTTGGAGGACAGCATGATCACAGGGGTCGCATGAAATTTCGCGCTTTTCTTAATCAGCGCACAGGTTTGATAGCCATCCAGCCTTGGCATCAAGATGTCGCAAAAAATCAAGGCTGGCTTATGGTCATTCATTTTGGCGAGCGCATCGAATCCATCGTCGGCCAGCACTACCTGGTAGCCGGCTTGTCCCAGAAAAATCTCTGCGGATCGTCGAATCGTGCTGCTGTCGTCAATCACCATAATTTTTAGACTGGCGTTATCCAGTGAGGTCGTCATGGCGGGTTTTTCTCATTAAATTTAGTCCAATATACGACCCAACTGTAACAAAAAGCAAGATGCTTTAGAACAACGTTTAAATGGAGATTTCGCGGGGCGTGGTTTTTATGCGAAAAGTTATTAATTAAGCAACACTCCTTTTCTTGCTTAAATTGCCACCATTTCAAAATCTTCTTTCCGAGCACCGCATTCCGGACAGGTCCAGTTCATCGGCACATCCGCCCAGCGGGTGCCTGGCGCGATACCCTCTTCCGGCAAGCCGGCGGCTTCGTCATAGACCCAGCCGCAGATCAAACACATCCAGGTCTTGAATTCTTCATTTGATGTCGCATTACTCACAGTGGACTGCCCTTCAATCAAGTAAAATGGAAAGTCGGATATCTTAATCTACCGGCCGTGCAAAACCAAACTTCTCCCCTCATTTTGACATTCAATGCCAGCGATCCTGTTGGCGCAGTGGGTCTGCAAGCCGATCTGGCGGCGTTTGCCGCGATGGGTTGCCATGGCTTATCAGTTGTGACCGGAATTTTAATCAGCGACACCACGCAGATCGAAGATATGCAAGTCATCGATGTCGATTGCGTCGCCGACCAGGCCCGCGTGGTGCTGGAAGACATGCCGGTAGCCGCCTTCAAGGTGGGCGCGGTGGGCAGCATCGAAAATGTATCGGCGATCGCAGAAATCGTCTCCGACTATCCGGATATTCCCCTGATTCTCGATCCATTCCTGTCCGGCTTGCCGGACCAGGATCCCGATAGCGAGGATTTGCTGATTGCGATCCGGGAACTGCTGATTCCGCAAACGACGTTGCTGGTGGCCTCCAGCGTCGAACTGGGGCGCTTTGCCGAAACCTGGCGCGAAGCCTCCACTGAAGACACCCTGGCAAGCGATGCGATGCGCATGATCGAACTGGGCTGTGAATACCTGTTTGTCACCGGTACCCCGACCGATGTGCATGACGTCGCCAATACGCTGTTTAGCGAAGCCGGCGTGCTGCGCCAGGATAACTGGCAGCGCCTGTCCGGGTCCTTCACCGGAGCCGGCACCACGCTGTCGGCAACGATTGCCGCGCTGCTGGCCAATGGACTGGATGTGCCGGAAGCGGTGTTCGAAGCACAGGAATTTACCATCGCCGCGATTGCCAACGCACACCGGCTTGGCATGGGAAAGCTGGTACCCGACCGTTACTTCTGGGCGCGCGACCCGGATGAAGTGCCAGCCGACAGCGCCAGCGATACAACCCATTGATTCGCTCCGGCTTGACCAATCCAACCTCACTATTTTTTCACATTCCGATTATCAGCATGACTTCCAACAACGATATCCTGTTTGAACGCGCCCAGCGCACCACCCCAGGCGGCGTGAATTCTCCGGTACGCGCCTTTCGCTCGGTCGGCGGCACGCCACGCTTCATTACCCGCGCCGAAGGTCCCTGCTTCTGGGATGCCGATGGCAAACGCTATATTGATTACATCGGTTCCTGGGGACCGGCAATTGTCGGCCATGCACATCCAACCGTAGTCAAGGCGGTGCAAGATGCCGCTACCCGGGGATTAAGCTTTGGCGCCCCGACTGAAGGCGAAATCGAGATGGCGGAAGAAATCTGCCGGCTGGTGCCATCGATCGAACAGGTGCGCCTGGTATCGTCCGGCACCGAAGCGACCATGAGCGCATTGCGCCTGGCCCGTGGCGCCACCGGCCGCGACAAGATCGTCAAATTCGAAGGCTGCTACCACGGCCACGCCGATTCGCTGCTGGTCAAGGCTGGCAGCGGCTTGATGACCTTCGGCAATCCAACCTCGGCCGGCGTGCCAGCCGACTTCATCCAGCACACGCTGGTGCTCGACTATAACGATACGCAGCAACTGGAAGAAGCCTTCGACAAGATGGGCAATGAAATCGCCTGCGTGATTGTCGAGCCAATCGCCGGCAACATGAATCTGGTGCGTGCCACGCCGGAATTTTTACAAGCGATGCGCCGCCTGTGTACAGAACATGGCGCGGTGCTGATCTTTGACGAAGTCATGTCGGGCTTTCGCGCCGCATTACACTGCGCCCAGTCGCTGTACGGGATTACCCCTGATATCACGGCACTGGGCAAAGTCATCGGCGGTGGCTTGCCGGTGGCGGCCTTTGGCGGCAAAGCCGAGTTGATGCGGCATATGGCCCCGGTCGGCCCGGTCTATCAGGCCGGCACCCTGTCCGGCAATCCGGTCGCGGTGGCAGCCGGCATGAGTACGCTGAAACTGATCCAGGCCCCGGGCTTTTTTGAATCCCTCGCCAAACAGACCACCCGTCTGGTACAGGGCCTGACCAAGGCAGCCCAGGAAGCTGGCGTACCATTTTGTGCCGATTCGGTTGGCGGCATGTTCGGCCTGTATTTCATGGATGAAATTCCGAATAGTTTTGCGGCGATGATGCGTTCAGATAAGGAGAAATTTAACCGCTTCTTCCATGCGATGCTCGATGCAGGCCACTATTTTGCACCAGCAGCATTCGAAGCAGGTTTTGTGTCTGCGCAGCATGATGATGCAACGATTGATGCCACCATCGATGCAGCCAAAACGGTTTTCAAGAAGCTGGCCTGACTCTCACTCTGCCAGTTACACTGATTGATAGCATGCGGGCGGTAATCAAACAGATGCCGCCCGGCTGTTGCCACGTTTTGCTGAGGCTGTATTTAGCACGCACCAGTGCTGGTCGCCCGGCACATGACTCAGGGCAACCTGGCTGGCACCATCAGGCAAGCGATTACCGCCAAGCGTAAATTGCTTATTTCAGCCAGCCGCGCCGCTTGAAATAGGTAAATGGCGCAATCGCGCTGGCCAGCATCAAGGCCACGGCAAAGGGATAACCCCATTCCCAATTCAATTCTGGCAAGATCCTGAAATTCATACCGTAAATGCTGGCGATCAGGGTGGGTGGCAGGAAGGCGACCGACGCCACTGAAAAGATCTTGATGATCTTGTTCTGGTTAATATTAATGAAACCGACGGTGGCATCCATCAAGAAGTTAATCTTGTCGAACAGGAAGGCGGTATGACCGTCGAGTGATTCGATATCGCGCAAAATCTGCCGTGCTTCTTCAAACTGCTCGCTATTCAACAAGCGCCCGCGCATCAAGAAACTGACTGCGCGCCGGGTATCCATCATGTTGCGACGGATTCGCCCATTCAAGTCTTCCTCCTGCGCAATGGCATTCAGCGACGCTGCGGCATCTTGGTCGGTCAAATCCTTTTGCAGCACGCTGCGGCTGACGTCTTCCAGGCTTTGGTAAATGCCTTCCAGTGCATCGGCCGAATATTCCGCATCGGTTGCATACAAGTCCAGCAGCACATCCTTGTAATCGGCAATCGAGCCGGGACGCGAGCGCGCGCGCAGGCGCACCAATCGAAACACCGGCAAATCATCGTTATGCACTGAAAACAGCATGTTTCTGGCAAGGATGAACGCGACCGTGATCACCCGCGCTGGCCCTTCATCTTCATCCAGCAGGAAATCGGTACGCAGGTGCAAGTCGCCATTTTCTGCTTCGTAATAACGTGCAGACGCCTCGATATCCTTGACTTCATCTTCGCCCGGCAGAGTCACGCCATAGATGCTCTTGACCCAAGCCCGCTCGTCATCGTTCGGATCGGTCAAGTCGACCCAGACCGGCGCCAATTTTTCCAGATCGGCACGGCTTTCGATATTGACCTGATTCAACCTGCCATTTTGCAATACGAATACGTTGATCATGCATTCTCCCGACCGTGCTGACTAATCCTGCAAACACGGCATAGCCTGCAGCGATGCCGCTTGTGTTACCAAGCTTAAATCTCTGCAAGTTGAAATTCAGGGGAGCGCGGCCACCATGCGGCCGGACGCGCCTGCCCACCCAGGAACCTGCTGTATTACAACAAACAGGCTCCATGGCAAGCGGCGCTTGATGACATTACATGAAACGCCGTGTTGCCGACCGGCCGCCCGTTGGCAGCCAATCACGTAATCGAGGACTACCCAAGTCGGGTCTCCAAAAAACGAAACAGCGCAAGTGTACGTTTAACGATCACGACAAGCAAGCCTGATTCGGCCCAACGCCAGCCTGCTGATTATCGGTTACAAGCCGCCATGCCGGCATTGCGTGCTTATGTGTCGGCCGGCATCCAGCAATTCCCGGCTTGGCCGACTGGAGCGCTATCAATCCGGCTGTCGAGTGCCGGCAGGACCAGCAAGAGTAGGCTCGCATTCCAGGTTGGAATAGACCACTTTGCCTTTTACAATGCATTTACGTATCGCCGCGGCGCGCGGCTGCAGCATCCTGGTGGCCGCCTGCGTTGCTTGCGGCAACAACGGCATGCGGTCGGCCGTCTGTACCAGATGGCGCCAGCCTTCAGCAAATAAATTGCGTTCGAATCCGAATGACAGCAGCCCGGCCATGACGACGGCAAACAGCGCACCGAACAGGATCATGCACCAGCCCAGGCTCAGGGTGCCAACCTGATGATCAAGCTTCATGTTGGCGCTCATGGCAGATCGGCCGATCCCATGCGTCGCAATATCAAGCCGGTGCGGCGCATCAGATAACCGGATCCGCGATGCTTGTCATAAAAACGCGGGTTCGGCAGCATGACCGCCAGCCGTGCCGCCTGGCCGGCGGAGAGGTTGGCGGCCGACGTGCCGAAGTAGTGCTGGGCTGCGGCTTCGGCACCGAACACGCCATTGCCCCACTCCACCACATTCAGGTAAATTTCAAAAATCCGTTCCTTGTCCATCCAGAATTCGATCATATAGGTGATCACCAATTCCTGCGCCTTGCGCAGGTAACTGCGCTCGCCGGACAAAAACAGATTCTTGGCCAGTTGCTGGGTAATGGTCGAGCCGCCCGAAACCACTTTGCCTTTCCTGGTATTTTTTTCATAAGCCTTTTGCAAGGCTTCCCAATCCACACCTTCATGCCCGGAAAAGTTGGCATCTTCCGACGCGATGATCGCGCGTTTCAAATGCCGGGAAATGCGGGCATATGGCACCCATTTGTGTTTCAGTTTAAAGTCGGGATTTTTCTGTTCCAGCAGGTTGCGCTGCTGGCGCATGAAACTGGTGGTTTCCGGATTGAAGCGCACCCACCAGCCGATTTGCAGGAAAAAATACAGCTGTACCAGCAGCACGATCGCCACTGGTGCAACGATCAGCCAAAACAACAGCTTGCGTGGAATTCTCATCGTCTTAGAGCTTTTCCCGCAATGCCGAAAACACCGGCGCGGTATCCGGATAGACTCCGCGCCAGATGAAAAATGCCTGCGCCGCCTGCTCGATCAGCATCCCCAAGCCATCGCGCACCATCGCGCCCTGCGCCGAGGCAAACCGCATGAAGGCAGTGGCTTGATTACCGTACATCATGTCATATGCCAGCGTCTGCGCATCGAACAGGCGGGGGGAAATTGGCGGCACATCATCGGCAAGGCTGGCCGACGTCGCATTGATGATCAGATCGAAACGGCCCTGCAATTGGTCAAAGCCACAGGACTGCAGCGGTATCGGCCCTTGAAACCGCTGCGCCAGTTGTTCCGCTTTGGATCGGGTGCGATTGGCAATTACCAGCTCCGATGGCTGTTCATGCAGGATCGGCAATATGACCCCGCGCGCGGCGCCACCGGCGCCCAGCAGCAGCACACGGCGACCCTTGATCTGGCAGCCGGCATTGCGCACGATATCGGTGACCAGTCCCACGCCATCGGTATTGTCGCCGCAGATTTCTGCACCGTCAAAACTCAGGGTATTGACCGCGCCCGCCGCCTGCGCCCGTTCGGTCAATTTTGTTGCCAGCGCGTGCGCCTCGAGCTTGAACGGCACTGTCACATTGGCGCCCTTGCCGCCTTGCCGGATAAACGCCTGCACCGTCGCGGTGAAATCGTCGAGCGGCGAGAGCAATCGTTCATAAAGAAGGTCTTGCCCGGTTTGCGCGGCAAATTGCGCATGAATATCGGGTGACTTGCTGTGGGCAATCGGATTGCCGATGACGGCATAACGGTCAGGCATGGAATCGTTCTTTGTTAATCAGGACAGTGCCAATGGGGTTGGATCAATTGCCGCGCAATTCAGTCTCGAGCGCTTCTTCACGGGTAAATTTGAAACGTGTATACACGACCCAGATATCATCCTTGTCGCTGGAGCGCATGTTTTTCGGGAATCGGGCAAACGGTGCGGCGCGGCGCACGATGCGTTTGGCCGCCTCATCGAGGGCGGCGATGCCCGATGACTGTTCGATGGTCGGCCCACCCTCTTTTTCGTAAATCGAGCCATCCTGGAAAATCGGGATCGACACGACCAGTTCACCATACAGCTTTTTCCCGTCTTTTTGCGGAAAATTCAGGGTGCCGATTTTTTCGATGCGCTGCTTGACTGCATCGTAATACATCGCATAGCCGACTTCCTGGGTGCTGGGGCTGATCCGGGTTTTTCTGGGCCGGCTGTTCTCATCCTGAATCCGGCGATTGATTTCCGCTTCCTGGCGCGCCAGAATTCGGGCGCTGTCAAGCATGTCGGCGCCATCCGGCTGCGGCGGCAGTTCCCGCGGCTTGACCGTATCCGGAATGTGCGGAATCGACAGCGTCGATTTGCGCTTCATCTGGTCCAGCAGCTTTCGTTGCTGCTCTTCCAGTTCGACCACGCGACGCTTGGCCACCCTGGCGCTTTCGCCGCTTTCGTTCTTTTGCAAATCCGGTAGCGGCGAGCTGGCCCGCCCGGCATCGGCATTGCCGCCGCCATCCAGGTTGGCCTGTGCCAGCGCCTGCGCCTTCAACGGCTTCTTGTCGTGCTTGGCATTGACCAGGATGACTTCCAGCCCCGGGTCGGCGGGCTTGAATTTGAGCGCATCAGGAGCGGTAAAGCGCACCGCCAGCAACGCGGCATGCACCAGCACTGACACAGTGACGGCAATGGTAAGGGGCAGGTTTTGCGACAATGACTTCACATGCGACAAACGTGGCGATCGAAAAACTGATTTTACGATAAAGCCCGCAGTTCACCCGCGGATTTTTCACGTACTCGCCAGTTTCTAGGGCTCCGGGGCCGATTCTGTCGTGGCGGTGATACTGACCGGCGCTTCCGGTGTAGCCACTTCGACATCAGCCTGCGCCTCGATCAATGCCTCGGCCGGCTCATCCAGGACCGCATCATCGAGCACTTCCTCAGCCATTTGCGCATCGGGCGCGGTCTGCAGAACTTCGATCAGGCGCGCTTCCACTGTCAACTCCACTTCATCCCAGCGCAGCAGATCGAGCTTGACCTGGCTGCCGCGCTGGACCGGCGGCATGCCCGGCAGGCGTATCACCAGCGGGATATCGACCAACCGCAGCACATCCTCCTTGAGCACCACTGCGTCGACGCGCTGGGCATGCTGTTGCGTCAACCAGCGCAGGCACCAGTACCGTTCCATATTGGTCTGGAAATCTGCATAGGCGCCGTAGGCAGCATCGAACGCCGACACGATCGCAAACAAGTCTGCATCCCTCGGCTTGAATGGCGCCGCCAGTGGCGCGGTGACACCATGCTCGACGCAGGCCAGGATTTGCCATTGATTGACCAGGTCGGTGTAACGGCGCAGTGGTGACGTGCTCCATGCATACTGGTCGACACCCAAACCCTGGTGCGGCGCGGCATGGGTGAGCATCTTGACCTGCATCCGGGCTGCCCAACCGCCGCTACTGCTGCCCTGGCTGCGATAAATGCCGGGTACGCCATGCTCATGCAGCATCTTGCCCCAACTGCTGTTGGCGAAAATCATCAGCTCGGCCACGATCTTGTCGAGCGGCGCACCACGCTTGCGGCGCACGATACTGACAACATCATCTTCGACATAGAAATTGAAATCGATGCGATTGTTCTGTTCTGGCTTCAAGCCGAAAGCTTCACGCTTGGCCATGCGACCCTGCTCCAGAACCTGTGCCCAGCGCCACAGCAACGCGATCTCGCTCTTGTGCGGATAGTCGCCGGCGTCGCTTGCCAGCGCTTCTTCCGTCACCAAGGCATCCAGGTCATTGTGGCGCAGGTTGGCGGCCATCGGCACCAGCTCGGCTTTTGTTTCCAGCGCCAGCAGCGTCCAGTCCTGCGGATCGAGCGTTGCGTACAGCGATACGGCGGGACGGGGCGCACCTGCAGCAAGCGTAAAGGCATCAACCACTTCATCCGGCAGCATGGTGATTTTTTCACCCGGCATATAGACAGTGGACATGCGCGATCGTGCGATGGCGCCGATTGCATCGTCGCGCCGCACCGCCAGTGCTGGCGCGGCGATATGAATGCCGATCTTGACGTTGCCGTCGTCTAGCACGGTCACCGAAAATGCATCATCGATTTCAGTGGTGGTGACATCGTCGATCGAAAAAGCCTGCACGCTGGCGGTCGCCAGCGCTGGCATTGCCGGTATCGACACAGCAGGAAAGCCGGTACCCTTCGGGAATTGCTCGGACAGGAATTTTGAAAAATGCAATTCCTTTGGCGACGCAATGCCGCCGTTGGCAAGCATCAGGCGTGCCGGGCTGGTTTGCAATTCATTGCACGCTGCTTCCAGCGCCTTGTATTCAATACTGTTTTTATCCGGCTTGAACAGCAGCTGCAATACCAGTGGCTTGATCGGATCGGGCAGCTGCCCAGCCTTTAATTGTGCGACATAGTCGGCCTGAATCAGCGCCTGCTGCTTCTTTTTTTCAATCCCTGCCAGCGCTGCCTTCAAGGAAACTTCCGGCGCTGCCTTGTAGCGGCCCCGGCCCTTCTTGTAGAAATACACCGGTGCACCCTGCAGCTTCAACAACAGGCCGGCCGCTTCATGCGGCAGCGGCGCATGACCGAAATACTCGGTGCCCAGTTCGGTGCAGCCAAACTCGTCCTGGCCAGCCACTTCCCATAAAAAATCGAGATCGAGCTCGGCGGCGATCGCCTGGGCGGTCTGCATCAGCTCGGCCGGTGCAGGCGATGCAAATTGCAGCAGCACATCCTTGGCCTTGACCTTGGTACGCTTGCCGCTTTGCATCTCCACCTGATATGCCTCGCCTTGCTGGGACAAGACGGTCCCGGCCTTGAAATCACCGGATTCTTCAAAAAATAAATTCATCGCTTGCTTTATAAATAGCTGATTGCTCAATTAACGTGCATCGCACTAATCCGGTCCCACGCTGCTTTTGTTTCGGCAGACTGGTCGCTTTTCAAGCACGATGTCGACTTAGCCAACTGTATGCCTGAGTCCGCCGGCCAGCGGCGACAGGCCGGTAATCTCCGGCAAAAAAACTTCCGTTACCAGTAACATGCCTTTTTTCCGCCTGAATAAACAACGCCTGGCAAAAAGCGTTTGATCGATCGACGCCAAAGCATGGGCGGCTGCGGCGCGCTCAAACAGCGGATGGCCGGCCCGCAGGCGCGCAAACTGCAAGGCGCCCCGCTCCACCAGCGGATCGCCAAACAGCGTCGTGCCAAGCGAGCGTTCGCCCAGGCTGCTGAAAAATGGCCAGTCGGCGGCAGTTGCTGCCAACGGCACGATCGTATGGGCAAACACGGTCGGCGTATCGTCACACTGCAGCATCACCTCGCGTTCCTGTACTGCCATGCGCCGCGGCAAACCGATGATGCGATTTTCATCGGCCAGGCAAAATCCGCGCTGCTGGCGCAAGCGCCGCACCCGGAACTGCCGGCAGCGGGCGCTCAGCTTCACGGTCAAGGATACGCGATCGGTGAGCCAATCGCGCAACTGCGCGGGCGGATTGACGCCGTTCACATGCCAATGCCAGTGAGCATGCCCAATTGCCTGCAAGCTCACCGGCGCTCCCCGCAGTCAATACCGCAAAATGCCAGTACCTCATCCATATAGTTGGCGAAATCGGACAATCCATGATCGCTGCCGGCAATGATGCGCTGCCGGGCTTGCGGATAAAACGCCACCATTTCGCGCCAGTCGAGCACTTCGTCGCCGGTGGCGGCGATCAGAAAATAGCGCTCGGCACGGGTAATCTGCTTTACCGACAATGCCTGCAATTCGCCAATATAGTCATGCTTGAATTCGAACGGCGCATCCGAATGATATTGCCGACTGATGCCGACATACTTTTCCAGGTCGCGCGGCGGCTTGATCGCGGGGTTCAGCAACACTGCCTTGCAACCGTGTTGCTCTGCCAGCCAGGTTGCGTAATACCCTCCCAGCGATGAGCCGACCAAGTTAATGTCTTCGGGCAAAAATGGCTTGATCAACTCCGCAATCAGTTCAATCGCCTTGCGCGGTGACGCCGGCAATTGCGGACAGTGATAATCGTTGCCATGGCCAAGTGCCTGCAATCGTTCACCGAGCAGCCGTGCCTTGAAAGAGCGTGGAGAAGAACGAAAGCCATGCAAATACAAAATCATTTACGCCTTTTCGCTCAAGGCATCCAGGATTTTTTGATGCACACCGCCAAACCCGCCATTGCTCATTGCCAGAATCTGGTCGCCTGGCCGGGCAGCCTGGACGATTGACTGTACCAATTCATCGAGCGCATCGAACGCCTGTGCTTTGGCGCCAAGCGGCGCCAGCGCCGCGCCCAGATCCCAACCCAGCACCGCCTGGGCACCGTAGCCGAATACCAGATCGGCGTCATGCAGACTGCCAGGCAGCGCCTCTTTCATGGTACCGAGTTTCATGGTGTTGGAGCGTGGCTCGAGCACGGCCAGAATCCGCGCCGCTGTGCCAATTTTTTTACGCAACCCCGCCACTGTGGTGGCGATCGCAGTCGGATGGTGCGCGAAATCGTCATATACAGCGATGTCCTTGACTACGCCGCGCAGCTCCATGCGTCGCTTGACGCTTTCGAACTGGCCCAGCGAGCCGATTGCCTGACTGACCGGCACGCCGACATGACGGGCAGCGGCAATCGCGGCCAGTGCATTCATGCGGTTATGGGCGCCGGTAAGCGGCCAATGCACGGTGCCCTCCTTGTTGCCGTTGAAAATCACGTCAAAGCTATCGTCCGCATGCTCGACCAGTGACCAGCCGCCCTGGTCATCGCTGCCGAACCATTCCGTTTCGCTCCAGCAGCCGCGCGCCATCACCCGCCGCATCGACTGTTCCTGGCCATTGACGATCAGCCGGCCGACACCTGGCACGGTGCGCACCAGATGATGGAATTGAGTTTCAATTGCGGCAAGATCCGGAAAAATGTCGGCGTGGTCGAATTCGAGATTATTCAGAATCGCCGTTTTTGCATGGTAATGGACGAATTTGCTGCGCTTGTCAAAGAACGCAGTGTCATATTCATCGGCTTCGATCACGAAAAAAACGGAATCGGCATTGCTGTTCGCACCTCCCGACAGCCGGGCGGAAATTCCGAAATTCATCGGCACGCCGCCAATCAAGAATCCCGGATGGTAACCCGCATCCTCCAGGATCCAGGCCAGCATGGATGAGGTCGTGGTTTTGCCATGGGTACCGGCGACCGCCAGTACCCACTTATTCTGCAGGATATGCTCGCCGATCCATTGCGGCCCCGACGTGTAGGGCAAGCCGCGGTTGAGGATCTCTTCCATCAGCGGGTTGCCGCGCGAAACCACATTGCCGATCACGAACAGGTCTGGCTGTAAATTGATCTGCTCCGGGGCAAACCCCTCGATCAGCTCGATGCCCTGCGCCTGCAACTGGGTGCTCATCGGCGGATAGACATTGGCGTCACAGCCGGTTACTTTATGGCCAGCTTCTTTCGCCAGCACGGCAAGGCCCCCCATGAAGGTGCCGCAAATGCCAAGAATATGAATATGCATTGTGAAAATTAAATAAAATCAGATTTTACCCGACCCACGTCGCGACATCGGTCGAGGTATCATGACGCATGGCGTCCCATTTTTCTTCCGATACCGAATCACTTCGTGCCGAGATTGCTGCTGCTGCTGCACGCATGATTGCCGAGGATGGTACCGATTACGGTACCGCCAAACGCAAGGCGGCCAAGCAAATTCTGGGTAATAACAAGGTGCGAGGCGATATCTTGCCAGACAATGCGCTGATTGAAGACGAAGTGCGCGGCTATAACGCATTATTTTTTAGCGAAACCCAGCCGGCTCGCCTTTTGCACTTACGCAAGATGGCATTGCTCCTGATGGGAGAGTTATCACAATTTCAACCCTATCTGACAGGCGCCGTATTGAACGGAACTGCTGGCGAACATTCCGATATCCATTTGCATTTGTTTGTCGATAGCGCAAAAGAGGTTGAAATATTCCTGATCAATAAAAATATCGTGTTTGAAGTCACGGAAGCGCCCTCGCTCGCACCGCGCAGGGAACCGGTGGAAATTGTCAGTTATATGTGGCAACAGGAAGGCATCCATCTGACTTTATATCCAGTCGAGGATCTGCGTAGCCTGAAAACTGGCACGAATGGCCGTCCAACTGAACGGGCCGATCAAAAAATGCTTGCCGCACTAATCAATGAAAGTGAAACATGAGAAAAAGGGAAATTTGGCTGATTGGCATATTTGCGATTCTGTTTGCCGGGCTTGGGCTGTATTTCGGCATGAAAAAATGGGAATTATCCCCGCCCGAAACGGATGCAGGCACACATTTCTTTGCGCAATCACTGCCAGACATGAATGGGAACGTCGATAACTTATCGAAATGGAAAGGCAAGCTTTTATTGGTCAATTTCTGGGCGACCTGGTGCGCGCCCTGCGTCGAAGAAATGCCGGAACTGTCTGAGTTGCAAACAGAAGGCAAATTAAAGAATTTGCAAATTATAGGCATTGGCATTGATTCCCCCGCCAATATCCGGGATTTTTCTATCAGACATAACATCGCTTATCCGTTATACCCCGCCGGCATGGGTGGCAGCGAATTATCAAAACAACTAGGTAACCAGGTCGGCGGACTGCCATTTACCATATTGATTAGCCCGGATGGGAAAATCCAAAAGACGTATATCGGACGCTTGAACATGACGACGGTGCGCAGGGATCTGGGCTTATTTTCTTAAGGATCGCCATTTTTTCTTGCCAATCCACGTCATTTAACGGCAAAATGCGGCCATCCTCGGCAAAAGATGTCACTTTTCGATGGCAAACAAGCTTCTGTTACTGAATGGCCCGAATCTCAACCTGCTCGGCATGCGCGAGCCGGAGATCTATGGTGCCAGTACTTTGGCCGATGTCGAAAGCCTTGCCAAGGTTCAGGCTGCAGCAGCGGGGGCAGACATGATCTGCTTCCAAAGTAATCATGAAGGCGCATTGATTGATCGTATTCACGCCGCCAAAAATGACGGTGTGGACGCGATCGTGATCAACCCGGGCGGATTAACCCATACCAGCATTGCATTGCGTGATGCGTTGGCAGGTGTCGCGATACCCTTTGTCGAAGTTCATATTTCAAACATTCACCAGCGCGAAGCGTTCCGGCACCGTTCTTATTTATCCGATATCGCACGCGGCGTCATTTGCGGCCTGGGTGTGGAAGGCTATCGCGCAGCAATCGATTTCGCCCTCAAAAAGCTTTAAAATTCTTCATTTGTCGCTAAACAGCATATAATTGCGGCAATTCTGCAAAACAATATTTTAGAAAAACACAAGGGATAGCACATGGATCTCAGAAAACTGAAAACATTGATTGATTTGGTTGCGGAGTCGGACATCGCCGAACTCGAAGTGACTGAAGGTGAAAGCAAGGTCCGCATCGTCAAGTCGGGCGGCGCGCCGCAGGGACAGATGGTCATGATGCAACCGCATCACGCACCGGTCCCGGCGCCTGCCGGCGCACCGGCAGTCGCAGCACCGGTTGCACCTGTTGCAGAAGAAATCCAGGGGCATATTGTCAAGTCGCCGATGGTCGGCACCTTTTATCGCTCATCGGCACCGGGCGCCGCCACATTTGTGGATATCGGCTCCAGTGTCAAGGAAGGCGATACGCTGTGCATTATTGAAGCAATGAAGCTATTGAATGAAATCGATGCCGATGCCAGCGGCGTGATCAAGCAAATTCTGGTCGAAAACGGCCAGCCGGTCGAGTTTGGCCAGCCATTGTTTGTGATCGGTTAAGCGTAATAAAGAGAAGGGCGTCTAATTGACGCCCGCCCTTGCATCTACTCCTTAACGTTCACCTTTCCCTACTATGTTTGAAAAAATCCTGATCGCCAATCGCGGCGAAATCGCCCTGCGAATCCAGCGCGCCTGCCGTGAAATGGGCATCAAAACCGTGGTCGTCCATTCCGAGGCAGACCGCGAAGCGAAATACGTGAAGCTGGCGGACGAGTCGGTATGTATCGGTCCGGCGCCATCGGCCTTGAGTTACCTGAACATGCCGGCGATTATCAGCGCTGCAGAAGTCACCGATGCCGAAGCAATTCATCCCGGCTATGGCTTTCTGTCTGAAAATGCCGACTTTGCCGAGCGGGTCGAACAATCCGGCTTCGTCTTCATCGGTCCGCGCTCGGACACGATTCGTCTGATGGGTGACAAGGTATCGGCCAAGCATGCGATGATCAAGGCGGGCGTACCCTGCGTGCCGGGCTCCGACGGTGCGTTGCCGGAAGACCCGAAAGAAGTTATCCGGATTGCCCGCAAGGTTGGCTATCCGGTCATCATCAAGGCCGCCGGCGGCGGCGGCGGACGCGGCATGCGCGTGGTGCATACCGAAGCGGCGCTGTTGAATGCGGTGACCATGACCAAGGCTGAAGCCGGTGCCGCCTTTGGCAATCCGGAAGTCTACATGGAGAAATACCTGGAGAATCCGCGCCACGTCGAAATCCAGATCCTCGCAGATGAATTCAAGAATGCGATCTGGCTGGGCGAGCGCGATTGCTCAATGCAGCGCCGCCACCAAAAAGTCATCGAAGAAGCACCGGCGCCGGGTATTCCGCGCAAGGTCGTAGAACGGATCGGCGACCGCTGTGCCGAAGCCTGCCGCAAGATGGGCTATCGTGGTGCCGGCACCTTCGAATTCCTGTACGAAAATGGCGAATTCTATTTCATCGAAATGAATACCCGGGTCCAGGTCGAGCATCCGGTGACTGAAATGATCACCGGTGTCGATATCGTTCAGGAACAAATCCGCATCGCGGCTGGTGAAAAGCTGCGCTTCCGCCAGCGCGACATCGTATTGAATGGTCATGCGATCGAATGCCGGATCAATGCCGAGGACCCGTTCAAATTTACGCCCTCACCGGGCAAAATCCTGGCCTGGCACGTGCCGGGCGGCCCCGGCATTCGGGTCGATTCGCATGTGTATGCCGGTTATTTTGTACCGCCAAACTATGATTCGATGGTCGGCAAAGTGATTTCCTATGGTGCCACCCGCGAACAGGCAATCCGGCGCATGCAGATTGCGCTTTCCGAAATGGCGGTGGAAGGCATCCTGACCAATATCCCGCTGCATCGTGAATTGATGGTCGATGCCCGCTTCATCGAAGGCGGCACCAATATTCACTATCTGGAACAGAAATTGGCCAACAAACCTGATTTGCCCAAAAATACCGGCATCAAATCGTAAGGCATTGCCATGAGCTGGACTGAAATCGTGATTGAAGTCGCCCGCCATCATGCAGAAGTGCTGTCCGATGCATTGATGACTGCCGGTGCGCTATCGGTTTCAGTAGAGGACGCGGATGAAGGAACGGCGGCAGAACAACCGCTGTTCGGCGAACCCGGCATGGAGCCGGCCGAATCTGCTTGGGAACGCAGCCGGGTGGTGGCATTGGCACCGCAGGACGTCGATCATGCAGCGCTGGTTGCCGACGCACTCGCCGCCAGCCAGCTGCCGCTGCAAGCAGCGGACTTGCCGTATACCTTGCGTTCGGTTGCTGACCAGGACTGGGTGCGCCTGACGCAATCCCAATTCGAACCCATTCATATCGGCAAAAATATCTGGGTCGTGCCAAGCTGGCATGATGCGCCCGAGCCTGGTGCACTGGTGCTGGAACTCGATCCGGGTCTGGCCTTTGGCACCGGCAGCCATCCGACCACACGGCTGTGCATGGAGTGGCTGGAAGCCCATGCGCCCGCCAACTTGTCGGTGCTCGACTATGGCTGCGGCTCCGGCATCTTGGCGCTGGTGGCAAAAAAGCTGGAAGCCCGGCAGGTTGCCGGCGTCGATATCGACACCCAGGCAATTGAATCGGCGCGCTATAACAGCGAGCGCAATCACTGTGAAATTGAGTATTTTTTGCCGGAACAATTTACTGAGGCACATCCGGATGCCGTGTTTGACATTGTGGTGGCCAATATTCTGGCGAGTCCGCTGAAACTGCTGGCACCGATGCTGTGCAGCCGGATTTCTGCCGGCGGCAGACTGGTCTTGTCCGGCATCCTGGCTCAGCAAGCCGATGAAGTTGCCGCAGCCTATGCGCCATTTCTGGCGATGACGGTCTGGGCCGAGCGCGATGGCTGGGTCGCTCTGTCCGGCCGCCTGCTATCCGAGCCGGTTGTTGTTGCTGCGCGCTGATACCAAATGGCACTTGCGACCCAATGCCCGCATTGCCAGACGACTTTCAAGGTTGCGCATGACCAGTTAAAGCTGCGCGCCGGACTGGTGCGCTGCGGTGCATGCAAACAGATTTTCAACGGCATCGAACATCTGGTGCCGCCCGAGCAATTGCTGTCGCCAGAGCCGCATCTGACTCCGGCACCAGAAGTTCCGGCCGAACGTGTCAGCCCGGCCTTGCCAAAGCGGCAACCGCCGCAACATGTTGAATTGCCGCTCCCTCTAACCGGCAATACCAGAAACGCTGCCGGCACTGACGATCGCCCTGCAGAATTGCCCGAGACGCCGCCTGAGACAGTGCAGTTTACGTCCAGTGACGACCCCGAAACGTATACCCAAATACTGACCACGAAGCCAGAAATCCCTGAAGCGCCATCCAACCCTGCGGCATCCGTCGATGCCCGTCCAAGCGCTTCTGTCGAAGCCGAAGAAGCCGACGAAGATCCGCTCACGCGCATGACGCTGGTAGATTTCACTGCATTCGACCTCGATGATGAAGAGCCGGTGGAACCGGTGCCGGTTACTACACCCGTAGCGGAAAATGGTCCGCCGACTCAGCCAGTCGAGCCGATCTGGCCGGATACCCGGGACCAATTCATTGTGCCCGACACGGTTGTCCGGCAAAACGATGCCGCAGTTGCCAGCACAAACGCCCGATTGCCCACAGCCCCGGCTGCAGTCTTCCCGGTCGCCGTCAGCACCCCAGACCCTGTCACTGAAAAAACTTTCAGCGATACGCTCGACAACACGTCCGGCCATGACGAAGATCGATTCGAGTCGGGTACCGACCATGACGCGGCAGTGGCCGACGGTCAGGATGCTGCCGATGTGGAAGAGCCTGGCTTTGTCACTCGCAGCCGCCGCCGCCAGAGAATCAGCCGGATTACCCGCGGTTTCATGGCGATCGCCTCCGTGATGCTGGTGCTGGGCCTGATGGTGCAGGCCACGTACGCGTTTCGCAATCAACTGGCGGCTTGGTTCCCGCAAACCAAACCCGGATTGGCCCAGTTTTGCCAGATTATCGGTTGCCAAGTAAAATTGCCGTCGCAAATCGACATGGTGTCGATTGAATCGCATGAATTGCAGGCGCTGGCCACCGACAAGAATATTTTTGTATTGACACTATTGCTGCGCAACCGCAGTACCGTGGTCCAAGCCTGGCCGACAATTGAATTGACACTCAACGATGGCAATGAAAAGCCGCTGGCGCGCAAGATGCTCGCGCCGCATCAGTACCTGCCTTCTGAAAAAGACGTGACAAGGGGGTTCCTGCCTCAGTCGGAACAGGCAGTCAAAGTGTCGTTCGCGCTGAATCAGTTAACTGCTTCCGGTTACCGGGTCTATCTCTTTTACCCCTGACAGCATGGCCCGGCACGACACCATCCACCACAAGCGGTCGCCCTGTTTGCCTACCAACAATTATCAACCTTATTAATTTTCCGGAATAAGTTATGACTTCTCTGATTTGCGGCTCGCTCGCGTTCGATACCATCATGTTGTTTGGCGGGCGTTTTTCCGACGCTTTGCTGGCCGATCAATTACACAAGATCAATGTCGCATTTCTGGTACCGGAACTGCGCCGCGAGTTTGGCGGCTGCGCCGGCAACATTGCCTACAACCTGAAGCTGTTGAATGGTGAACCATTGATTATGGCCACCATCGGCAAGGATGGCGCCCCCTACCTCGACCGCCTGGAAAAATTACGCATTGCCACACGCGGCATCCGTACCATCGATAGCTCGTATACCGCGCAAGCGTTCATTACGACCGACAGTGGCAATAATCAGATTACCGCGTTTCATCCGGGCGCCATGGCACTGTCGCACCTCAATACCGTTGCCGCAGCCGGACCGGTCAAGCTGGCGATCATCGCCCCCGATGGTCGCGATGGCATGCTCCAGCATGCTGCTGATTGCGTCACTGCAGGCATTCCATTCGTCTTCGATCCGGGCCAGGGCTTGCCGATGTTCAATGGCGAGGAATTGAAACATTTCATCGACCTCGCCAGCTACGTCGCGGTCAATGACTATGAAGCCGAATTACTGACAGAGCGTACCGGATTGTCGTTAAAAGAAATTGCACAACGTGTGACCGCATTGATCGTGACTCGCGGCGAGCAAGGCGCGGACATTTTCGTCAAGGACGAACATATCGTTATCCCGGTCGTGAAAGTGGACGCCGTTGTCGACCCGACCGGGTGTGGGGATGCGTTTCGTGCCGGCATTTTGTATGGATTGACAAACGGTTTTGATTGGCCGACGACCGGACGCCTGGCAAGTCTGATGGGTGCCATCAAAATTGCGCATCAGGGTGGACAAAACCATACGCCTTCGCGCGAAGAAATCGAAACCCGCTTTGAACAGGCTTTCGGCTACCGTTTTTAAAAGCTGGCTCATCACCTGAGAACAAGATGATAAGAGACTCAAGGGCAGTTTCAACAGTGTCGCCGCCCTTGCCTTTCACATCGGCACGGGTGTCGCGCCCGGCGCCCCCAATGACACCCCTGCAATGACTCGACTCTCCCGCCAGTTCAAGTTTGCACGAATGCTGGGCCCGGCTTGATGTTTTGACGCGGCAGTTATTATGGCAGGCGTAAAGTGGCGAGCAGGGTTTGCCGGAGCATGTCGAGCGTCAGGCCGTCAGCCGCGATTTCCAGCAGTTTGCGTCTGCCAGTTTGGCCATGGCTGATCACTATCGCGCTTTTGGGCAAATCAAGCGTCTCGGCAATAAACCGGATCAACGCCTCATTTGCCTTGCCTTCAACCGGCTGGGCCTGCAAGCGAATTTTTACCGCATCACCATGCATGCCGACCACTTCGCTGCGTTTTGCATTGGGCACCACCTGAACCGCGAATCGCAGACAGCCATGGTCGGATGCCGCCTGCCTGCTCACGCCATCCCGACCAGGAAGGCAGACAGCAGCTGCAAAGCGATTTGCAGCAATACCAGCGCCACCAGCGGGCTCAAATCAATATTGCCGATCAACGGGATTACCCGGCGCAACGGGCGCAGCAAAGGCTCGGACAAAGCCCGTATAAATGGCGCCAGCGGCGCCTGCGGATTAACCCAGCTAAAGATCACTTCAACGATGATCAATCCCATGAACCCGTACAATATCCACTGAATAAAACGCAGTCCGGCGATCAACAGGATCATCTGAACCGGCAAAGCAGTAAACAGCCATACCTTAATCAGAGTCGACAATAGTGCAATCAACAGCGCGCCGATCAGGCTTGCCCAGTCAAATCCACCGGTGCCCGGTACCACCCGGCGCAAAGGCTTGACCAGCCAATCCGATAGTTGAAAGGTGAATTGGGCAACCGACATTGGCGGACGCACCCGAACCACCTGCATCCAGAACCGCAACAGCAGCACAACCGCGAGCAATCCGGCAACAGTATCGACAATCAGCGTAACAATGCTATGCAGCACAGTATTTTCTCCTTTTAAGGCTCAATTCATCGTCAGCAACGTCTGCCCAGAGTATAGGGAGGCAAGCCTCATACCATGCAGGTAGTGTGCATCAAAGCAGCCCTTGCCCCGCGCGCCCTTATCTTTCGGGTCTTGCGCACAGATGGCGCTGGATGCGCTGCACACTGGCTGCATGTGCCCTGCCGTGCAAGAGTAGACCAATTCAAAGTGCAGCATGTCATCCGCAAGCTCGACACCCTTTGCAAAAACCAGTTTAGCGTAGAACGTATCGCCAGTATTGATCACGGCATCCCAAATAAAAACCCGCTGCATGACTTATAGCCATACAGCGGGAATTGTGCCTGAACTTAATCAGGCTTCCAAGCGAACCTGGAATTACGGACGTGTGCCAGTTGGAAACGGCCAGGCAGCTGCCGGATTCAACACTGTCTTGACGACTGGCGCAGCAGCTGGTTTGGCAGCTGGCTTCTTGGAAGCAGCCTTCTTGGCAGCTGGCTTTTTAGCAGCGGCTTTCTTGGCGACCGGCTTCTTAGCAGCAGCTTTCTTGGCTACCGGCTTTTTGGCGGCTGCTTTTTTAGGAGCTGCTGCTTTCTTGGCTACCGGCTTTTTGGCGGCTGCTTTTTTAGGAGCTGCTGCTTTCTTGGCTACCGGCTTTTTGGCGGCTGCTTTTTTAGGAGCTGCTGCTTTCTTGGCTACTGGTTTAGCAGCGGCTTTCTTTGCAGCGGGTTTCTTGGCTGCGGGTTTTTTAGCGGCTGTTGCCATTTTGTTTCTCCTTCACGTGATGGAAAAAATCAAACTACTAGGTTTGAAACCCGCCTGAGGCATCGCGATGACGCAGGCGGATTATTCATCGGCACAAGCAAACCTCTGTTTGCGCTAATGAATTCGGCACCAGCTGAACTGCTGCATCTCCTCACTTATGCAGCACTTCAGCCATCTTCGACTAGCTCTCTTTGATTAAACGCAAACTACCAGAGAGACCACGCAACGCATGGCACGCAGCAAAGCTGTGTGCTAGCCCAAAAAAAACGCCGGCAAACTGCCAGCGTCGGAATTCTGTTTCCAAAAAATCAAACGATTTTTCAAAGAAAAAGCCGCCATTCCCGACAAAATCGGGAAAAGCGGCATTGACAGGTAAGATCGATTCGGTCTTCTACTGTTCATTAATTCGGGTAGTGCCTTTCAGTTTTGCGCTCTTGTCGCGACTGCTTTTGATTTTCTCCACCTGCTTTAGTCTGCGACGCGTGTTCGATATTCTGCGTTATTCGGTTTGCTTATTCCCAGTTAAGGGCGCCACCTGTTTGGTATTCGATTACACGCGTCTCAAAAAAGTTTCGCTCTTTTTTCAAATCGATCATTTCGCTCATCCATGGGAATGGATTTTCTTCTTGTGCGAACATGGCGTCAAGACCAATCTGCTGTGCGCGGCGATTCGCGATGAATCGCAAGTAGCCTTTGAACATTGGCGCATTCAATCCGAGCACTCCACGCGGCATTGTATCCTCTGCGTAGCGATATTCCAACTCTACTGCACGGAAAAACAACGCTTTGATCTCTTCGCGGAATTCCGGCGTCCATAAATGCGGGTTCTCCATCTTGATCGTGTTGATCAAATCAATCCCGAAATTGCAGTGCATCGATTCGTCGCGCAAAATATATTGATACTGCTCGGCCGCACCCATCATCTTGTTTTGCCGACCGAGCGCAAGAATCTGCGTAAAGCCGACATAGAAGAACAAGCCCTCCATCAGGCAGGCAAACACGATCAGCGACTTCAGCAGCGCCTGATCATTCTCGGTTGTGCCGGTAGTAAATTGCGGGTCGGTCAGCGTATCGATGAATGGGATCAGAAACTCGTCCTTGTCGCGAATCGACGCGACTTCATGATACGCATTGAAAATTTCGCCTTCGTCCAAGCCCAATGATTCGACGATGTATTGATAGGCGTGGGTATGAATCGCCTCTTCAAATGCCTGGCGCAACAGGTACTGGCGGCATTCCGGTGCGGTGATGTGACGGTAGGTGCCCAGCACGATATTATTGGCAGCCAGCGAATCGGCTGTGACGAAAAAACCGAGGTTGCGCTTGACCAGGCGACGCTCGTCCTCGGTCAAGCCATTCGGGTTTTTCCACAGCTCGATATCGCGCTGCATATTGATTTCCTGCGGCATCCAGTGGTTGGCGCAGCCGGCCAGGTACTTGTCCCAGGCCCATTTGTACTTGAACGGCACAAGCTGGTTCACATCAGTCTGGCCATTGATGATGCGCTTGTCTGCCGCATTGACGCGGCGATCTGCGCCGCTTTCGACCGCGTCCGGCCTCGCCACCAGCGCCGGATTCAGGGCGACGTCCTGCAATGGTGCGATTGCCTGCTGCGGCCGTGCCATTGCTGGCGCTGCCGGCTGCAAACGCGCTTGCAGTGCTGGCGCCGATTGCGGCGCAGAGGTGTTTTCTTCATCCCAACTTAACATAACGATCCTTATTTCTTATCCCGGAGATGCTGCATTGATTTTGCTGTGCTTTTAAATTTTGCCAATGATCGCTCAATGGCAAAATTGTTTATTGACAAGCCTCACACTCTTCGAATCCCGCATCGCCCGGACGCAGCATGCAGGCAGGTCCGGCCACATCTTCTGCCGCAACCGGTGCGGCATAACTGCCAGCCGCCATGCCGCCGCTCAGTCCGCCATCGGTGTTTACTGCATTCAATGCACCGGTCTTGGAGGTGGACTTCTCGGTATGGGTGGCTGCCATCGTGCGCAGGTAATAGGTGGTCTTCAAGCCGCGCAACCAGGCCAGCTTGTAGGTCTCATCGAGCTTTTTGCCGGATGCGCCAGCCATGTAAATATTGAGCGACTGCGCCTGGTCGATCCATTTCTGGCGGCGCGATGCCGCTTCAACCAACCATTTTGGCTCGACTTCAAATGCCGTGGCATAAATGTCGCGCAAGTCTTGCGGAATGCGGTCGATCTTGGCCAGGCTGCCGTCGAAATACTTCAGGTCGGAGACCATCACTTCATCCCACAGGCCACGGCTCTTCAGGTCGCGCACCAGGTATTCATTGATCTCGGTAAATTCCCCCGACAGGTTCGATTTGACATACAGATTCTGGTAAGTCGGCTCGATACAGGCCGATACGCCAATGATGTTGGAAATCGTGGCGGTCGGCGCGATTGCCACACAGTTCGAATTGCGCATGCCGTACTGCTTGATCCGGCTGCGCAATGCTGGCCAGTCCATGGTTTCGGACGCGTCGACTTCCAGGTAGCCGCCACGCTCTTCGGCCAGCAGCTTGAGCGAATCCTGTGGCAGGATGCCGCGATCCCACAGCGAGCCCTGATAAGAGCTGTAACGACCCCGTTCTTCAGCCAACTCGGTCGACGCCAGATAAGCGTAATAGCAGACTGCTTCCATCGAACGGTCGGCGAATTCGACCGCATCATTGGAAGCATACGGCACACGGATCATGTGCAGGCAATCCTGGAAGCCCATGATGCCCAGGCCCACCGGACGATGCCGAAGGTTGGAATCACGCGCTTTCTTGACAGCGTAATAATTGATGTCGATTACGTTATCGAGCATGCGCATCGCGGTATGGATGGTATTTTGCAGCTTGACGTGGTCCAGCTTGCCATCCTTCATATGGGCCGGCAGGTTCACCGAGCCCAGGTTGCACACGGCGATTTCGGACTCGTTGGTATTCAACGTGATCTCGGTACACAAGTTGGAACTGTGCACCACGCCAGTATGTTGCTGCGGCGAACGGATATTGCATGGGTCCTTGAACGTGATCCACGGATGGCCGGTTTCAAACAGCATCGACAGCATCTTGCGCCACAAATCGAGCGCCTGTACCTTCTTGAACAGGCGCAGGTCGCCGCGCTCGGCACGCGCTTCGTAGCCGAGATAGGCTTGTTCGAAGGCGCGACCGAACTTGTCGTGCAAATCCGGCACGTCGCTTGGCGAGAACAGGGTCCATTCGCCCTTTTCCATCACCCGCTTCATGAACAGGTCGGGAATCCAGTTGGCGGTATTCATGTCATGGGTGCGGCGGCGATCGTCGCCGGTATTCTTGCGCAGATCGAGGAATTCCTCGATATCCATGTGCCAGGTTTCCAGATAGGCGCACACCGCACCCTTGCGTTTGCCACCCTGGTTCACCGCTACCGCGGTGTCATTGACCACCTTCAGGAATGGCACCACACCTTGCGACTTGCCATTGGTGCCCTTGATATGCGCGCCCAGCGAACGCACTGGCGTCCAGTCATTGCCCAAACCGCCTGCATATTTGGCCAGCAATGCATTTTCCTTGATGGCTTCGTAAATACCTTCCAGATCATCGGCGACCGTGGTCAGATAGCAAGATGACAGTTGCGAGCGCAATGTGCCGGAATTAAACAGGGTCGGCGTCGAACTCATGAAATCGAACGACGACAGCAGATTGTAAAACTCAATGGCGCGGGCTTCGCGGTTGATCTCATTCAAGGCCAGGCCCATTGCCACGCGCATATAGAATGCCTGCGGCATTTCGATCCGGATGTCGCGGATATGCAGGAAATAGCGGTCGTACAACGTCTGCAGGCCGAGATAACCGAACTGCAAATCACGCTCTGGCTGCAATGCGTCGGCCAGCTTTTTCAAGTCGAACTGGGCCAGCTTCGGGTCCAGCAGGTCGGCCTCAATGCCTTTTTTGATAAATTTCGGGAAGTAGTCCAGGTATTGAGCCGGCGCATCGGCTTGCGCGACTTCCAGGCCGAACACTTCCTTTCGGATCACATGCATCAGCAAGCGTGCCGTGACCTGGCTGTAGGCCGGGTCCTTTTCCATCAGCGCCCGCGCTGCCAGGATCGCCGACTTGTGCAGTTCTTCAACCGGCACGCCGTCATACAGGTTCTTGACTGTTTCCGACAAAATGGCGTCTGCATCGACATGCTTTTCCAGTCCAACGCAGGCTGCGCTAATCAGATTGCGCACCTGCTGCAAGTCGAGCGGACGGCGCTGACCATCTTCCAGCACATGCAATTGCGGCGATGCCACGACCGGTTTGGCCGCCTGCTGCTGCGCCCGCTCTTCCATCCGGCGTGCGCGATACAGCACATACGCACGCGCCACGTCATGCTCGCCAGAGCGCATCAGCGCCAGCTCTACCTGGTCCTGCACGTCTTCAATATGGAATGTGCCGCCTGCCGGCTGGCGGCGCACCAAGGCATTGACGACATTACCGGTCAATTGATCGACCAGTTCACGCACCCGCGCCGACGCCGCACCCTGGCCGCCATTGACAGCCAAAAATGCCTTGGTCACTGCAATCGAGATTTTCGATGGTTCAAAACCAACCACGGCGCCATTGCGGCGAATCACGCGATAGTCGCCGAGGCTGACGGATAAGCTGGACGGGGCAGCAGAAACCGGACTGGTCACTGGTGGCAGCACACCAAATTCTACGGAGGATTTAACGGAAATTTCTTGGCTTGAATGCACGTGGGCTCCTAAGGCTGTCTTGCCAGCAGCTCGAGGCTGCTTATGTTTATATTGAAAAGCCTGCTGCGGCAGGCTTTAACGAAAGAATGCAATTTGCGCCGCGCCTGGATCGACATGGGCAATATTACCCATTCTTCAGATGGTGCATTTTGAAGGGGGAAATTCTGCTATTTCATTCAGTCTCCAGCTCCTGCAGAGCCGATGAATGAAATCTTTCCCTTCAAATATAAAATATCAAAAACTACTATATCTAGTGGTTTTGGTTGCGGCTTGAACTAATTCTAGTGCCTGAGACTGCCGCACGCAATATATTTTTGCATTCAAAAAGATAATTTTTATGTTGCATTGCAGTCAAGAATCAGTGCGCCTTCTGGCTTAGCAGGGAAACCGCAAAGAAAGCGCGCGGGCGTCGCCGCTGTGCTGTTGCAACAGCAATGCGCGATACGCATGCCAGTCAAAAAATGGACCTGGATCGGTCTTGCGATCTGGCGCAATGTGTTGGTGGCCAGCCACATCTGACAAGGAATAACGCTGCTGCAGCGCAGCAGTCAATCCCGACAGCGTGATGTACTGAAGGTCGGTAAATGGAACGAAATCACTGCCTTCCAGTTCAATTCCGATCGAATAATCGTTGCAGCGCTCCCGACCGCTAAACGACGACAGGCCGGCATGCCAGGCACGGTCATTGGCCGATACAAACTGAAGCATGCTGCCATCGCGCCGAATCAGGAAATGCGCGGAAACCCGCAACGGCCTCAACTGATCGAAATACGGATCGGCACTGTAATCGAGGCAGTTAGCAAACAAGTCGGCAATATAAGGGCCACCAAACTGACCGGGCGGCAGACTGATATTGTGAATTACCAGCAAATCGATTTTGGCCGGGTCCGGCCGCGCGTCGAAATTGGGTGATGGGAGCCGCTGCGCGTGGCTGCACCAGCCAGCCGCATCGATCTGACAATGGTCGGGGCGAGGGCTATTCGGGTTCATGAATATTCAAGCGTTGCATACGGTAGCGTAACTGACGAAAACTAATTCCGAGAATTTCTGCCGCCTGGGTCCGATTAAACTGGGTTTTCGCCAGAGCCCGGCAAATGATTTCTCGCTCGACCTGATCCAGATGTTCAGGCAGGCAAGCAGGCAGATCCGCATGCGCCGTCGACTCAGGCGGCGCAACTGGAACAATGAGACGCTCGGCCGCAGGCAATACCGGCACGACGTCAGGCGCCGGCGCACTGAATGCGGCCGCCTGATTCTGGATACAGGCAGCGGGTTTCAATGCCAGGTCGCTTACTTCAATCACATTGTCATTGGCAAATGCCAGCGCTCGCTCGAGAATATTTTCCAATTCACGCACATTGCCTGGGAAGGTATAGGCGCACAGCGCATCCAGCGCGGCAGGCGTCAGCACTGCCTTGGCGCCCGGCGCTGCCAGCCTGGCCAGGATCGCATCGGCCAACAGGGCGATATCGTCGCGACGCTCGCGTAGTGGCGGCAGGCGCAACTCGATCACGTTCAAGCGATAATACAAATCCTGCCGGAATTTTCCTTTTTCAACACAGTCCGCCAGGTTTTGATGCGTGGCGCTGATCAGGCGCACATCGACAGGTTCCTCGACGGTTGCACCGACTTTGCGTACGCGACGCTCCTGTATTGCCCGCAACAACTTGACCTGCATTGCCAGCGGCAAGTCCGCTACTTCGTCCAGCAGCAGGGTGCCGCCATGAGCCGCCTGAAAAAATCCATCACGGTCATCACTGGCCCCGGTAAAAGCGCCTTTGCGATAACCAAAAAACTCCGCTTCCATCAAGGCTTCCGGAATTGCGCCGCAATTGACCGCGACAAAAGCCTTGTCGGCACGCGCGCTCTGGGCATGGATATCGCGCGCTGCCAGTTCCTTACCGCTGCCCGATTCGCCAGTAATGGCAATTGGCGCCATGCTGCGGGCCAGGCGCACAATTTGCGCCGCCACTTCGCGCATCAGGGCGGACTGACCGATCAGGCGCAATGATGCCGTCAGGTCCGCCGCATGGCCAGCCTTGCCTGGCATCGCGTGGCCAGTGCTGATACGCAAGGCTGACTGGACCATTAGCCGCAATTGATCCAGGCCGACCGGCTTGGACAGGTAATCGAAGGCGCCGGCTTTCAAGGCCGTCACCGCATTGTCGGCGCTGCCGAATGCGGTAATCACGGCAATCGGTGTCGGTCTGGATTCGCCGGCGACTTCCCGCACCAATTCGATACCCAAACCGTCAGGCAGTCGCATATCGGTGAGCACCAGCGCATAGTCCTTTTTCTGCAGCAGTGCGCGCGCCGCCGACAGGCAATCGGCGCTATCGACATCCAGCCCCATTTTGACGAGCGTAATCTCGACCAACTCACGCAGGTCTGCTTCATCGTCAACCACCAGAATCCGAGGTACTGTCATAAAAAGCTCTTGTTATTTATTTACCTAATGCAGATCCGCCATCGCCAGCGTAATCACAAACCGCCCGCCCGCCTGGTCCTTGCCGGCCCCGGCTTCATCCATGTGGTACTCGTAATCGAGCATTGCCCCATTATTCAAGCATAATTCGCGTGCCAGATAGAGTCCCAACCCAGTGCCCTTGCTGGAAGTCGTGTAGAACGGCTCGAACAGGTGCGACCGGATTTCCGGTGTGATTGGCGGCCCGTCATCCTGCACATGCAATTCGAGTCGATTGCCAGCTGTGGGCACGGCACGGATACGGATACTGGCGCTGTGGCCGCTAGCATAGCGTAACGCATTCGACAGCAAATTGACGATGACTTCCCGCAGGTGCAATGGATCGAACCATACCCGGAAAGGCGCCATGTTACCCAAGAAAACAAGGTCGGGAGCCAACACATGAGTTTCTTGAAATTCGGAAAGAATTGCATTGAAAAAGTCCGCGAGCGCCAAAGGTGCATTTTGCGGCTGCGCCTTGCGTGACAATTTCAGGATATCTTCAATCATCCGATTCAGCCGTGTCACATTATCACCGACGATTGTCAACAGCCTGGCCTGCGCCGGGCGCTCCTCTTCTTCCCTAAGCAATGATGCCGCATACGAAATGGCGGAGAGTGGATTGCGTACTTCATGGGCAATACTGGCGGTAAGCCGCCCCATTGACGCCAGTTTCAATTGCTGTGCCTGGTTTTCGATTTCGGTGACATCCTGCAAAAAAATGACAGTCCGATCCGTGACTTGTCCTTGTGCATGGACCTTAGCAAACCGTAATTTCAAATGGGCGGTCAACTCGCGCCGAGGCTCGCGCGCCACGATGCCAGCTGGAGCAGTCCAATCCTCCTGCGGCTTGATCATCACAAAAGCAGAACTGCCGCCGAGTGCCCGGGCATCGGTTGCATCATCCTCCGAAGCGGTTGCCATCCAGGTAAAGAAACTGTCGGCGATTGGTGTCAATGCAACGATCGCCGGTAATTTCAGAGGAGAATTCGTCTCCGCAAAAGCCATGCCGAGCATCCGTTCGGCTGCCGGATTGGCGGTAAGGATGGTGCCATCTGTGGCCACCACCAGAACGCCGTCACCCATATCGGCAATAATCATGCGGTTAATCGCCTGTTGAAGCTGCAAATCTTTACCATGGCGTGCTGCCAACTCTTCCTGCCTGATTAACTTGGCAGCCAACCGATTAATCAGCAGCACTGCCGCAAAAAAAGCGGCGCCATACAATCCCGATTGTGAAATCGAGACATCGGAGGCGCCTTGCGTGAGTTGGTAGCCGCTTTCGCCGAGCAGGATCAGGGTCGTCACCGACACGAAAAACAATGCCCAGACCAGCGGCGCCAGAATTGCACACCCTGCCAGGGGAAACAGATACAGAATGCCCAGGCCACTTCTGGCGCCGTCTGCCATTACATACAAGAGTGAAATAACGGCAATATCCACTACAACCTGAAACAGCAATTGCAGTAAAAAACGCCGCCGGTAATGCAACACCAATGCAAAAAAAGCCACTGCCAGCAGCAAATAGGCAAGGCAGATAATCAGGTAAGCACGCTGATCCAGCTCCCAAAAGCCCTTTTTTGTATTGAAGCTGATATAGATCAGCAATACGATCGCGATCACAACGCGTGTCACCGTAAAGGTTTGCAGCGAGCGCCAAAAGGTTTCACGAGATGCCGCGCCCCAGGCCGGCGCAGGCGCATTACCGCTGTCAGGCACGATCAGGCGTTTCAGGGCGGTCGATTGAAGCGGACTAGTCAAGGCAATCCTGGCTACGGATTAGAGAAGTTTTGCGCGATTTTGATGCATGACACAATAGCGAGTCGACGTACCAAGCCGAAGACACAATTGCAGGTCGAACCGTTGCACGGGCTGCACAGGGAAGCCGGGCTTGGCAATGCGTAGGTTCGCAGCAGATTTCCACCACTGCATCACCCCCGTTTATAGCATGCTTTTAGGCAGAAAAAGTCTGGCGGCGGTGATCTTCGCTGCAAAATGCCTGGCCATCCTTTTCCGCAATCGCTTCAGATGCTGGAATATGCACACCGCATTTCGCACATTGCAACATCGGTTCGGATGGAGCGGTCTGATCGGATGAAACCGGTCTGGTCTGACTGCCGGCAACAGGATGGACATTTTTTTTGCTGCGCATTACCCAGGCAAAAATGATAACAATGATCGCCAGCCATAACAAAAACTTCATGCCAAGCCCCGATGCAGCACCACTTCCAGTACAAACCGGCTGCCGACATAGGCCAGCAGCAAAGTGGCAAAACCGCTCAGGGTAAAGCTGAGTGCGGTCTTGCCGCGCCAGCCGCGCCATAGGCGCCCGACCAGCAATGACCCAAACAGCAGCCATGACAGCATGGTGAAAATCGTCTTATGATCCCATTTCACTGGCTGGCCAAACAATTGTTCCGAAAATACCACGCCGGAAAAAACTGTCAGCGTCAACAGTCCAAATCCAAATCCGATCAAGCGGAATAACAGCCTTTCCATCGTCAGCAACGCCGGCAGCCGGTCCAGTATTGAAGCCAGCCATCCACTCTGGTCACTAGGCGAACGGGTATGCAGCCTGGATTCCTGCAATGCCATCAATACTGCATGAAAGGCGGCGATCGTCAGTGTGCTATAGGCCAGCATGGCAATCGCGATATGCCAAGAAAAAAGTGCCGGCTTACCTTCCAGCGACACGACCGTGCCAGGAAAAACAGCTGGCAATACGACCGCGATGGCAGCACAGGGCAGCACCAGAACCCGCAATCCATCCAGCGCAAAATTCCGGTTTTCCAGCCAATAAGCAGCTACCGATATCCATAATGTGGCCGATAACATCACCGCAAACCCGAGCCGCAAGGAAGCCGGCAACAGCACGTCCATTGCCAAAGTGGTGCCATGCAATAGCCAGCCAAGCGCAGTACCGACCGCAATTGTTTGCCGGCGTTCTGCCGGAATGACTGCACAGATGCCGTAAAGCACTGCAGCCAGAATAAAGAAATAGGTTTGCATGATTTAAGTTTACACCATGTAATGCTTTTAGCCAGCGCCTTCAGCTACCTGTCCATTTTCCACGGGTAATGGGAAAATGACATTCATCTGTCTGCGACCAGGAATTGCATTCTCTTTTGACAGGTTCAATTTTGCCTTATCCCGGGCTAGCCCATCTTAACCAGCCAAACTCGGGTTGCCGCATCGGTTAAAATGGCAGATCCATGTGCCCGGCGCGACTGTAACTGTTTCTTCTGCCCGGCTTTTTCATTTCCCATTATAGCGATGCCCCTCCGATGCTCGACAATCTGACCCAACGCCTCGCCAAAGCCGTCAAAACCATGCGCGGCGAGGCGCGCCTGACTGAATCCAATACTGCCGACATGTTGCGCGAAGTCCGACTGGCGTTACTTGAAGCCGACGTCGCGTTGCCGGCGGTACGCGAATTCATCGCCAAAGTGAAAGAAAAGGCGCTTGGCGAGGAAGTCATCGGTTCGCTCACGCCAGGCCAGGCACTGGTCGGGGTAGTCCAGCGCGAACTGGCCGCACTGATGGGCGCCGATCTGGGCCCGGAGGCATCCCAACTCAACTTTGCCACCCAGCCGCCAGCAGTCATTTTGATGGCCGGCCTGCAAGGTGCCGGCAAAACCACCACCGTCGGCAAGCTGGCCAAGTATCTGCGTGAAGAGAAAAAGAAAAAGGTGCTGACAGTGTCGGCAGACGTCTACCGGCCGGCCGCAATCGGTCAGTTGCAAACGGTCACGAGCCAGGTTGGCGCCGATTTTTTTCCTTCTCAGGCAAGCGAGCAGCCAGTTGCCATTGCGCTGGCCGCCCTCGATTACGCGAGACGGCACTATCATGATGTACTGATCATCGATACCGCCGGGCGCCTTGGCATTGACGAAGCGATGATGCAGGAAATCGCTGCGCTGCATGCCGCCGTCAAACCGATTGAAACCCTGTTCGTGGTGGATGCGATGCTGGGCCAGGATGCGATCAACACCGCCAAGGCATTCAACGATGCGTTGCCTCTGACCGGAATCGTGTTGACCAAGCTTGATGGCGATGCACGCGGTGGCGCTGCATTGTCGGTACGACACATCACCGGCAAGCCAATCAAGTTCGCTGGCGTCGCCGAAAAGCTTGATGGCCTGGAAGCGTTCGATCCGCAACGTATGGCCAATCGTATCCTTGGCATGGGCGACATCCTGGCACTGGTGGAGGAAGCCAAAAAGGGGGTGGATGTCGCCGCGGCACAGGACTTGGCACAAAAGATCAAGGGTGGCGGCAAATTTGACCTTAACGACTTCAAGTCACAGCTGTCGCAAATGAAAAAAATGGGAGGATTGTCGAGCCTGATGGACAAGTTGCCGGCCCAATTCCAGCAAGCCGCTGGCAATGCAAGCATGGACCAGGCAGAAAAGCAGGTGCGCCGCATGGAAGGCATGATCAACTCGATGACGCCCCAGGAACGCGCCAAACCGGAACTGATCAAGGCGTCACGTAAACGGCGCATTGCCGCCGGTGCCGGGGTCCAGGTTCAGGAAGTCAATCGGATGCTGGCCCAGTTTGAGCAAATGCAGTCAATGATGAAGAAGCTCAAGGGTGGCGGCATGATGAAAATGATGCGTAACATGAAAGGCATGATGCCGGGTATGCGTTAGGCTTTGCCCGTTTGCCGCGATCCCAGCCTGCGCTGCTGCAATGCAGCAGGCTTGGATTTGCGCCCCCCCCTTTCCCGAGATGCCAGCTTATGCGCTGATTTAAAACAAGCAGCCGCGCCAAATATCCGCCTGCCCGCAAGCCATCTGCCCAATCCTGGCACGCGATTGCCGCCTGTTAGGAACCCTGAAACCTCCCTTGTTTTGCCTGCACTGCACATCGGATGCCGTACCTGTTCCAGCTTTGCGTCGCGGCTCCTGACAGCTCTGCGGCACGGTTAGTGTTACTCATTTTAGCGATTTGGCTTTCCCTCTATGGCGAAGACGTGGCTCCGTGTCGACAGAATCTTGTCAAAACACGCAAAAAACACTTGCATCCCTGTTAAAACACTACCACTATTAGCGGTGCGTGAAATGGCGCAATTCCCAACACTGTTTGTGAAGGAGGTTTAAAGATGGCAACAGCCAAAAAATCCGCGGCCAGTAAACCGGCCGCCAAGAAGCCAGCAGCAAAAAAAGCCGCTCCAGCTAAAAAAGCCGCTCCAGCAAAGAAGGCCGCTCCAGCTAAAAAAGCCGCAGCCAAGCCAGTAGCAAAGAAAGCTGCTCCAGCCAAGAAAGCCGCTCCAGCTAAAAAGGCCGCTCCAGCTAAAAAAGCCGCAGCCAAGCCAGCAGCAAAAAAAGCAGCAAAGCCGAAAACCGCACGCAAGCCTAATGCAGCCTTTATGAAACCGATGACACCGTCCGCTGTACTGGCCGCTGTTGTGGGCGCCAATCCGCTGCCGCGCACGGAAGTCACCAAAAAAGTGTGGGACTACATCAAGAAGAACAAACTTCAAGATGAAGCCAACAAGCGCAACATCAATGCCGATGACAAGCTTAAGGCAGTCTTTGGCGGCAAGAAGCAAGTGTCGATGTTCGAGATGACCAAACTCATCTCTGGCCACTTGAAATAATTTTTGCCAGGTGCCAAACAAAAACGCCCGCATCGCGCGGGCGTTTTTGTTTTCATCATCGGTTAAATGGAGAGGAATGAATGCCTTTTGCAGTCAATGCTGGTATTCCCATTTCTTCCAGGCCGCCAGCACCGCATTTGGATACTCTGGCCGTCCACGGCTGCCATTGTAACGGCCGAGCGCCAGATACAGATTGCCACGCTCCATATCCAGATACATCCGCAAAATCGAACAGCCATAGCGCAGGTTGGTTTGCATATGAAACAGCTTGCTGCGATCCCCATCGCCAATGACCCGCGTCCAGAATGGCATTACCTGCATGTAGCCATGGGCGCCCACATGGGAGACCGCGTATTTGCGAAACGCCGACTCCACCTGGATCAGGCCGAGCACCATGGAAGGATCGAGCCCGGCGCGCTTGGCTTCATACCAGGTGGTACGCAAAAATTCCAGCCTGACCTGTGAATCCGGCAATTTTTTCTTCAGGCGCTCCGACATCTCGCCCAGCCAATGCAGATACCTGATGCGCTCATCAATATGGGCAAATACCGGCTTGGGTGGCTGCCTGTCGGTCACTGCTCGTGCCAGCGCAATGCGTATCGAATCGGCCAATGCCTCCTCTTTTTGATTGCCGGCATAAGCGACTGCAGCCATACCCAACAGAACCGCCAACATTGACGCTCTCAGGCTTGCGGTCATGCTCTGCATCTCTTTGGCTGCATTGGCATCATGGCGTCAATCTGGCCTTTATAAACGCTGTCATTTCCGCAATCGTTACCGCGGTCGATTCAGCATCGCGGCGGCCCTGATATTCCAGCTTGCCTTCTTTCAGGCTCCGCTCGCCAATCACGATCCGGTGCGGAACGCCGATCAATTCCCAATCCGCAAACATGACCCCCGGCCGCTCGCCGCGATCGTCGACAATCGCATCCACACCGGCAGCCTGTAAAGAGTCGTAAAGCCTGTCGGTTTCAAGCTTGACCGATTCGATTCGATCGTATCCCATCGGGCAAATGACCACTTCAAATGGCGCAATCGATGTGGGCCAGATGATGCCCTTGTCATCGAAGTTCTGTTCGATGGCCGCACCCAGGATCCGCGTGACTCCGATTCCGTAACACCCCATCTGCATCAATTGCGGCTTGCCGTTTTCATCAAGAAAGGTAGCTTGCATATCTTCGGAGTAGCGGGTGCCGAGCTGGAACACATGGCCGACCTCGATGCCGCGCTGGATCGCCAATTCACCCTTGCCATCAGGCGAGGGGTCGCCGGCCACCACGTTGCGCAAATCTGCCACCAGTGGCTCATCCAGATCGCGCCCCCAGTTGGCCCCGGTGTAGTGAAAATCGCGCTCGTTGGCGCCACAGACAAAATCGCTCATCGCGGCCACCGCCCGGTCTGCCACGATTCGCACCGGTTTCCGGGTGCCGATCGGTCCCAGATAACCTGGCGGCGAACCGAACCATTCAACGATTTCCGCTTCGGAAGCAAAGCGGAAGCCGGCAAGACCGTTGACCTTGCCCGCCTTGACTTCATTTAATTCATGGTCTCCGCGCAACAGCAACAGCCAGACTTCCTTGGCGGCAGTACCCTGCTGATCTTTTTCCACCGTCAGTACGATTGATTTCACAGTGCGCGACAACGGCATGCCAAGCAAATCCGCAACGTCTTCGCAGCGTGATTTGCCCGGTGTCGGCGTCTTGACCAGGGCCTGGGTAGCGGCAACGCGCGGTGCAGTCGGCGCGAGCGCTTCGGCCGCCTCGATATTGGCGGCATAGTCCGATTGCGGGCAATACACCAGCGCATCTTCGCCGGTGTCGGCAATCACATGGAACTCATGCGAACCAGACCCGCCAATGGCGCCATTGTCGGCGGCCACCGCGCGGAACTGCAAACCGAAACGGCTGAAAATGCGGACATAGGCATCGTACATGATCTGGTACGACTGCTGCATGGCAGCGACGTCACGGTCGAAGGAATAGGCATCCTTCATCGTGAATTCGCGTCCGCGCATCAACCCAAAGCGCGGACGGCGCTCATCGCGAAACTTGGTTTGAATATGGTAGAAATTGATCGGCAGCTTTTTGTATGACTTGATTTCCGAGCGCGCCACATCGGTAATCACCTCTTCAGAAGTTGGCTGGATGGCAAAATCACGGCCATGGCGGTCTTTTACCCGCATCAGTTCCGGTCCCATCTTGTCCCAGCGGCCAGTCTCCTGCCACAGTTCGGCCGGCTGCACCAATGGCATCAACAGCTCGACTGCGCCGGCACGATTCATTTCTTCACGCACGATTTTTTCGACCTTGCGAATCACCCGCAGCCCCATCGGCATATAGGTATAAATGCCGGAACCCAGGCGTTTGATCATGCCAGCTCGCATCATCAGTTTGTGGCTGACGATTTCGGCATCGGAAGGAGCTTCTTTAAGAGTTGATATAAAAAAACGGGAAGCACGCATAACAGTGAATTCTTTTTAAAAAGAGAGGGTTATAATCAACTCAATTTTAAAGGATTAGCTGGTTGATGCGCCCACTCTTCGCACAAATGATTGTTTTTGCCTGCCTTTTTCGGAGATTTCCGTCCCGTGCAGGCACCAAGGCTCACGTGTTGAATTTTTAGTCAGGCGCCTCGGCCACGGAAAGTTTGAGGTGAAATCATGCTGGATCGTGAAGGCTTTCGCCCGAACGTCGGCATTATCTTGCTTAACGCACACAACGAAGTGTGGTGGGGTAAACGCGTACGCGAGCATTCGTGGCAGTTTCCTCAAGGCGGGATCAAGTACGGCGAAACCCCGGAGCAGGCAATGTTCCGGGAATTGGAAGAAGAAATCGGCCTCAAGGCCGAGCATGTGAAGGTGATCGGCCGCACCCGCGACTGGCTGCGCTATGAAGTGCCGGATCGCTTCATCAAGCGGGATATCCGTGGCCATTACAAGGGGCAGAAGCAAATCTGGTTTTTACTCCGGATGGTTGGACGCGACTGCGATATCAACCTGCGGCTAACCGATCACCCGGAATTCGATGCGTGGCGCTGGCATAATTATTGGGTACCGCTGGAAGTCGTGATTGAATTCAAGCGCGATGTATATCAAAGGGCTTTACAGGAACTGTCACGCTACCTGGCGCGCACCGTCTCTCATGCGCAACGCCCGCCCAATTCGCGGCCGCTGCGGCATGCTCATGGCGGGCAAGCGACCCATGCAGCCGAATCGGCCAATCCCGAAACCGAACCCAACAATGAATGACTGTTTCCATGACGGCCAATGATGCATTATTTTGCAAGCGACCAGAAAAAGTGCGACACGCAATGCGACTGACGCTGGGTAGCACTTGCCTGGGACTCTGGCTGGTAGTAGCCAGTGGCACCATTCATGCGCAATCCCGTTTTGAGGAAGATTTCAACGACAAGGATAAAGCCTGGCAAGAAATTTTAGTCCAGCTTCCCGCCGCACCTAAAAAGGAAAACTTGCTGGATTTCTATGTGAGCCCGATCGCGACCCAAATCTTTGCAATCGACGCCAAATCGATTTCAATCGGCAGCGATGGGGTGGTGCGCTACACGCTGGTCAGCCGCAGCGCCTCTGGGGCAGAAAACATCAGCTATGAAGGTATACGGTGCGAATCCTTCGAAAGAAAACAGTATGCATTTGGCCACAAGGATGGCAGTTGGACACGTTCGCGGCGTGATCAATGGGAGCCGATCACCGGCACAGTGGCAAACCGGCAGCAGGCGGCGCTGGCAAAGGATTATTTCTGTGACAATAAAGTCATCGATGGAAATGCCGAGCAGATTGCAAGAAGGCTGCGTGAGCGAACACCGCACCTGGAACGGCTGCCTTCCCAGTGACATCCACTGGTCGCGGATACTGCGTTTCAGAGCGTTTTGAAGTGAAGCGAATAGTTGACGACACTGCCCGATGTGCGCCTTGCTCAACCAGGCAGAAGTCAGCAGGCAACCCGTTATAGCAAGACCAAATTATCTCGATGGATTAATTCCGGCTCTTCGACGAACCCGAGAATATCGGCAATGTCGCCGGACGGGTGCCGCATGATCCTGCGCGCCTCGGAACTGGCATAGTTCGAGATACCGCGGGCAATTGCCCGTCCGGCCTGGTCGATACAGGTGATCACATCGCCGCGGCCAAATTCCCCCAGCACGTCCACGACACCGATCGGCAACAGCGACTTGCCTTCCGATGTCAGCTTTTGCACTGCACCCGCATCCAGCACGGCCTTGCCCGCAGTTTGCAAATGATCTGACATCCATTGCTTGCGCGCTGTCAGTTGACCGGTCTGGGCAATCAACTGGGTACCGATCGCTTCGCCATTGGCCAACCGTGTCAGCACATTGTCTTCGCGACCCCAGGCGATCACCGTATGCGCCCCCGAGGTTGCTGCGCGCTTGGCGGCAAGGATCTTGGTCAGCATGCCGCCGCGCCCGATACTGCTGCCAGCGCCACCTGCCATCGCTTCCAGAGCCGGATCACCGGCAATGCCCTGATAAACGAATTCAGCTGCAGGATTGTGGCGCGGATCGGCCGTATATAAACCTTTCTGATCTGTCAGGATGATCAGCGCATCGCCCTCGATCAGATTGGCGACCAGTGCTCCCAGCGTGTCATTGTCACCGAACTTGATTTCATCGGTGACCACTGTATCATTTTCATTAATGATCGGTACCACGCCCAGTCGCAGCAAGGTAAACAGCGTTGAACGCGCATTCAGGTAACGCTCGCGGTCTGCCAGATCGGCATGGGTGAGCAAGACCTGTGCAGTACGCAATTGATGGGCGCGAAAGCTTGTTTCATAGATTTGCGCCAGTCCCATCTGCCCCACCGCTGCGCAGGCCTGCAACTCATGGATACCGGTCGGTCGTTTGGCAAAGCCCAGTCGCTGCATGCCTTCAGCAATGGCACCGGAACTGACCAGCACCACTTCTTTGCCGAGTTCGCGCAAATGGGCAATCTGGGCTGCCCACTTGGCAATGGCGGCGCTATCAAGACCTTGGCCGTCGTTGGTCACGAGTGAAGAGCCGACTTTAACGATCAGGCGTTTGGCTTTATGTATGGCGGAATTCATATTGTTGAATCGGGGAAAACACCGCGAATCTGGCAGCCAGTGGCCAACGCACCGGCGTCGATACATTGGCCACTGGTGACTGCATTATTGTTATTGATCGATGACCTTGAAACGCGGATCGTCCGGATCGATCGACACGATCCCGCGCGCCTCTTCTACCATTTGCGTTTCCTCGGCACGGTGCACCTGCTGACGCTGTTCGGCCAGGTAATCATAGATCGCCGTAACCAGGTCTTCGCAGCCTTCACGGGTCAGCGCAGAGATTTCAAACACGGGGCCTTTCCAGGCGAAACGCTTGACGAAATCCCTGACCCGCTTCTTGCGCTCATCCTCTGGCACCATATCCAGCTTGTTCAACACCAGCCAACGCGGCTTGTCGAACAGGGATTCATCATATTTTTTCAATTCCTTGACGATCGCCTTGGCTTCCTTGACCGGGTCGACATTATCGAACGGCGCCAGATCGACGATATGCAGCAATAATCCGGTGCGCTGCAAGTGGCGCAGAAACTGGACCCCCAGGCCGGCACCGTCTGCGGCGCCTTCAATCAAGCCTGGAATGTCGGCAATCACGAAGCTTTTTTCATGACTGACACGCACCACGCCCAGATTCGGATGCAGCGTCGTAAACGGGTAATCGGCAATTTTCGGCCGGGCATTCGACACTGCCGTGATGAAGGTGGACTTGCCGGCGTTGGGCATTCCGAGCAAACCGACATCGGCGAGGACCTTCAATTCCAGCTTCAATTCCCGACGCTCGCCTTCCTTGCCATCGCTTTTCTGACGCGGCGCGCGGTTGGTAGAAGACTTGAAATGGATATTACCCCAACCACCCTCGCCGCCTTTGGCAAGCAGTGCGGTCTGCCCATGCTCAGTCAAGTCGGCAACGATTTCGCCTGTCAGGTGGTCAACAACCAGGGTTCCGACGGGCATGCGCAGCATGATATCGTCGGCGCCCTTGCCGTAGCAATCCGAGCCGCGGCCATTTTCGCCGTTGCGGGCTTTGTGCAGTTTGGAATAGCGATAGTCGACCAGCGTGTTGATGTTACGGTCTGCAATCGCCCAAATGCTGCCGCCCTTGCCGCCGTCACCGCCGTCAGGGCCGCCAAATGGCCGGAATTTTTCGCGGCAAAAGGAAGCAACGCCGTTGCCACCATCGCCGGCAATGACTTCAATTTTTGCTTCATCAATAAACTTCATAATTTGCCGCTACTCTTTGGCGCGAACAGATTGATCCGGAACACCGAGGCGTCGCATCAATCCTGTACCGCAATGAATAAAATTAAAAAAGGCCCTACCAATGGCAGAGCCTTTTGATCGAAGGCTTGCGCCTTACCTGCTATTTGCGGCTGCGTCAGCAGCAATTCAGGCAGGAACGACTGTCACCATGTGACGCTGCAGTGCGCCTTTGGTGACAAACTGCACCTTGCCGTCGACCAGTGCGAACAGGGTATGATCCTTGCCCATACCGACGTTTTCGCCCGGATGCACCTTAGTGCCACGCTGGCGAATGATGATGCCGCCGGCATTGATGGCTTGACCACCGTAGACCTTGACGCCAAGTCGTTTCGACTCGGAATCACGGCCGTTGCGCGTAGTGCCGCCGCCTTTTTTATGTGCCATTTCAGACTCCTTGGTATCTGTTGGTTAGCTCGTTCAGCGATTAGCCGTTGATCGAGACGATTTGCAATTCGGTGTAATTTTGACGATGGCCTTGGCGCTTCTGGTAATGCTTACGACGACGCATCTTGAAAATTTTGACCTTATCGTGGCGACCATGCGCCAATACCGTAGCCTGCACCTTGGCACCTTCGACCAGCGGCGCACCAAATTTAATGGTGTCACCAGCGCCCACTGCGAGCACTTGATCCAAGGTGATTTCGGTGCCGATGTCTGCTGGTATCTGTTCTATTTTAAGTTTTTCACCGGCAACAACTTTATATTGTTTGCCGCCGGTTTTTATGACCGCGTACATGGGAAACCTCATCAATTAAATAAAAAATTTCTTCGCCCTGCCCAAGTAAAGCTCACCCGGATTAAGGAAAACCCCAAATTATACATGGACTTAGCCTGCCAGTCAAAGGCAGCACAAAGCCCGATTTCAGGGCTTGCGCAGGGCCACCGCAATGCCAACTTAGCATTTGTGCTGATTAAGGCGCTGTTCTCATCGTATAATCCGTGAAATATCCATGTTTTAGCAGGCTTTCCCTTGTCCTCCGCTCTTTCTGCACAATCAAACAGCATTGCCGAACCCATCGCCGCCGATATGGAAGCGGTGAATCTGATCATTCGCCGTCAGCTACATTCCGATGTCCCGCTGGTCAACCAAATTGCTGACTATATTATTAGCGCTGGGGGCAAGCGGATCCGGCCGATGCTGGTCCTGCTGATCGCCAATGCCCATGACTATCGGGGCACGTCTCACCATGTGCTGGCTGCGCTGATCGAATTTATCCATACGGCAACCCTGCTGCATGATGACGTGGTGGATGAATCCTCGTTGCGGCGGGGACGCGAAACGGCGAACGCCCTGTTTGGCAATGCTGCTTCGGTGCTGGTCGGCGATTTCGTCTATACCCGCGCGTTCCAGATGATTGTGTCAGTCGGTGATTTGCGGATCATGCAAATTCTTGCCGATGCGACCAATGTCATTGCTGAAGGCGAAGTTCTGCAATTATTGAATATGCACGACCCCGAGGTCACAGAAGATCGTTACCTCCAGGTCATTCGCTCCAAAACTGCCAAGCTATTTGAGGCTGCCACCCAGATCGGCGCGTTGATTGCCGGCGCCGGCGATGTTGCAGTCGAGGCAGCTGCAGAATATGGACGTTCACTGGGCACCGCTTTCCAGTTGATCGATGATGTACTGGATTATTCCGGCAATGCCGAAGATATTGGCAAAAATGTCGGCGATGATTTACGCGAAGGCAAACCGACTCTGCCATTGATTTACTTGATGCAACATGGAACCGTCAAGCAACGTGAGCTGGTTCGTGCATGCATCGAACACGGTGACGAAACCCATTTTGCTGCAATCTTGGAAGCCGTAACGACCTCCGGCGCACTCGATTACACCAAACAAGCGGCCGAACGCGCTGCCCACTTCGCAATAGAGGCGATCAAGGGCTTGCCCAATAGCCAATCCAAAAATTCTTTGGTAAACTTATGTCGATTCGCGGTCGGCCGTAATCATTGAGCAAGCAGCGTACTGAATGATTCTTTGCGTAACCTGCGAGCGGGGTGTAGCTTAGCCTGGTAGAGCGCTACGTTCGGGACGTAGAGGCCGGAGGTTCGAATCCTCTCACCCCGACCACCTCCCTTTCTCCCACTTCATCCGATTCTCAACCGGATTACGCTCAATAATCTTAATAATAATGATGAATGTATGTAATGTACATTTAAGCGATTGTACATTTAAGCGATTCGGCTTTTATCAGCATATTTCGATCTGGCATTCATCTTTAGCATTGCTATCCCTAACACCCGTCTGTCATTAACCACACCACCATCCTTTTGCCATAAGCCGAGCGCATGCTGATCGGGTTCGGAAATTAATACGAAGAAGAAATAAGATTTCTTAATTTTTAATTAATAATTAAACTGGCAACAATACAAGTATCCAGCAGCATCACTTATTTTTATCATGCTTGAATGAAATAAAGTGTATCCATTCGCACACTGGCCAATTAACAAAAAGACACAATACCTTTACAAATCAGATGCCTATAGGCATTATCTAATGCTACTTGGCTGTTTCAGCAGTTATTTCGGCGCGTACAATTTATGGCGGCAGTTTTCCCTAATTCAGTTTCCAATACGGCAATTCCTGCCTTGGCACGGGTATTGTTACAAGCCGGACGTCTTTCCACGCAGCAAATTGATGGTCTGCTCAAGCGTACGCAGTCGGAAAAAATTCAGTTTATAGATGCATTACTGCAAAGCGGCCACATTGAGGCGCGTGCACTGGCAACGTTCTGTTCTGAAACTTTTGGCTATCCGGTAATGGACATGAATACGTTCAGCCTGCATACCCGGCCGGAAGATGTGATTGATGCCAAGCTGATGCAAGCTCAACGGGTAATTGCCCTGATCAAGCGTGGCAACAAGGTATCGGTGGCGATATCAGACCCGACCAATACCCAAGCGCTGGACCAGATCAAGTTCCAAACCGAATTGTCGGTTGAACCGGTGATTGTCGAGCATCCGGTGTTGTTGCAACTGATTGAAAAACTCGGGCAAAGCGCCGAACAGAACCTGAATGACTTGATCGGCGACGATGCCGATATTGATTTTGCCGATGTCGATACCACGACTGCAGTCGACAACGGCCCAACCACCGACATTGACGATGCACCGGTCGTCAGGTTCTTGCAAAAAATCTTGATTGACGCGATTAATCTGGGCGCCTCGGATCTGCATTTTGAGCCATTCGAAAAATTTTATCGGATCCGACTGCGCATCGATGGCGTATTGCGTGAGGTGGCGCAACCGCCATTGGCGATCAAGGAAAAGCTGGCTTCACGCATCAAGGTGATTTCCAAGCTGGATATCTCGGAAAAACGGGTACCGCAAGACGGCCGCATGAAATTGGTCATGTCGAAAACCAAGTCGATCGATTTCCGTGTCAGTACCCTGCCTACGCTGTTTGGCGAGAAAATCGTCATGCGTATTCTGGATGCGACACAAGCACAAATGGGCATCGAATCGCTGGGTTATGACCCGGACCAAAAGGAATTACTGGTCAATGCAATTGAACGCCCTTATGGCATGGTGCTGGTGACCGGGCCTACCGGCTCCGGCAAGACCGTATCGCTGTATACCTGCCTGAATTTGCTGAACAAACCTGGCATCAACATTTCGACTGCGGAAGATCCGGCAGAAATTAACTTGCCCGGCGTCAATCAAGTCAATATCAATGACCGCGCCGGACTGACGTTCCCGATTGCCCTCAAAGCCTTTCTTCGACAAGACCCGGATATCATCATGGTCGGCGAGATTCGCGATCTGGAGACAGCCGATATTGCGATCAAAGCGGCGCAAACCGGTCATATGGTATTTTCGACCCTGCATACCAACGATGCGCCGGGCACCCTGACACGCCTGATGAACATGGGAGTGGCTCCATTTAACATTGCTTCGTCCGTCATCCTGATCACCGCACAACGGCTCGGAAGACGGCTATGCACTTGCAAGCAACCTACCAGCATTCCGGACGAAACCTTGCTTGAAGCCGGCTTCAAGGAAGAGGATCTGGACGGCACATGGCAGCCATATAAGCCGGTTGGTTGCGAACGCTGCAGCGGCAGTGGCTACAAGGGCCGGGTTGGCATTTATCAAGTCATGCCGATTACCGAAGAAATTGAACGCATTATCCTGTCCCATGGCACGGCGCTTGAAATTGAAGCGCAAGCCAAAAATGAAGGGATCAGGACACTGCGCGAGTCCGGACTTGTTAAAGTCAAGCAGGGACTGACCAGCCTGGAAGAAGTCTTGGGCTGCACTAACGAATAACGAGGGGGAAGCATGGCTACAGCCGCACGTAATGCCGCAGGTTCAGCAAAAGAAATTGTTTTTGTCTGGGAAGGCAAGGATAAGCAAGGCAAGCTTGTCCAGGGTGAAATGCGCGCAAACAGCGAATCCCTGGTCAGTGCCACCCTGCGCCGGCAAGGCATCCTGACCACCAAAGTTAAAAAAAGATCGTTCAAAAGTGGCAAAAAAGTCACCGATAAAGACATTACTTTATTCACCCGCCAACTGGCGACCATGATGAAGGCAGGCGTTCCCCTGCTGCAGTCATTTGATATTGTGGCCAAAGGACACTCCAATCCATCGGTAGCCAAACTTCTGATGGATATTCGCGGCGATGTCGAAACCGGCACCAGTTTGAACCAGGCTTTCCGCAAGTATCCGCTGTATTTCGATACGCTGTTTTGCAATCTGGTCGGCGCTGGCGAACAGGCAGGTATTCTGGAAGATCTGCTGACCCGCCTGGCGATTTACAAAGAAAAAACACTCGCGATCAAGGCCAAGATCAAGTCCGCTCTGTTTTATCCCATCTCGATTCTGGTTGTTGCATTCGTGGTGACGTCCGTCATCATGATCTGGGTGGTGCCGGCATTCAAGGAAGTGTTTTCCAGTTTTGGTGCTGATTTGCCAGCCCCGACGTTAGTCGTCATGGCGATCTCCGATTTCTTTGTTGCCTACTGGTATCTGATTTTTGGCGGCATATTTGCATCCTTGTACTTATTTTTCCAATCCTGGAAGCGCTCGCCAAAAATGCAGCATTTTATGGATAGAACTTTATTGAAAGCACCGATTTTCGGTGATGTGATTCGCAAGGCGACGATTGCACGCTGGACCCGGACCCTTGCCACCATGTTTGCGGCGGGCGTGCCGTTGGTGGAATCCCTTGATTCGGTGGGTGGCGCTTCCGGCAATGCATTGTATGTTGATGCGACCAAGAGAATCCAGACCGAGGTCAGCACCGGTACCAGTTTGACGACTGCGATGCAGAATGCCAATGTATTTCCCAGCATGGTGACGCAGATGGTGTCGATCGGCGAGGAATCCGGCGCATTGGATTCGATGCTGGGAAAAGTGGCGGATTTTTACGAGGCGGAAGTCGATGAGGCGGTCGCTTCCATTTCCAGCCTGATGGAACCGTTCATCATGGCAATTTTGGGTGTCATCATTGGTGGTTTGGTCATCGCCATGTATTTGCCAATCTTCAAGCTGGGTGCAGTCGTCTGATGTGGGAGACACTTTTGTTTGCAGCGCCAGGCAGCCTTTTGAGCGCTGCGGTTGGCGGGATCTTTGGTCTGTTGATTGGCAGTTTCTTGAATGTCGTCATTCATCGCCTGCCCAAAATGATGCAGCGCGATTCAGACAATTATGTCGCGCATGAAAGCGGCAAGCCATTGCCGCACCAGGATCGCTACAGCCTGGCTTCGCCGCGTTCAGCCTGTCCATCGTGCGGCCATCAGATCACCGCACTGGAAAACATCCCTGTCATCAGTTACCTGGCCTTGCGCGGCAAATGCATCGCCTGTAAAGCACCGATTTCCATCCGATATCCGGCCGTGGAATTGTTGACCGGTGCATTGTCCTTTTTCCTGATCTGGCATTTTGGCAGCGGCGTGGCAGGACTGGCCAGCCTGGTATTTGCCTACCTGCTGATCGCCATGACCTTTATCGATGCCGATACCCAGTTGCTGCCGGATGACTTGACTTATCCCTTGCTCTGGATTGGCCTACTGGTTAACATTCAAGGTACTTTTGTACCCTTGGCCGATGCCGTCATCGGTGCGGCAGCCGGTTATCTGGTTTTGTGGTCCATCTATTGGCTGTTCAAGCTCGCCACCGGCAAGGAAGGCATGGGCTATGGCGACTTCAAATTGCTGGCCGCGCTCGGCGCCTGGCTCGGCTGGAAAATGCTGCCAGTAATTATTCTGTTGTCGTCGCTTGTTGGCGCAGCAGTGGGCATTGCATTGATCGTTTTCAGCAAACACGGACGCGACAATCCGATTCCATTCGGCCCGTATCTGGCTGCGGCCGGCATGATCGCTCTGCTGTTTGGCGGATCCATTACCGACGCTTATCTCAATTTTTTATTTTGAATCAATATGGCGTCTGCGGTCTTTTCGGTGGGCTTGACTGGTGGCATCGGCTCCGGCAAGACAACCGTGGCCGATATGTTTGCGGCGCGTGGCGCGGCGGTCATTGACACTGACCACATTGCCCATCAACTGACAGCGCCCGCAGGCATTGCAATCCCGGCGATCCAGGCCGAATTCGGTGCGACATTCATCGCCAGCAGCGGCGCCATGGATCGTGCCCGCATGCGTGAAGCCGTCTTCAACGATCCTGCCGCAAAAAAACGGTTGGAAGCCATTCTCCATCCATTGATTCGCCATGCATGCGAACAGGCGGCAGCCCTGGTACGGGGGCCGTATTTATTGTTCGTGGTGCCACTGCTGGTTGAATCAGGCAATTGGCACAACCGGGTATCCCGGGTTCTGGTGGTCGATTGCCCGGAGCAGCAGCAGCTGGTACGCGTCATGGACCGAAGCGGCTTGAGCGAAGCACAAGTGCGCGCCATCATGGCAGCACAGGCGAGTCGTGAGCAACGTCTGGCGGCTGCCGATGATATCCTGCTAAACGATGGCGATGTGGCAGCGCTGGCGCCGCAGATAGACCGCCTGCATACTTTGTATTGTTCATTGGCACAGGCTCAACACCCATTGCCGTAGGTCGCCACCCTGAAATGCGCAAACGAAGTTGAATGTTGTCTGCATTTGGCTGGTTGTTAGGCTTAAAATTGCTGCAACATTTGTAATTTTGAGCAGCTTGGTTCAGAATCACGTAACTATTGGGCCAGCACAACTTTAAAGGACGTTACTTTGATCGTTTACGAATACCCTTTCAATGAGCGTATTCGCACTTTGCTGCGGCTGGAAGACCTGTACGAGAAATTCACTTTCTTTTTTCACCAGACGCATCCTCTGCAACACCATGCCGCGCTCGCGACCATTTTTGAAATGCTGGAAGTTGCCGGCCGTGCCGACTTGAAATCCGACCTGCTGCAAGAACTCGAGCGGCAAAAGCAGACCTTGCTGGGCTTTCGTACCAACCCCAATGTGCAGGCGGAGATGCTTGATGCCATCCTGTCCGATGTCGATCGTGCCAGCATTGCCCTGATCGCTGCACAAGGCAAAACTGGCCAGAACGTACGCGACAATGAATGGCTGATGAGCATACGCGGACGCACCATCATTCCAGGCGGGGCCTGTGAATTCGATTTGCCTTCCTACTACGCCTGGCAAAACCATCCGGCTGAATCGCGCAGCGCCGATATTGCCGGCTGGTTTGCACCGCTAGCCCCGTTATTTGAAGCGATTTCTCTGGTATTGCGTCTGCTGCGAGAATCCGGTCGGCCCGCTAAAATGATTGCTCAAGGCGGCAGTTATCAGCAAATGTTGCAAGGCAAGGTGTATCAAATGCTGCGTCTGAACATCGATGCCAGCCTGGGTGCGATTCCTGAAATTTCAGCCAATAAATATATGTTGTGGGTACGCTTTACTTCCCAGGATGGCGACATGAAGCCGAAATCCTTTGAAAGCGACGTGCCGTTCGAACTCACCTTGTGTAATTTTTGAACCAGGTATTCATACCATGCCAACCATTGTCGATTGCCCGACTTGCGGTAAGAAAGTCGAGTGGCATGAAAAAAACAAGTTCCGGCCATTTTGCTCGGAGCGCTGCAAGCAGATTGATCTAGGTGCCTGGGCTGAAGAAAAATACAGTATTCCGGCAGTCAACCCTCCGAAAGACTTTGACGACCAACAGTGACACCCGCCGTATTGAACGTTTGGCGTCGTCAGCCGTAGCGAAGTCGGTCCAGCGATTCAAGCAATGGAATGGTTGCCGGCAAAACGGGATCTAGCTGCACGCTTCCCTGCCAGGCAAAAGCCTGACCTTCCAGACTTTGGGGCTCGCCCTGCCACTGATGACTGATAAAGAAATGCAAGCGCACATGCGCATGTGGATAGACATGCTCGACACCACACCATGGCTCGGCTGTCAGAATCCTGATACCCAATTCTTCAATAAATTCGCGCTTCAAGGCATCGACAACTGCTTCACCTGGCTCAACCTTCCCCCCTGGAAATTCCCAATACCCTGCATAAGGCTTGCCTGCGGGTCGCTGGCCAAACAAGACATCGCCATTGGATTTCATCAGAATGCCGACGGCAACATCAATTGGTACAACTTCGGGCTGGGTCATCAGGAATGGTCAAGTGAAGAAAAGTAAACACGCTTTAAGCTTGAATTTTGCCGGCATAATCGCGGGCAAACTGCCACGCCACGCGGCCTGAACGTGAACCGCGCTGCAATGCCCAGCGCAACGCATCAGCGTGGGCATCGTCGACCTGGCTCGGGGTGCAGCCAAAGTGCCCAAGCCAGTGCGCAACGATTTCCAGATAATCATCCTGTTTGAATGGGTAAAACGATACCCACAGACCGAAGCGCTCGGACAGTGAAATTTTTTCCTCAACCGTCTCCCCCGGATGCAAGTCGCCATCGTCGGTATGCGTATAGCTGGCATTATCAGACATGCGCTCGGGCATCAGATGCCGGCGATTCGAGGTGGCATAAATCAGCACGTTATCCGATTGTGCAGTGATGCTGCCGTCCAGTGCCACTTTCAGCGCCTTGTAACCGACCTCGCCCTCTTCAAACGACAGGTCGTCGCAGAAAATGATGAATCGCTCCGGGCGCCCGGCCACCATATCGACAATGTCGGCAAGATCAGCCAGATCCGCTTTATCGACTTCAATCAAACGCAGGCCCTGTGCTGCAAACTGGTTCAGGCAAGCCTTGATCAATGACGATTTGCCGGTGCCACGTGCACCGGTCAGCAGGACATTGTTGGCCGGCTTGCCATCGACGAACTGGCGGGTATTCTGTTCAATTTGCTGCTTTTGGGGGCCAATGTGATGCAAGTCTGACAGGCGGATGGCGGACGCATGGGTGACCGGCTGCAAAAAGCCGCGCCCCTCCCGGCCGCCGTGCCGGCGCCAGCGAAAGGCGGTGGCGAGCTTCCAGTCCGGCGCCTGATGTGCCGGCGGCAGCAGGGCTTCCAGGCGACCCAGCAGTGCTTCTGCACGATTAAGGAATTGATCCAGTTGCGTCATGTGTATTCGATCGATAACGTCTAACAAACAGCAATAGCGCCACAAGCGGCTTTTCAGTTACTTGCTACGAGCGGTAATCTGCATTGATTGAAACATAGTCATGGGACAGATCGCAAGTCCAGATGGTCGCCGCAGCGTTTCCGCGTCCCAGTTTGACCCGCACCGTGATTTCGCTTTGCTTCATGATCCGCTGGCCGTCTTCCTCGCGGTAATCCGGATTGCGCCCGCCATTCTTGGCCACCCAGACCTCATCCAGATAGAGATTGAGTCTGGTGACGTCGAGATCATCCACACCGGCGTAGCCAATTGCAGCCAGTATCCGGCCCAGATTGGGGTCGGAGGCAAAAAACGCCGTTTTTACCAGTGGCGAATGGCCAATCGAATAGGCGATCTTGCGGCATTCCTCGACCGTCGCACCTTCTTCGACGGCGATGGTGATGAATTTGGTCGCACCTTCACCGTCGCGCACGATCATTTGCGCCAGTTCCTGCGACAATCCAACCACAGCCTGCAGCAACGCCGCATATTCGGGAGAGTCGATCTCGCCGATTTCCAGCGCAGCTGCACCACTTGCCATCAGCATGAAGGAATCATTGGTCGATGTATCGCCATCGATGGTAATGCAATTGAAAGACTGGTCAGCCGCTTCCTTGACCAGATGCTCCAATACCGGTTGCGACACCCTGGCATCGGTCGCCATGAAACCCAGCATGGTTGCCATATTCGGCTTGATCATGCCGGCGCCCTTGCTGATTCCGGTCAGCGTGATGGTCACGCCATTGATAACGGTTGTGCGTGATGCGGCCTTGGGCTGGGTATCGGTGGTCATGATTGCTTCGGCCGCCTGATACCAGTTATCTGCCTTAAGATTCGCAAGTGCTTTCGGCAAACCAGCCTTGATGCGCTCGACCGGCAGCGGCTCCAGGATCACGCCAGTCGAAAACGGCAGGATTTGCGAAGCCTCGCACCCGAGCAATTCGGCCAGTGCGGTGCAGGTTGCATTGGCATCGGCCAGCCCGGCTTCGCCGGTGCCGGCATTGGCATTGCCGGTATTGATGACCAGGGCACGAATCGGCGAACCCGAAATACGCAAATCTTCCAGATGCGCCTTGCAAACCTGCACCGGTGCTGCACAAAAGCGGTTGGTGGTAAAGACACCGGCAACGGTTGCGGTTGCCGTCAGCTTCATCACCAGCAGATCCTTGCGGTTGGGTTTGCGCACACCGGCTTCGGCGTAGCCGAGTTCAATGCCGGCAATCGGTTTCAGATTGGCAGGAATGGGAAGCGGGAGATTAACAGCCATAAATCCTCGTCAGTTTCGATTTCTATATTTGGTTGTGCCAGGCAAGCAGTCTTGTTCTACAGTCTTATTCCATTTAACGGGCACTGTAGTGAAAACTGCCCCCGACAGGCAAGCGGAATTTACCGTATGCCCAATAAAATGAACCCGCCAGCAGCGGGTTCATTTGGGAGGCTGCGATAATTATGCCAGCCTGCCATGACATTGCTTGTATTTCTTGCCGCTGCCGCAAGGACAAGGGTCGTTGCGACCGACCTTCGGCATCGCATTGACCATTGGCTGCGATCTGGATGATTCGGCATCCGCCGTTGGCGCCAGCAATTCTTCCGGCGCGGCATCCGGATTGAAGTCGGCATGCTGGTAGTGCACATTGGCCACATGCGGCTGCGCCATTTCCTGTTCGGCAGCGTCAATTTCCTCACGTGACTGGATGCGCACCGTCATGACCACTTTGACCACTTCATTCTTGATCATGTCGAGCATCTGGCCAAACAATTCGAATGCTTCGCGCTTGTATTCCTGCTTCGGGTTTTTCTGCGCATAGCTGCGCAAATGAATACCCTGGCGCAAATGATCGAGTGAAGCCAGATGTTCACGCCAGTGGCTATCGACACTTTGCAGCATCACGCTGCGCTCGAAACCGGCAAATGCCTCCTTGCCGACCACCTCGACCTTGGCTGCATAAGTCTCGTCAGCGGCCTTCAGCACGCGTTCGAGCAAGTCATCGTCGCTCAGATTGGGCTCGGCTGCCAGCATGGTCGACAGCGGCACATCCAGTTGCCATTCGCCAGCCAGCGCCGCTTCCAGGCCCTTGATATCCCATTGCTCTTCCATCGACTCTGCCGGAACGTATTCGCGGAACAGATCGGTGAACACACCATGGCGCAGCGATGCAATCATTTCCGACACATCGGTTGCTTCCAGCAATTCGTTACGTTGCTGGTAAATCACCTTGCGCTGGTCATTGGCGACATCGTCATACTCAAGCAATTGCTTGCGGATATCGAAGTTGCGCGCTTCGACCTTGCGTTGCGCCGACTCGATCGAGCGCGACACGATGCCAGCTTCGATCGGCTCGCCTTCCGGCATTTTAAGGCGTTCCATGATTGCACGCACCCGGTCGCCGGCAAAAATACGCAGCAATGGGTCATCCAGCGATAGATAAAAGCGCGATGAGCCTGGGTCGCCCTGGCGACCGGAACGGCCGCGCAACTGGTTGTCGACCCGGCGTGATTCATGACGCTCGGTTCCAATGATGTGCAAGCCGCCGGCCGCCACCACCTGGTCGTGCAGCGATTGCCACTCTTCACGCAATTTTTGCGCTCTTTGCTGTTTGTCTGCTTCGGCAATACTGTCGTCAGCTTCAATGATTTGAATCTGCTTTTCGACATTGCCTCCAAGGACGATATCGGTGCCGCGACCGGCCATATTGGTCGCAATCGTGATCATTTGCGGACGACCCGCTTGCGCGACGATTTCCGCTTCACGCGCATGCTGCTTGGCATTCAAGACATTGTGCGCAAGCTTGTTCTTGGTCAGAATACTGGAGAGTAATTCGGAATTCTCGATCGAGGTGGTACCGACCAATACCGGTTGGCCGCGCTCGAAGCAATCCTGGATATCCTTGACCATCGCTGCATATTTTTCCTCGGCCGATTTGTATACCTGGTCTTGCCGGTCCTTGCGCTGGTTGGGACGGTTCTGGGGAATCACGACCGTTTCCAGGCCATAGATTTCCTGGAACTCGTACGCTTCGGTGTCGGCCGTGCCAGTCATGCCGGCCAGCTTGCCATACATCCTGAAATAGTTCTGGAACGTGATCGATGCCAGCGTCTGGTTTTCACTCTGGATCTTGACGCCTTCCTTGGCTTCGACTGCCTGATGCAGGCCATCCGACCAGCGCCGGCCCGTCATCAGCCGGCCAGTGAATTCATCGACAATGATGATTTCATTGTTCTGGACCACGTAATGCTGGTCCTTGTGATACAGCGTGTGGGCACGCAGCGCTGCATACAGATGGTGAATCAGCGTGATATTGGCCGCGTCATACAGCGAGGCGCCTTCAGGCAACAGTCCCATGCGGGTCAGAATCTGCTCCGCCTTGTCATGTCCGGCTTCGGTCAACAAGACTTGATGCGCCTTTTCATCCTTGGTGTAATCGCCCGGTACTTCGACTTGACCCTTGCCATCCGGCGTTTCCTCGCCAATTTGCAAAGTCAGAAGCGGTGGCACTTCATTGATTCGATGGTACAGGTCGGTATGGTTTTCAGCCTGGCCGGAAATGATCAACGGCGTTCTTGCTTCATCGATCAGGATCGAATCGACTTCATCGACAATGGCAAAATTGAGCGCACGCTGGACGCGCTCCCCGGTCGCATAGACCATATTGTCGCGCAGGTAATCGAAACCGAATTCATTGTTGGTGCCATAGGTGATATCGGCGCCGTAAGCAGCCTGCTTGGTATCGTGCGCCATTTGCGACAGATTGACGCCGGTGGTCAATCCCAGCCAGCCATACAGCTTGCCCATCCAGTCGGCATCGCGCTGCGCCAGGTAGTCGTTGACCGTCACCACATGCACGCCCTTGCCGGACAGCGCATTCAGGTAGGCAGGCAGGGTTGCCATCAGGGTCTTGCCTTCGCCAGTCCCCATTTCGGCGATTTTGCCGTAATGCAGAACCATGCCGCCCACCAGTTGCACATCGAAGTGCCGCATTTTCAACACGCGCTTGCTGGCTTCCCTGCATACAGCAAATGCTTCCGGCAGGATGTCGTCAAGCGCCGCGCCTTTGGCCAGACGCTCCTTGAGTTCCGGGGTCTTGGCCTGCAATTGTTCATCCGACAGCTTCTCGATCGCCGGTTCAAGGGCATTAATGATGCGAACAGTTTGCTGATATTGTTTGAGCAGCCGCTGGTTGCGGCTGCCGAAAATCTTGGTCAGGAATGACATGCTTGAATGGTATAAAAGACGCCGTAAAAAAACTCTGTTCCGTTACGGGACAGAGTCCGGATAAGCCAAATTGCAGATTTTATCACGCAGCAGGTGTAGATCGATCATGCGTCACAAAACGATCCGCCAATGCTGTGAAACAAAATCAATCATGCGGCCTGATGAAAATATCGTTATAAATGAGGACGATTGATTAAAAAGCAATGCTTGCAGAAACAGAAAACAAGTCTGAAGCAGTTACAGATCTGCAAAAATAATCTGGCATTGGTTGATTGATCGTGCGCATCCCCCTCAAGACTGATTATTTCCGCGCCACCGCTGTGGGATCAACCTGCCTGGCGCCTGCGATCAGAAATTTATGCGGGTCTTGCTGTACACCCTTGACCAAGACTTCAAAATGCAGATGCGCACCTGTCGAACGGCCGGTCGAACCGATGTCGGCTACATGCTGACCGCGTTTGACGATATCGCCAATGGACGTCAGCAATCTGGAGGCATGGGCATAACGGGTGGTGATCTGGTTGCCATGGTCAATTTCCAGCATGTTGCCATACTGATGATGATACTCTGAAGCAATTACGACCCCGCCAGCAGCTGCAACAATCGCGGTTCCGGTTGGCGCAGCGAAATCAATTCCTTCGTGAAACGCACTGCGTCCGCTGAACGGATCCAGCCGCCAGCCAAAACTGGAAGCGTTGTAGCTGGTATTAACCGGTTGAATCGTGGGCAGCAACTTGAATTTGATTTTATCCATGATCAAGCTTGATTCAACTACATTCAGATAATCAGCACGGTGTTCCAGATCACGTGCCAACCCATCCAATGCCAATTGAAACTGCGGTAGATTCAACTCCCGCTGCTCGCCCCGACTGCTGATGCTGTCAGGCGCCGCGCCGCCGCGTCCGGGTTTTTCCTTGAAATTAAACTCTTCCGGCTTTACTCCGGCCAAACCCTGCACCCGTTCGCCTAATGCATCCAGCCGCATCAGTTGCGCCTGCATTTCGCCGAGCTTGACCGCCATGGCGGTCAAATTTTCTTTTACATACCGGTCCTTGCGGCCCGCATCACCATCGGCGGCGCCACCAATCGCACCCTGCATGAATGGCAAGCGCAGACTGGCTGCCTGAGTCAATGTCAGGTAATACAGTAATGTCGCGCACATTAATACTGCGCTCAGAAAAAAAACGGCCAGTACGACGATATGGCGGGTGGTCAAGGTCAGTGCCTTCGCACTAAAGCGCGGATGCATCACAATGATTTGCATGTTGACTCCTTTACTCGCTCTCCCTGAGCGGGTGTGATAAGGTTGGGAATTACATTCCTCTACTTTTCACCTTATTCACCCATGCGTCATGCTTCCAGCTTGTCCGCCCGGAACGCCAAGGGCGTTACGGATTTTTTACAATCTCATGACAAGATGAGCTTGCTGTTGCCGACCGTTACACGGTTGGCCGCATTGCAAAAAGCATGTACTACAGCCTTGCCAGCCTTATTCAATAGCTGCATCGTGGCGCAATTTGACGCCGATCAACTAACAGTTACTGCGCCCAACGCTGCGATTGTCAGCAAACTCAGACAGCAATTGCCAAAATTGCAAGATGTTTTGCAGAAGCAAGGTTGGCAGGTTAACGCAATCCGTCTTAAAGTGCAAGTTGGAAAAATTTCTGAAAAATCAACTACTTCCAAGCAACTTATCTTGTCAAGTCGAGCAGTGAACGCCTTCGCCGCCTTGGAAGATGCACTTGAACCATCATCCCGCAATGCAGCGTTAAAAGCGGCATTGCAAGCAATGGTCATGCGTCATCTGGGCAATAAATAATCGCCTGCCCCACGGACGGGGCATCTGAATAGAGATCAGGTGACGGATAAAAGTTCGGAGGCGCCAGCCAGTCAATAGCCCATTCCGAACAGCGACCGATTATAACCAGCGAGCTTGCGCACAGTCGCTGCGGCCGGTTTACGATGAATATCTTCATGCCACGGCAGAAAACAGGCAGCTATTTCATCTACCAATTTTCATAGGAATGGATCTGGTCGGCGGAAGCAGGTTTCGCTTAATTCAGCGCCCACTCTTCAGTGGATTGAAACGCATAGCTGCGCGGCGCCTCAGCAATTGACTCAAAACTGACAATATCGTAAGCATCAGGTTGCGCCAGCAGCGCACGCAACAATTGATTATTCAGGCCATGTCCGGATTTATGGGCAACATAACTGGCTAACAGCGGATGGCCGACCAAGTAAAGGTCGCCGATGGCATCCAGGATTTTATGCCGCACGAATTCATTTTCATAACGCAATCCATCCGGATTCAAGATCCGGTACTCATCCATCACGATTGCATTTTCCAATGAGCCGCCGCGGGCCAAGCCCATGCCGCGCAAGGTTTCGACATCCTGCATGAAACCAAAGGTACGGGCACGGGCGATTTCCTTGACATAGGATTCGATCTCGAAATCGACTGCGGCAATCTGGCCAGTGCGATCGATTGCCGGATGGTTGAATTCAATGAAGAATTCCAGTTTGAAACCATTGTACGGTTCCAGCCGCGCCCATTTGGCTTGCTCGCCTTGCCCCTCACGCACTTCGACCGGTTTTTTGATACGAATGAATTTTTTGGCCGCATTCTGTTCCTGCAAGCCGGCTTGTTGCAACAAAAACACGAACGATGACGCAGAGCCATCCATGATGGGAATTTCTTCTGCAGTCAGATCGACATACAGGTTATCAATTCCGAGCCCGGCACAGGCTGACATCAAATGTTCGACTGTGGAAACTTTGACGCCATCCACATTCAAAGTGGATGCCATGCGGGTATCGCCGACACCCAACGCAGTGGCAGGCAATTCCACGGCCGGGTCCAGATCAATGCGGCGGAAAACAATCCCGGTGTCTGGCGGCGCAGGACGCAAGATCAGTTGCACCTTGGTGCCGGAATGCAAACCGACACCAATGGCTTTCACCAATTGTTCGACAGTACGTTGTTTGAGCATGCCTTGATTATAGCAACTAACCGATGGGTCAGTTGTAACCAGAAGCAACGTCTGTCGGCACGATCCAACAGCTTTTTAATAGGCAATCAGACAAGCCAGCCTAGGCAAAACCTGCCCAGGCAAGTCCAAAATCACCCCAATTGTGCCAGCAAGGTTTCAGCGTTCGAGACTTCGAATTTGCCGCCCTGCTCAACATTTAACTGTTTGACCACGCCGTCTTCCACCAGCATCGAATAACGCTGGGACCGCGTGCCCATTCCACCTTTGCTGAAATCGGCATCCAGGCCAAGCGCCTTGCTCACCTCCGCATTCCCATCGGACATCATGCGTACGACTCCCGTGGCTTGCTGGTCCCGTCCCCACGCACCCATCACAAATGGATCGTTGACGGAAATACACCAGATTTCATCCACACCCTTGGCCTTGAAGTCAGCGGCATGTTTTACATACCCGGGCACATGCTGGGCCGAGCAGGTCGGCGTGTATGCGCCAGGCACGGCAAAGACGGCGATTTTTTTGCCTTTGACAAGTTCTGCGACATTGAATTTATTGGGTCCCAGTGAACAGCCTTCTGCGGCAACTTCAATGAATTCCCTGAGTTCGCCTGCTGGCAAGCGATCACCGATCTGGATGGTCATGCTGGATTTTCCTTGAATAATGAAACAGTGGTTGAATATATCGCGCAAATAAAAACGCCGCGCTCCTGCCCGGATTCCCAGGAGGAGCGCGGCGTTCAACCGCAGTATGCCTGCTTCTGCTTTTTTCTGCACAGGGCCGCCTGGCCCGGTGCAGATATCGACATCAGTCCGCCTGCTTGCGCAGGAAGGCCGGAATATCGTAGGTTTCCATGCCGTTTTTCTCGAGTGCGCGCACCGTCTCCGACGCCGACTCGCGTCGCCATACTGCTGGGGCCTTCAAGCCTTCGAACGCCTGGCCGCTGGACTGGGTCATGCCGCCCGCAGTCTGGTTGCCACCCATCGCAGCAATCGGTTCATTGTGGGTGCCAGTACGCAGCATCGGTGTCTGCACCAACTGCACATTCTTGCGGGCACGGCCCAGGCCGGTTGCCACGACGGTCACGCGGATATCATCACCCATCGTGTCGTCATAGGCGATGCCTTGCGCAATCGATGCATCCGGGGCGGCAAATGCACGTACCGTCGCCATGACTTCCTTGATTTCCTTGCCCTTCAGGTTGCGGCTGGCAGTCACATTCACCAGGACGCCACGTGCGCCGGACAAATCAATGCCGTCCAGCAGCGGCGACGCCACTGCCTGCTCGGCCGCGATGCGGGCGCGGTCAACGCCGGATGCGGTGGCGGTACCCATCATCGCCTTGCCCTGTTCACCCATGATGGTCTTCACGTCATTGAAATCGACGTTGATATGACCAGGTACATTGATGATCTCGGCAATTCCGGCCACGGCGTTATTCAATACATCATCGGCATGCTGGAGCCACTCGATCATGCTGTCGTCTTCATAAATCTCTTCCAGCTTTTCATTCAGGATCACGATCAGTGAATCGACATGCTGCCCCAGCGCCTCCAGGCCTTCATCGGCGATTTCCATGCATTTCTTGCCTTCGTAAGAAAAAGGCTTGGATACCACCGCCACCGTCAGTGCACCCTGCTCCTTGGCGATCTGCGCGACAATCGGAGCCGCGCCAGTGCCGGTGCCGCCGCCCATGCCGGCAGCGATAAATACCATGTGCGCACCGCGCAGCGCATCTTCAATGCGGGAGCGCGACTCTTCGGCCAGCTGGCGGCCGACTTCCGGCTTCATCCCGGCTCCCAGGCCGGTTTCGCCGATCTGAATGACGTTATGAGCCTTGGATTGCTGCAGGGCTTGCGCATCGGTATTGGCGGCAATGAATTCGACACCGCATACGCCCTTGTTGATCATGTGTTGTACCGCATTGCCGCCGGCGCCGCCGACGCCAACGACCTTGATCACTGTTCCCAGTGAGGCGTTATCCAGCATATCGATTTCCATGGTGACTCCTTATCATAAATAATATGCAGTTTTCAGTTGATAGGCACCACGCGCTGTGGCGACTAGCAACTGCTAACTGCGGGTTGCTACACTAAAAATAACTACCTGATCCGTTCCATACAGAGCATTGCTTCGCTTAAAAATGGTCCCACAATCTCTTTAATCAGTCGGGGGCAGAGTAACGCTACGCTTAACACACCTATTCGGTTATATTCAGTTGGGGACAGAGTAACGCTACGCTTAACTCTGTCCCACAATGTGTTAAAAATTCCCCAGAAACCATTCCTTCATCCGCTGCCAGACCGCCTTGACCGAGCCATCCTGGCGCGTGACGATGTGGCCGCGCAAATACTGCTTTTTCGCTTCCAGCAGCAAACCAAGCACCGTCGCATAACGCGGGCTGCGTACCACATCGGCTAACTGTCCACTGTAATCCGGCGTGCCCAGACGGGTTGGCTTCAAAAAAATATCTTCCGCCATTTCGACCATGCCCGGCATCATTGCCGAACCGCCAGTCAAGACGATTCCCGACGACAGCACCTCTTCATAGCCGGATTCGCGCACCACCTGGTGCACCAGCGCAAACAGTTCCTCGACACGCGGCTCGATGACTGCCGCCAATGCCTGGCGCGACAGCGCGCGCGGACCACGATCACCCAAGCCCGGCACTTCCAGCGTTTCGTTCGGATCGGCCAGCACCTGTTTGGCGACACCGTAGCGCAACTTGATTTCTTCGGCTTCCGAGGTCGGCGTACGCAAGGCCATTGCAATATCATTGGTGATCTGGTCGCCGGCAATCGGAATCACCGCAGTGTGGCGAATCGCGCCTTCGGTAAACACGGCCACATCGGTGGTGCCACCGCCGATATCGACCAATACCACCCCCAGCTCTTTTTCATCGGCGGTCAGCACCGCGTCGGCCGACGCCATCGGCTGCAAAATCAAGTCGGACACTTCCAGGCCGCAACGGCGCACGCACTTGACGATGTTTTGCACTGCCGACACCGCGCCGGTGACGATATGGACCTTGACTTCCAGGCGGATGCCGCTCATGCCGATCGGTTCGCGCACGTCTTCCTGGCTGTCGACGATGAATTCCTGTGGCACCGTATGCAACAGTTGCTGGTCAGTCGGAATATTGACCGCCTTGGCAGTTTCAATCACCCGCGCCACATCGGTGGAAGTGACTTCCTTGTCCTTGATCGCCACCATGCCGCTGGAATTGAAACTGCGGATATGACTGCCGGCGATGCCGGTAAAAACATTCCTGATTTTGCAGTCAGCCATCAGTTCGGCTTCTTCCAGCGCCCGCTGAATCGATTCGACGGTAGCTTCAATATTGACGACGACGCCTTTTTTCAACCCCTTCGAGTCCGACTGCCCGAGACCGATCACTTCATGCCGGCCGTTTGGCAACACTTCGGCCACCACCGCCACCACCTTGGAAGTGCCAATATCGAGGCCGACAATCAAATTTTTTGCGTCTTTAGTCATGTTGTTCCGTTTTTACTTATTAGGGGCGATCACGAAATCGCTGCTGCTTGTGCTTGCCGGTGAAACGGGCGTCAGCGATTTCGTGATGACTCCTTCTGTTCCATTGCCAGGGCCAAGCCACTGGCCTGCAATGCCATGCCGTTCGGATAACGCAGATCCACACTTTCGATGCGGTCCTGCAGCCGCGCTACCAGTTGCGGATAAACCGCTACCAGCCGGTTGACACGATCCTGCAAGGTGGCGCTGGTTTGCTCACGCCCCAGCTCGACCGTCATCCCATTATCCAGCTTCACCGTCCACGCATAGCGACTCGACAGCTGCACCGAATCCGGTGCGAGATTGGCTGGCGCAAACCAGGACTGCAACTCATGAAAACGCGCCACTACTTCCTTTTCACTGCCTTCCGGCCCGAAAAACTCCGGCAAATCCCCGTCTTCCTCGGCTTCGGCGAGATTGGCGACAAACACATCGCCTTTTACCGACAACAATCGGCCTTCCTGGCCCCAGGTACCGAGCGGCACATGCTCTTCCAGACTGACCACCAGGCGATCTGGCCATGCCCGCCGCACGGTCGCCTTGCGCACCCAGGGTACCGCCTCAAATGCGACCCGCACCATATCCAGGTTCGCGGTAAAGAAATTACCCTTGATGCGCGGCAGTGCCGTGCTCCTGACAGTGGAAGGACTGACGTGGCGCAGCTCCATTTCCGCACCTTCAATCTGGATCACTTTCAACGTAAACATCGGGCGCTGTACCAACCACCACAGGGCAGCACCCAGCAATGCGAGCGCAAACAGGCCGAGCAATGTGCTGGCCGCTGCGTTCAACATTTTGATGTCATGCCACATAGTGTTTGCGTACTCCTTTGCTTAGACCGGTTTCCAGTCTTGCGACGGCTGCATTTCCAGGGTGGCCGAGCGCAGAATCTCGACACACAAATCTTCATAGCTGACGCCGGAGGCTTTGGCCGACATCGGTACCAGTGAATGTCCGGTCATGCCCGGCGACGAATTCAGTTCCAGCAGGAACGGCTCGTTGTCGGCAGCGCGCAGCATGAAGTCCACCCGCGACCAACCTGCACATCCGATCGCATTGAAGGCACGCACTGCCAGCATCTGGATCCTTTGTGTCAGCTCGGCATCGAGCGGAGCCGGACACAAATACTGCGTATCGTCGCTGAAATACTTGTTCTGATAATCGTAATTGCCCTGCGGTGCCCGAATTTCGACGATTGGCAAGGCTCTTGCCGTGCGTCCCTTGCCCAGCACCGGTACCGTCAACTCGCGGCCGGTAATGAATTCTTCAGCCAGCACCACTTCGTCGTATTTGGCGCACAAGGCAAAACCAGCGTCCATATCCGCTTCGGCAGTGACCTTGCTGATGCCAATCGTGGAACCTTCATGTGGCGCCTTGAGCATCAGCGGCAAACCCAGTTGTGCCGGCACCCTGCGCAATTCTGTGGCAGTAGCTGCATGTGCATCGAGCACCAGAAAGCGCGGCGTCGGCAATTCATGACTGAGCCAGATGCGCTTGGTCATGACCTTGTCCATGGCAATCGAGGAAGCCATCACGCCGGAACCGGTATAGGGAATACCCAGCTGTTCCAGCGCTCCCTGCAAGGTACCGTCTTCGCCAAAACGTCCGTGCAAGGCGATGAAGACGCGATCGAATTTTTCTGCCGCCAGCTCAGACAGGCTGCGCTGTGCCGGATCGAAGCCATGGGCATTGATGCCCTTGCCCTGCAAGGCAGCCAGCACGCCGCTCCCCGACATCAGCGATACTTCGCGCTCGGCGGAGCGTCCGCCATACAGCACGCCTACTTTTCCAAATTCAGTTGCCATAAAAATTCCAGTCAATCAATCTTTTTACTCATACTGTAGTTCCACGTCGCCGCTTGCACGCAGCTATGGTTCATGCGGCGCAAAGCACGTTTTACGAAACTCCGCCTTCATCCATGTACCAGTTTGGCCGGCACACCGCTGATCGAGCCGGCTCCCATGGTGACCACCACATCGCCATCCCGGACCATATTCAGGATGGTGGCGGGCATTTCACCGATATCTTCCACAAACACGGGATCGACCTTGCCGCGTACCCGCAATGCATGCGCCAGCGCGCGGCCATCGGCGGCGACAATAGGCTGCTCGCCTGCGGCATACACTTCAGCCAGTACCAGCGCATCCGCGCTCGACAGTACCTTGACGAAGTCCTCGAACAAATCCCGGGTACGGGTATAGCGGTGCGGCTGAAACGCCAATACCAAACGCCTCCCCGGATAGGCGCCACGGGCCGCCGCCAGCGTCGCTGCGGTTTCGACCGGATGATGGCCATAGTCATCCACCAGCGTAAAGCTGCCGCCGGCTGCGCCATCCACTTCAGGTATCTTGATGTCGCCGTAGCGGGTGAAGCGGCGGCCTACGCCATGGAATTCGGCCAGCGCTTTTTGCGTGGCGCTGTCGTCGACGCCGAGTTCGCGTGCGATGGCAATGGCCGCACACGCATTCTGTACATTGTGCATGCCGGGCTGATTCAGCCGTACCTTGAGCGGTTCATAATCCTGCTGGATGACCGTGAATTCCATGTGGCTGTTGACCGCTTTGGCGTCGATTGCCCGCACTTGCGCTTCTTCATGAAAGCCGTAGGTGACGATCGGCTTGGAAATCAGCGGCATGATTTCACGCACATGCTGATCATCGATGCACAGCATGGCTACGCCATAAAACGGCAAGCGCTGGGTAAATGCAACAAAAGCCTGCTTCAGCTTGGCAAAATCATGGTCGTAGGTTTCCATGTGATCGGCATCGATGTTGGTGATCACTTCGATGCACGGCGACAGGTTGAGAAACGATGCATCCGATTCATCGGCTTCAGCCACCAGAAAGTCGCCGGTACCCAGCTTGGCATTGGCGCCGGCACTGGTCAGCCGCCCGCCGATCACAAAGGTCGGATCCAGCCCGCCTTCAGCCAGGATACTGGCCACCAGGCTGGTGGTGGTGGTCTTGCCATGCGTGCCGGCAATCGCGATGCCCTGCTTCAAGCGCATCAATTCTGCCAGCATCACGGCACGCGGCACGATCGGAATGCGTTTTTCGCGCGCGGCGATGACTTCCGGGTTATCCGACTTGACAGCGGTGGAAGTGACGATGGCATCAGCCTGGCCGATGTTTTCCGGCGCGTGCCCGAAGACGATCTTGGCACCCAGATTGATCAGGCGCTGGGTGGCGGCGTTGCTGCTCAGGTCGGAACCGGACACGGTGTAGCCGAGATTGACCAGCACTTCAGCGATGCCGCTCATGCCGCTGCCGCCGATGCCGACGAAATGAATGTTTTTTACTTTATGTTTCATTAATATTTATTAATTTAAGTTACTTGTTCCGGTTACCTGTTCCAACACCTGGGCAATCGCTTCATTGGCATCCCGCCGGCCATTGTCATAAGCTGCCTGCGCCATCTGCAGACATTCTTCCCGGGTCAATTTCTGCAGCAGCTTTGCCAGGCTGGCAGGCGTCAATTCCTTTTGCGGCAAATGCACTGCGGCTTTCTGTCCAGCCAGCCAGCTCGCGTTGTCGCGCTGATGGGTGGTGGTCGATGTCAGCAGCGGCACCAGTACGCTGGCCACCCCTGCTGCGGTCAATTCCGACACCGTAATTGCGCCGGCGCGGCAGATCACCAGATCGGCATCGGCGTAGCGGCGCGGCATGTCGTCGATAAAATCGACCACCTCCGCTGCTACCTGCGCTTTTTCATATGCCTGGCGCAAGGCATCGATATGCTGCTTGCCCGATTGATGCACCACGATTGGCCTGGCGTCCAGTGGCAAGCTGGCCAGTGCTGCCGGCACACTCTCGTTCAATACCTTGGCCCCCAGGCTGCCGCCAACCACCAGCACCCGAAGCACCCCGCTGCGCCCGGCGTAGCGTTCAGCCGGCAGCGGCAACATCAGAATTTCCTTGCGCACGGGATTGCCGGTGACCCGCGCCTTGCCTTTTGCCCGTCCGAATTCTGCCGGAAATCCGAACAGTACACTCTGCGCCAATGGTGTCAGGGTTTTGTTCGACAGCAGCAACGCTGCATCGGCATTGACCAGCACCAAAGGTATGCGGCGCAACTTGGCCATCAAGCCCCCCGGCACCGTCACATATCCACCCATGCCGAGCACGACATCCGGCTTGCGGCGGGCAAGGATTGCAGAGCATCTGGCAAAGCTCGACGCCAGGCGGAATGCGCCTTTGACGGCATGTCCCAATCCTTTTCCTCGCAGCCCGGCAAATTCAACCACGTCCATTTCGATACCGTGCCGGGGCACGATGTCGCGTTCCATGCCATGCACGGTACCAAGCCACGACACTTGCCAGCCGCGGGCGCGCATTGTTTCAGCAATGGCCAGGCCCGGAAAAATATGTCCGCCAGTGCCGGCTGCCATAATCATCAGTCGCTTCATACGCGGCCTCCGCGCATTGAGGGATTCTGGCTGCGGCCAGTCGCCAACGCGCCTTTAACCTTGCTTCGCAAGGTTAGCCTGCACCGAATTGCGATCCTCATACGCGGCCTCCGCGCATCAGGACGCGATTCTCATAATCGATGCGCAGCAAAATTGCCAGCCCGACACAATTGATCAGCACGCCGGAGCCGCCATAACTCATCAGCGGCAAGGTCAATCCCTTGGTTGGCAGCAGGCCGAGATTGACGCCCATGTTGATGAAGGCTTGCACGCCGATCCAGATGCCGATGCCCTTGGCGGTCAAACCGGCAAAGGTCAGATCCATTGCAATTGCCTGGCGGCCGATTTCAAAAGAGCGCTTGACGATCCAGTAGAACATCGCGATCACCACCATCACGCCGACAAAGCCAAGCTCTTCACCGATCACGGCCAGCAAAAAGTCTGTGTGCGCTTCCGGCAGATAATGCAGTTTCTCGACACTGCCGCCCAGCCCCACGCCAAACCATTCACCTCGTCCGAAGGCGATCAGCGAATGCGACAGCTGGTAAGCCTTGCCAAGCGCATTCTGTTCTTCCCAAGGATTGAGGTAGGCAAAAATTCGTTCGCGCCGCCAAGGTGACAGCAAAATCACCATCGTAAACATGCCAACCAGGGTCGCGGCGATGCCGCCAAACCAGATGCCGTTGATCCCGCCCAAAAACAGGATGCCCATCGCGATGCAAACGATCACGCCAAATGCCCCGAGATCCGGCTCCAGCAGCAGCAGCAGGCCGACAAAACCGACCGCGGCCATCATTGGCAAAAAGCCCTTGGTCAGCTTGTGCATGTATTCCTGCTTGCGTACCGTGTAATCAGCAGCGTACAGCACCACCACCAGCTTCATCAGCTCCGACGGCTGCAAGTTGAATACCTTGAACGACAGCCAGCGCTTGGCACCGTTGACACCCTTGCCCAGACCCGGCACCAGCACCATCACCAACAGGATCAGCACGATTACGAACATATAGGGGGCCGCCTTTTGCCAGGTCTCGATACGCACCCGGAATGCAAACAGGGCCGCCACCAGTGCGATGCAGATATAGATCGCTTGCCGCAGCAGAAAGTGAAAGTTCCGGTAATTTGCATACTTGTTGGAGTCGGGCAGGGAAATCGATGCCGAATACACCATCACCATGCCAAACAACATCAGCAATATCACCACCCACACCAGCGGCTGATCGTATTCCATCATTTTCGAGCGCTGCGTCACCCCCGCGACCGGCCGGGCAGCTGCACCTGAAAATGAAGGCATTGCGAATTTCATGCCATTACCTCGCCGCGCGCCAATGCGATGTCACGCACCGCATCAGTGAATACCTGCGCGCGATGCGCATAGTTGCTGAACATATCGAGACTGGCGCACGCCGGCGACAGCAACACGGCGTCGCCCGGCTGCGCCAACTGCGATGCGCCCAGCACCGCTGCCGGCAAATCGGAGTAGTCCTGCAGTTCGACGCCGGTTCTGGCAAGCGCATCACGGATTTTGCCGGCGTCCTTGCCGATCAATAGCACTGCGCGCACATATTTGGCGACCGGATCGGCCAGCGGCGCAAAATCTTGCCCCTTGCCGTCACCACCTGCAATCAGGAGCAGCTTGCTGCCTGCCGCACTGCGACCAATACCCAATCCGTTCAAGGCTGCCACCGTGGCACCAACGTTGGTACCCTTGCTGTCGTCATAGTATTCAACGCCGGAAATCGTGGTCACCAGCTCGACCCGATGCGGCTCGCCCTGGTATTCGCGCAAGCCGTGCAACAGCGGTGCCAGCGGCAATCCGATCGAGCGACACAGTGCCAGCGCCGCCAGTGCGTTGGCCGCGTTGTGCTGGCCGCGGATTTTCAGCGCGTCGGCCGGCATCAGACGGCTCACCGATACCGGCAGCTCTTCATCCGTACCTTTTTTGCGACGCTTTTTTTCACCTTCCTCGGCCGCCACCGCAACCGATAGCCATTGCATGCCATTTTCATTGACCAGGCCAAAACTGTTGGCCTGCTCGGGTTCGTCAACACCAAAGCTGCATGCGGCTCCCAAGGGCGAGGACATCTGCATCACTGCCGGGTCATCTCGATTGAGCACCCGAATGGTGCCGGCGCCAAAAATCTTCGCCTTGTCTGCCGCATACGATTCCATGTCCCCATGCCAGTCCAGATGATCCTGGGTGAGGTTCAACACAGTTGCGGCATCTGCTTGCAGGCTATGGGTCGAATGCAACTGGAAACTTGACAACTCCAGCACCCAAACCTGCGGCAAACGATCGGCATTGAGCGCCTCACGCAAGACATCGAGCGCGGTCGGGCTGATATTGCCGGCTACCTGCACGGTCAAGCCGGCGCGCCGGCACAAGAGACCGGTCAGACTGGTAACCGTGGTCTTGCCATTGGTGCCGGTGATGGCGATAACCTTCGGAACATAATTGCGTTCATCCTTCAGGACAGCAAGTGCCTGCGCGAATAATTCGATCTCGCTCCAGAGTGCGATGTTGCGTTCGGTGGCTGCCGGGATAATCTGCGCCAGTTCGCGGCCCGGTGCCAGGCCTGGGCTGACTGCAATGAAATCGATCCCATCCAGCAGCTCGGCATTGAATGGGCCGGCGACGAACTCAGCCGCGGCAACGAATTCCCGCAATGCCGGCAGGCGCTCCGGTGCGGCCCGTGTATCGGCCACGCGCACGGCTGCGCCGCACTGTGCCAGCCACAGCGCCATTGCCAGGCCCGATTCGCCGAGCCCGAGCACCAGAACATGTTTGCCTTGGTAATTCACTGTTTTTCCTTACCGCAGCTTCAAAGTGGATAAACCGAACAGCACCAGCATCATCGTGATGATCCAGAAGCGCACCACCACTTGTGTTTCTTTCCAGCCCTTTTGTTCATAGTGATGGTGCAGCGGCGCCATCAGCAGGATGCGCCGGCCGACGCCGTAGCGCTTCTTGGTGAATTTGAAATACATCACCTGCGCCATCACCGACAGGGTCTCGACCACGAAGATGCCGCCCATGATGAACAGCACGATTTCCTGGCGCACGATGACGGCAATCGTGCCCAGCGCACCGCCCAATGCCAAGGCGCCGACATCGCCCATGAAGACCTGGGCCGGGTGGGCATTGAACCACAGGAAAGCCAGGCCGGCGCCCGCCATCGCGCCGCAAAAAATCAGCAATTCGCCCGCGCCTGGAATATGCGGGATCAGCAGATACTTGGCATAGGACGCACTGCCGGTCAGGTAGGCAATCAGGCCAAGGCCGGTGCCGACCATGACGGTTGGCATGATCGCCAGGCCATCCAGTCCATCAGTCAGGTTGACGGCATTGCTGGTGCCGACGATCACGAAATAGGTCAATGCAATGAAACCCCATACGCCCAGCGGATAGCTGATGGTCTTGAAGAACGGCACGATCAAGTCTGCCTTCGGCGGCAGATCCATGCTGAAGCCCGACTGCACCCAGGCGATAAACAATTCCCATACCTTGCTATTGGTTGGCGCCGATACGGAAAACGCCAGATACAACGCGGCCGCGATGCCGATCAGCGACTGCCAGAAATATTTTTCCCGTGAACGCATGCCGTTCGGATCCTTGTAGACCACCTTGCGGTAATCATCCACCCAGCCGATTGCGCCAAAGCCGAGCGTGACAATCAGCACCGGCCAGATGAAGCGATTGCTCCAGTCGGACCACAGCAGCACCGATACGCCAATGGCGATCAGGATCAGCGCACCACCCATGGTCGGCGTGCCGCTCTTGATCAGGTGCGTCTGCGGGCCGTCGGTGCGCACTGCCTGGCCGACCTTCAGGCGCGCCAGGGTACGGATCACCCCTGGTCCGGCGATCAGGCCGATGGCCAGCGCGGTCATGGTAGCGAACACCGCGCGAAAGGTGATGAAGTTAAAGACACGGAAGGTACCCACGTCCTGTTGAAAATATTGTGCTAACCAGAGCAGCATGCTTGTGTAAATCCTTAAATTTGTTGGGGGACAGAGTCACTCGGCGGCGCCTCGCAAACTTTGTCCCGCAATTGCTACACTTCTTGTTGCCCGATCAAATGGGCGACCACACGTTCCATTTTCATGAAGCGCGACCCCTTGACCAACACGGTCGTGTTGGCGGCAAGGCGCGCTTGTGCGGCCTGGTTTAACGCCTGTATATCGCTGTAATGCTCAGCACCCGGGCCGAACGCGGCGCTCGCATGACTAGCCAGTTCGCCCAGGGTCAGCAACTGCTCGATGCCGCAGGTGACAGCGTAAGCACCAACTTCCTCATGAAACTTCCGGCCTTCATTGCCGACTTCACCCATATCACCCAGCACCAGCATGCGTGGTGCGGCCGACTGCGCCAGCACCTCGATGGCAGCCCGTACCGAATCAGGGTTGGCATTATAGGTATCGTCAATTACCAGCGCGCCATTTTTTGCGGCTTTCTTTTGCAGGCGGCCATTGACCGGCGCAAAGCTTTCCAGTCCCTGCTTGACAGCGGCCGCATCGATGCCGATGGCCAAAGCGCAGGCGGCGGCTGCCAGTGCATTCCTGACATTGTGCACGCCGGCTGCCGCCAGGCTAAGTGCAAACTGGTGGGACCCGGTACTGATCACGATGTCGCTGCCGAAAGTATTGGGGGTAAAACTGCCACTCACATCGGCTTCGGGGTTGAGGCCAAAGGTCATTACGCGTGCGCCTTGTCCCTCAGCGTAACTGCGCCACAGCGGCGTGAATGGATCATCCGATGGAAACACGGCAATACCGTCTGCAGGCAAGCTGCGAATCACGGCGCCGTTTTCTTCGGCGACCGCTTCCACACTGGCCATGAATTCCTGATGTTCGCGCTGGGCATTGTTGACTAGGCCTACCAGCGGCTGTGCGATCGCCGATAGCACCGCGATTTCACCCGGATGGTTCATGCCCAGTTCAATCACTGCGCCACGACAGCCGGCATGCAAACGAAATACGGTCAGCGGCACGCCGATCTCATTGTTCAAATTACCGCGGGTTGCCAGACACTGTTCGCTGCCGAAGGCGGCTGACAGGATCGACGCGATCATTTCCTTGACCGTGGTCTTGCCGTTGCTGCCGGTCACGCCAATCACCGGAACTGCAAACTGGCGACGCCACCAGGCGGCAATTTCACCCAACGCCACACGCGTATCCGGCACCACCAGGGCTGGCACCATCAGCCCGGGCGGCACTGCCTCAACCAGCACGGCGGCCGCGCCTTGTGCTGCGACCTGTTCCAGAAAATCGTGGGCATCGAAGCGCTCGCCCTTCAAAGCCACAAACAGGTTGCCTGGTGTGACATTGCGGCTGTCGGTCGACACGCCGGTAAATTCGGCATCGTTCGTGACACTGGAGCCGGTCAGATGCGGTTGCAATTGCGCCAATCTCGCTTTCATCCCTGCCCTCCCTGCATCACGCGGGTAGCCAGCGCCAGGGCGGCATGGTCTGCATCCAGAAACGGCAACTTCCTGCCTTTGATTTCCTGCGTGGTTTCATGGCCCTTGCCTGCCAACAAAACAACATCATGCCGGCCGGCGTGCCGGACTGCCCACAGGATGGCGCCGGCACGATCCTCGATCGTTTGCGGCGCGTGTTTCATACTTTCCAATTCATCCATCCCTTGAATTATTTGTGCAATGATGTCTGCGGGAGATTCGTTACGCGGGTTATCGCTGGTCACAATCACATGATCGGCCAACGATGACACCCGGCCCATTTGCGCACGCTTGCCCGGATCGCGGTCACCGCCGCAGCCGAACACGCACCACAAGGCGCCTTGGCGCTCCCGTGCAATCGGCTGCAGTGCCGCCAGGGTTTTTTCGAGCGCATCCGGGGTATGTGCATAGTCGATAACAACCAGCGGCGCATCCTGGCCGCCGAGCTGCTGCATTCGACCCGGAACCGCCGTTAAGGTTTCAACCGTGCCGATGGTGGTGCGCCAATCGACCCCCTGCGCCAAAAGCGTTGCGATGATCGCCAGTACATTACTGACATTGAATTGGCCAACCAGCTTGGTTTTAACCTGCGCCGAGCCAAATGGCGATGTCAGTGAAAATGTGGTCCCCGCATGACTGGTACGAATGTCCGCAGCTTGCAACAGCTTGACGCCTTGTGCCGTCTTGCCGGTCAGGCTGAAACCCAGTATGTCCACGGTAGAAGCGCTGTTTTGCACATGCCGCACCAGGCGCATGCCCATGTCATCATCCAGATTCACCACCGCATGCTTTAATCCCGGCCAATCAAACAGCATGGTCTTGGCTGCTTCATAGGCCGCCATGTCGCCATGGTAGTCAAGATGATCGCGGGTCAGATTGGTAAATACCGCCACATCGACATGCATGCCCGACAGGCGCTGCTGGTGCAAGCCGATGGATGACGCCTCGATTGCCAGCACCTGTGCGCCATCTCTGCGCATGCCGTTCAGGCGGCGCTGCAGCAACAGCGCATCCGGCGTGGTGTTACCGGTGGACTCAAATGTTTCCGGCACACCGCTGCGGTACAGGCCGGCACCAAGCGTGCCGATCACCCCGCTTGGCTTGTCCAGGCGCGAGAATGCACTGCCAAGCCACTGCGTGCAGGAGGTTTTGCCGTTGGTACCGGTGACGGCTACCACAAACATGTCCTGGTCAGGCTGGCTGTAAAAGCCATTGGCGATCCGGCCGGCCAGATTTTTGAGGTCGGCAACCGCCAGATGCGGCAACCGCCAGCGAACGTCCCATTCAAAACCGTCGGCTTCGAACACCACTGCGGCAGCGCCGTTTTCGATTGCCTGCGCAATATACTTGCGGCCATCGGCAGCTTCGCCGGGATAGGCGAAGAACACGTCGCCTGTGGCAATGCTGCGTGAATCGGCAGCCAACTGGGCTCCCGGCGCAGTTTTTTGCAGCCATGTGACGATCTCGGCCAGGCGTGAAGTCGCGTTCGGCATCACATGCTTTCCCTGACTGTCTCTTGCGGGATGATGATGTCTGTCACCGATGAATCCGGCGCCACATTCATCGCCCGCAATGCATTGGCCGCCACCGCCGAAAATATTGGCGCCGCCACGGCGCCACCATAATAAGACTTGCTGGAAGGTTCATCGACCATCACGGCAATGACGATGCGCGGATCCGATACCGGTGCGAAGCCGACGAATGATGCGATATATTTATTGGCATAGCGGCCGGCCACCAGCTTGTGCGCGGTGCCGGTCTTGCCGGCCACGCGATAGCCGGGTACCTGAGCCTGGGGCGCGGTGCCGCCGGGAAGCGTTACCGATTCCAGCATCGCCCGCACTTCGCGCGCGGTTTTCTCGGAAATCACGCGCTGGCTGATTGGAGAGTCGGTCACTTTCTGAAACGACAGCGGAATCAGATCGCCGTTGCGCGCAAAGATCAGGTAAGAGCGTGCCAGCTGCAACAAGGAGACGGAAATGCCATGGCCGTAACTCATGGTCGCCTGCTCGATCGGGCGCCAGGATTTATACGGACGCACGCGCCCTGCCACCGCACCGGGAAAGCCGAACTTCGGCTGCTGGCCGAAACCGAGCGTGGTAAACATTTCCCACATATCCTGCGGCTGCATCTGCAGCGCCAGCTTGGCGGTACCGATGTTGGAGGATTTCTGGATCACTTCCGACACGCTCAGGAGCCCATGGGCATGGGCGTCGCCGATGGTGGCCGTGCCAATCGTCATCTTGCCAGGCGCAGTCTGGATCATGGTACGGGGCGTGACCATCTTGTGGTCGAGCGCCATTGCCACCGTAAACGACTTCATGGCCGAGCCCGGTTCGAAGGTATCGGTCAGTACCCGGTTGCGCAATTGCGCGCCGGTCAGTGCCTGCCGGTTGTTCGGGTTATAGGTGGGCATGTTGGCCAGCGCCAGTACTTCGCCGGTCTTCACATCCAGCACCACGATGCCGGCCGCCTTGGCACTGTGCTTTTCCACTGCTTCCTTCAACTGGGTAAAGGCAATGTACTGGATTTTGCTGTCGATCGACAGCGCCTGATCGCGCCCGTCACGCGGCTCGCGAACGGCTTCGATATCCTCTACGATGCGGCCCAGCCGGTCCTTGATGACGCGCCGGCTGCCGGTGACACCGGCGAGATTTTTCTGCGCAGCCAGCTCGATGCCTTCCTGGCCGACATCTTCGACATTGGTAAAGCCGACCACATGCGCCATGACTTCACCCTGCGGATAAAAGCGCTTGTACTCCTTGCGGGTGTAGATTCCGGCAATGCCAAGCTTGACGATCTTGTCTGCAGCGTCCTGCTCGACCTGGCGCTTGATATACACAAAGCTGCGGTCTGAATCGAGCTTGGCGCGCAACTCGCGCTCGCTCATTTCCAAAAGGCGGGCCAATGCCTGCAGTTTTTCTTTCGGCGCATCGGCCACGTCGTCGGGAATCGCCCAGATCGCCTTGACCGGCATCGACGACGCCAGTACCTGGCCGTTGCGATCGGTTATCTTGCCGCGTGTGGCGGGCAATTCGAGCGTGCGGGTGTAGCGGGATGCACCCTGTTTTTGCAAAAATTCATTGGAGATGCCCTGCAGCCAGAGTGCGCGGCCGAGCAAGGCGGCAAACGCGGCGAACAAGGTAAACAGTACGACGCGCGAGCGCCAGGCCGGCAATTTTACGGCCAGCACCGGGCTGGCGGAAAAAGGCACGCCTTTTGCCGCCGCCACCCTGGCGTTGCTACCCGAGCGTGACATGGCACGCGTCATCGCGTTCCCGCCGTCAGATATTGCGCGCGCGCGGGTGTCAGCGCCACCATGCTCAGGTCGCGCCTGGCATTGGCTTCAATCCGGGCATGCTTGCCCAGAGTCGACTGATCGAGCTGCAGTTGTGACCATTCGACATCGAGCTGTTTGGCGGCAGACTGGGCGCGCTCGAGTTCGATGAACAGCCGTCTGGCCTGGTACTGCGCATTGACCAGCGACAGTGCGCACAGGATCAGCAGCACTGTCAGCAGCAGGTTCAGACGCCCGCTCATGACTGCACTCCGGCCGCAGGCAGGCGTTGCGCGACGCGCATGACCGCTGAACGGGCACGCGGGTTGGCGGCGACCTCGGCATCGGACGGCTTGATTTTACCGAGCAGCTTCAATTGCGGCTGCGGCAAATCCACCGCGCGAATCGGCAGGCGGCGATCAGGCTGCGGCAGTCTGGCCTTTCCAGCCATGAACTGCTTGACGATGCGATCTTCCAATGAATGAAAGCTGATCACAACCATTCTCCCC
>JAKFBY010000077.1:0-144752 GCA_036677325.1 Paucimonas sp.
CCGATACCGCACTTGTAGGGACCGCCGGCAATCGGGGCGGCACCGGCAAACACGTCAGGATAGGTCACACCCATCACGGTGGTCATGTAGGCACCTGCCGACAGGCCGGTCACATACACGCGGTTGGCATCGATCGAGTGCGTGGCTTTCATGTTGTCGACCATTTGCTTGATCGACAGCGCTTCACCGGCGCCGCGGGCGATGTCGCCGGACTCGAACCAGTTGAAGCACTTGTTGGAATTGTTGCCGCTGACTTGCTGCGGATAGACTACATAGAACTTGTGGGTGTTGGCCAGTGCGGTCCAGCCGGACGCTTCATAGGCGGCAGCGGTCTGGGTACAGCCATGCAGCGCCACGACCAGCGGGGCGCCGGCCGGCATGCTGGCCGGTACATGCTTGAACATTTGCAGGGCGCCGGGATTGCTGCCAAAACTGGTGACGGCGGTCAGTGCCAGGGCCGATGACGAGGTCATTGCCAGCAGCATCGGAGCGGCGACGGTAAACAGCGCGCGCTTCAGGAATACGGACGATTGTTTTTGCGACTTGAATGCAGTTGCCATGATTTGTGTCTCCTAAATATTTTTTATGGGGCTTACTTATTACACTGTGGCTTTTCGCTCTATGAATTTTGGCGTTTCGCTCTTTGAATTATTTAATCAATAAAACTTCCAGATCCACCTCTTGCTTGATTGATTGGCGTTATCCTTGAAAAGCTGGCTTGCGTTATTGCACTTATGTATTGTTAGTACATGCTCGGCAGTGACCAACAAATATTTTTCTGATACGAAGAAAACATTGCGGCCAGCTAATAAATTCATCATAGTAAAGGGCATGGCGAGAGTAAACGGGCCGTTCGGCCAGTCTTAAAATATGCTGCGCAGCAGCATGTGCACTCAGGAAAAGCTGTTTTGCAGTAAGTTAAATATGGGTCGTAAATTCAGCGGTACCCTATCAAGGCAATCAATAATAAAAAGCTGCATCAAGCAGCCAAAGGACCGGAGAGAAGCAATTGGTACAGGAGATGGACGCGCTACGGCAAGCGGCGGCGCTCGGCATTGAGCCCAGCCTGCTCATGAATATCATCATGCGCTCGACCACGATCAACGACTCGGAAGCGTTGTTGTTGTTATTAAATAACGATGTGCAGCAAGTGCTGCACCATGACGTCATGGTATGTGGTGTCGGGGGCGTCAGTCCAAAGGGAAGTTATGCGCACAAGGTATTGCATCATAACTATCCGCCAAAATATTTTGAAGAACTCGCGACTGCAGATGGCCGGGTCGACAGCCCCTTGATGCAGCGCTGGCGGTCAACACAAGAACCGGTGGTTTTTCAAAGCGGCCGGGACGATGATACATTCCCGGCGGACTGGGTCGGCCTGTTTAACAAATATGAATTGCGCAACACGATTGCCCACGGTGTGCTGGATGTGCAGCGCACGCTGGCCACTTACTTTATTTTTTCCCGGATCCCTGGCGAAGTCGGCGAGCGCGAGATTTTTCTATTAAAAATGATCACGCCGCATTTGCATTTGGCACTGGTGCGGGCATTGACGACGGTCCAGGAATTCAGCCGGCTGACCGCACCGAATGAAGCTTTGAGCGACCGGCAAAAGCAGATTTTGCGCTGGATTAACGAAGGTAAAACCAATTGGGAAATTGCGCAGATTCTCGAAATGACTGAGAAGAATGTGAAATATCACATCGAACAAATTTTTGCGAAACTTCAGGTGAGAAATCGTACCCAGGCAGTCGCCAAAGCGATGTTGCTGGGCCTGTTATTTTAACGGCCGGGGACGACGACGCGCCTTTGCTGCGGCGCACTAATTTAGTGGCATCCGTGCCCTAATCTCGCCATTGCGCGTGATCAGAAATGTTAAATACTGTTACGGCGCGCACTTTGTTTCGAGCAGCACATTACCGCCTGTGGCTAAATATTGAAAAATGGCGCGCCATGGCGATGCTGGCTTTGGTAATAATGCAACAGCCGCTTAACCGTCAATGCACATCGACTTGCCGTAACCAAGTTAGATGCAGCGGGGGTATCAGCAGGCAGAACATGTCGGCAAACCAGAATGCGTTGCGAGCAATCAAGTTCTTTACTGAACAACATGCCATGTTGATCAGTTAGAAAGCCGCATTTACCCAAGCATAGCGCCAAGGCTGAAATCATTCAGCCGGGCAGGAATTGTTTTAGCGAATGGCGAGTCAATAGTAATAGATGGGGCAGCAAGGCCCTTTTGTTTCATTAACTCATGTCACCATGTCACACAAGGAATGCATATGGCTTTACCGCACGCAGTCTCTGGCCAATTAATCGACGTTCGTCCGCTTGGCAATCAATTATCTGCGGCAGCCTCGAAGGCGATTTTGAAAACCGACGAGCTTGAATTGATGCGGTTGGTACTGCCGAAAGGCAAATCCCTTCCGGATCATTCTGTGCAAGGGGAAGTCACGATGCTGTGCCTGGAAGGCAAGCTTGAACTGGTAGCACATGGCACCACCCAAATCATGAAGGCTGGTGAAATGGTGTATTTGCGTGGCGGCGTACCGCACGCACTCAATGCCATGGAAGACGCTTCGGTGCTGCTGACGATCTTGTTCAAGCCTGAAAAATAAGCCACTTCGGTCATTTGCCTGCAAAAAAACGTGCCAGCAAGGCTCGCATGCAATGGCGACTTGCATCAATACCTAGACTTATTACCTAGACCGGATACCTGGACCAGTATTAGCCGGCTATGTCAATTGGCTACTTGATTGCCAGCCGATTCGTCACGTGGATTGCGCGCCATCAGTTGTGCGACCACTGCGTCGAGCGGGTTACCATCGAATAGCACCCCTGCCACCGCATCGGCGATCGGCATTTCCACACCGTACTGGTGCGCCAGCGAACGTACAGCCGCTGCGCAGCGCACGCCTTCGGCGACATGACCCAGCTCGGCCACCACCGCCGCCAGCGTTTTACCTTGGGCCAAACCCAGTCCGACCTTGCGATTACGCGACAGATCGCCAGTACAGGTCAGGATCAAATCCCCCATGCCGGCCAATCCCATGAAGGTTTCAGCACGCGCACCCAGGGCAACCCCCAGTCGCGTGATTTCAGCCAGGCCGCGAGTCATCAACGCCGCACGGGCATTCAAGCCGAGGCCAAGCCCATCCGTGATGCCGGTGGCAATCGCCAGGATATTCTTGACCGCGCCACCGACTTCGACGCCGACGATATCGTCGGTTGCATACACCCGCATGGTGGGCGCATGGACGGCGGCCACCACCTGATCCCGCAGCTTGGCACTGTCGGATGCCACTACCAGCGCGCAAGGCAATCCGTGCGCCACTTCCTGGGCAAACGACGGGCCGGACAACACACCGGCAGCAATCCGGTCGCCAAAGATTTCCCGTACGATTTGATGCGGCAGCAAGCCGCTACCCTCTTCCAGTCCCTTGCACAGCCAGACCAGATTGGGCGGCGCATGCAACTGCAACTGCTGCAGTAACGGGCGCAACCCGGCGACCGAGGAAGCAATGATCAACAAGCCTGGATTGCCGCCATTGCCGCCATGGTCGATGCCGGCAACAGCCACGTGGGCCAGCGCCGCAGCAAAATCGGCGCTGACGAGCAGTTGCTCCGGCAGCCTCGCACCGGGCAGATAGGCAGTGTTTTCGCGCCGCTGCGCGGCTTCGCGCATCGCTTCCTGATTACGCCCCCACAGGATCACCTGATTGCGCTCGGCCAGCGCAATCGCCAAAGCCGTTCCCCACGCGCCGGCACCGAGTATTGTGATATTCATCGTCGTATGAAAAAAAGAGCGGCAACTGCGATCGGGCGGGCAAGCCGCATCCGAGGCTTATCTACCTCTTACATGCCCCAGACATCAGTGGCTTTGACAAACCCGGTCTGACCGTCACGGTGGCGAACCTTGAGCCAGCCGGACGCAACCGGCTCTGCCAATTCCAGCAACACACCCCTGTCGCAACTAAATACGGGTGTGCCACTGTCATCGGCAACCGCCCGCACCCTGGCATTGGCGGCCTTGACCATCAGCATGCGCTTTGGGCTAAGCGCCTGCGACTCGACCCAGGACAGATCGCCCGCCATATCGCGTACCTTGGTCCACTCGCCATAAGTCAGCACGATTTCGACCGGCATGCCGCGCGGCGCGATAAAAACCTTCTTGCCTTTCAGGGATGGGGCGTCATACAGGATGGCTGGCGCTGCCCCGACCGACTTGAATTCCAGCGCGTGCGCTGTGCCAACGCCCAGCCACCACAACACGGCCATGCATGACCAGAAGCGCATGATACTCATGATTCCTTTTCGCCAGAAACAAAACTGCCGCATCGGCCGGGCGCGTGCCCGGCCAGTCGCATGGGTCAATCGATTAATGCTTGGCAGCCGAGCCATCGGGCATCACCAGATTGGCGGCGCCTTCTTGTTCCTGCTGTTGCGCCAATGCCTGCATGCGCTGCTGGTAAAACACTTCGAAATTGATTTCAGCCAGATGCACTGGCGGGAAACCGGCGCGGGTAATGATATCGGCGATATTGGCGCGCAGATAAGGGTAGACAATGTTCGGGCAACCGATGCCCAGCAGCGGATCGAGCTGTTCAGCCGGGATGTTGCGTGCCTCGAAAATGCCGCCTTGCTTGCCTTCGACCAGAAAAGCCACCTTGTCGTTGACCTTGGCTGTCACGGTAATCGTCACGGTCGACTCGAAAATGCCTTCCGCCAGCGGCTCGGCACCGACATCGACCGATACTTCGATTGCAGGTGGTTCTTGTTCCAGGAAAATGCCTGGCGAATTTGGTTGTTCAAGCGACAAATCCTTCAGGTAAACACGCTGAATCTGAAACACGGGTTGCAGGTTTTGCTCTTCGGCCATGAGATGCTTTCTTAAAAATAAAATAGGAACGAGGCGGAACCATCCGTCTCAGGGTAATCAAAAGCCAATTAATGGCAATCAGCTGCCTTGCAACAATGCATCGAGCTTGCCTTGCCGCTCCAGCGCACTCAAGTCATCGAAGCCGCCGACATGGGTGTCGCCGATATAAATTTGCGGAACGGTGCGGCGCCCGGTTTTTTCCATCATTTCGATCCGCTGCTTCGGCTCCAGATCGACCCGGATCTTTTGGATGTCTTCGATGCCCTTGGCTTGCAATAAACGTTCAGCCATTACGCAATACGGACAAACACCGGTGCTATACATTACAACGCGTGCGCTCATGAGCTTTCTCCGTCACTTGACAATGGGCATCCCTTGGCTTTGCCAGGCTGCCAGACCACCGCTCAAACTATACACTTCATTAAAGCCGGCCTGATTCAGCTGCGCTGCCGCCTTCGACGATTGCACGCCTGCCTGGCAGACGACAATGATATTTTTGGTTTTGGATTTTGCCAGTTCGCCGATCCGTGTTGCCAAATCCTGCAACGGAATATTGATGGCGCCGCGTACATGACCTTTGGCAAAGTCATCCGGCGTGCGCACGTCTACAATCACGGTTTTACCCTGATTGATCATCTGGGTCGCTTCCAGCAGCGATACTTTTCGGCCACGGGTTTGCAAATGGGGCCATAACAGCGCGCCGCCGGAAAAAACCAGCACGCCGAACAGCCAGAGATTGTCAATGATGAATTTCACGAAAGTCCAATGGTTAAAGGAGGATTAATCTGCGATTCAGGATCGGAAACAGGCCGTGTGCGTTGACCAAAAGTTGGCAAAGGCTGGCAATAGCAAAACCGCCTTTGCTGCCCCCTATCCTGACAGGCGGGTTTGCAACCCGTTGCGCAACCAGGCAACATGCTGCCTGAACCACTGTCGCACCTGTGCCAGCACACATTTTGGACCGAACACCTGATCCAAATTGCATATTAACAATCCTGAAGCAATCTCCGCATTATAAAATAGAAGCAGGAATGCGATTCGCATCGCGCATTTTAAGCCTTCTTGCAACCTGGGCAGTTTTTTTTCCACTTTTATTCCGACCTCCACCATGTACAAAATCGTTTTCATGCGCCACGGCGAATCCACCTGGAACCTCGACAACCGTTTTACCGGCTGGACCGATGTCGACCTGACTGAAAAAGGCCAGGCCGAAGCCCGCCAGGCTGGCAAACTGCTGCAGCAGGCCGGCCTGAGCTTTGATCTGGCGTATACGTCGGTGTTGAAGCGCGCGATCCGCACACTGTGGCTGACACTCGATGAAATGGACCTGATGTGGCTGCCGATCGAGCACAGCTGGCGCTTGAACGAGCGTCATTACGGCGCACTGCAAGGCTTGAACAAGGCTGAAACCGCGGCCAAATATGGCGACGAGCAAGTGCTGGTCTGGCGCCGCAGCTACGATATCCCACCCAACCCGCTGGAGCCGAACGACCCGCGCGCCTCGTTTGACGACCCGCGCTACGCCGAATTGAAGCGCGAAGAAATCCCGCTGACGGAATGCCTGAAGGATACGGTTGAGCGCGTGATGCCTTACTGGAATGATGAAATGGCACCGGCAATCCGCGCCGGCAAGCGGATCCTGGTATCTGCCCACGGCAACAGCCTGCGCGCCCTGATCAAATACCTCGACAAGATCAGCGACGAAGATATTGTCAAATTAAACATTCCCAACGGCCAGCCGCTGGTGTATGAACTGGATGCCGACCTGCAGCCGATCCGCCATTATTACCTGGGCGACGCCTCCGCCATCGAGGCCGCGATGAAAGCCGTGGCAAGCCAGGGCAAGGCCAAGTAAGCCCTTGACCCTGCCTTTCTCCCGCCTGGATTACGGATACCTGCACAAGCCAGCTGCGCGCCGAGGCGCGCGCTGGCTGCTGCTGGTCATCCTCGTTTTTTCCGCAATGATGCCGGCCCATGCCGCCAAAGTCACCGAACGCACCAAACAAAAGCGTATTGCCGAAAGCGAGCAAGCCGACCTGCAAAAAAAGCTGAACGGCTTGAAGCGAGATATCCAGAAAACCGAAAGCGCCAAGGAACATGCCGCCGACGGCCTGGCCAAATCCGAACAAGCCATTTCCGAAGCCAACCGCGCGTTGCATGAATTGGCCAACGAACAACGGCAAACCGAAGCCCGCATGAACCAGCTGGGCGAGCAGAAAGCCCGCCTGAACCAGGCGGTCCATGCCCAGCAACAGCAGCTTGCCAAACTGGTACGTGAACAATACGTCTCGGGCAATGAAGACCGCATCAAGCTGCTGCTGTCAGGTGACAATCCGAACCGCATCAACCGCGAGCTGCGTTACCTTGGCTATGTATCGAAGGCGCAGGCCAGGCTGGTTGAATCACTGCGCGCCAACCTGCAGGATATCGAAGACAATCAGGCGCAAACCCAGAACGCCAAGGATGAGCTGGATGAAATTGCGCAGGAAGCGCAAGACCAGAAACAGGTGCTCGAGCAGGAAAAAGCCAAGCGCGTCACATTGCTGGCGCAATTGTCGACCCGGCTGGCAACCCAGCGCAAGGAAGCCGGCGATATCGCCCGCAATGAACAAAGGCTGGGCACGCTGGTTGATCGCCTGACATTGTTAATCGAAGAACAAAAAAAGGCGGATGCCGCAGCCGCGCTGCGCCGCCAGCAAGAAGCCGAACGTGCCCTGCTGGCCCGCCAGCAGGCGCAACAGGAGGCGCGGCGCAAGGCGGCCCAGGCCAAGGTCCAAGCCAATCGTGCCGCTTCTGGTCCCAAAACCGCGGCCAAAACCGTCACCCCGGATGCGATCGACGATGACGAGGCGCCAGCTAAAATTCTTGGCCGCAATGAACTCACGCCGGAACCATCTGTCCAAACTGGCGTGATCAAGCGTCCTTTTGCCTCGTTGCGCGGCCAACTTCGTTTGCCGGTGCGGGGTGACTTGCTGGCCAAATATGGCAGCAAACGGGAAGATGGCCCGCTCTGGAAAGGCCTGTTCATCCGGGCCGCCGAAGGGTCCGAAGTCAAGGCGGTGGCGGCCGGCCGGGTGGTGTTTGCCGAATGGCTGCGCGGATTTGGCAATTTGATCATAATCGACCACGGCAACGAATACCTGACCATTTATGGCTACAATCAGGCAGTATTGAAGCGGTCTGGCGATTTCGTCAATACCGGCGACATGATCGCCAGTGCCGGCAATAGCGGCGGGCATGGGCAATCGGGTTTATACTTTGAAATGCGGCATCAGGGACGCGCGTTTGATCCCCTCGAGTGGATTTCTATTAGGTGAAACATGGGCAGCAAAATTAAAAACTTCGGTTTGATTGGTATGGGCATTGTGGCCGGCATCGCCGGTTCGATGCAATTCGACGCGATGGCGCAAAAAAGCGCCGAATCGCCGCTACCCATTGAGGAACTGCGCCAGCTGGCCGATGTATTCGGCCTGATCAAATCCGATTACGTCGAAACGGTCGAGGACAAGAAATTGTTGACCGAGGCGATTTCCGGCATGGTGGCATCGCTCGATCCGCACTCGGCCTATCTCGACAAGAAAGCCTTCAAGGAACTGCGTGAAGGAACGCAAGGCAAGTTTGTCGGCCTCGGGATCGAAGTCGGCATGGAAGACGGCTACGTCAAGGTGATCTCGCCGATCGAGGATTCCCCTGCCCACAAGGCCGGCCTCAAGGCAGGCGACCTGATTACCCGCCTCGACACCACGCCGGTCAAGGGCCTGACGCTGGACGAGGCAGTCAAGCGCATGCGCGGCGAACCGAACACCAAGATCACGCTGACCATCGCCCGCAAGGAAGAGGACAAGCCGCTGATCATCACCATCATGCGCCAGGAAATCCGCGTCCAGAGCGTCAAATCGAAGGTGGTCGAACCCGGTTATGCCTGGCTGCGGGTATCGCAGTTCCAGGAGCCGACGATTGACGACATGGCCAAAAAAATTGCCGCGATTTACGCCGAAGATCCGAACCTGAAGGGCCTGGTGCTGGATCTGCGCAATGATCCGGGCGGTCTGCTGCCGGGCGCGATCGGCGTGTCGGCCGCATTCCTGCCAAAGGATGTGGCGATCGTCTCGACCAATGGCCAGTTGCCGGACTCCAAAGCCACCTTTTATGCCCGCCGCGAATTCTATGCATCGCGCACGCTGGGCGACCCGCTGGCCAAGCTGCCGGAAGCGGTGAAAAAAGTGCCGATGGTGGTACTGGTCAATGCCGGTTCGGCATCCGCGTCGGAAATCGTCGCCGGTGCGCTGCAGGATTACAAGCGCGCCACCATCATGGGCACGCAAACCTTCGGCAAGGGCTCGGTGCAAACCATCCGCCAGCTGTCGGCCGATACCGCCGTCAAGCTGACCACGGCGCGCTACTACACGCCGACTGGCCGCGCGATCCAGGCCAAGGGCATCGTGCCGGACCTGATGGTCGATGAATATGCCGACGGCGATGTGCTGGGCAGCATGCGATTGCACGAGTCGGATCTGCAAAAGCATCTGCGCAACGACCGCGACAGCAAGGAAGCGGTCACTACCAAGAATGTGATCGATGAACTGGAACAGGAGCAGCGCCAGGCCGCCTTGGCCAAGAAGCGCAAGATGCTCGAGTTCGGCAGCAAGGAAGATTTCCAGCTGGCGCAGGCGCTGAACCACCTGAAGGGCATGCCGGTGCAGCTGTCGAAAGCGGCCAAGGTCGAGAGCAAGAAAGAAAACACCATCAATGAAAACAAGGATGAGAAAAACGGTGACAAGAAATAACCGTCACTGACATCATCTAAAGGCCGCAGCGATGCGGCCTTTTTTATTTCACTGGTTTTATGCGACACTAGCCGACTATTGCACCAGCCTGCCAAGTTCCCATGAACGACCAACAGCTACTGCGCTATTCGCGCCACATCCTGCTCGACGAGATCGGCATCGAGGGACAGGAACGCCTTCTCGCAGCGCACGCACTGGTGATCGGCGCCGGCGGCCTGGGCTCGCCGGCTGCGCTGTATCTGGCTTCGGCTGGCATCGGCAGCATCACCCTGGTCGACCACGACCATGTCGACCTGACCAACCTGCAGCGGCAGATCCTGCATACCACCGAGCGCATCGGTCAGCCAAAAGTTGCTTCGGCCAAGCTGGCGCTGCAGCAGATCAATCCCGACATTGTCGTCACGGCGCTGGCTGAACGTGTCGACGGCGCGCGCCTGGATCAGCTGGTGCAAGCTGCCAGCGTGGTGCTCGATTGCAGCGACAATTTTGCCACCCGCCATGCGGTCAACCGTGCCTGCGTGGCGCACCGAGTGCCACTGGTGTCGGGGGCGGCGATCCGCTTCGATGGGCAAATCAGTGTGTTCGATGCACGTCGTGGCGATGCGCCCTGCTATGCCTGCCTATTTCCGCCGGATCAGCAATTCGAGGAAGTGCAGTGTTCAACCATGGGCGTATTTGCGCCGTTGGTCGGCATCATCGGCGCCATGCAGGCAGCCGAAGCGTTAAAACTGGTGGCCGGCGTCGGCGAATCACTGGCCGGGCGCTTGCTGATGCTCGATGGACGCAACATGGAATGGACCAGCATCGGTGTCGCGCGCAATGCGCACTGCCTGGTTTGCCAGCCGCCAGCGCGGTAAGTGTACATTCTGGTTTTACGTTTTACGTTTTACGTTTTACAAGAACTGCAAAATAACGACGTCATACCAGCGCTACGCCGCACTATCCCACATCACTTGCGCCGGCATCGCGCCGCGCAATGCATTGCATACGACGATCGCTTCTGCGGCACGAAGGTCCTGTATTGTCACCCGCTGCTCGCAGGCGTTCCAGCTCGGGTCGTCCAGCAAGACTGAGCGCATCACGCCCGGCAGCACGCCTGCCGACAGGGGCGGCGTCACCCAACGCCCGTTCAATTGAATGAACAAATTGCTGCGCGCACCTTCGGTTACCTCACCTCGCGTATTACAGAACAGCATATCGAACCCACCCTGTGCTTCCGCCATCTTCCATGCAGCGTCGTATGTGGCGCGCAGCGTGGTCTTGTGGCGCAGGAATAAGTCCTGCGCCTGGGTCTCTTCCGTGGCCAGCAACAACTTAACCGGCCCAGTCAATGGCATCAGCGGTGCGGCCTGCAAAGTGCACCGACCATCCTGATCGAGTGCCAGGCGCAGGCGGTGCGCACCTTCTGGCGGCAACGCCGCGCATGCCTGCTGCACGCTGGCGCGCACCTGTTGCTCATTCCAGACAAACCCGAAATACCTAGCCGACGACTGCAGCCGTTGCAGGTGCCGCGCCAGATGGCGGCAACCGTTTCGGGTGGCGTGCATGGTTTCCAGCAAGGCGAAATCCTGCCGTACGCCAGTCAAAAAACGCGCCTTCAGCCGGCACTCCGCGTACTCATCCTGCGCGCGGCTGTCGTGCACGATACCGGCACCGACCCCCATTTCGCCGCTGCGCACGCCATGGCCGCCCGGCGCTTGCAGCATCAGGGTGCGGATCGGCACCGACAGGCAAAAGTCGCCAATACTGCGCTCATTGTCCGGGCTCTGGAACCAGCCGATTGCGCCGGTGTAAATGCCGCGCGGATCGGGTTCCAGTTCGCGGATGATTTGCATGGTGCGGTGCTTGGGTGCGCCGGTGATCGAGCCGCAAGGGTACAGCGCCGTGAATAATGTGGTCAGTGTCACGTCTTCACGCAGGCGTGCGGTGACGGTCGAGGTCATCTGCAATACCTGGCCATAGCGCCTCACCTCGAACAGTTGCGGCACCTGCACCGAACCGAGCTGCGCCACGCGTCCGAGATCGTTGCGCAGCAAATCGACGATCATCAGGTTTTCCGCGCGGTTTTTCGGGTCCTGCGCCAACGCCTGCGAGCGCGCATCGTCCAGCGCAGACTCGCCGCTGGCAGCTGCAGTGCCCTTCATCGGCCGCACCGTCAGCTCGCCCCCGGCATGGCGCACAAACAGCTCCGGCGACAGGGACAGCACCGCACGGTCGTCGGGCAAGCGAATCAATGCGCCATACGGCACCGGCTGGCTGGCACGCAACCGACGGTACAAGCTGGCAACCGGGCCATAGGCGTCGAAGCGCAAGCGGTAGGTATAGTTGACCTGATAGGTGTCGCCCGCCTCCAGATACTCATGGATGCGGGCAATTGCATGCTGAAACTGCTGTTCATCGACGCTGGCATCGAGGCCTGCGACGCCAGATGCGAGATGATCCGAATGATGGCCCGATTCCTGCGCCGTCAGCCAGGCGCCGACCTCGTCGGCCGCCATCATTTGGCAATCGTCAAACAACAGCACCTGCGCCGGTGGCTGCCGTGTGTCATGCGGCAGGATACCGTGCAGCTGCACCCCCAGCTCGTACTGGAACAGGCCGACCGCATGCCGGCCCTGAACCAGCGCCTGCTGCATGCGTTCAAGAAAATCCGGCAGCTGCGCCGCATCGTCGCAGATCAGTGTCCCGACATACCCGGTATACAAACGCGAACGGCGAAGGGCGGCATTGGCGCCGGCATCGTCGAACAACGCAAAGCACGACATGCCGTGATCCAGAGGCGTAGCGGAAGCGGAGTTCGGCAAGGACATAAATGGCGGGAATCAGTGCTGGCCAGGAAGAGACGCCGGACAAAATGTCCAGGCGTCGAAAACCGGTATTGTAATGCCAGCCGTAATTGGCCGCTGCTGAATTTGCCCGGACAATCGTCGCCTGTGGGGCATGCTTTTCGTGAACCGTTTTTTATCGCCCTGTCCCCGTCCTGAACTATTGAGCCGTTATCTGACCGGCTCAATGATCAAATGTCGTCCACTGGGAAGGGGGGCTTTTATAAACCGATTCCGACCAGTTGAATCAGTCGCGGCGAGACGTTCTCGCTAAGAAATGGAAGCGTAAGCAACCGCGTTTTTGCCGACAGCAGGCGGTCAGGAGTCAAAGAAAATTTGCCAGGAACATTTTGCGTCAGGCGAAAGCCGGCTGTAGCGCAAACGAGGATGTACCAAGGACGCTTGCAACGACAGGATCTATCGTTATAAGCGCTTGCCATCCAGTTGGATTAGGGCTTGGTACCGGGCTTGGTACCGGGCTTGGTACGGGGCTTGGTACGGGGCTTGGTACGGGGCTTGGTACGGGGCTTGGTACGGGGCTTGGTACGGGGCTTGATTCTTCATTTTTGACTCAGCCGCAGCTTCTGTGCCTTGTTCAAATGCTGATTGACCAGATCAATGATGTCTTGACGGTCGAGCTTTTTCGCGTAATCGGCGGCATTCATGCCGGTTTCATTCTTGAGCGTCACATCCGCGCCGAGATCGAGCAAAAACTTGACTGTCATATCGTAGCCTTCGTGGGCGGCGATCATCAACGGGGTGGTGAGATTGCGAGAACGCGCATTGATCTCGGCGCCACGATCCAGCAATATCTGGGCAATATGGTTGTTGCCGCTTGCTGCGGCATAGTGCAACGCAGTCCAGCCAGGACGATTGACCGCAGCCCCCTTCTTGAGCAACGTATCAAGTGCCTGCAGGTTGCCTTTGTAAGCTGCAATCATCAACCCGGTATTGCCGTTGTCTGCCGCGGCGTCCAGGTTAATATCCGGCGCATTGATCAGCTCATCGAATGCTTTCATCGATTGCTCATGCAAGGCGACGATCAACGCAGTGTTTCCGGTTTGCTTGTCTTTTATATTCGGGTTAATCCCCTGCTTTAATAAAAGCCTGACCTCCGACACATTATCCATCACCACGGCATGAATAAAATCTTCAGCCGCGTCAGCGCTGGCAATTCCCGGGACACATGTCATTGCCCAAAGCAGAGCAAAAAAACGGCAAAGGGTAAAACAATTCAATTTATTCATTTAACAAGTCTCCGACGATTCTATTTATCTATCCCGCGTTACAGGCCTGGTTGCAGAATTGCAACTTGGCTCAACTGTTTTAGTTCATCAACAAGGCTCGCAGCATCAGGGCTAGATTAAACAACAAAGAGTGCTTACACAAGCGATCTCAAAGCAGTAAGTGAAGAATTGACGGTATTTGGGGATGAATTGCAAGTCGAGTGACGAAGATGTGGGTTTTCTATTGGACAGTGGAAATGATTGTCCCCGGTATTCAACCATAATGGGGGATTAAAAGCCGTTTGGCTCCCCAGAATTTTGCACGCGCGCCCGCCTATTGATGAAATGAGTTCTAGTCAACGATTGGCACATGTATCCCGCGCCGCGGCAATGCAAAGTGCTTACCTCCAAATCGTACATACGCTTCTTCATAGTCGAGGTTCACTTCAATTTTTGAGGCCGGACACACTGAGTCTGCATTGATGATCGCATTCAGTTTTGGCTTTGGCAGTCTCGTGAGCATCCCGAATCCGGCCTTTCCGCTTTTGAAGCACTGGATAAAAAACTGCTGACCTCTTTCATTCGCCACCACGACAAGGTTGAACGTGCCGTCGAGCGCATGCTCCGATGCATTGCTAAACAGGCCGGATACAGGCGGATTTGATGCGCCAGCCTGCGTTGCAAGCAAGACCAACGCAAGTAGATATTGCCGCATGATCTTCACGCCCTTCATTGCTTTTCCAGCACGACTGCAATTGATAATATTTTCGAACCAGGCTGGAAGCTCCTGGTAGTACGTGAGCCTTGCGGAAAGATACCTGTATAGTCAAGACGAAACCAGTAACCCTTCGGCTGGTTCGCAAAACTGACATACTCGCGTGACTCAATTTCAGATTGGCTAATTTCTTGGATTTTTCCTAGCCGTTTCTCGGCATCGGTTATAAGCATTCCTGGGCCAACACCATTGGCCATGGTGCACCCGGAATGAAATGACTCGATAAACTCGATTGTCTTCGACCAGTCGATTATTGCCTCCGGATCTTCCTCGCCTGCGTAAATGACCATTAAATCATCTCTGGCAAATTGAACTCCTACAAGCGCAACACCATCCCCGTCCGTGGCGCGGGTAAAGACTGCCTGCGGGAACGCCTGTCGGGCTTGACGCAGTGTCATCCCAAGCTGAATCGGCCCAATTCCCCTGGCTGAAATCACACAGTGCACGCCCTGCTGCGCACGCGCGCTGCCTGCGCCTATTAAGAGAAACACAAATATCGATAAAGTTAAAAAACGGAGGATACGCATAGTATCTAATACCAGGTTATCAGGTCGCCGGAAGAGCACCGGGGTTCAGCGACGTGTTAGCTATCCAGGTCGCGAATGGAAAACCATCCCATTAAAAGTACCTCTGGCCAGAAAATTTCAAGCATCGAAGCTATTCCATCAGTCCTAAGGTACTCCAGGCTCGCGTTTCTACCGATGAGCTTGCGCGCTGAGTGCACGCGCCTGAACCTCAAAGCAGTTATCCCAGTACGCGCTGCGGCCCTGCAAGAATTGCCAGATGCTCGACGCGCCATAGGCAAAGAAGAACAGCGGCCCCCACCGCTCGTATTGCTGAACGTGAACACGCTCATGTGGGCCAATGCTTAGCAGCTCGTCGCGAGTGACCGCAAGGATGACATGGCCGAAGACGATGCCGCGGAACGGAAACTTACGCGCCAACCTGCCGCAACTTGCCTCGTTCTCGCGGTAGGTGACTTCTAGCGCACCCGCAGCCCATTTGGCCTGACCACCTGCCAGCAAAGGGATGCAAGCAAGCACGACGCCGACGGCTGAGCAGGGCGAAGCCCATAGCAAACTCACGATTCCACGCCAATGCCTCATTGCGACGCCCAACGACTGAAATAACCAGCGCCGCAGCCATCGGTGTTGATTGTCGAGTTAGGCGTAACTTTGAAGATATGAAAACAGAAAAAGCAATCTGTCATCAGGATTTCACTTTCACCCAAATAAACATAAAGGCCGCTATACCGATACACATCAAAAATGGTTGAGTAATGGCGAGAACACCAAAAGCACATCCGGCGCCAGAATTCTCAGAACAAATTCTATCCAATAACAGCTTTCCTACAACTCCGCTAGCAAGAATTGAGCTACCAATCAGACCAAAGATATATAGAGAAAATGAGCGCGTTTCGCCACCGGAGCATATTGCGTTTTTTTCATATACAACGTACGCCAAAAACATGCTCGTCAGAACGACCAAGGCACCAACACCTACAAAAATAAGCTCCATTTCCGCGTGCCTAATGTCTTAGTTGACCGGCGTCGCAGGCGGCAGAGGCCATTGACGAATTAGGTAGATCATTTCCGCCCGTCGTTTCAAATAATTGCTTTGGTCAACTCGCTTCATGTCTTCGCCAAGTGAGAATTTGGTAAATTCCCTCTGCGCCAATAACTATGGCCACACCGGCCGTCATACCAGGCAGCGAGAAATGCCAGAGCGATAGTGCAAACCCTATTGAACCAATACTTTGAATCGCCCGAAGCGGATACGCAATAAGCTTTTTCCAAAATGGGAGGGCTGCCAATTCCTCTTTCCTTTGCCGCTTTAGCTCCTTGCGTCTCGACTCCATTTCGCGTCTACCTAATGTTTGAGATGATCGGCGGCATATCCGTGGGTGTCCATTGCAATGGTAGGCGACCAGTTCGAGATGAGATCATCTTTGTGCCGAAATTCACCTTCAGTGTATCCTGGGCTACGCCAACGCCGTGGTGCGCATTCCTCTGAAGCTCTACCTTCTATGCTGATAGCGATAATGGCTGTGGCAGGTATCCATACTATAAAAAATAGAGCCGTTCGCAATACTGTAACTCTTGAAAAAAAATTCGGCCAAATCATGAACACAATAAAAAAAAGCCCATAACTTACCATCATTGCCAGTACCGCCAAGAAAGAGATATCCACTGATTCAAGCGTTTGGCCAGCGGCATTTTGTGCACAACCAGCTTTAAACATAAGCCAAAGCGAGATACAGCCAAATGCGACTGAAGAAAACAGGCAAATGACAATTGAAACATGCCCCTTCGTAGTCGATCTCAAGCTAACGCTGCGATTCTGCGTCGCCCAAGCTCTTCTGATTTTCTAATGCGTTGCATTCGTGATAACCATTTTAGTATGCGCACTGAACGTGCTTATGTCTATTGCGTACGAAGGTATAGTCGTTTCCATGGACCGCGCCATCCCATGAATATGGGAGAAGCTGGGTCCCGTTGAATCAGCCTCTTATCATCTCGCTCAGTTCTCAGTCGGTGCTGTACACCAGCTTTGCGGCCAGCGCTTGACCTGCCTTTTTTATTCGATCGGCAATCGGCACGGCGCGGCATTGCAAGCCGCGCGTGATGGCGCGCACCTACAGCAGCAGCATCGCGATTTGCGTTTGCGCGCCTTCGGTCGGATTCTGCTTGAAGCCGGTCTTGGCAAAACGGTGCCAGCGTCCCAGCACCAGGCTGACGATCATGCCGGCGCGGGTTGCTACCTCCGCCTCATTGGCCTGATTCTGTGACGCCGCCAGCCGCAGCGACTGCTTGACTGACAGCTCGATGCGCTCGATGAACTGATTCATGCGTGCCTGCAGCCGTTCATCTTCATTGACCAGCGCGTCGCCAATGATCACGCGCGTCATGCCAGGATTGCGTTCGGCAAAATTCAACAGCATGCCGATGATCGCCTGCGCCTGCTGCAAGCCGTTTTCCTCGCGCTCGTTGATCTGGTTGATCAGGCTGAAGATGGTGGTTTCGATGAACTCGATCAAGCCTTCGAACATCTGCGCCTTGCTGGCGAAATGCCGGTACAGCGCTGCTTCGGATACATCGAGCCTGGCCGCCAATGCCGCCGTGGTGATTTTCTCGCCCTTTGGTTGTTCCAGCATTGTTGCCAAGGTTTGCAGGATTTGCAGCTTGCGTTCGCCCGGTTTGGTGGTCGCCATGATGTTTTAATTAATTAGCAAGTTAGCAGCCGGCCCAGGCTGTCGGGAAGATCTCGAACCGATTTTACTTTGACATCCACATATTGGGGTAGCTTTGTGACATTGGCGGGAATCGGCCGGCCGGCGCGCGTGACCAGGTTCGGATGGGTCGACAGGTACCGGGTCACCCACACGGTGCGCATGCCCAGCGCCTTGGCCGACTTCAGGGTATCGAGGGTATCCTCGACCAGGATGCAGCGCCGGGCCGAAATACGGTATTGCGCCAGTAGTTTCTTCAGCAGCGCCTTCGATGGTTTGGGGCGCAGGCGGCCATGCACCCGCATGGTTTCGATCGACAGGTGCTTGGCAAAATGCTTGTGCAAACCGAGGTGGCGCATCACATCGTGCGAATAGCGGTGCGGCGCATTGGTGAGCAGGATTTTTCGGCCCGGCAGGCGCTGCAGCAACCGCCCCAGCCCGCGCTCGGCGCGGATCATCTCGGACAAGTTGTCGAAGCGGTGCGCCTCGCGCAGAAAATCATCCTGGCGCACCTGGTGATGCCTGATCATGCCCAGCAGCGTCGCACCATAGCGCTTCCAGTAGCCGAGCCGCACCGCATTGACGGTGGCGGCATCGGCCGGCGTGTCGCCATCGCCCAACACCTGGGCGATATAGGCATTCATGTTGACATTGATCGCAGGAAAAATCGCGTACGATGCATTGTGCAGGGTGTTGTCGAGATCGAATAACCAGGTCGGTGAATGCATGAATCAGTCAGTTATTTACAGGGGCACATGTGGGCATGCGCAGTAGGATTGTCTGTTTGGCCATTGTTCTGGTCAGTTTTTTTGCTGCCGGCGCGCAGGCGCAAAATACGGTGCCCCAGCGCGGCAGCCTGTACCGCATTGTCCATCAAGGTAACACGGCTTACCTGTTCGGCACCATCCATGTCGGCCTGCCCAATTTCTATCCGCTCGAAGCCCAGGTCACCGCAGCGCTGGCACAGGCAACCAGACTGGCGGTCGAACTCGATATACGCAATAGCGAACCATTTCAGCAGGCATTGCAAAAATACGGCTTTTATCCAAGCCATCAAGGCATCGATGGCCACCTGTCGGCTGACAGTTATCGGCAACTGCAGCGGGTGCTGGCGCAGTTCGCCCTGCCGGTGGAACGCATCCGCCACATGAAACCCTGGCTGGTGGCCAATCTGCTGCTGGGTCTGAATCTGGAGCGTCATGGCTATGCCCGCAGCCACGGCATTGAATATTTTTTGCTGGCCAAAGCCAGCGAGCAGGTCAAGCCGGTGCTGGAACTGGAGAGCGCCGATTTCCAGCTGTCGCTGTTCGACAGCATGACCGGTCCGCAACAGGAGCAATATCTGCGCGAGAATCTGACCGAGATCGAGAATGGCCGGGCGCTGCAGAAAGCCAGAAGCCTGATCGAGGCCTGGAGCACGGCTGACGGCCCGCGGGTCGATGCGCTGATGCTGCAGGAAATGAGTGAAAAAACCACGTCGTCCGAATTCATCCAGCGCGCCCTGCTCGACCAGCGCAACCCGGTCATGGCCACCAAGATCGAAGCCTTGCTCAAAGCCGACCAGGTCAGCTTTGTCGGCGTCGGCCTGCTGCACCTGGCGGGTGCCGGCGGCGTGCCGACGCTGTTGCGGCAACGCGGCTATGCGGTAGAAAAATTGTATTGATTTTGCCGCGGCTGATTCAACAGATCCGCCACCATTTCAGCCACGACCGAGCGTGGCTGAAATGGTTGATCAATGCGAGCGGATCATGGTGCCGAACGCCTGTTCGGTCAGCACTTCCAGCAGCAGTGAATGCTCGATGCGACCGTCGATGATGTGCACCGTATTGACGCCTGACTTGGCCGCGTCCAGCGCCGAGGAAATCTTTGGCAGCATGCCGCCGGAAATGGTCCCGTCGGCAAACATTTCATCGATTTCACGCGCGGTCAGGTCAGTCACCAGGTTGCCGCTCTTATCCTGCACGCCGGCGATGTTGGTCATCATGATCAGCTTTTCAGCGCGCAGGATCTCGGCGATCTTGCCGGCGACTACGTCGGCATTGATATTGTAAGCCTGGCCATCACTGCCAAAACCGATCGGTGAAATGATCGGGATGAAGGCATCGTCCTGCAATGCTTTGACCACTGCGGGATTGATCGCATCGATTTCACCGACAAAGCCGATATCGAGGAATTCGCCCGGCTTTTCCCGGTCCGGCATTTGCATCTTGCGGGCACGGATCAGGCCGCCATCCTTGCCGGTCAGGCCGACTGCTTGGCCGCCGTAATGATTAATCAGCATCACGATATCCTGCTGCACTTCGCCGCCCAGCACCCACTCCACCACTTCCATGGTTTCTTCATCGGTGATGCGCATGCCCTGGATGAACGTGCCCTGCTTGCCGATTTTCTTGAGTGCATTGTCGATCTGTGGCCCGCCACCATGCACCACCACCGGGTTCATGCCAACCAGTTTGAGCAAAATGACATCACGCGCAAAGCCATGCTTTAAGCGCTCTTCAGTCATCGCATTGCCGCCGTATTTGATGACAATGGTTTTGCCATGAAACTTGCGGATATACGGCAGTGCTTCGGCCAGGATCTCGGCCTTGATGTGGGATGACACGGTGGCGAGATCGGGGTGTTGAGTAGTCATGGCAATTCCAGATAAATTATTGTCGCGATTTTACAGGGAAAGCGCCGGTTTTTTCTAAGTCCGCCCAACATAATCGGACAGGTTTGCAATGTTGCCACATACGCATGCCCGATCATCGCCCGCTGCCGGTCGGGGATCGCGGGCGCACTTGATGAGGGATTGTCTTGTCTTTCCCCGCCTGTTCCGCTAGTCTTTTGCTCAAATGACAATCAGCTTCATATGAACGACTTCACCCCCGATCAACTCGAAACCTTGCGCCCGGTGTTGCTGCGCTTCGCCATGCTGCAATTGCGTAACGCCAGTCAGGCCGAAGATGTGGTGCAGGATACCTTGATTGCCGTTCTGGAAAAGCCAGACCGCTTTGCCGGCCAATCGTCATTGCGCACCTATGTGATCGGCATCATGAAGCACAAGATCGTCGACCTGTTGCGCAGCGCACAACGCGTGCGCCAGTTCGATCTGCAGGAGGGCAAGTCCGAGGATGACCTGATCGACACCCTGTTCGCAGCCGATGGCCACCCATATGACCGGCCGCGCAGCTGGGGCCGCCCGGATGCAACGCTGGAACAGCAGGATTTTTTCCGGGTGCTGGAATTGTGCCTGGAAAAACTGCCAGCCAAGACTGCGCGGATTTTCATGATGCGCGAATGGCTGGAACTGGAAACCGATGAAATTTGTAAGGAGCTGGATATTTCCGCGTCTAATGCCTGGGTGATGTTGTATCGTGCCCGGCTGCGGTTGCGCGAATGCCTGAACCTGCACTGGTTTGGCCACGGCTCAGAGCGCCACTGATGCGGTTGAGCCGATGCGCCTTGCGGCTTGCGAATACCAGGACAATACGAGACTAATACGAGGACATCATGGGACTGATGCTGAATTGTAAGCAAGTACACCGCCTGACCTCGGAAGGGATGGACCGCGAATTGACGCTGGTGGAACGCACGCGGCTGCGCGCGCATATAATGCTGTGCGATGGCTGCCACAACTTTACCGGGCAAATGCAATTGCTGCGCCAGGCAATGCATGCACTGGACCGCACCCACCAACCCGTCAGTGCGCGCGGCAAGGACGAGACCTGGCAATGACAACCTGCGCACGATGTGGCGCCGTGTTTTACTGCGGCATGGCAAACGGCATTGAAAATGAACCATGCTGGTGCAGGCAATTGCCGTCGTTGCCAGCCGAGGCGTTGCACCTGCTGACAGACGGCCAGCCGGCGACGACCTGCTTCTGCCCGGCCTGCCTGGCTGCGGCCGCACGCGGCAGCAATCCGTTGCCAAGCTGAGCCGGCCCAACCTGCTGATCCGAGCTTACAGTTCGCACCGCAAAATTCACGCCTCAAAACCCGTACGTAAAAACTGGTGTCTCAGGAATGGCGCAACCTTAAGCGCCAGCCGGCCAGGCTAGCCGCAACTGCGCAGCTGCGGCTGCGGATAATCTGCCTTGATCTTTTCCACGCCGGCGCGCGCCGCCAGGTCGAGATCGCGCAGCTGGAAGGCGACCTGGCTGGCGGCATTGCGTTCACCGATCCGGGCCGAGCGCACGCCTTGCGCACTGAGCTGGGCCAGGCGCGCCTTAGCAGCTTCTTCGGTACGGAAAATACCGAGGGAAATGCCCCATCGCAAATCCGGATTATCCTGAATCACATAGAATTCCGTCACGCCCAGGCCGCGCAGCTGGGCGATTTTCCTGTCGGCGTTTTCCTTGTTGCCTTGCGGCGGCATGAATACCATGTAGCTGCCGTTTTCCTTGATCACGCGCCGCGACAGGCGCGAGCCCAGTGTCAGCGTCGCCAGCTGCGCTTCAAACCGCGCGGCATCCGCTTCGCTGAAGTTGCCGACTTCGGTACAGGCGAACACTTCCGGCTTTTTCTCAAGCGGTGCCTTTACCTCGCTCGCTGTTTTAGTCTCGACCACCGCCAGCACCGGCGCAGTCGCTGCAACGGCCTGGCTGGCAGCCGGCTCGCCACTGACGGGCGCCAGACTCCTTGGATTGCGCGCCGGATTGCCGGCACTTCCGGCGGGAATCAGCTCGATCTTGTCGGCATTGAGCTGACGCGACATGCGCGCCGGTTCATGATTGGCGGCAAACCAGGCATCGAGATAACCCTGATGGTATGCATACAGCGCGCCGTTGGCGAGCAGCATAGTCCAGAAAAATATTTTCAGCATAATCACTCATTGACTGTAAGGGCGGTCTGCAAACCGATCAGCACCAGATTATCCACTCGCCTGACATCGCCTGAAAGATACGGCGCGATCATCGCCGCAGCGCCACCCGACAGCACGCAGCGGATTTGTTGCGGTGTGGTGCCCAGCAGATCGGCGTGCGCCGCCGCTGCCCGTTCGATCGCCCCAACCTGGGCGGCGATGCAACCGCTGACGATGGCGTCGTTGGTATTGTCGGCAAACGGCCGCTCGATCACATTATATTGCGGCACTTGCGGCAGCTGCGCGGTATTCTTTGCCAGGGAGCTGGCCATCAATCCCAGCCCCGGCAAAATCATCCCGCCCGGAAAATGCCCGTCGGCGCCGACTGCATCGACCGTGGTGGCAGTGCCACAGGTGGCCACGATCAGCGGCTGGCCGGGAAACAGCGCGTGGGCGCCGATCATGGCGGCAAAGCGGTCGCAGCCGAGCTGGGCCGGATTGCGGTAGCCGTTGCGGATACCTGCCAGTTGCGGCAGCGAGGCAAACCAGGTCAGCGGCACCGGTTTCAATCCGACCGCGCGCAAGACCATGCGTTCGAGCGCATCGCGCATCTCCGGGCCGGCCACGTTGGAGATCACGACCCGCGCGATATCGATATCGCGCAGCGAATCGGCTATCTTGCCGATTTCACTGCGCTGCACCGAACCGTACACGGACCAGTGACCGGGTTCGGCCCGTCCCAGCCGCGCCAACTCCATCAGCGCCCATTTGATGCGGGTATTGCCCGCGTCAATCAGCAATAACATAGCGTCAACTTTCCTTGATTCGCAACGAGACATCCCCGGCCATCACCGCCACCTGCCCATGCGCCGTGCTCAGCAACAGCCGCCCGGTCGTATCGACGCCGGTAGCGATACCTTCATGCAGCACCACCCCGCCATCGAGGATGAGGACCTGCTGGCCGGCATATGCATGCAGGCTATTCCAGCGTGTCACAAACGCCGCCAACCCCTGCTGCTCGAACAACTGCAATGTTTCAGCCAGCCGGTTGAGCAGCGCTGCCAGCAACTGGTTGCGGTCATGTCCGGCCAAGGCAGGCAAGCCTGCGGCCGGCCGGCCGATCCGGCGCGCAAGGTCGTCCGGCAGCGCGAGATTCAAGCCAATGCCGATCACGGCCCAGCTATGCTGGCCGCCGCTGGCCTTGTCGTTCGCGGTTTCGATCAGGATGCCGGCCAGCTTGTCGCCCGCCAGCAGTACATCGTTCGGCCATTTCAGCCGGACGTCGATGCCAAACTGCGCCAGCGCCTCAGCGAGGGCCACGCCGATTGCCAGTGGCAGGCCGAGCAATTGCGGCAGCGGGCGCTCGATGCGCCACGCCAGCGAAAAAGTCAGGCTGACGCCGGCCGCCGATAGCCAGGAGCGGCCGGCACGTCCGCGCCCGGCGCTCTGCATTTCGGCTACCCGCAAGGTCGGCTGCGACAGCCGGTCGACCTTCGCCAGCAAGTCGGCATTGGTGGAACCGGTTTGCGCCACCACTTCAATGGCAACCCGGCGCGCCGCCGGCGAAAGGCGTGCAGCAATCGCATCTTCGGAAAATAAGGGAGTCATGTTGCGCATTGTAGCCGGATGCTTGCTTATGTGAAATCCCAAGAGTGTGCTTGCGATTAAATCTCAATGCCTGTGCAGGAGGTGCCCGCAACCAGTTGACGCGTCATGTCCTAGTTGGTTTGTCCCGGTTTGTCTGGAATAAAAAATGGCACCTGTACTAGTAAACAAAGGACAACCCACTCATGCATCGCATTTCCGAAGCAAATATGATCGATTCAACAGCAGTAGTTTCAGTGCCAAAATGAAAAATTCAAGCGCCGCCATGAAAACTCAATCCGGAGAACACCATGCGATTAATCGCGTCAATGTCGCATGTCATCACGGATTTCATGCCGGACGAAACCGGCACTTCGCTCATGGAATATGCGCTGCTGGGATTACTGATTGCCGTCGTTTCCATGCTTGCGCTGTTCGCGCTCGACAAGGTCGCCTGAGCCCTGGCGTGCCGGTTGCGCCTTGCCGGCGTAGCGGTTCTTCTGGCAGTGCCGCTGCAATGACAACCGGGATCAATCATGCATGAATTTTATTCCTTACTGCAACTGCTCATAGCACTGGTCATCGACCCGCGTACCGGCGTGCTGTTTGCCTTGCTGGTGCTGGCTGCCGTGACGGATTACCGCACCTACAAGATTCCGAACTGGCTGACTTTCAGCGGCGTGGCGTTCGGCCTGATTTACAACACCGCATGGCCGGCGCTGCCGCATACCGGATTTTTATGGGCGTTCGGCGGCCTCCTGCTTGGCTTTCTCCTGATGCTGCCGCTGTATGCGCTCCGGGCCATGGGTGCCGGCGATGTCAAGCTGATGGCAATGGTCGGCGCCTTCCTGGGCGTGGGCGATACCTTGCATGCCGCCCTGTATGTCTTCATCGCGGGTGGCGTGGCTGCGCTGGCATTTGCTTTCTTTAACAAAGCGCTGGGTCGCATGATCGGCAATATCAAGGACGCGATCCAGATGATGGCGTTCTCCGTCATCGGCGGCATCAGGCCGCACGCTCACATCGAAGCCGGCAAATCGGTAGGAAAGCTGCCGTTTGGCGTCAGCATCAGCATCGGCACGATCAGCTATGTCGTGGCAAGACAACTGGGTTATGCATAGGTCGTACAACGAACTTATGCATAGGTCGTACAACGAACCTTATCAGGACTGGAAATGAAAAACATCAAAGCAATCGGCTTGCTGATCCTGGCCTTAGTGATTGGCCTGGCTGCAGCAATCTATGCAGCGGGATGGGTCTCGCGGCAGGGCAATATCGCCTCCAACAAAGTCATCGTCGCTGCAGTCGATATCGAACTGGGCAGCAAGATCACGCCGCAGATGCTGACGGCAGTCGATTGGCCGAGCGGCTCGATACCGGCCGGCACCTTCAAGGACATCGTGGCCCTGCAGGAGCGTGTAGTAAAGGTAAGCGTATTGCGCGGCGAGGCAATTCTTGAAGGCAAGCTCGCGCCGCCGGGCACCAAGGGCGGACTGTCTGCGGTGATCGCCGAAGGCAAGCGGGCCATGACCGTCCGCGTCAACGATGTGATAGGCGTGGCTGGATTTGCGCTCCCTGGCAACTATGTCGACGTGATGGTCAACGCCCAGCAAGAAAAACACAAGGGAGAAGAAGGCAAGCAAATCAGCAAGACTGTTCTGGAGCATGTGCTGGTGCTGGCCGTGGCCCAGGAGGCAGGACGGGACGATACCAAACCGAAGGTGGTCAGCGCCGTCACTCTGGAGCTGTCGCCGGAAGATTCGGAAAAACTCGACCTGGCACGCAATGTCGGCACGCTGTCGCTGGTGTTGCGCAACCAGGTGGACAAGCAATCGGTCGCCACTGACGGCATCACCAAAAAACAGCTGTTCGGCGAAAAGGAAGCCCTGCCCGTGACGGTGGCGGCTGCCAGGCCGAGAGTTGTGCGCAGCAAGCCGGCGGCATTGCCGAGCAGGGATTGCGTTGAAGTGATCCAGAACGGGACCCGGGTGATGAACTGTTTTGAAAAAAATATTTAACCGCCTTTTAACAAAAAAACAGGGAGCGTCAAAGTGGTGACCAATTGCGCGAACGTAACTGCATGCATTGCATTGGCTGCATTGTCCGGATTGGTGCATACCAGCGCATCTTTCGCGGCAACCGAAGCGGCAACCGGCCAGGCACCCACTGCTGGCAAAGCGACCGCGAGCGAGCCGAGAGCGGCGCGCAAAGCACCCGCCACTGCACCGGCCGGCGCCGCATCCAGCCTGAAGCCATGTTCCTCCGTGATGGTGGATCCGCCGACTTATGTCACGCTCGGCAAGTCGAGCGTGATCCGGCTCAGCATCCCGGCCACGCGCATGGTCATCGGCGGCTATTCGTCCGGCCGCGCCGGCAAGCCGGTCGCGGCGCAGGACAAGGCGGCAGGTGCGGCCAATCCAGCGGCGAGCCCGGCCAATGCGCCTGCCGCAGCTGCCCAGGGCGGCTCGGATGGCGTCGCGGATGTCGACATTACGCTGCTGAGCCCGACCGAATTGTTTTTCCTGGGAAGAAAGCCCGGATCGATGAACGTGGTGCTACAGAATCCGGACGGCCGCTGCGTGATCAAGGACATCATCGTCACGATCGATCCGAATACGCTGCAAGCCACGCTAAGTGAATTCATGCCTGAGGAAACCGGCATCAAGGTCAGAAGTGCCGAAAGCGCACTGGTGCTGACCGGCAAAGTAAGCGACGCCATCAAGCTCGACCAGGCAATGAGTCTGGCGACTTCCTACGGCGACGGCAAGAAGGTGGTCAATCTGCTGCGCATCACGGCGCCGCAGCAGGTCATGCTGGAAGTGAAAATTGCCGAAGTCAGCAAGAAACTGCTCGACCGGCTCGGCTCGTCAGTCGGCATCAACCGTCTGGTCAATGGTGGCCGGGATACCTATTCGCTGCTATCCAACTTTCTGAGCAATGGCGGCGGATTGCTGGAAGCCTTCAGAATCGGCAAGACGGCAGTCAGTATCGATGGCCAGAAGGATGACGGACTGGTGCGGGTCCTGGCGGAACCCAACATCATGGCGATCAGCGGCCAGCAGGCCAGCTTTCTGTCAGGTGGCAAGATTTTCATTCCCGTATCGCAAACCAACAATCTGGGTGTGCCGACGATTACGCTGCAAGAAAAAGAGTTTGGCATCGGCGTGAAGTTTACGCCGACCGTGCTGGATGGCACCCGGATCAACCTGAAAATGATGTCCGAAGTATCGGACCTGTCGCAGACCGGCTCGCCTTTCACCACGCTCGGCGGCGTGACGTCGGTACTACCCTCGCTGTCGGTTCGCCGGGCCGACACCACCGTGCAGCTCAACGATGGGCAAAGCTTCGTGATTGCCGGTCTGATCAAGAACAATTTTACCGAAACGATCAAGCGTTTTCCAGGCTTGGGTGAAGTGCCGGTGCTAGGCACGCTGTTTCGCAGTTCCGAATTCCAGAACGACCAGACCGAATTGCTGTTCGTGATTACGCCGCGCCTGGTCAAGCCGCTGGCGGAAGTCCCGCGGCTGCCAACCGACAATCATGTGGTGCCGAGCCGCGCCGAAGTCTATTTCAACGGCAGCCTGGAAAGTGCCACGCCGGCGCCGGCCGCGCCCGATACCGATCTCAAATAAGAGGAAAAATCATGCGCAAGCCTGCCATCGCACTGCTGCTCGGCCTGATCGGAGGGTGCTCGTCGCCGACTCCCCACTACGACGCCAGGTTCGGCGACGCCGTGCGCCAGGCCAAGCTAAAAATGATCATCAACCCGGATGCCGGCAAAAATCCGGATCAGGCGGCTGGCCTGGATGGCAAGGCGGCCAGGGAGGCGATGATTCTGTACCAGGGCACGTACAAGGCCCCGCCGCCTGTCGTCAATGTCATCAATATCGGTGGCGGCATCGGCAACAGCAAATAGGAGCAGGAGGAATCACGCAGCATGTGCAGGCAGTCAGGCGGGACCCGTACCGGCGGGTCGCATCGCGTACCGGTTTTTTTGCAGGACAGTAGTAGAAGCAGGCAATCCCCAGGCAGTAACCGTGTCGTCGTTATTCATTCATCACCAACTTAAAAGGTAAACCAAATGAACAAGCTACTCAATGCAGTCAAAAATTCCATCGGCTCGTTTGCGAAAGAAGAAGATGGTGCGCAAGTGGTCGAATATGCGCTGATCATCGCCGTGGTGTCGATTGCGCTGGTAATCGCACTGCAGGCACTGACTACGGGCGGCGGCTTCACAGCTTTTATCACCCGCGTGACGAACTGCCTGACCACCGCAACTTGCACTTGATTTGAAGCACCGGCCATCCTCGGCGATGGCTGCGCAACCAGGTACGGTTGCGCAGCCATCGCCGAGGTCAAGCAAGGCGTGCCGGCTGATTGGACATTGCACCAGCCGGGGCGACTTTCAGCAGCTGGTTATTGATTTCATCAAGGACCTTACCATGTTCAATAAATTTATTCAGGATGAGGACGGCGCACAAGTGGTCGAGTATGCGCTCATTATTGCCGTGGTCTCGATCGGGCTGGTGCTGGCATTGCAGCCCTTGACGCTTGGCGCCAGCTTCGGCAGTTTCATCGCCCGCATAGGCACCTGCCTGACGACGGCGACGTGCGTGTGATTTTCCTGTCGGTCCGGGCAGGCAGCCATTCCGGTTCTGGCCACGATACAAGGAGGTATCGCATGTGCAGCGTTGTAGCTCTTCGTCGCCAAGGCGGATCGGTGATCGTCACGGTCGCGCTGGTCTTGCTGTTCCTGCTGGGATTCATGGGAATCGCGCTGGACTTCGGGCACCTGTTCGTCGTGAAAACCGAATTGCAAACGGCGATGGATAGCTGTGCACTGGCGGCAGCGCAAGAACTGGACGGCCAGATCACGACTTTTGACCGTCCTTTAAATTCCGGCAAGAGCGCGGGCAATCTGAACCGGGTCAATTTTCAGTCTGCCACCTGGAGCAACCAGGGTCAAATAACCGATGCGCATATCACGTTCCGCAATGCCGCATATGCCGTGACAACCGTGCCGGCGGCGGCCAGGTATGCGCAATGCGAATATACGCAGCCAGGCGTGCAGATGTGGCTGCTGCATGCGATGGGCGCCTTCTCCGGCGCAACGGCTACCTACCCGAATACGCAAAATGTGATGGCATCGGCGGTAGCGACCCGGGCCAGCTCCCAGACCACCTGTCCGATTCCGGTGGCGCTCAAACCCAAGGCTGGCGGCACCGCCCCGAATTACGGATTCACGGTCGGCGAATGGGTGACCCTGATCATGGCGCAAAATGCCGCCCAGGGCGGCCAGATTGGCTGGGCCAATCTGGATGGCTCCAACGATGCTGCCCAGACCAAGGCGGAACTGGAAGGATCCTGCGGAACCAAGGTCGGCGATACATTGGGCACGCCGGGGGTCCAGGCATCGGTGGTCGAATCCTGGAATTACCGGTTCGGCATTTACAAAAAGGATCCCGATTTCCCTGTCGATCCGATTTTCATGCGGCCTGACTTTACCGGCTATGCCTACAGTGCAACCAACTGGCCAAGCCAGCAGAATGCCTACAATGGGACGTCTGGCGCAGGTGCGCACGCAACAGCCGAAAATTTCGTCACCAAGCGCCTGGCGTTCGCTTCCTGCGCCGATACCGGGACCAATATAAAAGGCGCCAATGGCTGTGAATCGATCGCCGGCGTATCCCTGAACTCGTTCAAGGATCCGCTCGCGGCGCCCGGCAATGTGCTCGGGGGACACAAGCAATACGGCGGCAGCCGCAGGCTGGTGACGGTGCCGGTGGTCGATGGCGCATCGCATGTGGTCGACTACGCATGCATGCTGATGCTGCAGCCGCTCAGCATCCCGATGACGGACGTGCAACTGGAATTCAGGGGCAACGCCGGCGATCCGGCCAGCCCTTGCACGACCAATGGATACCCCGGCGGTTCGGCCGGCCCGCTGGTGCCGGTTCTGGTGCGATGAGGACCAATATGAAAACCAGACAACATGGCGCGGCATTGGTCGAGTTGGCGCTAATCTTGCCACTGCTCCTGCTGCTGACCCTGATTACCACCGAGTTCGGCCGGGCAATGCATCAATACAACTCGCTCACGAAATCGGTGCGGGATGCGGTGCGCTACCTGTCGCTGCAGGCACCGGGCACGCACCTGACCGAAGCCCGGAATCTGGTCATATTCGGCAATCTTGCCGGTACCGGGGCGCCATTGGCGCTCGGCCTGAACCTGTCGCATGTGCCGGCGCCGATCTGGCAGGCAGAAGGCACCAATCCGATCATCAACACGGTCACGATCCGGGTCGTCAACTACACGTTCCAGCCGTTGCTGTTGAGTGCATTCGGCGTGAATTTCGCCAACGGCAATATTCCTTTCGGCCAGATCAGCGCCACCATGCGAGCCCCGATATGACGATGACCAAAGCCCATTGCGGTGCCACCACAGTCGAGTTCGCGCTGGCACTGATCGTTTTCCTGACTTTTTTGTTGGGCATCACGGATTTCAGCCGGATGCTGTTTACCTGGAGCGCGGCGAATGAAGCCACGCGCGCCGGCGCCAGGTTCGCCGTGGTCTGTGACAATACCGGCAATAAAGCGCAGGTTCTGGCGAAGATGCAGGCACTGCTGCCGCAGATTGCCGACATCGACATGGCATGGGTGCCGAACGGCTGCAATGCAGCCACGTGCGAAGGCGTGACCGTCAGCATTACCACCCTCAATTACCAGTGGATTTCACCGATTGCCGGCGTGGCCGCGATGGCGGCGATCCCGATGCCGACATTCGCTACTTTCCTGCCCAGGGAAATCATGCGACTGGATCCGAACAGCGCTGCAATTTGTTCATGACATTTCACGAAAGAAAAACATGAAGATCGCACTAATCTCGCCGAACAGGAACAATCTGCAAGAGATGGGGCGCGTGCTGGCAGCGATCGGGCATGTCGCAGTTCTGATCGAGGGCGGAAAAAGCCGGATGCGCGCCGCTGCCGAACAAGAGCAGCCAGACCTGCTGGTCGTCGAAGGCATGTGCTGCGACCCCGACGAACTTACCCACGTCGAGCAGGTCACCACACATCATCCGCAAGTCGCAGTCATTCTGCTGTGCGCCAACCAGACGCCGGAGTTCCTGATCAATTCCATGCGCGCCGGGGTGCGCGAGGTCCTTCCGTCCCCCGCGCCAGCGATTGCACTGGAGGCCGCCGTCAATCGCATTGCGGCCAAGCTGGCCGGGGTGCAGACCCGCAGTTCAGGCAAGATACTCGCGTTCATCCCGTGCAAGGGCGGCAGCGGCGCAACTTTCCTGGCGACCAATCTCGGATACCAACTGGCGGCAACCAGGTCGGTGCTGCTGATCGACTTGAACTTGCAGTTCGGCGATACCCTGTCTTTCGTTCATGATGGCAAGCCGGCCTCGACACTGGCCGATGTCGCCCATGACATCAGCCGGCTGGACGCCTCGTTCCTGGCCGCCAGCAGCGTAAAAATCACGCCTAACTTCAGCATCCTGGCCGCGCCCGAAGAACCGTCCCAATCCATGGAAATCAAACCGGAGCATATCGAGGCGATCCTCAATCTGGCAGTCACCCAGTACGATTTCATCTTGCTGGACATCAGCCGCAATCTGGACACGATTTCGATTAAGGCCCTGGACCGCGCGTACCGGATCTTTCCCGTGCTGCAGGCAGGCCTGCCCTACATTCGCAATGCCAATAAATTGCTGGGGGTAGCCAGGTCGCTGGGCTATCCGGCGGACAAGATCGCATGCATTGTCAACCGTTACGAGAAAAGTGGCGAGATCGGGCTGGATGCCATCCAGCGCTCGCTGGGAGCGGTCAACCTGCATACGGTCCCCAACTCGTACAAGGAAGTCAATGCATCGATCAACCATGGCAATCCCTTGATTGAAATGGCGAGTTCCAATGCCGTCACGCGAAACCTGGCCGATTTCGCGCTGTCGCTCAGTCCGAAGCAGGAAGAAAGCCGCAGCCTGTTTGGCCGCCTGTTCAAACGGGCGTAAGCAGCGCCTGAAAATCTGGCGCATCAGGGCGCATAGGAAGCATGGATCTGCAGCATTAAACGGAGCACCACGATATGTCCTTTCGAGAAAAACTGAATGCAGCCGCGCTGGATACCGTCGCCCGGCAAGAGGGGCCGGGCGTCAGTGAAGCCTATAAATTACTCAAGGGCCGGATTCACCTGAAGCTTCTGGACCAATTCGATCTGGCCGCACTGGAGACGCTGGCGCCGCAAATCCTGCGGCAGGAAATTGCACAGATGGTAGAACGCCTGTTACAGGAAGAGCAGGCAGCCATCAACGATATTGAACGCCGTTCGCTGATCCGCGACATTCAGAACGAAATGCTGGGCTTTGGGCCGCTTGAACTGCTGATGGCGGACCCGGCCGTATCCGATATTCTGGTGAATTCCTACCATCAGATTTACGTCGAGCGCCGCGGCCGTCTGGAATTGACCAACGTCACATTTACGGACGAAAAGCACCTGTTGCGGATCATCGACAAGATCGTGTCGCTGGTGGGCCGGCGCATCGATGAATCTAGTCCGATGGTCGACGCCAGGCTGCCTGACGGCTCGCGCGTCAATGCGGTCATCCCGCCGGTGGCGCTGGATGGCCCGATGATGTCGATTCGACGGTTCGCCCATATTCCGCTGCGCATGGACAATCTGGTGAATGATCTGAAAAGCCTGACGCCGGAAATGGCTGCCATGCTGGAAGGATTGAGCAAATCGAAAGTCAACATGCTGATCTCCGGCGGCACCGGCGCCGGCAAGACTACCCTGCTCAATATCCTGTCGGGCTTCATCCCCGAATCGGAGCGGATAGTCACCATCGAGGACGCGGCGGAACTGCAGATGCAACAACCGCATGTGGTGCGCATGGAAACGCGGCCGATGAATATCGAGGGGAAAGGCGAAATCACGCAGCGCGCACTGGTACGCAATGCGCTGCGGATGCGCCCTGACCGGATCGTCATTGGCGAAGTGCGGGGTGCCGAAGCAGTCGATATGCTGCAGGCAATGAACACTGGACACGAAGGATCGCTGACGACGATCCATGCCAATACGCCGCGCGATGCCCTGTCCAGACTGGAAAACATGATCGGCATGGCCAATCTCAACCTCCCCCACAAGGCAGCGCGCCAGCAAATCGCCTCGGCCATTACGGTGATTATCCAGGGCCTCAGATTAATCGACGGCAAACGCAAGATCACCAGCATTCAGGAGATAACCGGCATGGAAGGTGACATCATCACGATGCAGGAGATTTTCGCTTTCAAACAGACCGGTGTTGGCGAGCAGGGTGAAGTCCTAGGTTATTTCCATGCGACCGGGGTGCGCCCGAAATTTGCCGAGCGGTTGCGATCTTTTGGCGTGACGTTACCGGATGCCATGTTTGATCCCGCCAAGCATTACCAATAGACGCAGGAGCGATCATGTTGCAGACAATCGGCAGTAATTCCTTTCTGATCATGGTAGTGCTTTTTTTTGTGGCCTCAGTCCTGCTGCTGGAAAGCCTGTACATGATCTGGAAGTCGTATAAGGGGCCGGATGCGAAACGAATCGAAAAGCGGCTGCAGGCACTCACCGCCTCCCGCGACCGCAGCAAGCAGGCACAGCTATTGAAGCAGCGGATGCTCAGTGAAGTGCCGCTGCTTGAACGGCTGCTGCTGGGCCTGCCCCGAGCCCACTGGCTCGGCAAGCTCATCTTCCAGGCCGGACTGGACTGGACTGTGTCCAGGCTGTTGCTGTCTTGTGCTGCACTGGGAATTGCCGGCTATGTATTGGTTACCGCACTGGCCCGCCAGAGCGCCATGTCGGGCATCATCGTCGGCGGCGCACTGGCCGCCTTTCCTCTGCTGTATGTACTTCGAAAAAGGCGGCGCCGCCTGGACCGGATCCAGCGTCAGTTGCCCGACGCTCTGGATTTGGTGACCCGGGCGCTGCGGTCCGGACACGCCTTTTCATCCGGACTGCAAATGATCGGCGAAGAAATGTCCGAGCCGATTGCCAATGAATTCCGGATCGTCAGTGACGAAGTCAATTTCGGCGTATCGCTGCAGCAGGCACTGACGAATCTGAGCGAGCGGCTGCCGGTGACGGATGTGCGCTACTTTGTGGTCGCGGTGCTGATTCAACGCGACTCCGGCGGCAACCTGACCGAGGTGCTCGGCAACCTGAGCAAGTTGATCCGGGAGCGCCTCAAACTTTTTTCCAAGATCAAGGTGTTGTCTTCCGAGGGACGCCTGTCGGCCTGGATTCTGGCGCTCATGCCGTTCGCGCTGGCAGCCGTGATGAACCTCGTCAATCCGGAGTTCATGTCGCTATTGTGGACAGATCCGATCGGGATTGGGATCGTGAAATACATGCTGATCCTGATGGCATTTGGCGTACTGATTTTACGAAAAATCATCAAGATCCGGGTATAGGTGCCGCTTAGACGGGCACTCCACGCAGCAGAAAGGGCCATGCAAAATGCTCATATTATCGACCATGATTTTCTTTTCCATCACGCTCGGACTGGCGGGTCTTTTTTTATGGCTGGCGCCATCCAGAACGCAGCAGCGCCTGCAGTCCCTGTCCGGCTCGGCTGGTCCGGCGCCGGACTCCAACTGGACCGAAACCGCAGTCCGCCTTGTCGGCCCGTTCGCCAGCTTGTCTTCGCCCAGCGGCAATTGGGAAGCCTCGCCGCTACGGGTACGATTTATCCAGGCCGGCATCCGGCACAACGACGCGCGCCTGGTTTATTTTGGCGCAAAAACCCTGTTGCCGCTGCTGTTCGCCGGATGCACATACCTGGTGCTGCGGGCCTGGAGCCAATCCAACGGCCTGACGCTGAGCCTGTACCTGATGCTGGCAGCCTTGATTGGCTGTTACTTGCCGAATATCGTGCTGCACCTGAAAATCCGAAGCCGCAAGCGGGAAATTTTCGACAACTTTCCCGATGCGGCTGATTTGATGCTGGTGTGCATCGAGGCGGGTCTGGGGCTGGATGCGGGCCTGACCAAAGTGGCCGATGAAATGAAGATGAGCAGTGTCGCATTGGCCGAGGAACTGCATTTGACCAACCTGGAAATGCGGGCCGGCGGTACGCGGGAAAAATCCCTGCGCAACCTTGCGCTGCGCACCGGCATCGAGGAAATCAGCACCTTCGCCACCATGCTCACTCAGGCGGATAAATTCGGCACCAGCATCGGCGAATCGCTGCGGGTATTTTCCGATGATCTGCGACACAAGCGACAAACGCGGGCCGAGGAAACGGCGGCCAAGATCCCGACAAAGATGCTGTTCCCGCTGGTGGTCTGTGTATTTCCTTCAATAATCATGGTAATCATGGGGCCAGCAGCGATTCAAGTCATCCGCACCATCCTGCCGATGCTCAATGGGGCTGGCTAGCTGCACTTCTGGACGCTGCCGCTGCCACTGCCGTTGATGCAGGCATTGCAGTTGCCTTGCTGGACCGCAGCACTCGCTGCACTGCGATCCGGTGCGGGCATGCCGAGCTGGTGTTTGGCGGCATACACGTAAAGCTCCAGCCGGTTGATCACTTCCAGCTTGTGGTAAATGGAGCTCAGGTGGTTGCGCAAGGTGTGCTCCGATATGAAGAGCCGGAGTGCAATTGTCTTATTCGACGCACCGCTTTGCTCCACAATCGCACTGACGATTTTGCGCTCCCTGCCTGTCAGGCTGGCAATCTTGGCCATTTCCGGATCGTGCCTTTGTGCCGTCTTCAAATTCAGGAATTCTCCAAACACGCGGCTGAGCGTGCCATGATCCAGCCACAGCTCGCCGGCGTGCGTTTTCTCAATCGCCTTGAGCACCTGTTCGGCGGACGCACTCTTGCTTACCACGCCCCGGGCACCACGCACAACGGCGAGATCGAGTGCCTTCTGGTCGCACTCGCCAGTCAGAACCAACGCGCGCGACACCTTGTTTGACAGCAAAGCAGGGAGAATGTCGAGCGCGCTTTCCCGGCCCAGTCCGAGATCAAGCAGAATAACGTCGGGCATCAGCTGCTGCGCTTTTCCCAGCGCTTCCTCGCAATTTCCGGCGGAACCGACCACTTCCATCCGCGGCCGCTCACCCTGGATCAATTTTTCCAATCCCCACAACATGGTCTGGTGATCATCGACCAGCATGACGCGGATCGCCTTACCCTCGTGATTCATGGCGCCACCCCTTCATATCGGTATGTCTATCTGTACCACGGTACTGTCGCCCGTGCCCTGCATCACATGCGCATTGCCGCCCAGGGTGGCAGCCCGTTCTGCCAGCGACCGCGGCAGGAACGGGATCGGCTGCACGCCGCCCAGTTCATTTTCAATCTGAATCCTGAGCCAGCCGTCTGCGCTGCGCAGCCGGAGAAATCCCTGGTGGGATACGGTATGCTTGCAGATATTGCTCAAGCCTTCGCGCACGACATGCAATATCTCGGCAGTCAGGCGGTCGTTCAGATTCAGCGCGCCATCCGTGCTGAGCGCGATGTCGATCCCGTAGAATTCCCTGACATGGGTGACCTGGCGCTGCAGCGCTTCCAGAAATAGCGGCCCAGTCAGCCTGGGACCTGTCCTGAAAGTGCAGGCATAGTGGCGCAGATCGTCGATGACATGCTGTGCCATGCTCATCAATTTATCGATGTCCCCGATCAGCGGATTGTCGGCGGCAGCATGCTTGCGCATGGCGCTCAGGCCCAGCGTCAATCCTATATACGGCTGAATCGCCGTATCGTGAAGATTCAGCGCGATTTTCTGGCGCTCCTGCTGGGCAGCTTCCGAGGCCATCCGGTCGAGAAGCTCGATGTTATCAATCACCGGAAATGCCTGAGCTGCAATCTGGGTCAGAAACAACGCATCTTCATTTCTGAAGCCGCTCTCCCGTGACACGACATAAATGCGTCCGACAGCTTTCCTGGAAAAAACGGGCGCCGTGATAAAGGCACTGGTTTCCAGAAGCTCAGAAAGATGATCGCTTTTTTGACTATCCAGACTGATGGATTGTCCTTTTGCCCGGGCATAGATTGCCAGACAAGCGTGTACGGAACCGGCCAGCCAGCGCGGCCGCGAATAGACCACGGTCTGATCTTGCGCATAGGCCATCAATGGCCCTGCCATGTGTTCGCCGATCGGTTCAACCAGGATCGATTGTCGCGCATCGCCTTTTTTTTTAATCACCCGCAGTGAATGACTGCCGGTTTCCTTGTCGCACATGACCAGAATGCAGCTGCCAGCCTCAAAAAAAGCCATGGTTTTTCTTAATACCGACGTAATGGTGTGATCCACCCCGAAGCGCGGATTGGACAGTCGGCTCACTTCACGAAGCAGCACCAGACGACGAGTGAGACCGATCTTTTTTTCGCCCCAGTAAGAACTCATGTATCCGAACGTCAACAAGAAAGTGATTCGCAACAGCAAGTGCGGCATGTTGAATCCGGTGTCCGATGTCAGGCTGCATGCCGCGGCCAGCATTGCGGACGCAAGCGTAACTCTGGCCCCTTCCTCGAAGCCCCAGCGAAATGATGCGGTGAAGATGGCGAAAAAAAATAAAAGGAAGAAAAAGCTGTTATTGCCTCCGGCATAAATAACAATCAGCGTATACCAGCAGACATCCAGCCAGTGAATCAATTTGCTTTGTGAAAAGGTCTGATTCATCTGCGAAAAAATGCACAGGACGACGCTGTGCACGACATACGCAGAGACCAGCAACCAGGCACTGATACTGGCAGCATTCGCGCCTGCCGGATCGACCGCCACGATCAGCCATACCGAAACCGACAGGGCCAGGCGCATCCAGCCAACCATAGGCGCATCCGTCACATCCGCTGCAAGGCTGCGGGCAATGTGTTTCTCATCCCCATCATAGCTTGCATGCATGACATTCCCGGACAACATGATCTCTTGCGTATTCTCATGTTGCCTTGACAATCAGACATTGATGTTGATTAAAATTTTTAGAGTATCAACATGGTCTACCTTCTAAGCAACAGTGTCATGCCGAATGAAGTGCGCCGTCGTTGGTGCGCATAAAGAGGAGGATTATCCTGATCCGTCGCTCACAGGTAGCCGAGCTTTTTCGCCTGCTCCATCAGGTTGTCGCGAAAATCCGGGTGGGCGACAGAGATCAGCCTGCGCGCCCGCTCATTGACCGGCGCGCCGCGCAGGCGCACCGCGCCATATTCGGTGACGATGTAATCGACATTGGCGCGATGCAGGCTGACGGCCGCACCCGGAGTCAGCATCGGCGTGATCTTGGAAATGGTTTTGCGCGAGCCATCCGGCTGCCTGGCTTCGGCGGTGGAATACAGTGCGATGAAGGATTTGCCGTCTTCCGACATCTGGGCGCCGATTGCCGTATCGGCCTGGCCGCCGGTACCGGAAAACTGCATCGGCCCGATCGATTCGGAACAAACCTGGCCAGTCAGGTCGACTTCGAGCGTGGTATTGATCGATACCTGCCGTTTGTTGCGTGCAATCACGTACGGATTATTGACCCAGGCGCCGCGCATCAACGCCACCGCCGGATTATGGTCGAGAAAATCGTACAGCTTTTTCGTGCCCAGGGCAAAGGTCGCCACCATTTTTCCGGTCAGTACTTTTTGCCCGAAACTATGCGCCGACTTGCCGATCACGCCGGCCTCGTACAAGTCCACCATGCCATCGGTAAACATCTCGGTATGGATCGCCAGGTCCTTCTTGTGCAGCAATTCGCCGGCAACCGCGTTCGGGATGCCGCCGATGCCGAGCTGAATGGTCGAGCCATCCTCGATCAGCTCGCCGATATGACGCCCGATCATGCGGTCGCGTTGTTCGGTCGGCGGAATCGGCAACTCGAATGGCGCACGCGCATGCTCGACCAGGAAATGCACCTGGTCGACATGAATGATGGTGTCGCCATACGTGCGCGGCAGGCATTCGTTGACTTCCAAAATGACGATGTCGGCGGCATCGAGCAATTCGCGCTCGTAAGTCACCGACAATGACAACGAGACATAGCCGAAGCGGTCCGGCGGGGTGCAGGTGCCGAGAAAGACATTCGGCTTGCGGTAGACAAGCCGGTCGAGTCCGGCCAGGTGCAAGTGATTCGGCACGAATGTGCAGGTGCCCAGTTCGGCCGCCGCCTTGCGAATGCTGGGCGCGTAAAACCAGGCTTGATTGATGAAGTGTCCCTTCATTGCCGGATCGGTAAACCACTTCACCGGATGCAGCGGCAGGCAGGTCGACACCACCACATTGGTGACAAGCGGCGCGATCGTGTGCAACTGTTCCAGCATGCCCGCCGGCTCGGCCGCGCCGAGCGCGGAAATGACGCTATCGTCGGATTTGATCTTCGATAGCGCCTCTTCAATCGTGATCAGCTTATGTTGGTAACCGACGCTTGCCATGACCGCCTCCGCTTGAAAACCGTTCAATCGAAATGGTGTTGTTATCGCAAGCGTGATATCGAACCAGCGCCTTGTCAAGTCGCCAAAAGGCGTAGATCAGCGGCGCAAAACAGGCAGGGGAAAAGCATCGAATACGGCTGACCGGCTGACCTGACGGGAAATTCAGAACAGGACATGCTTGCCGCTTGGCCCGGCAGCATTTTGATCATGCTGGCAACACCGGCGCCGGACGCGGGCGCGCTGTCGTGCCCGGCATTGACGGTTTGGCTTTGACGCCCTCATTCCAGGGATGGCCTGGCGGCCAGCGTAAACAGGAAGGTCGCGCCTTTGCCGGGGGCCGCTTCGGCCCAGATCCGGCCGCCATGACGGTGGATGATGCGCTGCGCCGTTGCCAGGCCGATGCCATGTCCTTCTATTTCCCCGGCATGCAGCCGATGGAATGCGTGGAACAGCTTGCCGGCGCGTGCCATGTCGAACCCCGGGCCATTATCGCTGACGCAGTACACCGTTTCGCCGCCCCGGTCGCGTGCCTGAAAGCCGATTTCAGCGACATCGGCATCGACGCTGTATTTCCAGGCATTGCCGATCAGATTATCGAGCAAGATGCGCAGCAGGCGGGGGTCGGCGCGGGCCACCAGGCCCGGGGCAATCGTGGTGCGCACACGGCGCTCGGGACTGCGCTGCTTCAATTCTTCAACCACTTCATCAGCCATGGCCGACAGGCTGACGTCGCCGAGGGCGAGCGCGCCGCGGGTCTGGCGCGACATCTGCAACATGGCATCGATCATGCCGCCCATGCGGCGGGTCGCATTGCGTACCCGCCGCAGGTAATCCTGTGCCTGCGCATCGAGCAGATGCTGGCAATCTTCCGCCAGCGCCTGGCTGAAACCGTCGATGCTGCGCAATGGCGCGCGCAAGTCGTGCGAAATCGAGTAGGCAAACGAATCGAGTTCCGAATTGGCGGCGGCCAGGTCACTGGTGCGCTGCTCGACGCGCAGCTCCAGTTCTTCATTGAGGCTGCGCAGCGCCCGCTCGGCATTGCGCTGGTCGGTCATGTCGCTGCCGATGCTGATGCTGCCGATCGGTCGTCCATCGGGGTCGCGCAGCAAGGAATTGGACCAGGCAATCAGACGCTGCTGGCCGTTGCGGGTTTGCATTCTGGTCGCACCGTTGAAATGGCCATGCGTATGCAGCTCGGCAAACACGGTTTCATGCAACCCTTCGGTCTGGTAGTGCGCCGGCAACAATACTTGGATCCAGTTCTTGCCGATCAAATCTTCTTCCGGATACCCGAGCAGTTCGCGCAAGTAGGGATTGACGTATTCGATCATGCCGGCCAGATCGAGCGTCAGCACCGCCATATGGGCATGATCGAGAAAGGCGCGCCAGCGCCGCTCGCCCTCGCGGGCGATTTTTTCGGCCCGGGTGCGTTCGACGATTTGCTGCTCCAGATCGGCATACAGCAGGGCATTCTCGAGCGCGGTGCCGAGCTGGCGCAGCGGCGACTCCAGAAACGCCAGCATATCGGCAAAGCTGTCTCCCAGGCTGCGCTCCATGTACAGCACGCCCAGCACCCGGCCATTGCGCAGGATCGGCAGGCACAACGCTGCCGAGGCCTGATGATCGCGCCAGCAGGCGTTTGCACCGTAATGCGGATGCGCGGCAGGCGTGGCGATCATCATCGGCTGCTGCTGCGCGCAGCTGTCGGTAATCATCGATGCCGGATAACCATCGGCATGCGGCAGCGCCAGCGGCAGCGGATAGTCGTCGGCGGCGCGGTCTTGCCGGTACTGTCCTTCGAGCATCAGTTCGCCTTCGCGCACAATGAATGCGGCGACACGGCTGGTGCCGGCGGCTTGCGCCAGCAACGGCAGCAGCTGGCGCAACAGGCGGTCCAGATGAATATTGCTCAATGCCGCAGCAATCGCCTGCTGGGCCACCACGCCGGCATCGCCGCTGGTATTGCCCGACACCAGTACATGCTGCGGATAGCGCAGCTGCAGCTGGCGCACCTTCGATGGCGCACCCCAGGCCTGATAGGCACCAATCGATTCTTGCAGATAGGCACGACCCTGATGCGGCAGTTTCAGCTCAAGCAAATAATCGCCCAGCCGCTCCAGCGCCAGCGCCATCAGCATCAGGTGTTGCTGTTCGCGTGCCTGCTCGATTGCACCATGGTAGGCCGCCAGCGCAGCTTCCTGCTGTCCGTCGGAGCGCAGCATTTCGGCGCGCAAAAATTGCGCGCGATGACTAAAATTGGCAGGGGCGACAGCGCACCAGTCATCCATCATCTTCAATGTTGCCGGCAGCGCCTGACGGTCGCCGCCCGCATGCAGGATCAGGCCACGCCAGAAATAATGTTCGGGAATGGCAAGCTGGCCGGCAACGGCATCGAGGTTGCCTTCGGCATGCACGATCCAGCGTTGTGCCGCAGCCGGCTCGCCATGCATATGGGCGAGAATGGCCTGCAGCAAGGCGAACCAGTGATAAGGCGATTTCGCCGGCAGCGATTGCAACTGCGCCTCGAATGCGGCGGTGTCGAAATCCTCGCTGTCGAGCAAGGTCGGCGCCGCAGTCTGCTGCTGCCAGGCACGCAACCATTGCCGGTTCAGCGCATACACGGCACTGATCGGCACCGAGTTGATCTGATGGATGATCGGTGCAGTCTGCTCCCACGCATTCGAGAGTGCGGCAATCGACTCGCCGATCATGATGCGGGCACGAAACTGAAAACTGAGCGCCAGACCGATATACACCTTGTCAGCGCTTGCCATTGCTTGTTCCAGGCAGCGCTCCAGCGCCTGCAGGCCGACTGCAACCGGCTGGGTCCAGTGCGCCACCATCGAGCCATAGATATAGTCGATGCGCGCGCGCAGCTGGATATCGGTCAGCTGCTGGGCCAGCTGCAGCGACGATTGCGCATAGCCTTCTGCTTCGGCATATACGCCGTGCCGCGTGGTGACGATCACCGCAAAGCTCATCATGCCAAACGCCAGCGCCGCCTTGTGCCTGGTATTCAGGCCGAACTCCAGCATGCGCAGGGTGATGTAGGCGTATGGGTGCTTGCCCAGCTGGTAGCCGGCCACGTACAGCCGCAGCAGCAGATCGGCCACCGCTTCCTGTTCAATGCTGCACTGGGCCGGCTGGTCGATCAGGCGCGCCCGGTTGCCGGTCATCTCGGCCAGCAGCCGTTGCCGCAGCAGCGGCTCCTCACGGTCGACGGCCGCGGCCAGCAGATCATTGTCGCTGCCCAGCACGATCCCGAATTCGGCCAGGCAAGCGCCGCCCAGATCCCATGCATCGCGGGCCCGCCCGCCATTGAGCGCGTACATGATCATGATGCCATAGATGCTGGCGCGGTCGAGCCGGTCGCGCGCATGCGCCAGCGCCGCCTCGAACAACTGGTCGGCCAGTGCCAGGTCGCCGGTGGCGTACGCGCATTCGGCGCTTTCGCGCACCAGCTCGAAAGCGATTGCATAATGACCGTCCCAGGCCGAATCCGGCAGCAAGGCATGGCCGGCGCGGAAATAAGCCAGTGCGGCTTCGAAGGCAGCCGAGGTCTTGGCGCGACGGCCGGCACGCAGGTTCAAGTCGGCCACCACCAGCCGTTCGGCCGCTGTCAGCAACTGGCTGGCATGATTGAATTGCACCGCCAGATCGAAGCTTGCGGCGTCCATCGCTTCCGGTGGGGTAGAGGCCAGCAACAGTCGGCCGGTACGCAAGTGTTGTTGCTGACGCTGCTGCTCCGGCAGCAGCCGGTAGGCTGCCTGCTGGATCCGGTCATGGGCAAAGCGCCAGTTGCCGTCACGCACATGCTCGCTCAGTTGCGCTTCCTGGGTGCGTGCCAACAGGGTCAGCACCCGCTCCAGCGGCAATTCGAGCACGCGCACCAATTCACTGACGCCGAACTCGGTACCCAGGCATGCCGCGCACGACAGCAGGTTTTGCTGCTCGGGTGACAGTTCGCGCAGACGCGCTTCCATGAAGCCGATGATGTTGCCAGACAGCCGCGCCTCGGCCAGGCGGGCCGCATCCCACAACCAGCCTTGCTGATCCTGATGCAATACGCCGCGTTCGCGCAGCGTGCCGAGCAACTGGCCAACGAACAGCGGGTTGCCTTCCGATTGCTGCTGCAGCCATGCAGCCGGGCCGTGTGCATCGGGCAGCGCCAGGCCATACGCGTCGGCCAGCCACTCTTCGATATCGGCAGCCGACAGCGCGCCCAGCTGGATGCGGGTCAGCGGCATTGCCTGGCGTTCCAGGTTATCCAGCAATTGTGTCAACGGATGCAAGGCCGTCACTTCATTGTCGCGGAAGGTGCCCAGCAAAATCAGATGGCCGAGTTGCACTTCCGTGCCGAGGTTGCGCAGCAGCCGCAACGTGGCGACATCAGCCCATTGCAGGTCGTCCAGAAACAGTACCAATGCATGCTCGCTGCGGGCGAAGCAACCGATGAATGCGGTAAACGCCGCTTCCAGACGCTGCTGCGCTTCCTTCGGCGGCAGCGGCGCCGGCAGCGGCAATGCACCCAGCAGGAAACCGAGTTCCGGCAGGACCTCGGCCAGCGGCGCCAGCCGGGTACCCGTTGGCCCGCGCAGGATGTCCTGCCAGGCCAGTCGCTGCGGCTCCGGCAGCAGCATCACCCCTTGCAGCAGTTTACGCAAGGCCGTGATCAGCGCACCGTACGGCATCTGGCGATGGAATTGCTCGAACTTGCCGGCGCCGAACTGGGTCGGCGCCAGCTGCAGCGTGGTGCGCACGAACTTGACCAGGCTGGTCTTGCCGATGCCGGCCGATCCTTCGATCATGATCCAGACCGGCTTGACCGAATTAAGCTGGCGGCAGGCGTGCATCAGCCTGGCGATCGCGATGTGGCGCCCATACAGCGGCGAGTTCGGCAAGGCAGTAGACATCGGGTTAGTCCCTGGCAGACAGTTCGCCATCGGCGGGCACCCACATTTGCGGGCGTCCCAGCAGATAGCCCTGGGCATATTCGACGCCGAGCAATTGCAGAGCCTGCAATACATCATCGGATTCGACGAACTCGGCAATCGTCTGCAAGCCCATCACATGGCTGATCTTGTTGATGGCCTCGACCATCGCCAGGTCGATCGGATCGTGCGCAATGTCGCGCACGAAGCTGCCGTCGATCTTGACGAAATCGACCGGCAGATGCTTCAGGTAGCCGAACGACGACAGGCCGCTGCCGAAATCATCCAGTGCAAACTTGCAGCCGATGTCGCGCAATTTGGTAAACAACGGGATGGTGCTGGCGATGTTGGCAATGACTGCCGACTCGGTGATTTCCAGGCAGATCCGGTGCGGCGGAATCCGGAATTCTTCCAGTTGCTGGCGCACGTAATCGAAGAATGCAGCGTCATTGATGCTGGCACCCGAAATATTAATGAACAACATGACGTTGTCATGTGCCAGATCGAGCGGGATGGTGTTGGCGGCCAGCGCCGAGAACAGGCGGCGCACCACCCAGCGGTCGACCGAGGCCATCAGCTTGAAACGCTCAGCCGCCGGAATAAACACCGTCGGCGGAATCAGCGCGCCATTTTCATCGACCATGCGCAGCAGGATTTCATGGCATGCCAGGGTCGGCTTGCCTCCCTGGTCGATACGATAGATCGGCTGCTGGTAAAGCGTCATTCGGTTTTCTTCGAGCGCCTGGCCGATACGCGAGATCCACTGCATTTCCCGGCGCCGCTGCACCAGCTCCAGATCGTCGGCCTGGTACACGTGCAGGCGGTTGCGGCCCAGCTCCTTGGCGGCATAGCAGGCGACGTCGGCGGCGCTGAGCGCTTCGCTGGCATCGGTGGTGTCGCTGCCAATCAGGGCCACGCCGATGCTGCAGCCAACCTGGAAACTGGTGCCGTTCCAGGGAAAACGGAAATCCTGGATCACTTCCTGCAAGTGGGCGACGATCTTCAGGCCTTCTTCGAGCGGACAATTCGACAGCAGCAAGCCGAATTCATCCCCGCCCAGGCGCGCCAGCGTATCGCTGGCGCGTATATGATGGGCCAGGGTCGACGACAACTGGCGCAGCATGTCGTCGCCCGCGATATGGCCGCAGCTGTCGTTGACTAGCTTGAACTGATCCAGGTCGAGATAGCACAGCACATGCTGCGACAAGTCGCGCTGCGCGGTGTGCACGGCCAGCCCCATCGCGCGTTCGAATTCGCGTCGGTTCAGCAAGCCGGTCAGCGGGTCATGGTAGGCATGAAAGCGCAGCTCCTGCTCGGCCTTGCGGCGCGCAATGCGCACCCGCACTTCATCGAGCTCGCGCGCGATCACCGGCGCTAACCGCGCCAGGTTGTCCTTATGCAGATAATCATGGGCGCCGGCCTTCATCGCGGCCACTGCCGACACATCGTCGATGTGGCCTGACACGATGATGAAGGGAATATCGATTCCGGCTTCCTTGTAGACTTCCAGCGCATGATGCGCATTAAAGCCGGGCATTGCATAGTCGGAAATGATCAGGTCCCAGCTTGCCTCAGCCAGCGCCGCGACCAGATCGGCGCGGTTATCGACCCGCAGATAATCCGGTGCGTAACCTTCCTTGCGCAACAGGCGCAACAGCAGCTGCGCATCGTCGTCGGCATCCTCGACCAGCAGCACCCGCAGTACGGTATGGTTCATGCGCGGGCTCGCATGGCAGGCAAGGTATTGTGTCGCAGCCAGTAGCAATGGAGGTCCTGCACCAGTTGCACAAACAGATCAAAATCGACCGGCTTGCGCAGGTAACTGTTGGCGCCGGCAGCGTAGGCTGCCGCGATATCGCCCGGTTCATCCGACGACGACAGTACCACCACCGGCAAGGCGCGGGTACAGGCGCGAATTTCCCGCAACACGCTCAAGCCATCCTTGCCCTGCATTTGCAAGTCGAGCAAGACCAGTGCCGGAAAGACGGTTGCATTGCCATTTTCCAGCAACAGGCATGCTTGCTCGCCACCATTGGCAATGCGCAACACATCGGTTAGACCGGCTTTGGCAAAGGCGCGCTTGGCCAACAAGATTTCATCTGGATTATCTTCCACCAGCAATACCGTCTGCACCATGTCCACCCTCGTGTTCCGCCGCTTATTGCGCAGCTTTTCCTTAGACGATTACGTTACCACAAGTACATATTTTTGCCGATCTAAAACGCACCGCTTTGGTGCGACGCATGGAAAATCTTGAGATATATCATGCCTATCCGACCAGGCTCGGGTAGCTCGGTGTAATTATCTCGCGACATAAATACGGATCGATTCAAATTTGGCGCTGCCTGTGCGCCCGGGCTGATGGCAGGCCGAAGGGCAGTTTCCGGAAAAAATGGCTGGCTTTGCGCCCCAGCCTGGGCGCGGTGGAATGCGACTACGACTATTTGTTTTTGCTTATTGGCTCACGAGCGATTATCGGTAGGCAACGACTCAGGCGTCATGTTGCCTGGATCTTTCAAATCGCGATCATCGACTTCCCTGCCGGATGGATCGATTTTCTTCGCAAAACGCTCCAGCCTGCCATCCTGCTGTGTCTTTTCCTGATCTGCCGGCTGGCGCTGTGGCTGTTTCGGTGGCGTACGCCTGGTCGGTATTGGCTTCATGGCTGCCTCCAAACTGAATTGGATACGGGTAGACAGCGTTTGGTTCGAAACAGCATGCGGGGGGACGCCGCACGCATCGGCTTCGGCTATTTGCCCGGCAAAGCTGGAGGTTGTTGACAGTGCGGTTGTGCCGGTGCAATTGACGATAGCGGACGTATGGTGAGCACAATACAGGAGCCTGGATCGTGCTCCCGGGTGGAGCGCACCCTGAGTCATACCTGATCAGATTTGCACACCATCAATTTTATCCAGATGACGTGTAGGGCAAACTACCTTACACTCAGGACATGCTCCATTCTGAGAAGCCGGCTCTTGCCTTAAACCAACTCGATCATCCCACCCTGTCCGCCAGCGGCACCTGGCAAGTGCAGGCGCTTGCGCAATCCGATCGTCTGTCTGAACTGAAAACGGTATTGCAACAAACCGACGCTGAACGCGAGCGATTGCATTGGGACTTGTCAGGCATTATCGCGCTCGACCATATTGGCGCCCAATGGCTGTGGAATGCCTGGGGTCGCCAGCGTCCCGCCGGTTTGACACTGTCGCCGCAGCATGCAGCTTTTTTTGAAAGGCTGGAACAGGCTGGGGCGCTGGTTCTACCATCTCCCACCGTCACCCACTGGTTTTCCTTGAGCAATCTGGTCTCGGTCTGGGATGGTTTGATCGACCATGTGCTGGGTTTTCTGACCTTGCTCGGGCAATTGATCCTGGATATCGGCAAATTCATCGGGCAGCCGCAGCGCGGCCCCTGGAAAGAAATCTCGGCCAATATCTATCATGCCGGCTACCAGGCACTCGGCATCACCGCATTGGTCGGCTTTTTGATTGGCGTGGTACTGTCTTACCTGTCGGCACAACAGTTGCACACCTTTGGCGGCGATATCTACCTGGTCAACATTCTGGGCATGAGTATCGTGCGCGAACTGGGACCGTTATTGGCCGCCATCCTGGTCGCGGGCCGCTCTGGCTCGTCGATTACCGCGCAGCTGGGGGTGATGCGCGTGACAGAAGAACTGGATGCGATGCTGGTGATCGGCATGCCGCACGGCTTTCGCCTGATCATGCCGAAAGTCGTGGCGCTGGCGATCACGATGCCGCTCTTGGTGATCTGGACCGATGCAATGGCGCTGCTGGGTGGAATGGCCGCGGCGCAAGTTGAGCTGAACCTGTCGCCGACTTATTTCGTGCAAAGGTTGCCGGAAGCGGTACCGATCGCCAATTACTGGATCGGCCTGGGCAAGGGCTGGGTATTTGGCATACTGATCGCCCTGGTCGCCTGCCATTTTGGCTTGCGCATCGCGCCCAACACCGAAAGCCTGGGCCAAGGCACCACGATCTCGGTGGTGACGGCGATTACCATTGTCATCTTGGCCGATGCAGTGTTTGCGATCGTGTTTAGCAACGTGGGATATTACTGATGCCGGCAGCAAGCAATGCAGCGCACGAAGCCAGCGCGCAACCGATCATCCGGATACGCAATCTGTGGACCCAATTCGGCCAGCATGTGGTGCATCAGGATGTGAACCTAGAAGTGCGGCCCGGCGAGATCCTGTCGCTGGTGGGCGGCTCCGGTTCCGGCAAGACCACGCTGCTGCGGCAAATCCTCGGATTGATGCGGCCCACGCGCGGCTCAGTCGAGGTATTTGGCGAAGACATCCACGGCGACGACCCGCAGCGGCTGGAACAATTGCGCAAGCGCTGGGGCATGCTGTTCCAGCATGGCGCACTGTTTTCCGCGCTGTCGGCGTTCGACAATGTCGCGCAGCCGATGCGGGAATTGCGCACCCTGCCGGAAGACCTGATTCGTGATGCCGTGCTGTTCAAGCTCTATCAGGTCGGCATCACGCCGGCCGATGCATTGAAAATGCCGGCCGACCTGTCCGGCGGCATGGTCAAGCGGGTGTCGCTGGCGCGCGCGCTGGCGCTGGAGCCGGAATTGCTGTTTCTGGACGAGCCGACCGCCGGACTCGACCCGAACCTGTCGGACAGTTTTGTCGACCTGATCCGCACCCTGCATCAGGCCATGCAATTGACGGTGGTGATGATCACGCACGATCTGGATACGCTGTTTGCGCTATCGAGCCGGATTGCAGTCCTGGCTGACCGGCAAGTGATTGCCGATGGCACGCGCGAACAGGTGATGGCGGTGAAGCATCCTTTCATCGAACAGTATTTTTTGGGCGAGCGCAGCCGGCGCGCACTGGACGACATGCGCAATAGCCAGGCCACGCCCGCCGAACAGAATGGTCAAGGATAAATTATGGAAAACAAGGCACATGCACTACTGGCGGGGTTATTTACCCTGGCGCTGTTGACGGCGGCGATCCTGATCGGGATGTGGCTGCGCAGCGACCGCACCGAACACGTGCCCTACGAAATGGCGACCAAGCTATCGGTGCCGGGATTGAATCCGCAGGCGGCGGTGCGCTATCGCGGCCTGGACGTGGGCAAGGTCGACAGCATCGATTTCGACCCGAACGTGCCGGGCCAGATTCTGGTGCGCCTGAGCGTGAAGCCGGACACCCCGATCACCCAGTCGACTTACGGCACGCTCGGCTACCAGGGTGTAACCGGCATTGCCTACGTACAGCTGGATGACGATGGCAGCAAGCCGGTTAAGTTACACAGCAGCAAGGACAAGGTAGCGCGGATTGAGATGCGTCCGAGCCTGTTCGACAACCTGCAAAGCAAGGGCATGGAAATCCTGACCCAGGCCGAGGAACTAACCAGGCGCATCAATGGCATGCTGACCCCGGCCAACCAGAAAATGATCCTTTCGGCATTTGAAAACGTCAGCCGGGCGGCCACCGAAATCGAGGCGATTCCGCGCCAGATGCAGCCGGTCCTGAGCAAGCTGCCGGCCCTGACCGACCGCGCCACCGAGACGCTGGCATCGGTCAACGCGCTGTCGCGCAGCGTCAGTACGCTCAGCACCAATTTGAATACGCTGACCACCAGCCTGCAGGGGCCGGACGGCACCATTACCAAGCTGACCACCACCATCGATCAATTCGGCGCGGTGGCCAACCGGCTGGAGATCGAGGCATTACCGCTGGCGCATGATGCGCGCTCGACCCTGCGCGCGCTCAACCGCACCATCGATACGTTCCGGGAACAGCCGCAAAGCATCCTGTTCGGCGTGCGCGGACGCCAACCCGGGCCGGGCGAATCCGGTTTTGCGGAGCCGGATAATTAAGCCTTGTTGCAAGCTTTGTCTTCAGCCTTGTCGCATAATCAAACCTGCCGGCCAGGCAAGAAGGCAAGCGTGCTGGATGATGGAAGACATAGCGAGGCGCATCATTAACGAACTGGAATACAAGCCCCTGGCATGAAAAACATGAAAAAAAACCTCGTCGCAATCGTTGCCTTGCCGCTGTTATGTAGCGTCCTGCTGCTGGCCGGCTGCACCGTGCAGAGCAACCGCCTGTCGTCGGCCACCCTGTACGATCTCGGCCCTCTGCCTGCTGTGACGGCGCCTGCCGGACCGGCAATCTCGATCAGCGTGGCCGACGTCACGCCCTCGGCCTGGCTCGACAGCCCATTGATGTTTTACCGGCTCGCGTATGCCAACGACCAGCAGCCGCGCGCGTATGCGCAGCACCGCTGGGTGATGCAGCCGACCCAACTGTTCAGCCAGCGCTTGAAAGGCCGCATTACCCAGGCCGGCGGCGTGGCGGCTTCGGCGGTCGACGGCCCCACCAATCTGTCGCTGCTGCGGCTCGAGGCGGATGATTTCAGCCATGTGTTCGATACGCCTGAGCAAAGCTACGGCAGCGTGGCGCTACGGGCATCGGTCTATCATGGCCGCACCCTGGTGGCCCAGAAAACGTTTACCACGCGCACGCCCGCGCCCAGCGGCGACGCCGAAGGCGGCGCGCGTTCACTGGCTGCTGCCAGCGACAAGACCATTACCGACATGATTGCGTGGCTGGCCACGCTGCCGCTGCTCAAGCGCTAACGTAAAGTAAAATCCCGCAGTCAATTGCCCGCAAACCCCATGGTCCCTGTCAACGATCATCCGCCAACCGCATCGACCTTTGCACGGGTTGGCGCGCTGATCTATATGCTGCCGATCGTCTACGCCAGCCTGTTCCCGTTTACCGGCTGGCGCGACAATGGCATCGCACCGCAAGCCTTCCTGTTTGCGCCGCTGCCGCATTACTGGACTTTTTTCGACGCGCTGACCAATATTGCCGGCTACGTGCCGTTCGGACTGCTGGTGGCCTTCGCCTGCTACCCGCAGGTGCGCGGCATCGGTGCGCTGATACTGGCTTTGCTGGCCGGCGCACTGTTGTCGGGTTCGATGGAAGCGGCCCAGACCTTCCTGCCGTCGCGGGTTTCTTCCAATCTCGATTTTCTTACCAATGTCTCGGGCACCCTGATCGGCGCTGTAGCCGGCATGCTGCTCAGCCGCACCTTTCTGGAACAAAGCCGCTTCCTGAGCCTGCGCCGGCACTGGTTCCTGGATGATGCCGGGCGCGGCTTGATCATGGTCGGCTTGTGGCCGCTGGCGCAACTCTATCCGCAAACCTACCTGTTCGGCCATGGCCAGATGTTGCCGATCGTATCGGACTGGTTATCTGCATGGCTGGACACGCCAGTCGATCTGGGCGCAGTGCTGCGTCAGGGGGTCGAATTCACCGTTGAGCAAACCTGGCTGGCTGAAACCATCATTACTGCCTGCGGCATGACCGGCGGCGTGCTGCTGTTGCTGGTCACCCTGAAAAGGCAGGCGCCACATGCGTTGCTGGCGGTTGGCCTGATCGGATTGAGCATCGCCTGCAAATCGCTGGCCAGCGCGTTGCTGTTTCGGCCAGAAAACACCTTCAGCTGGCTGACGCCCGGCGCCCAGGGCGGGCTGCTGTTTGCCAGCATCATGCTGATGGGCCTTGGGTTTGCGCCGCCAGCCGCGCAACGACGCATTGCGGTGCTGATGCTGACAATTGGCCTATTGGTGGTCAATGCGATGCCGACCAACCCGTATTTCCTGGCAACGCTGCAAACCTGGGTTCAGGGAAAATTCCTCAACTTTAACGGCGCCGCCCAGTTTCTTTCACTCTGGTGGCCCTTGTTTGCGCTCTGGTACCTGCTGCACCCGACCCATCGCGGCAAGCGCGCATAATCGCTGTATCATGTAGGGCTTGCCACCCACTTTACGTGCCATGAGCGACCAACCGTATTATCAGCACCACCTGTTCTTTTGCCTGAATCACCGCGCAGAAGGCCGGCCATGCTGCTTTGACAAGGGCGCGCAAGCGGCCCAGCAACATGCCAAGCGCCGCATCAAGGAACTCGACCTGAATGGCCAGGGCAAGGTCCGGATCAACCAGGCCGGTTGCCTCGACCGTTGCGAAGAAGGCCCGGTACTGGTGGTCTATCCGGAAGGCACCTGGTACACCTATGTCGATACCCATGACATTGATGAAATCATCGATGAGCATGTCATCGGCGGCAAAGTTGTCGAGCGCCTCAAGATATGAGCGCACGCAGTCACAGCTTTTCGCTCGATGGCAATGCCGGCGCGCTTGAGTGCGCGCTGAACCTGCCGGACCCGGAACACTTCACGACACCGCGCGGCATTGCGCTGATTGCCCATCCCCACCCGCTGTTCGGCGGCACCATGGATAACAAGGTCGTCACCACCCTGGCGCGCACCTTTACCGGCTTAGGCTATGTCGCCGCACGGATGAATTTTCGCGGCGTGGGCAAGTCGGCCGGCAGCCATGACGAGGGACGCGGTGAAACCGACGACATGGGGCTGTTGTTAAAGCATATGCAACAGCAGTATCCCGATATCCCGGTGGCGCTGGCTGGATTTTCATTCGGCACCCTGGTGCAGGCGCAGTTGCAACAACGCCTGGTCGCACAAGGCACGCCGGCGGAACGGCTGGTGCTGACTGGCACCGCTGCCGGCAAGTGGCCGGTGCCGGCAGTGCCGGCCAATACCATCGTGATCCATGGCGAGCAAGACGATACCATTCCGTTAATCAATGTCCTCGATTGGGCACGGCCGCAAGACTTGCCGGTGATCGTGATTCCAGGATGCGATCATTTTTTTCATCGCAAGTTGCAACATATCAAGAATTTCGTAGTCGAAATGTGGCATCGCTAACCCGCCAGGCGAAATCCGTTTTCTGGATTTCCAGCAAGGCTATAATTGCTTTTGATTCGCATGTCCATTCTGTCGCTTTAATTCACCTTTTGTTTTAATTCACCTGTTTACCCATGAAAAAAATACTCGTGGCATTTGCCGCCACTGTTCTATCGCTCGCTTCCGCCTTTGCCCAAACCCTGCCGGCGCCAACCCTGGCCGCCAAATCCTGGCTGCTGCTGGATGCCACCAGCAATCAGGTGATCGCCTCGCATGAAGCGAACCTGCGCATCGAACCGGCGTCGCTGACCAAGATCATGACCGCATACCTGAGCTTTGCGGCGATCCGCGACAAGCGGCTCGACCTGAACCAGGCGGTCAATGTTTCGGTGCGCGCCTGGAAGGTGGACCCGAGCAGCTCCAAAATGTTTATCGATCCGGCCACGCCGGTCAAGATCAATGACCTGCTGTATGGCTTGATTGTCCAGTCCGGCAACGATGCCTCGGTGGCGCTGGCCGAAGCGGTGGCCGGCACAGAAGACGCGTTTGTGACGCTGATGAACCGCGAAGCCGAACGCATGGGCATGAAGTCGACCCGGTTCGGCAATTCGCATGGCTTGCCGAGCGCCGACAATTATTCGACCGCGCATGACTTGTCGATTCTGGCCACCCGCCTGATTACCGATTTCCCTGAGCTGTACAAGATTTATTCGACCAAGAGCTATACCTATAACAAGATTACCCAGCCAAACCGCAACCGCCTGCTGTGGCTCGATCCGTCGGTCGACGGCATGAAGACCGGCCATACCGAAGCGGCAGGCTATTGCCTGATTTCATCGGCCAAACGGCCGAACGGGGCCGGCGATCGGCGCCTGATCTCGGTGATGATCGGCACCACCTCCGACCAGATGCGCGCCCAGGAAAGCCAGAAGCTGCTGAACTGGGGCTTCCAGAATTTCGACACCGTGAAACTGTATGCGAAGGGCCAGGCAGTCGATACGCCGGCAGTCTGGAAAGGCTCGCAAAACCAGGTCAAAATCGGCTTCAACCATGATGTGTATATAACAGTGCCAAAAGGCAATGCGGCAAAGATGAAACCGGTGCTCGAGCGCCGCGATCCGCTGGTCGCGCCAATCGACCAGAACAGCCGGGTCGGCACCTTGAAGCTGACCATCGATGGCAAGCCGGCCGGGGAATTGCCGGTGCTGGCGCTGGAGCAGGTCAACCAGGCCGGCATGTTCGGCCGCGCATGGGATTCCGTCCGCCTGTGGTTCAAGTAATACAAACCCGTCAACCTGGCCAGCCGGAAAGTCGCGATGCAGCTCACGCCTGACGATCCGCTGGTCTACCTGAACGGGCGGCTCACGCTCCTGTCGCAGGCGATGATCCCGGTGCTGGATCGCGGCTTCATTTTCGGCGATGGCGTGTATGACGTGATTCCGCTGTATGGACGCCGGATGTTTCGGCCGCGCCAGCACATCGCGCGCCTGTTTCGCAGCCTGGCGGCAATTGGCATCGCCAACCCGCACGATGAAGCGCAATGGCTGGCCATCATCGGCCAAGTCACCGCGGCGCACCCGGCCGACGACCAGCTGGTATACGTTCAGGTCACGCGCGGCGTCGCGAAACGCGCCCATGCATTTCCGGCGGTAGCCACGCCGACTGTCTTCATCATGACCAATGGATTGACGGTACCGTCGGCGGCGGTGCGCGCAGCCGGGATTGCCTGCGTGTCGCTGGACGATGTGCGCTGGCAGCGCTGCGATATCAAATCGACTTCCCTATTGGGCAATGTGCTGGCGGCGCAATACGCGGTCGAGCATGATGCAATTGAAGCGATCCAGTTCCGTGACGGCTGGCTGACCGAAGGTGCGTCATCCAATGTCTGGGTCGTCCAAGATGGACGGGTAATGGGACCGCCGAAAGACCGGCTGATCCTGGAAGGCATCCGCTATGGCTTGATCGAGGAATTATGCGCGAATCTGGGCCTGCCGTTTTGCGCGCGACCGATCACCCGCGCCGAGGTTGTCGCCGCCGATGAAGTGATGGTGTCGTCAGCCGGCCGGGAATTGCTGCCGGTGACCTCACTCGATGGCCTGCCGGTCGGCGGCGGCGTCCCGGGCCCGGTATTCCAGCGGCTGTATGCCGGCTATCAGGCGGCCAAGGCGACCTGAAGTCGCATCGGGCGGCATGAACTGGCATCAAGCCCAGGCCGCAACCAGACCGGCAACCTTGTTGGGGCTGGCGTAAAATAGCTGTTTAAGCGCTCCTGCCTAGATTGCCACGATATTGCGTATTGTGCATATTGTGCGTATTTTCATCATGCGGTGGCGCGGTCAATGATTGCAAAAATGCCATGTCTGAACCAACCGAAAGCTTAATCGAGTACCCGAGCGACTTTCCCATCAAGATCATGGGCGTAATGCAGGACGCATTCGCCCAGACCATGGTTGAAGTCGTCACGCTGCACGACCCGACTTTCAACGCCGGAAAAATGGAAATGCGCCCATCGTCCAAGGGCACCTACCTGGCGCTGACCGTCACCGTGCGCGCCACCAGCCGCGAACAGCTCGACAACCTGTACCGCGCGTTATCGTCGCACCCGATGGTGAAGGTGGTGCTGTAATGCGCCGGCAGGTGTGCCGCTGCGCCAGTTAGCGGCGTGCCCGGCGTGACGCTTTCCAGCACAGCCAGTGCCGCCGGCGCGCCCGTGGTGCCGGATATCGTGGTGCGCCAGCTCGGCTTTGCCGGCTACGAACCGACCTTTGCCGCGATGCGGGCCTTCACCGATAGCCGTGGCGCCAGCACTCCGGATGAACTGTGGGTGGTCGAGCATCCCCCGGTCTATACACTCGGCTTGGCGGCCGACCCCGCCCATGTACTCGATGCCCATGCGATTCCGGTGGTGGCGACCGACCGCGGCGGCGAGGTCACCTACCATGGCCCGGGCCAGGCGGTGATCTATCTGCTGATGGACTTGAAGCGCAATCGACAGGCCCGCTTATTCGCCCGCGAGTTCGTGCAGGCAATCGAACAGGCTGTCATCGATACGCTGGCGGCGTATAATCTGGCAGGCGAACGCAAGACTGGCGCGCCCGGCATTTATATGGCAAACGGCAGCTGGCAAGGTGCCAAGATCGCTGCGCTGGGCCTGAAAATCCGCGCCAGCGGCTGCACCTATCATGGCGTGTCGCTGAATGTCGATATGGACCTGGCGCCGTTTTCCTGGATTAACCCGTGCGGTTATCCGGGCTTGCAAACCGTCGACATGAAAACCCTGGGTGCTAGCGCAGCGCTGCAGGACGTGCAGTTAGTACTTACCAACAATCTAGTGAAACATTTGAAAGGCTAATCACGGCAAACCCGCGCGGCACGGTGCGAGACCATCCGTTTTGCACTTTGCCTGCCGGGTCCAGCGTGGTCCATATCATGGCAACCGAACCGACCGATCTGACCGAATCAACTGTCAAAGCAGCCCCCGCCTACAATCCGCTCGACAAGCAAAAAGGCGCCGGCAAGACCTCCCGCATCCCGATCAAGATCGTGCCGGCCGAACGGCTGCCCAAACCCGACTGGATCCGCGTCAAGGCCGGTTCGCCATCGACCCGCTTTTATGAAATCAAGGATATCCTGCGCGCCGACAAGCTGGTGACCGTGTGCGAGGAAGCGTCCTGCCCGAACATCGGCGAATGCTTCGGCAAGGGGACCGCCACTTTCATGATCATGGGCGACAAGTGCACCCGTCGCTGCCCATTCTGCGACGTCGGCCATGGCCGCCCGGACCCGCTTGACACTGAAGAGCCAGCCAAGCTGGCCAAAACGATTGCGGCATTAAAACTCAATTACGTGGTGATCACCTCGGTCGACCGCGATGACTTGCGCGACGGCGGTGCCGGCCATTTTGCCGACTGCATCCGCGAGATCCGCGCATTGTCGCCCCATACCCGCATCGAAATCCTGACGCCGGATTTTCGCGGCCGCATGGAACGCGCGCTGGAAGTGTTGAAACAAGCGCCGCCGGACGTGATGAACCATAACCTGGAAACCGTGCCTCGCCTGTACAAGGAAGCCCGTCCCGGTGCCGATTATGCCTATTCGCTGAACTTGTTAAAGCAGTTCAAGGTGCAGCATCCGGACACGCCGACCAAGTCCGGCATCATGGTGGGACTGGGCGAAACCGACGAGGAAATCCTGCAGGTGATGCGCGACCTGCGCGCGCATGACGTCGACATGCTGACCATGGGCCAGTACCTGATGCCGTCGGGCGACCATTTGCCGGTGCGCCGCTACGTGCATCCCGATACATTCAAGATGTTCGAGGAAGAAGCGTACAAGATGGGCTTTGCGCATGCGGCAGTCGGCGCAATGGTGCGCAGTTCCTACCATGCAGACCAGCAGGCGCACGGCGCCGGCGTAACCATGAATGCCAATGAATGACGGGTTCGCCAGTCCGGCGAAAAACTGACAATGGCAAGTGCCGTGTAACCCACACGCGCACTTGCCAGACGCACCCGATCATTTCCTGAATTGCCCCCGCCGCAGCGCCGGTCTTCACCGGTTGCGCGAAACATTCACGCATCAAATCGTCATCATTGCTCGGGCCTGTAACATGCCTGCCTGGCTTGATCAATGTCGCGCGTTACCCAAAGCTTGCAAGAAAACCTGAGCTCTTTCTGCAAGAGGGACATCCCTGCAAGCACCTCACGTTCTCGCCCGGACTGATGCGCTCGGTGCGGCAATCTGATGCCTTGCCTCCCCCGTAGTTCGAGATCCTGGACTATTGCCTTGATCTCTTTCCGACCATGCATTTCGCATCCGGTGGACAGCCGGCCGCAGTACATAACGCCTCCTGCAACACGTCATCGATCTTGACCACGCGGCTTTGATCGCATGATGCCGCGTCATCTCGATCGAGATTCTCGCTGTTGACGCCATGCCCGATGCTCGCATTCCCGTGACACAGAATAAAAGCCCAACCAGACGCTTCGCCACCAGCCAGACTGCCGAAAAAGCCAGGAGGTTGCGTGCCGATGATTTTCCAGTCACAGCAACTGCGTGCGCCGCAATCGTTGCGCACAACCAGATATCGGATGGACTTGATATTTACGGCGCCGGAGTCAAGCCAGCGCGCATTCGATCTTTCCACATAACGAAACTGCAATTTCGCTGCTGAGAAAAAGTCACTGATCCGGTACCAGATGCTGCCGGAATTGGATAGGTAGGTTGTTATGAAAAACAACATTTACCATACGAATATTTCAAAATAAAAATTTATAGGCGGAACTATTTCTTTGATTCAGCTAACTAACAGAAACAATAGTATCAAGGAGGCAGATCTAGAACGAATGTATCCAAGCTGTAAGGCTCATTGTGTCAATTACTTGCTGATTTTATTCAGCACGTATTGCATGCATCAAGACAGTGCCGCCGGGTTTTGACCGTTGCGCGCATTGCATCTGGGTTCCTAAATTTTCCGATTTCGACTTCTAGCGCGAATGACAACCGCCAGGCTTTTCAGGCGGCTGGATAGTCACGTTTTTAATTTTTAAAAGGCCAAATAATCATGTCTTGGTTATGTAAGAAACTAGCTCCATCTCCTTTTCAAGCCTCTCACGCTCTTTTGTTATCCGCCGCATTTGGTTTGGCTCCAATTGCGATGGCTCAGACGGCACCGCAGGTCACCGTCGATGCGACCAATGTCTACTACAAAATTCCATACAGCAGCACGCCGACCTGGGTGCGCGTCTTTATTGACGCCGACCGCAATGCAGCGACCGGCTTCATCGGCAATACCATCGGCGCCAGCCACCTGATCGAAAACGGCAGGCTGTATCGCTATTCCGGTACCGGCGGCGCCTGGGGCTGGACCTTCGTGAAAAACGTTAGCTCCACCGTCGGCAGTGGCGTGGCCAATGTGACCATCGCGCGCACCGACCTGGGCTCGCCGAGTGCGATTGATGCGGTCACGCAAACCGATCCGCCAAAAGTCACTTCCGCCAAGCTCAGCGCGACACTGACTGCTGCTGCGCCTGCACCGACAACGACAACAACAACGCCATCAACCACGTCGACGACCAAGGCTGCGACCACGACCACGCAAGCTGCAACCACGACGACCAGGGCAGCAACCACAACCACGCAAGCCGCAACCACGACGACTAGGGCTGCAACCACAACCACGCAAGCCGCAACCACGACGACCAGGGCTGCAACCACAACCACGCAAGCTGCAACCACGACAACGAAAGCGGCAACGACAACTACGACAACGGCGTCAACCACGACCACGACATTGGCAGCAACCGGTCCGACGTACTACCTTTCGCCGACTGGCAACGATGCCAATCCCGGCAGCCAGTCCGCCCCGTGGCGCACCATCCAGAAGGCGGCCAATACCGTGGTCGCCGGTGATACCGTCGTTCTGTTGAACGGCAGCTATGAAGAACCGACGGTCTCCTTCAGCCGCTCCGGCACCTCCAGCAAGCCCATCACGTTCGTCGCCCAAAACAAATGGCAGGCCATTCTCAGTTCAACCTCCGGCTGCCAGCCTGGCTTCAGCATCCGGGCCAGCTACATTACGGTTAAGAACATTCGCCTCTCGGTCTCGCCAAGGAATGTCCAATGCGGCATTTATACCTCGAGCAACGTCGATATCCGCGCCTGGAGTTCAACCCAGCCAACGCCATCGAATCCGACCACCGGCATTGCAGGTTTTGTCGCGGACGGGATCAAGATCGATGCCGGCCTGGCACGGGCCGTCGGCGTGAAATCCAACCAGGACTTCACCATCATCCAGAATTCCGAAGCCAATAATGCGCTGGAACTGCTCAACAGTAAAAATTCAATCATTCGCAACAATGTGGTGACGGGCCAGGACAAATTTGGCGTCTCGATCTTTGCCAAAGGCGGCGTTCGCAATGCACAGATTTACAACAACGTCGTCTACAACAAGGTCCAGGAAGGCTTGGGCATCTACCTGGGCGGTTATTCCTGCGATACCTGCTTCTTTGATACCAGCACCAAGATCGAAGCCTACAATTCCGTGGCCTATAACAATGTCGTCGTCAATCAAAGCGGTGGCCGCATGTACGGGCTGATTTTTGCCGGCGCCAAAGACAGCGCGTTCTTCAACAATGTGGTCATCGGCGGCCAGGTCTTCCTTCTGGAAGGGGGCCATAACTCGGGCATCCGTGCACCGACCACCAACCCGACGTTCCGCAACAACATCGTCACCTGCAACGCCAATGCGACCGGCTGGACGGGCCAGTACACCGGCACGCTGAGCATCGACAGCAACAACTTCTACGGTTGCAGCGGTGTGCCTGCCCAGGCCAATGCTGTGGTGGGCGATCCGCTGCTGGTGAATCAGGCATCGGACTGGCATCTGCAACTGCACAGCCCGGCGTTGAACCGGGGGGCGGCGGCATCGATCATCGGCTATGACGGCATGCCTATCGATGTCTCGCGCGACAGGAATGGCGTGGTACGCACGGCGCCGTGGGATCTCGGTATCTACAACTACTAAGCCCGGTGGCAATTCCCTGACTTGCTAGTTTGATTAGTCCAAAATTAATAAGAGACCGCGAAGGTAATCCGCCCGGAAGTTAACCGGATTCGGAGGCGGAATTTCCTCCCGTTGTTTATAGAGAATTTTAGAGGAAATTTTACATGGAAAATTGGATCGATCAGGTGCAGCGCAATCTGAATCGGAAGATGCTGAGGCGAATTGAAGAGCAAAGTATCGCCGCTTGCCAGGGAATATTTCCAACTACGTTGATAATATCGACAGCGGCGTGCCATGGCTGGCGCACGCCGAACTATTGATTAATGATTGAACGAATGAGTTTGGGATCATAGTCATGGCGATCGGAGCGCAGGATCAGGAAATTGACGTTCGATAGCGCCTTTGATAGCAGCAGATCCTTGAATTTGATTGCGTTTGCAGAATCAAAACAACAGGGATCCTTGTCATTAAAAATCAAATGGGTTTTGGCGGACGAAGTTTTTGATATTTCTTCGATGAGCCCCATCACAGAATTTTTGGAATAGAACGAGTTCGTTATCTGTTCCGCATCCCCAAAATTCCGTGAGGTCAATCGCAAATGAATCGGCATGACACCTGCAACCAAAATGCAGTTGTCAATGTGCTCCTTCAACAATGCACATGTATATAACCCGGTGGTTGCTCCGCCCGACAAACCCAAATAGTTTATTTTTCTATATTTACCCACCTCATCGACTACAGGCAGAACTGCGCCGTCCAGAAAAAACCGCATGTAGTGAGAAGAACCTGTCTTAAAGAGCTCAAATACTTCGTGCTTCCGCATGGCCATTGCCTGGATATCCAACTCGGCTTTGCCATCATGCGTTTCAACATTCACAGTCGCATTCGACGCATTAATTCCGGTGAATGGCATGCTGGTAATCAGTATGTCACTACCGGTATTCAGCAATGTTTTTAATGTCTTGAATGCATAGGCTTCGGATTTTTTCGGAAGTCCATCATGTCCGTGGTTATAAATCAGTAACTTGTCATTACCCTTTGCCTGAATCTTGATGGCATAATTATTGAACTCAAAATCCCTGTAAACTATTGCAGTGCAGGTCAACTGGTACGCTTTAAACTCATCAAAAAAAGTATTTTCTATATTGGGACAGTAATCTGCATTACCGGAAATTAGATAAGGAATATCGTCATACAGATATCCAAGACTATTATGTTGTTTGAATAAGCCTTCAACATACGCCCTCCCGAGATATTTTTTGTTTATAGTGATTTTCTCTCTGAATGCCTTTGCACGCTTCAGCTCTTCGACAGCGCTTAATTCTTCGGCACCTTGTCCAAACAGAAAAGCGGGATCGCGTTTATTGGAGTGAATCAATTCACTTGCCCATAAATTGCCTGTATCACGGTAGACCGCAGAAAAATATCCGATGACAAATGCCGCTGCAATGATCGACAGTCCAACCAGATATGCCCTGATTCGCAAGAGAGAAAAATGCCGCTTGTCTTGACTGGTGGACGCGATCATCACTGTTATCCCCCTATCTGTATATTTCCGTGTGTGTATATATATGGTAATCCTCCAGGAAATGAATTGAATTTTAAAGTGGCATTTTCTTGATGAGATTAAAGGGAAGTTTTACATAAATAGACACGCCTGACCGAAAGCCAGATCATCGCCATCCTGAAGCAAGCCTAAGCCGGCACCCCTGACCGGCTGTTAATGAATCATGGGAAATAATTCTGCCCGTGGTGCGCCCGTGCGCCGTATCCATGCCACACCCTGCTTGAAGAAGCGCCCATCATGCGAACCAGTTTGCCTCGTCCATCGGCACGCCGCTTCGATAGTTGCATCAGTGGCATCAGAACTTCCCATTGCTCATTTCAGTGCCTTGTTCGACAGCCGAAAATAGGCGGGCAACTTCGATATGTCTGTCAGCGCAGCAAGATTGGCGTCCACATGCACTGTCCCGGGCGAAGTAGAGACGGACGGATTAGAAATAATGTGTCCTGCAAAATCTCCAGTCACGCTGCCATGCAGTGAGATCCGATCCCATACCCGTTCCGTTGTCGGTAGCACACCATTCGTTTCATGGTCGAATATAAACAGATTTGGTGTGGAAATCACCTTGGTCACGTTGCTCACATTGACCGTGGCATCAATGTTGCGCATATATCCCTCTGCTTCCGGTCCCTGGTGGTAAAAGTGCACGTAGCCGCCGTAGATACCCGCGCCCGATGCATCCACCTTGACCCGAACATCTTCCACATTGCCCATGGTTGCCCCACCGGAAACCAGTGAAACAAAGCCGTTGCTGCCCAGATAATCTGCCGTGCTGGAAGCCAGCACCGTGATGTCGGCGTTTTTCAGCGCATAGGCAATAAAAGCGCGCCGGACGTTATGGCAAATCAAATTGATTTTTACTTGGTCGCTGATGAAACTGGCCCCTACCCCGTAGTAGGCATTGCGGACATCTCCCTGAATGTCAATTCCCGACAGGTATTGCTGGGTGCTTGCGTTATTGCGCGAACTGAATAAGCCAACGACGTTTTCTGCATGACAGTCCACCATCCTGAAGCCACGGCTAGCTTTACTGGCTTGAATGCCGACACAGTACATTCCCTTCCACTTCACCCAGGGATTAAATCCAGGATCGGTGAAGCGTGCTCCGGCAATGGTGATGTTATTGAAATTGAAGAAGTAGAACATGTGCGGCACCGATTTGGCCGTGGTGGTGGCCTTGAACGTCGCGCCGTACGCGGAAATGACGATATTGCTTAAGTCATTGCCGCTAATGATGGAAGTGCTGTTCTCATAACTGCCGAAATCATACAAGCCCGCCGGCACCAGGAGGGTGCCGCCGCCTCTTTCCTTCAGAGCCGCAAAGGCCTGATTGAACGCATTTATCAGGATCGCCGGACTGGCGCCGGACACGCCGCCATAGTCTGGCAGACTGACGCTGTTGGCAGGCACGATTGCGTCCCCGATATCGGCGGCGCCGCTGTGCGCGCCACTTGCTCTCCAGGGGCTGCCCCAGGATGCCGGCAGCCAACCCGCGACCCCGGCCAGTCCTCCCCCAATCAACAAAGTGCGCCGCCGCATATCGGCTCCCCTTTTTTCAATATGATTCATGGCTTCCCGCTCCTTGAACCAGCCTGCAGATTGCGGCATATTGAAAATGTCATCATCAGACATTACGTTTTTGCGCTACCCGATAGCTGGTTAATCGGTCAGCGACTGCCCGTCCGAATTCAATGCCGGGCTTTTCGATCGCATGGTAGGCAAGGCAGGCAAGTCCGGCCGTGCCGACGAAAAATACCGCCCACCGCACGACTGGCAAGCTCTCTTTAAAATAATCGAATGTAAAATCGATCATTGGTCCATGTACCAGGTAAATGCCGTAAGAGTAGCGGGCAATGATCCTGCCAGCCGTCTGCAACCAGCCAAGCTCAATCTCTCTGCACCGCGGAATAATCAGGCCAAGCACAAGGCAAATGGGCCAGGAGAGAATGGTGGCCTTCACGCCGTGCGCTACCATCCATGGATTCAGTAGTGCCATTGCACCGACAAACAGGAACAGCACCACGGGTGAAAAATCATGCGCAGACCGTCGCAGACTAAACGCCAGAACGCCCGGCAAGAAACACGGAAAAAACTTGATCAGGTCATAATCCCATCCACGCAACCAGAATGCGAGTACGAGCATGACGCCGGCAAGCCAGAGCGCGCCAATATAGTAGGGCGCGAACTTGCCGCTACAGGTGACCAGCATGTACAACGCCGGCAGAAAAAAGTACATCTGGAATTCAAACGGCAAACTCCACAATGCGCGCGGTACCGAGGTATGCCCGGTGAGATTTTGCACCAGTAACAGGTTGCTGATAGTTGTCCCTCCAGTGGGCGGCGTATCTGAGTGCATCCATGCAATCGCTGTCACTACGCAGACGGTCACGATGCTAAGCGGATAGATGCGAAAAGCGCGACGTACCAGGAACAGCAATGCACTGTGACGCTCGCTGCCATTTGCCTTCTGGCGGTCCAGCGACAGCATCAGCACCAGACAAGTGTGAACAAAGAAAATCAATACGCCGAGCGTGCCGAGGCTGTGGATATCATAATTGCCATTGTCGACCAGGGTGCTTTCCAGCAGTAGATGGCTGACAACGACAAACATGACGGCTGCCGAACGTAGCACATCAAGGTTGGGGGAATCGGCACGCATGGCGCTCTATCCTTGTTTTTACGAAGTCGCTATCTTTTTCTGGCATCAAGCGCGTCAGACATTGCCGGCAGCACGTTTGCTCAGCGCGCCCGGGATAGTGAAGTGCATGATATTTCGTCCGGTCTGCAAAAATGCCGGGAGAGAAGGTGCGTTCTGGTGTTGGAAAAAGCCGGCTTGCATGCGCGAAATCGCTCCCGATGACCTGGATTACCGGTCCCTTTTCCTCATGTTTTTCCAGAGGTAAAAAGTGTTGAGAATCACCTGCGCGAACCAGTTTGCTTCATGCTTGTGAAGCCATACGTTCGATTGACGAACAATCCCATTGATCACCGTCTTCGCTGCCTTGTCGAAGTAGAGCATCAGCTTTCCGTATGATCGATAGATTTCCAGGCATTCCATTTCCTGCTGGATCCCTAACAGCTTGCTTTTGTAATCGAAGGGTCCTCCGCCCAGATAAAACTTCTTTCCCTGCCTGGCGATACTTTCGCAAATCGTCAGGTAAATAGTCAATTTCCCCAGCCCGTATTTTTCATAGGTCCAGTCCTGTCCCATCACGGCGCCGAAATAACTTGATCCGATACGGTAATTGACCGAACCTGCACAAACGCGGCCGTCGATGAACAAGACGTTGATAAAGCCGCACGCCTTTGCCAGGCGGATGATGCGATTCACATCGTGGTCGAATTTGAATGCCCTGCTGGATATCCGTGCTTCACTGAACCGGATGATGTCGCGAATGTGTTGCTCATCGATCGCATCATCGACATAAAACTCGGAAGTGAAAGACGGATGATCCCGTAGCACTTTATTCATTTGATACCGGATGGCAGTACGCGTCGATTTTCCGAGTGCCGCCGTATATTCCTTCGGCGTCGCAGGCAAGGCAATCACATAGGTATCCTTCGCATAGCATTTCTGTACGGGGAACGAAAATCGATGCGTGTCGGTTTTTAATGCCTTAAAGCTGATGATATTTGTCGATGAAAATTTCGCAAACATATAGCGTGCAAACCGATCAATCTCGCCCTGATCGATTTCGATCATTTCATTGAGGACCTCAATTCTTTCATTCCGGAACTGAAACAAGAAAATTGTGATGGGAATATTGCCACGCCAGGCAACGTAGCTGCTCAGCTTTTCAGTTGATCTGTACACCTTGAAAAAAGGCAGCGACGAATACAGCATGTCATACAGCCTGACCAGTTCAGTTTCAACAAACAAGGGCACTTGGTTTATATAACAGGCGATGGTGATGCCATCAGACTGTGTTGCTCCGTCTCTCATTGTCATTGCTGTATTCATTTTATGCCTTTGCTAAATAGTCCCGAGTATCGTCTCCGGGTGGTACTGGACAACAAGCCTTCGCGCTTTTCCGATGCATCGCAGAATCCGCATTGTTTAATCACCGCCTGCAGCTGATTATTGAGCGCGCCGCTGAAGTAGATATTTCTCGTGTCGTGGCAGTCTTTCACCTCAACCAGCATCTGCCTGATGAAGCGCCGAACCAGGTCCATTTCTGTCAGCTGGCGATGGACATACAAATCGGACAGCACGATCGCACTCTCGGAAAGCGCCGCATCCGGGCCCGGCAGCTGCTGATCCTGTTCGGCAGAACGGATGTCGATCCAACAGCACATCAGCAACTTTTCATCTCTGCTGAAGCTGTACAGATGGCTTGATTTTTCCAATCGCTCCATTGCCATGCTCAGAAACTCCCATCGCGTGATCAGGGAGCCGCGCGACTTAAACCGGAACATGTCAGTCAGGCAGTCTTTGGAAATCGGCAATAGTTTTTCGTCGGTGCAAGGCTGGTCGGCGCATAACCGATACACGCGTGTCGGCGCAACGGCCACCTGTTGCAGGTAGCCCAGCGAACCTTGCAAGCCGAGTTCCTTGAACCGGGTCAGTTTTCCGATTGCGGCCCATACATCAGCGGTACGCATGCCGGCCTTTTGCAACCTGCGTTTGACAAACCGCCTGGCACCGAGGAAGGCTTCCTTTCCCAAACGCGCTTTTACATCGCCATAGGCCGACAGTTCGAACACGACATCGTGCTCGGAAGCGAAATTTTCCTTGTACGGATCCCCTCCCGGCGTCAGGTCAAGCACTGTCATCCGCTCTTTGACCAGGTGCATTCCCAGCATGGACAGAAGGATCTTGCCCGGGGAATACCCGGAAAACGTCGGGGCATGGGTACTGATTCCCATGTGTAGAGTTGCGTCATTGCTTAGCAGTCCGGAATGAGAGGCCGCAATTTTTCCGTCGACTGTCAATATGGTTGTGTGCAACAGACCGCGCTTATGCAGCTCAAGGTAAAACAACTTCTTTCTTGGGTCGCTGGAAAAGGGCATATACCGATACAGCACCCCCTGCCGGAAGTCGTATTGCATGCACAGTTCGTCAAAGACATCGATAAATTGGTCGTGCCCGGCGATTCTGTCAAATTGCACGGTCCCTGACTTTTTTAGCTGACTGACGTTCCTCCGGTATTTTTTCTTGCTGGATTGAAGGCGCATCGCGGTTTCATCGATTTTCATCAGTGGCCGCGGATGGCTGCGCAACCTGATATTTTTCGCATACTCGCGGTTGTCAGCAATCCAGTTCAGAGGAATGTCAGACGGCAGATATCTGAGATATAAATCGGCGCCAGGGAAATGGGTGCTGATTACTTGTAGCGCTTCCCGAATAAATAGACTGTCGGTTTCCTTCTGCTCCAGCCAGCATTGGTATTCAGCCTGGCGTTCGCCTGCACCCACCAGTTTTTTTCTGTTTTGGTAAAGTGCCAGTGTCAGAATCCCGGCCAATGAATGATCTTCGGCTTCCGCCACGATAACCACTGGCTGGAATGCTGCATGATAAATCTCATACCATGGCGTAACGTAATCCGGATGCTGGCAAGCAGTCGCCCATGGGCAGCGCGCATAAAGTGATTTCCATTTCGATTGAAATTCTTGTGTGCGCAGATGCGTTAAAGCTTGATTGCCAGTATGAAGTGCCAGATTCATGGGATCTTCCTTCTGGAAGCATTAGTGATGTGCTGTCAGACTGCCGGCCTGTTTTTCAAAAAATCGCCGGTCTCCGGCAGCGTCCAGCGCGGTTTGGCCGCCCATGCAAGACATAACCACAATCTGCAAACCAGCTGCGGTTCGGCTGCGGTTCGTGCAGGACGGTGATGCAGATCTGTTGCAGGAGCGACGCAACGGATAAAAGACTGACGTGAACGCGTTCTGCGTTCCCGCGCAGGGACCGCGCGCCGTGATCATGTTCGTGCAAGATTTTCGGCTGCGATCAACGCAATGCGCAGCCATGGTCCATGCAGGCAAATTAGCAGTAGCAAGCGCCTGGCGGCGGCGGCGTAGGGGTGCTCCGGTCCCACGGTGCATCGGTCGAAATCTCGGCCCATATCTCCCCGATACGCATCGTCTGCCCTTTGGGTGCACCTTCTCCGTTCACGCGCACCAGTGACACCGTGAGCTCCCTGAAGTCGGCCGCCTGCATGCTGCTCAGAACTTCAGTGGCGGGAAACTCCAGCGTGGCGGTGCCGTGGTGGCCAGCGCCGGCAACTTCAAACGGCCCGACCGTGCCGAGAAAATGTTGTTGCCGGGATGAAGTCGAGTCGCCGCCTTCAGGCAGGTTCAGGTAAATATTGTAGAAATAGCCGCCTCGCCTGCCGGCGCCGGTCAACACGATATTGTCCAGTACGATCTTGACCGACTGCGGTGTGCCTGCCGGCGCTGGCCGGCCAGTGTCAGTGGCGACGGACAAGGTATCCTGCAGCGCCTGCGCAGCAGGTGCAGGCAACGCTATGCGCGCGCTGACCGAATTATCGGCGAGACCGACGTTCCTGACGCCCCCCAGCGAGCGCCGGCTGGCTGAAATTGCACGTCCGGGAGCCGAAGCAAATTCGCCGACCGGCGGACGATTCAGAATGGGCGACACCTGCGCCTGAACCAGTATGTACGGATTGGCCCGGGCTTGGGGCGGCAAAGAGGTCGGTTTGCTGTTATTGGCATAGCTGGAGCTTACCCAGGCAGGATGGTAGGCACGGTATCTTGGCAGCGTCAAGTCGGTAGCATACGTGAAATTCCCGGCCCAGTAAGGACTGCTGTTCGATGGCGAGTAGGGATTGGCCGTATACGGTATGCGTTTGCCGTCGGGAAGCGCCCAGGCATGCATCAGCCGGTCAATGTTGCAATGGTGAAGGAAAAAGATCGGGTCCTGTGGCGACTGCATGGTGGCCATGACGCCACCGATGAGATTGTGCACCGGATTATGCGGCGCCGCCTCGATCTTCGGTTCGAACGCATTGGAAGTGCCCCTCTGAAAATTGAGCACAGTCGAGGCAAAAGGCGTCAGAGTAAGGGCATTGTAGACATTGGTGCCGTTACGCGGCACATACAATGGATTGTTAGTTGCCGGATCGGTAAACTCGCCGGGAATCCTCGGATACGTGTAGTAATCCCAGTACGGCAATGTCAGCGAACTGTCGCCGGAAACCGTGCGCAGCGTTTGCTCGAAATAGTACAAGTAGCCCCGGTGCCAGGCCAGGAAATACCCGATATTGTGCGGACAGAAATTGACGTGGACATCGATCCAATACTGCCAGGACGTGCGACTGCTGGCATCGGTATTGGCACGCATCGCCGCTATCGCATTGAAATAGGATGCATATTGCGGCGTGGTCTTGAATTGTTGCCACTCGAGACGCGGCCCTGTAGTTTGCCCGAAGACAATGCCAGGAAATGAAATGAGCGCTATTGCGGACGCGGAGCCTTTAATGAACTCGCGCCGGCCGATTGTAGTGGATTCCATGGATGCCTCTGTGACAGATAGTACCGATGACGGTGTGCCAAACGACAAAACAAAACACGATTTATTACGGCTGTGCATAAGCCTACTCAGCCATTATTGTTCCGCTGGCCAGTTAATACCAATTCAAAATATAGATGTATTCCCGGTAAGAATTTCCACTTGATGGCAATGGCAATGGCATTGATGCATGGCTATTTCCTGCAGCTTGCACAATTTCTGTGCCGTTTCGATTTGCCGTCGTATCAGTTCAGCCTTGCCTGAAATATTTCGCAGCAGTCTTTTCCCTGGACTTCGGGCTTCCTACGCTGGCGGCCGCAATCTCATCGATCATGTCCAGGTATTTCTGGATTACGATGTTTTCATCAAATTGTGCCGTGACTTTCCGTCTCCCCGCCGCCCCCATGTCCAGGCGCTTTTCAGGCGAGAGCCGGATCATCTCCAGCATTTTTTCGGCGAGGTCAGGCACGTCCCGCACCTGGCACAACAAGCCATTGACATGATCATCAACGATGTCGTGGCAGCCCACGACATCGGTTGCAATGATCGGGCGCGCCATGGCAGCCGCCTCCAGCAGTGAATGCGGGACACCTTCGCGGTAAGAAGGTAATACGATGCAATCCGCGTCAGCCAGATAGGACCGGACGTCATCGGTCTTGCCCAAATACCGGATCAAGCCATCCTTCTCCCAGCTCCTGATTCTTTCCAGCGAAATCGCATTCGCGTTTGCCGCATCGACAAAGCCCAGTAATTGAAACTGGACGGCAGGGATGCGCTGGCGAACAATCTTTGCGGCCGCAACAAATTCTTCCACTCCCTTATCCTTGAGCATTCGCGATATCAGTAAAAACTGAAAACAGCGCTCACGCGTAGAAGAGGGGGGGACAGGCAGGTAATGCGCCAGATCGATTCCTGATCCTGGCAGCCGATCGGTAATCTCCTGGCGAACCAAACCAGCCTGAACGAATAAACCCTGATCGTCAGCATTCTGGAAAAACACCCGGCGCGACCGGCGCAAGGAAAATCGATACAATTCCTTGACCAGATAAGTCAGCAAGGTCCTGTTGATGAAAGTGGTGCCCAGGCCGGCAATGTTATTAATCACAGGAATCCCAAGCGCTTGCGCGGCAATCGAGCCATACACATTCGGCTTGATCGTATAACCCAGATAGGCCAGCGGCCGCACCGACCGAAGCACATGCAGATAGCGCATCAGCAGGGAAAGATCCCGGCCTGGATGGGTGCCGTTATTTTCCATCGGCATACCGATGAATTGACAACCCATCGCGTGCAGGCGCGGCACATATTCATCATCGGGTGCGACGGCCATCACTTCATAACCATGACGGATCAGCGCCTTGACCAGTCCGGAACGAAAGTTATAGATATTCCATGCGGTATTGACCGAGATTACGATTTTCCGGTTCATCATTGAGCGTCCGTGGTTAAGGCCCGCGCAGAAACAAGTGCGTGTTGTGATCGCTGTTGCAGGATCCTGCGGCAAGGGTTTCGTAGCCTATGGCGCTGCGGGCGTGGCGCGACGCACAGCCTTGCTTCTGCGGGAGCAGGACACCACTTACGGCAATGAACGATTTCCCGATTGCACAAAATCGCACGCATGCTGCAAGCAGCGGGCTTAGTCGATGGCGAACGCGCTGATCTTGCGAGGCGCGACCATGGCGGTCACTTCCGCGCAATCAGATTGGAAGACGTCATGCATTCTGAGAATGAGATAAACGCGAAATGCCATCACGTTGCCATCCAGGCTTGGCTTGGCCACCAGATCGCGTATCCGGTTTTTAATAAAATGGGGCACAAGCGACTTCACATTCTTCCAGCGACTTTTATGCTGACCTTTGTTCGCGCTGTTTTCAACCCGCATGCCATCCGATATGGTTTCCAGAAATTCCTTCTTGAAGACCTGTTGCGCCGCTTCAGATTGCATTTTAGTTCGCATCAATTCAACAATTTCTCGTTTTCTGAGAACACTGTCCGGGCTTGCATTGGCACCTTCATGTGCATACTGCACATCGGGACCTACCGAATCGACGATTTCCCTGAATAGGGTCTTGTCGGTTCTCAAATTATCTGGCAACTCCCTGACACGATGCAGTATTGACCTGGCCAGCAACGGATTGATTATGTCAACATAGCTATACTTGATATCAGACAGCGCAGCTAGAATCGTCGGCAACCTGTACGCGTGATATAGCCTGTCTCTCCAGACGCTCAGCGTTTCATTTTTTCTTCTATGCAGATCGGCCGGCAATTCCTGCCGGGGGAATTTGAATTTTTCATTGATACCAGCCAAATTCCGGTAATCAGCGCACAAGCCGATTCCAATGCCGAGCCTGACGGTTAATTCTGAGGATACCGCGGTCCACCCAAACCCTTCGTCTCCCCTGATGATTCCGTTAGAATTTTCTTCTTCAAGAAGCTTCCGCCATATTTCCATGCCGTCCATGTAACCTGAAAGATGGTCGACACGCCCTTCTCCGCAATGGATGAATCTGTCAATTATTTTTTGCGGTGGCTCATCTCCGAGATCGGTATGAAAGTATCGATGCTTGACGCCGACTTTGCTGGCCAGTTCTCTGGCAACTGCCGCATCGTTGCCTTCTCGACTTTCATTCTCCTCAAGGCCCCATGTCACGGTTTTAAGATTATCAGGCACGCCGCGCTCGCTGATAAAGCAGAGGATTCCCCTGCTGTCATAACCGCCAGAAAGCGGCAGGACGTAATCGTTGAAATTGACGGATCTGGATTGATTCAAGGACTGAATGACTGTACGAATCTCATTCATCAACAGTTCCTTGTGATTTGCAAGAGACCTGCTTTTTGGCGAGAAAATCGCCGGTTGCCTGTTGACAGAAATGGACCACCATTCTTTATCCAGCACCACTGATGATTCAGGAGGAAGCCTCTTGATTCTTTTATCCCAGGATAAATCTGGCCCCAATGACCCGGTTGAAAGCATCCATGGAATAACCCGCTCATCAAATTTAAAACTGCCAACAAACATGATGATCGCTCTTTGCGATGTGGAGGCAACAAAATGCTGATCGTCAAAGTAATACCAGATGGTTCTCGAGGCGGCCGCGTCACTCACCACCTCCACGCAATCATGACACTCCCTGAAGATGGCATAGGAGCCGTCAGGGTAGGTTTCTTTCGGAATGTCCCAGCGAGCATCTTCTCCATACAGGCATCCCAGAAGAACGCTGTTGCCTTTTATAAGCGAGACGCGGTGATTCATGATTCCGTATGCAACAGCACCGTTCACAGCTATCTTGTGCGACACCGGGCGCGTCAAATTATCAGGCTCGAGTCGCGTGCATATTCTCCTCAATTTGTTTTCAGTGTTTTGACTGGAGTGAGCGTTCCGACTGTATGCATAAATCATTTTTGTCATTGTGGCACCTTGAAATTCGCGTATCCAACAGTGTTTCGGGTCACCACCCCTTGTTGCGCCGGCGGAACAGGCGAGAAAGTCGCAGCATTCAACGATTTCTCGATTACCAGAAGTCGGGAATGCTCTCCGGGCTGACAGGGCCGGAACTGCGAGCGTTCCGGTTTGATTCAAAAGGCCTTTGCATCCCTGCCTGGCTGCAGCCTGCAATCGGCGAGCGCCGATAGGGTGCTTCTGAGGACTGATTGGGTGAATCAGGCGATACTTGGATAAACAAGTGTCTCTGCTGAAACCTCGGGCTCGAGGCGTGCTTCATTCTGATTTTCCAGCCAGGCCTGAAACATCAACACGTCCCATACGTGATATTCCCAGTCGCCCCGACCGGAAAGAAATCCTTCCCATTTGTTTCTCACCTGCGCAGGCTGGAAAAATCCTTCATCGCGCAATCTGGATGCGTCGAGTAAGGTTTCTGCCCAATCTCGCAGCGGCCCGCGCAACCAATCGCCGATCGGCACACCGAAGCCCATTTTCGGACGTTCAATCAATGCTCTTGGCACATACTTGTACAACACCTGCCGCAACGCCCATTTGGTGACGCCGTCGCGCAGCTTGACTGACTGCGGCAAGCGCCAGGCGAACTCGACGACCCGGTGATCGAGGAAAGGCACTCTTGTTTCCAGCGATACGTTCATTGCTGCGCGGTCTACTTTGACCAGGATATCGTCCGGCAAGTAAGTCAGCAGATCGAGCGCCATCATCCGCTGGATACCGTCCAGCCCTGACAGCGGGGGGGCGTTACCGGTCAACAAAGTAGATGGTTCCGTTGCGCCAATCACGACTGAGGCCGGATTATCCCAGTGTGACACCAGCCCCAGGTAGAGCGCATCGAGCGATGGGCGTGCAATAGCCTCTGCGCCCTTATGCAACTTGTCTCCCAGGTCGGCATATCGCAGCGAGGCAGGCAGAAACCGTGCTACGGAGCTGGCCATCCTGTTCCAGGATTGCACCGGGACGTTGGTCAGTCCCCTGGCGGCCAGCCTGCGCAGCGGCAGCGGTCCGGCATTCACCTTTTTCCAGAACTTTGCCGTCATGTGGTACCGGTTGTATCCGCAAAACAGTTCGTCACCTGCATCGCCGGACAGCGATACCGTCACATGCTCCCTTGCCAGTTGCGACACCAGAAACGTCGGAATCTGGGAGGAATCAGAAAATGGTTCATCATACAATGTCGGCAAGCGAGGGATGACCGCCATCGCCTGCTCGGCAGTGACATACAGTTCGGTATGGTCGGTGCCTAAATGCCTGGCGACGGCCTTGGCATGCTCTGCCTCGTTATAGCGCGTCTCATGAAATCCGATCGAAAAAGTTTTGACCGGACGGGCGGATTGGGCCTGCATCAATGCCACGATGGTCGATGAATCCACCCCGCCCGACAGGAAGGCGCCCAGCGGCACATCGGCCATCATCTGCCCGCGCACGGCATCCTTGAGCAATATTTCCAGCGCGTGCACCGCCTGATCCGCCGTCCCGACGAAGGGATTGGCGACTCCCGCCATGGCCTGTCGCGCCGCCGACCAGTAAGCCCACACTTTCGGCTCGCGCTGCATGCCCGATACGCTCAGCATGCTGCCTGGTGGCAGTTTGGCGATGCCATCGTAGATCGAATACGGTGCCGGAATGTAGTTGTGCCGCAAGTACAGGCTCAACGCATCCCGACTGATCGTATTTTCAAAAGCGGGGTGTGCGCGCAATGCCTTCAATTCAGAACCGAACAGGAACACCGCTTCGCTGCCTCGCCCCTGCCAGCCGTAATACAGGGGTTTTTCGCCAATCCGATCACGCACAAGTGTCAGCACCCTGGTTTGCCGGTCCCATACCGCCAGGGCAAACATGCCAACGGCGCGCTCGACCATGCCCTGGATGCCCCAGGCATCGAAGCCGGCAAGCAGCGTTTCGGTATCCGAGTGGCCGCGCCATGCCTGACCGACCCCGGCAGAATCCAACTCCTCGCGCAACCGCAGGTGATTGTAGATTTCCCCGTTGAACACGATCACGTACCGGCTGGCGGCCGATCGCATCGGCTGGTGCCCTGCCGGCGACAGGTCAACGATCGACAGGCGGCGGTGGCCGAGCCCGACCCCATGTTCGGCATCGCACCAGTAACCTGCATCGTCGGGTCCACGACTGATCATCGTGTCGGTCATGCGCTTGAGAAGGGCGTGCTGCTCCTCTTTCGCATGGTGTTTGGTCGCTCCGAGAAAACCGGCAATTCCGCACATCAGAGTTTGCTCCCCGCAGTAAGGTTTTCATAGATGCCCTCAAACCGCTTTCGGGTGCGCTCCATCGTAAACTCCGCATGAATGCGTACCCTGGCCCGCTGGCCCAATTGTGCGCGTGCGTCGGGCTCCATCGCCAGCAAGCCCGCCACCCCTTTTGCCAGTGCATCCGGGTCACATTTGGGCACGAGCACGCCGGTATCGGCCATCAGCATCGCAACGTCTCCCACATCCGTGGATACGCAGGGCAAGCCCATCGCCATCGCCTCCCCCACTGCATTGGGAAAGGCTTCCGTCCTGGAAGACAGGCAGAAAATATCCATCGCAGCCAGGCAAACGGGGACGTCGGCCCGTTCGCCCAGCAACACGAACCGGTCGGGATAGCCGGTGTCGGCGATCCAGCGCATCAGATCCTGATTGTCCGAATCCAGGTTTTTGCCGACCATCAGAAAATGCAGCCGATCATGACTCCTGGCAAGTTGGCCGGCCGCCCGCACGAAGTTGGCGTGGTCCTTGTCCGCATTGAAACGGCCTAATGTGCCGACCACCATGTCGTCCGTATCGAAACCGCATTGCATGCGCAACAGCGTTCTCTGGACCTGGGTTGCGCTCAGGCGTGTCAGATCGAAGCCGTTGGCCACCACCACCATGCGCGCCGCATCGTAACCGGCAAGCATATGGACGCTGCGCGCGGCTTCGGCCACGCACACGATGGTATGCGGCATCCAGCGTGACATCGATGCGCATAGCCGCCGGACGACAACAGTGGCACGTGCGCAGCCGCCATCGACTTCGGTCGCTCGTATACCCCATATCAGGTTGCGGATTCCTGCCATGCGTGCCGCTAGACCGCCAAACATATCCGCATGGTATAGCCAGGTTTGCACGATGTCGGGCCGGATCTTTCGCATCAGGCGATACAGGAGCAAGAACTGCGAGATCGGCGCACGTCTGAAATCGAGCACAATCAATTCGATTCCGGCGGCACGAAACCGCTCATACATGCCGCCCTCCGGGGTCAGGGCGATCACCGTATGGGTGTAGGCACTGCCACGAGAGTGAAGGATCAGCCGGTAAAGGGCCATTTCGGCACCGCCCACAACCAGCCCGCTGATTACGTGCAGCACATGACGCGTCATGGCAATCCTCCTGACCAGGGCTGGCCGCCGGGTGCCGCCACAGTGCGCGGCAGATTGCGGAATTGATATGCGGGGACCGTCGATGTCGCAAAATCCCCCATACAGCTTGATTGCATCCCGTACTGATCGGCCAATATGCGGTAGTGCTGCAACAGCGATTCGAGGCGCGCAAGGTTCCGGTCGGTATTCACCCCGAAATTATGCGGGTGCCACCACAGGTGACAGATACTGCCTGCCCGCGCGGCGGCGGTCATGCAGCGTTTTAATCGAGACAGCCGCATCGGCGCCAACGCACGATGCCGCCTGGACCATGGATACAGGAAAAGACTGGCCGGCACATTCAACAGCTCGCCGCTGCGCTCTGGATGCCGGTCGCACCTGCCACTCAAGGGCAGGCACCCATCGGCATACCGGACCGCACGCCCTGCCATTCCGCCGGTCACGGCGTCGCCATTGCGGTACAGCCAGTGCTGCGGATTGCCTCGATAGACTTGAATTCCGGCGGCCGGCAAGACAGACAGAAATTTTCCGGCAATTTGATTGCGCGGCAATACCAGGCTGCGACAATGCGCACCCAGCTCTTTAGCGATGGTCTGCGCGCACGCCAGGTCTGCGGCGAACTGCGCGGGCGTTGCGCCCGGCTCATTGCAATAAAAATGACTATAGGTATGTGTCGCCAGCTCCTGCCCGGGCGCCGCCAGTATTTCTTCGACCAGCGGCCTGGCGAAAAACAGCTCCGGATATTCCTTCACCAGCGCATCCAGGGTGTAAGGGGAGATTTCTTTCCGAACGTATCCCGGCAATATCGCTGGCCGGATGTCGCGCCATTCTTTGTAATTCCGGCACATTGCCATACCCACCGTCGCCCAGCTCACCTTGATCCCGTATCGGCGAAAGAGCGCCAGCAATCGAGGGACAGCGCCCCATTCCCCTTGGACATTGTTGCCATAGCTGGCAATGGTCTGCGTATCGCTTACCCCCCAAAAAAGCTCGAAGTCCAGCGAAATGACAAATTGGGACACAGTCAGCTCCGCGCCGCGATTGATTGCGCGTCGATTTGGCCGCTATGGCTTTCGGCCGATGGCTTCACAAAAGCCATCGAAAATGTTTCGGCAGCCTGCTCGCCTCGCACCATCCAGAACAGCAGTACCCATAATCTCCAGGTCAGATGCATCGGAAAAAAGAATGAGAAATATGCGCTCTGGTAGTAGCAACGGCTATCGACACTCCGGAGTCCGTATCTCCCGGCCAGCGCCCGGAAATCCGAGGGAGTGCATCGATCGTAATAGCTGGGAAAACCCTGGCTGCTGCGGGCCTGGGGGAAAATATTGAAAAGTATCCAGCGCTTTATTTTCTCGGGAAGAATCAGGTTCAGCCTTGCAAAAACGGCGTTCCTGGATGGGACGAAAATGATTGCCTTGCCGCCAGGTTTCAGGATGGAAACGATCGAAGAAAAAGCACCATCAACATCCCTGACGTGCTCGAGAAGCGCCTGGCATATGATCAAATCAGCGGATCTCCTTCCCAAAAAACAGGTGATGTCAGCGCAAACTGTTTCATCGTACAAGCCGTCCTCGGCTTGAGACAGTTCGGCCGCATCGATATCCAGGCCGACCACTCTTAGCGAAAGATGGTCCTTGGTTTCCTTGTTTATATAGGGGTTTTTTCCTCCCCCTACGTCGTACACTTCCAATCCACGCTTCAGGAATTTTTTCGCAAAGGAATCGATAAAATCGCGATTTCCATCAACGCGGAATTTTTTTGGAATAATCCATGAATCAAATTTTCTGCATAAGCTGCGATTTAATTCAATAAAATTTCTGATCGCATTCATTTGGCTGGCTTTCCAATGTCGACTGTCCTTGGCATGCTTCTTTTTGAGCGCGCGTCCATGGCGGCATGCAGTATTCCTTCGCCCGAATAAAAGCCGGTAAACGGTGACTGAATCGGCAGGGCAGGCTTCATTGAATTGCTCCCACCTGTCGGAACAACTGGTCCCATCTCTCCATGACCTGCGCGTGGCTGAAGCGGCTGCGCACCGAATCCCTGGCTTGCCTGCCCAGGGCAAGCCGCAGGGTTTCGTCACCCATCAGCTTCTGCAGCGCCGCAACCAGTGCTTCATGATCATTCAGTGGCACCAGCACAGCGTCCTTACCATCGCGCGTGATTTCCCGAGGACCGCTTGGGCAATCAAACACAACGCATGGCAAGCCGACCCCCATTGCCTCCAGCAAGGCATTGGGGAAACCTTCGTACCGCGACACCATCACGAACGCGTCTGCGCAGGCCATGACTTCCCATGGGCTGGTGGTAGGCCCTTTCAGGAATGCGCGCGTGTGAAGTCCGGCGTTGTGAATTTGCATTTCAAGCGCCGGCATGGCCGGCCCATTGCCGTAAATATGCAAATCCCAGTCGGTGAAAGACGAGGCGATCCTGGCAAACGCATCCAGCAATTTATCGATCTGCTTGTCTGAGACAAGCCGCCCCAGGCTAAGCAATGTTTTTCTATGGTTTCCCGTCGTTTTTCTGTAGCTGGGAATCTCGTCAGGCAACGCGTTCGGTATCGCGCAGATCGACTTCACGCCGGGATAAAGGCGTTTTGCCCGGTCGGCAAGGCCTTGTGTCTGTACCGTCAGCATATCGGCGAATCGGTAGGTCTGTTTGCGCAACACTTCCAGCAAATGGAGTCTTGCATAACCTGCCGGATCCGACCTTTCGCAGATAATCAGCGGCGTGCGCAGGAATGCCGATGAAAGAATGGTGGCCACGTTGACGTTCGGCAGGAAGGACACGATGACATCGGCGTTTCGCTCTGCAATCAAGCGCCGCAGCGCATACAGCCTTTCAGCGTACGTCAGGATGTTCATCGTCTTGACGCCCACAATGTCGGCGAGATAAATCAGCTCGGCAACATCGGATATCTGATAGAACTGTTTTCCGCCGCCTGAAAATGTGAGGATCAACGTAACCTGATCGCCGCGCGCAGACCAGGCGTTGCACAGGCTGGCCACCACGCGTTCGGTGCCGCCAAGATCCAGAGAACTTGTGAGCAAGATTATTTGCACGCTAGGCCTCCTCGCCCTGATTGTGCACCCCACTTTTTTTCACGGAAACCAGCGCAAAGGTGGCGAGCCAGTACGAAGCGGCGTCAAGCATCAGGTGGGTAAACATCGACATGAAAACAAACAGGAAAGCCATTACGAATTGCAGGTTCCTATTCTGAAAAAACTCTCCATTCCACAGAATGATGACCAGCCAGATCCATAGGCCTATGCCAAGCATGCCGTATTCTGCAGCAAGCATCAGCAGCTGATTATGCGTACTGCCTCTCAGTGACCAGAACTGCGTGGCTCCCGCACCGGCGCCAAAAACCGGGTTTTGCAGGAACAGATCCCATCCTGCTTTGATGACTTCGGCTCGCTCCAGGGAACTATCATCATCCAGCGCCGCATCCGAAAAGAAGTCCAGCCGCGCCTGTATATTGGAAAGGCCGCCATCAAGGTCCCGACGACTATCCAGATAACTCTCAAATGCACCCAGGAACAATAGGCCGGCCCCGAGCGCGATCGATATAACGATCATTGCGGATTTTGGCAATACCCGTCTGGCTATCAGCAGCGGCCACAGCAACACCCACGCAATCATCGCAGAACGCGTAAAGGTCACCAGGATTGCTGCTCCCAACAGAATAAAGAGTAGCGTCCGAAACGTCATTTTCGCCGCCGCGCAACTCAATAAAAAAGCCAGCAGCATGGCATGGGCTGCCATCGTGGGACTAATGAACATTGCAGCGGCGCGGCCTACCACCGCACCACCGGTACCGATCGAATATAGAAGGCCTGGCTTCACAAAATCCAGCAAGATCGCACAGGGGAGAAAAACAGCCAGAAATACGAACATGGCCCGATATGACTGCTTGCTGCTGGAAAAGGCGGCAAAACCGAGAAACACGGCGAACACAATATATTGAATGCGGGTCAGAACCAGTGCATTCCTGATTTCCATTTGACTGTTGATCAATGGAGTCCCACTGGCGCCACTATCGATGACGAAGCTTGCATAATGAATGAGGTTGAGAATGATCAACACCGAAGCCCATAACGCGAATGGCGACAACAGATATGCGCCCAGCGCTCTGGATTTCATCAACAGCAATGGAGCGAAAAGAAAAACCAGGCCAAAAAAGAAAAATTTTGGCAACAAGGCGGGATGCAGGACGTAAGCGTAAATCGGCAGGTTCGAATAGATGACGCCCAATGCGATGGAGAGGACAATGGTGTGGTACCAGCTCAACAATCCACTATAAGGGCTGGTGAGCGATCTCCCTGCTTCTTTCCCTCGCGGATATAAATCAGGCCGAAGCCGAATGAATTCGGAATTCATGGACCACACCTGTTTTCTGCAGGTCCGTTAAGCATGGCTTCGGATACGGGCTGGGTATCGGCCATGCTGCTGAATAAATCTTCCCACATGCCCGCTATCCTTTCGATTGAAAAGCGGCTTCTGGCGTCGATGGCCCGGTGAGCCATCTCTTTTCTTAAGTGGCTGTCTCCCATTACGCAATCCAGCGCGGCCTGCAGGCCATGGACATCCCCCAACGGCACCAGCAACCCATCAACACCATGGCGGATAATGTCTCGCGGGCCGGTATCGCAATCAACACTGACTGCCGGAAGGCCGTGAGCAAGCGCTTCAGCGAGCGCATTGGGAAATCCCTCGAAGCGCGAACTCGTCACATACAAATCGGCCCGCGCATACCACTCCCCCACATTGCCGGCGATTCCAGGCATGAAAATGCGTGCCTGTAACGCCGCATCCAGAATCCGGGCTTCCAACATCGGGCGTTCGCGACCTTCTCCAAGAATCACCAGATCCCACTCCGGATGCCGGCGTGCGAGCTTGGAAAATACGTCGATCAGCACGTCGAAACTCTTTTCCTTGCCAAGTCGGCCAACGGCCAGCAAGACCCTGCGTTCGGGCGCGCAGAGCGCATCTGGAACAATTTTCGGCAGGTTCCCGGGCAACGGCCAGCACGCCGGATTGGGAATCACCGGTACGCACCTGGCGGAAGAATGCGTCCTGATCCAGGCGGCGCATTCCTGCGTCAATGCCACCACAGCAGTCAATCGGCCGTACATCCTTCTGCGCAGCGCGTGCCACATCGTCCCCAACGGAAAATGGGGCGGATAGCAGCGTTCCGAACCGACTGTGCCCAGACCGGCAATTCCAAGGCTGGCGAACGCCAGCAGCACATTCGGCGTGCTCATCATCGACAGGGCAACCTGCGGCCGCAGCTGCTTGATTGTTCGCCGCAGCGCGATGACGCGGCGAACATTCTGCCGCAGTCCATCCAGCCAATGTGCGCTGTCTCCCAATAGATTCAGTGACACCCGTCTGACTGCCGGTTCCAGCGGGTAAAAATCAAGGCTTTGCGGCCCCAGGGTGACGATCGTGATAGTCCATTGCTTGCGCGCCCAGTGATTGGCGAGCGTGGCGGCGACCCGCTCCGCTCCACCGCCGGCAAGATTATTGATGAAAATGACGAGCTTCATGATTTCGCCTGGCTGATTGCGTAGATATATGGCGAAAATGCCTTGCTGGCGGGAAGGTTGCCCAGCCTGCTTTCCGCCAATGCAATCGCTTTGCTCAACCGGGTCAACAAAACATAGGCGTGCCATGCAATGCCTCTGTGCTTCTCAAAGCAGCTGGAAAGGACACCGAAGTTGGAGGACCCGAGGTAGCCACCCGATATCACTGTCATTCCGGCCCGACGATGCCCTTCAAGAAAGGAATTCCAGTCATGCGGATTGTGCATGTCAAAAATCTGGCGGTTGAATACCTTCGTCAGTGTTCCAATCGAACCCGCCATATTGGGGATCAGGGAAAACATCATTCCTCGGTCCTTCAAGTACCGGCGCTTTGCCAGTAATGCGGCAGACAGTTCGGTGAAATGTTCGACGACGCCAAAACTGAGAACCAGGTCGAATGTTCCGTGGAGCGCGCTTTCTGCAGCGAACATGTCCTCATTATGGATGTCGATCGTCACCGGTGCGCCTGCGGCAGCAACGCGGTCGGCAAGACGTTGACATCCGGCTTTCGAGAAATCGACGCCGGCGAATTGTGTTCCAGGATATTTCTTCGCAAGATAGGGCAGCCACATCGAATCGCCTGCCCCGATTTCCAGCACGCTTTTCCCTGCCAGTCCGATCCCCTCGATCTTTCCGGCAATTAAATAATTGATGTAATTCCGCCAGTCAAACGTCAACTCGGCTGCTTCATTACGCGCTACGTAGCCTTGGTCCCAGTATTCGATTTTTGTCAGTGCACGCATTTTTTACGTCCGATGGTTATCCAGAAAAACACGACGATAAAGGCAGCCATAAAAGACGTTCCGGCAGCTATGCCGTTGATGCCGAGATAGGGAATCAGTACCATGTTGGCGCTGGATTTGGCAACGATTCCGATGACGCCGGACCAGAAGATCAATCCGTAGCGACGCTGGCTTAATGCGTAGCTGACCAACACAATCGAAGCAAAATAAAACGGCAGTTGTATCAGTCCATAACGCAGTACATCCGCCACTATTTTTGTGTCCGCGGCCGCAAATGCGCCACGTTCAAACAGTAGCCTGACTGCCCATGGCGCAAGCCAGTAGCCAATCACCATCGCCCCCATGCCAAGCATGAACATTAGGCGCACCCAGTAAATAGCAACGTCATGCATTCGCGCTGCCCCATCCGGACTGGCCTGCGAGAAAACCGGCAGTGTGGCACGGGACACTGCGATGGCGCCCAATCCAAGAACCAGTGACAGAATGCGATTCGCATAACCGAGCGTGGCAATCGAACCGGTTCCCAGACCGACTGCGAAAAACTGGTCAACGATTACCGTCAGGCTCATCAGCGCCTGGCCGGCCAGCATGATGCCAAAACCTTGCCAAAACCAATGCCACTGCGGCGATGCATAGGTAAAGCTGGGCGCTTCAATTTCCTTGCGCCGTGCCATCGGTATGAAAAGGGCGATCAGGTGAAATGTACCGCCTGCCACTGTGCCCCATACCAGCGGCTCGATGCCGCCGCCGGCAAATACCAGAACTACCGCGCAGATGAACAGGGGCGGCACGCTATCAAGCAGGGTATTGATATGCCGCCCCGCCGAAAGCATCCACGCCGATTGCAGGGCAACCAGCAATCCCAAAGGCAGCATCAGGATCAACCCCGGCAGCGCACCTGCCGCCAACTGCACCGTATCCGCCGGCAGTCCGCTCCAGCCAAAATGCAGCATCGCACCGAGGCCAAGCCATGCGAACAGTGTCAGAACCAGCCCCAGCAACAGCGCCAGCCCCAGAAGCTCCGCCCGAAAGCGCGGCAGCTCGTTGCCGTCGAACTGGCGTATTCTCGCCACCAGCGGAACCAGAACCGCGGTCAATACGCTGCTCCACATGCCGATCGGCCAGGCGACCAGATTGAATATGAACTGGTAAGCATCCACTTCCGCACCGAGGCCATAGCGGTACGCGACAGCCATCTCCTTGGCCGCGCTCATCAGCTTGCCCAGGAATACAAACAGCGCAACCGATGCCATCCCCTTGAAGATGGCGTAATGGTGCGGATCGGCTGCCCTGATGCGGGTGCCCAGTGTAAGCAGAAAATTCACGCAATCCCCTCGAACGGCATCAGGTGCGTAGCCGCAGGGATTGGCGTCCGCTGGCCAACTGGACTCGGCACGAGGCGATCTGGCATTGCGGCGACGGCCATCGTTCAGGCGCGCGCCGAGCTAACATCAGGACGCTGACGACCAACGCCATTTTTACTGGCAGTCATCATCCCGCTTTGTCTGACATACCACGGCATCGCTTGTTCCAGTCCGGCATAGATCGGGTATTCAGGGGCATAGCCAAGCTCCCGCGCCGCCTTGCTGATGTCAGCTTGGGAATGCAACACGTCGCCTCGGCGAAAATCGGCATGCATCGGATTTCCGCTCACCCTGATCCCGTTCGCATTCAGGATGCTCGTCAGATAGCCGTACAGCTGGCTCAACGTCGTCATGTCGCCGACTGCCACGTTATAGATCTGGCCCTGCCGGCCTGCCGGCGCCAATGCAGCAAGCAGATTTGCCTGAATTGCGTTCGCTATAAAACAGAAATCCCGACTGGTGCTGCCATCGCCATTGATCGTGACTTGCTGATCCATCATCATTGCCGCAATCCATTTCGGAATCACGGCGGCATAGGCGCCATTTGGATCCTGCCGCTTGCCGAAGACGTTGAAGTAACGCAAGCCAATCGATTTGAAGCCGTAACAGCGTGCGAACACCTCTGCGTACAGTTCATTGACATATTTTGTAAGGGCATACGGCGACAATGGCTTGCCGATGCAATCTTCAACCTTGGGCAAGCCTGGATGGTCACCGTAGGTGGAGCTGGATACAGCGTACACAAACGACTGTACGCGGGCATCCCTGGCCGCAACCAACATGTTCAGGAAGCCATTGATATTGGTGTCATTCGTCGCCAACGGATCTGTGAGCGATCTTGGCACCGAACCCAATGCCGCCTGCTGCAAGACATGGTCAGTGCCATTGACTGCGTCCCTGCATGCATCGATATCGCGAATATCGCCTTGAATAAAACCAAACCTCGCCCACTGCTGCGCGCTTACCTGGTCCCGCACTTCATCCAGGTTATGCTGATAACCGGTAGAGAAATTATCCAGCCCGACGACAGTCTGGTCGAGCTGCAACAGGCTCTCAAGCAAATTGGACCCGATGAAGCCGGCGCATCCGGTCACCAGCCACTTCCTCGGGTGTTTGCGCAATTCGCACTGAATTTTTTCGAAATGGTTCACGATTCGGCTTCTTTCCTGTTTACTGTCGCTGGAAGCGCTGCTGTCACAGCCGGATATCGGTGTCGACCTTTGGCAATACGTATTTCAGGTCAAACAACACATGTTCTTTTTTCCCGAAGCGACGCAGGCCCGCAGCACCCATCTCCCTGAATTGGCGATGTGCAACCGCCAGGATGATGGCGTCGTATTGTTCAGGTTTCGGCATATCGATCGGCGTAATGCCGTACTCATGCTTTGCAGCATCAGCGCTCACCCAGGGGTCGTACACGTCGACATTGATGTTGTATCTCTTTAGTGCGTTGATGCTGTCCATGACTTTAGTATTGCGCAGGTCAGGACAGTTTTCCTTGAAAGCCAGCCCCATCACGAGCACATTGGCATTCTCGATCTGGATGCAGCGCTTGAGCATTTTCTTGATCAGCTGTCCGACAACATAACCGCCCATATTGTCGTTAATGCGGCGGCCTGCCAGGATGACTTGCGGATGATAGCCAAGCTCTTCGGCCTTGTAGGTCAGGTAGTAGGGATCCACGCCGATACAGTGCCCACCTACCAGGCCGGGAACAAATGGCAGAAAATTCCATTTGGTACCGGCGGCTTTCAATACATCTTCGGTATCGATCCCCATTTTCTGGAAGATGATCGCCAGTTCATTCATGAGTGCGACGTTCAAGTCGCGCTGCGTGTTCTCGATCACCTTGGCCGCCTCTGCGACCTTAATCGACGATGCCCTGTGCGTGCCCGCCGTGATGATGCTGCCATACAGCGCGTCGACAAAGTCAGCCGTCTCGGGCGTGGATCCGGACGTGACCTTGATGACATCAGTCAGCCGATGCTGCTTGTCCCCCGGATTGATGCGCTCCGGACTGTAGCCGACAAAAAAATCCGTATTGCATTTCAGGCCCGACAGTCTTTCAATCACCGGCACGCAATACTCTTCCGTCGCACCCGGGTAGACAGTTGATTCATACACCACGATGTCGCCTTTTTTGATCACTTTCCCCAGCGTTTCCGAGGCGCTTTCCAATGGCGTCAGATCGGGACGATGATGCTGGTCTACCGGAGTCGGCACCGTCACGATATAGACGGTTGCCTGGCGCAAGTCATCGATGCTGGTCGAATAACTGAGGCGTTGCGCTGCCGCCAGCTCTTCGGCATCGGTCTCCAGTGTCTTGTCGATTCCCTCGCGCAGTTCGGCTACCCGGTGCCGGTTGATGTCGTATCCAAGCGTCGGATATCTTTTGCCAAATTCCACTGCCAGCGGCAAACCCACATACCCCAGTCCGATTACCGCGATGCTGGTATTGATCGAAATTTTCATGATGTTCCTCAGACAGTAGATACCAGTTTCATTTCAATGCTCATTTGCCATGCAAATCTTCCATTACTCGGTGCTGCTTTTCCGTTCAGGCACGCTACCGCCCTTGGATTACCGGTGCGTTCCAATAAACCGCAATCTGATAATGTATGCCCGGCACATGTCGAATGACAGCCGAAACCATGCGCGCGTCTTTATTTCACTTATGCAGCATTACGCCGCCACTGCGGTCTTGCGCAGCGCTTCCACCGGCAGCCGCAGCTTCTGCGGCCGACTCATCAGTTCAATTAAAATCAGTGCACGCGCCTCGCCATCCGGCGCTTGATAAATGCCTTCCAGTCCGGCAAATGGCCCGGACTCGATGGCAATGCATTCCCCCGGTGCGAATAGCGCCTGACGCAGTGGCGATGGCACGTTTTGCAGTGCTTCAATCCAGCTGTCATCCAGCGTGGCATAGCGCCCCCCGAAGGCCAGAAGGCTGCTGACGCCGCGGGTACTGCGAATGGCAGCCCAGTTGCTGGTGGCCTGGCTGAGCCGGATAAACAGGTACCGTGAGAACAAGGGTTCCTCGCATGTCTCAAGCTTGCGGCCACGAATTTTCTCGACCAGCAGTGTCGGCAAAAAACAGGTATAGCCCTGATTGCCCAGCTGTTCCAGGGCGCGCAATTCCTGCCTCGGCCTGGTATGAACCACATGCCAGGCTGCTTGAACAAAAGAGGGTAAATGACTCATATTTGCCCGATCCTCGGCTCTGACCGCCATCCAAAAATGACCGCAGGATTGAGGCAACGGCACCAGTGTCCGCGAATCAGCCGCGTATAAAATGCCATATACGCCAATGCCTGGATCAGTACCAATGCCACCGCAGCAGGAATGGTGTTGCCAATCAAGATCGCCAGAAAACCCACCGTGGCGGTCCACGCCGATACAAACCAGGCAACGGAGGCATTGCGAATCCAGGGGTATTGGCTGATACGGGGAATACTCTGGCAAGCGACACGGCGATAAAAGAGTGAATGCAGATGCAGCCGATCCGGGATGCCGACCGATACCTTACGCACGATTTTTCTGCGATACATGCTAAATACCACTTCAATCACAGGGTAGGCACAGATCGCCAGAATCTGCCACGCATTGACTTGCGGATTGCGGACAATCGTCAGCACGGCGACCTCAGCGACCCAGAATCCGAGCAGATAGGCGCCGCCATCGCCCATGAACAGGCGTCCGGTGGGGTAGTTCAGCAACAGAAAGCCGAAGGTTGCGCCGATCCCGACCAGAGCGAGCTGCGTGACAAGCTCGTCTCCAGCCTGCCATGACAAAAATCCCATGCCGGCCAGGATAACGACGACCGTACCGCCGGCCACACCATGAAAACCATCGACGATATTGATCGAATTCGTCACGCCCGCCACTGCAAACGCAGTGATCGCCAGGGAGACTGGAATCAACTGAAGCGCACGATCAAGGCCCCAGATATCTAGACGGGGCAAATGTGCGCCCAGCAGCCAGGCTGCCAGCATGGCGCTGATGAACGTCGCAACCAGCCGCATCCGGATGGAGCCTTTCTTCGTCAGGTCTTCGAACAGGCCGGCAAGCAAGGCCGGCATGGCAGCCAGCAGCAACTTGAATATATTCAGTTCATCCATTGACTGGAACCCGGATGGCTGGCTGAACAGGCCGAGCGCGGGCACCACCAGAATGCCGGCCATTAGGGCAATGCCGCCGGTGCGCGGCACGGGATTCTCATGCACTTTCTGGATGCCATTGACATCCTGATCGAACGAATAGCGCCCGTGCCAGCGGCCAGTGGCGACAATTAATATGCTTGCCAACAGGCTGGCAAGCAGCGCCAGAAGCAACATGTCAAGCAACATCGCAATCGGCATTACAACAAGTTCGCTTTGACTCATGTGAACAATCTGTTCTTCAAATCGCGTCATAGCCAGCTCCATTTTTGCATGCAAATAACGTGTGTTACCACATGCAAAAAACAAGAGCCATGAGGCTCCGTATCATCGGGTTCTTATCGCATGTAAAATCTTAAATCGCTTGAAGCATCCGACATGCGAAAGCTGAATTGAACGTTGTGTTAACCGTCTCTCCACTTTAGCGAATCGCTCGCAAATAAAAAAATATAAAATTTCGATGGCTTCCCGCCAAATGCTCGCGATTCCATTCGTTTTCACGATCAGTTTCCACCGACGAAGTTCGTCATTACTGGCTTCTTTTTTAAATCGCAGAGAAAGGGGAGAAAAATGTGCGTGTGGAAGAATTTCGGCGACGATCGCTGGCGACCTTTTCATTCGCGTCGCGGATCATCAAAAGCGCTGGCGGTGCCATCCTTTTACTATTTCCGCCTGATTTCCGCTATCTGATCACCGATCAGACAGCTTTCTTGGCCAAGCGACGCACGGCCGCTGCAGCAAGCAGAAATTGCGCACATGTGGATGCGGGTACGCACTGCAGGCAGATTGATGGCAACCTGGCGACGACGCAAGCGCAAGAAATATTTCGCCAACAATAATGGGACATCAAACAATTTTTACACTGAACACAGCGAGCCTCGATGCATTCACTCGGCGGCACAAATCTGCGGTGCACCGACGGCGTTCAAGAGATATATAAGATATTTTTCAGGCTGGCGATTGATATCGCCGTGCCGGCAAAGCCCGCACGGCATTTGTAGCGCCAGTCCCGATCGCCACGCTAGCCCCTGATCAATCTGATTCTCTCAGCGTCACTGCCTTGATAATCAGGAATCAATGAGACGGTGTGGTATCGCGCTCCATAGCCATAGCTGCTGGTGTTCGGCTTCATGTCATTCAAGATGACACCGGTAACCGTCAGGCCAGCCCGGCGCAACCGTATGACGGTCTCTTCTGCTTCATCGATACTGCTGACACCATCACGCACAACATTGAAAATTGCCCCGGCGTGCGCGCCAACGATCAAGGCATCGGAAAAATCAAGCACAGGAGCCGTATCCATCAAAACGTAGTCATATCGGGGTGAAAGCTGCTGCAGCAATCTTTCAAGATTTTCATGCGCCAGCAGTTCGGCAGGCCTGCCGGAAAAACTGCCGGCCGAAATGAAATCAACGTTCTCCACCACTGCCTTATGAATGACCGACTCGACGCTTGCCGTCATCGCGAGCACATCCGAGAGGCCATTTGCTCGCTTCACGCCAAAATAGCGATGCAGATAACCGGTGCGCATATCGCCATCGATCAGCAGCACTCTTTTCCTGGCGGAGGCCAGTACTGTCGCGAAATTTGCGGAAATAAACGACTTGCCGACTTCCGGCGTCGGACCGGTGAACATGATGATATTGCGCTTCGACTCGCGCATCGCATATTCCAGCGTGCTGCGAAGGATGCGCAGGCTTTCGATCGTTGCTTCGGAAGGGGCATCGTGGGGCAGGACCATCACTTCTTGTGTATTTTTTTTAATATTTTTGGAAATTTTCACTTGCTTGGCACTGTGAGGAACCGTCGCGCTGACCATGATACCAAGCGCCTCTTCGATTTCGCGCGGGTCGTGAATTTTGTGAAAGAATGCTTTCTTCAGAAGAGCAGCGATGACGCCGAGCAGAATCCCTGCCAGGCCGGACACCGCAATCATCGTGGATGGCTTCAGCGAGACAGGCCGGGTGGGCGTTGCGGCCATGTCAAGCAATCGCGCACCGCCGATTCTGCCCGGCTCCACCATACTCAATTGTCGGGCGGTGCTTAACAGACCTGTGTAGATGTCAATGTTGACATGCTTATCGCGGATGGTGCCAAGCACATCCTGCTCGACCGCAGGCAGATTCCTGAGTTTTCTCCTGATGGTAGCCAGCTCAGCATTTAAATCCTGGATTTGCTTGTTCGCGAGCGCGACCGTAGGATGTTGTTCCTGAAAACGGATCAACAATTCGCCCTTTTTTTGCTTCAGCTCAGCCAACCGCGCCTGTATGGCGACTGATTGCTGCGAAAGCGTACTGGCTTCTTCCCTTACATCGAATGTCCCCTGCCCGCTACGCAGCGCGGTCGACCTGGACTCCGATCGCTCCATTTTCTGTTTCAGATCCGCCAGTTGTCCGTCGAAAAATGCACGCGCTTTCTCTGCCTCTTCGGATTTTAGCGTGACATTCTGGCGAATATATTCCTTGCCTATTTCATTCAAAATGTGGCTAACCTGCTCTGGTTTGTCTCCTTTAAGCGAGACGCCGATGATATTGGACTGCCTTCCCTTTTCCGCGACAACCAATGATTTTTGCAACTTCTCCACTGCGTCAAATTTAGAGGTGCGGCTAACGGTAAATTGGGCACCAGGCTTTGCCGCAATGCGGGCAACCAGAATTTCCATGTCCCCGTGCGGGGTACGTGCCCTGGTTCTTTCACCTACCGTGCCCTTCACTGTGATTCCCTGTTCTTTCTGGGTCAGAATATATTTTCCGTCGCTTTCCACCCTTAAGCTGAAAGGCTGATTCAGCAGAGGACCGGGCAGGTTCAGCCGGGGGATACTGAGCTGCTCGGCGCCCCACACATAACCGCCGTAACCGAGCAATCCCGGATCTGATATCTGTTGACTGCCACGAGCGATGAGTGCGCCCAGGATGGGGAAGTATTTCGGTTCCACGCGAATGTCGAGTTGCAAGGCTTCGACCGCGCGCGACAGAACAGAGCGTGAACGAAGCACTTCGACTTCTGTCGCGGCCTGCGTTTTTACATCGAAGGCTGCCGGCAGACTACCTGGGACATTCTTTTCTGCCGGTGCAGTTTCTTTTACCTGGATCAGGATATTTGCTTCATAGACGGGCTTTACCGACAATGCGTAAGCGGCTCCCAACAGGGTGATGACCAGCGCAGTGCCAGCAATCAGCCAACGATTTTCAAGAAGATATTTCAGGATAAAAACGGGTTTCAAAGTATCACCTTCCCTTTCATTGGGACACCGCAAGCGTAATAGGAATTGATTCAATGGATCCGTCAATAAACTCGTGGCCTATCAGTTGCGCCAACTCCTCATCCATCTTTTCTGACTTTTACTGTACCGCTGGATTACGCCTGGATAAAGCCAGCCAACAGGCGCTCTTGATTATTCAGGGCTACGCTTACAAAACTGCATGACAGATTAAAAAAGTGCACGGGCAATGGTTCTTCACGCGCGGTTTTGCCGAATATCCGATAACGCCGCAACACGAGCGCTGCGAGCATGCGCAGCCTCACATCAGTCTACACAGCACCTGAAAATTAATAAGTATGGAATTTTGATCAATATATGCTCGTAAGCGTTAATTGGATCCACTTTTTTTATTGATTGCTTTGCAGATTTTTTCAGGGACAATATGAAGATGGTGCTGTGGCGCTTTCAAAAAAAATAGTCTGCTTCAAGCATCGGCCTGCCGGGGCGACGACACGAAGGCCGCTTCTGGCCGACGGGCGGGCTTCATTATGGTCGAGGCTCTTATATCTCCCCGATCTTCCAAAGCATTTTTGAAGTAAATGGCCTGCATCCAGGCACAGGAGATCGTCATGACTTCACCATGGTCGATATGAAATCGTTTGCCGGATCTGTGCAATGGATGCGTTCATATGCAAGTGTTTTCATCCAGGCGGGTGCAGTTCGCTGGCGCAATCCATAGGGATCCAAATCTAGGATCCAAACCCGATCAAGAAATCATGAAGACGGGCGGCAGCGAATATTCATGCAGATAATTTACTGCCTTTACGTCAGCCACACCGCCATTATCCTGATAAAGCACCTCAAGATCGCCGTATTCGGCAACCAGTTTTTGAAGCTCTTCAATCAGCTCGGATGTTTTCATTTTCAGGTATTCTCCGCCCCATTTGAAAGTCAGGAAACGCCGGAATCTGGTCAGGAGCCGCCTCTCGGAAAGCTCGCAACATCGAGCTTCTTCAGGTTTGTTCAATGCCGAAGGAGTCAGGTAAGTTGGAGGTTGTCTTCGGAAAGACCGTTTGCGGCAAGATTGCAGAGCACGTCGGCAAATCTCTTGGCTCCAGAGTCTGGCCCCATTGATCGTCCGAAAATGAGAAACAGGTTTGTCTTGTAGATACGATCCTTATTCAAAGGCAAAATACGGATTTTGTCGTCATCAAGCCATTGTTGCACCCGATACTTTGGCAACCAGGCATAGCCGAGACAGTGCCGCAGCGCACCGATAGCCGTATCGAAACCACTGACATTCCAGAGCCGTGAATAGCGTGGCAAGCGGTAATTGACATTGGCAGTCATGTAATCATTGATGCCGGAAATCACAATCTGCAATTGCTTCTCGAGGTCGTCAACGGTAATTTCCCGCCTCAAGGAAAATAGAGGATGGTCAGGATGGGCGACTGCAACATGTTCGATCATCATTAGTTCATTGCCAACGAAACCAAATGGGATTTGCGTACTAATGGCAAGATCGGCAGTGCGTTCATGAAGCGCTTTTTTAGCCTGGTCCAGCGTTGCCTCCTCAACGCTTAACCGGATATTTAATGGAGACGGAGCAAGCTTGCGTAGCGCAAGCATCAGCAGTTGAGGAGGAAAGCTCGCATCCACCGCCAGACGAATTTCCGGGCCCCATCCTTGCCGCAAATTCTCGGCAAGCGCCTCAAGTTCGATCGCGTTCTTTACCAGCTCTCGGGATCGATCCAGCAATATTTTCCCTTCTTCCGTTATCTGCGCCTTGCGTCCTTCCAGCTTGAGAAGAGTGACGCCTAATTGATCCTGCAGTTTGGAAAGGGTATAACTGATTGCCGATTGGCTGATGTGCAAGTGACTTGCAGCACCAGTAAATCCATCAAAATCAATCACTGCATGAAACATTTTCCATTGTTTAAGGCTGATGCGGAAATTCCGGTTATTGGATGCCCACAGCTCATGGTCTGTACTCGAGCCATGAAACATCGATGATTCATTTAAATTTAATGCTGCATTCATTGAATCAAGTATTTTCATTTTCAATTCCACCAAAAATCATGATTGAGCGTTATTGGATTGCAACTGATTCCTTAAATCCATAATCTTTCTGTCAAGAAGACCGCCATGTATTGCACCAGCTTCATATGCATTTGCCCAGCAATTGGCTTCTGTTAGAAAGTGTATTGGTTAGTAACTTACGGTACATGCGAAAACAACTCAATGGGTTTGTTACTAAAATAGTTCATTCTATTTATCCCGAATCAATGGCTGTATTTTTTAAAAAAACCCACTGCAATCTAGATGTTTTTCAATTGATTTATGCTATCAACTGTCCGGCCTTTCACGAATTCAAATCCCGTCGAATATTGTGATAGAAGTCGATGAAGTATCAGGCAGATCACGTGGCGTCTTATCATGAATGGCCGCGCTCCATTTCCGGGTTCACTCATTTTCGTACTCAAAATACACTGTCTGATCACTGCCTGACATCAACAATTTTGTTGGCGGCTCTTATCGCATGCCATATCGCGCTGGCCCAGTAATGCCTGGCATGTCAGCCGGGAGCCAGCTGCCGTCATCCGAAGCCAGCAGCCGTTCGCCAACAGGCCCATCTGCAAATGTCATGTGTTGCACGGACCGCGCGCTGTGGTTGTCAAAGTTGCATCTCTACAACGCTTCCCGCCTCGACCCCCGGCACGCTTGACTCTTACATAACGTCAGGGTTTACACTCATGACGCATATCAATTGGCTTGCGGGGGAAAACACCATGCTGATGAAGGTCGGAGAACTGGCGCGGCGCACCGGATTGACGGTACGCACGCTGCATCATTACGATGCGATGGGCTTGCTGGCGCCATCGGCGCGTTCGGATGCCGGCTACCGCTTGTATGACCGCGACGATATCGCCCGCCTGCATGCGATCCAGGCGCTGCGCCAGATCGGCATACCGCTGGCCGAAGTCAGCACGCTGCTTAGCGGTGCCGGCGAACCGCTGCCGGCCATTATCCAGCGCCAGCTGGTTGCCCTCGATCGGCAAATTGCCAGAGCCAGCGAATTGCGCATTCACCTGACCCTGCTGCAGTCAAGACTGGCCGATGGCACCGAGCCGGACATGACATCATGGATGTCGGCACTGGAACTGATGTCTACCTATGGCAAATATTTCAGTTCGGATGAAATCAAGATCATCCTGGAGAACTGGAAGCGCACTGCCGCCGAATGGCCGCCGCTGATCGCCAAAATCCGCAGCGCAATGGCGCGCGGCATCCCGCCCGAGAGCCTGGAGATCCAGCCGCTGGCCCGTCACTGGATGGATTTGACGCACCTGTGGATGGGAGGCGATTTCGATCTGATTTGCCGATGGCAAAAGATGTATGCACAGGAACCGGCGACGCAAGGGCGCAATGGCGTCGACCTGGAAATGTCGCAATACATCGGCAAGGCGGCCGACCTGCGCCTGGCTGCCCTGCACAAGTATTTCACGGCGGATGAGCTTAGGGGCTTTAACGTCGGACTGGAAAAGGAATGGCACCTGCTGGCCGACGACATCACACTGCTGTTGCAGGACAATGTGGCGCTCGACAGCGATGAAGCCCAAGCCATGGTGCGCCGATGGAGCAGCCTGCTCGATCAGACGGTCAATCATCAGCCGCAGCTGCGGGAAAAGCTGTTGCTGGCCTTCGGCACCGACCCGCTGCTGCGCGCGGGATCCATGCTCGGGCCTGACCAGCAAAGCTTCATTCGCAATGCCTGGGCCGCAGGCGCAGCATCGCAGGCCAGCACAGCGGTGGTCTGATGGCAGGTTCAAGAGCAGGTCGGCTTGAATAAAAAATAACGATAAAAAAGCAGGGAGATTTTTGAATGCTGCAGACGCAACCAATGCAATCGCAACGACTTCACGCGCTCGACAATCTGCGGGCAATCATGATGTGGCTGGGCATCGTGCTGCATGTCGCGGTCATCCACATCGTGGGCCGGTCCATGATCCCGTGGCGCGACCCTGAAACCACGCGATCTGCCGACTTTATGGTCGCATTCATTCACGCGTTCCGCATGCCGGTTTTTTTCATCCTGGCCGGATTCTTTGTCGCATTGCTGGTGCAGCGCCGTGGCTACGCCGGCATGTTCAAGCACCGGCTGCGCCGCATCGGCCTGCCGTTGCTGGTGTTCTGGCTGCCGATTTTCTTTGGCACCATGGCGCTGGCCGCGGCTTATCTGCACTTGATGGCGCCGGAGGTATCCGGCATGACGCTGCGAGCGCTGGCGGAAGACGTGGGTGTGGCAATGCCGGCAAGCGGCGAGCGCCCGCCGATTGGCACGCTGCATTTGTGGTTCATCTATTACCTGCTCTGGTTTTGCGGAATGGCCGCGTTGTGCGGCCTGGCGGGGAAATTGCTGCCCGCCAGGTTCAAGACCGTCATCGAGATTGCCGGTGCCCGCGCCGGGGAAATCCTGGCATCCAGCTGGTGGGGATTCCTGATGCTTACCCTGCCACTGGCGGCTGTCGGCTCCTTCTACTGGAACGGCATCGTGGTCCCGGATGGCGCATTCATGCTGCGCTGGACCGAAGTAATCCACAATGGCATGTTTTTTCTGTTCGGGTGGATCCTGTACCAGCATCAGGAACGACTGTTGCCGCTGTATGCAAAGCATTGCTGGCGCGCGCTGCTGGTTGGCCTGTGCTTCTTCATGGTATCGCTGCCGCTGTTTGATACGCTGGTTAAAAACCCCGGGCAATCCCGCTACCTGCCGGGCTTGATTGCCTTTGCCTTTCACGGCGCCAGCTGGCTGTGGAGCTTTGCGCTGATCGGCCTGTTCATCCGCTACCTGCCTGCAAAGAACCGCTTCCTGGCGTATGTTGCCGACAGTTCGTACTGGGTCTATCTGGTGCACTTTCCGGCCACCGTCGGGTTCGGCTTGCTGCTGTACGACGCACCATTCGGTGCGCTGACCAAGATCGGCATCAATATCGCGGCCACCACCATCACCTGTATCGTCTCCTACCATCTGCTGGTGCGCTATACCCCGCTGGGCACGCTGCTCAATGGCCGCATGCATGCGCTGCCGTTCAGAGTGCGCACCATTGCCGCCGCCGGCATCGTTGTGCTGATCTGCGGATTTGCAATCACGCAAATCAGATTCTCCCAGGTCGACACGCCAACCCGCTCTGGACCACCTGCCGCGATTGCCGTCCCGACCGATATCGACCAGTTCCTGCGCGATGTCGGCCGTGCCTATGGCAGCGCAGCCAGCGCCGACATCGGCAATTATCTGGCCACCGATTTCCTGCACCAGGGCATGGACCGCGCCGCCTTTCTCGATCATGTAAAAAAGCAGCAGCGCTACCTCGGCCAGCTCACCATCACGCCGGTCAGTTTCAAACAGGATGGCGACCAGGCACTGCTGACTGCGTATGCCAGCTCGGCGCGCGGGGTGATTGCGCCTTCGCTGCAATTACTGCCGCTGCATATCGGCGGCGCACTGATCAAGCAGGACGGCAGCTGGAAACTGCGCGGTAACCAGCAATACACCGAAGCCGGCCTGTACCAGGATGTATCGACCATCGTCGCCGATTTCGCACCAACTGATCTCGATGCATACCGGCGTTTTCTGCCGGCCGGCTACGGCATGCCGCCGCAGCCGTATGTCCGGATATCGGTGAGCAACTGGCACCAGATGGCAGCGCCGCAGCTGCCCTACCGTCTGGCCCAGCTCAGCATCCTGGCCAGCAAGGATGGCGAGAATATCTGGTATGTGATCGCGCTGCCGGAAACCGATTGGCTGGCTGTCGAAGCCGGCAAGGCGATCGGTTTTCCCAAGTTTGTCAGTGACATCGATATCGACCGCTCAATCGGCAACCAGTGGCAGGTGGCGCTGCGCCACCAGAATCGGCCGCTGATCGAGATTGCCTTCGACGGCGTAATCACCACCAAGACCTCGAGCTACCTGAAGGATTGGCCGAATAACGGCAACGACTGGCTGATATTCGGCCAGGACGGCGCCGGCATCCGGGCGGCGATGCACCCGTTGACGCCGGCCAGGCGATTGAAGACCGGCTGGGGCTGGATGACGGTGACCCCGCACGCCGGTCCATGGCAGGCATTGCTCGCCCCCGGCAGCCGCGCTCTGGGGCTGTCGATCGATGCCACCGGGCCATCCAAGCTGCATCTGCTGCCGCTGACGGACACCCGGGTGCCGGATGACATCCGACGGCTGCTGGACCAGACCGCTGCGGCCTGGGCGAACCAGGACATGGATCAGGTCATGGCGCAGCATCATCCCGCCTTCAAGGTCACCAATCAACGCGACCTGGTGGAAATGCGCCGGCTATTCCCGATGACGCGGCGCTATGAATGGCGGGTCAAGGGCTTGCGTGAAGAAGGCAAGTTTGCCTATCTGACGGCAGAGGTGCAAACCGAAGCCGGGGTCTTCCCGGCAAGCAGGCGCTTGATCCGGCAAGACGGTCGCTGGTATTTCTATGGTGACGGCGGCTCCTGGGATGACCGCCAAAACACCATGCCGGCAACAGGCACCGGCGCAGCGCCCGACCGGTTCGACGCCTACATGCAGCAGCAGGCGCAGCAGGTACTGGCGGCCAACGACGATCTGCAGTTCGAGTCGGCGCCGCAGGAAGAACTCAATTCGTTCACCAGCCTGCGCAATGCCATCTTCAAGCCGAAAGGCCCGGGGCCGCATCCGGCATTGGTCATGCTGCATGGCTGCGGTGGCATTTACCAGCGCAGTGCACGCCAGTGGATCGAGGCTGCCCTTGAACAAGGTTACCTGGTGATGACCGTTGACAGTCTGCGCGAGCATGTTCGCAATTGCAGCCTGACGCCGAAAGTGTCGTACAGTCGTCGCGTCAAGGATGCCTATGATGCGCTGGCGCACCTGAGCAAGTTGCCGATGGTCGACCCCAGGCGCATTGCGGTGGCCGGGTTTTCACAGGGCGGCACGATTGCGCTGCTGGCGGCTTCCAGCAAGATGTCTTCGCCGTATTCCTCGGGTAAGCGCTTTGCCGCCGGCGTCGCGCTGTATCCGCTGTGTTTTGTATCCAAACGCCATACCGAAATGGATTTCGACTATCTGCGCCCCGATATCGATCAACCGCTGCTGGTGCTGATGGGCGAGGAAGATACCCTGACCCCGTCGTATGACTGCATTCCGAATTTGCAACAGCTGGCGCAGCGCGGTGCACCGGTGCAATGGCATGCCTATCCGCGCGCCGGACATGGCTGGGACATGATCGGCGCCAGCGGGGCATCGCTGGTGGATTACAAGGGGGACCGGATGGTATTCAGTTATGACGCGGAGACAACCAGGGACTCGCGCCAGCGGCTGTTTGATTTTTTAAATAAAAGCATGGCCAGGCAAGACCAGCACTAGCCGGCGCTGGGACTGTAGCGGGTACGGCGCTACGGATAACCTTTTCTCGAACTACTGATGGTGACTGAATTGTCGGGATAATGCGACGAACCCGACTGAAATCTGCGTGTTGCAGGCCTGCCCGCTGCGTCGAAAAATTTTACATTTTTTGAAAGTTTTGTATTTTGGAAAATGTAATCATTTGATTTAAAAGAATAATATTTAAGGCATAAACTTTGCTTATACACAATCAAAAGAACATCCGTTCAATTGCATGTCAGGGATTCAAAATGCATCAGCTTAAAAAAATCGCGCGCCAACTTTTGTGTATCGGCTTACTGTTCGGCGCAGCCAATGCCAATGCACTGATCGTTTCCGACACGGTTGATCCGAACCCAAATATCTCCATCACCGTCAATTCACCATACACGTTTAGCCATGATCTGATCAATAATGGGTTTTTGGTCGGCACCCACGCAATTTTCAATGCAAATTTGCTGATTCGGCTGATTGATGCAAACGGCGACAAGGAAACATTCAATTTTTCGATCGGTGATGGCGGCCAATCGTTCAGCTGTGGCGGCAATGCCAACTGCGTGCCCAACAATGGCCGCACTGATTTGATTGCATTGACTTCTGATTCGCTTGATGATTTGCTTGATGGCAAGATTACCCTGACATTGACCGCCCTGAGCGGCGAATACACATTCGACAAATCGGTGTTGACTGCCGCCGTACCGGAGCCAATGACACTGGCCCTATTCGGCCTCGGCTTACTGGGTTTGGGCACGATGCGCCGGCGCGCACGGTAACAGCACGGCACGCATTTCAACCCCGCCACGGCGGGGTTTTTTATTGACGAATGATTTATGCCAATAATGCTGCGCCTGGTTGGTTAATGGCGCCTGGCAACCGAATCTGGCATCAGGCTGATGCATCTCTAGAATTTTTTGCGCATCGTGATTGGCGTCGCATTCGGCGCGCTGATCTCGTCTTGCCGGTTGCGGGCCGGACCGCTTGTCGGCAGGTGCGCGCACGTAGCAGCGAGTTCAAGCTGATAATTTCGTCACGTACGCTGTTTCACCGACACATGATTGCACCGGTGACGCCTGCCCCGCTGCGCTAAAGTAATTCGCGCAGCTGCGTCTTCAAAATCTTGCCGTAATTATTCTTTGGCAGGCTGGCGACGAAACGGTATTCCTTGGGCCGCTTGAAACGGGCAATGTGGGCCAGGCATAGCTGGTCCAGTTCCTCCTGCGTCACGCCATCGCCGACCACGAAGGCAATCACGACTTCACCCCATTCGGCATCGGTCTTGCCGACCACACTGACCTCTTTGACGGCTGGATGCAGCAGCAGGATTTCCTCGACTTCGCGCGGATAGATGTTGGAGCCGCCGGAAATAATCACGTCTTTCGAGCGGTCCTTGAGCGTCAGGAAACCTTCTTCATCAAGACAGCCGTTGTCGCCTGTCCATAACCAGCCGCCACGCAACGCCTGCTCGGACGCTTGCGGGTTATTCCAGTAACCCAGCATCACGACATCGCCGCGCACCGCCACTTCGCCGATTTCGCCCACCGGCAAAATCTGGCCATCCTCGCCAAGCACCTGGACCTCGACGCCCGCTTGCGCAAACCCGACCGACGCAATGCGCGCCTGCCAGTTCGGATGGTTGGCATCGGCCAGCACCGCGCGCGGCAGCACGGTGATCGTCATCGGCGATTCGCCCTGGCCATAAATCTGCACGAAACGCGGGCCCATCACCGACAGTCCCTGCCGGATGTCTTCCACATACATCGGCCCGCCGCCATAGACGATGGTCTTGAATCCGGATACGTCGGCACCGGTTGCCACCACATGCTCGGTCAGGCGCTTGACCATGGTAGGGGCGGCGAACATCGACAGCCGTCCGACCGTTTTGGCAAGCTCGACCAGCTCGGCCGGCTCGAAACCGCCCGATTCCGGCACCACATGGCGCGCGCCCCGCACCAACGCCGGCAAGTGATACAAGCCGGCGCCATGCGACATCGGCGCCGCATATACCGACGCATCCTCCAATGCCACTTCGTCGACATACATCAGGTAAGCCGAGGTCATCGCCAGCAAATTGCGGTTCGACAGCATCACGCCCTTGGGCTTGCCGGTGGTGCCGGAAGTATAAAAGAGCCAGGCCAGATCCTGCAGCGTGCGCGCGGCGACCGGCGCGGCCGCTGCCATCGTCAGTACATTGTAGGCATCTGTGCCGGGCACCATCACACGCGACGCCGGCACGCCGGCGCCAATCATGTCGTCGGCCATATCGGCCGACACGAATGCGAACGCAGCACCCGCATCTTCCAGGATGTATTGCGCCTCTTTCGGGTGCAGCTTGTAATTGACCGGCACCGGCACCAGCCCGGCCCACCAGACCCCGTACAGCAGCTCCAAATACTCGGGGCAATTCGGCATGAACAGCATCACCCGGTCGCCGGCCTTCAACTGCGCGACCGACTGCAGATAGCCGGCGATAGCAGCCGCGCGCTGTGCCAGCTCACGGTAGTTGAGCAATTGCCGCGCGCCCTTGAGCACCGCCGGATTGTCCGGATAAACCAGGGCGGTGCGAACCAGCAGCTGCGCCAGGTTCATTGGAAGCGCTCCAGAATACTGACGTAGTTGGCAACCGCCGAGCCGCCCATGTTGAATACGCCGACCAGGTCGGCATCGGGCACCTGGATATCGCCGGCCTGGCCGCTCAGCTGCATCGCCGCCAGCGCATGCATCGACACGCCGGTGGCACCAATCGGATGGCCCTTGGCTTTCAGGCCGCCGGACGGGTTGACCGGCAGCCGTCCGCCCGGCATGACAACGCCCTCTTCCAGCAAACGCGCGCCCTGGCCGGGTGCGGCCAGACCCATTGCTTCATACGACAGCAGTTCAGCAATGGTGAAGCAGTCATGCACTTCGGCCAGCGACAGGTCATTGATGGTGCAGCCGGCTGCAGCCAGCGCGCCGTCCCAAGCCCGGCGCGGGCCTTCGAACAGCAGCGGGTCGCGCCGCGACAGCGGCAGGAAGTCATTGACCTGCTTGCGTGAACGGAACCTGATCGCCCGCGCGAAATTCTTGGCTACCGATTCGTCGCACAGAATCAGGGCGGCGGCGCCGTCCGACACCAGCGAGCAATCGGTCTTGCGCAGCGGGCTGGCTACCACCGGATTTTTTTCCGACACGGTATTGCAGAATTCAAAGCCGAGGTCCTTGCGCAGCTGGGCGTACGGATTGCGCACGCCATTGGCATGGTTCTTGGCCGCGATCCGGGCTAGGGTTGCGCTATGGTCGCCGTGGCGCTCGTAATAGGCCTGGGCGATTTTTGCAAAAATCCCGGGAAAACCGTAGCCGCTGCCGGCTTCTTCCTTCACATACGAACACTGGTCGAGAATCCGGGTCACTTCGGGACCGGACACGGCGGTCATCTTTTCAGCACCGACCACCAGCGCGATTTTGGCGCGGCCGGCTTCGATCGCATCGCAGGCCGCGTAAATCGCCGCCGAACCGGATGCGCATGCGTTTTCCAGGCGCGTGGCCGGCTTCCAGCGCAGGCTGTCATCGGCTTGCAGCGTCAGCGACGAGGCAAACAATTCCGGCGTAAAACCGCCGTTCAGGTTGCCCAGCCAAATGCCATCGATGTCGCTGCCCGACACTGCCGCATGCTTCAAGGCATCGGCTGTGACACTGACGATCAGCGACTCCAGATCATGCTGGTCCAGACGACCAAAGGGCGAATGCGCCCAGCCAACGATACACACACCCATAACGCCTCCTGAATAGATTGATTGCCTGCTGATTGTAATAATATGCAGCGCTTTTCCATAGAGGTAGAACTACCCTAGCGCAAAACGACATGATTCATTGCATTAATAGTTACATTCCTGGAGTGAAACAATAAAGTTGATTTGGCGACAATAAAGGCGTTCGAGAACCGTCCGCTGCCGACCGATTGTCTTGACATGTCGGGCTGAGGTTTGATGTTCAGACAGCTCTTTGCCGCACGATGGCGAGCCAAACATCGCGAACGCCACCACGTTCGCATAACAGGGTCACAAAAAGCAGAGCTAAATTCAGCTTTGCAAGATTGGTACTTGCTGAGTTGTGAAGCGATGCGTGCGCCTATCTCCTCAACCCCGGGTGTGCCAACGTCGCGGCAGGCGCTTAAGCGCCTCAAAATAAGTAACCCCCTCTAACTCCTCATTTCGAGAAATCGCGCGTTTGGCCAGTACAACCCAGTCCTCTTGAAAGCCAGCTGTGCCGCGCTCCTGCAACACTGCCCGGTAAAGCTTGACATCATCCAGCACGTACAGGTGCACAACCCAACACAAGTTGAGGATGGCGAGCGTTACGGGCAACCATATTGGCAGAGCAGTGAGGTTCATCGACGCCAAGCCCAGAAAAGTCACGAAAAACATAAAGATGGCAGTTTGCCGATAGCCAAAGCTAGAGAATGGCTGTGTGCCGTCCCTATGTGGCGTAGGGCCCAAGCCCAGAGGAAAAGCTGCGGAACGCATCCCCTGCGACAAAAAACCATGAGCAAACATGTTGAGCAAGCTCTGCGCGCGAATAACGCTACGCATGACCCGGTAGTAGCTGAGACGCTCTTTTGCCATCACGTGCTGAAGAAAGAAAATCGCAAAAACAAACGGACTAAGGAAGACGCAAGCCATAGATAAGCTACTCATTGGTTTTAACATTTCCGGCTGGGTAGCCATCCAGGCAATACCTCCACCAAAGACCGCGAACATGCGCTCCAACCATTTTTCCTCAGTATCTTTGATGCTTCGTAGGTGTTGCAGGTGGTTATCCAGCATGATGGACAACCCTTCGGCAAAGGCAGGGTCGGTAATTGGTGAAACAGGTGCTGCATGACGGGAATTTTCCATGGAGTTTTCGCGAGTGTGAACATGCTAATAATTATGTGCTGCTAGTGCTTACGATGCCTAATCTGGATAGGAAGAAGCCTTACGCCCCCTCCCGCCCACACCATCGGACATGCGGGTCACATATCGGGCGGTTCATTAAATACGGTCAATCTCATGCTGCCAGTGACAGCAACCCTTATTCAACATTTAGCCAATATTCCTGACATTAATAACAGGCATATGGAGTGCCACTTAGCACTCCATTTTCCAAATTAATCTCGGAGCATTGGACGAAAAATTGATTAACAACAGATTACGCTGCAACTTTTGTCCCGCAATCGCTGCAAAATATCGCACCTGCACCGAGTGCGCTATTGCAGTTAGTGCAAGGATGCACGGCTGGCATATTACTGGCTGCAACTGCAGGACTGGAATTACCAACGGCCGACTGGGTCCCCAAGGCTAACGTTGCGGTCGCCGCCTCCACAGATGTGGCCGTATTACCGCCTGGAGTCGCGATGAGCTGCTGCATTACGCCCACGTTTTTGGCTCGCTCACTATCGCTAGTCGAGGTCGGCGCAACGATCATAGAACGTGTTTCGCCAACACCCTTCAGGGTGGCGGCAAGTTCATCCGCCGTGCCGCCTCGATTGCAGCGATGTTGATCTTTTTCATCTCCATCATCGCCTCGAACGCACGCTTGGCAGCAGCAGCGTCGGGATCTGTGATCGCTTTGGTTAGAGCGATCGGCGTAATCTGCCAGGACACGCCCCATTTGTCCTTGCACCACCCGCACGCACTCTCTTCGCCGCCGTTGCCGACGATTGCGTTCCAGTAACGATCGGTTTCGTCCTGGTCTATGGTTGCGACCTGAAACGAGAATGCTTCATTGTGCTTGAACGCGGGTCCGCCATTAAGTCCGAGGCACGGAATCCCGATCACCGTAAACTCGACCGTCAACACATCACCTTTTTTCCCGGATGGAAAGTCCCCCGGGGCAAGATGCACTGCGCCGACGGAGGAATCGGGAAAGGTCTTAGCATAAAATCGCGCTGCTTCCTCGGCGTTGCCATCATACCAAAGGCAAATAGTATTTTTTGCTTGCTTATCCATCTCGCTTCTCCTTCATGATCAATTGCCCGAAGCCCCCAGAAAAACGAGGCGTTCACAGTTGAAAGGCATTGACTTGCTCGACAATTCTGCGTCAATCAACGCCGCAAAGTTCATACCATGTTAGTCGATACGCCAGTCCAGACCAGTCAAGCAACACTTTTGCAGGAATGTCGAGTGACTCCGGCGACATGACGAGGCGGTAAAAAAGGTCTGTTCGCGCATGTTTGAAAGCTGTAAATCATTGATTCTTCATCGCTTTACTTTTGAAAAGATACGTGTTTTGTGACTGATCCTACAGCCTCACGAAAAGCTAAACGTGGCCACATAGCAGCATCCTGGTTGAGCGATCGGCTAGATCCGCATTACGCACGCAGCTATTTATCATCCCAGGCGCCATCGATTACCAAACTTCTTTTCGGTCGCATCGTAAGCATTATTTCTTGTTCCGCCCGAATGAATCGAGCACTGCAAGATGCCTCCCATCCGTTACCGCATACAACCTCCCTAAACCCGTATGGCGCAGACTTAAGAATATCTATTTCGTCCACGTGTGCCATATCGATTTTCCATCCAAGCTTCAATAACTTGGCCTTGGCGGATGCATATGAGCCACCTCTTTTTAGGTCAAGCTCCTTCAACAAAGATCCCTCAGTAGCATGAGCACTAAAAGGCACCTGGAAGCCTGATGCAGCTATCACCGTTATTAGACAGAGATGTCTCAATTTTTCTCCCATCAATTCTGATGCTGGGCTTGATCGGCGGGCCAAATCTCAGCACGATTTGGCCAGTCCGTCTTGCAGCACATGTTTGTCGGCATTGTCCTCACCTACAAGAGGATTGCGTTTTTTCGCCACCACAGGTTCGTTGCTTCAACTGCATAATTTTCAGCGGCGCCTCTGAAATTTGAATATCAATTTCAGCTCGATATCGAGTTATCGACACGCCGCCATATTGGTTCCGGCTCTCGTGTTTCAGCACAGCTGGGATGGTTAGATGCTATCAACGAATTTTCTATTTCGTGTCGTGAACCGGAGGTGGTTTTTTTTGAGCGAACCTGATTTGTATAAATTGAGTAAAGCCCTTCATCCTATTTTCAATTTGCTTCATCTGCGTGTAATTTTCTCTAGAGAACAACTCCCACTCGTCTTTTTCTTTTTTTGAAAAGCTGTCATACGTAAGATTAAGTGGCTGCAAGCCGAATAATGTTCTAATCATATTTTCTGCGATTTTTTTCCCTATACCAGTTCTGTACATTTTTTCCTGCACCATAAGCTCAGGCTCATCAAGATAATCCGCGTATGCCCGATAGAACAATTCGTTAACGCGCTGGAACCCTTGCTTTGTCATCGGTAGCCTTTGACTATCTTTTTCGAGGTCAATGCTTACGAATATCGGACTCCAAATTTTTTTGGAAAGGATCAGCTTTTCATCCAATGACTCGCCAGCAGGGTCATTAGCAGCCTGCGCAAGACACGCTGCAAAAAGGCATATAAAGAAAATCAGAATTTGTCTAATCCAGGACATGGAAAATCCTCCTTTAATTGAATATGGCCTAGCGCCAAACTAAACGGGAGCGCATAGCGGCATCCGTATTGAGTGATGTTTTAAAAGTTTTCATGGCTTGATGTTCGAGCTTTCCGCATGAAGGCTCAACTGCGTATGGCAAATAGTAATTAGCATGCCATATCGGCTTCATCTTTTTTTCTTTCTTTTCCCATACGAAAAAATGAACGGACTCCGTGCCGGCACATTCTGTAAAATGATACGCCACGTTGTTCGCGCTAAATAAAGCTGAAATCGTTCCCGCCGACTCGTGAAACACTGAACGCCGCTCCAGAACAGCAATGCCCAGAAACGGCGTTTCCAAGCTTGTCATCTTTAGGCGCACACTATAGTAAGGACCAGGAACATCTGATTTCTTCAAAATGTCACATTCTTCAGATGCCTCACGCTGAACCACCCCGGAATAAATTTTCTGTTTTCCCGTAGTCTGGACAAGGATTACTTCCTTTCCCTCCGGCCTGCTGCTCTTCGGAAGCGATACACAGGCTCGTTGACCATCAAAATTAACTACTCCGAAATCATTCGGAAAAGGTACGTTTTTTTCGGCTGCTGCAGAACAGCTTGCCAATCCAATGGCAATAGAGAATATGGCACGAAAGTAGTGAGCAGACTGCATATATAGGATGTTTAACACTGAGCTAGCCAGCAAGCAGCATTTGCCGGAAAGTGACAAGTCCTTTGCCGCGCGCCTGGTTTGGGTGACGAGTCAAACCGGGGTACTTCACTTGCATTCGTCGAGATTTAGCGCATTGTCTTTGTCGCAGGGAATGGCACTTTCTAACACTGCGAATTTTGCCTGATAAGGCTTTTTGCATTTCAATGATGTGCGTTTAGACGCTTTATTTTTACTTCCTGCTGATAGGCCCACGTCAAACATGGTCGGCTTTTCTTCCCCATCGTAGTAGCTAAAAATAGTGTATTCGTAATCTTCTGAAGTAAAACTGATCTCCGTCCGGTCAACTTGCGCACGAAAATAGTGAGCATAACGAAATTTTTTCTGACTTTGATTGCGCTCCTTTGGAAAAACCAGTTCAATTTTCCTCTGCTTCCCAAATCGGTACTGTAAATAGCCATCATTTTTAGAGAGCATTGGTGATGCACATAGGGAAATCAATTTTCCCGAACCAGTGACACTGCAGTTAAAAATCACCTGTTCGGCTTGTTCGCAGAGAGATGTTGCTGGTGCCGCTAATCCAAACATCGGCACGACGATCAAAAACGAAAGAAATAATGGTTTCATCATGTTTAAGTTCTACGCCAACCTACTTGCCGAAAGCAAGTAAGTTTTAATCGGAAAATTAAATAGATATCCCAAAATCCCTAACGCTTTTTGTACTCGCCGAGCGTAGCGCATGTCGAATATTCTTCCATCGCAGGCGTCCTGCACGTATCTGAGACGTTTGCGCCATTGGCGATAAAAGCGATTTTCGAAAAACATCGTTTTTTGCCCATCTTGTAGGGAATGCTCAGCTCGTTGGCCTCGGAAAGCCTGGAAGTGCCTTTTGCCACAACAGTGCCGCCGCAACTGCCACCGCCGACCACCAGCTTTGCCGAGTACATGGTGTTGCTGACACGCTTGACTTCAAGCAGGCCTTGGCAGTCCACGCAGTCAAATGTACCAACCTGCCCGGCATTGGCAGCAGAAAAGTATGCGCACATGAGGAATGCCGAAAGAATGATAGCGGGCCTCATCATTTATATTTAACACCGAGACAACAGGCCAGCAATAGCCGCAGCGAAGGATCTGCCTCTTGATGCGAGTCCGGATTGAGCGACGCGTTATGCCAATACATAATCGAATTCGTACTGGTGCTGGCCTGCCTCAATCTTGATGGCCATTTTTCCTTCTAAACCAGCCAGTTCCCCCGAGCCTGAATCTGGCACAACTTCAAGAATCAGCAGATTGGCACCTTGCTTCATTGTGCCGTAATGCTGCAGCAAAAAACTGCCATTTCTGCCTAATAAAGTTCCAGTGACCTGTTCGATTGCCACATAGCCGGCCGAACCCTTTACAGACGTCATAGCGCTTAACATCTCGCCTTTACTTGTGGCATCCAGATCACCATAAAACGTTTTATCGATGGACATATGACCGAGATGGACTCCGTCAACTCCTCTGGCATAACAGTCGAGAGGACTTAACCTGACTTCAAATTTACCTGAAATTTTCATGAATTTACCCTGTTAAAGGATGACGCCAAACTTGCCGGCACAAATTGCCCGTGTCGCGCGCACTGGGCTTTGTAAATTTTGTCCTGGTTAGACCTCAAATAAAAAGCAGGAATAGGAAGACAGCCTCCGTTGCCACCGAGTTTATGGCTAAAATTGCAATTTTGCAATTGCCAACTCCGGCGCCGATGTACGACCGTACACTGCAAAGCACGCAACGTAATCGCCGCTTTGGCCGTAAGCTGGCACTGCTCAGCAGATCAACTTGCTGACTGTTTTAATCTCCAGGAATATTCGGAATCATGTCCGACAAGCTTTATTGTTGCCGATCATCTCCAAAGATATAAAATTGAATAAGTATCAGCTCACTGTTGTCCTATCATCGGGCCAAACCGATGTTTATAATCCACCTCCTTTTGACCCGCCGCATGAGCCCGCTGACGCCACTGCCTGACCAAAAAAACAGCGACCTGGCGCTGGCATTTCAACTGGCCCCGATCGGCTTGCTGGTGTCGCGGCAGCGCATCATCCAGACCTGCAATCAGGCGTTGTGCGACATGTTCCAGTACTCCGAATCCCAACTGGTCAACCAGTCGCTGGAATGCCTGTATCCGTCGCAGGGTGAATTCCAGCATACCGGCGAGCGGGCGCTGACCGCGATGCGCACCACTGGCACCTATAGCGATGAACGCATCATGCGCCATGCCAGCGGCACGCTGTTCTGGTGCCATGTCGCCGGCCGTGCGCTGGATCGCGCCGACCCGTTTGCTTCGGCCGTCTGGGTGTTCGAGGACATGTCGAAATCGCGCCCGGTGACGGTCGAATTTACCCCGCGCGAGCGGGAGATTTCGCAATTGCTGGTGACCGGCAAGTCGAGCAAGCAAATTGCCCGCGAACTGGGATTAAGTCCGCGCACGGTCGAGGCGCACCGGGCTCGGCTGATGCACAAGTTCGGGGTATCGAGTTTCAGTGAAATGATCGCCAGGCTGCTCGGACGTGGCTAGCTGCCCGATCAACTGCCTGATGCAACGATGATGCGTTCCGGCCAAATGCATTCTGGTGATGCGATACACACGCGTCTTACCGGGGGTAGTGCAGCTCTAATTGATTACATGCACTTGCCTTGCTTCACGGGTCAACCGGCAGCCGCACTCGCCTGGCCGCTCACCTGCACCGCCAAGCCGCCCAGCTGCGGCGAGCGTTCGACCTGCAGCGTCAGGCCATGCACGGCCGCAATGCGCCGCACGATCGACCAGCCCAGTCCGCTGCCGCTTTCACTGCTGCCCGTGACCCTGAAAAAACGCTCGCCGAGCCGGCTGCGCTCGGATTCGGTCAAACCGGGGCCGCTGTCTTCCACCCGCAATATAAGCTGCCCGGCAAGCTGCCGGACGCTGATCAAGATGCGCGCCGACGGCGGGCTGTAACGAATCGCGTTATCGACCAGATTGCGTACCAGAACCGTCAGCAATGTTTCGTCGCCGGCAATGCTGCAGGATGGGCCGGCATCGAATTCGAGCGTCTGATTCTTGCCGAGCGCCCTGTGCGCCAGTTCGGCCACCACATGGCGCGTCAGCGCGGTGAAATCGACGGCAGCCAGGGCAGGGGCTTCGACCGCTTCGAGCCGCGACAATGTCAGCAACTGTTCGACCAGCCGGGTGGCCCGGTCGCAACCTTCAAGGGTGTTTTCCAGCGCATGCCGCCGCAGCTGCTGGTCGGCTTCACCGAGCGCCACCTGCGCCTGCACCCGGATCGCCGCAATCGGCGTGCGCAGCTCATGCGCGGCATCGGCGGTGAAGCGGCGTTCCGATTCCAGCAGCGTGCCGATGCGTTCGAACAGATCATTGAGCGCATTGACCATCGGCGTCATCTCGGTGGTGGTGGCATCAAGGCGCAATGGATGCAGCGCCTGCGGCTGGCGCGCGGCCACCGCGCGCCCGAGCCGGCGCAATGGCGCCATGCCCTGGTATACCGCCCACCATACCGCCAGCGCCAGCAGCGGCAACGCCAACGCCATCGGCCACAGCGTGCTGCGCAGTACCGCCCACAGGATCGAGCGCCTTGAGCGGGCCTGTTCGCCAACATACACCTGCACGTCGCGCTCGGCGCCGTAAGCGGCAAACACGCGCCATGCAACGCCGTCGATCTGCACCGTCTCGAATCCGCTGGTGAAATCCTTGTCGGCGGCGACCATCGGCTGCTGTGGCGCATTGGCCGAACGCAGCACCAGGATATCTTCATGGAATACCTGGAACGCCACCTTCGGTGCGTAGCGATGCAGGATCGGCGCATCGATGGCGGCCGGGTCCTCTTCCAGCTCGCCGGCCTGCTGCACCACCAGCAGTGCGGCCGCCTGCGCCAGGTGGCTGTCGAGCAGCTCGTCGAGTTCGTGGCGCACATCGAACCAGGTCAGCACAGCCGTTGCCAGCCACACGCTCAGCACCACGCCCAGCACCAGCAGCAGCAGGCGGCCCTGCAGGGAAGCGGGCGCCCGGATCATGGTGCCGGCGCCTTGCGCAGCAGCAGGTAACCGACGCCGCGCACCGTCTGGATCAGCGCCGCACCGAGCTTGCGCCGCAGATTGTGGACATGCACCTCGACCGCGTTGCTGTCGACTTCCTGGCCCCAGCTGTACAGGTGCTGTTCCAGCTGTTCGCGCGACAGCACATGGTCGGCGTTGAGCATCAGGGTATGCAACAGATCGAATTCACGGGTCGACAGCAACACCGGCCGGCCGGCGCGGCGCACCGTCCGGGACGCCGGATCGAGCACCACATCCTGCGCGCTCAGGCATTCCTGCGTCTGGCCATGGGCGCGACGCACCAGAGCGCGCAGGCGGGCGGCCAGTTCATGGATGTCGACCGGCTTGACCACGTAATCGTCGGCGCCCAGATCGAGGCCATGGATGCGGTCCGGCACCGTGTCGCGTGCGGTCAGCACCAGCACCGGAATCGTGATGAGCGCGCGGCGAATCGCCGCCAGCACTGCCAGACCATCCTTGCGCGGCAGCCCGAGATCGAGCACCGCTGCCGCATAGGGCTGGGCGCGCAACTCGCATTCGGCGGCTTCGCCGTCGCGCACCCAGTCGACCTGAAAGCCGAGTTGCCGCAAGCCGGCTTTCAGGCCATCGCCCAGCAAGGGATCGTCTTCGGCAAGCAGGATGCGCATGGGCCCGATTATCGCATGAAGACATGCTCAATCGTCATCGCGCTCAGCCGTGGCGGACTGTGCCGAGAGCGCCGGCGGGCTGGCGACGTCGGCTGCCGTCGGCGCGGCTTGCCACTGCAGCCACCAGAAGCTCAGCACCGCTGCCACCATCAGCACCGCCACGCTGCGCCAGGCGCTGCGAATGCCCTCTTGCGGCGAGCCATGCCTGTGGCCGTTGATCATCGAGCCGACCAGGTTTTCCCGATGCAGCAAGCTGCTGATCAGTACTCCTGCGATGTGGATTGCGACCGTCGCCAGCATGATGCTGGCAGCCGCCTCGTGCACCTCTTCCAGCCACCCGCCGCCGATGTCGCTGTAGAGCGCCCAGCCGGATGCGCTGATGGCCAGCGCCAGCGCCAGCATCGCCACGATCGCCAGCGCTCCGGCCGGATTGTGACCGGCATGATGCTCGGGCTGGCCGCGCAGCAGGGTGCCGAGATAGCGCGCCACCGCCCTCGGGCCGCGCACGAACGATGAGAAGCGTGCGTAGCGGGTGCCGATCACGCCCCATATCAGGCGAAAGCCGACCAATCCTGCCATCGTGTAGCCGAGCGTGACATGCAGCAGCCGAAAGCGCTCGCTGTCGGCAGTTAGATAGGCGCCGGCAAAACTGAGCACCATCAACCAGTGGAATACCCGCACCGGCAAATCCCACACCAGTACCTGGCTGGTCGTGGTCGTGGTCGTGATTGCGGCTGGCATGTCTGCTGACCGGTGCGCAGTGTCAGCGTGGGATGCGGATTTGGCGTTCATTGAAATCTCCTTGGTCGGCTTGGGGGTGGCAAGCGGTGCAATTGGCAGCACTCTTGACTGCCGGTAGCTTCCAGGTTGCGGCGGATAGGTCGTCATGCTTGCGGATGAACCATGCCGAACGCGTGATGCGGTCTTCCGGCGGTTGTTCGCGCACCCGTTTGTAGGTGCCGGCATTGGCTGCCAGCCAGGCGGCAATTTCCTTGGTCGTGGCGGCATCGAGCGATGCATCGGTGCCGAAGTGACGCGGCAGGTTATTCATCAATCGCTGCCAGGAAGCCGCCGGCAGCATGCCGGGCGGATAGGCCAGATGACAGGCAGTGCATTCCTGCTGGTACTTTGGCAGCAATGGCGCTTGCCGGCTGGGCCGGCTGTCATCGGCGGCAGCAGTGCCGGCCAAGCTAAAAGCGGCGATCAAGCCGAGCCAGGCAGAGCGAGAAAACAGATGAAATTCAGACGGCATGGCAGATTCTCCTTGGGCAGTCGATAAAATAGTTTTGTTCATGGTTTGAGGCTAAGAAGCCAGCTCAGCAGATCGGCTTTTTCGGTGGCGGTGCATTCGCGGCCGACCACGTCATTGCAGTTGCGCCGGAACCATTTTTCCGTCTTGGCGGTATCGGTGAACCGTTCCGGGTTAAAGGCCGGCGCCAGTGCATCGATCGGCTTGCCGGTCGATGCATGCTTGCCGGTTCGGGTCGGCACGGCGCCATGGCATGACGCGCAACTCCATTCGCGGCCGTGGCGGTCAGTGAAAAACTGCTGGCCGCGTGCCGGGTCGGCAGCGGTGCCTGCCTGTGCGGTGTAGCCGGACAGCAGTTGGGCCGGGCTGGCCGCTTGCGCCGGCGCGGCGAATGCAGCGCCAGCCACGGCCATCGCCGCCAGCATGGCGCCGCTCGCACATCGATGCAGGAATCTGTGGTTCATGGCAACTCCTTTGTTATGGAGCTTTCATGGTGGCGCCGGCAGCTTAAGGCTTTCTTAACAATCAATTTGCGGCGTCAACGTTGCCTGAAGCTGCCACCGCAGAGGATCATCGGTCTGCTGCCAGAGAACAAACCCGTCATGCATGCTCAATTGCATGCATCCCTAATTAATTCGCCAGCGTGTTTGCCATGCGGCTCGTCCAACCGTTGCCTGCCTGGCCTTGTTCGCGGTTACGCTGTCACGTCGTCACGATGCAGGCGATTCCTTCGTGAGCGCGCCAATGATATGATCTGGCCTTTGTTTATTGCCAGCGCCAAATGATGTTGAGCGTCAGTCAGCTGATCAGCAAATGATTAACCATTAACATTAGGCAAACTTAGGCAAACTTAGGCAAACCAGAAACAGCCCAGCAACGATGGCATGACGCGCAGCGCAGCATGCTTTATTCAACCAATATCGTTTATTACAAAATATTGTCAACACCGGCAACCGATGGCCGCTACGCGCATCAATCGCGATGCGCCGGGCCAACAAATTTCTAAAAAGAATTCAATATGCAGCCCTCATCGTGGACACTTGTTTTTGCCGCCTGGCTGATTGCCGCCATGTCGACACTCGGCGCGCTGTTTCTGGGCGAGGTGATGGGATTGACACCGTGCGTGCTGTGCTGGTACCAGCGGATTGCGATGTTTCCACTGGTATTGGTGCTGGCCGCCGGGCTGTTCCCGTTCGACGCCAAGGTAATCCGCTATGCGCTGCCGCTGGCGGCAGTCGGCGCGCTGATTGCCGGGTTTCACCTGCTGCTGACCGCCGGCATCATCCCGGAAAGCGCCACGCCCTGCACCCAGGGTGTGCCCTGTTCGCAAGTCCAGATCGAATGGCTGGGCTTCATCACCATTCCATTGCTATCGGTACTGGCATTTTCCATGATCGTCGCGCTGCTTGCCGCGGCATACGTAAAGGCATCCAAATGAAACAGAAAACCATTTTTATCACTGCTGCCGCTTTGCTGGTGCTGGCATTCATTGCCAGCATGCTGTTCTATAACAGCCGGCAATCCGCGCAGGCGACCGCACACGCTGCCCAGAACCAGGAAGCATTGAGCCGGTTCCATGCGCCGACGATCGGCAGCGCCGATGCGCCGGTGCATATCGTCGAGTTTCTCGATCCCGCCTGCGAAACCTGCAGCGCGTTCTATCCGATGGTGAAGGAATTGATGGCGGCCCATCCGGGCAAGATCCGGTTATCGGTGCGCTATGCGCCGTTTCATCAGGGATCGGACCAGGTGGTGAAGATTCTGGAAGCCGCCCGCAAGCAGGGGAAATACTGGGAAACCCTGGAAGCGTTGCTGGCTTCGCAGTCGTACTGGGTCAAGCATCATGCGGCGCAAGTCGATGCGGTATGGAACCTGCTCGATGGCCTGGGCATGAGCCTGGGTTTAAACAAGGAACAGATCCGCAATGACATGAACGCGCCCGAGATTGCCCGCCTGATCGCGCAGGATATCGCCGACACCAAGACCCTGAATGTCACCAAGACGCCGGAGTTCTTTGTTAACGGCAAACCGCTGCCGAGCTTCGGCTACAACCAGTTGAAAACCCTGGTCGAGGATGAATTGGCCGGCGCCAAGGCCAAATAAAAAACAAAAAAATTGCCCGCCTTGTAAGGCGGGCAATTGCTGTTGCCAGAGACTGTTATCCGGATACCGACTGGTACACGCCGGACATCACCGGATCGGCAGCACACCGACTGCAGGCCCGGCACGCTGCCGGCGTGTAGTGTTATTTTTTGGGCGCGATGCTGGCCTCTTCGATCAACAGCGGATAACTGTAGCCGCTGCCGAAATCCCGATCCACCACCACCACGCCGGACACGGCAACCTGGTCACCGACACTGGCGGTTTGCTTGCTGGTGACGATCAGGTTGTTGCTGTCGGCGCCGCCGGTGCCATCCTGCACATGGACAAAATTGCGTCCCATGATGCCATTATTGACCTTTACCACCTTGCCCTGGAAGCTGACCTTCTGGCCGGCCAGCGCTGCCTTGTTCTGGTAGATGGCGGCAACGGTCTTGGTATTGTCCGGTGCGGCCGACACGGTGAAGTATGCTAGGCTCGACGCACCGATCAGCGCAGCAATGACGATTGAATGAATCTTCATGAAAATTCCTGTAATGAATTGATGATTAAGCGTAATGCAACAGATTACCCGCAGCTTCCGGTCGCGCCGCAGGCGGTGCAGAAGTCGCAGCCATCTTTCTTGATCACGGTCGTGTTGCCACACTCGCGGCACAATTTTCCAGCCATGGTCGGACTGGCCTTGGCTGCATGCGTCGGCTCATCGGTCACCACACCCATTGCATTGACCGGCGACCCCTGTTCGGTCAGGATGCCGAGCATCGCATAGCGGTGGATCACCAGCTGCGCAATATAGGCGACGGTGGAAGGATAGCTGGCCTGCTTCTCGCTGCCCGGGATGCGCGCCAGGAAATCGCCGCGCGGCTCGGCATAGTCGAGCAGCTTGCGCAGCTTCATGCCGATCCAGGCCGGATCGATGACACGCATGTCAAGACTCAACAACTTGCACAGACCATCCAGCGCGCGCGGATGGCCGCCAGTCAGCCACATGCTGTACGGCCTTCTGCTGCCGTCGGGCATCTGCAATTCCTTGAGCATCAGCACGAAATCATCCTCGGTTGACGGGTTGCGCACATCGGCTACCCATGCCAGCGTGCCATCGGTGCCGGTTTTCGGCTCGTGCGCCGAGAACAGGGCATTGAGCACCGGGGTCGGGTCGTCCGACTTCGAATCCAGCGCGCCCAGCTGGTGGTAGCGCCACTCGACCATCTTGGCCAGTGCAGCGGTTGCGCTCGGCACATGCACCATTTCGCCATGCGGCGGCATCGGCATGTCGAATGCGTCGCCATAGGCGTGGGTCAGCATCAGCAGCTTTTTGCGCAGCCAGCCGCGGTCGTTGGCACGCATGTCGGTCGACAGCGTCTTGGCGATCGCGTCCAGTCCGCGCGGCGGCTGCCCACCCAGCACCCAGACCTCGAACGGCACGCCGGACTGTTCCGACACGGCGACCGCGAATTCCCCCTGCGGGGTGCGGATGGTGCCGCTGATCCAGGCGGTCGCACCGGCCGGCAAGCCCGGGCGCGATGGCCAGCGCAGGGATGCCAGCGGCGGCGACATCGCCACTTCGGTCAGCACCAGCCGCTTGTCCTGCTCGGACAGGGTGATCGGCACCGGCGTTGCGGCCGCCGGCGTTGCGCTCGGCACCGACAGCACCGCGCCCAGCACGCTGTTGGGGCGATAGGTGGTGATGCCCTTCAATCCCTTGCGCCAGGCTTCCATGTACAGGTTCTTGAAATCGCTGTACGGATAATCCTCCGGCACATTGACCGTCTTTGAAATCGCCGCATCGACAAATGGCGCCACGGCGGCGACCATCAGCATGTGATCGGTGGCCGAGATTTCCAGCGCCGACACGAACGCTTCCGGCAGCTTGGCGGTATCGTGACCCAGTGCGCGGTAAACCCGGTACGCATGGTCTTCGACCGTGTAGTCTTTCTTGCTGCCGTCGGGCATGCGCTTCATGCGGTTGTAAAACCAGGAAAACGCCGGTTCGATGCCGTTCGATGCATTGTCGGCAAAGGCCAGCGAAATGGTGCCGGTCGGCGCGATCGAGGTCAGGTGCGAATTGCGGATGCCATGCTGGCGGATCTGGCTTTTCAATGCGTCCGGTAAGCGCGATGCAAAGCCGGACTGCAGGTAGCGATCGGCATCGAACAGCGGGAAGGCGCCGCGCTCAATGGCCAGCTCGACCGAACCGGCATAGGCGGCGTCGCGCATTTCGCGGGCGATTCTGGCTGCCAGTTCGCGGCCCTCTTCCGAGTCGTAGCGAATCCCGAGCATGATCAGCGCATCACCCAGACCGGTAAAGCCCAAGCCCAGACGGCGCTTGGCGGCGGCTTCGCGGGCCTGCTCGTCGAGCGGCCACTTGGTGGCGATCAATACATTGTCGAGCATGCGCACCGCGAGCTTGGTCACCTGCGCCATCTGTTCGAAATCGAATCCGGCCTCGGCGGAAAACGGTGCCTTCACATAGGCGGTCAGGTTCAGGCTGCCCAGGCAGCAGCAGCCATAATCAGGCAGCGGCTGCTCGCCGCACGGGTTGGTCGCTTCGATCACTTCGCAATAGCTGAGATTGTTTTCGGCATTGATCCGGTCCATGTACAGCACGCCAGGCTCGGCGGCGGCATAGGTGCTCTTCATGATCAGGTCCCAGACGTCGCGCGCCTCGACCTTGCGGTACACCCATTTGCCATCGTCGCGCAGGTAGGCACCGGCACGCTTGAGTTCGGCATTCGGTTCGGCCACATGCGTCAGTTCGAATTCCAGGCCGGCATCGACTGCCTGCATGAAGGCATCCGACACCCCGACCGAAACGTTGAAGTTATTGAGCTGGCCACGCTCCTGCTTGACGGTAATGAAGTCCAGGATATCCGGATGATCGACATTGACCACCGCCATCTGCGCACCGCGCCGCGCGCCGGCCGATTCCACGGTTTCGCAGGAACGGTCGAATACTTTCATGTACGAAATCGGGCCGGACGCGCTGCTGCCGGTGCCCTTGACCCGCGCGCCTTTCGGGCGAATCGCGGAAAAATTGTAGCCGACCCCGCCGCCGCGGCGCATGGTTTCCGCCGCTTGCGCCAGTGCCGTGTAAATGCCCGGCTTGCCATTGACGGTTTCGGTGATCGAGTCGCCAACCGGTTGCACGAAACAATTGATCAGTGTGCTTTGCAAGCTGGTGCCGGCGGCGCTGCCGACGCGGCCAGCCGGAATGAAGCCATGCTGCATGGCCCACAAAAACTCTTCTTCCTGTTTCTTGCGCGTTTTGGCCGGCTCTACCTGGGCCAGCGCCTTGGCGATCCGCGCCAGGACTTCTTCGACGCTGGTTTCATTGCCTTTTGCATACTTTTCGAGCAGCACTTCCGTGGAAATATCCTGCGGCACGGCCAATGCGATGACGGCACTTTCCAGATTATGCATATGCGACTCCTTCTAACCCGCGCCCGGCCACCGAAGCCCGACGTGACAATAAACCATACGCGTAACCGATAAGGTCGCGGCTTGACTGACTACTGATTGCTTTCATGCTGAATTCCTATTGACGACGATCACACATTTTCACAGTGACAAGCACCTGACACCCTTGATCTGGATTAAGCAATTCGGGGAAGCATGGCATTCTTGCCAAGATTGCATCCCTTGCTTTAAATCAAGGGAATGGAGGGTATCACTATTAGATTAAGCACTTCACTGTTGGTGCAGAAAAAAATGCGCGGTCGTGGCGTCACCGAGACGCAGCCGCCACAGCATCAATTTTTCCTATCGCCATTCATTGATTGATAGTTAATTCTATTGCCTGATATCCAATGGTTCAAAACTAATAGCTATAACTAATAACTAATAATATCCGGTGAACGTCGCCGGCGCGCCTGCCCGCAGCGTGGCCCAAGTCAGAAATCGTTTTATCATTTCATTGCGCTGCACAGGTGCTGCTAGCCAAGTCCTCGCATCAACCTCCTACGCCCAACGCCACGATTGGCGCTGGAACTGCACAGCAGCTTCCCGCGCTTCATGGTATAGATTAGCAGTCCAGTCATTTCACGCATGCCGGCGCATCAACCCGGCCGGTCATTGAGCGTGCCAGCGCAGGCTGCCTGGCCGGCGCGCGCGATACTTGTATACAGACATACAGACTGCGGCAGTGATGGAGGTCGATTCATGCACTACGGCGAGAAGTTCAATAGCATCAGCCACTTGCTCGGCGCCGGATTGGCGACCGCCGGCGCAGTTGTGCTGATCGTGCTGGCCGCCCAGCAGGGCGACCCATGGAAAATTGTCAGCTTCAGCATCTACGGCGCGATGCTGATCGCGCTGTATGTAACCTCGACGCTGTATCACAGCCTGCGCGGACGGTCCAAGGATGTATTTCAGAAATTCGATCATTGCACGATCTATCTTTTGATCGCCGGCAGCTATACGCCGTTTACGCTGGTGTCGCTGCGCGGCCCGTGGGGCTGGGCCCTGTTCGGTGCGATATGGGGTCTGGCGCTGATTGGCATCGTGCAGGAACTGTGGTTGGCCAAAGGCGCGCGCCTGTGGTCGCTGGCGATCTATGTGGCGATGGGATGGATGGCGGTGATCGCCATCGCGCCATTGGTGTCCGCGCTGACCTGGGCCGGCTTTGCCTGGCTGGCGGCAGGCGGACTGGCGTACACGCTCGGGATTGTGTTTTATGCGCTGGATACCAGACTGCGGCACGCGCATGGCATCTGGCATCTGTTTGTGCTGGCCGGCAGCGCCTGTCATTATTTCGCGGTACTGCTTTACGTCGCCTGAGTCAGGCTGCAACGTCAGCCACCGATGGCAACGCAGCACTGAGCGAGTAAAATTTAATCGCTGAAAATGTTCCGGTCCAGGCCGCGTCGCTGGTGTTCAATCTTGGTGATATAACGCTGGATCGTCACTGCCATGGCTGAGGGCAATTCGGAAAATGCCACGCCAACCCGATAGCGGCTGCCGTCATGACGGTCGGCAAGATGGGTAACATGACGCACCTGCGCCGCGCAATCGATCCCCTGCTTTTTTTGCAGTGCCAGAGTAAGTCGCGCGATCTCCTGTCCCACTTCCAGCGGCGGCTCGCCAGTCACGGTAAAGCCCAGGCCACCGACACTGATATCATGCGCCGGCCACTCTCCGAGCACGCCGTTTTCCTCCGCGCACAGCGTCACCATCAGCGGCTTGGCCACCGGCAAAAGAATGCGGTAACTTTCGCGCCGCTGCACCCGCACCACCCGCTCCGGCAGCGGCACCCAGAAGGCATCGCTGCCGCCCCAGGAAAAACGCTGCGGCAGCGTGCCGGCGAACTGAACGCGAATGCCGTTCAGGTGCGACACGAACACGCAACCGGCGCTGCCCGGCAGGCGCCGATTGGCGTCCAGGTCGCCGGACAAATCAAAGATCAGTGCTTCGGGACGGGCTTCCAGCAAGGTCGTCAGGAAAACATCCCGACCGCCATTCGAGTAGACCGTCACCGGCTCGCGTCGATGGATCAAATTGTTGAGGACGCTCAGAATTTCCATGCGGCCGAGCAGGAAATATCGATCCTCGATTTCGTCATCGCTCAGTGAAGGCGTCATCTGGTTTCGGGTCCCGAAAAAAGTCGCCATCGTGTCAGGCCGGCCCTGCCGGCGCGCAGTCGACTCCGCCGATTGCGCGTGCCTGCCTGCATGGATTGATCAGTCGTCATCATCTGGTTCAAGTTCGGCTGCCAGGTCGCGCTGTTCCTGCGCAATCTGGATGATATACCGCTGTATGCCGGCCCGCATCTGCGGCGCCAAACCATAAAATGCCACCCCGATGCGATAGGCGAAATCGGTTGCGCTTTTGGTCAGGTCGGTAGCATGGCGCAAGGTCACGGCGCAGTCGATTTCACCATGCTCAGGCAGCGACAACTGCACCCGCGCGACTTTCGGTCCCAGGCCGAGATCAGGCTGCCCATGCACATTCACGCCCAGTCCGCCGACACTCAAGTCGTGCAATCGCCACTGGCCCAGGCTCGCGCCATCGCGCCCGAACAACGTTGCATGCAAGTTCTTTTGTGGCGGAACCAGGATACGAAAACTTTCCTGACGTTGCAGCCGCGCCATCCGGTCCGGCAGCGGCACGCTAAAGACATCGCTGCCGCCCCAGGAAACCGGCTGTGCCGCGCCGGCCGCGAACTGGACCCGGATGCCATCCGGGTAAGCCAGGAACATGCAGGCGTTCGATGCCAGCAGGCGCTGGTTGGCCTGGTGATCGCTGCCGGCGTCAAAAATCAGGGATTTGTCCCGGGCTTCCAAGAGCCGGGTCACGAAATGTCCACCGTCGCCATCAAAATGCAGGGTGACCGGTTCATGGCGATGGATCAGCTCGTTCAGATGACTGAGTATCGCCATGCGTCCATGCACGAAAAATCGCTCGTCGATCGCATCGAGATTCAAGTCATCATTCACCCGCGTTCTCCCTCCAATAAAACCCGTCACGACCATCAGCAGTGCAGCCTGCCGCCGGCGCCATCCGTTCCAGACTTTCAAGTGCAGCAGACTTGCCGCAGGCAATAAATGCGGCCCATGCCGCGCACGCTATAAAGCATGCTGCATGGACAAAGTCTAGCAGGGTTGCTGATGCTTGGGAAATAGTTGCACGAGTGTGCAACTGGAGTTGCACACTATTCTTGCAGATGTGCAGTAAGTGAAGGAAGGAACCGGCACGGCAACGCCTCGATCCAGCATTGGATCGAGGCAGTCAGCCCCGCCTCACTCATGGTCGATGCCTTGGCTCAAACGTTCTGCGCGTGCCAGCGGTGCCGCCACGCTGGCGGCATTGAGCAGGGCCGATTCGGCAATATCGACCGACTGGCCATTGCGCATGTCGTGAATAACCGACAGCAACTCCATCACCAGTGCATACCGGCAGGCGGCTTCCACCAGGATTTCCAGTTTATATGCCTCAAATTCTACTCGCGCCATTGCGCACCCCTGTCTCGAATTCTTGTATGTGTATGGTCTTTCGTAACACCGCGGGTAAATAAGTTCCTCATTCGTCACATGATTTGCGCAATTTCACCATCATTGGGCATGTTGGAATGATGCCGCAGCCACTTCCAGCAGCGCGCACGCCCAGCAGATACCGCACGCGCATCGCCTGCCGCGGCTGGGAAGTAGCAGTTCGCAATACCGCTGACACCCTTGCAGGCAACTATTTACGCACCGCTTTGAAAAACTGCCGCGGTTCGGCACCATGCTGCAGACAACTGGGGGAGAACATGATGGCACCGCATCTACTGAAACGACTGCAATTACCGCAACCGACACAGCCAAAACAACCAAAACAATTAACGCAACTAACGCAACTAACGCGACGACTGCAACGGCCACGATGCGCAGCGCACCTGTATTTTCTGCTCCGTCCGCGGGCAGCAATGCTGCCGACGCTGGTTACCGTGCTGGCGTGTGTGCTGCTCCTGCTGTATGGCGCAATCGCGCAACCGGCGCACTATCATCAGTTTGCCGATCAGTCTGTGATGTGGGGCATGCCGCATGCGGCCGATGTGCTCTCCAATCTCGGCTTCGCCGTGATTGCGCTGTGCGGCTTGCTGGCCCTGTGGCCGCATCGCGCCGACGCCGCGCTCAAGGCTGGCTGGCCCGGCTACCAGCTATTTCTGGTCGGCTTGCTGCTGACCGCGCTGGGTTCGGCTTTTTATCATCTGGCACCCGACAACTTCCGCCTGGTCTGGGACCGTGTGCCGATCGCGCTGGCCTGTGCCGGTTTGCTGGCTGCGGTGCGCGCGGAAACCCATGCGCCCGCAGACGGCAGGCGCGATGCCCTTTGGCTGGCGCTGTTGGCCGCCGCCAGCGTCGGCTGGTGGTATGCGAGCCAGCAATGGGGTACCGAAGATTTGCGTGCGTATCTGCTGTTGCAAGGCTTGCCGCTGGTCCTGATCCCGATGTGGCAAACGATTTATCGGTCGGCCGGCGCCGACCGGCGTATGTTCGCGCTGGCGCTGCTGCTGTACATCGCCGCCAAGGCTGCCGAAATGCATGATGTAGCGATCCTGGAGGCGCTCGGCTGGATCAGTGGCCATACCTTGAAGCATCTGCTGGCAACCCTGGCTTCCGCCACGCTGGTGCTGCGGCTGATTCAGCGGGTGCGTACGGCGGGCAATGTGGCCGCCGGTTCAGGGCTCGCGCCGGGTGCGGTTGAATAACTTGCCCAGGAACCCCGGCGTGGCGGTATCCATCTGCTTGTCGCGGCGCCGGTCGTCGCCCTCGCGCGCCTGCTTGCGGCGGTCTTCCTGGCGCAGGCGCTTGCCGGTCAAAATGTATTTCTTGATTTCCAGCGCCATCTCGCCGGCAGTCTGAAAGCGCTTTTCGGGACGCTTGCTCATCGCACGCATCACGATGTCCGACAACCCCAACGGCACCTCGGGGTCGATTTCATGTGGCGCCTTGGGCGCCCGATGGGCGATTTTTTCCAGCAGCTTGTCCATGTCTTCGGCGGTAAACGGCCGGCGCCCGGTCAGCATTTCATACATCACCGCACCAAGCGAATAGATATCGGTGCGATGGTCGACCTGGTTGTATTGCGCCTGCTCGGGCGACATGTAGTTCGGCGTGCCGAGCAGGTTGTCCTTGCAGTACAGGGTGAACGGCGCATCATCGGTGCCTGCGCCATCGTCGCCGAGGCGGTTGGGTGCGCGGGCAATGCCGAAATCCATCAGCTTGGGCTGATTGTCGGCGACCAGGAAAATATTCGGCGGCTTGATGTCGCGGTGGATCACATTGTTCTTGTGCGCATAATCGAGCGCGCTGGCCAGCTTGTAAATGATCGAGGCAATATCCCCGGTCGAAAACTTGTGTTTCGCGGCCAGCAGTTTATGCAGCTCGGCACCCTGCAGGTACTCCATCGCGATATAGGTTGCGCCGGCCTCGCTCGACGCTTCGTAGATCGTCACGATGTTGGTGTGATTCAGGCGTCCCGATGCGCGCGCCTCGTTGATGAACTGGTCTTCAAAACGTTTGCGCTCCGGCGCCAGCATGGTCGGCAGAAAAGTCTTGATCGCCACTTCGCGGTCGATGATCGGATCGTGCCCGAGATAGACGCAGCCGATGGTGCCGCGACCGAGTTCGCGGATGATGCGAAAACGGCCGATGCGGCTGAGCTTTTTATTGGCGTCCGGTTTGGCTTGAGCAGGATTCATTTGCCGCCAAGAATGCCATCTGTGTTGCTAATCTGGCTAGGACTTTTTGCAAAACCCACTAAAAATCCAGGCACTTTTCAATCCTGTGTGGCTTATTGTGCGCAACCGGTTTTCAATGGTGCCCGCAAGTTACCCGAACCCAAATACCATCAGTAAATAATCCGCCTCGATTTGCGCCGGCGTTTTTTACCGGATTTTCAGGATGCGTCAATTACGAACCCACCTTTTTTTATCGGCCAGCCCTTGACTTCTGCTGAGCAAAGCCTAATATACCATCCATACAGATGGTATGCGGATGGCTCAAGGATGGCAATCCAGCGCTGCCGGGTTTCAATTTAGTGCAAGGGAGTAACAAATGAGTAATCTGGAACTGCGCACCAAAGTCGCGGACAGTGAAAAAATCACCATCAATCTGGGTCCGATCGATCTCGGGCAAATCGATTTGCTGGTGCAGGAAGGGTTTTATTCCAACCGCACCGACCTGATCCGCACTGCGATTCGCAATCAGTTGCAGTCGCATGCGGATGTGGTCAGGCAAACGGTTGCCCGCAAGAGCCTGGTACTCGGGCTGCAGCACTATTCGCGCGCCGATCTGGAGGCGGTGCGCGCGGCCGGACAAACGCTGCAAATACAAGTATTGGGGCTGGCAAGCATTGCCCCGGATGTCACGCCGGAACTGGCGCTGGCGACCATCGATTCCGTCACGGTACTGGGTGCATTGCATGCCAGTGCCGCAGTCAAGGCTGCGCTGGCGGGTCGAATCCATTAATCGCACTTTTCTGGAAAGATTATGATGAATTTCAATGCCGACATGTTCGCGAAAATGCGCGAAGCAACCAGCCTCTTGCAAAGCCAGGGGCCGATGGCAGCGACTGCCGCCATTCAGCAGGCGCTGCAGGGCATGCAGATGCCGGGCGCAGGATTTGCCCAACCAGACTGGAGCGATCCGCTGCAGCGTGCGCCGGTGATGCGCGACATTAACCCGGCACCGGACCGGCCGGCGCAACCCGCGCCTGGGGCAACTCAGGCAAATGAAGCCGCTGCGGCTGCCAGCCCGGCCGGCGATCTGCTGGCACGCCTGCGGCAGTCGTTTCGCGACAAATGGTCAGCGGGTCTGGCCGATGTCATCGATGTTACCGACTTCACCAATCCCGCCGATGTCCAAACCGACACTGGTGAGACCAGTGTCGATGGCAAGGGCCGTTTCATTGCCGGTTCGCACACGAACCGGGCCGGCACACGCGCCTACAAACTGTATATCCCCAGCAGTTATACCGGTGAAGCAACCGAGGCATTGCCGATGATCGTCATGCTGCACGGCTGCAAGCAAAACCCGGATGACTTCGCCGCCGGCACGCAAATGAACCGGGTCGCCGAAGAAAACAACTGCTTCGTCCTGTATCCGGGTCAGGCGCAGAATGCCAACGGCTCCAACTGCTGGAACTGGTTCAAGTCAGGTGACCAGCAGCGCGACGCCGGCGAACCATCGATCATTGCCGACATGACGCGTGAAATCCTGCGCAGCCACAAGATCGATCCGCGCCGGGTCTATATCGCCGGGTTGTCGGCAGGCGGCGCGATGGCCACCGTCATGGCCAACAGCTACCCCGAACTGTATGCGGCGGTCGGCATCCATTCCGGCTTGCCGCACGGCGCCGCGCATGACATGCCGTCGGCGTTTGCAGCGATGCGCGGCGGCGCAGCCGCTTTGAAATCAGGCCAGGCAGTGCCGGTGATCGTATTCCACGGCGACCGCGATCACACGGTCCATCCGCGCAACGGCGACCAGGCGCTGGCCCAATGCGTGGCCGACGGCGCGCCGAAAGCGTCGAGGGCAGACCAGCGCGGCCGGCCGCAAGTCAAGGTGGAAAAAGGCACGGTGCCAAACGGCCACGCCTATACCCGCGTCATCCGCCAGGATGACGATGGCCGGGCGATTGCCGAGCAATGGACGATACACGGCGCCGGACATGCGTGGTCGGGCGGCAGCCGCAAGGGTTCCTATACCGATCCGAAGGGGCCGAACGCGGCACAGGAAATGGTGCGGTTCTTTTACACGCATGCCAATCGCGGACACTGACGATATCGCGTCAATGTGCAATCCGGCCGGAACAAGGATTGCACTGCGCCATGCAGTCGGCGCGTGATTGATGTTTGATTGATGTTTTCGGGATGCATGCCAATGGTGTGCATCCCATTTTTTTTGACAGCGAGACAACCGATCCGCTGATGCAGTGATGCAGTTCTGGCGCGCTGCCACTGAATTTTCTATGCCGCGTGAATGCATCGGTAAGTCAACAGACCGTCGCTATTGCGATTCGGCTCCTCGCCAATGTCAACTCGCCTCTTGATGCTTGGCCCGGCAAACTCAGGCCGACGCCCTTCAACTTCGTGGCTCATTGAATTCGCAACAAACCTGCGCGTACAGATCTTCTTGTTCACTGTGCTTACAGGCAGCGCATGCCGGCATGTTTCCGTGATCACAAGAAAATAAATATTTATCCCTTTATTCATCCCTTCATTCTTGCTGTCGACACATAAAAATTCTGCATAGAAATCTGCATTGCCGGTTTAAGTTGAATCTCATCAATATAACTCCGTCAATCTTTGAGTCGGCACAACACTTGTTATTTTGCATTGTCCAAAATGGCCTTCGGGATCGGGCATTGCGGTCACATTCTTGAACGCAATTTTTTACCACGATTCCGGCGTCACTGGTGCGACAGTCCATCTTTCAGCATCATCACGACGACCATTTGCAATTTTTTAAGGAGGTTCTTATGTTGAAAAAAATCCTGGTTGGTATTTCCGCGCTGGTACCGCTGCTGGCATCTGCAGCACCTAACAGCCATGCGAATTTCCATGCATTCCAGCATGCAGCACCAGAAATTGATGGCGGCGTCAGCATGCTGGGGCTGGCCATCCTGGGTGGCATTTTGGCTTTCATGAAAAAGAAATCCAAATAATCATTCGGGCAGCAGATTCGGACATCATCGTTTTCAAGCCATGCCATACCAAACGGTTCGTACTGCTCGCACCACCCTGATCCCGACTTCGGGAGCCGGCGAGCGCCACTGCTACTACTGACGCTCGCCGGATATAACACCCCCTTCCATCAGGCAAACCGGTTTTACACACGATCTGCCTTTGCCATTCGCCAGGACATGCCATGCACAGCAAACCTCTTCATCCCGAAGCCGGAGCTGCTTCCGCGAATGCAGTAGCGGCCAAATTGCAGCACCTTGCTGCCGAATTCCGGCTGCCGCTGTTTTTCCTGCTGATTCTGCTGCAGGCGCTTTGCATCGCGCTGTTTGTGCATCCGCGCTCGGCGCATTACACCGGCGCACTGGCTTTCGTCACTGATCTTGGCCTGGGCATCCGGTATGCGATCTATTTTGTCACCGCGCTGGTGCTGTCGCTGGCTGCACGCTGGCGGCAAATCGGCAAAACGCTGGCCGCCGCTGAAAAATCGCGAGACTGGCGGCCCCTGCTTGGAGTGCAGGTCGCCAGCTATGCGCTGCTGCTGCTGGCAATTGGCATCGCCATTCCGAATGACCTGTTTCAGATTGCCGTGCCGGTAACGGCACATGAATTCCTGTGGAGCGCCTTGCTGTGCGTTGCGATGGCCGGCACGGTGTTGTCGTCCCTGATGCTGCTGGCACCCGCCGGTTATTGGGTGAAACTGCTGAATGACGAAAAGCTGGCAGTCGGACTGGCCGCGCTGGTCACCCTGGGCATCTATTTCATCACCGGCATTTTCCAAAATACCTGGGATGATTTCCTGGGCGCGCCCACCATCGCCTTATCAAAATTTTTCCTGGAGCTTTTCTTCGACGGCGTCTATGCCAATACCGCCACCACGGAGCTGGGCATCGGCAACTTCGTGGTATTGATCTCGTCCACATGCTCCGGCTATGAAGGCATGGGCATGATCGTGTCGTTCCTTGCCTGGTATTCGCTCACCTTCCGGCAAGACTTGAAATATCCGAATGCCTTGCTGCTGTATCCGGTCGCGCTGTTGTCGATGTGGATCTTCAACTGCATTCGCATCGCCGCGCTGATCGCGATCGGCTATCAGGTTTCTCCCGATATCGCGCTGCAGGGTTTCCATTCCAACGCTGGCTGGATCTATTTTCTGTGCGTATCAATCGGCTTGATCCTGATTGCACGGCGCATGCCTTTCTTTAGCGGCAAGGCCGGCGGCGCGCTGCTGCAGGTGGATGATGCCAATATCCTGCTGCTACCGGAACTGGTGCTGTTGACCGCCACCCTGCTCACCGCTGCGGTATCGGCCGGATTTGACTGGCTGTATCCGGCACGAATGATCCTGGGCGCGATTACCCTGGCATTGATCTGGAAGCGGCTGCCATTCGACCGCTTTCCGCTGCGGCTGCTGCCGGTTGCCAGCGGCATTGCGGTGTTCCTGTTGTGGATTGCGATCGTACCCAACGCGCCGGACAAGAGTACACAATTCGCCGAGCATCTGACGCAGGCATCAACCGCCGGCATGCTGGCCTGGCTGGCAATCCGGATCATCGGCTCGGTGATCATTGTCCCGCTTGCCGAGGAACTTGCCTTTCGCGGTTATCTGATCGATCTGCTTTCACCGCAGTCTGCATCGAAAAGTGCTCAGCGTGCGATTGCCTGGCTGCCACTGGTCATTTCCTCGCTTTGTTTCGGCGCCCTGCACAGCCAGTGGATTGCCGGCACGCTGGCCGGCCTCGTCTTTGGCCTGGTGCGCTTCAAGCAGGGCAGCGTCTGGGATGCGGTGGTATCGCACATGGTGGCCAATGGCTTGCTGGCGGCCTATGTATTGACCACCCAGCAATGGTCTTACTGGTAAGCCATTCGGATCTATCGTAAATATTTCGGACGGAAGCATGGGCGTGTCTGATCTGCTCCAGCAGAAGAGCATGCTTGACGGCATGTCCTGCAAGAATAACAGACTGACGGGCACCTCAAGAAATCGCCCGATATCGAGCTGTTCCTGCGCACGATCCGGCGCCACTGCAGCGCCGTTTGGCCGCAACCCGCACCGAGTTGCGAAATGATCAATCCAAATCCGATCGGCTTAATCTCTCCTTAATCTTCAAGGCATAGTCTTCTCCAATTGCAACACATCGGGAGAACTACATGACTATGCCGGCAGCATCACTCGGCTATCGCAATTGCTCCGCGGTTTCAGGCGGCGGCACCGACAAGCACTCCGAATTTCAAATGGAATGGATAGGCTCGCAGCATCGTGATCGCGCCGATCTGCAAGACTTCATCGCCAATGCTTTCTTTAAAGTGTACGGCGCAGAAATACGCCATTTTTGCGACACCCTGATCGGATGCCGAAACAGCAACGGACAATGGGCCGCAGCCTTGGGGTTTTCTCTGGCCAGGGACGGCACGACTTTCCTGGAGCAATACCTGGATGCGCCGCTGGAAAGCGCGATTGCATTGCGTACCAATGCCCCTGTTACACGTCACCAGATCGTCGAAGTTGGCAATCTGGCGACATTGCATGCAGGTGCCGCACGCGAGCTGATTGTTTGCATGACGCACTACCTGCATCGACACGGGCTGGTCTGGGTTGCTTTCACTGCCACCCGCAGCCTGCTCAATTCCTTTACCCGCCTGCGCCTCGACCCGGTCGTCCTGGCGGATGCCGATCCACGGTGCCTGCCCGATGCCGGAAAAAGCTGGGGTAGCTATTACGCAACGAAACCACAAGTAATGTTTGGCGACATCCGATCCGGCTATGCACAACTGGCCGAATAGACTCCCGGACGACACCGTGCTGATGACCGGACAGCACGCAGCATGGACCCGGTCTGACCTGCGGCGCCAGATTGATTGCGTGCGCGCCGCGCTTCAATCGAGGACGCAGCCTCGCGCGCCGGTAGCCATCCTTGCCGACAATTCCCCCGAATGGATTGCAATCGATCTGGCAACGCAGGAACTCGGCATCGCGCTGGTGCCGTTGGCATCATTCTTCACGCCCGCACAGTGGACGCATGCGATTCAGGAAAGCGGCGTGCAGGCAATTTTTTGCATGCAGACAGAGCATGCGATGGCGCTGGGCTTCGGGATAAAGATTCCGTGCGACAGTGCACTTGGTCTTTATGAAGATGAATCTTCCAGAAAGCAGGTTGACCTGGAAGGCATTCAGAAAGTCACGTTTACTTCAGGTACTACGTCCGCGCCAAAAGGGGTTTGCCTCACCACGAAACAGCAATGGGAGGTGGCACATGCACTGCATGCCGGGCTTGCCGACATGGGGATACGGCGGCATCTCAGTCTGCTGCCGCTGGCGGTACTTCTCGAAAATATCGCCGGCGTCTATACGGCGCTGCTGTCCGGCGCGACCTCCATCTGCCCGCCGCTGTCGGAGACGGGGCTGAGCGGCGCGAGCCAGTTCGATCCGCATGCATGTCTTGACGCCATTCAGAAATATCGAGCGGAAAGCATCATTCTGCTGCCGCAGATGCTGCAGGCACTGGTCGCGGTCGCCAAGGTGCGCGATCAACGGATTCGCACCTTGAAATTTGTCGCAGTAGGTGGCGCAAAAACCCCTGCCGCACTGATCCTCGCCGCACGTGAAAAAGGCTTCCCGGTTTTTGAAGGTTACGGATTATCCGAATGCGGTTCGGTCGTGTCGCTCAACCTGCCCGGGGCAGACCGTCCAGGCAGCGCCGGGAAGCCGCTGTCGAACCGCAAGGTGCGGATCGCGTCCGATGGTGAAATCGAAGTCGGCGGCCAGGGGATCGCCCGCTACCTGGGCCAGCTTCCAGCGGATCCAACGCAATCGGGGTGGCTGCCAACCGGAGATATCGGACACCTGGACAGCGATGGATTCCTGTTCATCAGCGGACGCAAGAAGAACGTTTTGATTACCGGCTTTGGCAGGAACATTTCGCCCGAATGGCCTGAATCGATACTGCTGGGGAGCGGCCCAATTGCGCAGGCGGTGGTCTTCGGCGATGCGCGTCCCTACCTGGTCGCCGCCATCGCGCCGCTCTCGGCGCAAGTCAGTCCCGAGGCCCTCCAGACCGCGGTCGATGCAGCAAATCAGGGGCTGCCGGACTATGCCCGCATCCATCGCTGGATCAGGGTTGAACCGTTTTCTCCGGAAAACGGACTGGCGACGGCAAACGGCAGACCGCGCCGCGACGCGATCGGGCAACGCCATCAGCGACAAATCGAATCCCTCTATGAAACTTCCGGAGAATGAAATGAATTTTTTCAATACTTTACAACAGAGCACCGAGTCCGATCGACAGGAACTGTTTGCCGTGCCGGTGATTCAGGATGCGCTCAAAGGCGATATCGTCGCCGGCCAGTACATCGCTTTCCTGAACCAGGCCTATCACCATGTGAAGCACACGGTGCCTTTGTTAATGGCCTGCGGCAGCCGGCTCGACCAGAAGCATGAGTGGCTGCGGACCGCGATTGCCAAATATATCGACGAGGAAATCGGTCACGAAGAGTGGATCCTGTCCGACATCGAAGCCTGCGGCGGCGATCCCGACAAGGTTCGCCAGTCACGCCCGCATGCAAGCACCGAATTGATGGTCGCCTACGCCTATCATCAGATCGACCGGGGCAATCCCGTCGGTTTTTTCGGCATGGTCCATGTGCTGGAAGGCACCAGCACCGCCCTCGCCACCAACGCCGCTGCCACCATGCAGGGTGCGCTCGGCTTGCCAGACAACGCATTCAGCTACCTGACATCCCACGGCAGCCTCGACCTGGAGCACGTGCGCTTCTTCGAAGGCTTGATGAACCGGCTGAACGACGAAGACGACAAGGCTGCCGTAATCCATTGCGCCAGGATGATTTACCGGCTCTATGGCAATATTTTCAAAAATCTGCCTGCCAGAGAGCGGGCTCTTGAAATGGCATCCTGACATGACGCAACACAAGTCAGGCAAGCCATACCGGGCTATTCTTACCGGCGCCAGCGGGGGTATCGGCAAAGCGATCGCAAACGAGCTGGCCGGGCGCTCCGAATGGATGATCCTGGTTGGCCGTAATGCCGAAGCGCTTCAGGCGCTGCAAAGCGAGCTCGGTGCGAGCAAGACCCATGTCGTGGTTGGCGATCTTGTACTGCAAGAGACCTTGTGTGCGATCGAGGATCTCGCGCGCGTTCTGGGTGGCGTCAATCTCCTGGTCAATAACGCCGGCGCCAGCGACTTCCACGCATTCGAGACGCAAGGCGCCGACGCGATCCGCGGCCTGCTCAATACCAACCTGCTCACGCCGATGCTGCTGTCGCGTCAACTGATTGCATTGCTGAAGCTGGCACCAGGCGCACAGATCATCAACATCGGCTCGGTCTTCGGCCATGTCGGCTTCCCCGGTTTCGCCGCCTATTGCGCCAGCAAAGCCGGTCTGCGGGGTTTCACGCAAGCCCTGCGCCGCGAGCTCTCGGACACGGCGATCAAGGTGCGCCATTTCGCGCCGCGCGCGACGCGCACAGCGATCAACAGCGCATCCGTCACCGCAATGAACAGCGAATTGAACACTACCGAAGATGCACCGGAACATGTCGCTCGCGAGTTCATGCAATTCCTGAACGGCTCTGCCTGGGAAACCACGCTCGGTGCGAAAGAATCGTTCTTCGTTTTCATCAATCACCTGCTGCCGGCGATGCCGGACCGGGCGATCCTTGCCCAGCTGCCCATCATCCGTAAATACCTGCCCAAATGATTTATTACTCAACTTAAGTGAGGCTTACATGAACATCCTGCCAAAAATCCTTGCCGCATTCCTCGGCACTGCTCTGCTTGCCGCCGCACCTGCGTTTGCCGGCGTCGATGAAGATGTCGTCAAATTGCAGCATGAATGGGAACGCGTGAAGTATCAGGCTGCGCCCGCAGACCAGGAAAAGGAATTCGAACGTCTGGTCGGTGAAGCCGACAAAGCGATTTCGCGCAACCCCGGCCGGGCCGAGCCGCTGATCTGGCATGGCATCATCCAGGCCAGCCAGGCCGGCGCCAAAGGGGGAATCGGTGCGCTGCCGATCGTAAAGAATGCGAAGCGCGACTTCGAGCAGGCGCTGGAAATCAACTCCGCAGCACTCGACGGATCGGCCTATACCAGCCTCGGATCGCTCTACTATCAGGTACCCGGCTGGCCGCTCGGCTTTGGCGACGACAAAAAAGCGTTAGAATTCCTGAAACGGGGCCTGGCGCTCAATCCGGATGGAATCGATCCGAATTATTTTTATGGCGATTACCTGTACCGGGCAGGCGACCTGGACAATGCCGAGCGGGCGCTGCGCAAGGCACTTCAGGCAGCGCCGCGCAATGGACGCAAACTTGCGGATGAAGGCCGTCGCAAGGAAATCAATCTGCTTCTTGAAAAGATCGCGGAGAAACGCCGGTAATGCCTGGATAGAGGATTAGCAAAATTGAGGATACTCCTGGTCGAAGATGACGAATTGCTGGCTTCCGGCTTGCTGCTGGCACTGCAAAGAGTGCATTACATCGTCGAGCATGTTCGGGACGGACACCATGCCGTCTCCGCACTGAGCGACAATAAATTCGACCTTGTGATCCTGGATCTCGGCCTTCCCGGTCTGGACGGCACCGAAGTTCTCAAGACGGTTCGCGCCAGCGGCAACACGATTCCGGTATTGATCCTGTCGGCGCGCGATGCGACCACGGACCGGATCCTTGGGCTGGACCTGGGCGCCGACGACTATCTCGTCAAACCCTTCGAGCTCGACGAACTTCTTGCGCGCATACGGGTTCTGGAGCGCCGGCGCAGCGGGCTTTCCGTGAATCGGCTGCAACTCGGCGACCTGATACTGGATTTTTCCAGCTTCTCGGTGTCGTGGAACGGCCAGGCGGTGGAGCTGCAGCGACGTGAATTCATGCTGCTCAAGCGCCTGATCGAAAATCCGCAACAGGTGTTCAGCCGGACGCAGCTGGAAGAAACCTTGTATGGGTGGGGCGATGGTGTGGAAAGCAATACCATCGACGTTCATGTTCACCATCTTCGAAAAAAAATCTCGCCGGCATTGATCAAGACCATTCGCGGAGTGGGCTACCGGATCGGCCAGGTGGATGCATGAAGTCCGCACACTATTCGATCCGTCGCAGACTGATTGGTGGAACACTGCTGTCCATGATTGTGATTCTCGGCGGAATCGGCATTGCGGCGCATCAGGTGGCGCGCCATGAGTCGGAAGAGCTCTTCAGTGCCCGGCTCGCGACGTCGGCCCGCGTGCTGGAAGCATTGGTTGCGCGGCAGCTGGAAAAGGCGACGATCAGCGAACCCATCGTGATCGCATTGCCGAAAGAGCTGGAACACGCTTCGAGCGATGCCCCGGAAAATTACGGGCACCCTTATGAAACCAAGATTGCATTCCAGGTCTGGCGTGACAGCGGCGCACTGCTTGCGAAATCCGCATCTGCACCGAACAAGGCGATCGGCCCTCTTGTTGCCGGTTTCAGCCAAAACCAGATTGATGGCAAAGTGTGGAAAATCTTCGCCCTGCGGTCCGGCAACATATGGGTCCTTGCGGCGGAAAAGGATGAAGTTCGCGAGGAAATGGCGAATGACCTCGGCCTTTCCATTTTGGCGCCCTTGGTCGCCGGAGGGGTGCTGCTGATACTGGTGGTCAACTTCGTGTTGCTATTCAACTTGCGGCCACTGCGTGAACTCGCCGGCAGGATTTCGCGGCGCGAGCCTGAATCGCTGGCATTGATTGAACTACCGGATACGCCGGCCGAGCTGACGCCGATCGTCAGGGAGTTGAACGACCTGCTGTGCCGGGTGAAGGCGGCATTCGAGCGCGAGCAGCGATTCATCGATGCGGCAGCCCATGAGATCAGGACCCCGATCGCCGCCTTGCAAGTTCATGTAGAGAATGCACTGCGCGCTGGCAGCGCGCAGGAGCGGGACAAGTCGTTGGCCGATGCGCTGGTCGGTTTGCGGCGTACCACGAAGATTGCCGAGCAGTTGCTGGCGTTTAGCCGCATTACCGCCAAGGTCGATGCCGAGAAATTGCGGCCGGTCTCACTCAATCAGGCGTGCAGTGATGTCATCGCCGCGCTGGAGCCGTTGCTTGCGCAACGCGGCCAGAGTATCGGCCTGGACGCAACGGAAGAATGCATGGTATTGGCCGAGCCATACAAGATCCAGCGCCTTGTACAAAACCTGATCGACAACGCATCCCAGTACGGCTCGCCGCACGGCGATATTCAGGTCGAAATCGAAAAACAGCCGCACCGTGTCGTGCTGAGCGTGGCCAATGACGGATCGCCGATTCCCGCTGCCGAGGCGGATCGGATATTTACGCCGTATTATCGAATTCCGGGGTGCGGGTCATCCGGCTCCGGGCTTGGGCTTGCCATCGTGAAGGAAATCGTGGAGCAGCACAAGGCGCAGGTGAGCGTGCATGAAAAAAAGGGTGGTCAAGGCACGATCATCAAGGTAGCGTTTCCTGCACCGGCGTTGGCAAGCCCCCCGAATCCAATCCGGGGCTGAATGCGGGAAGCTGCGTTTCGCATGCAGGTTCTAAGCCTTCACGCACAGCGGCACCGCGCCACCTGAAAAAATCAGCCATCAGGGCCAAAAATCGGCACGCCAAGCCAGAGGGTGCGGAGCATGGCAGCCAGCTTTGCTGCGCTCAGTCACAAGGCCGTGCGGGCAAAAATGATGTTGACGCGCAGCCTACATTGTCAAGACTGACTCCAACGTAAATTGGTCACCGTCAGGCAATGACGCATAAATCCGATTGCGCCCTTCTGATTTGGCGCGATACAGAGCCTGGTCGGTGCGCTTTAAAAAAGGATCAATCAGCTCGCCCGGCTGATATTGCGCCACGCCCGCCGAGAATGTGATGGGATCGGCCAAGGGAGGAATCGACAGACTTTCCATGGCAGATCGCAGACGATCGATGCAGGCCACGGCTTGTCTGGCATTGGCCGCCGGCAGCACGATAATGAATTCCTCTCCACCATAGCGCGCAAGCGTGGTCTCAGGAATCGCAACCGCATCGCCGGCACGCAGCAGGTTCGTACACAGATCGCTGAACTGCCGCAAGACTTCGTCTCCCGCATCATGGCCATAGCGGTCGTTGATCTGTTTGAAATGATCGATGTCGATCATCGCGACGCTAAACACATGCGCACCGTTTTCTGCCTTGCGCATTTCTTCGTTCATCACAAATCTTGCATGACGACGGTTATACAGCTGCGTCAGTTCGTCCACCTGGGCCTGCTTCTCGATCTTCGCACGCGCCGTTTCCAGCTCCTTGTACTGCCTGCGCAGCCGGTGACGCAAGTTGGATATAAAACCCCCATAAAATGCGAACCACAGCAAGACCAGAAGGAAGACGGCTGCCTGGAATAGCTCGACTTGGGGCGAAAAGCCGATCCGCCCGGATAGCGCGTCTGCCAGAACAGCCGTGCCATAGGTCACCATCATCACTGCAACCACCGTCAGATACTGCCTCAAATTAAACCGCAGCATCCCGAAGCTAAACGCAGGCAGATAGAACATCTGGCACAAGACCCGTGCATCATAAAAATAGTACAGAGGCAGCCACCCCCAGACTGAGGCCAGAATCAGCTGTTGAAGGGTCAGGCTCGGGTCCTTGAAGTGCAGATTGCGTCCGCTGCGGAACAGAAAGAGAAAAACCACATTCGTAATTACGGCGAAAACGATAAAGACGACATTTGCCCAGACCGGCATGCGCCCGATGCTCAGTTTCGAGGCAAGAAACGCAGCCAGAATAATCATCGCGTACGTCGCGACGGCCATATAGAAACGATGCAGCCGGATGCGCTGCGCCCGGTCAGCGCCCATTTGTTTCGAGTCAGGCATCGCTCATACCTATTTTCAGTAACATCGTTAAGGAAGTAGTGCTTGTCGCTAAAAATACAAAAATCAGAATAATCCAACTTGTTTTTAGATAAGTGCGGGCCAGCATTGGCCGCCGCGCACAAACTGGAGGCAACTGAAAGTTACAACCAAGCGTACAGCAGAACCTGCAGCGTTGGCAACGACCGACGTGTCGGTTTGGCTACAAACTCGCATGTTGTGCCGTCTCGGTTCCTGTCTGATTCTTTCACTGGCACGGGCCTGCATCAGCGATGCGGAGCGATTTCTGCAGCGCAGTCGAATAGCCCTCTGCAGTGTCATCGGTGTCATGCCGATCGGGTCGAACCCGGAAGTGCGTCAAGCCCGATCCAGATCATCGCACCTGCGGCACGCAGGAGAATAATCGACATGGGATATTCAACGCCGAGCTGGCCGGCGCGAAGCGAGCAAGGCTGATGGCGGATTGGAAATTGTGTTAGTCCTCCAATTTAAACTGGATCGGAACGATCACATAACTCTCAACGAATTTTCCGGAGCTGGTTTTTGCCGGAATGAAGCTTGATTCCCTCAAGCTTTCGATTGCCGAGCTATCAAGTTCCGGAAAACCAGAACTTTTATAAACCTTGATATCGGCAGGTGTTCCATCCACGAGTATCTTCGCCTGCAACAGCACTTTTCCTTCTTCCTCATGCCTTCTGGAATAACTCGAATATTGCGGTTGAGGAGGCCGGTCGTATCTTGCAGCTTCAATAATCGGTTCAGGTGCAGAAATGCAATCGGCACTGGCGATCAGCAATGCCATTAAAATTATCAGCCTCATTTTTTCCAAATTTTATTTATCGAGTTGCTGCAAGTATGCGATTTTAACGTTGCCGACAACCAGCAGCGAAGCCGTCGATGCTGATTGTAATCTTATGCGGCACCGTCTTCTCGAAATCTGAAACGAAGATCCGAACAAGCTCGGCCAGACAATGTAATTTCCTCATTATCCTCGGCACCCAATATATCCATTTCGGCCAGGGCACTACGTGCTGCGGCAAGTGAGCGCACCCCGATGACAAGTGATTCGATCTTATTGTCATTCCCAGGTATCAGGCGCAGCTTGATACCATTCGCCAGAATGATCGAGGCTGATATCTGTCCTGCAATGGCACCCCATGTTGCGGCCGCTTCAGGAATATTCGGTGTCGTCATCCGGATCTCGACTAGACCGGTTATCCCAAGCTTACCTCCGGCACATGCCGACAGCTGGCTCTGCTCTCTTACCTGTCGCTCCATCGCCGTAATATTTTCAGCCCAGGGGAAAATTGTGCCTTCAATGCCCCATTTGCAGAAAAAGATGCAGCATGATTCGCCAGACACATCCAATATCACTGCATTCGTGAAATTTGTAAGGTCTCGACCTTCTGCATTTTTGGTGATGTATGACCGCGGCGTTTTGCACTGAATGCCTCGCGACTCAAGCATGTCAATGCTCTTTCTTAAATCTTCTGGGTCCAGTGCAAAGCCATGGAAAAGCGGAAGCACTTGATCCCCGGACAAATCACTATTGTCTGATGCAGCCCAAAACTCAAGATTTGTATTGCCCAGAGTGACCCAGCCATAGGATGCGAAATCAAGTCGTTGAAGTGGCCAGGAAATCGGCAGCCCGAATCGATTGGCAAAAAGATCCATCATTGGCTCGGCTTCTTTTACTCGAACCATGATGTGATCGACACTTCGGAATACGCTCCCTGTCATTTTTTATTACGGCTAATTTGATGCGTGTATTAAGGTCATTTACGCTATTGGATAGCACCTGCTCGATTCTTCTTTATAAAATTGGCCAATTTATGGAACTCTATTAGCAAGCCTTCAGGATTTCCCTCCATAAACTCATGAACACCAAATATCTCTAAGCTGCCATCTGGTGCTTTCATGGATTGAGAGAGGCTGCCTATTTGAGTGACACTCGTATGCACAAGAAATGGTATTGCAAATACGCGGTATTCGCCCAACGTAATATCATATTTTTCAAGCATTTTCCTGGGCCAGTTTATATGGTCACCAAATGCACCACGAATAAATTTTTCAGGGACATGAATACGTGACTGCCCATTTGCGATGAGGCTTAGCGCTTGTGGGTCATTCGCCTGAACAAGTGCATACATTGCCAGCCAGGTTGTTGTACCTTTCTTATTGATAAGGTACTGAGGTTCAATTGCCGTACCACTGGAGATAACGGCATTTAGCTTGATCATAGACAGAAGACCGCTCATCTGGGCTTCATTCAAATTGATTTGATTTATGGGCTGCCTGCTGATACCAATGAAGTACATGTGCCGCCATTCTGTAGCCGACATCCCACGTTTCTCCGTTTTCTGGCTCATTGATGAATTCTTCTCTTGTGCAAAAGATAAGCACGGCACGATTACGGATAACAAGGCGGCAATGAGGACAGTTGTGAATTTCATTTGTGTGCCTGAACGCTGAGCCGACCGGCTCGGTTGGTGTGGGATTTGATCGATGTGTTAAAAGGCACGCGCTCTATCCTAATTAAATGTTTGTGAAATGCTGCCTTTGCCGTTGCCGACACGTACTTCTGCCGTTGCCCCTTGAATCAAGGTCAGTTGTGGCAACTGATGTCCAATGTCGACGTCATACAGAATTGGACAGCCGATCCCGTCTAGGCTTGACTGTATGGCATCCAAATATGAATATGCCTCCTGATCTGTGGTGTCCGCGCCGCTGCTGCGCCCAAACATTACACCATTGACTGAATCAAACCAACCGCTCATACGCAATGTAATCAGCGTTCGAGCAAACTCGGTTGGCCACATGCCCGCATTTTCGAGGTGAAGAACCACTCCATCTTTAGCGTGATCCGAGAGAAATTTTGGAACGTTACCGAACTTGGTTCCAGCAAGGCGAGCGATCCTGTCCAGGCACCCACCAATCAGTCGCCCTTTTATGATTACATCGCCATGAGTGTCTGTGCTGATTACCTTCCATTGCGTTTCTTTTGGCACAGGCTGCCTAGGTGGTGGCGTAGAATAATCAACCGCCATGTAAATGGAGGATGAAGACTGCTCGACTGTTCCGTTGATCTCGGTTTGCAGTACCCTCTCGATATCTGTCGCATGAGAAGAGTGCTGCTCAAGTCCTCGCTCGTAAAGGTTATCTCCATGTGCTGTTGCCCATCCCGATATGGTGGTCAAGGGCAATAGGAGCGCGCTGATGTCAGAAAATCCCAACATCCACTTTGGGCGTTGATTGGCTAAATCTTCAAAATCCAGCAATGGGAGTAGCTCTACAGCCAAGTCTCCACCACACGGCGGATAGACAGCATCGATGTCGTCTCTTTGAAGAAAAGACATGAGCTCAGCGGCCCTTTCTTTGGCAGTTGCGCTGACGTACTTGTGGCCACCATAGAGGCATTCGCCTTCGACTATTCGGTAACCTTGTTGCCTTAGATTCTTCAGGGTTGATTCAAACTGCTGCCGCCAGCCGTCGAATACTCCAGAAGATGGCGCTGTCACTGCAATAGTCGACCCTGGCAATAACGGATTTGGATATCTAATCATAGTGGCTGCCTTCGCCTTTTAACGATGAGATGAACGGCACAGTATCCGAACCGTGATCGTGTCGATTGGCGAGTTAAAGCACACCATTCCTATACTCTTCGATCTTTAAAAACCATTTGGTACGCCTTCTCGGCGACTTCATCGTCGAGCATACAAGCAATTGCTCCGGTTAACTCCTTTGGAGTACCACAGCGTTTTAAATGAACCAATAGGTTTTCCACGATGGTGGATCGCTTCTCTGTTGGTTGCATGAAAATCATCCTCAGAGATTCCTGCATGTTCCGGTCTTCGCAAGTAGCAAGCAACATAGTGATAAGACCGTCGACATCGGCATACGTTTGCGGTACAGATGGCATAGGTTGAGCTTTAACGCCAAGCTGACCCACGCCTAGCGTGGGGGTCCGGCGGCATGTTATGCGTCTTTCCCATCGTCGAGGCAAAATGTACCGCAAAAATTAATATAAAAAGAAGCGAATACTCCAGAAAGTAAATACTCATCTCAGCACCAAATTTTTCACTCAAAAAACTCGAAGCTTTCGAACCTTGACCGGTTAAGACCTCGCCTCGCTTTATTAAATTTAGAACGACCGTATTTTCCACAAAATAGATAAGCGACCATATAAGCGTTGAGTACATTAACAATCGTTTATGGTAGGTTCGCTTCATAACCATGCCCAGTACAAGTCCGAGAACAAGGATAGTAGGAAAAGCATAAACCAATGCGGCGAGCCCTAAATCAAAATATGTCCTGCCTTGAAATTTCCCTAACAATGGAAGAGCAAGCTTATATATAGCCGTAAAGGCCCCTTGAGGCATTCCAAATGGATGGCCAACAAGATAACCGGATACAGCGCCTACGCCGATCCAGAATAATGCAAAGAGTAGATAGTGAACGTTTTTACGCATAACGCTAAGGTAACAAGGCCGCAGCCCGCTGCGTCTCTGCGTTGACCGCCGTGTTAAAGGTCACGACGGCTTTAAGTGTAAATTTCTTAACTATTGTAGCTGCTTCTGACGGTATTACCTGCAGCAGAAGATGCGGTGCCTGCAACGTCACAACCACTAAGTCAGTCGTTTGGTTGCTAATGCACTTCAGGGACAACATTGGGACAATTCGATCATCTGCCGCCTGAAGATAAAGAATGGGCGTTTGAATCTTACTCAACTTACCCGAAACGTCAATATCAAGCACTGCCCGCATCCTTCTTCGAAGCGTACTGGCAGGTACTTTGCTTAATGCATTCTGTAGAGATCTCCGATGTACGCCGGAGGAAAATTTTCCAAATAAGAATGGGGCGATTAGCGCTGTCAGTTTGCTCGACATTGGCATAATCCCAATCAAACCTCTTAGCGGCCGAAACCACGAGTGTGGAGCGCTTGCAAACGTACAGCAAAGAACAAGTCCGATTAATCCTGGAGGCGGCGAGCTTGCAATTGAAATCGCAATGGGGCCAGAAAACGATTCGCCGAGCAAAACAAATGGCTGGTCACTTGGCAAAAACCTCCGGACATGCGTCTCTAACTCTTCATATCCCAATGATTCGTGCTCTGGGTATTTGACAATGATCGGTGTTACGTCTTCCTGTAATGAGCGAGCAAATTCTGCAAACAACTCGCCAGTGCCGTCCATTCCAGGAAGTAGAACTACTGCAATCATGTAATCTGACTTTTAACGTTTGAGATGACCGGCGCTGTCAGCGTCGGTGTCGATTGAAATGTTAGGCATCATGGCACGCAACACATAACTTATTACCATCTGGGTCTCTGAAATACGCGCCGTAATAGTTCTGGTGATACTCCGGCCTTAATCCGGGTGCTCCATCAGAGGTCCCTCCGCTAGCTAGAGCGATCTCATAAGCTCGGTCGACCATTGGCCGACTTTTTGCGAGGAACGCTACCATCTGACCATTCCCACGTTCGTGAGGCTGTTGGTCAAATGGCCGGCCGATTAAAAATAGTGGTCGAGACCCTGGCTCGGACTCCCAGCCAGCCCATGGACGACTTGGATCGCAAAAGCGCACCTTATTGCACAATGCTTCCATGAGAGGTTTATAGAAAGCTAGAGCTCGGTCAAAGTCGCTAACACCTACGAATATGTGAGAAAACATTCCGACAACCCATATTTCGATATTTGATGCTTAACGACTAAGCTGACCGGCTTGGCGAAGCCAAGTCAGGGTTGAGCCGCAAGTTAGGCATCGTAGCTTGTCGGGGCGTAGCGGCTCCGATTAGTCCGAACACCGGGATTAGCCAGGAAAAAAACAGACTAACTTCCAACACTTCTGGGCGACGGAAATTACCTCCACCTGGCCCACCCCAACCGGTGAATATTTGATGCATACCGAAACCAATTACAAATGCAAGAGCAAGCCCAATTATTGCACCGACTACCAAGCGCTGTTGCCAAGATCCGGTACCTATACCGAAACGAGTGAGGAGCACAAAACAACTACCGAAAAGGACTCCAAGAAGCGCGGCGATTGGAATGAAGAGAAGGAAGTCCAAGGCATTAGAGAAATTATTTGCAGCGAGAAGTACAGCAAAACCAATGAAAATTGGCGGTAGCGACCAAAGAACAGCACAAAGAGCCGGCCGCGGCATACGTTTCGCGACGGATGATTTTAAAAATGTTCGCGCACTAAAAAAAGTAAAAGCTGCTCCTGCTGTCAATGCTACCAGCAAAAAAAACAAGCGAAGAATATATGTGTCATCAGTTGCAGCCATAATGTTTAACGCGGCATTAACCGGCGCACTGAAAGTGCGTCAGCGTTGAATAATAAGTTAAGCCAATAGAGAATTTTAATAACCAGTCGATTCTTAATCAACCAACACTCCACGAGATGCTGTAATGAGGTTAGAAAGCTCTTTGCATACTTCGTTGATTGGATCAAATTTACACTGTACACGTACGAAATCTTCCACTTTATGGGTAACGATGCTGGTCATGCCGGCGTCAGCAAATGCTTTTACTAGTTCTAAGGCCCGGATTCGCTTAGTTTGATCTTTTGCATTTTCAAAGCTGACCGCTGGACGGACTGCGCGGTCAAGAACAGATTCGCTATTCAACTTCGCGCCAATAGTTGGATCAGCTCCCCTGGATAAGTACAACTTTATAACGTCAGGTTGCATACACTGATAAAGCGCAGTATTTCCAAATTGATTAGTTGCGTTGATATCACTTCCTTTTGTATCCAAAGCCAAAGTTAATGCTTCAAGATACTTGTCACGATCAGCTATAGCGAATAACGGAGGCTCACACTTCATGAACAATGTATCTAGCAGCTTCCCTTCAGATGTAAATTTTGGAGCATTGGGATCTGATCCGCCATTAGTGCCCAGAAGATAACGTGCTACTTCCACATTCCCAAAACGGGTTGCTATTCTCAGAAAGGGTTCTTTCCCACACGCATCTCCATCGAGTCGAGCGTTAATTAGCTTCGTTCTGGTGTTAGCCCTCCACTCTTTTATACTTGTAAAACTTATCCCTAATTTTGCTTTCTCTACCCAGCTAAGCGACTTTTCATAAAAATCTAGTCGATGCTGAATCGCAAGTTCAGCATCTTGCGGAATTCCTTTCCTCAAAGCTTTTGCAATCGCACTTTCATAATTCGTGCCGCACCTACCGCCACCACCAAGCGCAAAGGCTTTTCCTGAATACGCTAGAGAAATAGCAATTAATAGCATAACCACTAATCTCAGTGCATTTTGGCTCCACAGCAAGCTCGATTTTTTCAAAATTTGAGCCATAGTTTTTTGTATAAGCTCTATGTTCTATTTAACGCCACACTAACAGGCACGCGACACCTGCCGCGAAGCTGCAAGCTCTTGTCGCGTGTCCGAGTTCAGCAACGTGATACTGATTGAGGCCCCACAGTCCGCGGGCTTGGCAAGCATCGCTTACCATCCTAAGTGTGACTAATCACGAGTGGAAAGGGAGCCCCACATGCAATTCTATACTACTGAACACGACTA
>JAKFBY010000078.1:0-142995 GCA_036677325.1 Paucimonas sp.
CGCAGAGCCAGTAACCATGCGGGTTTGGAGAGACTTATGAGACTGTATGAAACAGTGTTCTGGTGCCTGAGACCGGAATCGAACCGGTACGCCCGCTATGAACGAAGCGGCGGATTTTAAGTCCGCTGTGTCTACCAATTTCACCACTCAGGCCGTTGCAAAGCCAAGTAAAAAAAGCGCCGGTGGCGCTTGACGTACTCACTTGAAAACTGGAGGCGGGGGTCGGGATCGAACCGGCGTAAACGGCTTTGCAGGCCGCTGCATAACCACTTTGCTACCCCGCCATGGGTGCGTATTGTAACCGCGAAATCAAAAACGTGCTGCATGCTGCCGAAACGGACTGACACTTATTTTACCAGCGTCGGGCATTTATAAAAATGCTGCACTGGAGCGGGAGAAGAGTCTCGAACTCTCGACCTCAACCTTGGCAAGGTTGCGCTCTACCAACTGAGCTACTCCCGCATCGTAACCGCCCATCTGACTGCTGCATGACTGCACCTGAATGGTGTTCAGGTGATGCCCCGGAATAAAAAAGGGAAGCTTGGTTAGCTTCCCTTTGAATCTGGAGCGGGAGAAGAGTCTCGAACTCTCGACCTCAACCTTGGCAAGGTTGCGCTCTACCAACTGAGCTACTCCCGCATGCGACAACAGCTGCGTATTATAGAGCATTAGCTTGTATTGTCAAGCGACTGCCAGTGTAAGCGAAAAAATTTCAGCTGTCTTGCATCGGCGCCAAGCCTCGCCCTAGTCGCCAAAACATCAGCCACGCTCCTTGATCAGCGGCCATGCCTTGCGTAGATAATAAAACATTGACCAGACAGTGAGAACGGCAGCGATATACAGCAAAATCGTCCCCCAGAAATGAGTATCGATGGTGCCAAACAAGATGCCATGAAACAGCAGCATCGGGATCGCAATCATTTGCGCGGTGGTCTTGATCTTGCCTAGCGAGCTGACGGCAACCGATTTCGATGCGCCGATTTGTGCCATCCATTCGCGCAAGGCGGAAATGGTGATTTCACGGCCAATGATGATGAAGGCGATCACAGCATTGACCTGGTGAAACTGTACTAGTACCAGCAAGGCGCCCGCCACCATCAACTTGTCGGCGACCGGATCGAGGAATGCACCAAATGAAGAAGTCTGATTCCAGCGCCGTGCCAGGAAACCATCGAACCAGTCGGTTACCGCAGCGACAATGAACACGGCAGTTGATGCGACATTCTTTTCAAATGGCGATAACCAGGTTTCAGGCAGATAAAACACGCCTACTACCAGCGGGATCAGCGCTACCCGTAGCCAGGTCAGCAGAATCGGAAAATTAAGGGGCATAACGGGATTTATTTCTACTTATTAGTATGGCAAATACGGTTAGAAAGGCGCTTACCCGTAATTTAATGCAATTGCTTGTAAATGTCTTCTGCCAGTTGCCGCGAAATCCCCTCCACCGACGCCAGATCCTCGATACTCGCATCGATTACCCCGCGCAAGCCGCCAAAGCGGGCCAAGAGCTTTTGGCGCCGCTTGGCGCCAATGCCCTCGATCTCCTCCAGACGCGACGTCTGGCGCGTCTTGGCACGCTTGGCGCGCATGCCGGTAATGGCAAAGCGATGCGCCTCATCACGAATTTGCGCAACCAGCATTAACGCAGCCGATTCCTTGCCAAGCTCCTGCGCTGGCCGGCCATCTGCGAATATCAGGGTTTCCAGGCCAACCTTGCGCCCCTCCCCCTTGGCCACACCGACAATCAGGCTGATATCCAGACCGAGTTCGGTAAATACCTGGCGCGCCATTTCAACCTGCCCCTTGCCGCCATCGATTAACACCACCTCCGGCATCAGCCCATCGCCATTGGCCACTTTTTCATAACGTCGCATCAGCACCTGGCGCATGGCAGCGTAATCGTCGCCCGGTGTAATGTCGTGGATATTGTAGCGCCGGTATTCACCATTTTGCATGGTGTGGTGATGGAACACCACGCAGGATGCCTGGGTCGCCTCGCCCTGGGTATGACTGATATCGAAGCATTCGATGCGCAGCATCTCCAGATTCTCCAGTTCAATGCCGAGCGCCTCCACCAGCGCCCGGGTGCGGGATTGTTGCGAACCCTGCTCCGACAGCAGGCGCGCCAATGAAATTTCGGCGCCCTTTTGCGCCATCTCCAGCCACTGACGGCGCTGTCCCTGCGGTTGAAATACCAGATTGATGCGGTGCCCGCATTGCTCCATCAGTGCCAGGATCAATTCCGGCTCATTGAACTCGACGTTGACGATAAACGTGCCGGGAATGAAGGTGTCGATGTAATGCTGTGCTAAAAAAGCCTTCAGCACTTCGGCATCAATTGCTTCCTCGCCAGTGGCCAGTGCCCCCTCGACATGCGTCGGAAAATAAGCCCGGTCACCCAGGTGCCGGCCACCGCGCACCATCGCCAGATTGACGCAGGCACGCCCACCCTGCACGATCACCGCGATGATATCGATATCGGCGTCGCCGCCGGTGTCCATGCTTTGCTGATGCAACACGCGCGACAACGCGGTAATCTGGTTGCGCACCGCCGCCGCCTGCTCGAACTTCAATTCGGCCGCATAAGCCTGCATTTTTTCCTGCAGGGCTTCAAGTACTTCGGTCTGGCGGCCGCGCAGGAACTTGGCGGCGTGCTCGACATCGCTGTCGTAAGCTTCCTTGCTGATGAAGTTCACGCATGGCGCGCTGCAGCGCTGGATCTGATGCAGCAGGCAGGGTCGGGTCCGGTTGGCAAATACACTGTCTTCGCAGGTACGCAGCAAAAAAATCTTTTGCAGGATCTGCATTGATTCCTTGACTGCCCAGGCGCTTGGAAACGGTCCAAAATACTGGCTTTTCTTATCGACCGCGCCACGATAATAGGCCATGCGCGGATAGACGTGTCCGGACAGCTTCAGATAGGGATAAGACTTATCGTCGCGAAACAGGATGTTATAGCGCGGCTGTAGTGTCTTGATCAGATTGTTTTCAAGCAGCAGCGCTTCCGCCTCGCTGCGTGTGACAGTGGTTTCCAGCCGCGCGATGCGATCGACCATCATCGCGGTGCGCGGACTGGCGATATTTTTTTGAAAATAGCTGGAAACCCGCTTCTTTAAATCGCGTGCCTTGCCGACGTACAGCAGATTGTTATCAGCATCGAAATAACGGTATACACCCGGCAGATGCGGCAGCTTGGCGACTGTTTCCAGAACGATCGCACGGGGGTCCGGTACCAGCGGCTCATCCATCATTTGTACCCGTCTTCAACTGCCAAGGTGCTCCAGCGCCCGGGGCTTCAAGCGGCCAGCGACTGTGACAATTTCCTGGCCGCCTTGTACTGCATGTTGTGCTGTAAGCTATCCCAGCTCATGGCGGGCGCCTGCGGCACCAGCGCCTGGATACGCGCTGCCGATTGTTCGACCGCCTGACTTGCTGTCAGCTGCAGCCCTTCGAGTAATTGATCGGCCTTGTCGGGTGAATTGCAAATCAAGACCATATTGCAACCGGCCGTCAATGCCGCGTTTGCGCCATCGATGACACTGCCGGCAACGCTGGCGCCTTCCATGCTCAGATCGTCGCTGAAAATAACGCCTTGAAAGCCGAACTGCTTGCGCAGCATCGACAGCCATTTTTTAGAAAACCCGGCCGGATGCTTATCCACTTTCGGATAGATCACATGCGCTGGCATGACGCCGGAAAGGCTCATACCCAGCCAGTCATACGGTGCCGCATCTTCCCCAATGATGTCGTCGAGCGCCCGCTCGTCGACTGGAATCGCGATGTGCGAATCGGCCTTGACAAAGCCATGCCCTGGAAAATGCTTGCCGCAATTGGCCATGCCTGCCAGTGCCAGGCCATGATTAAGGCTTTTCGCCAGCAGGGCCACCACCCGCGGATCGCGGTGAAAGGCGCGGTCGCCGATGATGCTGGACTCGCCGTAATCGAGATCGAGCACTGGCGTGAAAGACAGGTCGACCCCACAGGCGCGCAATTCGGCCGCCAGCACGTAACCGACGGCAGTAGCGGCTTTGGTAGCCGCCAGCACGTCACGGTCCCATAGCTCGCCCAGGCTTCGCATGGCGGGCAGCCTGGTAAAGCCGTCAGTCTTGAAACGTTGCACCCGGCCACCCTCGTGATCAACGGCGATCAGCACGCCCGGCCTTGCCGCATGAATGGCGGCGGTCAGTTCGGTCAATTGCTGGCGATCCTGGTAATTGCGGGCAAACAGAATCACGCCACCGGTCAGCGGATGCTGGATGCGACGGATATCTTCCGCCGAGAGCGTGGTGCCCACCACATCCAGCATTACTGGACCCAGCGGCATGGCGCTCGCTTGCACCTGTTCAGCATTTTCGATTGGAACTATTGTCATTTTTTCTCCACAATCACGAAGGCAACTGCATAATCGGCTTCATCGGTCAGGGTGACCTGCGCAGTCAAGCCGTTTTGATTCATAAATTCCTGCAAAGCTCCGCTCGCTACCGCTATCGGCTTCCCGCTCGGAGCGTTGAGGGTTTGTAATGCGCGCCAGGTCATCGGCATATGAATACCCAGGCCAATCGCTTTGGAAAAAGCCTCCTTGGCCGCAAAGCGAGTGGCCAGGAAACGCAGTCCGCGCGCCGCCACCTTTTCTTTGCGACGCCGGTATTTTTCCAGCTCTTGCGGACCCAAAATTTTTTCGGCAAAGCGCTCGCCATGTCTGGACAGCGCTGCTTCAATCCGCGATATCTGGATAATGTCGGTGCCAATGCCATAAATCATTTCAACGCTCCCAGGCGGGCCTGCACCATGATGGCCTTCATGTCGGAGACAGCTTTTTGCCAGCCGCAAAATATCGCTTGCGACACGATCGCATGGCCAATATTCAGTTCAGCGATATCGGCAATGGCAGCAATCGCCTGCACGTTCGTGTAGTGCAAGCCATGACCGGCATTGACTTTCAAGCCGCGCTTCATGCCTTGCTGTACACCGGCCTGGATTCTTTCCAGTTCTCTTGCTTGCTCTGCCAGCGCAGATGCATCGGCATAACGGCCGGTGTGCAATTCAATGACAGGTGCGCCCACCTCAGCCGCCGCCTGGATTTGTTCTGCATCGGCATCGATGAACAAGCTGACGCGAATGCCTTCCTGCTGCAACTGTGCGACTGCTGCCTTGATCTGTGAAAAATAACGAACCACGTCCAGTCCGCCTTCGGTCGTGACTTCAGTGCGACGCTCAGGTACCAGACAGGCATCATGCGGCTTGATACTGCAGGCAAAATCGAGCATCTCGGCCGTGACTGCCGACTCGAGGTTCATGCGCGTACCCAGTTGTGGCCGAATCGCCCGCACATCGGCATCCTTGATATGGCGCCGGTCTTCACGCAAATGCAGCGTGATGGCATCCGCACCTGCTTCCTCCGCCATCAATGCAGCCTGTAACGGATCGGGATAGCGGGTGCCGCGTGCATTGCGCAACGTGGCGACATGGTCAATATTGACGCCCAAATCGATGAATGGGCCGACGGGATCGAGAAAGCTCATAAAATTCGCTGGATTATTGTTATAGTTTCATCAAGTCAGACAAGATTTGCCGAGTATTCAATGGCGAGCCGCCCAAATGATGAGATAGCAGATGGCGCATTAAGAATTTACTTTGAGTCTGCGTCGTGCTGTCTGCGTAATCTTCATTAGCCATGTCCAGCAAGGTTTTACCGGATACCAGCGGGCCCGGATCGGACGTGCGGCCCGGGCGCGGTCCGCGCTCTGGATCAACGACATAGACCTGGTCTGCCAGTACCGGCTCGCCAGTACTGACACAGCGGGTGAAATCGCCGGAAAATCCGGTTTCCTTCAGCAATACACGTTCAAACTTGCGTAATACGATTGCGGCCGGTTCGCCATGCGCCAACTGATTCAGGGTCGCGACATAATGATTGAACAGTGCGGTATGTGGATCGTCCTTGGCCAGGAACTTGACCAGCAATTCATTCAGATAAAAACCGCACAGTAGCGCATCCTTTTCCAAAGGCAAAAGGCCACCGACCCATTCGGCCGAGGTCAGCGTCCGCATTTCCGATTTGCCGCTCCATCCCAGCGCCAGCGGCTGGAAGGTTTGCAATACACCGCGCAGTTTGGAATGAGGGCGCTTGGCGCCCTTGGCGACCAGGGCGATGCGTCCATGGTCGCGCGAAAAAACATCGACGATCAAACTGGTCTCTTTGTAGGGAAAGCTATGCAGCACAAAGCCCGGTTGATGTACAACGCGGTGATTTTTTTCAGGATGGGTCAATCGCTTTTCAGCGGCAATCAATTCCATTGCAGATTGGCTTATTCATACCCATAGGCGCGCAAACCGGCTTCATTGTCAGCCCAGCCGGATTTGACCTTGATCCACACTTCCAGATAGACTGGTCCGCCAAACAGCTTTTCCATGTCCAGCCGGGCCTGCGTTGAAATTTCCTTGAGCCTGGCGCCCTTCTGACCGATCACCATCGCCTTGTGCATATCGCGCTCGACCAGAATGGCAGCGAAAACCCGACGCAAATTGCCTTCCTGCTCGAATTTTTCAATGATGACTGTACTGGTATACGGCAGTTCATCACCGACCAGCCGAAATATTTTTTCCCGCACAATTTCAGCCGCCAGAAATTTCTCACTGCGGTCAGTAATATCGTCTTCGGCAAAAATCGGCGGATTTTCCGGCAATAATTTCCGTATTTCTTCCTGCAGGCTATCTAACTGAAAACTCTGCTTGGCAGAAACCGGCACCACCGCAGCGAAGGCGTGACGCTGGGCTACCTGCTGGGCAAATGGCATCAGTACCGCTTTATCCTTGATGTGATCGGATTTGTTAATCACCAGAATGCAAGGTACGTTTTCAGGAATCAGATCCAGCACTTGAGAATCGGCTGCACTGAACATGCCCGCCTCCACCACGAACAGAATCACGTCGGCCGAGGTCAGCGTATTGGTGACGGTTTTGTTTAACGTCTTGTTCAGCGCATTCGCATGACGCGTCTGAAAACCGGGTGTATCGACATAAACAAACTGCGCATTTTCCACAGTCTGGATGCCGGTGATGCGGTGCCGCGTCGTTTGCGCCTTGCGCGAGGTGATGCTGACCTTGGCGCCGACCAGCATATTCATCAGAGTCGATTTTCCGACATTCGGTCGACCGACGATGGCGATATAACCACAACGGAATTCAGCAGGTGCAGCAGAGGATGTCATGCGGTTTTTGAGTGTGTGGTGGGCTTGACAGGATCGGGCGTGGCCATATTGTCTGTTTCGATGGATTCCACGCCAACCGATGGCGTGGCAGTCCTGGAGTCGCTCTTTAGCTCGCTTTTCTCAGCAGCCTTCTGCGCTTCCTTCGGTTCCTTCGGTTCCTTGAGTGGATGCTTGGCATCCGATTTGGAATTGGATTCGGTTTTGGGTTCTGACTTGGCACCTTGCTTCGTTGGCCGCACATTCTCTTCGGCAGGCGCATCCGGCTGAATTGTCGCAATGCCAGCCAGTTTCAGCTGCGATGCGCGCGGCTTGACTTTACGGGTGGCTGATGGTGTTTTCACCAATGCAGCTTGAACCGCTTCCAGTGCTAGCTTGGCTGCCACTTGTTCGCCGGCACGGCGACTGCCGCCGGTACCGAACACCTGAATGTCGAGCTTCGGCACCAGACATTCGATTTCAAATTCCTGATTATGGGCAGCGCCATGGGTGGCCACCACATTGTATTGCGGCAGCGCGATTTTTTTGCCTTGCAAGTATTCCTGCAACAGCGTTTTGGCATCTTTACCGAGGGTTTTGGGATCGACCGTATCAAGAATCGGAATGTATAACGCCCGAATTACCTTGCGCGCCGCATCAAATCCGGCGTCCAGAAAGATGGCACCGAACAGCGCCTCAAGCGTATCGGCCAGAATCGACGGACGACGAAATCCACCGGACTTCAACTCGCCTTCACCCAGCCGCAAGAACTGCGACAACTCCAGCCGCTGCGCAATTTCATACAAAGACTGCTGCTTGACGAGGTTGGCACGTAAACGTGACAAATCGCCTTCGTCAATCTTGCTGTATCGATCGAACAGCAGAGACGCCACGACGCAATTGAGAATGGAGTCACCCAAAAACTCCAGACGCTCGTTATGCAAACTGCTGTGGCTGCGATGCGTCAAGGCTTGCTGCAATAATGCAGCATCCTTGAACGTATGGCCCAGCCGTGTTTGCAATACTGTTACATCCATGTCAATTCACTGCTTTCAGGTTCATGCGCCGCCGTCTTTGGCGGGTTTACGGCTTTTTTCCGTACTGCCTGCATATTCGATCAGCAAACTGGCAGGGCCAACCAATGGAATTTTCTTGTCATAGGCAAAGCTGATTTCAGTGCCGCTCTCGCCCTTGAAAATTTCCAGATCCTTGCCGGTAATCGCGGTAATGTATCCGACGTCTGCCTGCTTGTCGAAGCTGTTGCGGATTTCGGCAGGCGTCGTACCGTCATTTTTCGCCTTGGCTATCGCGGTCTTGACTGCATTGAATTCGGACACGGTAGGAACAATTTTCATACCCAAGATAGCCAATACCGCCACAATCCCGAGTACAAAAATCAGACCTACCAATGAAACGCCGTGCTGCTTATGTTTGAATTGTCGCTGCATTTGTCTCCCCCTTGATTACTTATTGAAAACTGCCAATGCGTTTTACGTCACTAAAATTCATCCAGACCAAGAACGCCTTGCCAACGATATTCTGGTCCGGCACAAATCCCCAGTAGCGGCTATCCAGACTGTTGTCCCGGTTATCGCCCATCATGAAATACTGTCTGGCCGGAACGGTGCAGGCAAAATCCCCGCCGTTAAAATTACATTGCTCGTGCTGCGGAAAATTGCGGTCATTCGATACAAAAGAAGTCGCGCGTTCATCGTTCAGAATTTTGTGCTCCGTACCGTTGAGCTTTTCCACAAACTGTTTTGAATAGCTTAACCGCTCTTCGTCTAGGTAATCCGGTAATGCAGCATAAGAAAGCTCTTTACCATTAATCGTTAAACGCTTGTTTCTATACACTATTTTATCACCTGGAATGCCCACCACACGTTTAATATAATCGAGCGACGGATCTTCCGGATACTTGAATACCATTACATCGCCGCGTTGCGGATCATTTACTTCAATGATCTTTTTGTTAACAACCGGCAATCTAATGCCATATGTAAATTTATTTACTAGAATTAAGTCTCCGACCAACAACGTGGGGACCATCGAACTGGAAGGAATCTTGAACGGCTCATACAGGAATGAGCGCAGGAAGAAAACCAGTGCAATCACCGGAAAAAAACTGCCGGAGTACTCAATCCAGGTCGGCTGGCGCACGATGCTGGCTTCCAGTGCCGCCCGTCCGGATGCATCGTACTTGATGCCATCGGTCGCCAGTTTGGCATTGCGTGCATCGAATTCCGCCAATGCCACATCGGCCCTGGCACGACGCTGTTTGGCCAGGAAAAACATATCCCAGAACCAGATCACGCCGGTGACAACTGTTAAAACGAACAGTATCAGGGCGAAATTGCCCAAAATTGCCTGCAGACTCATTTTTCATCCACTTGTAATATGGCCAGGAAAGCTTCCTGGGGGATCTCGACTGAACCGACTTGTTTCATGCGCTTTTTACCCGCTTTTTGCTTTTCCAACAACTTTCGCTTGCGGCTGATGTCGCCACCATAACATTTTGCCAACACATTCTTTCGCAGCGCCTTGACGTTTTCACGTGAAATGATATTGGCGCCGATGGCTGCCTGAATCGCCACATCGAACATCTGACGCGGAATCAATTCACGCATTTTGGCGGCCACTGCACGTCCGCGATACTGGCTATTGGAGCGATGCACGATAATGGCCAGTGCATCCACTTTTTCACTGTTGATCAGCATGTCGACCTTGACCACGTCCGCTGCGCGGTATTCCTTGAACTCGTAATCCATCGATGCATAACCGCGCGAAGTCGATTTGAGCTTGTCGAAAAAGTCGAGCACGATCTCGGCCATCGGCATTTCATAGGTCAGCTTGACCTGCTTGCCGTGATAGCTCATGTCCAACTGGACGCCGCGCTTTTGCGTACACAGTGTAATCACCGAACCGACATATTCTTGCGGCATATACAAATTGACCGTGACGATCGGCTCGCGGATTTCCTCGATCTTGGAGGGATCCGGCATCTTGGATGGATTATCCACCATCAGCATGCTGCCATCGCGTAGCAAGACTTCATAGATCACCGTGGGCGCGGTGGTGATCAAGTCCATATCGAATTCGCGCTCCAGCCGCTCCTGCACAATCTCCATGTGCAGCAGTCCCAAAAAGCCACAACGGAAGCCGAAGCCGAGCGCCTGTGACACTTCTGGTTCGTACTGCAGCGCAGCGTCATTCAATTTCAGCTTTTCCAGCGAGTCGCGCAGCGAGTCGTACTGATTGGCTTCAACCGGAAATAGGCCGGCGAACACTTGTGGCTGCACTTCCTGGAAGCCCGGCAATGGCTTGGATGCCGGCCTGGCGGCCAGTGTGACCGTATCACCCACCTTCGCAGCCTTGAGTTCCTTGATACCGGCAATGATAAAGCCTACCTGACCAGCCGAAAGCGATTCACGCACCACCGATTTGGGGGTAAATACACCGAGGCTTTCGACCTGATGCTGGGAATCGGTCGCCATCAGCAGGATCTTGTCCTTGGGCCGCAGCGTGCCGTTGACGATACGCACAAGCATCACCACGCCGACATAATTATCAAACCAGGAATCCACAATCAGTGCCTGCAGCGGCGCATCCGGGTCGCCCTTGGGTGGCGGCACCTTGACAATCAGGGATTCCAGCACGTCCAGAACGCCCAAGCCGGTCTTGGCCGAGCAATGTACGGCATCGCTGGCGTCGATTCCGATCACTTCCTCGATTTCCGCAATGGCGTTTTCCGGGTCGGCCGATGGCAAATCGATCTTGTTCAATACCGGCACCACTTCGACGCCCAGCTCGATAGCGGTATAGCAGTTCGCTACTGTTTGGGCTTCCACGCCCTGCGACGCATCAACGACCAGTAACGCACCTTCGCAGGCCGACAGTGAACGGCTGACTTCATAACTGAAATCGACATGGCCCGGCGTATCGATCAGATTCAGGTTATATATCTGGCCATCCCGCGCTTTGTAACTCAGGGCTGCCGTTTGCGCCTTGATGGTGATGCCGCGCTCGCGCTCCAGATCCATTGAATCGAGCACCTGCGCTTCCATTTGACGGTCGGACAGGCCACCGCAAAGCTGGATGATGCGATCAGCCAGTGTGGACTTGCCATGATCGATATGGGCGATAATGGAGAAATTGCGGATATTGTTCATATATTTGTTGGAGGACAGAGTACCGCTGAGCTTGACTTCGTCCCGCAAAGTACAGAAAAGCCATAAAAAAGGCGCTCAATGCAGGGATGACTTCCCCGGGCGAGCGCCTTAAAGCAAAAAATTTTACAAGAAACGGTCGATCGCGCCATTTTACCGGATTTCAGAGCGGAAAACCGGGGGAAGCAGCCGGTATCGGCAATCGCCTGCAGGCCAAGTGCCGGAAAATCGCTTAGCAGAACCCTTAAGGCTGCGTGCTAGCTGCCTGAGCCAGAAAAGCCCTGACTTTGCCCTCATCAAAAAAATAATGGCATAGGCGTGTTTCCACACCTGCTTGTTTACCAACCAGAACCGGCACCAGTTCGTCATATTGTTCCAGCAACAGCAAATCTGCATCCACATCCAGAACGCTGACATCGAATGAATACTCAGTTTTCAGCGCTGTCAGGGCCGCCAGCAAGTCATCGCACAAATGGCAATACGTTCGGGAATACAAGATAAATTGGATCAAGATTTCTGGACCATTAACGCCGGCTGAAGATATAAAGATATGTTCAACAAAAGGCTGCATGCCGGGTGGCATGCAGCTTGAAAGAACCCACAGTACTTATTGACCGTTCGGCTTGATCGGCACGAATTGCGATGAATCGCCGCGCCGCACCAGCAACACCGTCATTTTTTTGGGTTCCAGCTTACTGACCAATGCATTGAATTGGTTGACGTCTTTAATGTCGGTATTATTCAAACGCAAGATCACATCACCAGCACGCAAACCTGCCCTGGCTGCCGCACCTTCCGCAGCTTCAACCACCACGCCGACATCGAGCTTCAACTCCCGGCGCTGCGCCTCTGTCAGATTGGCAACTGACAACCCGAGGGCATTGACCGGGCGATCGGGCTTAGCCTTGCCATCATCTTTTTTTGCAATCTTCTCGGCTTCCATTTCTGCGATCGTCAAGGTCAAGTCGCGGCTTGCACCTTTGCGCCAAACGGTAATGGTCGAACGCACACCAGGCTTGGTATTACCAACCAGCCGCGGCAAATCGCTCGATCGTTCGATTGCGACACCGTTATACTTGAGAATAATGTCACCCGCTTCCACGCCACCCTTTTCGGCTGGTGATGCAGGCTCCACTCTTTGCACCAGGGCACCCTGTGCCTTGGACAAGCCGAGCGATTCCGCGACATCCTTGGTCACTTCACCGATTTGCACGCCAATACGACCGCGCGTAACCTTGCCACTGGTTTTCAACTGTTCGGAAACCCGTATCGCTTCATCGATTGGCACTGCAAATGAAATGCCCATGTAGCCACCCGAGCGGCTGTAAATCTGGGAATTTATACCGATCACTTCGCCTCGCATGTTGATCAGCGGGCCACCTGAATTGCCGGGATTGACAGCAACGTCCGTCTGAATCAGCTGCAAATAGTCACCGGTGTCACGCGCCTTGGCAGAAACGATACCGGCAGTAACGGTATTATCCAGACCAAACGGCGAACCAATTGCAATCACCCATTCCCCGGCGCGCAGCTTGCTGGAGTCACCGAATGCCAGACGTGGCAAGTTGCCCCCCTCGATTTTGACCAGCGCAACATCGGTGCGCTTGTCGGCGCCAATGACTTTCGCTTTGAATTCGCGCTTGTCGGTCAATGTGACATAGACATCATCTGCGCCATCGATCACATGCGCATTGGTCATCACATAACCGTCAGCAGAAATAATAAACCCGGAACCGACGCCGCGCGGCACGTCTTCTTCCAGAGGTGGCTGCTTGCCGTTATTGCGAGGAGATCGTTCCGGCTGACGCGGCATCGGGACGCCGAAAAAACGCCGGAAAAATTCCTGCATTTCTTCATCTTCTGCACTCGGCACGCCATTCTGCCCCGGCCGCATTTTTGCAGTGGTACGGATATTGACGACGGCCGGGCCGACTTTCTCGACCATATCGGTGAAATCGGGCAATCCGGCAACCGATGAGGCGGCAACCGCGGGCGCCGGTACAACTACGCCGGATGCAAAAAAAGCGCTTGCGGCGCCTAGGATGATTGTCGAAAGAAATGTATGAAGAGGAAATCTAGTAGTCATAGAACCTTTACCTAGTCTTGTATTCAATCGAGTTTGCAACTTGTTTTATCGCTACAAAAGGCACTTCACCTACTATGGTAAGCCAAAAATCACCTTGGCGCTTGCCAACGATATGCATAGCACCTTGCTGCAATTGTCCTTCGCTGCGGTTTGCCGCTCCCGGTTCAATGAAAATGGAAATAGCCGCCAGCCCATCGGAAAAAACCATCTGTGAAATTTCACGAGGCACTGGCGCAGAATTGCCTACATTCACTGACGTATCGGATACCAGGCGCTGCACCTCCCGAACCTTGATAAAACCCGGGGGCATAGATTTAACAGCCCAGCCTGAAAGATTAGCCTGGCGCATGACCGCCCGATCAATGTGCCATCCCCGGGTATTGGTAAAGCTTGGCTTGACCTGATTGGCATTGATGGCGCCAATTTTTATTTGAGTAAACGAAATCTGCTCGACAATGTCATTTTTCTCATTGACCGTCTGCACCCGCAACAACAGGCCACTGGATTTTTCAGCCCATAATTTGTAACCATAGCGCAAATGATCGCGCGGCTCCAGGATGATCAATTGGGTCGGGTGACCGGCGACGCGTGCTGCACCGCCCTTTCTGACATGGTAATAATCACTCAATTTGGCAGGACTAGCGTTCAACAGTGCCGGAAAAACATCCTGCGTTACCCGTTTTTCGATCAACAAGGTTTTTGTATCTGGCACATAACAAATAATTTCATCGTTAGTGCGGATGTATTCACGGGGCTTGCCGTCCAAGACCTCCAGCTTTTCGATTTCATTGTTTCCCTGCCTCACATGCGTGATGCGGGAAGTACGGACCAGATTAGCCTGTTGGTAAACAAACGTGCCGGAATAGCTAAGTTTTTTCGGCGCCGCCTGAATTTTTTTCAGCCAAGCCTGCGCCTCCCGCTTATCTGCAGTATCGGTGCTCTGCGCCTGGGCTGAAAATGCAATCAGACTAAAAACAATTACGACAACCTTGTACAAATCCTGGGTCTGCCGCATACAGATCATTTACCCGAATCGATAGCAAATGTCGCTGACCGGGCATATTGTGCGCTGCTGAAGACAGAAGGAGAAAACCGCTGGTGCGCCATCAGATACTCGTCGATACGCGGATCGCGCAATACTTCGCCATCCTGTTGATCCAGTGAAACCATGTTTGCCTCAACCGGCGTTACGTTGCGGGCTTCAGATTTCGCCGGCCCTGAATCGGCAACCATGACAATTGCCGCTCCTGTTCCAGGCGCACTGTCTTTTTCCGCCACCAGCAGATGGGGGGTCGTAACAAATATGGCAGTCGCTACAGCCGCAGCCGCCATTCCCGGCATCGCAAAGCGCCTGAATAGACCGACGTGCGCCGTCTGTCCTGCTACCGCGATTTGTGGCACCATCTGCGGTTCGCGCGTCGGTGGCGGGGCGATGATTGTCGGTTCTGCCGCCAGTCGCGCCGCCATGCGGGTAGAAAAATCGTCGCTCATGGCAAACGCCATGTCATCCGAACGCAGTACATCTCCGATCTGATGATATGTATCCCAATCGGCTTGACGTTCTGGATGGCGCAGAGCAGCCAAGGCAAGATCGAACTGACTGTCAGTCAATTCACCGTCGGCCAAGGCCGAAATTTGTTCCTGTGTTCTTACATTCGTATTCATAAATTACCTCGCAACGCTTGGCCATGTCCTTTTTGGCGCAACTAACAAAACCATACTAAGCATTCATTCCGATCCACGACTGCACGATCTGCAACAATCGTTGACAACCATGTTTCGTATTATTTTGTCAGATGCCCGTCATTAAATATGATTATTTTTCCTTACCACCGCTTGTCAATGGCGGTTCCCAACAATGGCCTTAGCTTTTCTGCGATTGCTTCCCGTGCTCTGAAAATACGACTACGTACAGTGCCAATCGGGCAGCCCATCGCTTCGGCAATCTCGTCATAGCTCAAACCTTCAATCTCACGCAAGGTGATCGCCATGCGCAATTCTTCCGGCAGCGCATTCATTGCCACGTTCACTGTTTCCGCTATCTGCTTGGTAGCCAGCATTGATTCAGGCGTATTAATGTCTCTTAGGTGCTCGCCATCGTCAAAAGTTTCTGCCTCTTCAGCATCGGCGTCAGTCGACGTCGGTGCTCGCCGGCCCTGTGTAACAAGGTAGTTCTTCGCCGTATTGATACCGATTCTATATAACCAAGTATAAAACGCCGAATCCCCGCGAAACTGCGGCAAGGCGCGGTAAGCTTTAATAAAAGCTTCCTGCACCACATCCTCAGCTTCGGCCTGGTCACGCACAAGCCGCGACACCAGTCGCATCAGCTTTCGTTGGTACTTCACCACCAACAGTTCGAACGCCCTTTTGTCACCACGCTGGACACGCTCGACAAGCAGTTGGTCAATATCGCGTTCTGTCGTCAACACCAAATTCCTTGTTTTTTCACAACATGTACGCGATCAAGTTATTGACTGGGGGAAATACAAAAAGTTCAATACTCGATTTGACATGTCACAAAATTTAACATTATGCACGATCATTGTGCGCGGCTATCCAGCGGCATGCAACAGACAATGCGCGGAAACTGCTAGCACTCATGCAATCCCGCAGGATCAGAACATTCCTGATCTTGCGATCCTCTGCCTGAAGTCTTAACAACAGTAAATGCGGCCATATGGTTGAATTTGGCATCAGCTTGACCACTTCACTGCCGCCCCTCTCCTGCCACAGGCAATTTTGTCGAGGTTCGAAAGCTAATGCCTTATCTTCATCTACCGTTATTTGTCCGTTCTCGGAAATATCAATATGCAGTGATTTTTTGCGCCAAATCGCGCCGGAGCTTGCTAAAACTGGAATGGCAAACAAGACCAGCGCGATGAGGGGACGCCAGCTCGGGTGAAAATTGCCGGCATAACCCAAACCGATAAGGCTGGCCATAATGGCGATGCCGATGCTCAGACTGCCGATCAATATCACCAGCAATCGGGAAGGCTTGACCACGGTGGATACCGCGATAGACATAAGGGAAATTGAATCAGAAAGCTCTCACCCGCAAACCGGGTGAGAGCGTGGCAAATCAGACTTTACCGAACACCAGGGTGCCGTTGGTGCCGCCAAAGCCAAACGAGTTCTTGACGGCGATATTGATCGGCATCGAGCGTGCAGCATTGGCACAATAATCCAGGTCGCACGCTGGATCCTGATTGAAGATATTGATGGTCGGCGGCGACAATTGCTGATGTACCGCCAGCACCGTGAATACCGCCTCCAGGCCACCCGCGCCGCCCAGCAAATGGCCGGTCATCGATTTGGTCGAGTTGACCACGATGTCTTTGGCATGATCGCCCAAGGCGCGTTTAATCGCAACCGTTTCGGCAATATCGCCCAACGGCGTCGAGGTGCCGTGCGCATTCACGTAATCCACCTGATTCGCATTGATGCCGGCATTTTTCATGGCCGATACCATACAGCGGCGCGCGCCATCACCGTCGTCCAAAGGCGCCGTCATGTGGTGAGCGTCAGCACTCATGCCAAATCCGAGCAGCTCTGCATAAATCTTGGCGCCGCGTGCTTTTGCATGCTCATACTCTTCCAGCACCATCACGCCGGCGCCTTCACCAAGCACGAAACCGTCGCGATCCTTATCCCAGGGACGCGATGCCGTGGCGGGGTCGTCATTGCGTGACGATAATGCCCGCGCCGATGCAAATCCACCCAGACCGAGTGGCGAGATGGTTGACTCCGCGCCGCCGGCAATCATGACATCGGCATCACCATATTCAATCAAACGGCCAGCTTCACCAATGCTATGCAAGCCCGTGGTACAGGCGGTTACGATGGCGAGATTCGGGCCCTTCAATCCATACTTGATCGAAAGATTGCCTGAAATCATGTTAATGATCGAGGCTGGAACAAAGAAGGGAGAAATACGCCGTGGTCCGCGCTTTTCCAGTTCCGCATGGGTTTCTTCAATCAACGGCAAGCCGCCAATGCCGGAACCGATGATGACACCGATACGTTCCGCGTTGGCCTCGGTCACTTCCAGTCCGCTATCCTTGAAAGCCTGCATACCGGCTGCCATGCCAAAATGGATAAATGTATCCATATGGCGAGCTTCCTTGCCCGGAATGTAATCCTCGATATTGAAGCCTTTTACCTCTCCAGCAAAATGCGTGGAAAAAGGCGAGGCGTCAAACTTGGTAATGGTCGCAATGCCAGACTTGCCTTCAATCAGTGCACCCCATGCATCGGTGACAGAGTTGCCAATCGGCGAAACACAACCAAGGCCGGTAATAACGACACGACGACGTTGACGGAAGTTAGTCAAACGGTTCTCCTTGCAATGCGAAAACGGATTAGGCTTTGACGTGAGCCTTGGCGTAGTCGATCGCCTGCTGCACCGTCGTGATTTTTTCAGCTTGTTCGTCCGGGATTTCCATTTCAAATTCGTCTTCGAGTGCCATCACCAGTTCGACTGTGTCGAGCGAGTCGGCACCGAGATCGTCAACAAACGAGGATTCGATTTTGATGTCGGCTTCAGCAACGCCCAGTTGTTCAGCGACGATTTTTTTAACGCGTTGTTCGATATCAGACATGTTTTGGCTCCAGAGAGTGGTTACAGAAAGTGCGCGCATTTTATCAGGTTTGCGCAATGAAAATTCACTTTTAGCTTTGTTTCTCGATAATGCCGGAATTTCAGCTAAAAGCATCCCATATTGTGTCAACTCATGTACATGCCGCCGTTGACATGCAAAGTTGCTCCAGTGATATATCCTGCTTGGGGTGAGGCAAGAAAGTTCACTGCTGCGGCGATATCGGCGGGTGTGCCGAAACGCCCGATTGGAATTTGCTGCTGCAAAGCAGCAATCTGCTGCTCAGACAGTGATTTGGTCATATCGGTATCAATAAATCCAGGTGCAATGCAATTGACCGTGATATTACGACTGCCGATTTCACGCGCCAATGCCCGGCTCATGCCTGCAACGCCGGCTTTGGCTGCCGCATAGTTCATTTGCCCAGGATTGCCGGCGGACCCGACGACCGAGGTAATGTTAATGATGCGACCGTGCTTGGCTTTCATCATGCCACGCAGTACCGCGCGCGACAAACGCGCAACTGCGGTCAAGTTGGTGGCAATCACCGCATCCCATTCTTCCTCTTTCATGCGCATCGCCAACTGATCCTGGGTAATGCCGGCATTATTGACCAGAATCGACACGCTACCGAATTCCTTTTGAATCTCATCCATCAATGTTGTGCAACGCTGTGCATCATTAACATTCAACACGACACCTTTGCCAGCGGCCGGTCCGATTTCTGCCAAATACGAGGATATTGCCGTGGCGCCGGCCTCGGAAGTGGCGGTGCCGACCACTTTGGCACCCTGCCGGGCCAGTTCCTGGGCAATTGCCTGGCCTATCCCGCGCGAGGCACCGGTTACCAATGCAATCTGATTAGTCAATACGTTCGAATTTTGGAATGTCACTTCAAGAGCTCCAATACTTTTTCCAGAGAGGCTTGGTCCACCATGGCCTCGCCCGTCAACTCACCATTGATGCGTTTGGTCAAACCTGCCAGGACCTTGCCCGGTCCACACTCGACAACCTGCGTTACACCCATGGCCGCCATTTTTTGCACCGTCTCGACCCACCGCACCGGACTGGCCGCCTGACGCACTAGCGCATCCTTGATTGCGGCGGAATCCTGGACGATCGCAACATCGACATTATTTATGAGCGGAATCTGGGGCGATGAAAAATTCAAGCCTGTCATGTACTCGCGCAAGCGATCCGATGCCGGCGTTAGAAGAGAGGAATGAAATGGTGCCGATACCGGCAACGACAAGGCCCGCTTGGCACCCTTGGCCTTTGCCAATTGGCAGGCACGCTCAACCGCATCCTTGTGGCCGGCGATGACTACCTGCGCCGGCGCATTGAAGTTGACGGGCTCGACCACCTGGCCTTGCGCAGCTTCGCTGCACACTGCGCGCACATCGTCATCTGTCAGACCGAGAATAGCCGCCATGCCGCCCTGTCCGACTGGCACCGCATCCTGCATCGCTTGTGCCCGAAAGCGCACCAAGGGTACCGCATCCTTGAATGCAATGACGCCGGCGGCCACCAGGGCAGAATACTCGCCCAGACTATGGCCGGCAACGATGGCCGGTTGTGCTCCGCCAGCCGCGATCCAGGCGCGGTATGTGGCCACAGCCGCTGTCAACATCACAGGCTGGGTATTGGTGGTCAGATCCAGTTCTTCTTTTGGGCCTTCTGCAATCAGCTTGCCCAAGTCAAACTGCAATGCGTCCGAAGCTTCCGCAAGTGTTTGCGCCACTACAGGATTATCGGCAAAACCATTCAGCATACCGACCGCTTGCGAACCCTGGCCAGGAAATACAAAAGCGAATTTGGTCATATTTTCAAATATTGTAGAAAACGAGATGCTGCTGCACTTCAAGCTTGCATGCAAATCACAGCGGAAAGCAGCAGACCGCTGCCCTTGCATCCATGCCTGATATTTTAATTTGCTAATTTGTGGACAGTTGATTAAACACGCCCAACTTTGTCCCGCCGGCTAATTTATTGCGAATAAAGTTGTTGCGAACAGAGCGAACAACCCACTCCCTGTTCTGGAATACATAAAATTACATTCGTGCCAGGACAGCGCCCCAGGTGAAGCCGCCGCCGACCCCTTCCATCATCACATTTTGTCCCGGCTGAATGCGGCCATCGCGCATTGCCTGATCCAGCGCCAGTGGAATCGAGGCGGCTGAAGTATTGCCATGCTGATCGACTGTCACCACCATTTTTTCGACCGGCAAGCCGAGTTTTTTCGCCGTGCTTTGCATGATGCGCAGATTGGCCTGATGCGGAATCAACCAGTCGATCTGCGAAGCATGCATGTCAGCACTTTTCAAGGCTTCCGTCGCGACTTTTTCAAGTACTGATACGGCAAGCTTGAATACCGCCTGGCCATCCATGTAAAGAAAGGCGCTGCCTTCCAGCACGCCGGCACTTACCTTGCCCGGCACGCACAGGATATCGGCATATCTGCCGTCGGCATGCAGCTTGGTCGCCAGAATTCCCGGTTCGCTGGATGCCGACAACACGACGGCACCGGCTCCGTCGCCAAACAGCACGCAGGTAGTCCGGTCTTCAAAATTGAGGATGCGGGAAAAAACTTCGGTGCCAATCACCAGCACATTTTTGTGCGCGCCGGCCTTGATGAAATTGTCGGCAATCGATACTGCATACACAAAACCGCTGCAGACCGCCTGCACATCGACGGCGCCGCATTCGTTGGAGATCCCGAGCTTGCGCTGAACCACGCACGCCGTACTGGGAAAACCGCCAAAGAAGTCCGGCGTGGATGTCGCAACAATGATCAAATCAATGTCGTTCGCATCGAGCTTCGCCATCTCCAGCGCACGCTTGGAGGCAGCCACCGCCAGATCGCTCGACTGGACATCCGGCGCAGCATAATGGCGGGCAGAAATTCCACTTCGCGAAACAATCCATTCATCCGAAGTTTCGATGCCTTTTTCCGCCAATTGTCCAACCAGGTCATGATTGGTAACGCGATTTGGCGGCAAATAGCTGCCGGTGCCAATGATTTTGCTATAGAGGCTCATGTGATCTTTATTGGATGGAGACTGACATCACGCTTGCATTGTCGGCTGGCGCACTCACACAGGTTTGCAAAAACAGGGCGGAAATGGTCGCTGTAATACGCGACAGAACATCATTTTTCGCCGCATCATAAGCCCGCTGGATCGCCCATTCATAAGCAGACGCATCGGCGCCACCATGACTCTTGAATACCAGTCCGCGCAGGCCAAGCAAACTGGCGCCATTATAACGTGAAGGATTCATGCGCTTGGCGATCGCTTTCAAGGCGCCGCGCGCCAGCATGGCGCCGATCATGTTCAATGGATTGCTCTTGAACCCGGCAGTCAGAACCACCTTGAAGAAACGTGCCAGGCCTTCGGAAGCCTTCAATACGATATTGCCGACAAACCCATCGCACACGACAATATCTGTTGTGCCCAGGAAGATATCATTTCCTTCCACATTGCCATAATAATTGAGCAAGCCTTTGTCATGGGCAGCACGCAACAGCACGGCAGTTTGCTTGACGACTGCATTGCCTTTGATATCTTCTTCCCCGACGTTCAACAGGCCCACCGTCGGATTCTCCCTGCCGCCGATTGCCGTCACCATGACCGATCCCATCAAGGCGAACTGGTACAGATGCTCGGGCTCGCAATCGACATTGGCGCCTAGGTCAAGCATGTAGGTCGGCTTGTCTGTCTGATTGGGGATGAGGGAAAAGATGGCAGGTCGATCGACGCCGGGTATGGTTTTCAAGACATAGCGTGAAACCGCCATCAGCGCGCCGGTATTACCAGCGGACACACAAGCGTGGGCCTGGTTATCCTTGACCAGATTGATGGCAACGCGCATTGACGAATCTTTCTTGCGCCGCAATGCCACCTCGATCGGGTCGTCCATCGCGACGACTTCACTCGCATGCACGATGGATAAGCGGGGATGGTCCGCTGCCTTGTTTCTTTTCAATTCGGCACGGATTGTTTCTTCATTGCCGACCAGGATCAGTTCTGCGTCCGGCTGGCGATTGACAAACGAGATGGCGGCAGCAACCGTGACCGATGAGCCATGGTCGCCGCCCATGCAGTCGATGGAAATTTTGATTGTCATTGCGTTGATTCAGTGCCTGGCTCCAACCGCATGAAGGGCCAGATTTGGCGCGACTTGAAATGACGCGATGTGCTGTTGAGCATATGAAAAACGGCGCCTGGAGGCTTACTCACCGCGCCGCTTTTTCGGGTCTTGAAACAACGAAGAAATTATTCGTCGTTCTTGGTCTTCAAGACCTTGCGACCACGATAATAACCATTCGGGCTGATGTGATGACGCAAATGCGCTTCACCAGTAGTCGGCTCAACTGCCAGCTGCGGCGCTGTCAGATGGTCATGCGAACGGTGCATGCCGCGCTTGGATGGGGATTTTTTATTTTGCTGAACAGCCATGATAACTCCTAAACCTAAAGTTCTAAAATTTTAACACAATCATTATGCAAACTCACTGATCAGCCAGGAATTTGCATGTCCTCGTCAGCATCACGCTGCTTTTACTGCTTCCAATTCTTTAACGCATCGAATGGCGATGGTGCCTTAGCGCTGCCGACCTGCAGATCGCGCTCCGCTTGATCTGGACAAACATCATGCTTGGGCGCCACTGGAATCGCCAACAACGCTTCATCTTCGATCAGGTCACGAATATTACACTGCCGGGACCCCACGATCACATCCACATCATCGTCCGCGATGACCGCTTCAATATGGTCTGCAGCTGCCTCATCATCTGCCAGCACCAATACCGTACTCGAATCAATCGGAAATTCGAATGGCGTCAGACAACGCTGGCACATCAAGCGAACCGAACCTTGCACCGATAGCTGCAGTTGCGGGTGACCAAACTGATTAGCGCCGCCCTGCAGCGCCCATCGCAGCGTGCCCGTGTTTGCCACAGCTTCTTTAACCAGCCTCGGCAAATCGGCGACCGCAATTTCTCCATCGCGTGATTCCTTGAGTCGACAAAATTCAAATGCGTCGATCAGAAAAGCAGTCATAACGTCAGAGGAATCCGGAAAACCTGCGATAATAACAGGCTTTTCCCTTATTCGTCAAAGTGTTAGCGCGCATTTATTGAGTAGCGATTCGAGCAAAATGACAAATCCATCACAGACCGGTTTATCTCCCCGCCTGATTCTGGGCTCCAGCTCCCGCTACCGCCAAGACTTGCTGGGCCGATTGCGCCTTCCATTTGATGTTTGCACACCGCAAGTCGATGAATCACCCCGTGCAGGTGAAGCGCCGGAAGCCACGGCCTTGCGCCTGGCGCTTGAAAAAGCCAAGGAAGTTTCTATTAGGAAACCTGGCCATCTTGTGATCGGGTCGGATCAGGTTGCTACGCTGGATGGCATCCAGATCGGCAAACCAGGCTCGCATGAGAAAGCATTGAAACAGCTTCAAACGATGCGCGGACGCCGCGTCATTTTCCATTCCGCCTTATGTCTGTGGGATGGACGTTCAAGCAAGCAGGACGGTGCTGCACAGCTTGAATCCATTGCAACGATCGTCACCTTCCGCGACCTGCCGGATGCTGAACTGGATGCCTATTTGCGCATCGAGCAGCCATATGATTGTGCCGGCAGCGCCAAAAACGAAGGACTGGGCATCGCGCTACTCGAAAAAATTGAAAGTTCCGATCCGACTGCACTGACAGGTTTGCCATTGATCGCTTTAACGACCATGCTGCGCCGTGCTGGCGTCGCATTTTTTGGCAAATAATTGCAGGGAATTGCCGCCGCTTTTCCGACAGTATCAGCAGCTTGCACGTCTTCCCAAGTTCTCATGTTTACTACAGACAAAAATTAATCCATGCCCGGCATTCTTTATTTAATTCCCAACACGCTGGGCTCGGCTGACGCCGGCTTTACCGACCCGCTGTCTTCGGTGATTCCTGCCGAGGTTCAGGCAATCGCGGCCAGGATCGACTATTTCATTGCTGAAAATGCCAAAACCACCCGCGGTTTTCTCAAGCTGATTGCGCTGACCCGGCCACTGGCGAAACCCTTGCAAGACATCGTCATTGCCGAACTAAATGTCAATACCGAGCCTGCCATGCTGCCGGAACTATTGGCGCCTTTGCTGGCAGGACAGGATGCCGGACTGATTTCCGAAGCTGGCGTGCCGGCGGTAGCCGACCCCGGCGCCAACCTGGTACGGCTCGCGCACGCGCATCAGATTGTCGTCAAACCTCTGGTCGGCCCGTCATCGCTGCTACTGGCAGTCATGGCCAGTGGCTTGAACGGCCAGAGTTTTGCATTCAACGGTTATTTGCCGATTGATGGCACCCTGCGCACCAAGCAAATCAAGCTGCTGGAAGAGCGTTCACGCAAGGAAAATCAGACCCAGTTATTCATTGAAACACCCTACCGCAACAGCGCTCTTCTGGAAACACTGGCTACTGCTTGCCAGGCGAGCACGCTGATCTGCGTAGCCACTGATTTGACGCTGCCAGGCGAGTCAATCATGACACAATCGGCAGGCGCATGGAAAAAGCAGCTCAGCGCAGGCAAAACGCCGGAGATTCACAAAAAACCAACCGTCTTCCTGCTGCTTGGCCAATAAGCGGCGCCACCGTTACCAACGGACAGGATCGCGGACCTTATCGCAGACTGGGCTTGGCGCCGCTCCAGAGCGATTCCAATGCACCGGCACCGACTGCAGCACCAAATTTTTTCAATACCCGCTCCGACAATCCCTCGTGTTCAGTGTAATCGACAATTTCCTCGACCTTCAATTCATCGCGCGCTACGCTGTCAACCGAGCCGAACCCATCGGCCAGTCCAATTTCGACCGCCTTGCTGCCGCTCCAGAAAAGGCCTGAAAAAGTTTCCGGCGTTTCTTTCAAGCGCGAGCCGCGTCCTGCGCGGACGACTTGAATGAACTGCTGATGTATTTCATTGAGCATTTCCTGCGCGTATTTTCGCTGCTCGATGCTTTGAGGACTGAATGGATCCAGAAAACCCTTGTTTTCACCAGCCGTCATCAGCCGCCGTTCAACCCCGACCTTGTCCATCAGACCAGTAAAACCAAAGCCATCCATCAAAACGCCGATTGAGCCGACGATACTGGCCTTGTTGACGAAAATTTTGTTGGCTGCCGCTGCAATATAGTAGCCGCCGGACGCGCACATCTCATCGACGACAACGTAGAGCGGTTTTTTCGGGTATTGGGCACGCAATCGTGTAATTTCATCATTGATCATGCCAGCCTGAACCGGACTGCCGCCCGGGCTGTTGATGCGCAGGATAACGCCGACCGAAGTGGTATCGGAAAAAGCCCGGTTCAATGCCGGAATCACTGAGTCGGCCGCACCGCTGCCGCCGCCCGAGGCAATCACGCCATCGATCTCGATCAATGCGGTATGCGGCCCAGCCACCTCGACATTTGCTCCACCAAGATCGAATGCTTTCCATACGGCAAAAATAGCGATCGTCAGAAATGCCAGTTTGAAGAAGATGCCCCAGCGCCGACGGGCACGCTGCTCCCGCAGCGTGCCAAAGGCAAGTTTCTCCAAGATTTCGCGCTCCCAGCCATCCTTGCGTACCATATTCTTGCCTTGTTCACGTACTGCAGCCTGATCCGACGATGGTGGCAGGTTTTCAAAATCACTATTCATGGTTATCCTAATTATGCTCTAGCAGGTGTAACGTAGTCATCAGGCTCCCAATACACCTGATTATCTTTTTCCAATACAGTAATCGGACGCAGACGTCCGCCACGACAGGGACCACCCGCACAGCGACCGGACTCTGGCAAATAAATGGCGCCGTGGGTCGAGCACATTAGATACAACCCACTCGAATCAAAGAATTCACCTTCATTCCAGTCCAGTTCGATCGGCACGTGGGCACACCGGTTCAGGTAAGCACGCACCCCGCCGTCGCAACGCACCACAAACCCGGTCGTATCCTCGCCGCCGGCAGTCACCGGAAAGCGAATCCCTTTACCGCGCACGGCCAACGCGTCCGAAACACAAATCGGGATGATTTCAGCCATGAAAAATTCTACCCATGTTCGCCCAGCCATGCATGCAAAGCCGCTACCGAATCGGCAGAATACAATGGGTTGAGTGCCTGCAGTTCATGGATCGGGTGCGCCCCATAATGCACGGCGATACCGGATGCACCTGCATTGATTGCCATTTGCAGGTCATGTGTCGTATCGCCGATCATCACCGTGCGGGTCATATTTTGTCCCAGTTCCCGGGTTAGTTCATTGAGCATTGCAGGATGTGGCTTTGAAAAAGTTTCATCGGCACAGCGTGTCGCATCAAAAAAAGACAGCAGATCCGCCGCATGCAACGCACGATTCAAGCCGACCCGGCTCTTGCCGGTGGCAACTGCCAGAAAATAGCCTTGACGGGACAAGTCTTGCAGCATTTCCCGTACACCCTCAAACAGGGTCAGTTCCTGATCCTGACTAAGGTAGTGATAACGATAGCGCTCCACCATCCTCGGGTAATACTCCGGATCAAGCTCAGGAACCGCTTGTTGCATGGCTTCCTGCAAACTCAGGCCGATCACATGGGACGCAGACTTTTGGTCGGGTACGGGCAAGCCGAGATCCTTGGCGGCCGCCTGTATGCATTTCACAATGGTCACCGTGCTATCCATCAGGGTGCCATCCCAGTCAAAAACGATCAAATCAAACTGTTTTCTTGCCATGTTCATTGACAGTCGCCTGCCCATCCTTTTGAACTTGCCACATCGATCATTTTTCCGGCTGACCGGCAGATTGATCCAGTGTTTTTAAAAAAACCGCACATTCGGTTGCCAGTGGCGCAGTGAGCTGGACCGGCTTGCCACTTTCGGGATGGGCAAACGTGATCTGATGCGCATGCAGGAACATGCGCTTGAACGCCCCGCGCGAGCCTTCTGCCTTCTGCAAGGCCCGGTTCAAGCTGAAATCGCCATATTTATCATCCCCGACAATCGGAAACCCGCTCGATGCCAGGTGCACCCGAATCTGATGGGTTCGCCCAGTTTTCAATTCGGCTTCCAGCAATGCAAAAGATCCATATTTTCGCAAAAGCTTGAACACCGTGTGCGACGCCAATCCATCGGCCTGGACACGCACCCGGCGTTCCCCATCGGCTGCCGTATATTTGTGCAATGGCAATTTAATGTGTTGCCGCTGGTTTTGCCAATCCCCCTGCACCAGCACCAGATACCGCTTGTCCAGTGCCCCTTCGCGGATCTGTTCATGCAAATTGGTCAGGGCGGAACGCTTTTTAGCCAGCAGCAAGATACCTGAGGTATCGCGGTCCAGTCGATGCACCAGTTCCAGAAATTTCGCCTGCGGCCGGGCAGCGCGCAACTGCTCGATTACACCGTAACTGACGCCGGACCCGCCATGGACCGCAACACCGGCCGGCTTGTCGATGACCAGCATGTGCTCATCTTCCAGCAAGATGCGAAATTCGCAGCCAGGTACAGTCTGAGTCGGCTTTTCCGCCATGCGTACCGGTGGAATACGCACGATATCACCGGGCTTGAGCCGGTAAGTCTGATCGATTCGTCCCTTGTTGACCCGCACTTCGCCAGACCGCAGCACTCGATAAAGATGACTTTTGGGGACACCCTTGCATACCCTTAACAAGTAATTATCGATGCGCTGTCCGGCTTCTTCCTCGGAAATCGTGACAAGCTGGACTTGCGGAGAGACTTGTGACGCCGGAGCCGGCGCCTGGGTTTCAGCCTTTTTCCCAGAAAATCTCGCTAAGTCCTTCATTTTGAATATATAATTGTTTCGCCGTGGTTATAAAGCCACAGCGAGTGTAAGAATAAAAAGACCATTCTACACAGGGGCGTCTCCATCGGCCTCGCCAAATTGCAAATTCGATGGAAAAGTAGTGTATGCACATTCATTTGCGAATCAGGGTTGCACCGCTGTTGTAATCGGATAGCGCGCGTGAATGTCGGACATGAATGTTTGGACAGATAAGATAATTCCGGCAAGCTCGCTTGTAGTTGCAAGCTTGCTGGTGGTAGTGTTGGAGCCCGTTTGCCGTGTGCAAACCAATGCTTAGTTTGGCTTGGCTGTTTGGTTGCTTGCCTGATCCGATGCTGTATTTTAATACGCGCGCATCCGGCCAAGCATGCCTCGGCAAGGCCCTCAACACTATTTGCGCCCTGTTGTGGCAAGTTTACGGTTATTTTGTGCTGCCGCACGCTAAGGCAATTCTCTCCCCAGGCACTCCGTCCACGCGTACATCCCTGTACTGGTTGCTGTATGTGAGCAGTTTGCGTTGCCATTGAAGAAGCATCAAAGCAAGATTTAACGCCGTCGACAGTGCCTGGCATGTGCCTCAGCGCCTTTTCGCGCTATGCCTGCCAGCGCAATGCCCGGCTAAAATCCATGCGTTGAACTTTGCCTTGTCGCCGCACGCGCTATACAGCCTTGATATGACCTTCGGGTCCGGAGCACAACAATATGAAACGGATGTTATTCAATGCTACGCAGCAGGAAGAATTGCGCGTAGCTATCGTCGATGGGCAAAAGCTGATCGACATCGATATCGAAACCACTGGACGCGAGCAGCGCAAGTCCAATATCTACAAGGGCGTCATCACCCGCATCGAGCCATCGCTGGAAGCCTGCTTCGTCAGCTATGGCGAAGAGCGCCATGGCTTTTTGCCATTCAAGGAAGTGGCCCGCACCTACTTCAAGGAAGGCGTCGATGTCCGCAACGCCTCGATCAAGGAAGCCCTGCGCGAAGGCCAGGAAATCATGGTCCAGGTGGAGAAGGAAGAGCGCGGCAACAAGGGCGCGGCACTGACTTCTTTCATTTCGCTGGCAGGCCGTTACCTGGTTTTGATGCCGAATAATCCGCGCGGCGGCGGCGTATCGCGCCGTGTCGAGGGCGAGGATCGCCAGGAATTGCGTGAAACCATGGACAAACTCGACCTGCCAGGCGGCATGTCGGTGATTGCCCGTACTGCCGGCATCGGCCGCAATGTCGATGAGCTGCAGTGGGACTTGAATTACCTGATGCAATTGTGGCGTGCCATCGAAGGCGCCGGCAAGACACAGCCGGGCGCTTTCCTGATTTACCAGGAATCGTCGCTGGTGATCCGCGCGATTCGCGACTATTTCCAGCCTGACATCGGTGAGATCCTGATCGATACCGATGACATTTATGAACAGGCACACCAGTTCATGAGCCATGTGATGCCGGACATGGTCCACCGCGTCAAGCGCTATCGTGACGATGTACCGCTGTTTTCGCGTTTCCAGATCGAGCATCAGATCGAAACCGCCTATTCCCGCACGGTCCCGCTGCCGTCCGGCGGCGCAATCGTCATCGATCATACCGAAGCACTGGTGTCGGTCGACGTCAACTCGGCGCGTGCAACGCGCGGCGGCGATATCGAAACCACGGCATTCAACACCAATCTGGAAGCGGCAGAAGAAGTTGCCCGCCAGTTGCGCTTGCGCGACCTGGGTGGTTTGATCGTGATCGACTTCATCGACATGGAGAATTCCAAAAACCAGCGCGAAGTCGAAACCCGCCTGAAAGATGCGTTGCACTATGATCGTGCGCGTGTGCAGATGGGGAAAATTTCCCGTTTCGGCCTGATGGAATTGTCACGCCAGCGTCTGCGTCCATCGCTGTCGGAAGGCAGCCATGTGACGTGCCCGCGCTGCAACGGCACCGGTCATATCCGCGATACAGAATCTTCCGCACTGCAAGTGTTGCGCATCATCCAGGAAGAAGCAATGAAGGAAAATTCGGCCGCGATTCATGTGCAATCGCCAGTCGATGTCGCCGCCTTCCTGTTAAATGAAAAGCGTGGCGAGATCCTGAATATCGAGACGCGCCATCGCGTTTCGGTGATCCTGATCCCGAACAAGCATCTGGAAACCCCGCATTACAAGATGGAACGGATCAAGCATGACGATCCGCGACTCGAAGATGTACAGGCAAGCTATGCGATGGCTGAACAGGCCGACACCGATATCGGCTACAGCAAACGCCAGAAGGAAGATGTCAAGCCGCGCCAGGAAGCCATGGTCAAGGGCATCACGCCTGACCAGCCGGCACCGATCGTCGAACGCAAGCCAGTGGAAGTTGCGCCCGCTGTTCAACCTGCGATTCTGGTGGAAGAGCCGGGATTCATCGGCAAACTGTTGAATTTTTTCTTCAAGAAACCGGCAGATGCAGTGACCGCGCCAGTGGCAGCTGTCGACAGCAAGCCGCATCAGGCGCGCGATCGCAATGAGCGCAACGGACGCAATCAGCGCAGCCGGGGTCGCAATAACCGCGGCAACCGCGAGCGCAGCGAAGAGACTGTCCGCGAGCCACGCCAGGACGTTGCCGCCAAGCCGGTATTAACTGAAGCCGCAGCCGCAGCACCTGCACCGCGTCAACCGCGTCCGCCGCGTGAACGCGGTGAACGCACTGAACGTGCGCCACGGGTACGTGAAGAACGCAAGGAAGCGCTACCCAAAGCCACCGAGCTGCCGTTGATTGCCGATGCTGCATTATCGGTCATGCCGGCAATTCCTGCCTCGTCAGAAGCCGCACCTGTGTCAACCCTGCTGGCCGATAGCGATACCCAAGTTTTGGGCGGCGCGCCGGATGCGGAAAATGGCGAGCAAAGCGAAGAACAGCGCCGTCGCCGTCGCCGTCGCGGCGGCCGCAATCGCAATCGTCGCGAACGGGAAAATGGCGAAGCCGTTGAATCCGGTGAAACCATCGAAGCTGGCGAGACAGAAACGGCAAACGAAGCAGCAGAAGTGATTGGCGCCGAGGTTGTCAGTGAACAGCCCGTGTTTGCAACCCAGAGCATTGCCGCTGCTACACCTGCCGCTGCCCTGCCGGAGCAGGTATCCGCGCCGGCAGTACCGGCGCCGGAAATCGTCGCAATCGCAGAAATCGTGCAGTCTGCTCCAGTCGAGATTGAGGCTGAGCCTGCGGCACCGCTGGCGCAGCAAGCCACTCTCCCCCTCGAACCGGCTCGCGCTGCGGTAACAGCCGAGCCAGCGCCGCGTCCGGTGGCACCAGTAATTGCCGCCGCACCACTGGCAGCAGCACCGGCAGCTCCGGCTGTCATTCCGAGCAAGGAAGTCGCATCGGCACCAATGCCGTTCGATGAATTGCACGCCGTACTGAATGCCGCTGGCTTGACCCTGGCTTCCACCGATCCAGTCAAGCTGCGGGCTGCCCAGGAAGCCGCGGCACGAATCATCCCGGCCTCGAGGGTGCCACGTGAACGCAAACCCTTGCCGCCGATGCCGACGGAACCGCTGGTGCAGGTAGAAACCCGCCATTAATCCAGTCAGCCCGGGTTTCTGATCGAAGCGCGGGCGAGGATTATAAAAAGAGGGGCTTCGGCTCCTCTTTTTTTGTTTGAATGGCAGTTTTTCGATGAACTGCGTTAGCATGCGAACTTGCTATTTACCTGACCGTTTTTACAAAAAAAACATGGATGCAAACTCGTTACAGCGCCCGGCTGCCGTTTCCCTGGCCGAAGCCGTATGGTTTTGGCTCAAACTGGGATTCATCAGCTTTGGCGGCCCCGCCGGACAAATCGCCCTGATGCATGCCGAGCTGGTGGAAAAACGGCGCTGGATTTCGGAACAGCGCTTTCTGCATGCGCTCAATTACTGCATGGTGCTGCCAGGTCCGGAGGCAACCCAACTGGCAGTCTACATTGGCTGGTTGATGCACCGCACCTGGGGCGGCATCATAGCCGGCGTCCTGTTCGTGCTGCCGTCCCTGTTCCTGCTAATTGTGCTGTCTTGGGTGTATCTGGTTTTTGGCGATGTCAGTGCGGTCGCCGGCATCTTGTATGGCATCAAGCCGGCCGTGGTCGCCATCGTGCTCGCTGCGGCCTGGCGTATCGGCTCGCGCACCCTGAAAAATGGCTGGCTGATTGCTATTGCCACGACGGCGTTCATCGCCATCACTGCGCTGGCGATCCCCTTCCCCTGGATCGTATTGAGTGCTGCCTTGATCGGCCTGGTGGGCGGCAGAGTGATACCGGATACCTTCCTGATCGGCGGCGCCCACAAAAACAATAAAACATCGTTCGGTACAGCGATCATCGATGATGATACGCCGCCACCGCCGCATGCGTATTTTTCCTGGGGTAAATTAATCAGGATTGCCGTAGTTGGCTTGGTCCTGGCGGGTGCCGGCTGGATTGCACTGGCGCTGGCCTTCGGCAGCGCTTCGCCATTGCCGCAGATGGGCTGGTTTTTCACCAAGGCAGCGCTGATGACCTTTGGCGGCGCTTATGCGGTGTTGCCCTACGTGTATCAGGGTGGCGTGGAAACTTACCAGTGGGTTACAGCAATACAGATGATCGATGGATTGGCGCTCGGTGAGACCACACCGGGTCCTTTGATCATGATTGTCGCTTTCGTCGGTTTTGTTGGCGCGTGGACCAAGGAAATCTTCGGCCCGGGCAGTCTTTTTATTGCCGGTGCACTAGGTGCATGCGTGGCCACTTTTTTTACCTTCCTGCCTTCATTTATTTTCATTTTGGCTGGCGGTCCAATGGTCGAATCGACCCGTGACAATATCCGCCTGACCGCACCCTTGACCGCCATTTCGGCTGCCGTGGTTGGCGTGATCGTCAGTCTGGCCGTATTTTTCGCTAAACATGTATTCAATATCGCCCAGCCAATGCCCGAATGGGATTTCATTGCTATGGCCATTACCGTTGCTGCCGGCATCGCTTTGCTTCGATACAAGGTGGGAACGATCAAATTGCTGTGTGCCTGTGCACTCACCGGGCTCGTGGTATCTTATTTGCAGTAGCGTGCTATATTTCAAAGACCCTTGACGGATTTGCTTTGCCGAATTATTTAAGCGCCATTAAGAAGGCCAACGCGCTGTCAGTAAACTCGAACAATGACTGAAAAATTCATTCCTGTTGCGGACATCAGGCATCGCCAATCGGCGCCTGTGATACCGGCGCGTTTAGTGCCGCCCAGCGGCGGCCTGACCGACAGCCTCGAGCGGCCGCTCCATGACCTGCGCATTTCGGTCACTGACCGCTGTAATTTTCGATGCGTGTATTGCATGCCGAAACAGGTATTCGACAAGGATTACCGTTTCCTGCCCCAACCGGCATTGCTGTCGTTCGAAGAAATTACCCGTATCGCCCGATTATTTGTCGCACACGGCGTCGAGAAAATCCGCCTGACTGGCGGCGAACCGCTGTTACGCAAAAATATCGAAAAACTGATTGAAATGCTGAGCGTCCTGACAACGCCTGACGGCCGCGCGCTGGATTTGACATTGACCACCAATGGTTCACTGCTGGCAAAAAAAGCGCAGTCATTGAAGGATGCCGGCTTGAAGCGCGTAACGGTTTCGCTTGACTCGCTTGACGACGCTACCTTCAAGCGCATGAATGATGTCGATTTTCCAGTGTCAGACGTGTTGCACGGAATCGAGATCGCCAATCAAGTTGGACTGGGACCGGTGAAAATCAACATGGTGGTCAAAGGCGGCATGAACGATGCCGAAATCGTGCCGATGGCGCGTCATTTTCACGGTAGTGGCGTGATCCTGCGCTTTATCGAATACATGGATGTGGGCGCCAGCAATGGATGGAAAATGGATGAAGTAGTGCCATCGACCGAGGTCATCCGGCGTATCGGTAGCGTGATGCCGCTGCGGGAAATTGCACCGAATTATGCAGGGGAGACGGCTGGACGCTGGCGCTATGCTGACGGCGGTGGCGAAATCGGGGTGATTTCCAGCGTCACACAGGCATTTTGCCGCGATTGTACGCGCGTCCGCCTGTCCACCGAAGGCAAGCTCTATACCTGCCTGTTTGCCGCCCATGGGCACGACCTGCGCGCATTGCTGCGAGGCGGCCGCAGCGACCAGGAAATTTCTTCTGCGATCGGTCTCATATGGCAGGCACGTACCGACCGCTATTCCGAATTGCGCACCAGCCAGACGGCAGCTTCAGCACCAGGGATGCGCAAAATCGAAATGTCGTATATCGGCGGCTGATTCATTTTCAGCCTTATTCTGCTTCGCTGCCGCTTTCATCGCCAACCTCGGACAATTCTGCGCCCAGCAGGCGGCGAGCCGCCTCGCTGGGCAAAGCTTCGACTGATTTCAGCTTGCGCGTCATTTGACGGGTGCGCGTCTCGGCCTGTTCGATATTCTTGGCAGCGCGCTCAAGCGTCGCCTTGGTAGCAGCCAGCACATCCCCGAACTTGCCAAATTCAGTCTTGACCGCGCCCAGCACTTGCCACACTTCCGATGAACGTTTTTCCAGCGCCAGCGTGCGAAATCCCATCTGCAAACTGTTCAGCAAGGCTGACAGCGTCGAAGGTCCGGCGATGCTGACCCGGCACACACGCTGCAATTCATCAGCCAGGCCCGGACGGCGCATCACCTCGGCATACAGGCCTTCGGTCGGCAAGAACAGGATTGCGAAATCGGTGGTCAGCGGCGGCGACAGGTATTTCTCGGCAATCGTCTTGGCCTCGCCCCGGATTACCCGTTCGAGCTCGCGTCCTGCAGTAGCCACACCTTCGGCATCAGCGCGCTCGGCGGCCTCGGCCAGGCGTTCGTATTGTTCTTTCGGGAACTTGGCATCGATCGGCATCCAGACCGGCGTCTGGCCCTCTTCCTGGCCAGGCAGCTTGATCGCAAACTCGACCCGCTCGCCAGTGCCCGGCACAGTCTCGACATTTTTCGCATACTGGTCGACGGTGAGCATCTGTTCCAGCAGCATTTCGAGTTGGACTTCGCCCCATGTGCCGCGCGTCTTCACATTGGTCAATACCCGTTTCAAGTCGCCAACGCCAATTGCCAGCTGCTGCATTTCTCCCAGCCCCTGATGCACTTTTTCCAGACGGTCCGACACCAGCTTGAACGATTCGCCCAGACGCTGCTCCAGCGTCGCATGCAGCTTCTCATCCACCGTCTTGCGCATTTCCTCCAGCCGCGCGCCATTGTCGTTTTGCAGATCCTTGATCTTCGCTTCCAGCGTCGCCCGCACTTCCGTCATGCGCTGGGCATTGGACTCGGTTAATGCCGACAAGGTTTGATTGAGCGTATCGCCAAAGCGCTTCAAGGATACCGACTGTTCTTCGCGTCCTGTCTGTGCCTGGTGCAGCATGGCCTGGCGCATGATATCGAGTTGCTGCGTGGTCGCTTCGCTGAGCTTGGCCAGCTGCTGCGCAAAGGTATCGATCTGATTGTTTTGCAAGGTCGCCACACTGGTTAATTGCACTGCCAGTGTCTGTTGAAATTGCGCCAGGCTGCCGCTCATCTCCTGCCGCGAGCTCTGCCCGGTGCTTTGCACTTGCGAGCGCAATTCGCGTTCGATGCGTTCGCTGGTTTGCTGCTGATGCTGCTGAAGATCATTTTGCATTTGTCCCAGCTGCGGCTTGATGTCGGCGCCGCGCCCGCGCACCAGCAACAGGATTTGCAGGACGATAATGACTGCTGCAATGAGCAGCAAAATAATGATTTCGGTCTGGTTCATAAGGTGTATTTGTGCAGGCAGGCAGCCCGAATAGCAGATTGTTAGGGACAGATGTCAGCCCGGTGTATTGCGCATCCAGTCGGCAGTTTGGTAAAAGGATTCCATCAGGCGCTGCTGTAGCGGTTCATCGACGTCGAGTTCCTGCATTGCCACAGCCATGCAGCGCAGCCACTGGTCTCGCTCGCTTGATGCAATCGTAAAAGGCAAGTGGCGCGCCCGCAGCCGCGGATGGCCCAAGCGCTCGATATACAGATTTGGCCCACCGGTCCAGCCGGAAAGGAACCAGTACAATTTGTCGCGCGAACTGTCGAGCGGGGTCGGGTGCATCGCCCGAATGGCGGAAAATTCAGCGTCCAGATCCATAAGATCATAAAAACGGTCCACCAGTTGGCGCAACCGGTCGGCGCCGCCTATCAGTTCAAATGCAGTGGGCGCTTGTAATTCGTCATTAGTCATGTTGTGAATGATAGCGCATCATCCGCCATTGATGGCCGCTGATCAGGTTCGATCTGACGGGCGTGGATGCGTTGCCTGATTGCCTGAATGATATGGTAAACCTCTCCGAAAATGGCCTGACCGGCTTTATTTCATGTTTCACGCAAGGTTTGTAGCGGCGGCTGATTGAGCACGTTGCGCAAGCCGATCCAGCCGCCGATGAAAGCGCAGGCAATGCCGATCGCCAGACCCACCAGCCATACCAGTGGATCGAAGATCCAGGCGAACTTGAAGACATAAGTGGCGAGCACCCAACCGACCACAGCCGCACCGGTGGCAGCCAGCATGCCTGCCAACCCGCCGACCAGCGCAAACTCGATCCACTGGGCCTGAGACAACTGCTTGCGGGTTGCGCCCAGGGCGCGCAACAGGCCCGCTTCCCTGGTCCGCTCATCCTGCGAACCCACCAGCGCCGCATACAGCACCAGCACCCCGGCCGCCAGGGTAAACAAGAACAGAAACTCGACTGCCGTCACCACCTGATCGATCACATCCTGTACCTGTTTCAGAATGCTGCCGATATCGACGACGGTCAGATTGGGAAAATCGCGGGTCAGCTGATTCACGAAGCCGCTCTGGGTAGCCGGCAGATGAAAGGCAGTGATCCAGGTTTGCGGCATTTCACGCATCAAGTCAGGATTCAGGATGACAAAGAAATTTACGCGCATCGATCCCCATTCCAGCTTTCGCAGACTGGTAATCGGTGCCGCCACCAATTGTCCGCCGATATCAAACTGCAACACATCTCCCAGCTTCAGGTTCAGGGTCTTGGCCAACCCTTCTTCCACCGATGCTTCAGGCTTGCGATTGTCATACCAGCGACCGGCAATCACCTGATTTTGCGCAGGCAGCTCTGTCATCGTCGACAAGTTGAATTCACGATTGATCAGCCGCCTTGCCCGGTCATCTGCATAGCCGTCGCCCGCAACAGCCGCACCATTGATCTGTACCAGGCGCCCCCGGATCATCGGGTACAGATTGGATTGACCGACCCCAATGGTGCTGAGGCGATCGGCAATCTCGTCTTTCTGGTCGGGCTGGATATTGATGACGAACCGGTTTGGCGCATCTGCCGGCGTTGCCTGCTGCCAGGCATCAACCAGGTCGCCGCGAATAACGGTCAGAAGCAGCAAGGCCATCAATCCCAATGCCAGTGCGACCACCTGGATTACGGTCGCGCCAGACCGGCGTTGCAGCGCCGTTATGGCAAAGCGCCATGCCGAATATGGCAACAGGCCGCGCAAAAAGCGCAGCGATTTCAAACCGGCCCAGCCGATCAGGGCAAACAGCACCAGACACCCGAGGAAACCGGCTGCAGTCAGCAAGCCCAGCTGCAGATTGCCTGCCTGCCAGAGGAGCAATGCGGTAAACGCCCCCAGGCCCAGCAGATAAGTGGCCACGGTCATCGGCTTGGGAGCGGCCTGCTCGCGACGGATAACCCGGTTATGCGGCACATCGCGCAATTGCAGGATCGGCGGGATGGCAAAGCCAATTAACAGCAGCAAGCCGGTTGCCATACCTTGCAAGGCCGGCATCATGCCGGGGGGCGGCAATTGGCTGGTCACCAGGCTTCCCAGCCATTCCAGCAACACGAAATGCGCAGCAAATCCGGCGATGACGCCGATTAGGCTGCCAATAAGACCAATAATGAAAAACTCGACCAGATACAGCACCGTCACCTGATTCTGCGGCATGCCCAGGCATCGCAGCATCGCACAGGTATCGATATGACGCAGCATGAAACGGCGCGCAGCCATCGCCACGGCAACCGCAGCCAGCATCGCTGACAGCAAGCCAACCAGCGACAGGAATTGCTCGGCACGGTCCAGGGTGGATTGCATTTCCGGTCGTCCTGATTCCAGCGATTCCAGTCGTACCCCCTTGATATTATCGCGCTCCAGCGTACGCTGCACCCAGCGCTGGAAACCCCGGACCTGGTCCGGCTGACCGGCTGCGAGCAGCCGGTAACTCACGCGTGATCCATCCTGAACCAGACCGGTTCCAGGCAAATCGGTTAATGGCAGCATGACACGCGGGGCAAAATTCATGAAAGCAGCACCGCGGTCGGGCTCGACTGCAATCACGCGATCAATTTTGAAGCGCTGGTTCCCGAGACGCAGCGTATCGCCAACTGCGGCATGCAAGCCGGTCAGCAGGCCGGCATCGACCCATACCGTCCCCGGAGGGGGAATATCATCGGCAATTGTTTCTGCCCCATTCGGCTGGCGGGCAACTTTCAGCCTGCCGCGCAACGGGTATTGGCTCGAGACCGCCTTGATTGATGCAAGTTGCGACTGGGTTTGCTCGCCGTCCCCGGCGATAGCCATGCTTGGGAAAGCAACCGTGTCCGCCAGTTGCAAGCCCCGTTTCGCTGCTTCGTTACGCCAGGCCGGATCGATTGGCTGGTCGGCATTGATCACCAGGTCGCCACCGAGCAGCTGGTGGGCATCCCGAGTCAGGCCACTTCGCATCCGGTCAACAAAAAACCCTACCGACGACAGCGCGGCCACCGCGACGATCAGGGCCAGCAGCAAAAAACGCAGCTCGCCGGCACGCCAGTCGCGCAATGTCATACGAAGGGATTGAGACAGCATGACTAAACCTTAAAGGGCGGGCATGAATGAATTGGCGAACTACACGGTGCGTATTGTAATTAAATTTGCCAAACGGGGTTGACGCTGCCGCCACGCAATACTGATCAGTGGCTTGCAAAGAATGTGTCCAGCTGCTCCAGGTAGCGTTGCCTGACGTCGCTCGTCAGAAAGGCTGCAATAAAACTGTTGCGTGCCAATTCGACTGCATGCCTGCGCTCCAGTGCCAGCGCTTCAAATACCTGGAGGAAGTTTTCATTGATATAGCCTCCAAAATACGCCGGATCATCCGAGTTGACGGTGACAGTCAGGCCGGCCTCGATCAAATCGCGCAAATTATGGCGATCCATTCGGTCAAATACCCGCAATTTGATATTCGACAGCGGACACACCGTCAGGGCGATCCGCTCCCGGGCAAGGCGTTGGGTCAGAACGGGATCTTCCAGGCAACGCACACCATGGTCGATACGCTCGGCTTTCAGCAGATCAAGCGCCGTGCGGATATATTCGGGCGGTCCCTCCTCGCCTGCATGGGCGACCAGGTGCAATCCGAGCGCGTGGCATTGCCCAAAGACCTTGGCGAATTTTTCCGGCGGGTGGCCGCGTTCGGATGAATCCAGGCCGACACCAATGAATTTATCCCGGTGCGGCAATGCCTGTTCGAGTGTCGCACAGGCATCCTGTTCTGACAGATGCCGCAGAAAACACATGATCAGGCCACCCGTCATGCCCCACTGGTCCTTCGCATCCTGCAGCGCTTGGTGAATGCCATTGATGACGGCGGCAAACGGCACGCCGCGCGCGGTATGGGTTTGCGGATCGAAAAACAGCTCGACATGACGTACATTGTCATTGCGCGCGCGCTGCAGGTAGGCGTGCGTCATGTCATAAAAATCCTGCTGCTCAATTAAGACACTGGCGCCTGCATAATAAATATCGAGAAAGGATTGAAGATCGGTAAAGGCATAAGCCTGTCGCAACTCTTCAACCGTGGCATAAGCGAGCGATACATTGTTGCGCTGGGCCAGCGCAAAAATCAGCTCTGGCTCGAGTGAGCCTTCTATGTGGATATGTAGTTCAGCCTTGGGCATCTGCTCAAGCAAATGCTGTAATTCTGGATTCATTGCCCTCTCCCTGGCGAAAGCCGTTCAAATTAAACTGTGCTGGAGGAGGATTGTAAGACAGGAACGCACGGTGGTGAAGCCGGCCGGCAGGAACAGGCGTGCTCGCGCGCTTATGCGAACTCAACGCTCAATTCCGTACAGGTTTGCATGATAAACGGCAGCCATGATGCATTACATGGTTGCACCTTTCATCGCATCGATATGGGTCTTTTCATACATGTCCTGGCAAGGTGCACATCGCTCCGCGATTGGCTGCACTTTCAGGCGCTCATAGGGGATCGCATAGCCACATTCAATGCAGTCGCCATAGGATCCATTGTCAATTCTCGTATAGGAATGCTGTATCGCCCGCAGTTCGGTTAAATCACGCGTTACTGCGGCATTGCCAAGATCGACCGACAGGTCTGCGAACGACGCATCGCCTGGATCGGCGAATTCGCTGGCAATGTCGACGTAGTCATCCTTGAGACTGAGTTCACGCCGAATATCTTCCCGCACAGACTGTTCGCGCTGCTGCAATAGCTTCTTGAGCTCAACGACTTGTTCCACATTTAATTCTGACATGGCGGATTTTCCGAAAATCAAGTTAAGTTAAAAACTGCATAGCCAGGACCTGCAGACATCTTTTGATTGATTGTGCGCCACACTGAGATTGAACATGCCAGAAACACTTATTTTTCTTGATGTGAAACAAGCATGACAGAACAGGATTTAAGTCATTCAAAAGTCATTCAATTATTGACCATTTTCTGCATCGTGACGAAGCGGTCAACTTGAGTGACCGGCTTACGGGAATCGTCGCATATTACAAAATGGTAACAAAGTACTGAGCCAAAACGGACTGACAAACCGATACACTATGTGACTGTATGTTAAGGAGAGCGTTCCAGGCTGCTGATAAACAGGGTTTATCTTGGCTGGCGAAAGCCCTATCGTGCGAACCAAGCGGCCCGGCAACCAGTGGGCAAGCTAATTCCATGACTGGAAAGGCAAGGGACCATTGAGGCTTGGAAAAAGAACTATTGCATCAAAAAATATTGCCAGGAGGTGAGCAGCAAAACAATTTCCGGGATCGACTTTACAATGAAGGAAAATGATTGTCGTAGGGCACACACAATAGGGTGTCCCGGAACAGCTTTCTTACCGCCGATGGGCTGTTGAAATTTTTTATTTTTTAATTTAACTTGCAGGCCTTCTATGCCAGCTCTCAACATCATTATCAGCGAAGCGGATCATCAGAAGCTCAGAGATGATTACGAGAAAATAGTCGCGGCTTGGTCCCAGCAGGGTCGCCAATCGGCACCACCGCCATTCGAGCATTGGGCGGGCACGCGCATGATGGCAGCCACCCCGATCTCAGCAGAAGAAATTGAGCAAATGCGGCTGTTTGCCGCGATCGAAAAACTGGTAACCAGCCTGCATTTACACGGCTTTTTCCTGGCACACGTCGCTGAAAACGGACCGCCTGCCGAATCATCCCAGCAATTGGCCGAAGCGCTGGCGACGCATTTCAGTTTACCGGCCCAATATGTCCGGCGGCTGCAAGCCGTGTTTGACTACTATCAAAAAAATGCCGGCCAGAATGCGGCAGCCCTGCCGGGTGCCGATACGGTCGAGGGTGCATTCCAAGTCCTGTTGGAACGCACTACCGAAGCACTGGATCATCTCGGGTCGGAACGGGCAATTGGACGCATCGAAGGCGCGCTTGCGCTGATGGTCAACCTGCAGGTGATCAAGCGTGACATTGCCCGCGAAAGAACTGCTGCATTCAAGCTGGAAGTACGTGGCGTGAAAAAAATATCCTGAGTAGCACCCGGTCCCAGGGCAGACAACGTCGGTGACGATTAAACGAGTAAAAGCCCTGCTTCATTAACGGCTGGGCTTGTCTTCCGTGCCGACCATACGCGCAAGTTGAATCAGGAGTGCGCCCTGCACCATCGATAACGCAACATTGCTACCAAATTGAAAGCCTTGCATTGCTGCGGCATCCATCAGATCGAGTACTTGCTCATGGGTTAAAGACTGATAATCATCACGCACATAAAGCGTATCCCGGTTCTTGCGATTGATCTCGGTCACGATTTCATCTGGCGTCATTTTTTACTCCAATTAACCATATGGTTAATTTTTAGGATAGGAGTTTCAACAATACCAATGGTTTGCGCCTCACAAATTGTTTCGGCTCATAATTTGGAGAGTTAATGCGCCAGTTCGACTGGGAATATAAACAAGGGAATGGCTTTGATACGAAATATGTTGTGCACCGCAATTGACTACCCTGTCATTGGCAGTCAATTGTGCCGCCTGTTACAGAAAATAGTTCGGATCAGATTTTCAGCAGCAGGAGAATTTCCGACAGCTCAGCCCGCATGCTGCTGACATCCGTCATGCCTGAAGATAAGGCCACTGGTGACAAGCTGGAAAAAGTGCTTGTGCGCCCTTCCATCAACGAAGTTTCAAGCTTGTTGCGGGCGCCGCTAATGGTAAAACCCTGTTCGTACAAGAGTTCACGGATACGGCGGATCAGCAAGACTTCATGATGCTGGTAATAGCGGCGATTACCTCGTCGCTTGACCGGCTTTAGCTGGGTAAATTCCTGCTCCCAGTAACGCAGCACATGCGGCTTGACGCCGCACAGCTCGCTGACCTCACCAATCGTAAAATAACGCTTGGCAGGTATGGGAGGCAACACCATTACCTCGGGCTTCAGGTTGGCACGATCATTCATGCTTTAGCTCAGGAAACGCTGGAAACCGGCTTGTGGTTGGATATTTCCACCATGCCTTTCAGCTTTTGACTGGCATGAAAAGTGACAACGCGGCGTGCCGTAATCGGAATTTCTTCACCAGTTTTGGGATTGCGACCCGGCCTTTGTGGCTTGTCGCGCAATTGAAAGTTGCCGAAACCGGACAATTTGACCGACTCGCCACGCTCCAATGCGTTGCGGATTTCATCGAAAAACGTTTCCACCATATCCTTGGCTTCACGCTTGTTCAAACCGACTTGCTCAAACAACAGTTCGGCCAATTCGGCCTTGGTTAAGGTCGGCAGATTTTTTTCTGCCTGCGAGCGCGCCTTCGCCTCGAGCATGGCTCGGTGCAAGTCGGCGCTTAATACAGATTGAAATTCGGCTGAAGTCACGTCATTCATGGTTATGCTCCCCTCCTGCCTCAGGTACGCAATTTCGCGCCATGTTTTTTATTGACGGCAGCAAGAATGGCTGCAATGGCAGCATCCACTTTGTCGTCCTGCAGGGTTGTTTGAGTATCTTGCAACGTGAACCGGAATGCAAGACTTTTTTCGTGATTTTCGAGCCCTTTACCACGATATTCATCAAATAAAACAATGGCTTGCAACATCCCACAGTCAGGATTGCTTTCCTTTTCAACAAGGAAAGTATCGATCAAATCCTGTGCTGAAGTTGATTGCGGCACCACAACAGCCAAGTCCCTGGTAACAGCCGGGAATTTGGAAATTTCCTGATACGCAGGTATTTGCCGCAATTGCAACGCAAGTGCATCGACTTCAAACATGACAGGTGCCAGTGGCAAATCATATTTTTGTTGCCAACGCGGATGCAATTCACCGATAAAACCGATAACGGTGTCATTGATCAAGATCTGGGCAGACCGTCCCGGATGCAGTGCCGGATGGCTTGTCTTGGTAAAGCGCAGCAACTGCGGTGCAAACAAGGCTTCAAGGTCAGCCTTGATATCGAAAAAATCCACATTGCGCGTGGCCTGACCCCATTGTTCTTCAGCCACTGGGCCATAGGCCAGTACTGCAACGCGCTTGGGTTGGGTGAAGCCGGCAACCGATAAAGGGCCATCCTGCAGCTCGGCATTGCGCCAATACACGGCACCTGTTTCAAATACCCGAACCCGACTGAGCTTGCGATTCAGGTTATAGCGCACATTGGCAATCAGACTCGGCACCAGCGTCGAGCGCATCACGCTCATCTGGCTGGCGATCGGATTGAGCAACCGGATCGGATCGGTATTGCCGGCAAAATCGGCTTCCCATGCTTCTTCGACAAAACTGAAGTTCACTACTTCCTGGTAATCCAGGTCGGCTAACTGGCGGCGAATGGCGAACAGTGAACGGTGATTTTCCGGCGCAATGCGCATCTCGTTGGCAGCGACCGGCGGCAATGCCGGAATATTTTCAAAGCCGTAGACGCGGGCGATTTCCTCGATCAGGTCTTCCTCGATCTCGATGTCGAACCGGTACGAAGGCGGCGTAACCGAAAAGCCGTCCGCCTGCTGGATATAACTTAATCCAAGCCGGGAGAAGATATCGGCAATCTGCTGGTCCGTCAGCGGCACGCCAATGATTTTCGCGGCGCGCGCGGTACGCACATGAACCGGCGCGCGCTCGGGCAGATTGACGACATGGTCGTCGACCGCGCCAACCGCCGTTTTTCCGGGTTGACCGCAGATTTCAACAATCAAGGCAGTGATGCGCTCGATATGGTCAACCGTTGTCGCAAAGTCGACGCCGCGTTCGAAGCGGTGCGCCGCATCGGTGGAAAAATTATAGCGGCGCGCCCTGCCCTGGATCGCCTGCGGCCACCAGAATGCCGCCTCCAGATAGATATCCTCTGTCTCCAGCGTCACTGCCGTAGCGTCGCCGCCCATGATGCCGGCCAGCGATTCGATGCCGCGCTCGTCGCTGATCACGCCGATCCACTCATCCACGTCGACGGTATTGCCGTTCAATAGCTTCAGCGATTCGCCTTTCTTTCCCCACCGTACATCCAGGCCGCCATGGATCTTTGCCAGATCAAACACATGGCTCGGGCGTCCGAGTTCCAGCATTACATAGTTCGAAATGTCCACCAGCGCGGAAATCGGCCGCTGGCCACTGCGCTCCAGCCGCCGCTTCATCCATGCCGGTGTTTCCGCCCTGGCATTGAGTCCACGAATGATGCGCCCGGAAAAACGTCCGCACAAATCTGGGGCGGAAACCTTTACCGGCAATTTTTCATCCAGTGTGACCGGCACCACCGCATAGGTTGGTGCCTTCAGCGGCATGCCGGTCAGTGCCGACACTTCACGTGCCACACCCAGCACCGACAGGCAATCGGCCTTGTTGGGAGTGAGCTTGATGGTGAACTTCAGATCGTTCAATTGATAATAGTCGCGGAAATTCTGCCCGACCGGCGCATCTTCCGGCAAATCCATCAAGCCGCCATGGTCTTCCGACAATTTCAATTCGCGCGCCGAACACAGCATGCCTTGCGACTCGACGCCACGCAACTGGCCAACCTTGATCTCGAACGGCTTGCCATCGTCACCTGGGGGCAAAATTGCACCTGCCATCGCGCACACAACCTTCATGCCGGCGCGCACATTCGGTGCGCCACACACGATATTGAGCAAGGTGCCGGTGCCGGCATCGACCTGACAGACATTCAGGCGGTCGGCATTCGGGTGCTTGGCAACTTCCAGCACCTTGGCCACCACCACATTCGAGAATGGCTGCGCAACTGGTTCAACTTCTTCCACTTCCAGGCCAGACATCGTCAGCAGATGCGCCAATTCATCCGAAGTCATCTTCGGATTGACCATGGTACGCAACCATTTTTCGGAAAATTGCATGATTAAAGCCTTCAGCTACAGTGTGTTCAAACGATGCCGGAAAGGGTGAAGTCCTGGTGCCATCGCCGCGTGTTTTTAATTGAATTGCTTCAAGAAGCGCAAATCGCCTTCATAGAACAGGCGCAAATCGTTGATGCCATAGCGCAGCATCGTCAAGCGCTCGATCCCCGAACCGAATGCAAAGCCGACATATTGCTCAGGGTCGAGGCCATAGTTGCGGATAACGGTTGGATGGACCTGTCCGGCACCCGACACTTCCAGCCAGCGTCCTTTTAACGGGCCGCTGCCAAACGCAATGTCGATCTCGGCCGAAGGCTCGGTGAATGGAAAGTAGGATGGACGAAAGCGCACCTGCAAGTCGTCGGTTTCAAAGAACGCCTTGACGAAATTGAGGTACACGCCTTTCAAGTCGGCAAAACTGATGTCTTCGGCGATCCACAATCCTTCGACCTGATGGAACATCGGCGAATGGGTTGCATCGCTGTCGACACGGTAGGTGCGTCCTGGTGCGATCACCTTGATCGGCGGGCGGTGCTGTCGCGCATAGCGCACCTGCATCGGGCTGGTATGGGTACGCAGCAAAAGCGGCTTGCCTTGCGTATCCTTGCCTTCAATATAAAACGTGTCCTGCATTGACCGCGCCGGGTGATTTTCCGGGCTATTCAACGCTGTGAAATTGGTCCAGTCGGTTTCGATTTCGGGACCATCGGCCACATCGAAGCCGATCGAGCCGAAAATCTCTTCAATCCGCTGCCAGCTGCGCATGACCGGATGAATGCCGCCCTTGCCGCGGCCACGACCGGGCAGACTGACATCGATTGCTTCGGCATTTAGCCGCGCCTGCAGCTGTGCATCGGCCAGCGCATCGCGGCGAGCATTCAAGCCTGCCTCAATCTGCTCCTTGGCAGCATTGATTACCGCACCTTGCACCTTGCGCTCTTCCGGCGCCAGCTTGCCCAGGCCTTTCATTTGCTCGGTGATCTGACCGGTCTTGCCAAGATACTTTGCCTTCGCGTTTTCCAGCGCGGCGGCGTCGGGCGCAGCGGAAAAATCAGCCAGCGCCTGAGTGACGAGTTGTTCTAGGGAGTTCATGCAGTATTTTCCGCAGTCGCAGCAGGAGCTGAAATGCAAAATTCAAAATAAAACGGGGCATAGGTGTCGACCTTTGCCCCGCCAGAATGTTGCGGCACCGAAGTGCCACATGGTACGACTTAAGCAGCGATGGTGACTTTCACCTGGTTGACAATCGCGGCAAATGCCGGCTTGTCCATCACAGCCATATCGGCCAACACCTTGCGGTCCAGCTCGATGGCGGCTCTTTTCAAGCCGTTCATGAACACGCTGTAGGTCAGGCCATGCTCACGCGATGCCGCGTTGATACGGGTGATCCACAGCGCACGAAAGACGCGCTTCTTGTTGCGACGATCGCGATACGCGTATTGGCCAGCGCGCATGACTGCTTGCTTGGCAACACGGTAGACGGTACTGCGACGACCACGATAGCCTTTGGCTTGATCGAGGACTTTCTTATGACGGGCCCGTGCTGTGACCCCGCGTTTTACTCTAGGCATAGTAGCTCCTTAATGATGAGTATGAGGTCAAGCGTTCGGCATCATGCGCATGACGGATACGACGTCTGCAGCATTGACATTGGTAATACCGCGCAACTGGCGTTTGGTTTTAGTGGTCTTCTTGGTCAGGATGTGACGCTTGAAAGCGTGACCACATTTGACGGTTCCACCTGGGCGCACGCGAAAACGCTTCTTCGCGCTGCTTTTGGTTTTCATTTTTGGCATGACAAACTCTGTCCTGATGGACAGCTCCATTTTTTAATATGATTGCAGGTGGCAACACTTCGTTGCGCTTGGATGCCTGCTTTCACTTGTTGAGCAGTGAAATCGAGTCCACTGCTTTTGTATGCATTCTCCATTACTGGGAAACGCATGCAATTTCTATCTTGAGAACAGAGTAACTCTGCCCCCAAAAAACCTGACAGTTATAGTCAGTTGAGGACAGAGTAGCGCTTCGCTTAATTCTGCCCCCAAATTGTATTACTTGTATTACTTTTTCTTTTTCGGCGCCAGTACCATGACCATCTGGCGACCTTCCATCTTTGGCCACTGCTCGACCTGTCCATACGGCTCCAGATCGGTCTTCAAACGCTCCAGCATACGCATACCAATTTCCTGATGCGCCATTTCGCGACCGCGATAGCGCAAAGTAATTTTGGTTTTATCTCCATCATCCAGAAACTTGATGAGGTTACGCAACTTGATATTGTAATCACCGTCGTCAGTACCTGGCCGGAACTTGACTTCCTTGACCAGGACAATTTTTTGCTTGAGCTTGGCTTCGTGGGCTTTCTTCTGTTCCTGGTATTTAAACTTACCATAGTCCATCAGACGGCAAACCGGGGGTTGCGCAGTCGGCGCAATTTCCACCAGATCCACATTAGCCTCTTCGGCCATCCGAAAGGCTTCTGCCAGACTGACGATGCCGATTGCTTCGTTTTCCACGCCGCTTAAGCGCACTTCGGGTGCGGTGATTTCGCCATTAAGGCGATGCGATTTATCCGTAGCTATTGCAGTATCCTTTTAAAATCAAATAATTAAGCCGTGCTCTAGCGCTGATGATCTTTCGATCAGGCTTTGGTGTCGACCTCGTTTTTCAGGCGTTCCACCAACAGGTCGACCGGCATGACACCCAGATCGACATTGCCTCGCGCACGCACGGCCACTGTGTTTGCATCCCGCTCCTTATCGCCGATCACAACGATATAAGGCAGCTTCTGAACTGAATGCTCGCGTATTTTATAGGTTATTTTCTCATTACGCAAATCGAGGTGTACTCTAAACCCTTGTTTCTTCAGGTTTTGTGCCACGTTTTGCGCGTAATCAGCCTGTGCATCAGAAATGTTCAGAACGGCAATCTGTACCGGCGCCAGCCATAATGGCATCGCGCCGGCATGATTTTCTATCAAGATGCCCACAAAACGCTCCATCGACCCGACAACTGCCCGATGCAGCATGACCGGTACCTTGCGGGCATTGTCATCCGCGACATATTCAGCACCGAGGCGCCCCGGCATTGAGAAATCGACCTGCATGGTGCCGACCTGCCATGGCCGCCCCAGCGAATCCTTCAAGTGATATTCGATCTTCGGACCGTAAAAAGCCCCTTCCCCCGGCAATTCTTCCCATGCCACCCCGCACGCGCGCAACGCATTGCGCAAGGTATCTTCGGCGCGGTCCCAGGTTTCATCACTGCCAATCCGGTTTTCAGGGCGCAACGCAATCTTGATAGAAATGCCGGAAAAGCCGAAATCTGCATACACTTTCATCGCCTGAGTATGGAAATCCGTGACTTCACCCTGGATTTGCTCTTCGGTACAGAAAATATGGCCATCGTCTTGGGTAAAGCCGCGCACCCGCATGATTCCATGCAGGGCGCCCGACGGCTCATTGCGGTGGCACTGACCAAATTCACCATAGCGTAATGGCAAATCGCGATAGCTGCGCATACCTGAGTTATAAATCTGTACATGTCCAGGGCAATTCATCGGCTTTAACGCATAGTTGCGGTTTTCCGACTCGGTGACAAACATGTTTTCGCGATAATTTTCCCAGTGCCCGGTCTTTTCCCACAGGCTGCGGTCCAGAATCTGCGGCGCCTTGACTTCCTGATAGCCGTTTTCCTGGTAGACGCGGCGCATGTATTGCTCGACCTGCTGCCAGATGGTCCAGCCTTTCGGATGCCAGAAAATCAGGCCCGGCGCTTCATCCTGGAAATGGAACAGGTCGAGCGCCTTGCCCAGCTTGCGGTGATCACGCTTTTCCGCTTCTTCAAGCATGTGCAGGTAGGCGTCTTGGTCTTCTTTCTTGGCCCAGGCAGTGCCATAGACGCGTTGCAGCATTTCATTTTTCGAATCGCCGCGCCAGTACGCGCCAGCCAGCTTCATCAGCTTGAATACTTTCAGTTTGCCGGTGGAAGGTACATGCGGGCCGCGGCACAGGTCGGTAAATTGGCCTTCGCTGTATAACGACACATCCTGGTCGGCCGGAATCGAGGAAATAATTTCCGCCTTGTAGGCTTCGCCGATCGACTTGAAATAGGCCACTGCCTCGTCGCGCGGCAACACCTTACGGGAAACCGGCTCATCTTTCTTTGCCAATTCCGCCATCTTTTTTTCAATTGCCTGCAAGTCTTCCGGCGTAAAGGGACGCTTGTAGGCAAAATCGTAATAAAAGCCATTTTCAATCACCGGTCCGATGGTGACCTGCGCATCCGGAAACAATTCCTTGACTGCATATGCCAGCAAATGGGCAGTGGAATGGCGAATCACATCCAGGCCATCGGCATCCTTGTCAGTGACGATGGCCAGATCGGCATCCTGCTCAATCAAGTGCGAGGTATCGACCAGCTTGCCATCAACCTTGCCAGCCAGAGCGGCCTTGGCCAAGCCGGCGCCAATACTGGCCGCGACTTGGGCAACCGTCACTGGCGCATCGAATTGGCGCTGGGAACCATCAGGAAGGCGAATTGAAACCATTAGAATCTCCATGCCGGCAGCAATTGCTTTCGGCGTTAGAACAAAGCATGCACAAATAATAAAAAATACAGACGAAAAAAAACGCGGACCAGCCGCGCTTTTCATATCCAGCAATGAAAATCTCCGGCTAGCGTCTCTGCAGACCTGGGAACGTAGTTCGCGGTGTCATAACCAGATGCCTTTCTCGCTCTTACAGAATAATCTTGCCTGTAAAATTCGGCGTAGCCAGACTTTCGACTACCAAAGAACAACATTTTATGGTTATTCCTAACCATTGTCCATCACTGCACGCAGCGCACCAGGTTGACTGACGCCAAGCAAACCGGCGACTACCCACTCACCATCAAGGGCGCGGCGACCTACACTGTTAATGCATGCCGTGCATGACGTTGGCCGGCCGCCTGTCACTGCCTTAGAGCTTGCACGGCAACGATCGCTGTTTCTTCTATCTATTACTAAAAATAGGTAAATGCCGCTTTGCACAGTTTGACTTGCCAAACACTGGCGAGGCATTTAGCCCGCTTGGTTCTCAATACAAGGAGATTGTCATGCGTTTGAAGGATAAAAACATTCTCATCACCGGGGGCGCCAGCGGCATTGGGCTGGCCACGGTGGAAAGATGCCTGCAAGAGGGTGCCAATGTGGTCATGACTGACCTGCCAGGCACTCAGGGGTCTGAGCGCGCTCAGCAACTGGCGCCCCGATATGCCGGCCGGTGCCTGTTCCTGCCGGTCGATGTGACATCAACCGGCCAAGTAGACCGACTGGTTGCCGAAACGGTGACCCAGCTCGGCAGCCTGGATGGCGTATTCAACAATGCCGGCATTGGCAGCATGAGCCCTGCCGACAGTTACACCGATGAAGACTTTCTGCATGTGATCGACATTAACCTGATGGGCGTGTTCCGGGTGGCGCGGGCATCGATGCGACAGATGTACCGGCAGGGAAATGGCAGCATTGTCAATTGCGCATCGATACTGGGTGTGTTTGGCCAATCGATGACAGCGGCATACTCTGCAGCGAAAGCCGGCGTGGTCAATCTGACGCGCACGCTGGCGCTCGAATCAGCCAGCAAGGGCGTACGCATCAACGCGATCGGCCCCGGCTACATCGACACGCCGATGCTGGCGATTCTGGATGCCCTGATGCGCCAGGCTCTGATTAAGTTGCACCCGATCGCCCGCCTCGGACGCCCGGAAGAAGTGGCGCACGCCGCGCTGTTTTTGCTCAGCGACGAGGCCAGCTTTATCACCGGCGCGCATCTGATGGTTGACGGAGGCTTTACCGCAGGGAAGTCCTGAACTACGCTGAATGGAATCGGGCGGCAGGCAAAGTACGAAATATCATTATTTTGAGCCTCCTTGCAACTGACTGGAAACGGCTAGACGAACACGGATGACGCCATCAGTCAGAGCCTGATGAGTGTGATCAGGCGTTCTCGCTGGCTTGGTGAATGACACCAGGCCAGCCTGCAATTACACGGCAAGCGACGCCAGTGCTGACAAGCGCGATGCGACGTCAGGCGCACGGCACTTTCATAGCGACCATAATGCATTGCTCGCGTGTGCATGCCCGCGAGCCGACCTCACACGGGCGCGAGGTTTGCCTTCTCAATGCGGGAGCTTGATCGATTGCCAGCCGCCATGATCAAAATGCTTACCGTAGGAATTCAATGCTTGCGCAACCTTGACCACGCCGGACGCCCGTTGCTGTTCGGGCTGCTTGCCTTCGGCGATCGCCGCGCCGGCCATCATGTCGCCGATAAGCAGATGAAGCTGTGCATCCGCCTTGGCGTCAAGCTTGCAGTTTTGCACGATGTAGGTCACCTGCCCGGCTACCGTTTTGCCGAACGCATCGTAATTTTCTGCCACAGCTTTGCCTGCATGCGCTGACGGCAAAATGGCGGTCGTGGAGGTCCGAATGGCAGTCATCGCCTGTCGCAATGGCGCATCTGTCGCCCATTTTTTCCCTGCGTTGAGTTCGACCTTGTGCGGCTTCGTCGTGCCGTGGTCATGGGAATCGGCAGCCAGCGTCGTCAAAGGGGTTGCCAGCATGGCGGCAATCAAAAAAAACATCGGTGATTTCATCAGGTGCTCCGGGTAAAGTTAAAGGAAATCGGCCGTGCATGTACTGGCCTTACCTACTCAAACGAATAGTCAGCACAAATGTTCCATTTTTTATTGCCCTCAGCTTAAAAGATGAATGCATGCGACATCATTCCCGATGCAGCATTTCCTCATCTGTACTTTCCTGCTGATAGCGGCTCAGCAGCAATGCCATCAGCTTGGTACGCTGGCGATCGTCCAGTAATGCACGTTCGGCCAGCAATTGCTTGATCACCCGTCGCTGTTGTGCATCTTGCAGCGACGCGATGTTGGCTTGCTCGGCATCGATTGCCGCCTGATTCGGCGTGGCTGAAAAAATATGCCGCACCAGTGCTTCGCGATGCCGGCGAATCTCGCGCCAGTTGGCGGCAAGTTCTTCTAAAAATACCGGTTCGAGCTGCCGCCAATGCCGCCGCTGTTCATCGTTCAATTGTAGGTAATCCGGCAAATTTACCTGCGGCACCTGCAGGTTTTTCGCTTCCGGCACGGGCCGCGCCTGGTTGAACAAAATAACGCCAATGATGCCGACATTAAGCGACAACGATATAAGCAATAGCCATTTCCATGCAGAGCGCTTCATTACAGTCCTTTCGATAGACGGCATAACTCGGCGGCGGCGCATAATCCGCCTGGCGGCACCGGGTCAAATACCCGCACCATCGCCGCAGTCGGTGCATTGATGGCAATGCCACCGATGAACAAGGCACCGAGCCACACACCCGAACTCAATGCCGCCACCGCCAAGCCGGCTGGCACCCACCCCGGCCAGAAGGAACGCACTGGTGGCTTGCGCGTTGCTGCAGGCCGCAACTGGTGTTCGAGGCGTGCTGCGAGATCAAAACCCAGTACCGGCGCCGCCAGTGCACGAAAATCACTTTGCAATACGTTCAATTCATCGAGACGGTGATGGCAAATCGGGCAAGCCAGCAAGTGCGCGGAGAATCGATCGCGCAGTTCGGCTGGCATCATGTTGTCCACATAGGCGGACAGGTCATCATCTCTGGGGCAAGTCATGGCATTTTCTCCATTCAATGCTGCATTTTGTCGAGCAGCGCAGTACGCGCCCGGGCGATTCGCGACTTGACGGTGCCAGGATTGAGCTCTAGCACGGCCGCAATATCGTCATAAGACATTTCTTCGATTTCTCTTAACAACAGAATTTCGCGATGTTCTGCCGGCAACCGGGACAATGCCGCTTCCAGCATGCCGTAACGCTGCAAGGTATCGAGCGCGGCATCCGGTTGCGGCGCAGAGTCGGCAACATCGATATCCTCTTCCAGCGCCACAAATTCGACCCGTTTCGTGCGGCGCAACAAATCAAAGGCGAGATTGCGGGCGATACGAAACAGCCAGGTCGAAAAACGCGCATCCGGCCGCCAGCGATCAAGTCCCTGATAAGCCCGCAAAAAGGTCTCCTGCGTCAGATCCAGCGCATCATCCTGCGAGCGCGTCAAACGGATGAGAAACCGGTAAATGCGGTCCTGATAACGTGTAACCATTTCCGAAAATGCCTGGACGTCGCCACGCTGCGCGCGCGCGACACACTCGTGGTCGTCCAGTTGGCTGAAAGTTCGCATGATCAATATCCGTTATAACGAATGACCGCGAAAAAAGTTCCAGATAATTCACAGGTTTCCAGGATTGAACCTGGCCCGCGCTTCTTCATCAACTACTGCAAAACTCGTTGAAGCATGCTAAAACTATCCCACAGAATGCAAAAATAAGCCAAATAGTTGCTGCTTGCATTAGCCTTACGGCGGTACATTGGGCGCGATAGCGCAGTAAAACCCGGCATAACTGAAACAATTCGATGCTGTCACCTCGTGTTGCACCGATTGGGCAGCAACTGCGATGAATATTTAACGTTTGACTAAGAGGTGGCGCGATGAACGACCTGGCCTTTGCATCCGCGACCGATTTACTTGCCGCCTTGGACGCGGGGCGCACCAGCTCGGCCGAACTGATGGAAATGTACATCGAGCGCCACCAGCGCCATAATCCGGGTATCAATGCGATTGTCGCAACCGACTTTGAATCCGCCCGGCTGCGCGCACGGCATTTAGATGCGGCGCGCGCGCAAGGCTTGCGATCGGGCCCGTTGCATGGCTTGCCGATGACCATCAAGGATTCGATCGAGGTCGCAGGCATGCCGTGCATCTCCGGCTATCCAGGCTTTGCGCAGAATAAACCCGATACGAACGCCGACGTGGTGGCGGCCCTGCTGGCGGCCGGGGCGATCATATTCGGCAAGACAAATGTATCGAAGCTTACGCAAGACATGCAAAGCTATAACGACGTGTACGGTCAAACCAATAATCCCTGGAATCCGGCGCGGGTCCCGGGTGGTTCCTCGGGCGGATCTGCCGCGGCGATAGCTGCCGGTTTGACCGGCGCGGAAATTGGCAGCGATATTGGCGGATCGATCCGGATTCCGGCCCACTGCTGCGGAATATACGGCCACAAACCCAGTTTCGGCATCGTCTCTCTGAAAGGGCATGTACCGCCGCGCCCCGGCATGTTCCCTGCCGACTATTCTTATGATGGCGACTTGGGTGCGATCGGCCCGCTGGCACGCAACGCCGAAGACCTTGATCTGTTGCTTGGCGTTATTGCAGGCCCGAAAAAACCAGAGAGAATTGCATACAAGCTTGACTTGCCGCCTTCCCGCAAGACTTGCCTGCGAGATTTCCGGGTTGGATTGTGGCTCGATGACCCGCAATCCCCTGTCGATATCCAGGTCGGCGATGCTCTTGCCGAATTTGTGGCAAAGTTGGCGGCTTCGGGCTGCATCATCAAAAATCGACGACCTGACATCGAGTTTGCGGCGTCACACGACATCTTTGTCCAGCTGCTGACCGCCAATGCCAGCATCGAACTGCCGGATGAACTGTATGCCAGGGCGAAGGCGAAACTCCCTGCGCTTGATCCTCATGACCGCCGCTTTCAAGCCCAGTGGGTACGTGGCACGGCACTGACGCATCATGACTGGCGCGACCTGAATTACCGTCGGTTGCTGATGTGTCAGAACTGGGCTGATTATTTCAGCGACATCGACATTTTGCTGTGCCCGGCCATGCCCGTGACTGCTTTCCCCCATGACCACAGCGACCTATCCGCCCGCACACTGCTGGTGAACGGACAATCACGCGATTATCTTGATACGCTGCTGACCTGGACCGGACTGGTGACGGTATCTTATCTGCCCGCGACGGCGATCCCGATCGGCTTGGCAGGCAATGGCATGCCCGTCGGAATTCAGGCGGTTGGACCTTATCTGGAGGACAGAACAACTGTTGAGTTCGCCAGACTGACTGCCGAGTTAACAGGCGGCTGCCCGCTACCGACCGGCTATACGTGACAGTCATGATTGGGAAAACTGACACATATTCACACGCTGCCGATCTTTTGCGTCTGCTATTTCCGACTGCCCATCAGTCAACAATATCGACCACGATATTTCCCATCACCTGGCCGCCTTCCACTGCTTCGTGAGCCGCTGCAATCTGATCCAGCGGAAAACGCGCACCGATCGTGTGAATCAGGCGTCCCGACTCCAGTAATGCGCCGATTTCGTCCAGGCCCTGCTTGCGCTGCTCGGCAGTCAAGTCATACACCAGGAAAAACAGCGCCTGCATCGAATTCATCAGCATGGTGCGAAATGGAATCGGCGTGTCATCCATCAGGTTCGATCCATAGCACACCAGCTTGCCATGCGGCGCGAGTGCGCCATCACGCACCAGATTGACCGTGGTTGAAAAATCCATGTCAATGATCGCGTCCACGCCTTTCTGGTCGGTGAGTTCCTTCACCCGTTGGGCCACCGGCTCGGTCTTGTAATTGATGGTTTCACTGACTCCTGCCTCGCGCGCATGGCGCGCCTTTTGATCGGAACCGACAGTGCCGATCACACGCGCTCCCTTGATGACAGCAAACTGGGCGGCATAATGGGCGACCGAAGACGCCGCACCAATCAGCAGGATGACTTTACCTTGCACATCCCCGAGCAGGCGCACCGCTTCAAATGCCGTCAGTGCCGGGATGCCGAGACAGGCACCGGCCGCAAAGTCGCACTGGGCCGGCAATCGTACCGCCTGCGCCTCGGGCAATGCAATATATTCGGCGGCAGTGCCCATCGGCCGCTGCCACTGGCCATTCCAGATCCATACCCGCTCGCCGATGCGCGACTGAGACACACCCGGACCGACTGCCTCGATGACGCCGCCGCCATCGCTATGCGGAATGATGCGTGCGCCATTCGTCGGGCGTCCCCGGCGCGATTTCACATCGGATGGATTGACGCCGGAAACGTGCACTTTGACACGCACCTCACCGGCAGCCGGAGCCGGAGTTTCGATTTCGCCGACGATCAACGTGTCGCGAGCTTCCCCGTTCTTTTCATACCATGCAGCTTTCATGTCCACTATCTCCTGTCGTCAATCCAAATATCCTGCCTCACCGAAGAACTGATTTTGACGAGCCAGTGCCAGCAACCCGGTCAGTCAGTCGGCCCTTATCCTGTTACAGCATTTTTTCAAGATCATGCCGCTTGACCTTGCCCGTTTCACTGCGCGGAATCTCGGCAGAGGTCACGAATCGAACCACTTTCGGAATCTTGTAGTTGGCGATTGCGCCACGGCACAGACCAATTACATCCTCCTCAGTTAATCCCGGATCGCGGCGCACCACGAATGCTGCAGGCACCTCGCCCCATTTTGGATCGGCTTGCCTGACCACCGCGACTTCGGCAATGCGCTCGCATGCAAGCAGCACTTTTTCAATTTCCGCCGGATAGATGTTTTCGCCACCGGATTTGATCAGGTATTTTTTGCGATCGACAAATGACAGGGTGCCGTCAACATTGCGACGGAACATGTCGCCCATATGAAACCAGCCATTTCTGAAGTCGCGCAGATTGGCTTCGTCCGCATTCCAGTAACCACTGAACAGCGTCGGACTACGCAATGTCATTTCACCGACATCGCCGACCGGCACTTCAGCATCATCGTCATCAACCAACCGCACATCGCAGAAGGAACTCTGTTCCTTGTCGCAGTTCAGCGGCGCATGCCCGACAGGAATCAGTGACTTGCTGGCCGGCGCCATGCCGGTTTCGGTTGCACCGAAACTATTCAAAAATGGCGCTTGCAACAGCATGGTCATTTCAGCGATCTGTTGCGGCTGCAGCAGGTCAGGCATTGATCCAATCAGTCTTATGCCTTTTGGCACGATCTTGCGTGCCCTGACTTCCTCCATCGTGCGCTCGATCATGCCTGGCACGGTGATCAGCCAGTTGATTTGTTCCGATGCGATTGCGTCACCCATTTGCCGCTGGTTGAATCCGTCGCTGATCCATACTTTGCCACCCTGGATCAGGGATGACAGCGACAGGTCCGCGCCCGACAGGTGAAATAGCGGCGACCAGGCAATATAGGTTTCGTCCGGCGTCAGCCGCCAATCGGCAAACATCAGCGCCGCCCGCGAAATCATTGCCCGATGGCTGATCAGCGCCCCCTTGGGAAAACCGGTGGTGCCGCTGGTGTACAGGATTAACAATCCGTCTTCCGGCTGAACCGCCGCCGGCGGCTCCTGGCTAGGGTTCTGGTGCAGCAGCGTCTCATACATTGTTCCGAAGATAATTGTTTTCGCGATTCCCAGACCCAGCCGTTCGATTGCCGGCCCATGGCGCTCGGAATAAAAAATCAGCTTCGGGCTGACCAGGTTGATGCAATGTGTCAGTTCGGCATCGGACTGCCGCCAATTCTGGCAGGCGGCGATCACGCCGATCTTGGCGCAGGCAAGCTGTACCTCGATATATTCAGTCCGGTTTTCGGACATGATTGCAATCCGGTCCCCGGCGCGTATCCCGCTGCCCAAAAGAACATGGGCAAGCTGATTGATGCGCTGATTGAGCTGCAGGTACGACAGCGTCCGCTGCTGGTCCTGAATCGCGATCCGGTTGCCCCGGACCAGGGAGCGAAGCCGGAACAATTCTCCGATGACAGGCCCCGATCCGGCGGTTTTGATCAGTTCTCTTGAGTCCATTACTACTTCCTAACAAATAAACCGGTTTCCATGCAACCCTGCCCGCCACACGCTGGCAGCTCTAGCTAAAGCATGCGCCGCCATTCACATCGACCACGGCCCCGTGCATATAGCTAGCAGCAGGGCTCGCCAGGAATGCCACCACGCGTGCAATCTCAAGCGGATCGGCCAGTCGCCCTGCGGGAATCTTTCGCGTATCGATCACTTCGTTTTCAATCATCGGTGTTGCGGTTGCCCCAGGTGCTACCCCATTGACAGAAACGCCGTGCGGCGCAGCGCGCAATGCCAGCCAGCGCACCAGCGTATGCAGCGCGCCTTTGCTGGTTGCATATTGCGCCCCCGAAAACAGTCCGCCGTTGCGTCCGGCGATTGACCCCAGAATCACGATCCTGCCGGATTGCCTTCGCAGCATGTCTTGCATGATCAATTGCGCCAGCAACACCGGGCCGCGCACATTGACCTGGAACACGCGCGCAAAGCTTTCTTCCCATTCAACACTGCCCGGCTCCATCTCGCGCTCCTCCGTCAACACGGCTGCGGTAATGATCAGCGCGTCAAGCTCACCTATGTCTGCGCAAAAACGCTTCACGCTATCGAGCGAGCCGACATCAACTTCATGGGCCACAGCCTCGACCTGATGCTGTGACTTGATGCGCTCGGCGATTGCTGCCGGCGCCTTTCTGTCCCCGAGAATCAGGCTGGCTCCCAGCTGCGCGCAGATGTCAGCACAAGGCTCGCCGATGCCGCCCACACCAATGATTGCTACCCGCTGCGCCGGCATTGCCGTACCCATCAAAATAGACATCTTGCTCGCTCGCTTTTTCAAATGCCCGAAACCATCCTGCGTGCAAATTGGACTAACGCACCGTCCAGGCCGCATGGCTCCGGGCTGGTTTCACATTATTTCCAGAGCGCGCATTTGGATTCGGCTTTGGTCGTAAATGCATCGGCAGCCGGAATCGTCTGGACGATCTTGTAATAATCCCAAGGGTACTTGGATTCAGCCGGCGTTTTCACCTCGATCAGCTTCAGGTCGCTCATCAGCCGTCCATCCTCGCGGATGGTGGCGTTCGTGGTGTACATGTCGCTGATCTTGGTTTTTTTCAGATGCGCCATCACCTTGTCGCTATCATCGGTGCCAAGCGTCTTGACCGCATTGAGGTAAGCCATGGTCGCCGAATAGGTCGACGCATGCAGGCCGGTCGGCATGGTTTTCATCACCGCCGAATAGCGCTTGGACCAGGCGCGCGACTCGGGGCTTTGGTCCCAGTACCAGCTATCGGTTGTGTACAAGCCTTTGGTCTGTTCCAGGCCGAGTGCATGCACATCGGTAATGAACATCAACAGCGCGGCCAGCTTCATGTTCTTGGTCAGGCCGAATTCATTGGCAGCCTTGATTGCGCTAATCAAGTCATTGCTGGCATTGGCCAAACCGAGCACCTGCGCCTTTGAAGACTGGGCCTGCAGCAGGAAGGAAGAGAAATCGGAAGCATTCAGCGGATGTCTTGCCGAACCTAGAACAGTGCCGCCATTTTGCTTGATCACCTTGGTGGCATCGCCTTCAAGCGACAGGCCAAAAACATAGTCGGCGGTCAGGAAATACCAGCTTTTTCCACCCTGCTTTACCACTGCCGAGCTAGTGCCTCTGGCTACCGAGACGGTATCGTAGCCATAATGGATGGTGTACGGCGTGCATTGTTCATTAGTCAGCTGCGCCGTGCCTGTGGCAGGCACGATAAAAATCTTCTTTTTTTCCTGTGCAATCTTTGCCATCGCCAGCATGACAGAAGAATTGGCGCCGGCCATCAGCAAGTCAACACCATCGCGGTCGATCCACTCGCGCGACTTGCTGGACGCAATATCCGTTTTTGACAAATGGTCTGCATACACTAATTCAATTTTTTTGCCATTGATATTGCCGCCAAAATCAGCAATCGCCATCTTGATGGCTTCGATACCACCCTGACCGGAAATATCCGAATAGACGCCGGACATGTCGGTCTGCATACCGATCTTGATGGTGTCGTTCGATATCTGCGCGGCGGCCGGTGTGCTCAGCCCCAATGCGATTGCAGCCGAAACTGCCATGGCCAGTACATTCAATTTCGTATTCATTGTCTTCCTCATCATATTCTCCATGTCGAAAAATTGGTTTGCCAACACTGCTACTGCAACCTGCCGCTTCTGTTTCTCCCCTCATACCTGGTTCGGTACAGCCATCCGATGCTTTGAGTGGCGGATGACAACATTATTTTTTATTTCCGGTTCCTTTCTTCGCAGCCTTAGGTGGCGGCACGCCTTCCAGTCCATACCGGACAAATTTCAGGTACGTATCGGCGACAAAATCCGGCAGCTTTGGTGCTCCGCCTTCGTCGTGGGTATAGTTTCGCGCCAGATAGTCACGCGCCGACATCAGGATCTGGGCAACCACTTCCAGCTCCTTTGGCTCATACCCGGGAAATTCGCCATTGGCGTGGGAACGCAGCAGGAAACGCATATAGTTGCTGAACACCGTTTCCATATGCCGCTGATGCCCTTCCGGTGAAAACAGATAAGCCTCGCTGAGAATCCGGGAAAATTTCGGCGCAACTTGAAGGAATGAAAAAAATGCGCGGAATTGCTGATCTTCCAGCGTCGCAAAACTGTCACCGCCGACTAGCTTTCCTTTGATATATGCCAGCATGTTCTTGCCGACGGTTGGCATCAATTCATCCAGGATTTCCTGGCGGGATTCAAAATAGTTATAGAACGTGCCTTGTCCGACGCCTGCCTTTTGGGTAATCAGCGTCACCGATGCATCGGCAAACCCTTTTTCCCCGACCACATCAGCGGCGGCTTGCAGCAATGCTTCGCGCGTCTGCTCCGACTTTTCAAGGCGCCGCTTGCCGCGCGGCGGCTTGATCGTGCCGGGCGATTTCTTTTCCGCGCCAGCTGCCAAGATGGCGCTGCCGATACTATTGCTGTTCTCTGTAATTATTTTCTTTCTCATAGTGCTGGTTCTCAAATATGCAATGCGCGGTCAAATGCCATCAATACCGATTCATGTACCGCTTCGGACAGGGTCGGGTGCGGAAAAACAGTTTCCAGCAATTCCACTTCGGTTGCTTCCAGTTGCCTGGCAAGCGCCAGGCCATGTATAAGTTCGGTCACGTCAGCACCCACCAGGTGCGCGCCCAATAACTCGCCGGTCGCGGCATCGAAAATGGTTTTCACAAAGCCATCGGTATCACCCAGCGCCCTCGCCTTGCCATTGCCGACAAACGGGAAACGCCCGACCCGGCATTGATAGCCGGCGGCGCGCGCCTGCTCCTCGGTCAGGCCGATGCTGGCAACCTGCGGATAGGAGTAGGTACAGGCCGGGATGCCATATCGATGCGGTGGCGCCTGGTCATATTTGCTGACAATATGCTCAACACAATGGATTGCTTCATGGCTGGCCTTGTGGGCGAGCCACGGGGCACCGGCGACGTCGCCGATGGCGTATATCCCGACCTCTGCGGTCCGGCCCCAGGCATCGGTGACAATGTGGCCCTTGTCAATACCGACTGCAGTATTTTCCAGCCCGATATTGTCGGTATTGCCGATAATGCCGATCGATACCAGCACATTCTCGACTTCCATTTCGGTAGTGATGCCGTCCTGTTCCAGCAATACCTTCGCTGAATCAGTGCCGGCTGTGACGCTCTTGATGCGGGCATCACATTTGACAGCAATACCCTGCTTTTCAAATGCGGTTCTCATGAATGCCGAAACGTCCTGGTCTTCCATTGGCAGCATGCGCGCTTGCGCTTCGACCAGGGTGACGCGGCTGCCAAAGGCATTAAAAAAACTGGCAAATTCGACGCCGATCGCACCGGCACCGATAATCAGCAGCGATTCTGGCAGTGTTTTTGCCTGCAGCGCATCCCGGTAGTTCCAGATACGCCGGCCATCAAACGGTGAATTCGGCAACGCCCGCGGCCGGGCACCGGTGGCGACAATAATGTGGGACGCATGCAGTACCACATTATTACCATCGCCTTTGGTATCGGCGCCGGCAAGCTCGACCACAACCATGCCGGGGCGCTGGATACGCGCATGGCCTTCGATCAGGGCAACCTTGTTTTTCTTGAGCAAGTGACGTACGCCGCCATTCATCTGGCTGGCGACGCTGCGCGAGCCTGCAATCACTTTCTGGAAATCGAACGACAGGCCGGTGATTTTCAGCCCCAGTTGATCAGCATGCTGCATGTGCCGATACAGGTTCGCCGTATGCAGTAATGCCTTGGTCGGTATGCAACCCCAGTTCGAGCAGATGCCGCCCAAAAGCTCGCGTTCGACGACGGCGACGTGCATGCCGAGCTGGGCGGCGCGGATCGCGGCCACATAGCCGCCGGGGCCGCCACCGATCACGATCAGATCAAAGTTTTGCTGACTCATTGCTATCCTGCTTGCACGAGGGCTTGTCCAAGCAGCAGATTCAGCGGCTGCTCAAGATAAAATGCGACCCGGTTCAGAAATTTTAGCCCTGACACGCCATCCATCAGTCGGTGATCGCCTGCCAGCACCAGCCCCATTTCTTTCGTCAGCGCCGGCCGCCCTTCGCTGTCCGGCCGGAACTGCTGGCTGATGCTGCCTACACCGAGGATCATGGCCTGGCCGGGGTTGATAATCGGCGTCATGAATTTGACGTTGAACATGCCGGCATTGGATACCGTGATCGCCCCGCCCTGCATCTCCTGCGCCTGGACCCTGCCGGACCGGGCGCGCTCGATCAGAAGATTGGTTTGCTGCGCGACGTCAGTAAAGGCGAGGCGGCCGACATCGCGCACCACCGGCACCAACAAGCCATGTTCGGCGTTGACTGCGACACCAACGTCGGTGCTGTGATAGCGCAGTATTTCGCCATCCGACCAGACAGCGTTGGTTTCTGGCAAATCCACCAATGCGCGGCCAACTGCGGCAACAATGAAATGATTGATGGTGAATCGCAGCGCCGTCTCCAGCGTATTTGCCTGCTCACGCAACGCCAGCAGTTTCGACACGTCCGCTTCCAGCGCCAGATAGAAATGCGGGACCTGCTGCTTGACCGCAGTCAGTCTTCTCGCCATTGCCGACTGCACGAAAGTCGGCTTTTGCCGCGTGCCGGCATCGATCGCAGTGATTTTTGAAGTAGCCGCCCTGACGGCTGTGGCCGCATGACCACGAATGTCCTGCGCCATGACCGCCTGGCGCGGCCCGGTGCCTTTGACACTGCCGAGATCAATGCCTTCAATGCCGGCGATCCGCCTGGCAAGAGGCGTTGCCAGAATCCGGTGCGGCTGCAGCGCGCCCCCAAATTGCGCCGATGCCGGCTGCTGCGCCTGTGATGCGGGCTGAGTGGGCTGAGCGGGTGCAGCTGCGAGCCTGGCTTCCATGCCGGCTGGACTCGCGGCAGGCATGAGATTGTCCCTGGTCACATTTTCAGCGTCCGGCATGCCATCGTCCCAATAGCCGAGCACTTCACCTACTGCAACAGTCTGCCCTGCTTCTGCTGTGACTTCTGTCAACACGCCGTCCGCCTCGGCCGGCACTTCATTGGCCACCTTGTCGGTTTCCACGACAAATAATGTACTGTCCGCCTTGAACGGCGTCCCCGGCTGGACCGACCATTCGGCGAGAACGCCTTCGGTCATGGTCAGCCCCAGTTTCGGCATCAGTAATTTACGAAGCATGCTGGCTGTCCTGGAATCATACTGCTGGTTTATCGTCCGCCTGCCAACGTGATCCGCACCGCGTCAATGATATCGGCAGGTTTGATCACATAATGTGCTTCAAGCGAGGTGGCAAAGGGGATCGGCATGAATGGCGAGCCCACCCGTGCGACCGGGGCATCTAATTCGTAAAACACGTTTTCGGCAATGCTGGACGCGATTTCCGCGCCGCTGCCAAAGGCCTTGACCGCTTCATGTACCACCACCGCGCGATGGGTACGTGCAACGGATGCATAAACCGCCTGCTCATCCCAGGGCTGGATGGAACGCAAATCGATCACTTCGACCTCGATGTTGTCGCGTTCCAGTTCAGCAGCCGCCAGCAATGCCGTATGCACTGTGCTGCCGTAACTGATAATCGTCACATCCCGTCCGGCGCGGACAATCCTGGCTTTGCCGATTGCCGTCGTCAGCGCCAGGTCAACCTCGCCCTTTTTACCGTAGAGAGCCTTGTGCTCGACAAAAACCACCGGGTCCGGATCGGCAATGGCTGCGCGCAGCAGGCTGTACGCATCCTGCGGATTCGACGGGCAGACCACTTTCAAACCGGGGACATGGGCAAACCATGCCTCCAGACATTGCGAATGCTGCGGCCCGGCATTCAAGCCGCCGCCATGCGGCGTGCGCAATACCATCGGCACGCTGAACTGCCCGCCGAACATGAAACGCGCCTTGGCAGCCTGATTGACCAGCGCATCCATGCCCAGGGTAATGAAATCCATGAACATGATCTCGACCACCGGTTTCAAGCCGGTCATTGCAGCGCCGACCGCTGCCGACACGATGCTGGATTCCGAGATCGGCGTATCGATGACCCGGCTCTTGCCGAAGGTGGCCAGCAAGCCGCGTGTCGCCTTGAAGGAGCCACCGGCGAGAGCAACGTCTTCACCCATTACAATCACGTTTTCATCGGCAGTCATGCAATCATGCAAGGCCCGATTGATTGCTTCCATGTAGCGCATCTCGGCCATGGTTATCCTCTTGCCGGACTGGCTGTATAGACATCGGCAAAGGCGTGCGCGAAATCCGGTTGTTGATCTGCCCGTCCTGCCAGCACCGAGGCGGCAACCTGCGCCTCGACCTCGGCATCGATGGCATCGATGGCGGCCCGGGAGACACCCATCTGCTCGAGCAAACCTTCTGCATACTTGAGCGGGTCGAGTCCATCGACTGCCAGCATTTCATCGGCAGGCCTGTATTTCTGCGGGTCGCCTTCGAAATGACCACGCACCCGGTGCGTTTTGCACTCCAGGATCTGCGGGCCACCGGTTCGGACCTGAATCGCCATTTGCTCGGCAGCCCGTGCAACTTCCTCGACGTTATTGCCGTCGACCAAGGTATGGCTGATCTTGAAAGCACTCGCAATATCGCCCAGCCTGGCAACAAACTGGTCCTTGGTCGGCGAAAATTCGGACCAGCCATTGTTTTCACACACAAACAGAATCGGCATTTGCCATAGCGCCGCCATATTCAGGCTTTCATGCAGCACGCCTTCGGCCATCGCGCCATCGCCAAAGAACACCGCCGCAATGCCGCCGGTTTTACGCACCGAGTGGGCCAGTGCGCTGCCAAGGGCGATCGGTATGCCGGCACCGACGATGCCGTTTGCCCCCAGAATGCCTTTGCTCATGTCGGCCACATGCATTGATCCGCCCCGTCCGCGGCAAATGCCGCCATCCTTGCCCATTAATTCCTTGAAGAACAGGTCGAGGTCCATGCCCCGCGCCAGCACATGGCCATGCCCCCTGTGATTGGTCACCACCGTATCGCGTTCTTCCAGTGCAGCCATGACGCCTGCCGCGACCGCTTCCTGGCCGATGCTCAAATGAATGAAACCGGGTATTTCACTGTCGGCAAACAGCTTGATCAGACTGCTTTCCGCAGTGCGGATCAGGCGCATCGTCCGGTACAGTGAGGTCATCCGTTCAGGCGTCATTTTTTCAGGCATCATGCAATTCCAGTTTATTGGAGAATCCAGGAATCAAAATTTTGATTGTCACGCTGTTCGTCAAGGTTTGCGCAGTCCGCCATACATATCCCAGGTACAGCCGACCAGCCAGCCGCCATCGACTGGCAGGTTGACGCCGGTAATGGCGCTGGCCCGCTCCGATAGCAAAAACCACACGGCATCGGCAACCTGCGCAGGCAGCACCATCTTTCCGAGCGGGGTATTTTGTATGGCACCGCTTACTTCACGCTCGCCGCGATCGATCGCTTCCTGCAGCAGCGGCGTCAGCGTATATCCGGGGGCAACGGAATTGACCCGGATGCCGGCAGGTCCCCATTCAGCCGCCAGGCATTGCGTCATGCTGATCACCGCCGCCTTGGCAGGCGCATAGGAATGCAGCGGCATCGAGCGTGATCCTGCGACAGAGGAAATATTGACGATGGCGCCGCGCTTGCGGGCGATCATGGATTGCGAAAACGCCAGTGCGCAAAGATAGGTGCCACGAAAGTCGATGCTTTGGACCCGATCCCATTGTTCGATCTCGAATTGATCAGGCGGCAAGGGTTTTTGGGTAATGCCGGCACTATTGACCAGTCCGTACACCGGCCCGACCTCCTGCTCGATTTGGCGCGCCAGGCCGCGAATACTTTTTTCGTCGGCCACATCAAATTCGTATGCCCTGCCACCAGTACGTTGTGCAACTTCGTCGGCAAGCGACTTATTGCGGTCGGCGACGACCACCAGATAGCCTTCACTGGCAAGCAATTCTGCGCAACTTGCGCCAATGCCGCTTGCACCGCCGGTAATGACGACGACGGGTTGGTTTTCACTGGCCATGCAATTACCTCGCTAATTGTCGATGCATCGATAGCAACCAGGAATTTCCATTCGGGAAATAGCTGGCATCGTTGCAACGGTCTCCAAACGCGCGCACGGATGTTCCATACGCCCTTATTTATTCGCACGCCATTAAATACGAATTGTGAATCATCGTTCACATTTGTTCACTATAGCCTTAATCGGCTGACTGTCAAGCACATTCCATCGAACCAAAGTCGATATCAGTCAACCCGCGTTACTGCCCATTGGCACAGTAGTCGCCCACTTCATTGACAGCCACGCAATCTGTTCAACCGACCAGCAAGATTGATCCGCAACATCGCAGAAAATAGAGCGCAATCCAGTAACGCTGGCAATATGCGAGTCTTCACCAATCCAACGGCGCCATATCAGTTCATGCGAATTGTTCTTCATGCGCGAACTGCACTGCTGTCAACGGGACCTTGCCACGAATAATGTCCGACGCTTTTTCGGCGATCATCATTGTCGCAGCACAAATATTTGCCGACGGGATCGATGGCATCACCGATGAATCGACCACCCGCAAGCCATCCATTCCGCGCACCCGCAACTGGTCGTCCACCACGGCCATCGCATCGTTTTCCGGCCCCATCTTTGCCGTGCCATTCACATGGTAGGACGACACCCCATAATGCCGGGCAAAGTCGAGCAAATCGCTGTCGCTGACTTTCGATGGCCCCGGCATCGTTTCAGATTCGACATACGGTGCCAGTTCAGGTGTTTGCAGCAAGCGCCTGGCCAGCCGGATACCGTTGATCAAGACTTCCCGATCCCGCGGATCCTGCAGATAATTGGCTTCAATGACCGGATTGGCAAAGACATCGGCGGAACTGGCCCGTACCGAGCCGCGGCTGTCCGGGCGATGCTGCCAGACGCCGCACGTCATGCCCGGATAATTGTCGAGCATGCCGACATAGCCTTCCTTGTAGCTGGCCGGGGCAAATACGCCTTGCAGGTCGGGCTCACGCAAACCATCTTTCGATTTCCAAAAGAAATGCACCAGTGACGGGCTGAGGCTCAGGATATTCGGCTTGCCGATCAGCCATCTGGCAATCTGGCCGCCCAGACCAAGGCCGCTTGCCAGCTGGTTCATCGTATGGATATTTTTCACCCGGGCCACGCAGCGCACCGAAAAATGGTCGCTCAGATTTTCACCGACGCCGGGCAAATGGTGCCGCAGCGGCACGCCGATATCCTGCAATAGCGCAGCCGATCCAATGCCGGAAATCTGCAACAGCTTTGGCGTATTGATCGCCCCGCAGGAAATAATGACTTCACGGCGTGCGAATACATCGCGGGTATCGGCGAGCTGTCGGTCGCGCATGTAGCGCACGCCGGTAGCACGCTTGCCATCGAACAGGATCGTCGTCGCCTGCGCATTGGTGCGGATATCCAGGTTGCGGCGCGACTTTGCCGGGCGCAGGAACGTTCGTGCGGTACTCATGCGCCAGCCGCGATCGATGGTTCGCTGATAGTAGCCGACGCCAACCTGCTGGGCGCCGTTGTAATCCGGATTGCGCGGCATGCCCATGCCGACCGCACCGGCCATGAATGCATCGCAGATCGGATGGAACCAGTTGATATCGCTGATCGGCAATTCACCGCTGCGGCCGCGAAACTGGTCATCCCCGCCGACCCGCCGCTCCATGCGCTTGAAATACGGCAAAATCTCCGCGTAACTCCAGCCCTGATTGCCAAGCGCTGCCCAGTGATCGAAGTCCGCACGCTGGCCACGGTTGTACACCAGGCCATTGATCGAGGTCGATCCACCCAGCACCCGTCCCTGCGGGATCGGAATGCGCCGGCCGGCAGTCAGCTCGCTCGGCTCAGTCTGGAATTGCCAGGTAAAGGCAGGATTGAACAGGGTTTTGATAAACCCGGCTGGAATGTGCAGATACGGATGCCAGTCGGCAGGCCCTGCCTCCAGCAAGCATACGGCGGTTTTGCCATCCTCGGACAGACGGTTGGCTAATATCGCTCCGGCCGCGCCGGAGCCGACTATCACATAGTCAAAGGTATCTGCAGGATGATTGGCGGTCGGGTTTTTCATGGCATCCGTAGCAACGAAGGTTTCAAATTTACTGCCTGCATTAAATAAATGTGCTTCATCATGCTGCCTGCATTTTTCCCGACAGACAGACATACTTCAATTCCATGAATTCATCGATGCCATACTTCGACCCTTCACGCCCTACCCCGGATTCCTTGATGCCGCCGAACGGTCCGACCTCGTTGGAAACCACGCCGGTATTGACGCCGACAATCCCATATTCCAGTGCTTCCATCACCCGCCACACGCGCGCCAGGTTTTCGCTATAAAAATACGCAGCCAGTCCGGAATCGGTGTCATTGGCAAGACGGATCGCCTCGGCTTCCTCCTGAAATCGATACAGCGACAATACCGGTCCGAAAATCTCTTCGGTCGCAATCGCCATATCCACATGCAAGTCACCCAGCACCGTCGGCTCAAAGAAAAACCTGCCAAGGGCGTGCGGGCGGCCACCGACCAGGATTTTGGCGCCCTTGTCCAGCGCATCCTGCACCAGACGCTGCACTTTGTGCATTGCCCTGTCATCGATCAACGGCCCCTGCATCACGCCTTCGTCCAGGCCATTGCCTAGCTTGAGCTCTCCCACGCGCCTGGCCAGGCGCGCTGAAAATTCGTCATAGATCTTGTCATGCACATAGATGCGGTTGGCACAGACGCAGGTCTGGCCGGCGTTCCGGAATTTCGAGAACAGCAATCCCTCGATTGCCTGGTCGAGATCGGCATCGTCAAATACGATGAAAGGGGAATTCCCCCCCAGTTCCAGCGAAAGTTTCTTGATATTCGAAGCGCACTGCTGCATCAGTAATCTGCCGGTGGCAGTCGAGCCGGTAAAGGTCAGCTTGCGTACTATCCGGTTATCGGTCAGCTCCTTGCCGATTGCCACTGGATTGCCGGTCACAATGTTCAGCACGCCCTTCGGCACGCCAGCCCGTTGTGCCAGCACGCCCAGCGCCAGCGCGGAATACGGTGTCAATTCCGCTGGCTTCAACACCACCGTACAGCCTGCTGCCAGTGCCGGCGACACCTTGCGGGTAACCAGCGCGCTTGGAAAGTTCCAGGCGGTGATGGCGGCACACACGCCAATCGGCTGCTTGATTGCCAGCAGGCGCTGGTCGCTGCGGGTTTGCGGCAACACATCGCCGTACACGCGCTTGGCTTCTTCCGAAAACCATTCGACGAACGACAGCGCGTACTGGATTTCACCCTTCGCCTCGGCCAGCGGCTTGCCTTGCTCGAGCGTCATGATCATGGCGAGATCGTCTATATTTTCCAGAATCAAGTCATACCACCGGCGCAGGATGGCACCCCGTTCCTTGCCTGTCTTGCTGCGCCAGGCGGGAAGTGCCTGATTGGCAGCGGCAATTGCACGTCCTGTTTCTGCCTGGCCCAGATCAGGGACCGAACCCAAACGGCTGCCGTCGAATGGATTGCTCACGGCAATCACGCCATTTGCATCGGCATCGCACCATTCGCCGCCGATCAATGCCTGCTGCCGGAAGAGGTCTGAATCACGCAAGTTCATGCTGACATCCTTTTACTGTTGGGTAGGCAATCCGCTCAAACGGTGGCCGGTTTTTCATTTAAATCGGTGCGCTTGCCTGAACGCATGACCTGACCCGGCACTTCATGGCCGACGATGGCAGGCAGATCCCTGGCAATCGCAAGCAAGCCATCGAGGTCGACCCCGGTACGCAAACCACAGGACTCGAGCATGTGCACCAGATCCTCGGTGCAGATATTGCCGGTGGCGCCGGGCGCGAATGGACAGCCGCCGATGCCGCCAAGCGATGCATCAAAACTGGTGGCGCCCGCGACCACGCCTGCCAAGGCATTGGCCAGGCCCATGCCGCGCGTATTGTGAAAATGCAGCGTCAGCGGCACATCCGGAAATGCATTGATGAAGGTGCCGGATGCCTGCTCGACCTGGCGCGGATGCGCCATGCCGGTGGTATCGGCCAGGGTAATGCTGTGCATGCCCATGCCAAGGTACTGTTCAGCGGCCCACAGCACGCGATAGATTGGCTGCTCGCCATCGAACGGACAGCCGAATGCAGTTGCAATCGTGCCATTGACCCGCATCGATGTACCGCGCACCAATGTCATGACGCGACGGAATTGCTCCAGCGACTGTGCGCATGTCATCCGCATATTCGCCAGATTGTGTGTTTCGCCGATCGACATCACCAGGTTGATTTCATCGACGCCGGCAGCCAGCGCGCGTTCACACCCGCGCTCATTGGGCACCAGCGCGACATACACGACGCTTGGCTGGCGCGTGATGCCCTGCATCACTTCCGCCGCATCGCGCAGGTTCGGAATCGCTTTTGGCGACACAAACGAGGTCACTTCAATCTTCGCCAGGCCGGTACAAGACAGGCGGTCGATCAATCTGATTTTATCGTCGGTTGCAATGAAGTCCGGCTCGCTCTGGAAGCCATCGCGCACGGCGACGTCGTTGATAAAAATGCGATCCGGCTGGCTTTCAAATAACATGTGTCATCCCATTTGGCGGCTTAATAATGCCTAATCAAATTACACCCTGCGTACGCAACGCCGCCGCTTCCTGCTGATCGATGCCAACCGTAGCCAGCACTTCATCGGTATGCTCACCGAGCGCCGGACCCAGCCAGTTGGTTTGTCCCGGCGTGGCAGACAGCTTCGGCACGATGCCGGGCAAATCGATCGGCTTGCCATCAGGTAAAGAAAACTGTTGGATCATTTCGCGCTCGCGGTAATGCGGATCGTTATAAATGTCCGCTGCGTCATACACCCGGCTGCTGGGGACCGCAGCACGGTCCAGCACGTCCAGCACGTATTCCAGATCATGTGCAAGCGTCCATTTTGCAATCGCGTCATCCAGCATGTCGTTATGCTGCACCCGGCCATCATTGTGTGCCAGCCGAGGATCGTCAGCCAGGTCGCTGCGCTCTATCGCCTGCATCAGCCGCTTGTAGATACTGTCGCCATTGCCCGCAATGATCACGTAGCGGCCATCCTTGCAGGGATAGGTATTCGATGGCGAGATGCCAGGCAGGCTGGCGCCGGTGCGCTCGCGCACGAAACCGAATTCGGAAAATTCCGGGATCAGGCTTTCCATCACGCCGAACACCGCTTCATACAGCGCGACATCGATGAACTGCCCGGTGCCGCCGTTGACCTTGAGGTGATGCATTGCAATCAGCGCGCCGATCACGCCATACAGCGAGGCCAGCGTATCGCCGATACTGACCCCGACCCGTACCGGCGGCCGGTCCGGATAGCCAACCAGATTGCGTAAGCCGCCCATCGATTCGGCGATGGCGGCAAAGCCCGGACGCTTATGGTACGGGCCGGTTTGGCCAAAGCCGGAAACCCGCACCATGATCAATCCCGGATTAATCTTCGACAGCTCATCCCATCCCAAGCCCCAAGCCTCGAGTGTGCCCGGGCGAAAATTTTCAATCACGATATCGGCCTGCCTGACCAGATCGCGAACGATCTGCTGGCCCCGTTCCGATTTCAGGTTGATGGTGACGGATTTTTTATTGCGGCTCTGCGCATACCACCACAGCGACGTGCCGTTATGCAGCTTGCGCCATTTTCGCAATGGATCGCCGTCAGCCGGGGATTCGATCTTGATCACATCCGCGCCAAACTGGGCAAGCAGACTGGCCGCATAAGGTCCGGCAATCAAGGTGCCGATCTCAAGCACCTTCACGCCTTGCAGCGCCGCCGAGGTTGAGGGTGTCGATGGTGAAGAATCGCTCATGGCAAAATGGCTTTCATGTCCATGCAGTAATGGCTGTACCGTCCGATGCAAAAAACCCATCATACAAACCGGACCGCTGCGAAAAAAGCAATATATGACGACGCTGCCATCGCGGTGCGCGATGGCAGATAAGTCAACATGCGATAATCGCTTTCAGGATGCTGCCAAGATATTTTTCAGCAAGAAAGAAATTGCTTTTGGCAAAGTTATTGAAACGGTGTCGCCCGACATCATTGTTTCGAAACAAATTGTAGCGTCGATAGCGTCGCGGAAAATCAGAAAATAAATCATGGCCCTGCTCGATCCCGTTTCCTTAAAACTGTTTATTGCCGTGGTCGAAGAAGGCACGATCGCGGCGGCTGCGGAACGCGAGCATATCGCCGCTGCGGCAGTGAGCAAGCGCATGAGCGAAATCGAGTCGTTCTTGCACACCCAGCTCTTGATTCGTACCAACAAGGGCATTGAGCCAACAGCCGCTGGCATCACCTTGCTGGCGCTGGCGCGGCGCACTCTGCACGAACTGGAGGATATCGCGGTGCAGATGCAAGAGTACGCTAGCGGCATCCGGGGGCATGTGCGGGTATCGGCCAATATTTCAGCGATCACGCAATTTCTTCCGCAAGAGATCAAGTCATTTCTTGCCGAGCATCCGCAGGTGCAGGTCCATCTTGAAGAAAAAATCAGTACTGCTGTCACCAAGGCAGTGGCGGAAAATGCAGCCGATATCGGCATTTTCGTGATGCAGCCGCATGGCCAAAGCCTGGAAGTCTTTCCTTACCATGAGGACCGATTGGTGTTGATTGTGCCGCAGGGCCATAGCCTGGCAAAACGCAAACAGCTGACATTTGCCGAGACCCTCGACTTTGACTATGTGGGATTGCATACCGGCAGTTCGATCAACCTGCAACTGCAAAAGGCATCAAGCGATCTTGCACGGACTCTCAAATTCCGTATTCAGGTCACCAGCTATGACGCACTGTGCCTGATGGTCGATGCCGGCCTGGGCATTGGCATACTGCCGCAGGCAGTGGCTAGTCCCTATACGAAAACCCTGCATATTCGCGCGATACCGCTGGCTGAATCCTGGGCAACCAGACAATTGAAGATTTGCGTGCGTTCCTTTGACGCGCTGCCGGTTGCAGCAAAACTGCTGGTCCATCACCTCCAGCGTCAATAGCACTACAACGCATTGCAGTAATACTCAACCGTGCGCAAAAACAGATCGATATCGAATGGCTTTTTAAGATAGGCATCGGCGCCCCGTGCGTGCAGCGTCTGTTCTTCGTCAGGTTCAACTGCCACGGATGACATGACTGCAATCGGTATCTGAATAAGCGTATCGTCCTGGCGACGGGTTTGCAGCAGATCCGCCCCATTCATCTCGGTTGTCAGCAGGTCGGCCAGGATCAGGCATGGGTGCGGCACCTGTGCCAATACCGTCCTGGTTTCGGCAATGTCTTTTGCGCCATACGCGGTATAGCCGGCAACGGACAGCACCTCAACCAGCGTTTCCCGCACCATCTCATCGCGTTCAAGTACCACCACTGCTTGACAACCCATTTAGCATACCTCGCAATGACGGTGGGCCAGCCCCACCAGCAGCTCGATACTGGCCGGTTTTTTAATCGCCCGGCAGCCATGCTGCTGTTCAATATCAGCCACATCGGCGGCCGCTGAAACTACTACAACCGGGATTGTCGCCAGCACATGTTGATGATCGACTTTCAGCGCATCCAGAAATTGCCATCCATTCATTACAGGCATCATCAAGTCCAGCAAGATCAGGCAAGGCTGCGCGATTTCCTTCAGTAACCTCAGACCTTCCTGGCCATTTTCAGCGGCAGAAACATGAAATCCTTCCAGCTCCAGCAATTCTTTAAGCGTATCGCGCAAATCCGGTTCATCTTCAATAATCAAAATATGATGGCAAGCCATTGTTTTCCTTTAGTTAATACTGTGTAGCGACTTCAACGTTTCGTAGCCGGCTGGGCAGTTCCAGGCTAAAGGTGCTGCCCGTTCCTTGTTGCGAACTCACCATGATTTTGCCACCTAATGCTTCCACCATTTGCTTAACCAATGCCAGGCCCAATCCTACGCCAGGGATGCTTTTGCGATGAATCGGCTCAAGCTGCTCAAAAGGCATGAATATGCGCGCGATATCAGCCTCGGGAATGCCGATGCCGGTGTCACAGACATCAAAGACATGATGAGTTTCGGTACTGTTGAGTCGTAGTGTTACCGTGCCTTGACTGGTAAATTTCAGCGCATTCGAGACCAGATTATTCAAAATCACTTGCAGTAGTCGTGGATCGGTCACCAGTGGCGCCAGTTCCGGGGGCGAAGGTGCCAATACCAGCAGTACCTCGGGCGGCACATTATCCTGCTGTGTTTCGATGATATCTTGCATCAGTTCGTAGGCATTGACGGTCTCCACCTGTGCTGCAAGCTTGCCGCTTTCCACCCGGGTGTATTCCAGCAAGCCCTCCACCAGCGTCGACAACTGACGCGTGGCCCGCCTCATCCGATCCAGCCGGGGTTTGAATGCTTCTGGCAACTGGCTTCCATCCGGACGGGAAAGCAATTGCACGTTCATGTTGAGCGTGGAAAGCGGCGTACGCAATTCGTGCGAAATCATGCCGAGGAACTGGCTCTTGACCTGGCTTGCCCGCTCGGCTTGCTCGCGCGCGACTTCAGCAGCATCCCGGGCCGCATGCAGCTGGCGGTGCTTTGCTGCAAGGCCCTTGGCCAATTCTTCGACATCGTTCGACGCACTTGCCAATTCACTGCGCAACGCATCGCCCGCCCGCTTCATCGACACCAAATTGCTGGCGCGCGCCAGCAACTCTTGTGGCAGAAAAGGTTTGGTCAGATAATCCTGGGCGCCTGTCTGGAGAAGACTGACACGCAAGTCGTCGTCGGCTTTGGCCGTCAGCAACAGTATCGGAACCGCATCAAATTGACTGTTCACCCGCAGAGCGGATACCAATTGATCGCCGCTCATGCGCGGCATCATGATATCGGTGACGATCAGATCGGGTTGCAATGCCAGCGCGCGCTCCAGCCCTTCCTGGCCATCGATCGCGGTGACGATGTTGTACTCATCGCTCAATATGCTTGCGATAAAGTGACTCATCTCCTGATTATCCTCTACCACCAGCACCGAAGCCCGGTCGGGAAAATGCGGCAGCATGTCGGTCGTCGTGCCAGTTTCCGAGTCAGCGGCCAAATCCTGCAGGGTGCCTTCCAACGCAGCGTTCGTGGTCGGACCCGGCGTATGCGAGGACCGGGTCACTACGACATGTGCAGGAGCAGACAAGGGCAAGCGGACGATGAATTTTGCGCCGCTGCCAGGATTGGAAACCACTTCAACCTGGCCGCCATGCAGCGCCACGAAATCCTTGACGATGGCAAGCCCGAGCCCGGTGCCGCCATGCGTGCGGGTGGTCCCGCCCTCAGCCTGATGGAAACGCTCGAAGATTGATTTGTGCTGATCTGCACTGATCCCCGGCCCGGTATCGGTGACCGATAAATACACTTCATTTTTGTCGCAACGCAAATCGGCACTGACTGCACCGTCCTGCGGCGTAAATTTGAATGCGTTGGATAGCAAATTGATGACCACGCGCTGCAGCATGTCGGGATCGACTTCGGCAGGCAAACTGTCTGGAGCGGAAATGGTATAGCGTATATGGCGCTGTTCGGCGGCGACCTCGAACTGCGAGGCGACTTGCCGAAACCAGGGCGCCAGGTCGAACTTTGCATAATCGATTTGCATCTGGCCAGCCTCAAGCTTGGCCACATCCAGCAAATCGTTGACTTGCTTGAGCAAGCTCTTGCCATTGCGGCTCATGCTCTCGAGCTGCCGCCTTTGATCCTGGGTCAGGTTGGTGTCCCCCAGCATGCGTTCGGCCGGACCGAGCATCAATGCCAGCGGGGTACGCAATTCATGCGATACATTCGCGAAAAATCGGGTCTTGACCTCGTCGAGTTGCTTGACCTTGCTGTACAGGCTTTCCAGTTCCGCATGCGTGCTTTCAAGCCGGATTCGACGCTCTTCCGACAGACGCGCTGTATGCACGACTTCCTCAACCTGGGGCCTGACGTAAATGAGACCGATCGCCGTTGCCACCGATGCGGCCGCGGTGGCAACTTTGAGCAAGCCATCGACAAAGTAGTCGGGATTCCAGACAGTCCAGACACTCATGAAGTGAGTCAGGCCGCACAAGCCAATAAACAGTCCAAATGCAATAAATACCGGACTAAACGGCAAGCGAATCTTGCGTACCAGCAGATACAGAAGAATCGAAATACCCAGGTAGGCAATCCCGATCAGGGTATCGGAAATCACATGCATCCATAGGATGCTGGGTATCCACAGATAGCAGTGACCGTGGGGCATGAAGGAACTGCTGCTTTCGAATACTTCACCCAACCACTGAGGCATGAGGTTCTCCATAGGAGTGAAAATAAGAAGACGTGTATTCTAAGCTTTCTGGCGGCGGATACCTTTGATCGAGGCATCATTTCCCAAGTGGTAATGCTTCGATGCAATGGACTTATTGCCCATCATCAATTCAGGCTTGAACGAGCGTGCAGTCGTCCCCTCCTTACACTCCCCGTGATACTTAGGTCGTGCATGATTTTCCAGTGAAACAGCATGCTGGCCATTCGCAGGCTTGGCAGAGAATGCGGCTAGCTGGGTAACCCGGCACGTCATCGCAGCGCCTGACGTTGTTGCATGCTTTCAAGCATCGAGCCAAGCTGAGCCTGTAACGAGGTAACTAGCTTCGGAAGGTTAACTTCAAGTAGCAGCAATGCGCAAAGCCTGAATGAAACAATGCTGATGCTGACTTGCGGATGCGTTTTTCGCAATAAATGAAAAAAGGTCCCTTTCGGGACCTTTTTGAATTACTGGCGGAGACGGTGGGAGTCGAACCCACGATACAGGTTTAAGCCCATATGCTTCCTTAGCAGGGAAGTGCCTTCGACCACTCGGCCACGTCTCCACGCCTGCAACGGCAAAACAGCACCGTTGAGTACAGCTGCGAATGATAACTTCTCATGCGCACTTGGTCAATCAAACTCTATTGACTAAATGAATCAGACTTTCTCTAGATCAAACGCCTTGTGCAATGCACGTACTGCCAACTCCATGTATTTCTCGTCAATCAACACCGAAATCTTGATTTCAGAGGTGGAAATCATCTTGATATTGATCCCCTCTTCCGACAGGGTACGAAACATTTGCGACGCGATGCCAACATGGCTGCGCATGCCCACACCCACCACCGATACCTTGGAAACCTTGGCGTCGCCGGTAATGCTGGCTGCTTCAATATGGCTCTTGACGCTCTTTTCCAGCACATCCATCGCCTTGACATAATCGCCGCGCGGTACAGTAAACGTGAAGTCGGTTTTGCCATCCACCGACTGGTTCTGGATAATCATGTCGACTTCGATATTGGCATCGGCGACCGGGCCCAGAATCTGATAAGCAATACCTGGCCGGTCAGGTACGCCCAGCACGGTGATTTTCGCTTCATCGCGGTTGAATGCGATACCGGTAATTGCGGCTTGTTCCATGTGTGTATCTTCCTCAAACGAAATCAGGGTACCGGAATTTTTTTCCTCTTCCAGCGACATCAGCGGATCGGTCAGCGACGACAGTACGCGGGTCGGCATCCGGTAATTGCCGGCAAATTCGACTGAGCGGATTTGCAAGACTTTCGATCCCAGCGATGCCATTTCCAGCATCTCTTCAAAGGTGACCGTATTGAGACGGCGCGCCTCGGTCACGACCCGCGGATCGGTGGTGTAGACGCCATCGACGTCGGTATAAATCAGGCATTCCTGCGCCTTCAGGGCTGCTGCTACAGCGACCGCCGAGGTATCGGAACCGCCCCGCCCCAGGGTCGTGATATTGCCTGCATCATCCATGCCCTGGAAACCGGTAATGATCACAATCCGGCCGGCATTCAAGTCATTTTTTACCTTGGTGTCATCGATCGACTGGATGCGTGCCTTGGTAAAGGCGGAATCAGTCTTGATCGCCACCTGCCAGCCGGCATACGACACCGCCTGCTTGCCCAGCGACTGCAGCGCCATTGCCAGCAACGATACCGAGACCTGCTCGCCGGTGGACGCCAGCATGTCGAGCTCACGCGGGTCCGGCTGCGGCATGACTTCCTTGGCAAGTCCAATCAATCGGTTGGTTTCGCCCGACATGGCCGACGGAACCACCACGATCTGGTAGCCGGCGTCATGCCATTTAGCGACGCGCTTGGCGACATTCCTGATGCGCTCGGTCGAGCCCATCGAGGTGCCGCCGTATTTATGAACAATCAAAGCCATAAGAAAAAGGAGGGGCTGTAAAGTTGGGAAAGGGTATATAAATCAACCCTTTAGTTTACATGTTGCAACGCAGAATGACAAGGAGAAAGCGCGCAATTCAAAAATGATAAGTCTTGTCATGGCTACTACCAGCCATCTCACCAGGCAGATCATGTACCCAGCGCAAGCGGATACCTCCGGCATCATTGCCACCACCATGCCGACAGTCCATACCGATACCGGCGGCAAACAATAAATCCCTGCCTGCAGTCACGATCGGCAGGAATGGACGCTCCCAGGGCGGGACATGAATAGACTGGTAATGATGTTTCAGGCTTCTGGTGGAGCGATTGGCAGCCAGTTTCAGTTTCTCACCTCCCTCGCGGTACCGGATATGCAGGGCTTGCATACGCAACCAAGCCGGGTCAATTCCCTGTGGCGCGACGTCAAAATGCAGGCTGCCGCGAAAGTCTGGGAAATGCAACGACCGCTCGCCCTGCCAGCGAAATTCGACGGGTAACCTGTCTGCTGCATGGTGCATCCATTTCGGCGTCAGATAAACCCGGCCGCGATAGCGGCGGATATCACAATCCGGATGCGACACGCATAGCTGTGCATCAGCTTTGGCTTCCAGCAACTGCGCGCGCATTTCAGCCAGCCAGGACGTTGATGGCATGCGAATATGGTGTACCCCGAGCCAGTAGCGCAGCAGATTATCGATCCGGTCGCCGCTCAATCGTGCCAACTGCTCGATGGCAAGGCATTCGCCATCGACACACGCGGCCAGATCCTGTTGCGCCAGTTCGTCCAGCAGACGTTGCGCGGACTGCATGTGGCAAGCGGTACGCGCCAGGCGCTCTTGAAAGCCTGGAAAACCGGCTTCCAGATGCGGCATGACCTGGTGTCGCAACGCATTGCGGGCAAAGCGCCGATCATGATTGGATTCATCGACGACATAGGCAATTGCCTCGCTGCCGGCATAGCGCTCGAGCTCACTGCGCGTCGCGCCCAGCAGCGGGCGGCCCATCCATAATTCTGTGCTGCCCAACAATCCCTGGGCAGTATTGGCGCGATCCATCCCTGACAACCCTGCCACACCCGAGCCGCGCATCATCTGCAGCAGTATCGTCTCGGCCTGATCATCCTGGTGATGCGCGGTCAATAACAGGAGCGCCCGGTGGGTCCGACATAGCTCGCCCAGCGCAGCATAACGGCCAAGCCTGGCAGCTTCTTCCACGCCGCACCCGGCATTTGCAAGCTGCACCCGACGCGCATCAAATGCAATGCCCAGCCGTTCAGCTTCACCCTTGCAATGCGCGAGCCAGCCATCCGCATTCGGGCTGATGCCATGATGAATATGGAAGGCGATCAGGTGGATGCCGCGAGTGGCGACGTATTGCCGGCTCAAATGCAGCAACACGGAGGAATCAAGGCCACCGCTATACGCAACTGCGACAATCGGCTGCGGCGCTGGCTGCGACTGCATGCCTGTTGGCACCGCGCTCGCGCAAACACAAACGCGCGCCAGAATATCTTCTAACGCGCGTTCAAATCCAGCGACAACGGAAGATGGATGGCTCACACCTTATTCCAGCGGCGTGATTTCCTTGAATTTGCCATAGCTCATCAATTTTTCATGGCGTGCAGCCAGCAGGTCCTTGGTTTTCATGCCATGGAACTGGCGCAGCGAATCAGCCAGTGCCCGCTTTAACATTGCCGCCATCTGCTTCGGATCGCGGTGCGCGCCGCCCAGCGGTTCATTGATGATCTTGTCAATCAGGTTGACTGCCTTGAGCCGATGCGCGGTCAAACCGAGCGCGTCGGCAGCATCGCTGGCGCGCTCGGCAGTTTTCCATAAAATGGAGGCACAACCTTCCGGCGAAATCACCGAATAAGTGGCATATTGCAGCATCAGCACCGCATCGCCGACCGCAATCGCCAGCGCGCCGCCGGAGCCGCCTTCACCGATGATGGTGGCAATCAGCGGTACTTTCAATTCAGCCATTACATACAGGTTGTGACCGATCGCTTCCGATTGGCCGCGTTCTTCCGCATCGATGCCTGGAAACGCACCCGGCGTATCGACAAAGGTAAAAATCGGCAAGCCGAATTTCTCTGCCAGCTTCATCAGGCGCATCGCCTTGCGATAACCTTCCGGCTTGGGCATGCCGAAATTGCGCAGTGCGCGCTCCTTGGTGTCGCGCCCCTTCTGGTGCCCGATCACCATGCATGCCTGGCCGTTGAAGCGTGCCAGACCGCCGACTATCGACAGATCATCTGCAAAAGTGCGATCACCATGCAGCTCATGGAAATCCGTGAAAATCTCGTTCACGTAATCCATCGTGTAGGGCCGTTGCGGATGGCGGGCGATTTGCGAAACTTGCCAAGGCGTCAACTTGGCATAGATATCCTTGGTCAGCTGCTGGCTTTTTTTCGACAGCCGCTCGATCTCTTCCGAGATATCGACAGCGGAATCATCTTGCACAAAACGCAATTCATCGATCTTGGAATCCAGTTCCGCGATCGGCTGTTCAAAACTTAAAAATGTGGTTTTACTCATCGTGCTCCCTTTATATCAACACGAGATGGATGAATGTCGACATCAATATTCTACCGGCACCGGCTCCAGGCTGCGCCAGATATACCAAGTCGCCACTGTACACCAAGGCGCCCAATTCGCTGCCACTTCACGTGCATCACTGCGCGAAACTGGTTCCCCAGAGAAATAATTTGCACTGATGCCTTTAAGCAAACCGAAGTCATCCAATGGCAAAATATTTGGGCGCAGCAGATTAAATATCAAAAACATCTCCGCTGTCCAGCGTCCGATGCCGCGAATCTGCACCAGTTCGGCAATCACGGCCTCGTCTTCCATCTGCATCCACTGATCGGCATGCACCTTTTTATCCTTGAAATGCTGGGCCAGATCGAGGATATATTCGGTTTTTCGCTTCGATATACCGCACAAAGCCAGGCTGTCGCCTGCTTTCAACACCTGGGCAGGGGTGCATTTCGGGCACATCGCCAAAAGTCGCTGCCAGATGGTTTCTGCCGCCTTCACCGAAATCTGCTGGCCGACCACCGAGCGCGCCAGGGTCATGAATGGCTCGCCCCGTCCGACCAGATGCAAGTCGCCAAACTGCGGAATCAATTTGCGCATGATCCGATCGCGCTTCATCAACTCCAGTTTGGCATCTTCCCAATAGGACGGCACAAAAGTCCTGCAATCGCTCTGCATCGATTTTGCCATGCCGCCTATGCCCTTCGCCATTCGGTGATGCCGCCCGGCTTGTCTTCCAAAATGATCCCGTCTGCCAACAGCTCTGCCCGCAGCCGGTCAGCTTCGGCAAAATTCCTGGCTTTTTTGGCTGCGGCACGGGCCTCGATGCGGTCCATGATGGCTGCATCCTCTGTAGCAACGCCATTGCTGCTGCCCGGGGTACCTTGCAAGAACTGTTGCGGATTGCGCTCCAGCAAACCGATGATGCCAGCCAGGGATTTCAATTGCCGCGCCAATACCGGTGAACGGGCTCTATTGACTTCATTGGCCAGTTCGAACAGCGTCGACACCGCCAGCGGCGTATTGAAATCATCATTCATTGCCTCGGCAAAACGCGCGGCATAGGTCTCGTTCCAGTCCAGTGCCTGCTCATCGGCCTGTACTTCCTTCAAGGCGGTGTACAGGCGCGTCAGTGCACCTTTGGCATCGTCCAGATGGGTATCCGAATAATTCAGGGGACTGCGGTAATGCGCCCGCAAGATAAAAAATCGCACCACTTCGGCATCGTATTTTTTCAGCACTTCCCGGATCGTAAAGAAATTGCCCAGTGATTTGGACATCTTTTCATTATCGACCCGCACAAACCCGTTATGCATCCAGTAATTGACAAACGGATGCCGGTGCGCCCCCTCGGACTGGGCAATTTCATTTTCATGATGCGGAAATTGCAGGTCGGCGCCGCCGCCGTGAATATCGAACTGTTCACCCAGCAAATCGCAGGACATGGCCGAGCATTCGATATGCCAGCCCGGTCGCCCGCTGCCCCACGGAGAAGGCCATTTCACTTCATCCGGCTCGGCCTCCTTGGCAGCTTTCCACAAGACGAAATCCAGCGGATCGCGTTTGCCGGTATTGACATCGACTCGTTCCCCGGCACGCAAGTCATCCAGCGTCTTGCCGGACAATTTACCGTAGCCCGGAAAATCGCGCACCGAGTAATTGACGTCGCCATCCGCTGCCTTGTAAGCCAGGCCGTTATTCTCCAGCTTGCCAATCAGATTCAGCATCTGCGGCACGTAATCGGTGGCACGCGGTTCATGGTCAGGCTTTTGCACACCCAGCGCCGCCGCATCGTCGTTCATGGCTGCGATGAAGCGTCCGGTCAACTGAGAAATGGTTTCACCGTTTTCAACCGCACGTTTGATGATCTTGTCATCAATGTCTGTAATGTTGCGGACATAGGTGACGTCAAACCCGCTGGCGCGCAGCCAGCGCTGGACCATATCGAACACCACCATGACCCGGGCGTGCCCCAGATGACAATAGTCATACACGGTCATTCCGCAAACATACATGCGGACCTTGCCCGCCTGAAGTGGGATGAAAGCCTGCTTGTCACGCACCAGCGTATTAAAAATCTTGAGAGCACTCATGAGGCTGTTAGTTATTTGAGCTGGATAAGGCGAAACGACGTTTTTTAAGGGGCTTGCTGGTTGCGTCCGGTATTGGAGTCGCACCGGACCGGGTGCCAAAACCTTCGGAGGTGCAGTTTTTGATAAAATGCTTTCTTTCGCGGCAGTATATCATTGATGAAATCGATCATCGCCTGCCTTGACTCAAAGCAATCAGGATCAATTATTGAAATTTTTCTTGGCTGCTGAACCAAAATCAGCACTGTCTTTCAAGCATAAGATTCTCGCTGAATCATTTTGGCGGGAAAAATTGGTTTGAAAGCGTACCACCATACTGTTTTTTGACCAAACCTGAGGATTTTTACATGTTTGCAATACGCCGTCGTTTTTTACTAGTCGTGAGCGGTCTGATGCTGGCCTCTTCCCTGTCCATTACCCATGCAGCCGATGCGCCACGCGTGCTGCTCAAAACCAGCATGGGTGAGATGGTCGTCGAGCTCAATCCTGAAAAGGCACCAAAGACCGTCGAAAATTTTCTGCAATATGTCAAAAGCGGCCATTATTCCGGCACCATTTTCCATCGTGTTATTGAAAATTTCATGATTCAGGGTGGCGGCTTCGATAAGGACATGAAACAGAAACCAGCCGACGCCAAAGTAGAAAACGAAGCAAAGAATGGCTTGAAGAACGATGCCTATACCGTGGCCATGGCGCGCACCTCGGACCCACATTCCGCTTCAGCCCAGTTTTTCATCAATACCAAGGACAATGACTTCCTGAACTATCCGGGCCAGGATGGCTGGGGCTACACTGTATTTGGCAAAGTCGTCAAAGGCAAGGAAGTTGTCGACAAAATCAAGGCCGTGCCGACTGCCAACAGCGGCATGCATGGCAATGTACCGACAACACCAGTGGTGATCCAGTCCATTTCCCTCGCCAAGTAATTTTCTTCATCAGTATTTACCAGCAACAGCTGTACTCATCATTTATTGAATAGGGACGATCATGGCAGTTATCCTCACCACCAATCACGGCAAGATCAAGCTAGAACTTGATGCGGAAAAAGCGCCCAAGACAGTCGAGAATTTTTTATCCTATGTTCGCGCCGGCCATTACGACAACACGATCTTTCATCGTGTCATCGATGGTTTCATGATCCAGGGCGGCGGTTTCGAGCCGGGCATGAAGCAAAAACCGACCAATGACCCGGTTGAAAATGAAGCGAAAAATGGCCTCAAAAATGAGCCGTATACGGTTGCCATGGCCCGCACATCGGATCCGCATTCCGCCTCGGCACAGTTTTTCATCAACATCAAGAACAATGGCTTTCTCGACTATCCAGGTCAGGATGGCTGGGGTTACTGCGTATTCGGCAAAGTCACCGACGGCATGGATGTGGTCGACAAGATCAAATCGGTCAAGACCACCCGTACCGGCATGCACGCCGATGTACCGGTCGAAAATGTCGTGATTGAAAAAGCCGAAATCGTCTGATCACGAATCGCTTCCTCACCTTTTGCAGACAACGTCCATGACCGACTCCGCCATGGCGACGCAAGCGCAATCGGCAACGGTTGCGCTTTTTGTTTCCGACGTCCATTTGCATGAATCGCTGCCAAAAACCACGGCAGCATTCCTGGATTTTCTGCAAAACCAAGCTCTCAAGACGTCGCAACTCTACCTGCTGGGAGACCTGTTTGAATACTGGGCCGGTGACGATGACATCACTTCACCCTACAACCGCCGGATCGTTGATGCGCTGCGCCAGGTCAGCGCAGATGGTGTGGCTGTATTCTGGATTGCCGGAAACCGTGATTTCCTTGTCGGCGAGGCCTTTGCCAGGGAAACGGGCATCACCTTGTTGCCGGACCCGCATGTGGCCACAATTGCCGGGCAACGGCTGACACTGACCCATGGCGACGCAGCATGTACCGATGATGTCGCTTATATGGCATTTCGCCAGCAGGTCCGTTCACTGCAATGGCAACAAACCTTTCTCGACATGCCATTGGCACAACGCAAGTCAATTATCGCCGGCATGCGCGATCAGAGCCGCACGGCACAGCAAACCAAGTCATACGAAATCATGGATGTGAATCAGGCAGCAATTGCCGCCCTTTTTGCAGATACGGCAAGCAGCACGATGATCCATGGGCATACCCATCGACCGGCGCGGCATGAGGCCCGGCATCAGGATCAGGTGCTGCGACGGTATGTATTGCCGGATTGGGATTGTGAAACCGAGCCGCGGCGTGGCGGCTGGATTGCAATCGGCGAAGATGGCGTACTCAGCCGCCACGACATCAATGGTTGCCTGCAGCCATTCTAAAGCCGGTTGTTACTCGACCAGCTTATTGAGCTGGTCCGGGTCGAATTTTTCCAGTTCTGGCAACAGCTCGCAACCGATGCCAGAGCTCTTCAGCGCTTCCATGATTTTCATGATCTGATGCTCCTGCGTGGCCGCATTATCAATCAATCCATGCAAGGCTTTTGACAGCGGATCGTCGGCTGCAGTGGTCAAGCCATAAGCGGCGAACATGCGTGCCGCTGCCTCTTCACGAAAATTCTGTGCTTCTTTCTGGATGATCCGGGCCGGTATGCCCACTGCTGTGGCACCGGCCGGCACTTCCTTGACAACCACCGCGTTCGAGCCGATCTTGGCGCCTTCTCCGACAGTAAAGCCGCCTAGTACCTTGGCGCCGGCGCTGACGATCACGCCACGCGCAAGCGTCGGATGGCGTTTTGCACCCTTGCTCAGTGAAGTGCCGCCCAGCGTCACACCCTGGTATATCGTGCAATCGTCGCCAATTTCCGCGGTTTCGCCGATCACCACGCCAAAACCATGATCAATGAATACGCGACGGCCTATAGTCGCGCCAGGATGGATTTCAATGGCGGTCGCCAAACGGGCAACCTGCGATATGAACCGGCCCAGCCATTTCAACCCATGCCGCCAGCACCAGCTTGCCCAGCGGTGCATGATAATTGCATGCAGCCCTGGATAGCATGTCAGTACCTCCCAGGAAGTACGAGCGGCCGGGTCACGTTCAATGATGCTGGCGATATCTTCACGCAGGCGGCTAAACATAAAAAATCGAATTGGTTGCTGGGGATCATAATGGTAACGTGTTCGGCCCGATTTTGTCGGCAAACACGCTTTCGAGTTGGCTGCGCGCGGCCCCCTATCCAGCGCGCATCTCAGGTTTGCCGCACAATCAGAAAAGCGTTTCGATCAGCCTTTGACCATACGCTGCCGACGCGCCTCAAACAGGCAGACGCCGGTCGCAACCGAAACATTCAGGCTTTCCACTGAACCAAACATCGGAATGCTGACCAGCACATCGCAATGTTCGCGCGTCAGGCGGCGCATGCCTTCGCCTTCCGAGCCCATGACCAGTGCAGCAGGGCCTGAAAAATCTGCTTGATACAGATTTTTTTCGGCATCGTCATCGGTGCCGATCAGGAAAATATCGCGCTCCTTGAGTTCACGCAGCGTACGCGCCAGATTGGTAACCGTGATGTACGGTACCGTCTCGGCCGCGCCGCTGGCGACCTTGGCGGCAGTGGCATTCAAGCCGACAGCGCGGTCTTTCGGTGCGATCACCGCATGTGCGCCGGCACCGTCGGCGGCGCGCAGGCAGGCGCCAAGATTGTGCGGGTCGGTAATGCCATCCAGGACCAGCAGCAGCGGCGGGCCTTCAATCGCATCGAGCAATTCATCCAGATTGCGAGCCAACGACAATTCGCCGGCTTTGGCCACCACGCCCTGATGGCGGCGTGTGCCGACCATATTGTTCAAACGCTGGTCATCGGCCGGAATAACGCGCACACCAGCTGCCTTGGCGGCATTAATCAGATCATGCATGCGGCCATCATGCCGACCTGAATCAATATAGATTTCTTCTACTGAGGAGGCATCATGGCGCAAGCGCGCGGTTACGGCATGAAAGCCAAAAATCATTTTACTCTTCATTGTTATCGCTTTTTCTTGCTGGATTTGCTGGCCGGACGCGGTGTGCGAGGCTTAGAGGCAGTATCGGAGCCCGACCTGGCGCCGCCCTTCGTACCTTTCGCATTATTCGCGCCCTTAGCGGCCTTATTGGTCTTGGCAGCGGTGGTCTTGGCCGGCTTGGTGCTTTTTGAAGCTGGCTGCGTGGCCTTGCTTTTCTTGTTGCGCGGCTCCTGCTCGCTGTCGGCCCGCCTGGCTTCATTTTTAAGCAAGGTACGAATGCCCGGTTCCTGCACCAGACGCAAATCAATCTTGCGTGCATCCAGATCGACCCGACTGACCTGAACAGTGACCCGATCAGTCAGCTGATAGCGTATGCCGGTGCGCTCGCCGCGTAATTCATGACGCGCGTCATCGAATTGGAAATAATCCGCACCCAGATCGGTTACATGCACCAATCCTTCGATATACAGGGCATCGAGCTGCACGAAAATACCGAAGTTGGCAACGCCCGAAATGGTACCGGTGAATTCCTCGCCCAATTTGTCACGAATGAAATAACACTTCAGCCACGCCTCGACATCGCGCGATGCTTCGTCGGCCCGCCGCTCATTGGCAGAGCAATGAATGCCGATTGCTTCCCAGATTGCCAGATCGCCTTCACTCTTCTTTTTCCCTGCAGCCTTATCCACTGCCTGCATCTTGCGTGCTGCCGGTGACAGCATGGTATTGAGTACGCTGGTGTCGATGGCCTTGGGCGAATAGCGCTTGTTTTGCAAAATCGCCTTGATCGCGCGGTGCGTGAGCAAATCCGGATAACGACGGATCGGACTGGTGAAATGCGCATAGGCTTCGTACGACAAGCCGAAATGGCCGATATTGTCCGGGCTGTAGACAGCCTGCTGCATCGAGCGCAGCAACATGGTCTGCAACAGGACTGAATCTGGCCGCAACTTAATTTTCGGCATCAACTCCGCGTAATCCGACGCGCTCGGCTTGTCACCACCACCCAGGTGCAGGCCAACCTGTTTGAGGAAGGTGCGCACCTGAGTGAGTTTTTCCTTGGTCGGTCCGGCATGCACGCGATAGACGCCAGGATGCTCATGCCGCTGCAGCAAGTCCGCAGCGCACACGTTGGCTGCCAACATGCATTCTTCAATTAACCGGTGCGCATCGTTGCGGGTTCTGGGCAAAATCTTTTCAATCTTGCCAGCGGCATTGCAGACGATATAAGTTTCTGTGGTTTCAAAATCGATTGCACCGCGCGCCTGGCGTGCCTGCAGCAAGGCCTGGAACACTTCATACAAATGCTGCAGATGCGGCACCAGGGCACCGCGCCTGGCAGCTTCAACGCCCTTGGTATTGCCGAGAATTGATGCGACCTCCGTATAGGTCAGCCGTGCCGCCGAATGAATCACCGCCGGATAAAATTGATACGCCTTGATCTCGCCCTTGTTGGTAATGACTGCATCGCACACCAGCGTCAGCCGATCAACAGCCGGATTCAGCGAGCACAAGCCATTGGACAACTTTTCAGGCAACATCGGGATCACCCGACGCGGAAAATAGACCGATGTACTGCGTTCGATTGCATCAGTATCCAATGCGTCATTCGGCTTCACATAGTGGCTGACGTCTGCAATAGCGACGATCAAACGATAGCCAGTCGCACGACCGATCTTGACCGGTTCGCAATAGACAGCGTCATCAAAATCCCGCGCATCTTCGCCATCGATCGTCACCAGCGGCACATCGCGCAAATCAATCCGGTCCTTCAGGTCGGACTCCAGCACTTCACCAGGCAGCTTGGCAGCCAGCTTGCTTGCCGCATCGGAGAATTCGTGCGGCACGCCGTACTTGCGCACTGCAATTTCGATTTCCATCCCCGGATCATCGATATCGCCGAGCACTTCCGAAATCTTGCCCACTGGCTGTGCATAACGCGAAGGCTGCTCGATCAATTCGACACTGACCACCTGCCCGGTTTTTGCCTTGCCGGGCGAACCGGACAAAATAATGTCCTGGCCAATTCTTTTATCCTCCGGCGCCACAATCCAGGCGCCGTTTTCATTCAACAGCCGTCCGATCACATGCGTATTGGCGCGCGTGACAACCTCGACAATGGTGCCTTCCGGCCGTCCTCTCTTATCGGTGCCAGTCACCCGGGCCTGGACCCGGTCGCCATTGAGTACTTTCTGCATTTCTTTTTCAGGTAGAAAAATATCCCCGCTGCCGTCATCCGGAATCAGGAACCCGTAGCCGTCGCGATGACCGCTCACCCGGCCTTCAATGAAACTGGTTTGATGCGCCAGCTGATAATGCCCGCGGCGATCCGGCTTGATCTGGCCGTCGCGTTCCATCGCGTTCAAACGGCGCGTCAAGCCCTCCATTTCCTCATTTTTGACGCCGAGCGCCTGAGCAAGGGATGAGGCATCCTGCGGTTCGGATGCAGTACGTAGGAGGCCGAGAATTTCCTCGCGGCTAGGAATGGTGTAAAGGTATTGGTTCAAAAGCGGCGTCAGATAGTAGTTGTTGTTCAATGTATTAGTGTAGCGGACAAGCATAAAGTTTGCCTAACCAATCGCAGGTATACCCAATGTATAAATTATTTATATACGGCTATGGATTGACTTCTCGAAGCATTCCGCTATAATCTCGGCTTCGTTAGGCCCACGTGGCGGAATTGGTAGACGCGCATGGTTCAGGTCCATGTGCCGCAAGGTGTGGGGGTTCGAGTCCCTCCGTGGGCACCAAAAATACAAAAGGTTCGCTTCGGCGGACCTTTTTTATTTTAGGGGCACACGAGCAAAGCGCCTGCGCGCTTTGCGGGAGGAACTCGAAAGTTTTGGCTTGCCAGCCAAAACGGGGTCGCGGAACGTGATCGAGCTCCCGACGTAGGCGTCCAAATACAAAAAAGCTTCGCGATGGCGAAGCTTTTTTTATTTCAGTCCTTTAACGCCGAATCACCCTCACTTACTCACCCAGCCGTGCCATCAACTCCGGCGCCCGCAAGCTGTCATACTCTTCAAACGGCTGATGTATCCATGGATTGGTCGCCAGGTATTCCAGATAATAATCCGGGCGCACCACCGAACAGGCCTTGTACCAGATCACCGCTGTTTTGACTTCCGTAATGGCAGGAAAGTGGCTGGATAGATGCTGCTGCACTTTTCCCAGCGTAATACCGGAATCAACCAGATCGTCGATCAGCAGCACCTTGCCGGATAATGAACCGGTCGGTGTGGTGATATGTTTGGCGATATCGAGTTCGCCGCGCTGGGTTCCCGCTTCATCACGATAGGAACTGGTCGAAAGTATCGCCAGCGGAACGCTAAAAATTCTCGAAAAAATATCGCCGGGCCGTAATCCGCCGCGCGCCAGGCAAAGCACCTGATCGAATTGCCAGCCTGACCGGTGGACCAGGACAGCCAATTCCTCAATTGCTCGAGTGTAATCATCCCAGGAAACCCAAAGATCCTGATCAGTTGATCCGGACATGCAACGACTCCCCTATTCCTATTTGAATGGATGACGCAATACGATCGTTTCTTCGCGATCCGGGCCAGTCGAGACCATATCGATCGGCACCCCGACCAGTTCGCCAATGCGTTCAACATAGGCACGAGCATTTGCCGGTAATGCCGCCATCGATTTGGCGCCGACTGTGGACTCTTTCCATCCGGGCATTTCTTCGTAAATTGGCTCGCAACGGGCTGCGTCTTCCGCACCGACCGGGAAGATATCGACCGTGCGTCCATCCAGCTTGTAGCCGGTGCACAAACGCAGTTGATCCAGGCCATCGAGGACATCCAGCTTGGTCAGGCACATGCCGGTGACGCCATTGATCTGGATCGAGCGCTTCAGCAATGCCGCATCAAACCAGCCGCAGCGCCGTGCGCGACCGGTTACCGTGCCGAATTCATGACCAACGCTGGCCAGATGCTTGCCCACGCCTGCATCGGTGGGCAATTCCGACGGAAACGGTCCCGAGCCAACCCGGGTTGTGTAGGCTTTGGTAATACCCAAAACATAGTGCAGCATATTCGGGCCGACACCGGTGCCGGCAGCGGCATTGCCAGCCACACAGTTGCTCGATGTAACGAATGGATAAGTGCCGTGGTCGACATCCAGCAAACTGCCTTGCGCACCTTCAAACAGCAGGTTGGCACCAGCCTTGTGGGCGGCGTGCAGCGCACTGGATACGTCGGCCACCATCGGCCTGATACGCGGCACGGTCGCCAGCGCATCATCCAGCGTCTTGCTGTAATCGACTGACTCGGCCTTCAGGTATTGGGTCAGGACAAAATTATGGTAATCAAGGTTTTCCCCCAGCTTTTCGGCAAACCGCTTTTCATTAAGCAAATCCGCCACCCGGATCGCCCGACGGGCCACTTTATCTTCATAAGCCGGGCCAATGCCTTTGCCAGTGGTGCCGATCTTTGCCGCGCCTCGGGCAATTTCACGGGCTGCATCCAGTGCTGTGTGGTAAGGCAAAATAACCGGGCAGGCTTCAGAGACTTTCAGACGCGACGCCACTTCCACGCCGTTGCCCTGCAGTTTATCAATTTCACGCAGCAGATCCGGTACTGACAGCACTACGCCATTGCCGATATAACAGGCAACCCCGGCGCGCATGATGCCAGATGGAATCAGCTGCAAGGCTGTCTTTTGCCCGCCGATTACCAGCGTGTGGCCGGCATTGTGCCCGCCCTGAAAACGCACAACGCCTTGGGCGTGATCCGTCAACCAGTCGACGATCTTGCCTTTTCCCTCATCACCCCATTGGGTACCGATGACCACAACATTTTTCGCCATACTATTCTCTAAAGTCTGTTAGCTTAAATTTTTAAGAATCCAATTGCCGTCTTGGCAAACCAAGGTACGGTCACAATCAAATTCGTCCTGCTCATTGTCGTGCCCCGGCAAGCTCTGGATCACCACCTCACCAGCCTGGCGCAACGCCGTGATTTTTTCACGCAACAGCAGCTCGCGTCCCCACGGCGCACGAATCGCGCTCTTGCGTTCAGCACCCGGCAACAGGCGTGCCAACTCACGCAAATCCATCGAAAAGCCAGTCGCTGGACGCGCACGTCCGAAGGCCTCTCCGACATGATCGTAGCGGCCGCCGCGCGCCACCGCATTCGGCAGTCCGGGCACATAGGCGGCAAACATGGCGCCGCTTTCGTATTGATAACCACGCAGATCCGCCAGATCAATCGTGACATGATCGCTGCCTGCCAGTTCCAGCAACGACTCCAGTTCATTCAAGGCTTGTACCACGCCCGGCAAGGGTGGCAGTACCGCGCGTGCCCGCGCAATTACCCCGCCATCGCCATACAGGCCAGGTAGCGCCAGCAAGGCATCACGGGTAGCCGGCGCATAGGCATGGGTAATTTCCTGCAACCCGGTGATATCCTTGGATTTTAGCAACGAAAACAAGGCAGCTTCATCCTGCTGGGCAAGCAAATCATTATGGATGATGGCGCGGACTACGCCGACATGACATAGATCCAGCCGCACATTGGAAACGCCTGCTAATGCCAGCGATGACAGGACCAGCTCCTGGATTTCTGCATCGGCTTCCAACCCTGCATGCCCGTATATTTCGGCACCGATCTGCAGCGGTTCGCGAGTGGCGTGCAAACCCGAAGGACGGGTATGCAACACACTGCCTGCGTAACATAATCGTGTCACCGACGTGCGGTTAAGCAAATGCGCGTCGATCCGCGCCACTTGGGTGGTCATGTCAGCACGAACCCCCATGGTTCGTCCGGACAATTGATCAACCAGCTTGAAAGTGCGCAACGACATGTCCTGACCGGTACCGGTCAACAGCGACTCGATATATTCGAGCATCGGCGGCATAACCAGTTCATAGCCATAGCTGCGAAAATTATCCAGCATGGCGCGGCGCAATTCCTCGATCTTGCGGGCTTCCGACGGCAAGACATCGGCGATATTTTCAGGAAGAAGCCAGTTGGGCATGACGTTGGAAGCGCATCAGGAAAAAGAATAAACAAGACTGATTGTTACCAGTCCGCACAAAACAGCGAGCAATCCAAAAAAGCGAAGCTGCCCATCGGAAAACATGGTAATCCGATGGAAGGCTTCGCGCCACTGTTTTGGAAAAAGGAAAGGAAAGAATCCTTCAAACAAAAGCATCAAACCAAACGCCAAAATCCACGGATTTTTCACACAGCACCCAGGTTATTTTTTGGCGGGGCTGGCACCTGCCGCTCCGGAACTGCGGAAATAGCGGAAGAAATCGGAGTTTGGATCCAACACCATCACATCGTTTTGATTCTTGAAGCTGGCCCGATACGCTTCAAGGCTGCGATAGAATTTGTAAAACTCGGGATTCTGGCCAAATGCTTCCGAATAAATCTGGGTTGCCTTGGCGTCGCCCTCACCGCGCATTTTTTCAGCTTCGCGATAGGTTTCCGCCAGAATCACGGTGCGCTGCTTGTCGGCATCAGCCCGAATTTTCTCGGATTCAGCTGCACCGGTTGAGCGCAATTCATTGGCAACCCGATTACGCTCGGATTTCATGCGGTCATACACTGAAGTATTGATTTGCTCGACATAGTCAACCCGCTTCAGGCGCACATCAATAATTTCAACGCCAATCTGCTTGGCCTCGTCCTGCACTTTTTTATGAATTGCATTCATTACCTGGGCGCGTTCGCCTGAAATCACTTCGCGTACGGTCCGCTTGGTAATTTCATCATTGAGCGCTGCCTTGATAATTTGCTGCAAGCGGTCCAGCGCACGTCGCTCATCGCCGCCAAAGCTCACAAAGTACAGACGGGGTTCGGCAATACGCCATTTGACGAACGAGTCCACCAGGATATTCTTCTTTTCAGCGGTAATGAACCGTTCCGCATCCGGCGAATCAAGCGTCAGGATCCGCTTGTCGAGGAACAGGACATTCTGGAATGGCGGCGGCAATTTGAATTTCAGCCCCGGCTCGCTAATCACCTTCTTGACTTCACCCAATGCAAAAACAATCGCAAACTTGCGCTGGTCGACGATGAATACGGTGGCAGATATGGCCCAGAAAGCCAGGATCACCACGATCAGAATGGACAGGAGACGATTCATTATCTGCCCTCCCGATCACGCGAGCTGCGGGCATCTCTGCTACGCGATTCCCGTTGACGCTCTGCTTCCAGGGCCTGCAACGCATCGGCGCTCGGACTGCCGGTTACAGCGGGATTTTGCTGTGCGCCGGTACTTGGGGTGCTCGGCGAGGCGCCGGCATTCGCCGCATTCTGGGTGACGGTTTGTGCAATGAGTTTATCGAGCGGCAGATAAAGCAGATTATTGCCACTTTTCGCATCAATCATGACTTTGCCGGTATTGGCGAATATTTGCTGCATGGTTTCCAGATACATCCTGTCACGTGTAACGGCAGGCGCCTTTTGATATTCGGCAACGACTTGCTTGAAGCGCGACGCATCGCCCTGTGCATTGGCCACCACTCGTGCACGGTAACCTTCTGCTTCCTGCATCAGGCGCGATGCTGCACCGCGCGCCCGGGGGATAACGTCATTGGCATAGGCCTGGCCTTCATTTTTCTGGCGTTCGCGATCTTGACCGGCCTTGACTGCATCGTCGAACGCCGCCTGCACCTGCTCAGGAGGCTGTACGCCCTGCATCGTTACATTGGTCACCATGACGCCGGATCGATACTTGTCGAGGATCTGCTGCATCAAGGTCAGCGTATCAAAGGCGACCTTTTCACGACCTTCATACAGCACGAAATCCATTTTATTTCTGCCGACCACTTCACGAATCGACGATTCAGCGACCTGCTTGACCATTTCTTCCTGCTCGCGGTTATTGAAAATCCATTTTTCGGCATCGCGCAGCTTGTATTGCACGGCGAACTGGATGTCGATGATGTTTTCGTCGTCAGTCAGCATCAGGGATTCACTGGCCTGCTTGTTGCGCACATTGCCGCGATAGCCGACTTCTGCCGTCCGCACCTGGGAAGCATTGACGATTTCATGACTCTGGAACGGGTAAGGCCAGCGCCAGTTGAAACCCGCAGGGGTATTGTGACTATGCTTGCCAAAGGTCAGGACAACCGCCGTCTGGCCTTCCTGAACAATGAAAAATCCGCTGATGGCCCATAAAAAAAGAATAACGACACCAAGAATCATGGCGCCCACACTGGCACCACGCATGTCCGGGGTAAAACCGCCACCGCCACCGCCGCCGGTATCGCCAGGACCTTTCTTGCCACCAAAAAGGCGATTCAGACGCTGATTGAAATCGCGCCACAATTCATCGAGGTCGGGCGGGCCGTCTGGCTTTTTACCGTCCTGATTTTGATTATCGTTTTGCGAACCACGTCCCCAACGAGGGTCATTGATTGAAAACTTGATGCCAAATTTTTTTAGTAAGGGGGCAAGCATTCTGTCGCGATCAGCTTATAAAATTAGGTGGAATGCCGTCTATTGCTCAATGTGAGCATCCTTGAGAACCTGCAAGGATGACTCTGCAGTTAGCGCGTTATTTCTCGCTTTGGCAAATTCTGCGACTGCCTGGCGCAGCTGGTCCAAACCGGCACCTGTCTGGGCGCTGATAAAGACACGGCGGATTTTATCATATTCATCACGCTCAACCGCCGGCTCCAGTCCTGCCGCATCAATCTTGTTCCAGATTAGTATCTGCGGAATTTCATCGGCGCCGATTTCCTTCAACACCAGATTCACCTGGGCGATCTGCTCCAGTCGCGCCGGACTGGCTGCATCGACCACATGCAATAGCAAGTCGGCATGGATGGTTTCTTCAAGCGTGGCACGAAAAGCCGCCACCAACTGGTGCGGCAACTCACGAATGAAGCCGACCGTATCCGATATAACGATATTGCCGACTTCTTCCAGGTGAATCCGGCGAGAAGTCGTATCAAGCGTCGCAAAAAGCTGATCAGCCGCATACACACCTGCTTTGGTGAGCGCATTGAACAAAGTCGATTTGCCTGCATTGGTATATCCCACCAGCGACACCGAAAAGGTATTGTTGCGGGAACGAGCGCGGCGTTGAGTCGCATGCTGTCGATGCAGCTTGGCGAGCCGCGCACGAAGCGCCTTGACCCGCTCGCCGAGCAGACGCCGATCCGTTTCCAGTTGGGTTTCACCCGGCCCGCGCAAGCCGATACCACCCTTTTGCCGTTCCAGGTGAGTCCAGCCGCGAATCAGGCGGGTCGCCAAATGCTGCAGCTGAGCCAGCTCGACCTGCACTTTGCCTTCATGGCTGTGCGCGCGCTGGGCAAAGATATCCAGAATCAGGCTGGTCCGATCGACTACCCTCACCTTCAAATGGCGCTCTAGGTTACGCTGCTGTGCCGGCGACAGGGCATGGTTGAAAATCACCAGTTCCAGCTGGTCGTCGATGACCGCACGGGCGATTTCATCAGCCTTGCCGCTGCCGACAAACAGGGCCGCATCCGGACTGGCACGACGCCCGGTGATCGATGTCACCGGAATCGCACCCGCCGATTTGGATAAAAGGGAAAGTTCTTCCAGGCTGGACGCAAAGTCACCTTTGCCAAAATCGACGCCGACTAGAGCCGTGCGCATGACCACCCCGGGAAGATGTTTCTATTTTGCAATATTTACTCCGCCTCGGAGTCGATATTCAGGTTGACCGCCCGTGCTGGAACGACGGTGGAAATCGCATGTTTGTAAACCATTTGGGTCACTGTATTACGCAGCAGTACGACGTACTGGTCGAATGATTCGATATGTCCTTGCAGCTTGATCCCGTTGACTAGATAAATTGAAACCGGGACGTGTTCTTTGCGTAAGGCGTTCAGGAAGGGGTCTTGTAACAATTGCCCTTTATTGCTCATGGCAGCTCCATTGTGTAGTTGTGATCAGGAGTTGGAGGCAACTTGCTTGAATTTCAAGTGCCTCCCTGTGGATGTAATTCGAATGTAGCTGATTTTTCAGTTTGTTGCCAAGCAAAGTCTATTTTTCCGTTTTGGCGAACGGATTCTTACCGGACCGCAGCTCGATACGTAATGGAGTTCCCACTAATGAAAAAGTTTCACGGAAGTGCTTCTCCAGAAACCGCTTGTAATTTGCATCAATCGCGTCAAGCGCGTTGCCGTGAATGACGACGATCGGCGGGTTCATACCACCCTGATGCGCATAACGCAGTTTTGGCCTGATCGAGCCCTTGCGTCGAGGTTGCTGGTGCTCCACGGCCTCGATCAATGCACGTGTCAGCTTCGGCGTCGTCAATTTGATCATGGCGGCATCATAGGCAGAATTAACCGACTTCATTAACGGGCCAACCCCGGTGGATTTCAGCGCCGAGATGTAATGGGTTTTGGCAAACGATAGAAAACTCAGTTTGCGCTCTACGTCGATCTTGATTTCCTCGCGCCTCTCGCTGGTCAATCCATCCCATTTATTGATACCGACTACCAGCGCCCTGCCGGATTCCAGTATAAAACCAGCAATATGCGCGTCTTGCTCGGAAATATCTTGTTGCGCATCAAGCAAAAGCAAAACAACATTCGCTTCCGAAATCGATTGCAGCGTTTTGACTACGGAAAATTTTTCAATTGCTTCAAAAACCTTGCCGCGACGACGGATGCCGGCGGTATCGATCAGGGTATATTGCTTGCCCTCGCGCTCGAACGGGATCTCGATCGAATCGCGGGTGGTGCCGGGCATGTCAAAGGCAATCACGCGCTCTTCACCGAGCAAGGTATTGACCAGGGTCGATTTGCCGACATTGGGCCGTCCGACAATCGCAAGCTTGATGCCACGATGCTTTTCTTCCGCGGGCTCGTCGACTGCCGCCTGCTGGCCGGTCGCCAGATTCAGTGCTTCATCAACCAGATCCATCACACCGTCACCGTGTGCGGCCGAAATGACATACGGATCGCCCAGCCCGAGCTCGTAAAACTCTGCCGTCACGGACGTGTATTTCATACCTTCGGCTTTGTTCACGACTAACATCACCGAACGGCCTGCCTTGCGCAGGAAGTCCGTAATGGTCTTGTCGTGCGGCGTCATGCCCTGGCGGCCATCGACAATAAAAATGACCACGTCAGCTTCGGCTACTGCCTGTTTGGTCTGCTTGGCCATTTCATGCATGATGCCGTCTTTGGCAACCGGTTCAAAGCCGCCGGTATCGATCACCAGGAAAGGCCGTTCTCCCATGCGGCCTTCACCGTAATGGCGGTCACGGGTGAGTCCCGGAAGATCGGCGACAAGTGCGTCGCGCGAGCGTGTCAGCCGATTGAACAGCGTGGATTTGCCGACATTGGGTCGACCGACAAGTGCAATAACCGGTTTCATTGAATTTATTCGGCCCCTAGTGCGACCAGTGTTCCTGCCTGAGTTTGAAAAATTGCAAAAGATCCGGCAACGACCGGCGCCCCCATCACTGGGCTGCCATCGGTACTGGTGCGAGCCAGCATGGCGCCGTCTTCACGCGCCAGAAAATGAATATAGCCCTGATAATCAGCCACCGCTACTGCCCGTCCGAACGAAAGCGGCGTCGACAGGCGCCGGTTGGCCAGCTTGTTGTTGCGCCAGGCGCTGATGCCGCTTTCCCGGGCAAAGGCATGAACCGCCCCGACTTCGTCGGCGGCAAAAACGTACCGCATATCGCCGCCCAATCCAACTGAGCTAGACAACTCTTTCGCCCAAATTGCCTCGCCTGAAATGGCATCAAAGCAGGCTACGCGACCCTGGTAAGCCACGGCGCACACTTCCCGCTCCAGCACCAGCGGCGCACCGGACGTATCAGCAATCCGCTCCAGTTCGGTCGCACCGCGGGGGTCGCCTACCGCGACTTCCCAGCGCGGCCCGCCATTGCTCGCCGCCAGCGCCAACAGGCGCCCGCCGGGCAACGCGACGTAAGCATTGGCACCGGCAACCGTGATTCCCGGCGCACTGCGCAGCGTCAGCGAAGGTACGCTGCGCTGGATCGTCCAGCGACGCGCACCTGAAGCGACATCAAAGGCGGAGATCCGGTTATCGACACTGCGCACAATCACCAGGCCTTGCGCGACTACCGGTGCGGACAACACTTCACTCGACGCCTGTGCCGTCCAGCGCTGCTTGCCATCGGCATCGAATGCGACAATCACACCTTTTTCGCCGGCAACTGCAATTACCGCACCATCGCTGCCCACGCCTGCAGTCAATCGCTGGTCGGCTTTGATACGCCAGATTGTACGGCCGGTGGCAAGCTCAATACGGGTGATGGTGCCGTCGGCCGCTGCTGCAAAGACGCTATTGCCGGCAGCAACCGGCGAAAACACATTTGCTCCCGCACTGCCCACTGAAATCGACCAAGCCGTGCGAACTGCCATGGTTGGCTTAATTTCGACCAATTCAGCCGGCGGATTGCGTGGCGGTACTTTCTTTGAAAATGGATTGAGTGAGGACAGGGTCGAACAACCTGCAAGCGCCATCAATAATCCGGCACAGCTCAACTTCATAGCAAGACGCATATTAGTTTCCTTTGCCATCAAGCTGCCGCTTTGGCCGGCACGCCGCCAATCGCATCCAGTTTCATCTGAACCAGCTGGCGACCAGGATTATTCGGATCCATTTTCTCCAGCGCGGTTTGGTAAGCTGTGCGGGCCTCACCAGTCTTATTTTGGGCTAGCAGAATATCCCCTCGGCGATCTGCGACACTTGCCGCAAACGCTGCCGGAAAATCACCTGAAAGCAGTTTTAAACCATCGTCATAGGCTTTTTCATCGAGCAAGATGCCGGCCAGCCGGATTTTGGCGATCGCCTTGTATTCGTCATTCAATCCGTTCTTGACGACCCACTCCAGCTGCGACTTGGCAGCCTTGGCATCATTGACTTCGAAAGCGGACTTGGCTGCCGCCAATGCCCCCATCTGCGCATAGGCGGTGCGACTGAATTTATCTTCCATGTCAGCGGCTGCCCGTTGCACCTTGGCGTTGTCTTTCGCAGCTACCGCTTTTTGCAACTCGTCGTACAACTGCACCGCTTGCACCGACTGGTTGCGCTGATAAGTGTTCCAGGCAGTCCAGCCCGCATAAGCGCCCAGCGCAATGATAAGCACCCATGTCACCAGGTTGCCGTACTGCTTCCACCAAGCCTTGATGGATGCAATTTGTTCTTGTTCTTCGAGATCGTATGCCATGATGATGTAATGTTAGTGATGATAATGAATATGCTCGGAATGGTCGTGCTCATCGGCGCCGACTATTTGCTCAACCAGATAATCGACTGCCTTGTCGAAACCGACCGTGGTCTGATTGCTGGCCTGATCTGACGCGCGCAATGCCTTCACGGTGACAGACTCGCTTGTGACTTCGTCCTCGCCAATGATCATGGCGAACGCGGCACCGCTTGCGTCGGCGCGTTTCATTTGCGCCTTGAAACTGCCACCCGATCCAGCTGATGCGCAGTGCAGCACCACATCGAGCCCTGCATCGCGCAGTCGTTCAGCCAGCACAAACGACTGCATCTGTGCGTCCGGTCCCTGATGTACCAGATAGACGTCGCACTGGTTACGGGCAAATTTTTCGCCACTGGCTTTCATCAGTTCCAGCAGCCGTTCGACGCCCATCGCAAAGCCACAGGCCGGAGTTGGCTTGCCGCCAAACATTTCCACCAGCGGATCATAGCGTCCGCCGCCACATACCGTGCCTTGCGAGCCGAGTTGATCGGTTACCCATTCAAATACGGTGCGATTGTAGTAGTCCATGCCGCGCACCAGTCTTGGATTGATGGTGAAGGGAATGCTGTTATGGCGCAGGATTTTTTGTACGCCTTCAAAGTGGACCCGTGACTCCTCGCCCAGATAATCGATTAGCTTGGGTGCGGCATTGACCATCGCCTGCATCGCCGGGTTTTTGGTATCAAGGATGCGCAGCGGGTTGGAATGCAGCCGACGCTGGGCGTCGGTATCCAGCAAATCCCGGTGCTGCTCCAGATAGGTGATCAAATCAGCACGGTGCCGGTTGCGCTCGTCGGCGTCCCCGATCGAATTGAGCTCCAGGCGAATATTGTCCAGGCCCAGATCGTCCCATAAACGCTGACACATCATGATCAGTTCGGCATCGATGTCGGGACCGGTGAATCCAATCGCTTCCGCACCGATCTGGTGAAACTGGCGGTACCGTCCGCGCTGTGGACGCTCGTGACGAAACATCGGGCCGGCATACCACAGCCGCTTGGGGCCGTCATAGGTCAGGTTATGTTCAAGCGCAGCCCGCACCACGCCGGCCGTACTTTCCGGACGCAAGGTCAACTGGTCGCCATTCATCGAATCGGTGAAGGAATACATTTCCTTTTCAACGATATCAGTCACTTCCCCCAGACCGCGCGCAAACAGCGTCGTCGGTTCGACGATCGGCGTGCGGATTTGTTCAAAGCCGTAGCTTTTCAATACCGAATGCACGGTATTTTCAAACAGCTCCCACAGCGGCGCATCCGCAGGCAGGATATCGTTCATGCCTTTTACACCGAGGATTTTTTCAATTTTCTTGTTTTCAGACATCTTCACACAATACCGGATAAGACAACTAGTTGCATTGGACCATCAAAAGCGGAAAGGCCTTACCGCCCTGCTGCGTGTTCGCCGTAGCGGGATTTCACATAGTCGAGGACAATTGCCTGGAACTCCTCGGCAATCTGCTCGCCGCGCAACGTGATTTTTTTCTGACCATCGACGAATACCGGTGCGGCCGGCGATTCACCAGTACCCGGCAGGCTGATGCCGATATTGGCATGCTTGGATTCCCCGGGGCCATTGACGATACAACCCATGACCGCCACATTCATGCCTTCGACGCCTGGATACTGTTTCTTCCAGACTGGCATCTGGTCACGCAGATAAGTCTGGATTTTGTCGGCCAGCTCTTGAAATACGGTCGATGTCGTACGGCCGCATCCAGGACAGGCAATCACCATTGGCGTGAATTTGCGTAAGCCCATGGTTTGCAGAATTTCCTGGCCAACCACAACTTCCTTGGTGCGATCGCCACCCGGTTCGGGTGTCAGGGAAATGCGGATCGTGTCGCCAATGCCTTCCTGCAGAAGTATCGACAGCGCCGCCGTCGATGCCACAATGCCTTTGCTACCCATGCCGGCTTCAGTCAAACCCAGATGCAGCGGATAGTCGCAGCGACGCGCGAGTTCGCGATAGACGGCAATCAAATCCTGCACCCCGGATACCTTGCAGGACAGGATGATGCGGTCGCCGGCAAGGCCAAGCTGTTCGGCGCGCAGCGCATTTTCGATTGCCGACGTGACCAGCGCCTCATACATCACCGCCTGTGCACTCCATGGTTCGGCACGACGGGCATTCTCATCCATGATGCGGGCAAGCAAATTCTGGTCGAGGCTGCCCCAGTTCACGCCAATGCGCACCGGCTTGTCATATTTGCAGGCGGCTTCGATCATCTGTGCAAATTGGGTATCGCGCTTCGCGCCCTGGCCGACATTGCCCGGATTGATACGATATTTGGATAAGGCCCGTGCGCAGTCGGGATAGTCCTGCAGCAACGTGTGGCCGTTGTAGTGAAAGTCGCCAACCAACGGTACATCGACTTCCATCCGCGCCAGTTGCTCGCAAATGGCAGGCACGGCCGCCGCCGCTTCTGCATTATTCACTGTAATGCGCACCACTTCGGAACCGGCACGCGCCAAGTCCTTGATCTGGATCGCCGTGCCAATCACATCGGCCGTGTCAGTGTTGGTCATCGACTGCACCAGGATAGGCGAGGCGCCGCCGACCCCCACTTCACGCGCGCCATTGCGAATGATGACGTGCCGGGTTTGACGCCGGTCGTGCGGTCCTGACATGATCGGGAGATTTTTACAGTCCATAGTCACTTCTATTGCAAATTCAGACGAGCCACATTGTTCTTGGCAGTCGTGGTCAAATCCAGAGGTTTGCCTCGATAAGTGATGTCAACGCCGGCGGCATTGCCCACCACCAGTTCGGCACCCGGACGAATTTCGAATGCTTCGGTCGTTCCCGCCTTTACCAGACGCGCAATCACCGTAACCTGTTCGCCTCGCTTGATCTCGATCCAGGAGTCTTCGCGAAACTTCAGGATCAGATTGGCATTTGGATTGACTGCCTTGGCACCGGATTCAACCGGTTCCTGCTTCACGGGCGCTTCGGGCGCTACTGCGGCGCCCGCCGCCGGATCTTGCGCAGGTACAATCGCCTCGCCCATCGTCACACCTTGCGCATCTGCGCCAGGCACAGCTGCCGGAGCAGTCTCGCCTGTGGCCACGCCATCCTGGCCTGAAGGCTGTTGCGGCGATACGCCTGCACTTTGCATGTTCAGCAAGGATGACAGTCCCGCCAAGCCACCCTGCTGCTGCACAAACCAAATCGCTGCGCCAAAAGCCAGGACCACCAACCACCCAATCAAATTTCGTCGGAATTTGCGATCGGCCCGATTCGCCGCCGGTAAGCTCGACTCAGAAAACGTCGCCGACAGGGCACGCCGTAATTCGATTGATTCCACTGGTGCTGCCGACTCCTCCGCCATCATGGCAACCAGAGGCGCCGGATCCATTCTCAGCAATTTTGCATAGGCGCGGACAAATCCGCGAGCGATTACCATGCCCGGCAAAGCTGCATAGTGATCGTCTTCCAATGCCTGAATCTGGCGTGGCGCCAGATTCAGCTGATTGGCAACCTGCTCGATGGTCCAGCCGCGCGACTGCCGTTCTGCCCCAAGAAGGGCGCCAGGTCGCGGCTTTGGTGTGTTATCCACAATCGGTTCGCCGGCTTGCAGGGATCCTGAGCCATGCTCTTGCGGATCACTCATCGAAAGCCCCGCGCTGATATGCTGCAAATTCTGTCGAGGTCGGGAAACGGCGACGCAATTGCGTGACCAGACTTAATTCAGCGGAGCGGTCACCGAGCTTGCGTTCGATCTTGATCGCCTGCCACAACGCGTCGGCAGTCAAGCCGTCGGATCGCGTTACACGTCCGATATAGAAACGAGCTTTCTCTAAATCACCACGTCCATAATAAATTTTCGCCAGGTTCACGTTGGTGGTCACATTACCCGGATCCAGACGAAACGCTTCGGTCAGATAACGCTCTGCTGCAACCACGTCCTTAATAAGCAGGCTGCATGCACCGGCATTGCTCAATGCCTTGGCAGGCGACTGATACGCACGGCTCTTCAACGCCGCCTCGAAATAGCCAATAGACTGGCGTTCGCGCCCGTTTTGGCATAGGAACCAGCCATAATTATTGTTGAAATCCGGGTTGGTCGGCGACAGTCGAAGTGCCTGTTGAAGATTATCCTCTGCCAGCCTGATTTCACCCATTTCCATGTAAATCAATCCGCGCATACTGAATGCATCGGCAAAATTGGGATCAAGCTGCAGCGCCTGCTTGATCTCGTCGAGCGCAATCGACATCTGCCTCTGCTCGTAGTAGCCGACCGCCAGTTGCAAGCGAATGCCTGCACGTCTCTGGTTATCAGTCTGATCCGAGCTGGTTGGCAAATCCTTTTCGGGCCCCTCTGCAGATCCAGATGCGCATCCAGCCAGTGCAAATACCGCCGCCAGGATAGCCATACTCCCCATTTTTCTCATGCAGACACCTCCACGATACGACCAAAATCCTTGCCGAACTTTTTTTTGTATTCTTCCATCTTCTGCATGCGTTCCTGCACTCGCGTGCGATCCTGTACCTCGCCGGCCAACTGACCACAAGCGGCGTCGATATCGTCGCCACGGGTCTTGCGGATCGTCGTGACGATGCCGGCATCCATCAGGATCTGGGCAAATCCCTTGATGCGTGCATTATTCGACCGCAGCAAACCGGATTCAGGAAACGGATTGAATGGAATCAGATTGAATTTGCAGGGTACTTCAAGGCCTTTTTTCCGGACCAACGCAATCAGCTCTCGCGCATTCTCATCTGTATCGTTGACACCATCGAGCATGCAGTATTCAAACGTGATGAAATCACGTGGCGCATATTCAAGATACCGCTTGCATGCCGCCATCAAATCGGCAAGCGGATATTTCTTGTTCAGCGGCACCAGGCCATCACGCAACGCATCGTTGGATGCATGCAGCGACACCGCCAATGCAACCGGACATTCCTGCGCCAGCTTATCGATCATCGGTACCACACCGCTGGTCGACAGCGTGACCCGACGCCGAGACAGGCCATAGGCGTTATCGTCGAGCATCAGCTTCAATGCCGTCACGGTCGGCTCGAAATTCAGCAGGGGTTCACCCATACCCATCATGACCACGTTAGTGATCTGGCGCTCGCCCTTGGGACCGGGCTCGATGCCTTTGGTTTTTCGCAACTCGAATTCAGCCATCCACAGCTGACCGATGATTTCAGCGACCGTCAGATTGCGACTGAATCCCTGCTTCCCGGTAGAACAGAAACGGCAATTGACCGCACACCCGGCTTGCGTGGAAATGCACAGGGTGCCGCGATTTTCTTCAGGGATAAAAACGGTTTCTACTGCATTGCCCTGCCCAACATCCAGCAGCCATTTGCGGGTGCCGTCAGTCGACGTATGATCACTGATGACGCCAGGCGCGGCGATCAACGCTCGCGTGGCAAGTTTGTCACGCAATGACTTCGCCAGATCTGTCATTGCATCGAAATTATTCGCGCCAAACTGATGTATCCAGCGCTGCAACTGTTTTGCGCGAAACGGCTTCTCACCCAACGCGCCGCAATAAGCGACAAGTTGCGCGGGATCGAGGTCCAGCAAATTGGTGAGATCCGTCATAACAACACTTCATTTTCTTACTCGCCGCCTAAACGTACAACATCTGATCGGGTGGCGAAATTATGATTAACGCGAATACAGGTTCAGGGCTGGGAAGAAATAAGCAATTTCAACCTGGGCGGTTTCCTGCGCATCGGAGCCATGCACAGCATTGGCATCGATCGAATCAGCGAAATCAGCACGAATCGTACCTTTTTCTGCTTTCTTCGGGTCTGTCGCACCCATCAAATCACGGTTCTTGGCAATCGCACTTTCGCCTTCCAATGCCTGCACCATGACCGGACCGGAAATCATGAAGTCCACCAGATCCTTGAAAAAAGGACGCTCGCGGTGGACCGCATAAAAACCTTCGGCTTCGGCACGGGACAACTGCACCATGCGCGCAGCAATGATTTTCAGGCCAGCGTTTTCAAAACGGGAATAAATTTGGCCAATCACATTTTTGGCGACTGCGTCGGGTTTAATAATCGACAGGGTGCGTTCGATTGCCATCTGTAAAAACTCCAATAAAAAGAAAGGGTTAAGATATGTCACTAAGTATGCAGCTAACCTTTAATTTTAGCATGAAATCGCCCCTAAATGGGCTTTCACCCCTAGGGGCGTCGCTCTGCATGGCAGAACCTCTCATGATCACCCTCATCCTATAGTCAAATGATCATGTTATGCTGCGAACGGATATGAACCTGAGATGACATTTGGAGATTATATGAATCAAAATCTACAACAAACCTATAGCGGCTCCGCGGACTCAGCGATCCTGCGCAATCGGGTATTACGCAATACGTACTGGTTACTTGCATTATCGATGGTGCCAACCATTCTGGGCGCCTGGCTCGGCGTGCAAATGAATTTTTCGTTCTTGCCTGGCAGCCCCTTCATCGGATTTATTGCATTTATGGCAATAGCTTTCGGTTTTTTCTATGCCATTGAAAAAACCAAGCATTCTGCCGTTGGTGTGGCGGTATTGCTGGGCTTTACATTTTTCATGGGATTGATGCTGTCACGCCTGATCAGCCATACCTTGGGTTTCTCGAACGGCGCATCGCTGATCATGACGGCTTTCGGTGGCACGGCGGCCATTTTCGGCGTGATGGCGACCATTGCGACCGTGTCCAAGCGGGATTTCTCCGGTATGGGCAAGTGGCTATTTGTCGGTGTACTGGTGGCGCTGGTTGCGATGGTCGCCAACATTTTCCTGCAATTGCCAGCGTTGCAACTGGCAATTTCGGTCATCCTGATCGGGATTTTTTCAGCCTATATCCTGTATGACGTGCAGCAGGTAATCAATGGTGGCGAAACCAATTACATTTCAGCGACCCTGAGCATTTATCTCGATGTCTACAATATCTTTGTGAACCTGCTTTCGCTGCTCGGTATCTTCGGCGGCGAACGAGATTAATAACAGGTCTCTACCTTCAAAAAAAACCGGCCTTGAGGCCGGTTTTTTCATGCTTCCTTTAACGTTCAAGTCGGCAGATCAAATACCGCAATCGATTCAACATGGGCAGTATGCGGGAACATGTTGATTACCCCTGCCAGCTTCAATACATACCCCGCCTCATGCACCAGCATGCCCGCATCGCGTGCCAGCGTAGCCGGGCCGCAAGACACATACACAATGCGCTTAGGCCGGATGTCAGGCTGGGCTTTCCCGAGATCAACCAATGCCTGACAAACCGCGGCAGCGCCTTCGCGCGGCGGATCGATTAACCAACGGTCAAATTTTCCCAGCGCCGCAAAATCCTCTGCCCCGACTTCAAACAAATTTCTGCAATAAAACGAGGTTTTACCGTCCAGGCCATTGGCTTTTGCATTCTCCAGCGCACGGTCGGTCAATGCAGTGCTGCCTTCGATTCCCACTACCTCCCGAGCCTGGGTGGCGAGCGGCAAGGTGAAATTGCCCAAGCCACAAAACAAGTCAGCCACCCGTTCATGAGGCTGAACATCCAGCAACCGCAAGGCGCGCGCAACCAGGACCCGGTTGATGTGATGATTGACCTGGGTAAAATCGGTTGGCTTGAACGGCATCCGGATACCGAATTCCGGCAATGCATAATGCAGTTGCGATTGACTCGGATAGAACGGGTAGGCCGTGTCCGGTCCAGCCGGTTGCAGCCACCAGTGGATCTGGTATTGGTCGGCAAACGCCTTCAGCTTGTTTTCATCATCGACTGTGAGTGGCGCCATATTGCGCATCACCAGCGCAGTGACGGTTTCCTGTTCGCCGGCACCGATTGCCAGTTCAAGTTGCGGCACCTGCTCGACAATGGAAAGCGATGCAATCAAACCGCGCAGTGGTACCAGCATCGCCGATACATTGGGCGGCAGCACTTCGCAGCTTTTCATATCGGTGATGAAGCCGGATTTCTTTTCGTGAAATCCAACCAGCACCCCACCCTTTTTGACGACTTTTCGCACCGAAATACGGGCTCGATAGCGGTATCCCCAGGTCGGCCCGTATATCGGCCGCAGCAGCATCTCCGCCTTGACCTTGCCCAAATGTTTTAAATTATCTTCCAGTACCCGCTGCTTGATTGCAACTTGTGCCGCCGGTTCAAGGTGCTGCATGGCACACCCGCCACATACACCGAAATACGGACACTTCGGTGTGACCCGTGAGGATGACTGGCGATGCAGCGCGGTCAGTGTTGCCGCTTCCCATTTTGGCTTTTTGCGATAGGTCTGGAAAGTGACCCGCTCGCCAGGCAAAGCGCCTTCGACGAACACGACTTTTCCCTGGGTACCGTCGTCATTGCGCAAATGGCCGACGCCGCGGCCCTCCATGTCGAGGGATTCAATTTCGATGATATTGTCCTGCATAGAACGGAACCTGATTAACGGACGATGAATGGTCCGACATGATAATGCAATCCGGACAGATTAGAGCGCCCAGGACGCCAGGTATTCTTTCCAGTGCTTGCTCTCCAGTGCCGCCAGGCTAGAGCGCACCAGCGCCATTTCCGCGTCATAACCGGCTTGAGTCATTTCGCCCCGCATCAATTGAAAACGGCAATAGACAAGATAGGTATTGACCACATCGGTTTCACAGTAATCGCGGATTTCCTTCAGGCGTCCCTCTTGGCACAAGGTCCAGACCTGCGAACCGTCGACACCCATCTTGCCGGGAAACCCGCACAGTTTGGCCAGGTCGTCCAGAGGCGCATTGGCGCGCCCGGTGTACATGGCCAGCAAATCCATCAAATCAAGATGACGGGTGTGATAGCGGCTCAGATAGTTGTTCCATTTGAAATCGCGATCCTCGTTCCCCATCTCCCAGTAGCGCGATGCCACCACGCCGTTGATCATGGCGCGGTAATGCAGTACCGGCAAATCGAAACCGCCGCCATTCCAGGACACCAGTTGTGGCGTGTACTTGTCGATCGTACGGAAAAAATCGTGCACCAGTTTGGACTCGCCATCTTCCAGGCTACCCAGGGAACGTACCCGAAAGCCATCATCATCGCGAAAGACACAGGAAATGGCGGCGACCCGGTGTAAATGATGCCGCAGGAAATCGGTACCGTTTTTTTCACGCTGGGCGGCAAAGGCCGCTTCCGCCACTTCTGCATCGCTGATGGCGGCCGAGTGGCCGTGCAGCGTGCGCAGGCCATGCACATCCGGAATCGTCTCGATGTCAAACACCAGTATCGGGATCACAGCAAGGCATCCTTGCCGACGCCATTCGAAGTCAGTGAACGTTTCAGCTTGATCAAGGCTTCCTGCTGGATCTGGCGCACGCGCTCGCGGGTCACGCCCATTTCCTCGGCCAGCTCTTCGAGCGTGGCAGGATCATCGTTGTCCAACCCGAACCGGCGCAGGATCACAATTCGCTGCTTGTCAGGCAGCTTGCTCAACCAGTCGCGCACCTTGACCGTCATTTCATGATGTTCAGCACGTGAATCGGGACCGTCTGCACTGTCACTGGGCAGCATGTCCATCAGGCTGGCTTGCGGGTCGTTGTCCAGCGGGGCATCCAGTGATGTGGCATGCTCTGACAGCGCCAGAATATCCTGCACATCTTCCACTGGCCGCTCGACCAGATGGGCGATGTCTTCTGCGGTGGCATCCTTGCCGTCGTGGTGCTGTGCTTCGAGATGATATTTGGCGCGCAGGATCTGATTCAGCTCACGCACCATATGCACCGGCAAACGCACCGTACGCGCCTGATTCATGATCGCGCGTTCGATGCTTTGCCGAATCCACCAGGTGGCGTAGGTGGAAAAACGAAAGCCGCGTTCCGGCTCGAATTTGTCAATGGCTCGCATCAGACCGAGATTGCCTTCCTCGATCAAGTCCAGCAGGACCACCCCGCGATTGATGTAGTGCTTGGCAATCGAGACGACCAGCCGCAGATTGTGCTCGATCATCTTTTGACGCGCACTGAAATTGCCCTGCTTGGCCTGAGTCGCAAAATGAACTTCCTCGGTCGCCGACAGCAACGGCTTCGCGCCGATCTGATTCAGGTAATGCTGGGTGGTGTCGGTGGACAATTCGGCTGCCAGCACCGTCTTTAATTCATCCACGCCATCGACCGCCGGCACAATGACTGTGTCAGCGTTATCTTCGCGAGCCTCTCCGTCGTCAGCCGCAAGATCAATAGGCGTGTCGGATGGATCATCCGGGAGCAGGTCGTCTTCCAGCGGTGGGCGAGGGTTTCGTGTCATTTATCGGCTAGGCAGGAATTTTGAAGGATCTACCGGTTTTCCTTGCTGACGTATCTCAAAGTGCAGCTTCACTGCATCGGCATCGGTATTGCCCATTTCGGCAATTTTTTCCCCTCTGCCAATGGTTTGACCCTCCTTCACCAGGATGGTTTTATTGTGCGCATAGGCAGATAACAGGTTATTGGTGTGTTTAACAATAACAAGGTTGCCGTAACCGCGGATACCGCTGCCCGCATACATCACCTTGCCGGCGCCGGCTGCGACCACCGCCTGTCCGGGCTTGCCGCTGATATCGATACCTTTCTTGCTATCCTCAAATGTTCCGACGATTTTACCTTCCGCAGGCCATATCCAGCTCACGCCGGCGTCTTCGGCATTAATGGCGACGGGCGGTTCCACAGGTTTTTCCGAAGCTTTTGCCTCGCCTTGTGCAACAGCCGGCGACGGCACGGTGCCTTCCGGCTTTTGCATCTCGGCCAACGCAGCTTCCGAATACGGCTGCTTGCCGCCGCGCGGCACGACCTTGTTCGCAATAGCCGCAATCGCGGGCGTACCCGTCAGCGGCCGCACCTCAATCCCTGCGCCACTGGCATTGGCCACACTCACCGGCTGCGCGCCGTTGGCAGCGGCCGGCGGAATCACCCGCAATAACTGATCTGCCCGAATATCATTGCCATTTGCCAGATTGTTCCAGGCGATCAGGTCACGAAAATTCTGGCCGAAATCCTGGGAAATCTGGAACAGCGTATCGCCTTTTCTGACCGTGTAATAACCTTGGCTATCCATCTGCCTGGCAGCAGCTGGCGCGGCCGGAGCAGCTGCGGCACTGCTCCTGCTGTCGGCGCGACTGGTTTTATCAACGATCGGGGCCGACTGACGTGTGGTACTGCAAGCTGCGGCAAGCACAGCTGTCATGAACAAAAAAGCTAAGCGCATGTTTGTATTTCTCATCACTCTCATGTCTGGCTAACTATACGGTGCCGGGGCGAAGCGGCACAAAATGGCAATCCTCCAGAGTGGTACTGCGCCACTCCGACTGGCTAAGGCGCTCGATCAGCTGGAGCACCTGATGGCGCGCACCCACTGGGGCCACCAGTCGTCCGCCGATGGCGAGCTGGTCCAGCAAGGCTTGCGGCACTTCCATTCCGGCAGCCGCAAGAATGATGCCGTCAAACGGTGCTGCTTGCGGCAGGCCAAGCATACCATCCCCGTAATGCAGCCGGATATTCGCAATTCGCATTGGCCTCAGATTGGATTTTGCCAATTCATGCAACGGCCTGATACGCTCGATTGAAAACACTTCACGGGCAACCAGCGACAATACCGCAGCCTGATAACCGCAGCCGGTACCGATTTCGAGTACCCGGTTCAAGACGCCTCCGTTACGATTGTCGCGCATGACTTCAATCATGCGGGCAACGATATACGGCTGCGAGATCGTCTGGTGATGACCGATCGGCAGCGATGCATCGATGTAGGCCTGACCGGCTAATCCGGGCTCCATGAACAGATGTCGCTGCACTTCGGTCATGGCTGCCAGGACCTTGGTGTCGCGCACTCCCTGCCCTGCCACGCGTGCCACCATGGCTTTGCGCACCCCTTCAGAAACCAGCGGCGCAGCTCGGGCAATTACCGGATTGGGGGCAAAGCTTGTGGCAGTCGACGGATTGCGCACGGATGACTGGACCATGCCGCGCAGGCCATGTTGCGCCGCATTCTGGGTCGCGGTTTGCGGCGTTGCGGTGGCGTGCTGGCGGCGGGCCGACTGGCCTGATTTGTCCACGACCGACGACAAGGGCAGCGGAAAGCGCTTGGTCTTGTCGGTCATTGCAATCCCTTCTTGAGCGCGTCCAATTGGGTGGTATGCGTCAGATCAATCTGCAGTGGGGTCACCGAAATTTGGCCAGCCGCGGTCGCATGGAAATCGGTGCCCTCGCCGCCATCCTTGGCCGCGCCTGCCAGACCGATCCAGAAAATTTCACGTCCGTGCGGATCCTGCGCCTTGATCACTGCTTCGGCCTGATGCCGCTTGCCTAGTCGGGTCGGCACGATAGTGCCCAACCGATCATAGGGCAGATTCGGGATATTAACATTCAACAAATACGGTTTTTGCAATGCATCAAACCGCCTGAGCACGATTTCCTTTGCCACCCGGGCCGCGGCATCAAGTTCTTTCCATCCTTTTTCAACCTGTGAAAAGGCGATGGCTGGAATTCCGAACAGATAGCCTTCGGTCGCTGCTGCGACGGTGCCGGAATACAGGGTATCGTCACCCATGTTCTGTCCCTGATTAATACCGGATACCACCAGATCCGGTTTATCAGCCAACAGCCCGGTCAATGCCACGTGCACGCAGTCGGACGGGGTACCGTTAACGAAATAGAATCCGTTCGCGGATTGAAACACCGATAAGGGCCGATCCAGGGTCAGTGAATTCGAGGATCCTGAACGATTGCTATCGGGGGCGACCACGACAATTTCCGCAATGGACGCCAGTGCGTCCGCCAGGGCAATAATCCCAGGCGCCAGATAACCGTCGTCATTACTAACAAGAATTTTCATCAGTAGATTTTACCTGAAGCATTATCAGGGCATTATGAACATTCAGTGAATGTGCAAGATCGACACGAAATCCCTGGGAATTTTGCTTCAGATGTTGAATAAAAATAAAGTGTATAGCGGCTCGACGTCAGTCACTTCGGCGGACCGGGTCGGCAGCAATGAAATCAGAACAGCCATGCAACCCTCCGCAGCGGCATTCCAGGCGCCCGATTAGTCGGCTTGCATCGCGAAAAACGCGTGGACATCGGCGGCTTCCCGGGTCCGTTTGAACGGCGGCAGACTTTGCCAGATGCGCTTGCCATAGGGCTTGGTAATGAGCCTCGGGTCGCAGATCATCAACACGCCGCGATCAGTTTCATCGCGTATCAGGCGTCCTGCGCCCTGCTTCAGGTTGATGACCGCCTCCGGCAATTGATGATGAATGAAACCATTCAAGCCCCGCTTTTCCAGGGCTTCGATGCGGGCAGCCAGCACCGGGTCGTCAGGCGGCGCGAATGGCAGCTTGTCGATAATGACCAGTGATAAGGCTTCACCGCGCACATCCACACCCTCCCAAAAGCTCTGGCTGCCGATCAGTACGCCATTGCCGGCAGCCCGAAAACGATCCAGCAATTCAGTCCGGCCGGCTTCGCCTTGCACCATCAATGGATAAGGCAGCTTGCGTTGTTCAAATTCAGCGCGCAATCGCTCTGCCGCATGCTTGACTGCGCGGTTGGTTGTGCACAGCAGGAATGTGCGCCCGCCGGCCGCTTCGATCATCGGCAGTGCTGCCTCGATTACCGCATCCGTATAATCAAAGGTATTGGGCTGCGGCAGATTCTTCGGCACATATAGTAGCGCCTGCTGGCCGTAATCAAATGGACTTGGCCAGGTTTTGGCGGGCGCCTCGCTCAAACCCATTTGCGATGTATAGTGATTGAAATCGTTTTTGACCGCCAGTGTCGCCGACGTGAAGATCCATGCCCTGGGTGTTCCCTCGCGCTGTTTGTTAAATACCGGCGCAATCGACAACGGTGTGCGATGCAGCTGCATCGAGGAAGAGAACGCCTCGACCCACAACACCGATTCCTCGCCTTCCGGTACTTGCCCGGCCTGGGCGCTGCCTTCGCTATTCCAGGCTGACAGCCGGCCTGACAATTCATGCGCCCGAACCCGGCATTGCTCGATGGTTTCGGCGCGCTCGGCTTGCGACTGCAAAATTGGCAGCATGCCCTGGACTTCTTTTCGCAGCGTCTCCAGTGCCGGGAAAAAAACACTGGACGAGGCAATCTGGTTGACTGCCAGCCGCACCACATCCTGCGGAAAAGCCAGGCGCAGGTCACGGGCAGCGCGCTCGACCGGCATCACCACCTTGGCCCATTCGGCGCCGTCGCGTGCATGGGCCAGCCCTTCAGCCAGCACGTCGCGGCACAATTCCAGGATCTGTGAAGTCGATACCGTATCGCCAAAAAATAATGAAGCCGTTTCCGGCAATTGATGTGCCTCGTCGAATACTACGGTGTTGGCAGACGGCAGCAGTTCGGCGACACCGGTATCTTTTAACGCCACATCGGCAAAAAACAAATGGTGGTTGACCACCACCACATCTGCCTGCTGCGCTTCCTTGCGCGCCTTCATCACGAAACAGTCCTGGTAATACTGGCACTCGGCGCCCATGCAAGTATCGCGGGTCGAAGTCACCAGATTCCACACCAGCGCGTTTTCAGGCACCCGCGATAATTCCGCCTTATCGCCGGAGCTGGTGGTTTTCGCAAAACGGGAAATTTCGCGCAAATAACCGACATCCTCCCGCGCAGTCAGGCGACCGTTTTGCAGCGTCCGGTCCAGGTGGAAATGGCACACGTAATTGGAACGGCCTTTAAGCAGGGCAATCGATACCGGTGCATTCAAGGCTTTGCGCACGGTGGGAATATCACGCAAGAACAATTGGTCCTGCAGATTTTTGGTACCGGTGGAAACGATCACCTTGCCGCCCCATAACAGCGCTGGCACCAGATAGGCAAACGTCTTGCCGGTGCCGGTACCGGCTTCCGCCACCAGGGTCGATTGCTGTGCAATCGCGTCGGCGATGGCCTTGGCCATTTCAGTTTGCGACTGGCGCGGCCGAAAACCGGCTACCGCCTGTCCCAGCGGTCCATCGGCGCCAAACAGCTGATCGATGGCTTGGTCGTGCAGACCGGGATTGCCTGGGGGAGAAATTTCTTCAGTCAAGATAAAATCTTTAACCAGCGCGCAAGCGCCGTAGTAATGCGGTGAGTCAGGCGGGAATATCAGGAATTAATTGCATTTTTAACAGCGTGATATGGTCTTTTAATTGCAATTTTCGCTTTTTTAACCGGCGCAGCTGCAGTTCCTCGGGGCGAAACTCATGTGCCAGCAAATCGATGACGGCATCCAGATCCCGATGTTCTACTTCCAGTTCGATAATCCGGCGTTGAATGTCTTCCACTGAGGTTTTGGTCATTTTGTTACATTTAGGACAAAAAAATGTATAAATGCAGCTAGCTGCTCTTGGCACGTGTAATAATAAATCCGTACTATAAATACCTTGCCAATGCGCAGTGTAATCCACCCCGACGTATGAGCCAATACAAGATTGAAGCAGGTACTGCCCAACATATAGGCGATCGGTCCGAACAACAAGACCGTACCGCGCTCTTTTCCGCGCCCAAAGCGCCGGGCTACATGATGGCCATTCTCGCTGATGGTATGGGCGGACGCAGTGGCGGTGCGTTGGCAGCTGAGCAAGTCATCCGTACCGCCAAACAAAACTTCGACCTGTTCTCGCCCTTGACGGAATCGGTCGAGACCATGCTGCAGACGATTGCGCATGAAGTTCACACCATCATCAAACTGTCCGGATTGTCGGCTGAAAAGCAGCCGCACAGCACCATGGTCGCACTGGTCATTACCCCGGAAAAATCGGCAATCTGGGCGCATGTGGGCGATTCACGCCTGTACCGCTTCAGCGGCCCCAATTTTGCCGGGCGCACCATAGATCATTCTTATGTCGAACAATTGATCAGTCAGGGCAAGCTGGCGCGACATGAAGCAAAAGACCATAAGCTATCCAATATCCTGGTCAATGTGCTGGGAAGTACCAATATGGAACCGCACACCACCATCGGCCGCCATGACGGTTTGAGGGCGGGCGACTCATTCCTGCTGTGTTCCGACGGACTTTGGCACTACTTTTCCGATGCGGAACTGGGTGCCGCGATTGCAATGAATACACCGCGCCAGGCATCCGAGATGCTGATTAAAAAAGCCAGGGAGCGTGCCGATGGCACGGTCGCCGATAACTGTACACTGGCGATCATCAAACTGATCGCGCAGGAAAAAGAAGCCCGTAACTATACAGTCGGTAAAATGGGCCGCGCCAACTAGCGCTTCACCAACAGCGCTGGCCCGGCCAAACTTAAACCCTTGCAGCAACCCGGTTGCACAGGGTCGTATCAGATAATCACTGCCCGGCCGGGTCTGGCGCTTTTGCTCTCTCTGCTGCTTTTTTCGCCCGCTTTTCCGCAAGTTTCTTTTGCCGCTCGCCGGCTTGCCTGACTTTTTCCTGATAAGCGGCGATATTCTTTTCGCGCTCCGGCTGACTGGCCGCGTCTTCAGCTTGCTGCCTTCGCAATTTTTCCGCATGCTGCTGCACCCGTGGATCAGGTCCCCGACCGTCGTGGCTGGCTTGCTTTGCCTGCTGCTGTGCTGTTTCCCGGGCGGCTTGATCTGCTCTCTGCGTCAGCCGCTGCTGATTTTCCTGCTGCAGCCTCAGCCGCTCGGGTGCCTCAGCTTGCTCCTTGGCCTGCGCTTTGTTTTGTTTTTCAGCCAGTTCCTGATCGCGTTCTTGTACGCGCGCCTTGCGTTTGAATGCCGAGGCTTCCAGCTCGATCGGGCGAATCGCGGCCAGACCAAGCCGTTGCCGTTCCTTGGCACTGTCTATACAGGCATTGGTAAAAAATTTCGAGTAACAGGCACCTTCTTCAGCGGCATATTTTGCCGCAAGAACGGCCCGTGCATCGGCTGCTTCGGCCAGCGCACGATCGGCCATCACGACCGAATCAATCCGATTGGCTGGATAGCGCCCGACAAACTGCTCGATTGCGACCTGCGACGACACTGGCTGCGATGCACCGGTGGTTGCCGATTGCGCCTGCGCCGGACAGTGCAGCACCCAACAGGTCAGGATGATTGCACAAATCTGCTGCGGCCGGCGAACTGTAAAGAGAGTCATACGGGATACCGATCAGTCAAATATGAATGGTCAAGCGATCGACTCGGCGATTTCACGCCGATGCGATTCCATGTATTCGCGCGACTGCATCTCGATAATTCGCGATACAGTCCGGTGAAATTCCGTCGCCAGCATACCTTCGGTATACAGTTCTTCGGGCGCTACTTCTGCTGACATCAGCAACTTGATCTTGCGATCGTAAAATACGTCGATCAGCCAGGTAAACCGGCGCGCTTCCGACGCCATCGATGCAGTCATGCGCGGGATGCCCGACAGGATCACGGTATGGAAACGACTGGCAATTTCCAGATAATCGTTTTGCGAGCGGGCACTCCCACATAAAGCCGAAAAATCGAACCAGATCACGCCGCCGGCGCGGCGGAGGGTATGGATTTCCCGGCCTTCGACCACGATGCGCGGCTCGTCATCGGCAGTTTCGGCGATCGACGCGAAAGCATGACGCAAGGCCCGATCAGTCTCTGCGCCAAGTGGTGTCAGATAGGAAGCCACCTGTTCCAGTGCCCTTTTCCGGTAATCATTGCCGGCATCAACATTGAGCACGTCCAGTTTTTCTTTAAGCAAAGCAATCGTTGGCAGCATGCGATCCCGATGCAAGCCATCCGGATACAGGGTGTCCGGCGCATAGTTGGAGGTCATGACGAATGACACGCCGTTGTCGAACAGGGCCTTGAGCAGATTATAGAGAATCATCGCGTCGGCGATATCCGATACATGGAATTCGTCAAAGCAGATCAGGCGATACTTCTTTGCAACGCGTCGCGCCACTTCATCGAGCGGATCGGCGATGCCCTTCAATTCGTCGAGCTGGTGATGGACGCCGCGCATGAATTCATGAAAATGCAGGCGCGTCTTGCGCACCACCGGCACCACCGAATAAAAGCTGTCCATCAAAAACGACTTGCCGCGACCGACGCCGCCCCACATGTAGACACCGCGCGGCACATCCGGACGATTGATCAGACGCCTGAATTTGGTGGAACGACTGGATTTGAAGGCGACCCACTCATCATATGCCTGTTGCAATCGCTGCACAGCCCGCAATTGCGCATCATCCGGGGTAAAACCCCGCTCACTGAGCGCATGATCGTAAAATTCCTGAACATTCATTACATTCAACTTTACAGCAAGCCAGCATTTATTTAACCGCGAACCCGCAAAAAAACGGGCGAGAGTACACTCGCCCATTTTCGATCAGTCCGCAACAGAGGCAGGATATGACACGCTGGATGCCGCTTGTCATGGCCCGCATCTATTCCGGGAGCATTACAAACGGCTCAATTCCACTGTCACGCGCGGCGGATAACTGCCGCCGCCGAAGCCGCCAATCGGCACACTCAATCCAAAACCAACACCAACCCGGCTACCGCCGCCACCCAGTCCGACACCGAGGCTGCTGCCGGAACCGGAACTGGCCGTGGGCCGAAACACGAATTCGGATGTACGGTAACCTTGCTTGTTGCAAAGTACCCGCAGATCGCCATTCGCGCCGCCCGTATCGACGGTGGCTGGCGTCACCACATTCCAGGTGCCATTGTTGTTGCTAACAACACAACTGGCACCACCGACCACCTGCTGGTTGCTGGTCGTTTCAATGGTCACGCCATTACTACCCGGACCAGATGTTGCACAAGCAGCCAGCACCAACGGCAAGACAAGAGACAGATAACGCATGATAGCTCCTCTGGAAATCGTCCTCATCTGCAAATCGATGCGAGCCGCTTTCCTTAAAAATTCAACGCACGTTTATCGACTGCCAGCGCTGCTTCCTTGGTCGCTTCCGACAAGGATGGATGCGCATGGCAAATGCGCGCAATATCTTCCGATGAAGCGCGGAATTCCATTGCGACCACCGCTTCGGAAATCAGTTCCGAGGCCATCGGCCCGACAATATGCACACCGAGAATTTCATCGGTACGGGCATCGGCCAGGAATTTCACCATGCCCGAGGTATCGCCCAGCGCCCGTGCCCGGCCATTGGCCAGGAACGGGAAGGTGCCAGCCTTATAAGCCACGCCTTCCGCTTTCAACTGCTGTTCGGTCTTGCCCACCCAAGCGATTTCTGGTGAAGTATAGATTACCCAGGGAATTGTGTTGAAGTTGACATGGCCATGCTGACCAGCAATCCGCTCGGCGACCGCCACACCCTCTTCTTCCGCCTTGTGCGCCAGCATCGGACCACGTACCACATCGCCGACCGCCCAAACGTTGGGCAAACTGGTCTTGCAATCGCCATCGACTGCAATGAAGCCGCGTTCGTCCAGCTTCAAGCCGACTGCGTCGGCATTCAAACCAGTGGTATTGGGTATGCGTCCGATCGACACAATCAGTTTGTCGAAGACTGCTTTCTGGGCAGCGCCCTTGTCATCGATATATTCGACCGTCACATCTTTCTTGCTTGGTGTGATCGCACCAATCTTGACCCCGAGGTTGATTGACAAGCCTTGCTTGACAAACAGTTTGTGGGCTTCCTTGGCAATTTGCTCGTCGACTGCACCGAGAAAGGTCGGCAAAGCTTCCAGCACGCTGACTTCAGCGCCGAGGCGGCGCCAGACGCTGCCCATTTCCAGACCAATCACGCCGGCACCGATCACGCCCAGTTTTTTCGGAACAGCACCGATTGCCAGGGCGCCGGTATTTGACAGGATCAGTTTTTCATCAAACGCTGCTCCCGGCAATGCACGGGCACTGGAACCGGTGGCGATCACCACGTGCTTGCCGGTGAGTGTCTCTTCGGTCGCACCGGTTACCTTGACCGTGTACAGGTTCGCTTCAGCCTTGTCGAATGCGCCGCGACCGTGGAAAAAACTAACCTTGTTTTTCTTGAACAGATACAGGATGCCATCGTTGTTCTGCTTGACGACGTTATCCTTGCGGGCAAGCATTTGCCCGAGGTTCAGGTTCAAGCCCTTGACCTCGATGCCATGTTCGGCAAACGCATGGCCGGCATGCTCGAAATGCTCGGAAGACTGCAGCAACGCCTTTGACGGTATGCAACCGACATTGGTACAGGTGCCGCCCGGTGCAGGACCGCCCTTGTCATTTTTCCAGTCATCAATACAGGCTGTCTTAAAGCCGAGCTGGGCCGCACGAATGGCTGCGATATACCCGCCCGGGCCGCCGCCAATCACAATCACATCGAATTCTTTTGACATCGCTTTTATCCCTTTAAAGCAAACGGCACGACGATGGCAAGTACTTTCCCTGCCTCATCGTGCCCATTCGCCAGGTTGATTACAGATCGAGCAACAAGCGCGCCGGATCTTCCATCGCCTCTTTCATCGCCACCAGGCCCAGCACTGCTTCGCGGCCATCGATGATCCGATGGTCATACGACATTGCAAAGTAGTTCATCGGCCGCACCACAACCTGGCCGTTTTCAACCACTGCACGATCCTTGGTGGCATGAATGCCCAAGATCGCCGATTGCGGCGGGTTGATGATCGGGGTCGACAGCATCGAACCGAACACGCCACCATTGGAGATCGAGAAGGTACCGCCCGACAAGTCATCCAGCGTCAGCTTGCCATCCTTGGCCTTGTTGCCGAATTCGCCGATCTTCTTTTCAATCTCGGCAATCGACAACTGGTCGACATTGCGCAGCACCGGCACTACCAGACCGCGCGGCGAACCGACTGCGATACCGATATCGAAGTAGCCGTGATACACGATGTCATTGCCGTCCACCGATGCATTGAGAATCGGATATTTTTTCAGGGCTGCAACAGCTGCCTTGACAAAGAAGGACATGAACCCAAGCTTGACGCCGTGCTCTTTTTCAAACTTGTCCTTGTATTTGTTACGCAGATCCATCACCGGCTGCATATTGACTTCATTGAATGTCGTCAGAATGGCATTGGTCGCTTGCGACTGCAGCAGACGTTCGGCGATCCGCGCACGCAGGCGGCTCATCGGCACGCGCTCTTCCGGACGATCGCCCAGGTCTTGACTAGCCGGTGCAGCAACCTGCTGCAGGGCTGGCCTGGCTGCCGGAGCGGCCAATGGCGCCACCACCGCGGCAGGTTTTTTGTCCAGGGTATTAATCACGTCACCCTTGGTGATGCGGCCATCGCGGCCGGTGCCGGCCACTTGTGCAGCAGACAGATTATTATCTGCAAGCATCTTGGCAGCAGCCGGCATCGCGATCCCAGCTGCGGCAGAAGCAGGCGCCGCAGGTGCGGCTGCGGAGGCCGGTGCAACGGCGGCTGGCTGTGCAGCGGCCGGTGCGGCGGCAGTCGCGGTCGCTTCGGTATCGATCATGGCAATGATTTCACCGGCGACCACCGTGGTGCCATCGCCCTTGATAATTTGGGTAATCACGCCGGCAGCAGGGGCCGGCAATTCCAGCACGACCTTGTCAGTTTCGACATCGATCAGGTTTTCATCACGCGCGACAGCATCGCCGACTTTTTTATGCCATTGCAGCAAGGTTGCTTCGGCAACAGATTCCGACAGCTGCGGAACTTTGACTTCAAGAATAGCCATGTAACTCTCCGTTTCGGTTTGTTCTGGCAGCGCACAGTTTTCCGCACGCTGCGTGCTTGTTATTTGGTAAGGACGAAGCCCTTCAATTTTGCAAATGCCGTTTCCAGCAACGCTTTTTGCTGCGCGTAATGCTTGTCGTAGTAACCGACGGCTGGCGATGCGCTGGCCGGCCGGCCGGCATAGGCAAGCTTCTGGCCTTCGTCGAGATTCTCGAAAATATTGTGCTGGATCTGGAACCATGCGCCCTGGTTTTGCGGCTCATCCTGCGCCCAAACCAGTTCTGCCATATTCGGGAACCGCTTCAATTCCGCAGCAAATGCCTTGTGCGGGAATGGATACAGCTGTTCGATTCGAATGATGGCCGTATCAGACTGGCCGCGCTCCTTGCGCGCATTGATCAGGTCGTAATACACCTTGCCGGAGCAGGCGATCACGCGCTTGACCTTTTTCGCATCGATTTTCTCGTCGACTTCGCCAATCACCGTCTGGAACGAACCCTTGGCCAGCTCGGACAGCGGCGAACCGGCATCCTTGTTGCGCAACAGGGATTTTGGCGTCAGGATCACCAATGGCTTCCTGAACAAGCGAATCATTTGCCGGCGCAGCAGATGGAAAATCTGGGCGGACGTGGTTGGCTGCACGACCTGCATGTTATTGTCGGCGCACATTTGCAGGAAACGCTCCGGACGTGCCGATGAATGTTCGGGCCCCTGGCCTTCGTAGCCGTGCGGAAGCATCATGACCAGGCCGGAAGCACGGCCCCATTTCACTTCGCCGGAGCTGATGAATTGATCGATGACGACCTGGGCGCCATTGACGAAATCGCCGAATTGCGCTTCCCAGATTGTCAGGGTATTCGGTTCTGCAGTGGAATAGCCATACTCAAAACCCAGTACCGCCTCTTCCGACAATACCGAATCAATTACCAGGAAACGCGCCTGATTGTCGGACACGTTTTGCAATGGGATATAACTGCCCGCATCCCATTTTTCGCGCTTCTGATCGTGCAACACTGCATGGCGGTGCACGAATGTACCGCGCCCGGCGTCTTGCCCGGTCAAGCGGATCGCATAGCCGGAAGCCACCAGCGAAGCGTATGCCAGATGCTCGCCCATGCCCCAATCGAGGTTGAGTTCGCCGCGGCCCATTGCGGCACGATCCGCCAGCACTTTTTCAACTAACGGATGCACCTTGAAATTCTCTGGCATCGTGGTGATACGCGCTGCCAGGCGCTGCAGTTCGGCGACCGGCACTGCGGTATCGGCGGCATCGGTCCATTTGCGGTTGAGGAACGGCATCCAGTCAACTGCATACTGGCTCTTGTAATTGGTAATCACCGGATCGACAGTATGCTTGCCGGCATCCATTGCGGCGCGGTAGGCGGCCACCATCGCATCGCCACCATCGGCGGGGATGGTACCTTGTGCGATCAGCTTGTCGGCAAACAGTTTGCGCGTGCCCGGATGCTGGCCGATTTTCTTGTACATCAGCGGCTGCGTCAGTGCCGGCGTATCCTGCTCGTTGTGGCCCAGCTTGCGGAAACAGACGATATCGACCACGACATCCTTCTTGAATTCCATCCGGTAATCCAGCGCGATCTGTGTCGCCAGAATCACCGCTTCCGGGTCATCGCCGTTGACGTGCAATACCGGCGCCTCGATCATCTTGACCACATCGGAGCAATACAGCGTCGAACGTGAATCGCGCGGGTCTGATGTGGTAAAGCCGATCTGGTTGTTGATCACGATGTGCAGCGTGCCGCCGGTGCCGTAGCCGCGAGTCTGTGCCAGGTTCAGGGTTTCCATGACCACGCCCTGACCGGCAAATGCGGCGTCGCCGTGCACCAGGATCGGCAATACCTGCGCACCGTCCCGGTCGCCACGCCGAACCATGCGCGCCTTGACCGAACCTTCGACCACCGGATTGACGATTTCCAGGTGCGATGGGTTAAATGCCAGCGACAGGTGGATCGGGCCACCGGGCGAAGTCACATCGGAAGAAAAGCCCTGGTGATACTTGACGTCACCGGCTGGCAGGTCTTCCGGTGCGGTATGTTCGAATTCCGAAAACAGGTCTTTCGGCGTCTTCCCAAGAATATTGACCAGCACATTCAGGCGGCCGCGATGGGCCATGCCGATGACGATTTCCTGCACGCCTTTTTCTCCGGCGCGCTGGATGGTTTCATCCATCGAGGCGATAAAGCTTTCGCCGCCTTCCAGCGAAAAACGCTTTTGGCCGACATACTTGGTGTGCAGATACCGCTCCAGGCCTTCAGCAGCGGTCAGGCGATCCAGAATATGCTTCTTTTTTTCCGGAGAAAAACTTGGCGTTGAACGGGTCGATTCCAGCCGCTCCTGCAACCAGCGTTTTTGTGCCGGATCGCTGATGTACATGAATTCCGCGCCGATCGAGCGGCAATAGGTATCGCGCAATGCATGCAGCAGGTCGCGCAGCGACGCGGTCTCGACACCGAAATAGGTATTGCTGACGTTAAACACGATGTCCATGTCGGCATCGGTAAAGCCATAGAAACTCGGCTCCAGTTCCGGAATAACAGGACGCTCCTGACGCTGCAGCGGGTCCAGATTGGCCCAGCGCGTGCCGAGGAAACGGTAGGCAGCGATCAATTGGGTTGCGGCAACGCGTTTGCGACCCATTTCGGCATCGGCTGAAGCCGAAACGGTACGGATCGGTCCCTGCTTGGCGCGCTCGGCGAATGAGGCAATGACAGGCGCATGGGCGACATCGGGCTTGTCCGAACCGTCGACGGCCGGCACATGCTGCATCGCATCAAAATAGGTGCGCCAATTGTCGGGCACGGCGCCGGGATTGTTGAGGTAGGTCTCGTACAATTCTTCTATGTACGGCGCATTACCCCCAAACAAATAGGAGTTGGAACGATACTGCTGCATCATACTGCTCACCTTTCTTCGCGCTTCGCGAGATTAGCGGGTTAAGTTAACCTTCCGCGACACGGCCTGACCGGTTAGCGGATTGCACATCAAGTTGTGGGGAAGGACTATGTGGTCGTCATTACCTTGATTCATCTACAATCGCAAGCATACCATAGTTGCCGGGTGGGCCTGATTGTGGCATTCCCCTATTCCATAAAAAAAGCGAGCCGTACCGGCTCGCTTTTTCATGGACGTGGTCAAGATCAGCCGCGCTTGGCGATCGGTGGCACTTCACGGGTCGGGGAACCGACGAACAACTGGCGTGGACGACCGATTTTTTGCTCAGGGTCGGAAATCATTTCATTCCACTGCGCGATCCAGCCAACGGTACGCGCCATCGCAAAGATGCCGGTAAACAGCGATACCGGAATGCCCAGCGCAGACTGCACGATGCCGGAATAGAAGTCGACGTTCGGATACAGTTTGCGGGAAACGAAGTATTCGTCTTCCAGCGCAACCTTTTCCAGGGCCATTGCCAGCTTGAACAGCGGATCGTTTTGCAAGCCGAGTTCGTTCAAGACTTCGTGGCAGGTTTCGCGCATCAGCTTGGCACGCGGGTCGAAGTTCTTATAGACGCGGTGACCGAAGCCCATCAGCTTGACGCCGGAGTTCTTGTCTTTGACTTGCGCAATGAACGCAGGGATATTGTCGACCGTGCCGATTTCCTTCAGCATATTCAGTGCGGCTTCGTTGGCGCCGCCGTGAGCAGGACCCCACAGGCAGGCGATACCGGCAGCGATACAGGCAAACGGATTGGCGCCGGACGAACCCGACAGGCGTACCGTCGAAGTCGAGGCATTCTGTTCGTGATCTGCATGCAAAATCAGGATACGGTCAAGTGCGCGCACCAGCACGTCATTGATCTTGTACTCTTCGCACGGGGTCGAGAACATCATGCGCATGAAGTTGGCGCTGTACGACAGGTCATTGCGCGGATAAACAAATGGCTGTCCAACCGAATATTTGTATGCCATTGCCACCAGGGTCGGCATCTTGGCGATCAGGCGAATCGCGGATACTTCGCGGTGATGTGGATCATTGATGTCCAGCGAATCATGATAGAACGATGCCAGCGCGCCGACTGTGCCCACCAGGACCGACATCGGATGCGCATCGCGGCGGAAACCGCGGAAGAAAAATTGCATCTGCTCGTGCACCATCGTGTGCTTGGTGACGGTGGAAACAAACTTGTCTTTCTGGGCGGCGTTCGGCAATTCGCCGTTCAGCAGCAAATAGCATGTTTCCAGAAAATCGCAATTGACTGCCAACTGCTCGATCGGATAGCCACGATACAGCAACTCACCCTTGTCGCCATCGATATAGGTAATCGATGAATTACAGGCCGCTGTCGACATGAAACCCGGATCGTACGTAAATTTGCCGGTGGCGCCGTACAGCTTGCGAATGTCGATCACATCCGGACCAACGGTACCCTTATAGATCGGCAAATCAAGCGAGGGAGATCCGTCAGAAAACGACAGCGTGGCTTTTACATCAGAGTTGGTCATGGCTCTTCCTTCAAATTAGGAGGGGTGAGTCGATTATGGAAATAAAAATAAAGAAGCAGCAAAATTCAAATCAAGCTGCGCGCATTCTCATCAGCAAGGCATGAACATGCGGCAAATCCACTTCGCCTTGCGGCTCTTTACGTGACAACAGCAAATCCAGCAATTCGTTATCTGCCAAATCCATCAGGTAAGAAAACGCATCCACTTCATCATCCGTCAGCGTGGTTTCATGCGCATCCAGAAACCGGGTGATGATCAAATCATTTTCCAGTAAGCCACGGCGTCCACGCCAGCGCAGGCGCGCGCGTTTTACAGGATCAGATTGATGAGGCAGTGACATGACATCGTCTTTACGCTAATTGCAGGCAGTTTTCGTCCAGCCTTGAAAACAATATAAAACGGGCCCAGGCGTCCTGCCTAAGCCCTGCTACGGATCGCATCGTTAAACTGCCCGGCGAACCATCAATTCCTTGATCTTGCCGATGGCGCGAGTTGGATTCAGGCCCTTCGGACAGACATCCACGCAATTCATGATCGAATGGCAGCGGAACAAGCGATACGGATCCTCCAGATTGTCCAGACGCTCGCCAGTCGCTTCATCACGGCTGTCGGCGATAAAGCGATAAGCCTGCAGCAAGCCGGCCGGACCGACGAACTTGTCCGGATTCCACCAGAACGACGGGCAGGACGTTGAGCAGCATGCACACAGAATACACTCATACAGGCCATCCAACTCTTCGCGCTCGGTCGGCGTCTGCAAACGCTCTTTCTCCGGAGGAATAGTGGTATTGATCAGGAATGGCTTGATCGAATGATATTGCTTGAAGAACTGGGTCATGTCGACGATCAGATCGCGAATCACCGGCAAGCCTGGCAACGGGCGCAACACGATCGGCTCGGAAAGCTCGTTGAGGTTAGTGGTGCAGGCCAGACCGTTCTTGCCATTGATATTCATCGCGTCTGATCCGCACACTCCTTCGCGGCAGGAACGGCGCAGCGCCAGCGAGTCATCCACATCGGCCTTGATGCGTTGCAGTGCGTCCAACAGCATCTTGTCACTGTCTTGCAGCTCGACCGACAGGTCCTGCATATACGGCTTGCTATCCTTGTCCGGATCGTAGCGATAGATTTGAAATTTGAGAGTGCGTGCCATAATTTTCCCCTTTGCGAGACCAGTTGCAGGACAGAGTTGCTGAGGCGCCGCTGCGCGTTCAGTTACCCTGCCCCCGATTTTTTGACTGGACCTCCAAAAATGTTTTAGAACGTGCGTGCCTTGGGCTTGAACGTTTCGACTGTCAGCGGCTTGGTGATGACCGGCTTGTAATCGAGACGATTGCCTTCGGAATACCACAGCGTATGCTTCATCCAGTTGTCGTCGTCGCGCTTCTCGTAATCGCGATGCGCATGCGCGCCACGCGATTCCTTGCGTGCGGCGGCCGACACAATGGTCGCCTTGGCAGTCTCGATCAGATTGTCGAGTTCCAGTGCTTCAACACGCGCGGTATTGAATACCTTCGACTTGTCCTTGTACGACACGTGCTTGCGGCGCTCGTCGAGTTCCATGATTTTCTGGACACCGGTCTGCAACAGTTCATCGGTACGGAACACGCCGCAGTATTGCTGCATCGTCGAGCGGATTGCATTGGCAACATCCTGCACGCGCTCGGAACCGGTGCTGGTTTCCAGCTTGGCCAGACGCGCCATGGCGAAATCGGCGGCATCTGCAGGCAGCGGCTTGTGGTTCTTTGCCTTCAGGTTGCTTTCGACAACATGGTTGCCGGCGGCACGACCGAACACCACCAGATCCAGCAGCGAGTTGGTGCCCAGGCGATTGGCGCCATGCACCGATACGCAGGCACATTCGCCGATCGCATACATACCACCGACGATTTCATTCGGATTGCCATTCTTCGGCGCCACCACCTGACCATAGATATTGGTCGGAATACCGCCCATCTGATAGTGAATGGTCGGCACCACAGGAATCGGTTCCTTCGTGGCGTCGACGTTGGCGAACTTGTGGCCGATTTCAAGAATCGACGGCAGGCGCTTCTGGATTGTCTCGGCACCGATATGGCGCAGGTCCAATAAAACGTGATCCTTGTTCGGACCACAGCCGCGGCCTTCCTTGATTTCCTGGTCCATCGAGCGCGACACGAAGTCGCGTGGCGCCAGATCCTTCAGGGTTGGCGCATAGCGCTCCATGAAGCGTTCGCCATTGGCGTTGACCAGGATACCGCCCTCGCCGCGCACGCCTTCGGTAATCAAGACGCCGGCACCGGCCACGCCGGTCGGGTGAAATTGCCAGAACTCCATGTCTTCCAGCGGCAGGCCGGCTCGCGCCACCATGCCTGCGCCATCACCGGTATTGATGAAGGCGTTGGTCGATGCGGCGAAGATGCGGCCTGCGCCGCCGGTCGCAAAAATGGTGGTCTTGGCTTCCAGGATCATCACTTCGCCGGTTTCCATTTCCAGCGCAACCACGCCTACCACGTCCCCATCGGCGTCGCGAATGATGTCAATCGCCATCCACTCGACAAAGAAATGCGTCTTGGCGCGCACATTGCGCTGATACAGCGTGTGCAGCAATGCGTGACCGGTGCGGTCGGCCGCCGCGCATGCGCGCTGGACCGGCTTTTCACCGAAATTGGCGGTGTGGCCGCCAAACGGACGCTGATAAATGGTGCCGTCGGCATTGCGGTCGAACGGCATGCCGAAATGTTCGAGTTCGTAGACGACCTTCGGTGCTTCACGGCACATGAATTCGATCGCATCCTGGTCGCCCAGATAGTCGCCACCCTTGACGGTGTCGAACATGTGCCAGAACCAGTTGTCTTCCGACATGTTGCCCAGCGATGCGCCGATACCGCCCTGCGCTGCGACAGTGTGCGAGCGGGTCGGAAAGACCTTCGACAGGACCGCGACGTTCAGACCGGCTTCAGCCAGCTGCAAGGACGCGCGCATGCCGGAACCGCCAGCACCAACGATAACCGCATCGAAACGACGGGATGAAATGGTGGGTTTGATTGCAGCCACGTTTACACTCTCCAGAGAATCTGCGCCGCCCAACCGGCACAACCGATCAACCACAGCACTGTGGCAAGTTGCAGCACCAGTCGCAAGACGACCGATTTGGTGCCGTAGTCCATCCAAATATTGCGCATGCCGACCCACACGTGGTAGAGCAGGCAGATCACCACCGCGAAGGTCACCATCTTGAACCATTGCTGGGCAAACAAGCCGGCCCAGCCTTCATAGTTGAAGCGGCTGCCGGTAAAAAGCAGGATCAGCAGGATGACGGTAAAGATCGCCATCACGATCGCGGTCGCCCGCTGCGCCATCCAGTCAAACAGACCATAACTTGCGCCGACAACCAGGCGCTTGGACCCTACGTTATTTTTACCCATTTGATGCTCCGAACAATTTCCAGGCCACACCTGCAGTCAACAACAGGCTGATGACAAAAACCGTAATCGATGTTTTACGTGCTGTGCTCTTGTCCAGACCGACGTGGAAATCCATAAGCATGTGACGCAAGCCGGCACAGAAATGATGCAGATAGGCCCAGGACAGGCCGAGGATGATCAATTTGACGAACCAGTGGGAAACGAATCCTTTGAGTTCATTAAAGGAAAGTTCCGACATCAGGCTCTTATCGAGAATGAACAGGATAAAAGGCAAAAATATAAATAAGATCACACCGCTGATACGGTGGAAAATGGACACATACGCATTCACCGGCATACGGTAATGCGCAATATCCGCGAAAGTCATGACGCCAAACTGTCGTCGGTTCTTTTTTACTGCCTCAGACATGAGAAGACCCCTTTGTACGTAACAATCCTGTAATTTTCGCCGATTTTTGTGCGGCACACCATTAAAATTTATAGCTCAAAAGAAATATTTTCGTAATAATCATTGTTTGAGCAGGAATTTCATGGCGCTACGCCCCTGCCGCCTCAACTCAATTCGTTTTGATAATGATGGCAATCCGTCAAATACAAACCGCGCCGCACTTCCACCGGCTTGTCGCCATAAGTGAAAGAGACGCGCTCCACGCTCAGCAACGGCGTATTGACCGGCACGGCCAATAATTCAGCCACATGTTCGTCGGCCACGACTGCGCGGATGCGCTCGGTGGCGCGAATCATGCGCGTACCAAATTCGGTTTCGAACAGGCCGTACATCGGCCCCTTGTATTCGACCAGCCGCTCGGCGGTCAAACCCTTGAACAGGATGCCCGGCAACCATAACTCTTCCAGAATGGTCGGCGCGCCGTCAAATGACTGGATACGCTTGATGAAAATCATCGGATCGCCCGATTTGACTTCCAGTAACCGGGCCACCTCGGCCGGTGCGCGCAAGCGACGAACTTCGATAATCTTGTTTTCGGCATGATGCGGCTCGCCGACGTCGGGCATCAGGCGCAAAAACCGGTACTGTGCACGCACTTCATGGTGCGTGGCTACAAAGGTTCCCTTGCCCTGCTTGCGCACGACCAGGTTTTCGGCAGCCAGCTCATCGATTGCCTTGCGCACGGTGCCCTGACTGACCTTGAAGCGGTTGGCCAGATCGACTTCGCTGGGAATCATTTCACCGGGCTTCCATTCACCCGATTGCAGGCTTTGCGTGATCAGTGCCTTGATTTGCTGATAAAGCGGGCTGAAAGTGGGAGAAGCCCCGGCGACAGTAGTACCTGCCCCTGCACTAGGCACACCATTATTGGACAGGTTAGTCAAGACGGAACTCATGTACACGATTTCACCACAAATCACCCCTTGCCGTCTAGCAAAAAATGCTACATATATGTCTTATATAAGATATAAGATAGTCATTGACAGCCCTGTGCGCTCGGCCTAAACTCGCGGGCAATATTTACGTGGCGCAAATATCTCAGGCTTTCTCAAATGTTCATATGTGGCGGCGCAACGGGCCGCAAGCGTGGAACAAGCTGACTTGTTGTAGGTTCGGCAGTATGATTCAGGTTTTTGATTTTACAAATTTAAGTAGGCGCGAAAAACAATTGGATAGCAAAGCGCGTTCTTCTCCACAAGGACGGGCAAGCTGCCCAGTTATTTTGCCTGCCTACTTAGGTTCTTCCATCATCGCTTTCTTTACCACTTTGGAGATTCAACATGGCTAAAGCCCCAATGCGTGTTGCCGTAACTGGCGCCGCCGGCCAAATCGGCTATTCCCTGCTGTTCCGCATCGCCAACGGCGACATGCTCGGCAAAGATCAGCCGGTCATTCTGCAATTGCTCGAAATTCCTGACGAGAAGGCCCAGAAGGCGCTCAAGGGCGTGATGATGGAAATCGACGACTGCGCATTTCCGCTGCTGGCCGGCATGACTGCACACAGCGATCCGATGACTGCATTCAAGGATATCGATGTCGCCCTGCTGGTTGGCGCCCGTCCGCGCGGCCCAGGCATGGAGCGCAAGGACCTGCTGGAAGCCAATGCACAGATCTTCACCGTGCAAGGCAAGGCGCTCGACGCTGTCGCTTCGCGCAATGTCAAGATTCTGGTGGTCGGCAACCCTGCCAACACCAACGCGTATATCGCGATGAAATCGGCACCAAGCCTGCCAGCCAAGAACTTCACTGCGATGCTGCGCCTGGACCACAACCGCGCGCTGTCGCAAGTTGCAGCCAAGATCGGCAAGCCGGTTTCGGCAATCGAAAAGCTGTGCGTCTGGGGCAACCACTCGCCAACCATGTACGCCGACTACCGTTTTGCAACGGCTGAAGGCAAGTCGGTCAAGGAACTGATCAACGACCAGGTATGGAACAAGGACGTGTTCCTGCCAACCGTCGGCAAGCGCGGCGCAGCGATCATCGAAGCACGCGGCCTGTCGTCGGCGGCATCGGCTGCGAACGCGGCAATCGACCATGTGCGCGACTGGGTGCTGGGCACCAATGGCAAGTGGACCACGATGGGTATCCCTTCCGACGGTTCCTACGGCATTCCGAAGGACACCATGTTCGGCTTCCCCGTCACCACTGAAAACGGTGAATACAAGATCGTCCAAGGCCTGGAAATCGATGCATTCTCCCAAGAGCGTATCGACCTGACCCTGAAAGAATTGTCGGAAGAGCGTGAAGGCGTCAAACATCTGGTCGGTTAAACCAGTACTGGGGACAAGCAGCGCAGAGCAGCGCGCGCTGCTTGTCCATGCATTACCCTCTCTGACACACCTCTGAAGTTACGCTGCACATGCACCCTTCCGAAGTCTTATTCCAGGACAAGAAGCAGCCGGTCTCGTTGCCGGTATGCGATCACTATGCCGGCTCTGAAAAGCTGATGCGTAAATCGCTTGTTCTGCAACAAGAACTTGGCCCCCTGTTCGACATCACCTTCGATTGCGAAGACGGCGCTGCCGCCGGCAATGAAGCCGCCCATGCACAGCTGGTCGCCACGCTGATCGCCTCCAAGGATAACCAGTTCGGCCGCATCGGTGCCCGCGTCCATGCTCTCGATAGCAGCTACTTCGAGCAGGATGTCGAAATCATTTGCAAAGGCGCCGCCGCAAAACTGGCTTACCTGGTCGTGCCCAAGGTGGAAAGCTTCAGCGACGTCACCCGCGCTCTGGCTATCATCAATACCCATGCCGGTAAAAACGGCCGCGAATTGCTGCCTGTGCATGTACTGATTGAAACCCATGGCGCGCTGGCCGATGTCCATAGGATTGCTGCCCTGCCACAGATCGAATGCCTGTCATTTGGCATCATGGATTTTGTCTCTGCCCATTACGGCGCGATTCCCGGCAATGCGATGCGCAGTCCCGGGCAATTCACCCATCCGTTGGTAATGCGCGCCAAGCTCGAAATCGCTGCCGCTTGCCATGCCTACGGTAAAGTGCCGTCGCATAACGTCACCACCGAAATCAAGGATACGGTGGTGGTGGTCAATGATGCGACCCGGGCTTCGGCGGAATGCGGCTATACACGCATGTGGAGCATTCATCCGGACCAGATCCGCCCGATCCTGAAGGCGATGATGCCGCGATCGTCCGAAATCAATGAAGCAATCCAGATTCTCACGGAAGCGCAGGCGGTGCAGTGGGGACCGATCCAGCACAATGGTAAGCTGCACGACCGGGCCAGTTATCGGTATTACTGGACCATCGTACAGCGAGCAAAACTAAGCGGCTTGCCGTTGCCCGATGCGGCAGCCGCGTTACTATAAAACCGGGCAAAACTATAAATCAGGGAACGATCATTGTATTAACCTGGAGACAAAGAAATGAAAACGTTGTTAACCGTATTACTGGCAGCAAGCATGGCATTGGCAACCACCTACGCAGCCGCTGAAGAAGCCAAGCCGGCCAAGCCGGCCGCAAAAAAAACCGAGAAAAAAGCCGTCAAAAAGCCGGTCAAGAAGGCGGCGGCAGTCAAGGATGAAGATGATGTCGAGCCGGATGTCGCCGGCTCCGAAATCAGCGAATACAGCTGCGAACATGGCCACACCATCACCGTGTACCGCAATGCCGCCGATGCCCAGTATGCCGCGATGCGCTGGGACAAGCGTCTGTATCGGATGAAGCGTGTTGAAACGGAAAGCGGCGCTGAGCGGCTGGAACATGCAAAACGTGGCTTGCTGTTTATCGGCATCCCCGCCAAGGCGATGCTGCTCGATTCCAAGAAGGGGCGTCAGCTAGCCAATGAATGCAAGATGCCAGGCCAGTAGGCAGAGTAAATAAACAAGCAGGCCTGACGGCCTTGCCCGGCAAGTAAAGAATCAAGAAAAAGGATTAAGAACTGCTAACCTAAGGAAACCTGTTTCGTTAGGTTAGCAGCTCTGAACGCGGCAAAAAATTGTAGCCAAGACCGGTGCTGATCTTGGCTGCGGATAAGTTTGAAGTACTACCCGTTATCAGTTGATTTGTCATCTAAGTTTGTCATCTAAGGAGAGGCTATGTCCCGCAACACTCTGAACACGCTCAAGGAATTCCCGATTTCGGGTTCCAAGAAAGGTCAATTCTATTCGCTGCCTGCGCTGGGCAAAAAGCTCGGCGTCGACATTTCTCGCCTGCCGATATCGATTCGCATCGTGCTGGAATCGGTGCTGCGTAATTGCGACGGCAAAAAAGTGACCGAAGAGCATGTCAAACAGCTCGCAGGCTGGAGCGCGACTGCTGCCCGCACCGATGAAATTCCATTCGTCGTAGCGCGCGTGGTGTTGCAGGACTTTACCGGCGTGCCGCTGCTGGCCGACTTGGCGGCGATGCGCGGCGTGGCGGAAAAAAATGGCAAGAATCCAAAAAATATCGAGCCGCTGGTGCCAGTGGATCTGGTGGTCGACCACTCGGTCCAGATCGACCATTTCCGCGAGAAAAAAGCGCTCGACCTGAACATGAAACTGGAATTCCAGCGCAATAACGAGCGCTATCAGTTCATGAAGTGGGGCATGCAGGCATTCGACACGTTTGGCGTGGTCCCACCGGGCTTTGGCATCGTGCACCAGGTCAACCTGGAATACCTGGCACGCGGCGTCCACAAGAAAGACAGCGTCTACTATCCTGATACGCTGGTCGGTACCGATTCGCACACCACCATGATCAACGGCATCGGCGTGGTCGGCTGGGGCGTCGGCGGCATCGAGGCGGAAGCCGGCATGCTCGGCCAGCCAGTCTACTTCCTGACTCCGGACGTGGTCGGCGTGAACCTGACCGGCATCCTGCGTGAAGGCGTCACTGCCACTGACCTGGTGCTGACCATCACTGAAATGCTGCGCAAGGAAAAGGTTGTCGGCAAGTTCGTCGAATTCTTTGGCGAAGGCACGGCAACCCTGTCGCTGACCGACCGCGCAACGATTGCCAACATGGCCCCGGAATACGGCGCGACCATGGGCTTTTTCCCAGTCGACGAAGCAACCATCGACTACTTCAAGGGCACTGGCCGCAGCAAGGCGGAAATCGATGCATTCGAATCCTACTTCAAGGCACAGAAACTGTTCGGCATTCCAAAGTCCGGCGAAATCGATTACACCCATGTGGTCGCGCTTGACCTCGGTTCGGTTGCGCCGTCCCTGGCCGGCCCGAAGCGTCCGCAAGACCGCATCGAAATCGGCAATGTGAAATCGACATTCGCCGACCTGTTCGCCAAGCCAACTTCGGAAAACGGTTTCAACAAGAAAGCAGATGACCTCGATGCGCAGTACGAGACATCGAACGGCGTCAAGGTCAAGAATGGCGACGTGCTGATCGCCGCCATCACTTCCTGCACCAATACCTCGAACCCGAGCGTGCTGCTGGCAGCTGGCTTGCTGGCCAAGAAAGCCGTCGAAGCCGGTTTGAAAGTTTCGCCGCACATCAAGACTTCGCTGGCCCCTGGCTCGCGCGTGGTGACTGAATATCTGGCAGCAGCCGGCCTGTTGCCGTACCTGGAAAAGCTCGGCTTTGGCGTGACCGCTTACGGTTGCACCACCTGTATCGGCAATGCTGGCGACCTGACACCGGAAATGAATGAAGCAATCGTCAGAAACGACATCGTCGCCTCTGCCGTGCTGTCTGGCAACCGAAACTTCGAAGCGCGGATTCACCCGAACATTCGTTCCAACTTCCTGGCTTCGCCACCGTTGGTGGTTGCCTATGCGATCGCCGGCAACATGACCCGCGACTTGATGACCGAGCCGGTTGGCCGCGTCAAGGGCAAGGACATTTTCCTGGGCGACATCTGGCCGACTTCGCATGAAATCGCCAAGCTGATGAAGTTCGCGATGAATGCCAAGACCTTCAAGGACAACTACGCGCAAGTCAAGACCAAGCCGGGCAAGCTGTGGGAAGACATCAAGGGCGTGGCCAATGGCCAGGTCTACAACTGGCCGAAATCGACTTACATCGCCGAGCCGCCATTCTTTGACGACTTCACGATGGAGCCGAAAGCTGCCGCTACCGGCATCAAGGCTGCCCGCGCTCTGGGCGTATTTGGCGATTCGATCACCACCGACCACATCTCCCCGGCCGGTTCGATCAAAGAGTCCAGCCCAGCCGGTCAATGGCTGCTGGCAAACGGGGTGCAAAAGGCCGACTTCAACTCGTACGGCTCGCGCCGCGGCAACCATGAAGTAATGATGCGCGGCACCTTCGCCAACGTCCGCATCAAGAACCTCATGATCCCGGCCAAGGCCGACGGTTCGCGCGTTGAAGGCGGCATCACCGTGCATCAGCCAAGCGGCCAGGAAATGTCGATCTATGACGCAGCCATGCAGTACGTCAATGACGGCGTGCCAACCATGGTATTCGGCGGCGAAGAATACGGCACTGGTTCGTCGCGCGACTGGGCAGCCAAGGGCACCCAGCTGCTGGGCGTCAAAGCCGTGATCGCCCGTTCATTCGAGCGTATCCACCGTTCCAACCTGGTTGGCATGGGCGTATTGCCACTGCAATTTTTGGGCGACGACAGCGTGCAGACGCTGGGCATCACCGGCGATGAAACTTTCGACCTGAAAGGCATCGAAAACGACATCAAGCCACAGCAGCAAGTGACACTGGTGATCAATCGTGCCAATGGCCAAAAGCAGGATGTCAAGGTCCTGCTGCGCATCGATACACCGATCGAAGTCGACTACTACAAGCATGGCGGCATCCTGCCGTTCGTGCTGCGTCAGTTGCTGGCAGCGTAAGGAAGATAGTGGTTTCGTAGCACACAAGAACGCCGGCCTGTCCGGCGTTTTTTTTTAAAAACTTCATTTTGCAGGAGACATATCATGTGGAAAATAGCTGTAGGATTTATCGCGTTTGCGCTGCTGGCCCTGTTCGTCATCATGAAAGGCGGCGACAAGATCGATATGCAGGGTGAATCGGCCGGCCATAATCCGACTGAAGTAGCCGAGCCGGCCCATGACGCGGCTTCGACCACTATCACCACCACCACTACCACGCTGCCTGCCGCATCCAAGTAATCTTTACGGCTGCATAAAGCCGCATGGTTGCTCCATGCGGCTTTTTTTTCATGCGCCGGATCGGGCTTAAGCCGTCGTTCGACGCCTTCTTTTTCTGCACCTGCCACACCGCCATCCCAAAGCTCGCTACAATGACGTCACCATGAAAGGTTGCCAACAACCGTTCAGCCCCATTGATTTACCGTTTGCATTCAACCTGATCCTGCCATGCGCCGCTCGTTCAAGAGTAAAACTCCCCGACTTTCCGCCGATAGCCAGCGCCTCGTTACTTTTTCCGAGGCAATCGTGCAAGCCTTCAGTCGCGTGGAAGAGCGTGCCTGGGAACATAATCTCGATACGCTGTTGCAGAAAATGCTCAGTCAGGGCCACCAGGAAGGCATCGATGCCGCGCTCGACCATCTGTTCAAGAGCAAGTCCGAAGCCTATGACGCTTTGGTACAAACCGTGGAAGCGACCAGCGAGTCGTGCATCTTCGACCATGCTGGCACCCGCTATGAAGCGCTGCTGATTGCCGCGCCGATCCTGGCCTGGACCCGCTTTGCGATCGCGTCTGGCGCTATTCCGGGCGAGCTGCTGTTGACCCTGACTGCACACCTGTATGCGCATGTGCTGGCGCCGGATACGCGACTGGCCATGGCGCCGGTGCTGTTCTCGATCGACCAGCTGCCGCGCAACCATGCCGAGACACTGGCGACGACCCAGCGCATGGCGCAGGCAGCGCTGGCCGGCACTGCACTACCGGGTCCAGCCGCCATCCCGGATACTGTGCCATTCCTGGCCGATACCCGTTACTTGCTTGCCGCCGTGGTCGCGCCGGCCGGCGCGCCGCTGTTTCGCTGGCAGGCATCCGGCAATCTTGCCGATCGCAGCACGGCGCTGGCACAGTGGCGAGCGCAAGCCATGCCTACCGTCGAGCGCATGCTGCCCGGATGCGGTGTCGACCTGCTATTGCCAGACGCATATTTCATGTCATGCCGCGAAGCAGACAAGCAAATCCGCCCGGCCTCGGTCAAGGCAGCGGTCCACTACCTGACGCATACGCTGGATGTGCCGGCCGAACGCCTGAACGCCGTCATCGGCGGATTCGGCGATCCGGCCGCAGACGGCCAGATTGACGAATACCGCATCAGTTACCTGTTGTCCCCCGGCATGGAAGTTGTATACGGGCTGGTGTGGCCACTGTATGGCGAAGAAGATGCCGCAGAGGAAGCAGCCGACTTGCTGGAAACGCTGGGCCTGGCCGACACCAGCCCGACTGGCGCAGCCCCACTTGGGCCGGTGCATGAAATCACTGCCATGCTGAAGGAGTCAGGCGTGGTTCATATCAAGCACCTGGAAGAATTTTTCCCGCTCGAATTTTGCGACGATTGCGACGCGCCGCTGTATTGCGACCTGGAAGGCGAGCTGGTGCACGCGGAGATGCCGGAAGACGCTTCCCAGACCCCGCCGCATCTGCATTGAACCCGGGCCCGTCTGGACCGGCAGGTACCTGCGATAATGTTGGCCAGAATAAAGGCGGCGCGCCGATGCAGCAGGCAACGGCCAGCATCATCGGCTGGCCTTGCACCGTTATGTTTACACGTTACATGTAGCGGAACTTGATTTGCAGGGCCACGCAGCCGCTGACCTTGCCGGCGACGCTCGGCATCACCACAAAATTGGCCCCGACATTCTTGCTTTCGACCGAAAGTACCGGCAGCACGATCGGAAACATGCCGCCATTGCGCATTTTCGGATACCCATCGGCCAAGCCGGCGATTGCCCCGAATTTGAACGCGCCGTATTGCACCGGCATCCAGGCGCCGCCGATATAGCGGGTGTGCTTGTGCACTGAATTCCGGTATTCGCCCAACACCAGATACCGGGTTGAATCCGCCTGAAACTCGATTCCGTAACCAGCATTGTCCTGGTTGAAGCGGGACGCATTCTCGAAATGCTGCGACTTGCCGCCCGAGTTGCGCCAAAACTGCTCCTTGGTCGCCGACTCGAAGGTCTGCACCGTGAAATCGGCGGCAGCGGCCGAGTCGAGCGTACCTGCGATCAGCAACGCCAATACAACCGGACTGGCAAGGCGGCGCGGCCGCCGGGCCCAACGCTGTGGTGACATGCAGGGAGAAAATCGCGTACTGCCGGATTGAACGCAACTGCCTGATGAGGCGATAGATGTGGCCATGCTGGTTTCCTGATTCGGTTAGTGTTATTTTTTGCGCACTTGACGCTATTGCCAGGGGTGCGAGTACGCGAACCGATTGAAAACGAAACAGGCGAGCGTGACTGACAGCTTGGAGCCAGCAAAACGCAATTTGTTCTGTCAGGAAACTGTTTTTTAGAAATATATTTCTGGGGAAATGGTTTTATTAATCAATTGCTTAGCCAAGCCGTCATGATTTTGCGCAAATGTGGCAAATTGCCATTGCCGCAATTGCAAGGCGATGTAATAAAGGGCTTGCGCAGGCAAGCCAGGCCGGCTGGAAATGATGCCGAAACAGAAAAAATTATTCAGGCAGGCAGATTGATGGTGTGCAGAATCGGCTGCAGCAAGGCTTGTCCGAGGCGGGCGCTACGAGCACCATTCCAGCCGACTTGCGCATTTGGCAAATTGACATTGTCCTTGAATGGCAGCTCCAGGGTCAGCGATACGCATTTGAATGCATGGCCGATGTACTTGGACGCCAGTTTCAGCATGTCGGCCTGATACTTGCCGGCGCCATAACCGACTGCCGTCTGAAAATCCGGGCTGGCCAGCTTGAACTGTTCAATGAAAGCCTGCTGTTCGGCCAATTGGCGCGGACTGAAATCCTCCAGCATTTCGCAGCCGGCCACGAAAATATACGGCAATGATTCGTCGCCATGAATATCCAGAAACAGATCGCAACCGGTTTCATGGATCTTGTTTTTGACCAGGAACACTTCCGGGCTGGTTTCCATTGAGGGTGTCATCCATTCCCGGTTCAGGTTGGCGCCGGCGGCATTGGTGCGCAGGTTGCCGCGCACCGAGCCATCCGGGTTCATGTTCGGCACGATATAGAACACTACCTTTTGCAGCAACTGGCGCGCCACCGGATTGGCTTGATCAAGCAAGGCATCGATCAAGCCCTCTATTAACCATTCGGACATGGTCTCCCCAGGATGCTGGCGGGCGATGATCCAGATCTTTTTGCTGGCAGCCGGGTTGCCGATCACCGCCATGTTCAAATCGCGCCCATCCACGGTGCTACCGAGGTCGGTCACAGTAGCTAATGGTGATATATCGATCTTGCCCAGCAGGCGCAGATGGCGCTCCCAGGAATACGGCTCGAAATAGGCGTAATAGACGCTGTCACGCTCGGGAGTATGGGTAATGGTCAGAACCTGGCCATCATAGCCGGTCGGCACCCGGAACCAGTGTTCCAGGTCGTAGCTGGCGACTGCCTGATAATTGTCCCAGCCCTGCGCAAACGTTGCCTGGCCGGCATTGAGCACGCGCATCGTGCAGGCTTGCCCTTTTGCACCCTGCAGGCGGAAATGAAACCATTGATGGACATCGGCGTGCGAGTCGGCGCGCAGACACAGATCGATCGCATCGGGGCTCTTGACACTGACAATTTCTATAGCACCGGCATCGAATTGCTGGCTGATCTTGATCGGCATACGGCGTGAATTAAAATGAATTGAAAAAGGCTGATGAAACGGCTGAACTCAATTCTATCCGGCCAGCGCGGTGGCTGCATTTTATCCGGTGAAATCAGGAAAAAGGAGATTGAATGGGCGAGACGGGGTGTGACCGAAAGCTAAAACTTTGTCAGGCTGCCAAGGTTTCCATGGCCGCATTTTGCCGACCTCTGCTATAATTTGCCCTTCGTCGGGGCGTAGCGCAGCCTGGTAGCGTACGTGCATGGGGTGCACGGGGTCGGAGGTTCGAATCCTCTCGCCCCGACCAATAGAATCAAAGACTTACATCAAGCCGCCTTGCGCGGCTTTTTTGTTTTTGCTCTCCGTGCCTTAGCCGTGCCTTAAATTCTATTAGACGGCACCCTTGTCCAATTGAATGGAAGTTGACTAAGCCTTTCGGCGAGCGGAAATCTCGATTGCAAGCATATGCATTTTTTCGAGCATCAAGCCGGCTAATTTTCGACTGGTTTCTACCGTATGATTTTCCGCGGCGCCATGGTCTACAAGGTCTGAAACAATACCAAACCCGTCTGTCAGCATTTTTTCAAGCTCATCAATCGATAAATTCTTGAGAAGTACTTTTAAAAATGCTTCTGCTTTACTTTGAGTAGTAGCGAATGGTGTTTCAACCAAAGATAAGTACGATTTCATTTTTCAAACTTTGCTTGTATTTTTGGGTCATTACTATTATCAGTAGTGCCTGTGCATTGCTATTGTGCAATGTCAAACAAGCCAGTCAAATAATTGCAACCTGCCCTAGGGCTTCATTAATCAGGCACGTGCGAGAGATATTCAGCAGTCCGGCCGGCTCGATCAAGTCCTGCCAAAGCGTCGACAACGTCAGAAAAATCAATACCTCTTTCCACTGCTAACGCGCGGACACACTCCGCTTGCAGCGTTATCAGTGGGCCCAGGTTGCTCCCGTTCTGTTTTCCGCACCGCTGCATTAAACTTTGGGTTAATAGCAGAAGGCAGGCCATCTCCATAACTTCAGGGCCGTGCTGCTTGCCAAGCGCTGCCGCCATCTCGTTAATTTCTGGGATGTCGGTTACCCGGAACATGCTTGCCAATGCGGCGCGGTTAGGCTTGGAAATAGATTGCGGTGACATTTGTAAATTCCTCTTTGTATTGATATTTATCAACAATACAGTATGGAAACAGAAAATGCCGTAATACCCTACTATACCTCTGCGAAAAGGGTTTTAGCATTTGCTAAAAAATTGCGCATTCATTGCGCAGACGATTGCAGCAGCGCCAGCATATCGCGGCCACGACTTACGGCCTCTTTTGATGTCATGCCGTCAGGCACAGCGCCCGCTATTAAATGCACCGCCACCGTGCGAATTACTGCGCTTACACTTTCACGCATGCTTGAACCCGGTTCCGACTGGCGAAGCATATCTTTAATTTCCTCCAGCGGGGCGCGTGCAATGGCATCGCCGTCAATTTCTTGATTCATGATGCGGCCCCTGCTGCTGCTTCAAGTTGTCGAAGAACTGAAACTAGATTATTCGAGTCCGTATCGGACACCACATTTACTGAGGTGCTTTTACCTAGTAGGCTGATATTGACCGTGCGCTGTGACGTTGGGCGATTCGCAGCCGGCGACATTGGAGACGCTGGCGCTGCCGTGTCGCCGTTCGGCTGCCGCAGGTCTGCCCGCTTCTGTTCTTCCCACGCCTTGTTGATGCCTTCGTAGACGGCCATGCCCCATCCGCCCGTATTCTGCTGATACCCCATCGGCATACCCTGTTCGGACACGAACTGCGATGCCAGTTCCAGGGATTTGCCATCGTCGAGGCCGGCCTGCTTGGCCTGCTCGAACACCGAACGCCGGCTGTAGCCGACCGTGGTAAGCGCCTTGCCGTCGGAACCGACAGAAAAGCCATCCCGATCCACGCCGAGGCGCTTGCGCTCAAGATCGGCTTCACGCTCGACAAGC
>JAKFBY010000079.1:0-28104 GCA_036677325.1 Paucimonas sp.
GCGGTACTGTTGTGCTTGTCGTTGCGGACCTTGGCCTTGAAGCGGTTGGCCAGAAAAGTGTCGCGCCCGGACGCATCCAGTACAAAACGGGCGCGCCATGTGTGTGCCGTGCCATCATCCTGCTGCGCCTGAATCATCGCCCCTGCGTCGCGCGGGAGAAACGCCACATCCGTGACCTTGCATCCCTCGATGACGGTGGCGCCTTTTTTCTGGGCATTGCGAATCAGGATTTCATCAAAATCCGCGCGCTCGACTTCATACGCGTGCGGCATCGACTTGTCCCAGGCGTTGGCAAAGTCGAAGATCTGCTTGTGCTCATGCAAAGGCGAGACAAATTCCGCCGACCATTTCTCCATGCCGATCGCCCGCACCTGGTCGGCCACGCCGAGTTTTTCCAGGAGTGGCAGGTTGGCCGGCAACAGCGATTCGCCGATATGAAAACGCGGGTGATGGGCTTTTTCGACCAGCGTGACCCGGTAGCCTTTTTGCGCCAGCAACGCGGCTGCGGTGGATCCTGCCGGGCCGCCGCCGATGATGAGAATGTCACATTCTTGTGCGTCGGTCGGCATGTCTGCTTGCGGTTTCATCAGGCGATTCAATTCAGTATTGATCAGGACCAGACTTTACCATTATTCATTGGCGCTGTAGCCATCTCATCGCTGGTTGATGCGTGAATACCATAGACGGTTTGACATGCTGTTCTGCCAACTGGATTCACTCGTCGGCATTGACCCGGGTTGACGATTCACCAAAGACCCAGGTCGCCGCGATGCCGGCGGACACCGCATGGCGTTGCCTGACCAGTGGGCTGTTTTCGAAGGCTGCGCCGGCCACCGTGTCGTAGCGCACGAAGGCGCCGACCCAGCTGCGCGCTGCGCGCCTGGACAAGGCAAGCGTCGCTTGTGAACCGGCATAGCCGCCGGGGGCCGAATAGGCCGGACGGCCGGCGATGGCCTGGGCCGGGTCGACCGAATAAAAATAGGCATGGTAGCGGCGGCTGTTGAACAGTGGCCCGGTCAGCATGCCCAGGTTCCAGTTCTGAAGGCCAGCCGGATTCTTGATATCGATATTCAGGTTCGGTGAAAACAGCCAGCCGATTTGCTGCGGCGACGATTCAATCGTGACGGCGGTGCGTATCGGGGCGCGGAAATCCAAGCGGATATCCTGGTTTGACGATTGCCAGAGATTGACGCTGAGGTTGGCGCCCAGCTCGACGGTCGGCTTCAGGTTCGCCATGCCGCGCCGCGCCAGATTATCCCGGCTGTTGACCGGCAGGGTGCCGTTCAGGCTCAGATTGAGCTCGACCTTGTCACTGTCAAACAGCATGCCGCGCACGCCGTTGCGGTCCGCCTTCAAGAATTCGCCGCGATAGACAAAATACGGAACCGGAAAAATGTACGAAGTGGTCTGGTCTGAGCCGCGGTAGTCCGGCAAGCTCATTCCAGCCACGCCGGCCCCGACTTCCCACAATGGCAGCGAAGCGGCAGCGGCCGGCAGGCTGGCGAGCAAGCCTGCCAGGCACAGCAGGGCAGAAGATGATCTGGTGAGACGTTTGATCGGCAAGCTCATGGCGGTCGGGGTTTCATTCGAATAAAGCCGCTCATTATAGTGAGTTGAATCGCCTGGCTCCAGTTTGATTGCGGTGCGTGTGGTTGAATTGCCTGCAAGCCGCGGTCGGGCGCGCGATGCCGCGCCATGCAAAGCGTGAAATGGCGACGGCTGGAGAGGGGTGCAAGCCCACGCCGTGACTGCAGGCATGGTTGCGGGTCCGCTGGAATGAACTGGCAAAAAAATATTTGATCGGCCGGCTTGACATTTTATGTCGGCATCCTATAATTCGACATATTATGTCTCCGGCCGCAATTTCTGGTGGTAAGTTCGGTGGTCAGTTCAATAACAATATCAAGCAGGGAGGAAGCAATGGAACAAGGCATGAGCCAGTTGGTCGGCATTGAACAGGCATTGGCGCAGCACCTGGGGTCGGTGGCGGTCAGTGCCAGCCTGCTGCCGGCAACCGAGCCGGATGCGGTGCCGGTGATGCGCATCAGTATCGAAGGCCAGGATGAATTGCCGGTATTCGTGACGATTACGCCAAGCCAGGTATTGTGCATCAGCTATCTGTGGACCGAGGATGAGATCAGGCCGGAGCGCCGCGCCGACATGCTCGAAGCGATGATGGATCTGAACATTTCGATCCCCTTGTCGACGTTCGGGCGGATCGAACGCCAGTACGTGATTTACGGCTCGCTCTCGCACGACGCACGGGTCGAGGAAATCGCAAAAGACGTGGCGATGGTGGCAGACAATGCCGTCGAAGCGCTGGAAGTATTCACTGACTATCTGAAATAGGGAGATCATCATGGCTGTCTTTTCTAAAATCCTGACCATGTTGCGCGGTAATCTGCGTGAAATCGGCCAGAGCGTGGTCGACAACAATGCCAGCGGCATTTACGAACAGGAAATCGTCGAAGCCAAGAACCATGTCGCCCGTGCCAAGCAGGACTTGACCGCAGTGATGGCCAAGGAAATGCAGGCCGGCCGTGAAATCGAGCGCCTGATGGCAGAGATGCGCAAGTATGAAGAGCTGGCGATGCAAGCGCTGCAAAAAGACGAGACCGCGCTGGCCGAGGAAGTGGCCGACAAGGTGGCCAATCTGGAAGGTGCGATTGCCGAGCAGAGCGCTGCCCGCAGCGAATTTGCCGGCCACATCGTGCGCCTGAAGGAATTGATCCGCAATGCCGAAGCCACGTTGCGCGAACACGAGCGGCAACTGACGATGGCCAGGACCACCGAAAGCGTCTACCGGGCGACCGCGACCATTTCGCAGAGCATGGGTTCCAGCGGCTCGAAGCTGATGAGTGCCAAGGAATCGCTGGAGCGAATCAAGCAGCGCCACCAGGACCTGGCGGACCGGATGCAGGCAGCCGACGTGCTGGAGGGCGAGTTCGGCAACAAGACACTGGAAAGCAAGCTGGCTGCCGCCGGCATCGGCGAGAACGTCAATCGCAAGGGTGCCGTGATGGCGCGCCTGCAGGCACGGATGGACGCAGCGGGCGCTACCAAGGCAGCCACAACTGATGCCCCCGGCGGCGATTGACGGAGAATAAACTCATGGTACGCAGTTCATCGCGCTGGTCGAGTTCGGACGCCGCTTTGCGGGCGGTGCAGGTGGCGTTCGATGTTGAAAAACAGGTGATCGAGGCGGTGCGCTATGCCGCCTTCGCAAACCAGGTTTCACCCTCCGACCAGATCCGCAAGATTCTGGATTTGCCATGCACCAGAAAACCGCTGCGACCGCGCCTGACGGTCACCTTGAACGATGCCGATTATGCATTGCTGGCCGAGCGCTTCGGCATCGATGTTGACGATAAACGACGGATCAAGGAAATTTTGCATCAGGAACTGATAAACTTTGCAAAGAAACAAGCGCCTAGACCAAAATGATCAATCGCCGCCAACGAGCGGCCAGGCGCGCAAGTCCATAAAACGAAAAATACGGACAAGGGGGAGAACCAATGTCAATCTGGCAGCTGCTCGGCAGCTTTCCTACCGCCATACCGACCGTGGTATTGGCGATCCTGCTGATTTACTGGCTGCTGTCGATCGTCGGCGTGGTCGATCTGGGCGACAACCTGGAAATCGATGCCGGCGACGGCGCACATCTCGAATCGGCGCATCATGACCTGCAGTCTGCCCACCACGACACCGATCTGCACACGCTGGCCGGCTATCTGGTGGCGCTGGGTCTGGGCGGCGTGCCGCTGTCGATTGCCGTCACCCTGCTGACATTCTTTACCTGGCTGATCACCGCCTTGCTGCATCAATATGTAATCGCGCTGGTGCCGACCATGCTGCTGCAGGTGTTGCTGGGTATCGGTGCACTGGTGGTATCGGCAGCAGTCTCGATCCCGATTTCGGCGCAACTGATCAAGCCGCTACGCGGCCTGTTCGTCAAGCACCATGCACGCAGCAATCAAAGCCTGGTGGGCCTCGGCTGCCGGATCGTCACGCAAAGCGTCGATGAAAAATTCGGCCGCGCCGAAGTGCAGGATCTCGGCACCAGCCTCAATATCCGGGTCTGGGCCAGGACCCCGAATACATTGACCCGCAATTCGCCCGCCGTCATTCTCGGCTATGACGACGCGGTCCAGCAATACGAAGTGCAGGCTGCATCCACCTTCGACTAGCCTGCGATTAATCATTCTCGCAATCTTTGCACAATTAACCTGACTGACAAGGAATTCCATGGACATCATGTTGCTCGCAATTAGCATCGGCACCGTTGTGCTGCTGGGTATATTGGTCATGTTCGCCAAGTTTTACCACAAGGTGGAACAGGGTCATGCAATGATCATCAACACCTTGCGTGCCGAGCCGGATGTCACCTTCACCGGCGGGATCGTCTACCCGATCATCCACAAGTCGGAGCTGATGGAGATTTCACTTAAGACGATTGAGATCGAGCGGCTCGGCAAGGATGGCCTGATTTGCCAGGACAATATCCGCGCCGATATCAAGGTGACCTTTTTCATCCGCGTCAACAAGACCGCCGAAGACGTGCTCAAAGTCGCGCAGGCAGTCGGTTGTGCCCGCGCTTCCAACCAGGAAACCCTGGAAAGCCTGTTCTCGGCCAAGTTTGCCGAAGCCTTGAAAACGGTTGGGAAATCGATGGATTTCGTCGACCTGTACCAGGCGCGCGACCGCTTCCGTGATGACATCATCCGCCAGATCGGTGACGACTTGTCCGGCTATGTGCTGGAGGACGCCGCGATCGATTACATTGAGCAGACGCCGCTGGACAAGCTCGACGGCCACAACATTCTGGACGCGCAGGGCATCAAGAAAATCACCGAGCTGACTGCAATCGAAAGCATCCGCACCAACGAGTTGAAGCGCGATGAGGAAATGCGCATCAAGAAAAAAGATGTCGAGACCCGCGAAGCGATCCTCGAACTCGAGCGCCAGCAAGCCGACGCCGAATCGCGCCAGAGCCGTGAAGTCGGTTCGGTGCGGGCGCGGGAACAGGCTGAAACACAAAAGGTGCAGGCAGAAGAACATGCCAAGTCCGAGCTGGCGCGCCTGCAGTCCGAACAGCTGATCATGGTTCAGCAGGAAAACACCACCCGCGAAAAGGAAGTGGCGGAAAACAACCGCAAGCGTGCGGTCGCCATCGAGGAAGAACGGGTGACCCGGGCCCGCATGCTGGAAATAGTCGACCGCGAGCGCGAAGTGGCGCTGCAGACGATTGAAAAGGAAAAAGCGATTGAAGTGCAAAAGAAAGCGATCGCCGATGTGATTCGCGAACGAATCGTGGTCGAACGTACCGTGGCCGAGCAGGAAGAAGCGATCAAGGAAGTGCGGGTAGTCTCCGAAGCCGATCGCCAGCGCAAATCGGTGGTGATTACCGCCGAAGCCAGCGCCGAAGAGAAGATGGTATTGACCGTGAAGGCGGCCGAAGCTGACGAGCGTTCATCCAAGCACAAGGCGGCGCAAGAGTTGACGCTGGCCGATGCACGATTGAAAGTGGCGGAAAAAGCGTCTGAGGCCAAGAAGCGCGAAGCCGAAGGCCGCGAAGCCGAACTGGCCGCACCAGGCCTGGCTGATGCCAAGGTCAAGATTGCCGGCGCCGAAGCGATCCTGAAACAGGGTGCAGCGCAGGCCGAATCGACGCGCCTGCAAATGGAAGCGCAGGCCAAGGGTAACGAGCAGATCGGTTTTGCCGAAGCATCCGTGAAAACGGCGGATGCGGCCGCGCTGGTCAAGCATGGCGAAGCCGAAGCGCATGTGGTGCAGGCGCGCTTTGAAGCCGAGTCAGCTGGCCTCCGCCAGAAGTTCGAGGCGATGTCGGCGATGAGCGATGAAACCCGCGCACATGAAGAATTCCGCATGCAGCTCGAGATTTCGAACCAGCAAATCAACAAGGGTATCGATGCGCAGACGCACATCGCCAAAGACCAGGCCGAAGTGCTGGGCAAGGCGCTGCAGAATGCCAAGATCGATATCGTCGGCGGCGAAGGCGATTATTTCGATCGCTTCGTCAATGCACTGGCCATCGGCAAGGGCATCGATGCCACCATCGACAAGAGCAAGACGCTGCAGATCGGTCTGAAGGATCACTTGAATGGCAAGCGCGACATGGTGCATGACATCCGCGACATCGTCGGTGCGCTCGGAAGCTCGTCCGGCGAGCTGCAGAATCTGACCCTGACATCGCTCTTGGCCAAGGTCAACCGTGATGGCACCGCGCAGCAGCAGTCGGCGCTCAATAACCTGCTGGCCAGCTTCAAGGGCGATGCCGACACACCGAAAGCATCGAAATAAACCCGGCAATCACTGCGCCGGAGCGCTTCATGCAGCACATCGATGAGGCTGGCTCCGACGGCAATCCGGCGACGATGGCTGCCTGGTGAAGTTGAACCAAGAAAAGGAACGAACATGTTGTGTCCCGCTTGTAACAGCAAGGATTTCGAATCGGTCGCCCTGGAAGCCGGGCTGGCGGCGCAGTGTTGCACCAGTTGCAGCGGCGTCTGGATCGATCTGGACGGCTATCGTGCCTGGCGCCGGCATGACGCTGCAGCGGCAATCGATCAGCCGATGCATGTCGCCGAAATCGAGGAGGAAGCGGGTACTGCCCGGTTTTGTCCGAAGACCGGCCGCTTGATGGCGCGCGTGAAAGTCAGCAACGAGGCGCCATTCCGGCTCGATTACAGCGCCTCCGCCCAGGGCGTCTGGCTCGATCGCGGTGAATGGGAAATTCTCAACCGACTCGGGCTGGCGCGCCAGCTCGACGCGGTCGTGTCCGAACGCTGGCAGCGCCAGCTGCAAAGCACGGCATCACGCGAGCGTATGGATCGTGCGCAGCGCGCGCGTTTTGGCGAAGCCGCCTACCAGGAATTGACCCGCATGCGCGACTGGCTGCAGGCGCAGCCCAATAGCGCCGAAATGATGGCGTTTTTGAACGCCAAAGCGGATTGATTGCCATCTTTCCCAGACTACTTCATCGAGCATAAGTCCCGTCAATGAGCGAAGCAAAAACCGAAGCGGCAGCCGTGGCCAGCGTGCCGTCCCAGGCTAGCACTGAGCCTAATGCGCAGCACCATGCCGGCGCGGGCGACCACAGTGTTGCCCAGGCGGTCGCCCATTCCAGCAGTTTCGATTTGCTCAGGAAGCGCCTGGCCACGCAAGGGCGTGACCTGCTCGACCGTGCAGGTCAAGTTAATCAGGCCCGCCTGGCCGAATTCGGCCGCGAAGACATGCTGCTGCGCGCACGCACCCGTGCGCGCACCGAAAACAATTGCGTTGCACATGACCTGGTGCTGGTCGGCGATGTGCTGGTGTTCGGCTACAACGTCTTCATCGGCTTGCGGCAAGAGACCCGCGTAGCTGATGTCTTCGCGCTGTATCGTCTGTGCGGCGATGGCGAGCAGTACGAGCTGGAGCCGCTTCAGTTAAGTCAGTCTTTCCTGGATGACGCGCGCTTCGTCGTTGAATTCAAGGAACTGTACAGCTATTACCGCAACGCCAGGCTGGTGCAGCTGCGGGTCACCCAGGGCAAGCTGCTGGCAGCTTTCAAGATCGGCGAGCGGATGACCGATGTGCGGGTTTTTCGCTGGCAAATCAAGGATTCGGGCGAAGTTGTCTATATCGACAACCGTGGCGAGCGCGACATCGCATTGCCGCCGGCCCATGATTTCGAATGGACGGCCACCAACCGCGAACAGCATGTACTGGGCAAGCATCCGCATGTCAATGTGCTTGATACGCTGTTCGTGGAAACCATCGGCGGCGACCTGACCATCAAGGTTGAAAACAATACCGAAACCGGCCTGGGTATTTATACCGAACCGGTGGAAGACCGCAATCAGTCGTTGAACGATGCCGAGATTGCCTATGCCGCAGTGGGTGAGTTGATCCTGCTGCGCATCAAGCCGTACCGCGAGAGCGCGATCCGTTACCTGGTGTTCAACCGGCGCACGCGGCAGGTGACCCGGGTCGATGCAATTGGCGCATCGTGCGTGCAATTGCCGGAAGACCACGGCATCGTGTTTCCGGACGGGTATATCCTGCAAAGCGGTGAAACCAAGCTGTTTGCCGATCTGCCCACTGGCTTGCAATTCAAGCGCCGGCTGCTGGCGCCCAATGGCGAAGACGTGCTGTATATTTTTTACGGCATCGAGTCCGGCATGTATGTGCTGCTGACCTACAACCTGATCAACAAGACGCTGGCGCAGCCGCTGGTCGCGCACGGTTATGCCCGCTTCGACGATGGCCGCATGCTGCTGTTTACCGCCGAGAGCGATGAGCCGACCCGCAACCACGCGATGCAATTGTGGCAAACGCCGTTTCACAGCGACGAGCATGCGGCGCAGCAGGCGCCGCGCCAGACATTTTTTGGCAAAATCGGCAACCGCGAACTGGTGCGTGGCCTGTCGGAGCTGTATTCGATTGCCAAACTGGTGCGCGAGCAAGCCGAAGCCGGCAATGACCAGTTGCCGACCCGCTTCGTGTATGAAACGCTGATCATGCAATGCCGGCGCGTGGTGGATGCCTATTACTGGCTGGCCGCCAATGAATCGCAGCAAGCTGCTGCGATTGTGCGTGCGATGATCGAAGTGGCCAGTGCCACGCTCGATGAGTTCGACAAGGTTGCCGCAATCCAGCAGGAAGCGCAGCGCACGCTTGCACAGATGGAACAGGCGCAGCGCCAGTTGCTGACCGAAACCGCCAGTCGCCTGTGGCAGTCGCCGACCGATTTCATCGAATCATTGCAGGAAATCCGTCTGGCGCGCGGCCGCCTGGCCAGCCTGAAGGAACAGCGCTACATGGATGTGGCGCGCCTGATGCGGCTCGATGGCGAGCTCGGCGAAGAAGAGTCGCGGGTCGCCGAGCGTACCGTGCAGTTTCTGGCGCAGGACGATGCCTTTGCCAAAATCACTGACGACCTGAGCAAGCAGCGCAACCAGCTGCCGAATCTGCAAACCACGGCCGAACTGGCGCCGCTGCACGAGGCGCTCGACCGCACTGCGCGCAACCTGGATGGCCTGACCGAATTGCTGGGAACACTGGCAGTTGGTGATGCCACCCTGCGCACCCGCATCCTGGACGCGATTTCCGGCATTTATGCCGACGTCAACAAGTTGCGGGCCGAAGCGCGCCAGCGCAGGAAGCAATTGTCACAGGGCGAATCGGCAGCCGAATTTTCCGCCCAGTTCAAGCTGTTCGGGCAATCGGTGGAAAGCGCGCTCGAGCAAGCCGAGACGCCGGAACGATGCGACGAGCTGCTCACGCGTCTGCTGGCGCAGCTGGAAGACCTCGAAGGGCGCTTCGCCGACCAGGAAGACTATCTGACCGAAATCGCCCACAAGCGCGAATCGGTTTATGAGACGCTGGAAACCCGCAAGCAGACGCTGCTCGATGCCCGCTCGCGGCGGGTGCAGGCAATCATGGAGGCGGCGCGCCGTATCCTGGGCGGCGTGCCCAAACGCCTGGCGCAATTGCGCGAAGCTGCGCAGCTGGAAGCCTACTTCGCCTCTGACGCCTTGCTGGGCAAACTCAAAAGCAGCATCGAGGAGTTGCGCAAACTCGGCAGCAATGTCGGCGCCGATGACCTTGCCGGGCAATTGAAAGCCTTGCGCGAGCAGGGTCAGCGCGCGCTGCGCGACCGCAACGAGCTGGTGACCGGCAACACCATTCGTCTCGGGCGCCATGCGTTTACCGTCAACCAGCAAGCACTCGATCTGGCTATCGTGCCGCATCAGGAGCGACTGGCGTTTCACTTGACCGGCACCGATTACTTTGCACCGCTGATTGACGCGCGGCTGCAGGCCTTAGAGTCATACTGGAATCAGGAAAGCCTGGCCGAAAGCTCGCATGTCTATCGCGCCGAATACCTGGCGTATCAGATTATCCAGGCAGCGCAGGCGCAGGCCGATGGCTGGAGCTGGCCTGATTTGCTGGACGCGGTGCGTCAATCGGATGCGCAGCGGCTCGATGAAAGCGTGCGCCGGTTTGCCGCGCCGCGTTATCACGAGGGGTACCAGAAGGGCATCCATGACCATGATGCTGCCATCATCTTGCGGCAGCTGGTGCCGCTGGTCGACAACGCCGGTCTGCTGCGGTTCAGCCCGCTGGCGCGCGCAGCCGCCCTGTTGTACTGGCAGGATCTGAGCACCACGCCCAGCCTGCAGCTGAGCGCACAAGCCTTCCAGCATCAGGCCGAGCAAGCCGAATTGATGCGCCGGCAATTCGGCAGCGACCGCCTGTGGCAGCAAGTGTCGACCCAGCTGCAGCAGGCATTGCAAAAGTTCTGTTCACAGCAGCAATTGGCGATCGATGCCTGGCTTGATCCGGTGACCGAATCGCAGGCCATGCTGCTGGAGCAAAGCGCAGCTTACTTGCTGCATGAACTGGCCTCGGAAGCCGGCATCGCTACCCGGGCCCAGCCGCATGAATGGGTATTGAGTCGCACTGCCGCCGACCTGGCGCAGGGTTTGCAGCAGCACTTAAGCCGGCACAATATCGGCACACCCTGGCAGGATGGCACCCAGACCTTGCGCGAGCGCTGGCAGCTGGCCACCGAATGGCTGCATGGTTTTATCTTGCAGCAGAAGGGTGACCTGGCGCTGCTGCCGGAAGCCGCCGCCAGCCTGCTGTGCCAGTTGCCGCGCACCATACATGCCGCCGATCTGCAGGCAGCGGTCACCGGCCTGCTGGGCGAGCATGCCCGACTCGAGGTGCAGGGCTTTACCTTGCAGCTGAATGATTTCATGCGCCGCCTGCAGCATCATGCACAGGTGATCGTGCCGGCTTTCCAGCAGCTGCAGCAATTGCGCCAGACCCTGGTGCAGGAAGAAAAGGCACGCCTGCGGCTGGAACAGTTCCAGGCCAAGCCGCTATCGTCATTCGTGCGCAACCGCTTGATCGATGACGTCTATCTGCCGCTGGTGGGCGACAACCTGGCCAAGCAGATTGGTGCGGCCGGCGAGCAGCGGCGCACCGATTCGATGGGCATGCTGCTGCTGATTTCGCCGCCCGGCTATGGCAAGACCACGTTGATGGAATATCTAGGCGACCGCCTCGGCATGATTTTCGTGCGCATCAATTGCCCGGTGCTGGGCCATGGCGTGACCTCGCTCGACCCGGCCCAGGCCGCCAACAGCGCTGCCCGCATGGAGCTGGAAAAGCTCAATCTCGGGCTTGCCATGGGCAACAATGTGATGCTGTATCTGGATGATATCCAGCATACCAACCCTGAGTTCTTGCAGAAATTCATCGCGCTGGCCGATGGTACCCGTCGTATCGAAGGCGTGTGGCGCGGCGAAAGCCGCAGCTACGATTTGCGCGGCAAGCGTTTTGCGATCGTCATGGCCGGCAACCCATATACCGAATCGGGCGACGTGTTCAAGATCCCCGACATGCTGGCCAACCGCGCCGATATCTATAACCTGGGCGACGTGCTGTCCGGGCGTGAAGACGTGTTCGCGATGTCGTATATCGAAAACGCCCTGGTCGGCCATCCGGTGCTGCAGCCGCTGGCCGCGCGCGAACCGCAGGATGTCTACCAGCTCATCAGGATGGCGCAGGGTGAACCGATTGCGGTGACAGAATTGCAGCATGCATACAGTGCCCAGGAAATCGGCGAAATCTGCGCAGTACTGCAGCGCCTGTTCAAGGTGCGCGATGCGTTGCTGCGGGTGAACCTGGCCTATATCGCATCGGCGTCGCAGGATGACGAATACCGGACCGAGCCGCCATTCAAGCTGCAGGGCAGCTACCGCAACATGAGCAAATTGATGCCGAAGATTTCGGCACTGATGGATGATGGCGAAATCGATAACTTGCTGCGCGACCATTACCGCGGCGAAGCGCAAACGCTGACCACCGGCGCCGAAGAAAACCTGTTGAAGCTGGTCCACCTGCTGGGACAGCCCAGCGTCGATGAGCAGGCGCGCTGGCAGTCGCTGCTGCAGGATTTCGTGCGGCTGCGCAAGCAGGGCGGGGCTGATGCCGATGGCGCCACCAAGGTGGCCAACCTGCTGGGCGACATCAGCTTGCAAATCGCTGCGCTTGGCCAGCGGCTGCAGCCCGAGGTGCAGGTCAACCTGCCGGAACAGGTATTGCTGCAGACGGCGATTACCCGGCTGGCCGACAGTTATGAACAAAGCCTGATGCCGATGATCAGCGCGATGAACCACAAGATGCGCCTGGACCACAGTATCTGGGATGGCGTGCGCGAAATGTCGGCTAATGTGCAAGAATTGGAAAAGCGCCTCGGGCGCTTGCAAGTAACCAAGGAAAAGACGGAAAAAGTAGCTGCCGCACCGAAAACGTCAGCCAGGAAACACGATGATGAAAAATAAGGATGCCGAATTGCCAACGCCGCCGGAAATGAACGTCATGCGCTCTGGCGACCGCTTGCATGGCATGACGCTGGAGAAAATTGTCACCGGGCTGGTTGGGCGCTACGGGTGGGAAGAGTTGGGGCGGCGCATCGATATCAAGTGTTTTACCAGTAACCCGAGTATCAAATCCAGCCTGAGTTTTCTCAGGCGCACTCCTGGGCTAGAAAACAGGTGGAAGATTTGTATCTCGCCAGCTGCGACTAGCGATGCCCACAGGTGACCGAGCGCGGCTGACGACATCCGCATTTCCCCGCCATCTGGCCCGGTGGCAGCAACTGGTCACCGCAACCTGGCTGGATAACCTGATTGCCGGTGTGGCAGTGATCGCGGCGCCTGCCGGCGACTGGCGCCTGTTCGAAGTCGGCTGCGGCATGGCTGATTTTTCCGTTCCCGGCCATATTCCCGGCGCCGGCTTTATCGATACCAATTGGCTCGAGCAGGGTCGCTACTGGAACAAGGTGCCGGATGCGGCGCTGTTGCCGCTGTTGCTCGGGCTTGGCATCCGCCACGATACTACCGTGGTGCTGTATGGAAAAAACAACCTGGCCGCCGCGCGCGCCGCGCACCTGCTGCTGTATGCGGGCGTGGCCGACGTGCGGCTGCTCGACGGCGGTTTTACAGTCTGGCAGCGTGCCGGTTTGCCGCTGGCGCAGGGCGATCCGGTTGTGTATCCGGCGGCCAGCGACTTCGGTGTCGTGTTCCCGGCGCATCCGGAATACCTGATCGATACCATGCAGGCCGCAACACTCCTGCAGCAAATTGACGGCGCATTGGTCAGCATTCGCAGCTGGCAGGAATTTATCGGCCTGTCATCGGGTTACTGTTACATCGATGCCTGCGGCGATATTCCGGGGGCGCGCTGGGGACGGGCCGGCGAGCCGGGTGACGTCAACAGCATGCGCGATTTCCAGCACCCGAATGGCGCCATGAAGCCGCCCGCCGACATCTGCGCATTCTGGGAAAAAACCGGCATTCATGCCGGGCAGCAGATTGCGTTTTACTGCGGCACCAGCTGGCGCGCCTCGCTGGCTTTCTTTTATGCCTGGCTGATGAACTGGGAGCGCATCAGTGTCTATGACGGCGGCTGGTATCAGTGGAGCAGCGATCCGGCGAACCCGGTGCTCAATCGCGCCCGCGCACGCTAGACACGGTCTGGTGATTGCCATCTTGGTATCCGGACAGCACACGATACGGCGGTGGCGCCAGTGATCTGATACTGGAGCATCCATCAACAAGGTCAAGCGCTTATAAAGTTGATGGCGCAATAATATTGTTCAAGTTTCAACATCTGCACTGAATCGCTGCAGACTTTCCCCTACTGATTGTGCGGTATTGCGTCCGGCACTTGCAAAACTTCTTTAATAGGACTAAATTGGTACTGTTTAAAGATTGCCGGCAATCTGCATGCTGAAACCATGATGCCGGTGCGATAGTGAAATAAATCAAAAACCCGAAGGGAGCATCATGAAATCCGAAACACTGCAACTGCTTGGAACATTGAACGACGTCAGCGCGCAAAAAGCGGCCGGCGCACTGCAGGCGATTGAAGGCGTGAGCAAGGTGACATTCGCCACGCCAAACAACCAGATCAATATTGACTTCGATGACAACCTCACCTCGATCCAGGTGTTGCGCACGAGCTTGCAGCGTGCCGGCATCGATGTGAAAAAGTCGGCGCATGGCGAAGAAGGCATGTGCTGCGGCAGTTGCGGCTGAAACAGCCTGATGGGAATCAGGCGAGCGTCAGCAACAGCGTGATGAAAACGAGCCGCATGCTGCAAGCAACACAGAGTAAACAAGGCCTGGGAAATTATGTTGAGACTTAGCAAGATGGCCGACTATGGCACGGTAGTGATGACGGCGCTGATCCGGGAGCCGGAGCGCAGCCGCAGCGCCGCCGAAATCGCCGCCGCGATCCACGTGCCGGTGCCGACCGTCAGCAAGATCCTCAAGATACTGGCGCGCGGCGGACTGGTAGTGTCGCTGCGCGGCGCCAAAGGCGGCTATCTGCTGGCGCACCCGGCCAACCAGATTTCCATGGTCGACATCATTCATGCAATGGATGGGCCGATCGGCATGACCGAGTGCAGCGTCACGCCCGGCTTGTGTACCCAGGAATCAGGGTGCGCGGTGCGCGCCAACTGGCAGCGCATCAATCATGCGGTGCTGGCGGTGCTGCAGCAAATCACGCTCGATCAAATGATCGAACCGGTGGCGCAACCGGTCGATATCAGCGCGATCAAGTTCAGGCGAACTGCTCCGGGCGTATCCGCTTGAATCGATAGCGCAGGATAAAGGAACATCATCATGACAGAAACCGCCACCGCACTCGATGCGATGATCGGCAGCGAATACCGCCACGGCTTCGTGACCGAAATGGAAAGCGACACCGTGCCGCGCGGCCTGACCGAAGACACGATCCGGATGATCTCGGCGCGCAAAAACGAGCCGGAATTCATGCTGGCCTGGCGCCTGAAAGCCTTTCGCCACTGGCTGACGATGAAAGAGCCCGACTGGTCGAACGTGCATTACCCGGCCATCGATTACCAGGACATCATTTATTATTCGGCGCCGAAATCGATGAAGGATGGCCCGAAAAGCCTGGACGAGGTCGACCCGGAACTGCTGCGTACCTATGAAAAGCTGGGGGTGCCGCTGCACGAGCGCGAACGCCTGGCCGGGGTCGCGGTCGACGCGGTATTCGACAGCGTATCGGTGGGCACCACCTACAAGGACAAGCTGGCCGAGCTGGGCATCATATTCGGCTCGTTTTCGGATGCGGTGCGCGACCATCCGGACCTGGTGCAGCAATACCTGGGCTCGGTGGTGCCGTACTCCGACAATTTCTTTGCCGCGCTCAATGCCGCCGTGTTTTCGGATGGATCGTTTTGTTATATCCCGCCCGGCGTGCGCTGCCCGATGGAATTGTCGACATATTTTCGCATCAATGCCAAGGATACCGGGCAGTTCGAGCGCACCCTGATCATCGCCGACGCCGGCGCCTATGTCAGTTATCTGGAAGGGTGCACCGCGCCGATGCGCGATGAAAACCAGCTGCACGCTGCCGTGGTGGAGCTGGTGGCGCTGGATGACGCGAAAATCAAGTATTCGACCGTGCAGAACTGGTATCCCGGCGACAAGAATGGTGTCGGCGGCATTTACAACTTCGTCACCAAGCGCGGCGATTGCCGCGGCGTCAATTCGCATATTTCCTGGACCCAGGTCGAGACCGGCTCGGCCATCACCTGGAAGTATCCGAGCTGTCTGTTACGGGGCGAAAATTCGACCGGGGAATTCTATTCGGTGGCGCTGACCAATCATTACCAGCAGGCCGATACCGGCACCAAGATGATTCATCTGGGGCGCAATACCAAAAGCACCATCGTCTCGAAAGGGATCTCGGCCGGACATGGCCAGAACGCCTATCGCGGCCTGGTGAAGATCATGAAGAATGCCGATGGTGCGCGCAACTATACCCAGTGCGATTCGCTGTTGCTGGGCGAGCTGTGCGGCGCCCATACCTTCCCGTACATCGAGGTCAGGAACCCGACCGCCAGCGTCGAGCATGAGGCATCGACCTCGCGCATCGGTGAAGACCAGCTGTTCTATTGCCGTCAGCGCGGCTTGTCGGCCGAAGATGCGGTCTCGATGATCGTCAATGGATTTTGCAAGGAAGTGTTCAAGGAATTGCCGATGGAGTTCGCAGTCGAAGCGCAAAAACTGATGAGCGTGAGCCTGGAAGGCAGCGTCGGCTAAAAATGGATCACCCCGGAAAAAATGACACCATGTTAAAAATCACGAATCTACAAGCCTCGGTTGAGAATACGCCGATCCTGCGCGGCCTTGACCTGACGGTCAATCCGGGCGAAGTGCATGCGATCATGGGACCGAACGGTTCCGGCAAGAGCACGCTGGCGCAAGTGCTGGCCGGGCGCGACGCCTACCAGGTCACCGGCGGCGAAGTGCTGTACCAGGGGCGCGATTTGCTGGGGCTGTCGCCGGAAGAGCGCGCGCGCGAAGGCGTGTTTCTGGCATTTCAATACCCGGTCGAGATTCCGGGAGTCAGCAATGTCTATCTGCTGAAGGCGGCGCTCAACAATATCCGCCGCCACCGCGGCTTGCCGGAACTTGATGCGATCGACTTCCTGAAGCTGATCAAGCAAAAGATGAAGCAGATGGACATGACCGAAGAGCTGCTGTACCGCTCGGTCAACGAGGGGTTTTCCGGCGGCGAGAAAAAGCGCAATGAAATCCTGCAAATGGCGCTGCTGGAGCCGAAGCTGGCGATTCTCGATGAAACCGATTCCGGGCTCGATATCGATGCCCTGCAGCTGGTTGCCAAGGGCATCAATGCATTGCGCGCGCCGGACCGCGCGATGATCATGGTGACCCATTACCAGCGCCTGCTCGATTACGTGGTGCCGGACTTCGTGCACGTACTGTCGCAGGGACGGATTGTTCGCACCGGCGGCAAGGAACTGGCGCAGGAACTGGAACAGCGCGGCTATGGCTGGCTGGAGGACGCTGCCACGGCCAAGCCGGTGCGTAGAGCGGTGACGCGATGAAGCCCGACGCCCGCAACCATTACCTGGCTGACCATGCACGCATCAAAGGTGCATTGCCCGGCGCACATGTGCCGTGGCTTGATCGTTTGCGCACCGCCGCGCTGGAAGATTTCGCACAACAGGGTTTCCCGACCAGGCGCGACGAAGAATGGAAATACACCAGCGTCGCCGCCTTCGAACAGCACGCGTTTCATGCGTTGCCGGATCGTCGCGACGCGGCACTCGCGCTACGCGACCAGGTGGTGCTCGAACATGGCGCCGGCCACCTGCTGGTGTTCCATAACGGCCGCCATGATCCGGCACTCTCCATGCCGGGTCGCTTGCCGGCCGGCGCACGGCTGCAAAGCCTGGCAGTGACAATGGATACTGCGCCCGAGTCGCTCGAACCTTACCTGGCAGGACACCAGTCGCAGCCGGCATTCGGTGCGCTCAATGCCGCCTTCATGGCTGATGGCGCCTACCTGCACCTGCAGCGCGGCACGGTGCTGGAAGCGCCGGTGCATCTGCTGTTCATTGCCACCGAGCCAGGCGCGGCCAGCCATCTGCGCAACCTGATCGTGGCCGAAGACGGCGCCCAGGCAACCGTGATCGAACATTACGCCGGCGTCGACGACACACTCTATTTCACCAACGCGGTGACCGATATCTTTGCTGCGCAAAACGCGGTCATCGAGCACCACAAGCTGCAGCAGGAAGCCAGCGATGCGTTTCATGTGGCCGGCATCCATGCGCGTCAGCAGCGCGACAGCCGCCTGACCTCGCACTCATTTTCGCTCGGCGGCGCGCTGACGCGCAACGATATCAGCACCGTGTTCGATGCCACCGGCTGCGAAGCCACGTTCAATGGCCTGTATCTGGTGGGTGGTTCCCAGCATGTGGATAACCATACCCGCATCGATCATCGGCAACCGAACGGCACCAGCCGGGAAAACTACCGGGGCGTGCTGGATGGTTTGGCGCATGCAGTCTTCAACGGCAAGGTGATCGTGCATCCGGGTGCGCAAAAAACCCGCGCTTATCAGGCCAACCACAACCTGCTGCTGTCGCGCGGCGCGGAAATCGATACCAAGCCACAATTGGAAATTTTCGCCGATGACGTCAAGTGCACGCATGGCGCAACCATCGGCCAGATCGATGACACCCAGCTGTTTTACCTGCGCTCGCGCGGCATCGAGGAAGCAGTTGCCAGAAGCCTGCTGGTGCATGCGTTTGCGCACGACGTGATTGAACCGGTTCGGGTAGCCGCCTTGCGCACCCGGCTTGAACAGATCTTGCTGGTGCGCCTGCCGCAGGGCGCGCGATTGAAGGAGTGATGATGAAGATGGAAACAGAAGCGCTGCTGCAGGCGAAGCTGCCGCCGCCACAAAGCGACGCCGGGCAGGTTGAGCGCTGGCGCAAAGATTTCCCGATACTGGCCCAAAAGGTAGCCGGCAAGCCGCTGGTGTACCTGGATAATGCCGCCACCACCCAGAAACCGCAGCAGGTGATCGAGGCCGAGGCGGCGTTTTACAGAAATACCAATGCCAATGTGCATCGCGGCGTGCATGCGCTGAGCCAGAAGGCAACCGACCAGTACGAGGCCGTGCGCGAGACGGTGCGGCGCTTCATCAATGCCGACAATGTCCGCGAGATCATCTTTGTGCGCGGCACCACCGAAGCGATCAACCTGGTGGCGCAAAGTTTTGCACGGCCGCGCTTAAGTAACGAGGACAATATCATCGTCAGCGCGATGGAACACCATTCCAATATCGTGCCGTGGCAGATGGCCTGTGCCCAGACCGGGGCCGAGCTGCGGGTCGCTCCCGTCAATGACGCCGGCGAGCTCGACCTCGACATGTTCGCCAAGCTGGTCGGCCCGCGCACAAAACTGGTGGCGATGACCCATCTATCCAATGCGCTGGGCAGCATCACGCCGGCGGCACGCATCATTGAAATAGCCCATGCCCAGGGCGTGCCGGTGCTGCTCGATGGCGCCCAGGCGATTGCCCATCTGGGCGTCGATGTGCGCGCGCTCGATTGCGACTTCTATGCATTTTCCGGGCACAAGCTGTTCGGCCCGACCGGCATCGGCGTGCTGTATGGCAAAGAGGCATTGCTTGACGCGATGCCGCCATATCAGGTTGGCGGCGACATGATCAGCTCGGTCACCTTTGGCGAAACCCAGTACAACGACTTGCCATATAAATTTGAGGCCGGCACGCCGAATATCGCCGGCGCCATCGGCCTGGGCGCGGCGATCGATTATGTATCGGCGATCGGCATCGACGCGATTGCCGCGCACGAACACGCTCTGCTCGAATATGCAACCGTGCAGGCGCGCGCAATCGAAGGCTTGAAAATCATCGGCACCGCCCGGGACAAGGCCAGCATCCTGTCGTTTACGCTGGACGGCATTCACCCGCATGACATCGGCACCATCCTCGACCATGATGGCGTGGCGATCCGGGCCGGCCACCATTGCGCCATGCCGGTGATGCAGCGCTTCGGCATCAATGGCACCGCGCGCGCCTCGTTTTCTCTGTACAACACCCGTGCCGAAGTCGATGCATTGGTGGCGGGTCTGGCCCGGGTGCAGGAGATGTTTGCCCGATGAGCGACTTGCGCGACCTTTATCAGGAAGTGATTTTCGATCACTTCAAGAAGCCGCACAATTTCCATGCGCTGGCTGGTGCCAACCATGTCGCGCATGGCCACAACCGCCTGTGCGGTGACAAGATCACCGTCTACCTGAGAATCGAGGACGACGTGGTCAGGGACCTGAGCTTTGAAGGCGCCGGGTGCGCGATCTCGACGGCATCGGCGTCCTTGATGACCGATGCGCTGAAGGGTAAAACGCTCGGGCAAGTCGAGCAACTGTTTACACAATTTCATCAGATGGTCACCAGCGCTGACGCAGACGATTCTGACCCGGACCTGGGCAAGCTAGAAGTGCTGGCCGGCGTGCGCGAGTTTCCGGCGCGGGTCAAGTGCGCGACGCTGGCCTGGCATACCTTGCAGGCGGCGTTGAAAGACCGTGCGACGCCGGTATCGACCGAGTAGGTGGAATAGCAGGAACAGGCAGGAAAATTGGCAAGTATCGGCAGGAAAACTGGCTGAAAATGGCAGAAATGCCGGATGGGCGCGGTGGCAGCCGGTGTGGCTGTCCCAATCCCGCACCTGATGGAGAATCGAACATGCATCCGGAAGCAAGCACAAGCGCAACTACGAATACCAGCACTGACCTCGATCAGGAAGGTTCGGAAGACGCGTTGCGGGAACAGGTGATCGCAGCCCTGCGCACCATCTACGATCCCGAGATCCACGTCAACATTCTCGACCTCGGGCTGATTTACGAGCTCGATATCGATACCCGGGGTCATGTCGCAATCGACATGACCCTGACCGCACCCGCCTGCCCGGTTGCCGGCACCTTTCCCGGCATCGTCGAAGCGCGGGTGGGCGAAGTGCCGGGCGTGACCTCGGTGCATGTCGAACTGGTCTGGGAGCCGCCCTGGAGCATCGATTCGATGACCGATGAGGTCAAGCTCGAACTCGGCCTGCTGTAATTTTTAAGTTGTTACTTTCGATATCATTCGCACCCGGCACAATCCCCCGTGTTGTGTGCAGAAAGGCAAGTCATCCCATGCACTATCCCGCTTTCTTCGATCAGGCACCGGTCATTACCGTCCACGATGGCTTGGCCGAGTTGCTCGGCGCCTGCACCGATGGCATGATCACCTACCGCTATATCGATGCAGTCCGGCTGGCCGGCCATTCCTGTCCGACTGTTGCCGGCGCCTACCTGATGACCCGGCGCGCGCTGGGCATGCTGTATCCGGATCAGACGCCGGAACGCGGCGCGGTGCAGGTACGGTTTTCAGCGCCGATTGACGAAGGCGTGACCGGCGTCATCGGCAGCGTGGTCGGATTGATCACCGGAGCTGCCGGCCTTGGTGGCTTCAAGGGCATCGGTCACGATTTTAGGCGCCAGAACATGATGTATTTTTCCTGCGCAGTGGAAGGCGAGGTGTGCTTCGAGCGCACCGACACCGGCGCATCGGTCCAGCTCGGCATGCATATGGGCCAAGTCGGTGCCGACCCGCGCACCGGTGCCTTGCTGCGCAAAATCCTGGAAAAAACGGCTTCAGCCGAGGAAACCCGGGAATTCTCGGGCTTGTGGCAACAACGGGTCGAACGCATCCTGATCGATCATGCCGATGACCCGGCAATGATTGTGGCGGGGGCATCGACCATCTGAGCAGGTCTTAGTCCATCTGAAGCCGGTGCAGATGCTGCCATTTCGTCAGCAGCGGCTGATGTGCCGGATTTTGATGCAATCCGAACATGTCTTACCGAAATCGCCGATTTGGGGCAGAATGCTGCTGATAATGCCCACCTGGATATACCCATGACTCTTCCCGTGCCAGATATCGAACTTTCCGAAGAACTGATCCGCAAGTTCGACAAATTAGGTCCGCGCTACACGTCCTATCCGACCGCCGACCGTTTCAATACCGACTTTACCGAGCAGTCGTACCAGACTTATCTGACCGAGCGCGCCGGCAAGACTGCCAACCCGCCGCTGTCGATCTATGTCCATTTGCCGTTTTGCGAGTCGCTTTGCTATTTTTGCGCGTGCAACAAGATCATCACCAAGGATCACAGCCGCGTCACCGAATACCTGCGTTACCTGGACAAGGAAATGGCGTTAGTCGCCTCGCGTATCGGACCGGACCGCAAGGCCGTGCAGCTGCACCTGGGCGGCGGCACCCCGACATTTTTCAATGCCGACGAATTGCGCCAGCTGATGGCGATGCTGCGCAGCCACTTCACCTTTACGCCGGACGCCGAACTCGGCGTCGAAATCGATCCGCGCACGGTGCGCGAGGGCACCCTGTCGCTGCTGGCCGAGCTCGGCTTTAACCGCAACAGTTTTGGCGTGCAGGATTTCGACCCGGCCGTGCAGCAGGCGGTCAACCGGATCCAGCCGCTGGAAATGGTGGAAAAGGCGGTCGCCGAAAGCCGCAAGCAGAATTTCCAGTCGATCAATGCCGACCTGATCTATGGCTTGCCCAAGCAGACGCTGGCAAGCTTCGCCATCACGCTCGACAACCTGATCCGGGTCGCGCCGGACCGCATTGCGCTGTACAACTATGCGCATTTGCCGAGCCGCTTCAAGGCGCAGCGCCAGATTATTGCGGAAGACTTGCCATCGGCCGAAGAGCGGCTGCAAATCTTCCTGATGTCGACCCAAAGGCTGCTCGATGCCGGCTATGTGTATATCGGGCTGGACCATTTTTCCAAGCCGGATGATGAATTGAACAAGGCGCGCCTGGACAATACCCTGCATCGCAATTTCCAGGGCTACACCACCCGTGCCGAAGCCGACCTGATCGGCTTTGGCGTGTCGGCGATCAGCAAGGTCGGCAATTCCTACAGCCAGTCGGTGCGCACCGTGAACGCGTATTACCAGCATCTGGATAAGGGCCAGCTGCCGATTGAAAAAGGGTTTGAATTGAGCCAGGATGACTTGCTGCGCCGCCAGATCATCATGACCCTGATGTGCAGCGCACCGCTCGATATCGAGGCGATCAACCATGCGTATGGGATTGATTTCAACACGTACTTCGCGCGTGAAATGGCGTTGCTGCAGCAATACCAGGAAGTCGGTTTCATCACCATCGACCCGCAAGCAATCCGTGTCACGCCGAAAGGGCGGCTGTTCGTGCGCGCGGTCGGCATGGCATTCGACACTTACCTGACCAAGCCGACCACGTCGACTTACTCGAAACTGATTTGATCAGGTAACCTGTTTCGTACCCATTTCATCAATAGAAGGACACGGCGCGCCGTGTCCTTTTTTATTGGGCGAGGCCAGCCAGGGTTTCCATGTCAATCAGGCACTATCGACGCCCGCTGTTTATGCCTTCGTACAGCAAGGCGCACCGCTGTTTTACGGATGAACCGAGTAGCGTCGGCTCCAAGTACTGCGATTGGCAATCAGCATGCTCAGTGCATCATCGCAACACTGTCAGGCATGGATCGGGCCTATATATGTGCCGCCTGGAAAATGTTGAGGATGTTTTGCTGCCGAAAGTAATGATCAAGAACTAATTGTTTTAATGGAAAGTCGAACCCTGTATTGCCAAAAGAAGAAGCGGTAAGTCATGCATGTACCTATGAAACTTTCTCGCAGTATTGTCGAACAAGCGCCAGCAGCGATCATTGTCATCGACATGGATGGCCGTGTGACGTATCAAAATGCCGAGGCACAGCGGTTGTTGTGCTTTAGTGATGCCGCGATCGTTGGGCGCAATCTGGTCCAGGCAACCGGACAACGGGATGCCGGTGTTGCGTCGACGGTGCTGGCGTCGGATCAGGCGCGGTCGGCCGATCTGGCTGCGCATCGTCAGCCGGCACGCCCTTCGGTCCGGTCGATGGCACGACAAGATGGCGTCAGGGTGACTGTATCCTGCACCGAGGCTCCCCTTTACAGCGGCAATCAGCAAGTTGGAACGGTACTGTTTGCCACAGAAATTACCGATCAAAAAAATGCAGATGAGGTCGCGCTGCAGCAAGCCGAAAAGCTGACGCTGGCAATTGATGCGGCGGAAATCGGCTGGTTTGACATTCATCTGCAAACGCAGGAATTGATTTGGAGCGAGCGGGTAAAACAGCATTTTGGCCTGGCACCGGATGCCCTGGCCAGCTTGGCCGTGTTTTACCAAATCCTGCATCCGGATGACCGAGAACGGGTGCAACAGACATTGACCCAGGCCCAGGCAGACATGCAGCGAGAAGATGGCCGCTGCCAGATCCAGTTTCGCACCGTCAGTCCAATCGATGGCGAGACCCGCTGGATCGCGGCGCGTACGCAAGCCTTTTACGATGCGAATGGCAAGCCGGTGCGCCTGGTCGGCACGACCGCGGATATCACCGAGCGCACGCTGGCGGAGATGCAACTGCGCGAGGCGGCACAGCATGACGCGTTGACCGGCTTGCCGAATCGGGCGCTGTTATTCGAATACTGTGATTACCTGCTGGCGCAAGCGACGCGCGCCGAGGCTGACAGCGCCGTCCTGTTCATCGATCTGGACCGGTTCAAGGCCATTAACGACCTGTATGGCCATGAAATCGGCGACAAGGTGCTGCAGGAAGTTGCGCGTCGGCTGCAGGCCTGCACCCGCCGCGAAGATATCGTCAGCAGGCTGGGCGGCGATGAATTCATTATCGTGTTGCCGCGGATTCAGACTGGCGAAGACCCGGAAACCGTCGCCCAGCATATTCTGGAAGCGATTGTGCAGCCGATCCGGGTCGGGTCGCTGGAGCTGGCGCTGTCATCCTCGATCGGCATCAGTCTGTTTCGCAAACACGCATCTGATCTGGACGGCCTGATTCGCTGCGCCGATCTGGCCATGTATTCTGCCAAGCAAAGCGGACGCAATACCTTCAGGATGTTTACGCCCGGACACGATGAACGTGCCAGCGATCGGTTGCAGCTGGAAATTCACATCAAGCACCAGCTCGAATCCGATGCGATGGTGCTGTTCTACCAGCCGATTGTCGATGTCAAGAGCGGGCACCTGATCGGTGCGGAAGCCTTGATCCGGATGCATGCTGAAGACGGCAAGCTGTTGAATCCGGACCAGTTCATCCCGGTGGCGGAATCGGCGGGCCTGATCGGCAAGCTTGGCCACTGGACCAGTGCCGAAGCATGCCGGCAAAACCAGGCCTGGCGCAAGGCGGGCCTGCCGCCATTCAGTATGGCGATCAACGTATCGGCGATCGAATTCCGTCAGCGTTCGTTCATTTCGCATCTGGCCGGCGTGCTGGAACAAACCGGCATGGATCCAGGCTGCCTGCAAATCGAATTGACGGAAAGCGCGGTGATGGACAATGTTCCGGAAGCGATTGCGATTCTAGAAAAACTGCGGGCGATGGGAGTCAAGATTGCGCTGGATGACTTCGGTACCGGCTATTCCAGTTTCAGCAATCTGAGAAAATTACCGCTGGATAAACTGAAAATCGATCAATCCTTTATCAGCCACATCGACAGCGACGAATTCAATCAATCCATTTCAGAAGCCATCATTGGCCTGGGCCGCAGCATGAATCTGAAGATTGTCGGGGAAGGCATTGAATCTGATTTGGCAATGGATTATCTGCGCGACCATGGCTGCGATCAGGCGCAAGGCTTCCTGTTCAGCGCGCCATTGCCTGCACTTGAATTCGAATCCTGGTGCAAGGATCACGTGCAGCGCTTTCACTGATTATCTTGTTTGGGATGGGCATTGCCGGTATTGGCATGCTCAAGCCGCCAATATGCGCGCGCCATTGACTGCCATCCCGGGAAGCTGTGTCGCATCCGCGGCAACGATGATCGCCTTGCCGGCGGATAAAACGAATGCAACCGGCAAGGGCGAGCGGGCAAAACAGGTATGCAGGAATTTTCGGCCGGCACAGCCTGTACACGCCCGACCGGCTAAACGCCCTGTATTGAACTAGCTCACATGCGGCGGGCGATCCGTCGGGGGTGCCTTCTTTTTGGCGAACAGGTAGTGCCACAGCCAGCCGCCGCCACGATCCTCGCCGGTTAAAATGTAATGCAGCGCATTGGCATTTTGCAGCGTCAGATTGATCGCCGAGCGCACCGAGTGCTGGCCCGCAAGCAGCATCGCATCATCTGGTGCCAACAGGAAGTCAGGGCCGGGCAGCAGAAAAATCTGGCCCTTGCGCTCGACCATCAAAATGATCACCGGCAAGGCAGCGTCGCGATTGGCATTGTCGCGCACCAGCAGGCCTGCGCTGAGCTGCTGGTATTCGGTCAGGGCCTTGTGCGCCGCCGGGGCGCTGTCCGGCCCGAGCAGGATATCCCAGACTTCCGGGACCTGTCCTTCGCAGACATTTTCCAGGCGGGTTGCCAGTTGCTTGCTCCAGGATTCGTCAGCGTCGCGGATCGCGCCCAGAAAGCGCGACAACAGTGGCGTGGTGATGATCGAAATGCACTCCTGCGCCACGATGCGCGTATGCACCATGCTGAAGTCGGCGCGGAAGGTGTCGAACAGCACATCATTGGCGCCCTGGTTCTGGCGCGCCACCACAAAGATGTCGGGGTTGAGCTTTTTGGCCATCATCGCGATCGACAGATTGTTGATGTCGTTCGGGCTGCCCGCCACTATCCCCTGTGCCTGCATGATGCCGGCCTCCTGCAGCACGCTCACCTCGGTGCCGATGCCGCGCACGGTGTGGCCATTCTCCGGGCCATCCCCTTCCGGGTCGATCACCGTCAGTTCAATCCCGGGCAATGCCAGATAGCGGGCAATCGACTGGCCAAAGTGGCCGTAGCCGCAAACGATCCACTTCCCGTGTGGCGGACGATGGATTTCCGGCAGAGCAGTTCCCGGCAGGCCGGTGAGGATTTCGATCAGGCGGAAACGATCGGGCGACGACACTGCCAGTGCCAGATACTCGGCAAACCGCTCGGATGCATTGACGATATGGTGGGTGCCGAACGACGCCATGCTGGCAGTCACGCCGGCGCTGCGGGCTCGGGCCAGCACCGGAATGGCGGGGTTGAGCAGGCGGGCATTGATCGCAATGGCCAGGTTGCATTCTTCATCATTGGTTATCGCCAGCACACCCTGGCATTGGGCATGACCGAGACCCGCCATCAGCAGATTGGCAGCAATGCTGGCATCAGCGGCCAGCGCCGGATCATTGGTCTTGAAATCCTCCAGATCCAGTTCCTCGACGCGCTGCGGGTCTTTTTCAAGGATCACGAAGTCATAACCCAGAATATCCAGCGCGCGGCAGATCAGGCTGCCGGTTTCGCCGCACCCGCACACCAGATAGAACGGCGCATGGATATGCGCCACGCGGCGCGCAAAGCGCGACGCCACCAGCGTATGTTGAAACGCCTTATCCTGCAGCAGTGCCAGCAGCGTCAGAATCGAGTACGACCAGGCCAGCACCGTCATGTAGATGCACACCGTCACCCATAACCGCTGCGCATCCGAGAACGCCTGCGGCAGCTCGCCGAAACCGATCGTGGTCGCGGTGTAGCTGATGAAGTAGAAAGCGTGGAAAAAACTCAGTGGCGGCGCCGCCGTGCCATCCTCGTGAACGCCGGGTACCAGCGTCAGGCCCAGCACCGCGATCGCATAAAAGACGATCAGTACGATCAGCGGCGCCCGCATGCGCCGCAAAATCACGAAAAAGACACTGTTCATGCCTAGCGCCGCATCATGACCGTTTCAACGACCAGCATCGTCACCGAAATGAAATTGGCTAACAGCGCGCCGCCGGAAAGGGACACCACGCTCGAGGTGATTTCCGGGGTCATGCCGGAACCATTCACATGCACCGCAACTGCCCAGATCACGGCGGCCGCCACCAGCTGCAGGTCGGCGACCAGGCTGGTCGAGAGCAGCACCGCGCCAATCTGGGTACGGTCGCCGAATTTGAGCACCGTGGCAATCATGTTGATCACGATCGCGGCGAACAGCTCATAGATATTATGGTGTTCCGGGCGGTCGATGTCTCCAAGGAAAAAGCCGAAATTGAGTGTTGCGGCAAAAACGATAAAAAACGCAAATATGACTTTTTCCAGATTCATGGCCTATCCTTGCCTGGGATTAAAATTTTTTTACAGGAAATGCGATGTGATGCCGAAACGGCATTGTAACGGGTAACCGTTGTTTGCCAAATAACGCATGACTGAACCGGGACCGGCAAGCTACAGGGGCCGATGCCAAAGTCGCATCGCAATTCGTGGCGATGGAGCAGGGGAGCGGTCACTGCCCGGTATCGGCTGAAGGCTATTGCCGATCAGTGCTCAGCGAGAAGCGATGATCGATGTTGGCCGCACTAAGGATCCCGGGCCAGAAAAAGGCGGGCGGTCGCTTGCAGGGCAGGATTTTTTGCCGTCAACGACAGGCTAGGCATGACTGCTGGCACGGCGGATGCTGGATCGGCATCTGCCGTGCCGCACCGACGCGGGCGCCCGATATGCATCAGGGCGCCGGCACCGGTTCCGCTCAGCGCTTCAGTTGCGCCAGATCGCGCACCGCGCCGCGATCAGCCGAGGTGGCCAGCGCGGCATACGCTTGCAATGCCTGCGATACATACCGCTCGCGGTTGACCGGCTTCCAGGCGGCTTC
>JAKFBY010000080.1:0-22627 GCA_036677325.1 Paucimonas sp.
AGGCAGGCGGGGCTGAAAACAACAGAGGCCGCCCTATTCAGTACCAGAGAAGGCAGATTAAGTGCAGGAAGTGAACGACCGGCGCAAGCCGCTTTAAGAGCCTGTTTAGTATCGCTTTGGCGTGTGCGTTCGAACCAGAAGAGGGCATTGCAGCGTTGCGACTCCTTACCGTAGTCCCGCTACGAGGCGTCGACACACCTTGGCATGCAACCGCTTTCCGGGGCTGCGCACCTACCAAAGCGATACTAAACAGGCTCTAAGGTGCGGACCGGTACCCAAGAGCGATTAAAACAAGCCCGCCATTACCCCGGATTAACCATCTGTGCCGGCTGCACCCAGTGGTCGAATTGTTGTTCCGTCACATAGCCCAGTGCCAGCGCAGTCTGTTTCAAGGTGGTGCCATCGTGGTGCGCCTGTTTGGCGATCTGGGCGGCGCGGTCATAACCGATATGCGGCGCCAGGGCGGTGACCAGCATCAGCGAGCGTTCCATCAATTCGGCGATCCGATCGCGATTGGCCTCAATGCCGGCGACACAATGCTCACTGAAACTCTTCATGCCATCAGCAAGCAAGCGCACGCTTTGCAGGAAATTATGAGCAATCATCGGCTTGAAAACATTGAGTTCGAAATTGCCGGATGCGCCACCAATATTGATCGCAACATCATTGCCCAATACCTGGCAGCACAGCATGGTCAGCGCTTCGGCCTGGGTCGGATTGACTTTGCCCGGCATGATCGAGCTGCCCGGCTCGTTCTCCGGAATGCTAATTTCCCCCAGACCCGAGCGCGGTCCGGATGCCAGCCAGCGCACGTCATTGGCGATCTTCATCAATGCCGCTGCCAGCGTCTTCAAGCCGCCATGCGCAAAGACGAGCGCTTCGTGCGAAGCCAGCGCGGCAAATTTATTGGCAGCGCTCTTGAATGGCAAGTTCAGTCTCTTTGACAGTTCGGCGGCGACGCGGTCGCCGAATTCAGGATGCGTATTCAAGCCGGTACCGACTGCCGTGCCTCCCACCGCCAGCTCAAGCAATAGCGGTAACGCCGCGCTGATGGCGGTTTCTGCGTGGGTTAGCTGGGCTACATAGCCGGAAAATTCCTGGCCCAGTGTCAACGGGGTAGCGTCCTGCAGATGAGTACGGCCGATTTTTACTATCCCGGCAAAGGCATCTGATTTTTTTTGCAGCGCATCCCGTAACTGCCGTAATGCCGGCAGCAACGACTGCGTGAGTGCAACGCACGCCGCCACATGCATCGCAGTCGGGAAAATATCATTGGATGACTGTCCCAGATTGACATCGTCATTCGGATGGACTAACCGCTGCTCACCGCGAGGCCCGCCCAGCAATTCGGATGCACGATTCGCCAGCACCTCGTTGACATTCATGTTGGTCTGGGTGCCGGAGCCGGTTTGCCAGACTGACAGCGGAAACTCATGCTGATGAACGCTGCTGCTGACTTCGTCGGCCGCCTGCATCAGCACGGTTGCCTTTTGTTCTGGCAATCGCCCCAGATCCAGATTAACCAATGCACAGGCCCGCTTGACCTGTGCAAAGGAAACAATCAATTCCTGCGGCATGCGCTCGACTGAAATCGCAAAATGTTCAAGCGAACGCTGTGTCTGGGCACCCCACAGCTGATTGGAAGGCACTTCAATGGCGCCAAATGTGTCGCGCTCTAGTCTGGTGGTCGTCATGATCGCTCAGTTCCACAAAGGAAAACAGATTTGCCGGCAGGGTGCAGTTGCACATCAGCGTAATTGGATAAAATCAGTATATACAGCGTTTCTGCCTTGCCCGTGCTGTTTTCAATCGAACTCTTTGACTAATCAGGCGAATTAAACCCGCCGCTCCACTCTCATTGCCTAGTGAAAATTCATTGGAAATTCCATGGATTTTCGCAAGCGCGATATCAAGCTTTCCAAAATAAAATTTTTCTTGGAAAAGAATTGAATCACGCTGGTAACAGAACCGGGTAACAAAAAAGGATTAGAAGATACTTCCAGTAAATGGCGTGTCAGTCGAACCAGCATCCCGCAACATCATGGCGATACACGGCATACATGACAGGCAAGGGCAGCCATATCAGGATTTTATTGACCAGTGAGCCAGAAAGTCTTGCCACTGGATTTTGATGAAAATTTTTGAAATACTGGTCTGCGGTTGCTGAGCGACGCCTCTTTCCTCACCAGCAGTCGGTTGCCGTGCCTGAGCCGCTAATGCCTTTTACATTGGTATGAGTCAGCGTGAAGTTGCGACATTTTTCATCATTGGCCTGGCTGCCGGTTGGCGTCGCCGTGAGTGTAAAACTGTTTGCAATCGTGTTACCCGCCCCGCTGGTGGCAGCGACGGTAATCGTGTAATACCCGCTGTCAGAGCGCAGTGTGCCTGATGCATAACCAAGTTCGGACAAAGTTGCAGTATAGAGGTTACGCTCCGTATAGAAACGCTCCTGGCGTTGAGCCACTTCCATTAATTTTGCCTTGGCATCGGCGCGACGGGATTTCGTGATCGAGTCGGTATAAACAGGATAAGCAACTGCTGCAAGTATGCCGATAACGGCGATTGTGATCATCAGCTCGATCAATGTGAATCCTGGTGATTTTCTCTGCATTGCTTTCTCTGGCTAGTTATTTATGCGGTCATCGCGGGAATTACTTATTGATTAGTTCACGCCAGCTGATGCGCATTCCGGGAATACTTTTCGGGTTAATTTTTTGTGCGCATTGCGGACGTGCATCGTTTTCGACGCACGGGGTACAGGCAATGTCAGCAGGATCACAAGCTCCGGCGGGACTAACGGCGACCGGCGTGGTGCCATCCCGGCCAACGATATTGGAGCCACCAGAACCGACATCCGTTTCAACCCCGCCAACCCGAATAGTGCCGAAGCCTGCAGCGCTGCCGTTTGTGTCCAATACGGCATCAGAAGGCAATCCGCCATTTTGGTAATTCACGGTCATCAGGAAACCCACCCCGCCGGACAAGCAGGGATCATTGCTGGGGATGAAAGTATTATAGATTAACAGGCCTTTTAAGAGCATAGGCGAACCGACGCTTCGCTCACGGCTGGTAGGAAGATCTTCATACCAGCCCTTGTGGTTCGCCCAATTAATCGCGGTTGCCGTCGGAACCCGGAAATTTTTACCGTCGATTGCCTGCACTGAAAATGTCTGGCGCAGCAAGGTGCTGCTATTGCGGGTTGTCACACTGCTGACTCTGGCAGAGTTATCCCAGATGCCATAGAAACTCTGTGTCTGCGCATTGGTTTTATCGGTCGCCTCAAGATATTTTCCGGTACCAAAATAAACCATGAATTTATCGGTATAAACTGGATGGAAGCTGACTTCCGGGCGAGCGGCAATCGGCTGGGCCACGCCATCGCTGTCTTTGGCCACATACAACGGCTCCGGTATCGTTGTCGTCCCGTACGGGATACCCCAACTGTTTATATTGGTACCGCTGATATCGAATTTCCACATATTACCGAGCAAGTCACCACCGTATACAAAATCGACAGTGCCATTCCCATCGCTATCGATGCCATTTACGCTGGATAAGCCATTTGGCGTCGTGCTACTGCCTTGCTTGGTCGTGATTTTTTTAATCAGGCTGCCGTCGGCCAAATCGACTATGTACAACACTGCATGGCCGGTGGTGCTCACACTACCCGCATCTGATGTCGCGACAGTGTTGTTATAACCATTTCCGAACACTGCTGCCCAGGCGCCGGTATTGGTTTTAACAATCATCGGCTTGCTGAACGTATAGCCCAGGTCTACGTCGGTATATTCCCACATCGCGATACTGGCTGCGGTGGCTTCAGTAAAGGTGCCTGGATTTGTTACATTCAACGCATAAATTCCTTTGCCACCTTTATTCAAACCGCCGACCAGGACGGTTTTCCAGGCGCCACCGATTTCTGCGTCTGCTACCGTCGGCGATCCATCCACAAAATATTTATGCGCGTACGTTTTGTCCGAGAGGCTCTTCAGGTTGGAATACACTTGATTCGGTATATAGCCTAGCAATTCCTTGCCCTTGTTGGCTCCGGTACTGGCATTGAAACCATGCAGCATGCCGTCATTGGCACCCACATAGACCATCGGCGTGCGGCTGGCCTGGGCAATGCGGAAGGTTTCATAACTTGCAGATGCATATGCCTGACGGAAGAGGTTTTCGTTTTCGTACTGCCCGACCGGCTTGCCGACGTACTGCGGGCTGGAATTGACGATATCGCCGAGCTTGGTAGTTGGCCGGCTGCGAAAGTTAGTTGCGCCCGCGCCTTCATTACTTTCATCGCCACGCAGATAATTCAAGATTGCGGCACTGGTTAAAAAGCTGGTCTGTGTGCTATCTAAGTCAGTCGCAGCCAGGGATGTCAGATCCGCAGGCCAGCGAAACGGTATGCCGATTCCGGACGATGGCTTGTAAGTAATAATTACCCGGTTGGCGGCGGTCGGGTTTTCCAGCAAGGTATCCGAATTCCATGCCGGTGTGCCGATTACCCCTGCAGTGCTGATCGGGGCGGCAAACAGCGTGCCCGACCAGTACTCGCTATTGAACTTGGCAATATATACCTGGGCACCGGTATTGAGCGACGTGGAATTGGTAGCTACGGCCGCCGCCGCGCTGGACAGGGATCGGATATTGTCCATTGCATCATTGAGCGCAGTGGCGAGGCTGGTCGCATCTGTGGCAGTGAAGTATTTTCCATTGCCGTAGTTAGCCGCGTCCTGCATCATTTGATTGGATGCAGCAAACCCGATGGTATAGGTATGCATATTCTGCTTCGGATATTTTGCATCCTGATAGCTGCCACCGGCATCGTCATTGCCACTGCGTTTCATGTCGATGTCATAGCCAAACTTGGCAATATCGTCAAGATAGAGCGAATAGCCCTCGTCCTCTTCGGTCTTTGCAGGTTTAAAGCCATCGGAATGTTGCGGCAATACCAGCGGAGTAGCGGAACTGGTAACAGTCGCCTTGCCATCCCAGTTCGGCAGCGCGGCACTCGTATCGCTCACATCGTCAGGGTCGTCTGCAGGGAAATTATTGTCATACGTCGGCATGCCGTCGGTAATGACAATGGTAAAGTTTTTCTGGCAACGATATTGAATCGGGCTGGTGTAGTTCACACCCGCGTTGTAATAGCTTGACTGACCGCGAAAATAGCGGGTAACTTCGTAGAGACTTTCTGCCAATGGCGTCCAGTTGGCTGCCGTCAGATTGCCAATCGCAGTCGTGACTGTTTCTTTTGTACTGCCGCAAACGGCCCTCACCCGGCCGCCGTTCTTGGAATTAAATGAAGCAATCCCGAAGCGCATGCCAGAAGTCGTGTTCACCAGGTTCGTCGCGACCTCCCGTGCCACCTGCATGCGGCTCTTACCTGTTCCCGGAACCAGAGTGGCCATGCTGCCTGAGTCGTCAATCAGCAGCATGACATTGGGTTCAACGGCAGTCGAGACGAATAACGGTGTGTCCGACAAATTCATTGCAGCCGCTTGTCCTGTCATCGGGGCGCAGGCAATGATGGATGCCAGCAGCCAGTGCCATGTCAGGCGGCCCATTTGAATCCTGGATTGCATGGAAATTTTCCTTTTTATATTTCAATTCCATTTACCGTTTACAAAAACGGTCTTGCACCAACTTATCTCATGGCCGTTGGACTTGCTGTAAAAACATTAGCGTATTCCCATTGCTGCCTTTTCCCCGCACCGTAATCCGATACACGCTGCTCCAGCCGCCGCCGCACTCCGGACACTTGACTTGACCAGCATATTCACTGAAATAACGTGGCTGTTCTGCTACCCCGCTGATACCAGTGGTCGCCGATACATCCTTGCTGCCATCCCATGCATACGTTTTCCAGCTTGGCACGCTCCCCTGGCCACATAATCCGCCGCTACAATTGACGTTGAAGGCATAGAAGTCTTTTCCAATCAAAAACTGCTCTGCATCGCGCAAGCCGGATTCAGCGGCTTGAAAAGCCAGACTGCGATCGCGTGCGTGACCAGCCATTTTTTCTTCCATGGTGGTCGCTTGCATGGTTGTGATACCAAGCATGGTAAGCAGCACCAGGAAGACCAGACCGATCACCAGCACGGCACCGCTCTGATTTTTTGGCGGAGGTAAATTACGAACGGGACTGGCCATAGTTTTACAGTGTCCGGTTTCTGAGCGTGATGGTGCTAGAAAATACCCGCCGAATCCTGCGATCGGTCGGTGTGGCAGGCGTGGCGCCGTTGAACGTGTAAGGCTGTGGTGAACTGGCCACATTGATATCGTTTGAACGCAGCAATAAATGTAGCCGGACGCTGACGATATTGTTCCAATTGGTGATGGTCGCTGCATTGACGAATCGATTTGCAGCCAAATCTCCATCTGTATCTTCGCCATATTCCAATTGCATGTTTTCCACGTTGTCGATTAACTGTTCAACAATGAGATTGGGGCCGCTTAAGACTTTTCGGCACAGCATGTTGGCGGGACAATCTGTCGCAGTGCCGGCACCAATATAATAAATATTGGTTGAAAGCCGCATGACTTCGGCGTTGATGCCATATGCCTTGCTCAGATTGACTCCGGTGTTCACGGAATTCGGATGGGTAATCGTGACAATGCCACCTGAAACCGACACATTGTTTGCACGGAATGTATCAGCATTGACACAATCCGAAATCAGCAAAATATCGTCTGCCGCAAAACTATCCGGATTGCCAGTGATCTGGATATTGGCGTTAGTCGTGCCCATATTCCCGGTCAATCTAACATCTGGAGCAAACGCGCCCTGGACACGGATTACATCTGTGCCGGTTAATACTTCAGCAGCGGACAGTCCAAAATTAGGCGGGAGATCCGCCCGTTCATAACCGTGTACGGCCTCGTTAAAACTGATCCAGGTATTGGTAACCGGCTCGGCGATGTTGTTCATGGAAGCAGTTTTGGAACAGCCGCGATAACCTGCCATCCGGATATCGCGAAACATTTCTTCTGTAATGTAGCGCCCGTTTTCCTGTAACCGTGCATGATTGTCGGTGCTGCGATAGGAGTCTTTGCTGCCAAGAAAAATCTGGAGAATGACGACCATTAATATCAAGCCGATGGTGACCGCAACCATTAGCTCGACCAGACTTAAGCCTGCCTGATTGGCGCGCTTTGCAAGGTAAATTCGGGCGGGCTGGGTCATGGTTGAAAACCGGTGACAAATCGTTTCAGGTTGGCGCCGTTCTTATCGTCGCTCCACCAAATCTTGATAACAAAAGGCCCCGTGCCGCTACATGCAGGCGATGCCGGCGTGCTATCCGTTTCAGGAGAGTCATCCAGGCATACAATTCCCTGCCCGGATGGCAGCAAATAGCGATTGTTTATATTCCATTGACGCGCATCCTGAGTTGCAAGTTGTGCTGCCGAGCAGCCAGGCGCGCCCGCCGTAATGCAGTTGTCGAGATCCGGGATGCCGCTGATGAAATTATAATTGCCTGCCTTTACCCCGAGCTGATTGGCGCGCAGGCGATCCGCCATATCATTAGCCTGCTGCGTGGCAAGACTCCGCATGTAAGCGCTATGATTATTGCGAATGCTTGTTAGTTGCAGCCCAGCAAGACCCAGCAAGCCAAAAGAAACAATCACAATCGTCAGCAGGACTTCAAGCATGGCAAAGCCAGCGTCGTCTTGTTTCAATAACTGCTGGCAATTTTTTCTCATGGTCGTCTTCACGCGCTCAAGGCATTAGGAACAGGCTGCCGGGGTTTCTTGCGAGCTGACGCGACCGGTATTGCCGATACTGATAATGCGACCTTTGTATCCTGCCTTGCAAAGGGTAAATGTTCCGCTGGATGCGACCCTCCCTGTCGGCGAATATTGAACGTGATGGCTGATCGCGAGCGGACTACTGGCCAAGGTCAGCCCCCCCTTCACGGGGCCGCCGACGCGCAAAATAGTATCGGAACCGTCCAACAATCCTGCGACACCTGTATCCGTAAAAATGACCCTGCCTGCAGCCCATGCCGATGCGGTGCAAGCAGTCCCGCTGCTACTAGCGCAAATACTTACCTTGACGCCGCGCTTCACCGCTTCACTTCGTGCCAACGCAAAATCAGTCATCAAGTCACTGGCCTGCGTGCCAACCCGGTTATTGGTCATCAAATGTTGGAAACTGGGAACAGCAATGCTCAGCAAGATCGCCGAGATTGCGATCGTAATCATCATTTCCACTAAGGTGAAACCATGAAATTTCATCACATCAACCCTGATTCAGTAACTTGCAATTTATTAATTTTTATTGTGAATGGCAAGTTAAAGGTAACTGACGGTATTGCACACCAGACAGATGGTTATTTAAGTGTGCCTAGTTTATTCGAAATTTTCTGAAAATGTTGATAATTTAATACTTTTTACTTAATTATTTTTTTACAACATTAATCGTGTCCGGTCATCGGATTGCGATCCAGGTAGTACAACACTACCACCAAGCCTACGGTTGCCCCGAGCAAAAACAAGGGCCCGAACAACCAGAATGCCAGCGGCACGGCAATAAAATAAGCTCGCATGCCAATGCTGTAGAACGCCCCGGCCCGGTTTAGTCGCTGGGCAATTTTCTCCGGGGTCAGCAAGCCGTTCAGCGCATCCTCTGGCACGTTGATCATGAAAACCACATGGTTCAGCAAGCGCACCACCATCGCGAATGCGAAAAAAGCCACGATCAAAACCGTCAGCAGGGACAGAATCTTGATGCTCCACCACCCCGGCGCCGGCGAACCGCCGAGGTTGAGCGCATGCCAGGCTTTGGCCATGGTCTCGGCTTGTCCTGACAAAGTAAGTGTTCCGAGAATCAACAAAATAGCGGAGGATGCCTTGAAGCTGGCAGCCATTTCCATATTGCGCAGTGTTTGCACCGCCATCACATCCCTGCCACTATTTTTCATCACATCGCGCACCCATAACAGGCGCACTTTCTGGTTGACGGTATGAATTGAAAATTCAGGATTGCGGCGAATTCGCAGAAATAGAAAGAGGTAGTAAAAAAGCAAGAGCGCGCCGCATAAAATGATGGCAATCGCATCAAAATTGAATGCTTGCATGTTTTTCCTGTGATTTTTTGTGATGACGTTTGATTCAATACGGCCGTGCGCGATTCGTTCTTTACTCTGATCAACACAGCACAATGCCGGATTCACACCTCGTCAACGTGTGAGTGCACAAGATTGGGAAGCACTACCCTGCCTGATTTGCAGCGTACTGTGGCCAATGCGAAAATGCGATTGTAATTCGGCAGCAACGTTCTCCATGAAACCGTCGTCCGGATACCCGCCGGGCATTACCAGATAGGCCGTCAGTGCCGTTTCGGTGGTGCTCATGCCCCAGATATGCAAATCGTCCACCGCCGCCACGCCGGGCAACTGCAGCAGATACTGTTCGACTTGCGCCAGATCGATATGCGCGGGTACTGCACTGAGCGACAGACGCACCGCTTCCCGCAGCAAGCTCCAGGTGCCGACCACAATCACCGCAACAATCACCAGGCTGATGACCGGATCCGGCCAACGCCAGCCGGTGAAAATAATCACCAGGCCGGCCACCACTACCCCCAGCGAGACGGCAGCATCGGCGGCCATATGCAAAAAAGCACCCCGAATATTCAGGTCATCCTTGCTGCCCGCCATGAAAAGCCAGGCAGACAAGCCATTGATCACGATGCCGATCGCCGCCACGACGGTCATCGGCACGCCGGCGACCTCCAGCGGTTCCGACAGTCGCCGCACTGCTTCCCATGCAATCGCGCCGCAGGCCACCAGCAGCAGCATGGCATTAATCAACGCTGCCAGGATCGAGGTGCTGCGCAAGCCATAGGTATACCGTCCGCTCGGCTGTTTCCTTGACAGCAGCGCTGCCCCCCATGCCAATATCAGTGCCAGCACATCCGACAGGTTGTGGCCGGCGTCGGCTAGTAATGCAGTCGAATGGGCAATGAATCCATAGGTAAATTCGATGACGACAAAGGCAATATTGAGGGTAATCGCCAGAAAAAAGGCGCGATCAAAATCCCCCGTGGGAACATGATGATGACCGCCATGCGACGCATGCCCGTGACCATCATGCGTATGGTCATGGTCATGGTCATGGTCGTGGTGATGAGTATGGTGATGGCTCACGGTCGGTATCGGAAGATCAGGCAGTCAGGTAGGTAATCAGGCGAATGATGGCATCTACATCGTTAATTGTAGACATTTCGCTGCCCGCATGACGCGGTTGCCGGCAATCAGGCTCGACGGCGCGCCGCAGCCACTCATTGTCCAGGCAAGCCCATTCCTGCCCCCAATTCCGGCACAGAGTCAGCCTTCGGCAGGCATTTCCCCTGTTGCAGCAATACTTCAAACTGGTCTGCCGGCACAGGCCGGCTGAAATAGTATCCCTGCATGGCGTCACAGTGATGGCGTTGCAGGAACTGCAGTTGCTCAACTGTTTCCACGCCTTCCGCGATGACTTGCAGGCGCAGGCTGTGAGCCAGCGAGACGATGGTGGCCACGATCGCTGCATCGTCCGGGTCCACCGTAATGTCACGGACAAATGACTGGTCGATTTTGAGGACATCGATCGGCAAACGCTTCAGGTAGGCCAGGCTCGAATAGCCGGTACCGAAATCGTCAATGGAAATATGCACGCCCAGTGCGGTCAGGTTGTGCAAGATGCCGATCGCGCGCTCGATATCGGTCATGATCATGCTTTCGGTCAGCTCGATTTCGAGACACCGTGGCGGCAAGTCACATGCTTTGAGCACATTGGCAATCGACTCAACCAAATCCTGCTGTGCGAACTGGCGCGGCGACAAATTCACTGCCACCCGCAAATCACCCAGTCCGGCGTCCTGCCAGGATTTCAGCTGCATGCAGGCGGTGCGAATCACCCAGGCGCCGATCGGCACGATCAGTCCCGTTTCTTCGGCCAGCCCGATGAACCGTATCGGCGGCACCATCCCGAAAGCCGGATGCTGCCAGCGGATCAGCGCCTCCATCCCGTAAATTTTCCCGGTTTGCAAATCGACCTGCGGCTGGTAATGCAGCTCGAACTGCTTGTGATCCAGGGCCATGCGCAAATCGCCCTCAAGTCGCAAGCGCTCCAGCGCACGCTCATTCATCACCGGGGTATAAAACTGCGAATTGTTGCGGCCGGTTTCCTTGGCGCGGTACATCGCGATGTCGGCATGCTTCATCAGCGTTTCCGAATCCTCGCCATCGGTGGGATAAACGGCCATGCCGACGCTGCAGGTAATGAAGAATTCATGTCCTTCAATCGTGATCGGCTGCGCAATCGCTTCCATGATGCGCTGAATGATATGGATGGCAATGCTCTCGTTGGTGCGCTCTGGCAAGACCAGCACGAATTCATCGGCGGCCAGCCGCGCCACGGTATCAGTCTCACGCACACAGGTCAGCAGCCGTCCTGCGACCTGCTTGAGCAACTGGTCGCCGGCGCTCAAACCGAGCGTGTCGTTGATGAACTTGAAGCGGTCGAGATCAAGATGAATCACCCACACCGGGTGTGCATAGCGGGTCGCATAAGCCAGTGCCTGGTTCAGGCGGTCGCGCAGCAGATTGCGGTTGGCAAGCCCCGTCACCGTATCCTGGTTAGCCTGAATTTCCAGTTCGGCTTCGTAGCGCTTCATGTCAGTGATGTCGTACTGCGAGACGACGAAATGCGTGACCTTGCCGTCCGCATCGCGCACCGGCGAGGTATACAAGTCACTCCAGAACATCGACCCATCCTTGCGGTAACTGCGCAAAGCTGCATGGCAGGGACGCTGCTCGATGGTGGCGGACTTGAACTCGGCAATCGCCGGCTGTTTGGTATCGGTACCAACCAGCAAGCGCATGCTGCGACCGATCACCTCCTGCGACGCATAACCGGTCATGCGTTCGAAAGCCGGATTGACATACTCGATCGGATAGTTGGGCGGCTCGGCACTGGTAATCAGGATCGCATTCGGACTGGCTTCGATGGCGCGATGACGCAGTTGCAAATCCTTTTCCATGCGCCCCCTGGCTGTCAGTTCCGCAGTCAGCAACTGATTGGCCTGGCGTGCTTCTGCCGTACGTGCATCCACCAGGCGCCGCACACTCTTTGTACGCGACACCAAGGACTGCACATAGGCCGCGCCCAGCATACTGAACAGGATGCCACCGATCAGCACGTAGAAGGAACCGGCATGACTCAACGCAATCGATTGCGGGGAGGAAGACACGATCAGATTCCATGGCTTGCCGCCGACATTGAATTGATGCGAAAGACTATTGGCATGATCATGGAATAGCCACAGCAGTGGCAGGGCATTGGGCTGACTTGCCGATGCTGGATTGCCCTTGCGGTATGCAAGCTGCGCCTGATCGGATGTCGCCGATGCATACACACTGATGTCAATCCCAGCCTCGTTCAGCAAGCCATCTCTGCCGAGAATCGTGGCGATCAGGTGATTGACACTGAAAATCGCCGCCGTGTCGCCAATCCAGGCATCGCGGCGCGACTGTACATTGGTCAACACCGCCCCCTTGCGATAAACTGGCATGACCACCTGAAAGCCGAGTCGTGCAGAACCTTCTCCCTGCGCCAGCTGCAGCAGGCGTGAAGAAATTGCCTGGCCGGTATCCGCAGATTGCTGCATGACCTCCAGCAAATGGGCATGGGTGGATACATCGAGGCCGAATGCCGCCTCATTGCCACGCATCGGCTCCAGGTAATCCACCACGATATGGCGTGCCTTGATGCGCGCCGGGACAATATCCCCATTCGACATTTCATTGAGCAGGTAGCCGGGAAATTCCCTGCGCATTTTCGCTTCGAAGCCCGAACGTTGGCTGCCGGGCACAATTCGATGAAAGTTAAACGCCAGCAGATAAGGATAGCGAGCCAGCAGTGGTTGGGTAAACGAGCGGAACTGCTCCCTGCTGACAGAATCGTTTGTCACAAATAACTGGTTGACGATGGTCAGGCCGGCAACGGCATCGGCCAATCCCTGCTCGACGCGCATTGCGCGGATATGCGCCTTTTGCTTGAAATCCGCCGATTCTGCCTTGTGTTCCAGTGTGCGAACCGCAATGAATAACGATGCTGTCGTTGCCAGGCCCAATGCCAAAGTCAGGATGGCGGCAAGCGGGAAGGACAATATCCGATTCTTGTTAGGCGATTCGATTTTTACCATGGCACGCAGAAACCTTGCTTCAATTCGGGTGTACTTACCGAGCAAGAGAAAGAGGAAGGGAAGACAGCACTGGCAACTCCACTGTTAGAGTAGCGTATTTGTTTTAACAAGGAAAGTAAAACCCGGCCATACTTACAGCACGGTCATGAATTTGCACACCCGTATGGTGCTATGGATCGGGTACTGCCTCAGTCTGATCCGGATCATCCATGCTCGGGGCGGCAAGTCGCACAATCTGGCCAAGCTGCCGGATTCTGGCGTAATGCAGCTACACGGATATGCCCGGCGCGGCTACGTCAAGTAGAGGGAGATCGAGAGGAGTAAAACACTGTTTATGAATCGGTCTTGCCTGGCTCGGGCAGCAGACAGGCTCTTACCACCCGCAGATCATTATCTTCGGCGAAATTAAGCACGAAATGGTAGGCCAGCGGCTCGAGGGCCCGCAATTCCTCGCTGACCACTACCGACTTAACCCCTTCCAGCACGGTAGGCCGGACAAACCGTGAATAGTGCAGATGCGCATGTGGCCCATGCGAACCTTCTTCCCGAAAGCAGGACATTACGCCGCACAAGCGTTCAGGCCAGTCGCTGGGACGAAATGGTTTGCCATTGTTGGTGATGCCCTGAATAAAAAATTCGTCTGCGGGTTTGTGTTTTTTGGCATTATCAGCCATGCGGTCGGCTCATTGAAGTAGCGGTTCGTGTACTGGCTTGCAGCCACACTAAGCGGCAAGCAACTGCATTGCCGAATTATATCCCATGCCTGCATGCGCTGATATGAAATTCCACGATATGAAAAATCCTGACCCCATATCAATGCAAGCGGTCATGCAGACCACCCCCATTCCCAGCGGCTAGCCCAGCCAGATGGCAATGGACAGCAACAGCAGCAGCAACATCCATAGCAGCAGTGCCCGCCACACCAGACCGACGGTACTTTGCAAAGCACGCGGCGTGGTCGTCTCGCCAGGCGGGGTGTCGGGTTCGACCGGCGTCGAATCAACCAGCGAAGCCTCGACCGGCACCAGGCTGGCAGTGCTCACACTCGGTGCGCCCAGCCGCACTCCCAAGGCGCCGCCACCGGCCGACAGGATGATACCGACGGCTTCATCCTGCCAACGATCGGCGAAATTGCGCCAGGCATAGATCGCATCCTCGAAATTGCCGACCACGGCAAAGGCAATCGCCGTCAGCCGCGCGGGGATCCAGTCAATCCAGTAAAAGGCACGTGCGGCGAAGTGGCCAAACGCCTCGTTTTTCAAGTGATCGGGCTCATTCCAGGTCCGCGCCAGATACTCAGACACCCGGTACATCACGGCGCACGCCGGGCCTACGGGCATCAGGAACCAGAAAAACACGCCGAACACGTTGCGATGCGTCGTCACCAAAGCCGTCTCGACCGCAATACGGGAGATCTCGCTGACATCGAGCGCCGACATATCCTGTCCGGTCCACTCGGCAAGCAGCGTGCGGGCAGTTTCTTCATCACCCGCATTCAGCGCCAGTTGAATCGACGTAAAGTAATGGCTGTAGTGCCGAAAACCCAAAGTCAGGTAGACAATCAGGACGTTCCAGGCCAGCGCAGCGAAAACGCCCAGCTCGACGCACAACCAGTACACCAGCGCGGTCGGCACCGTCACCAGCGCCATGGTGGCAAACCAGGCCAGTTGTCCATGGTGTGCCTGCCCGGCATTAAACCGCGCCTCCATGCGGTTGGCCAGTGTGCGCAGCCAGGAATTGACTGGGTTGTCGGCACGCAGCGGCTGAATCTGTTCGATCAGAAGCGCAAAGAAGATAGAAAAAAAGGTCATCAGACAGCTTTCTTGTTATGGAGTCGCTAGAAATCCAGTGGTTTGCCTGGCAGTGCATCGCCGGCAAACTACTCGCAAGTTGCTACGATAACGCAGCACAGGACCAGAATCAAATGCCATTGCGTAATGGACAACGTAACTCGGAAAACGCAAGGCCGGCATCTGTGCTCTGGCAAACGCTATGCCCGCAAAAAATGAAACAGGTTGCGCAGCATGCCCGCGGTTGCGCCCCAGATAAAGAAGCGTTCATACGGCATTGCATAGAATGTGCGACGCCCCATTGATGGAAATTCCGCCGTGCGGCGCTGGTGGTGCATCCCGTTCATCAGAAAAGATAGCGGCACTTCAAAGATCTCGGCAACTTCAAACGGATCGGCCAGCAAGTCGAATGGCGGTTGCACAATCGATACCACCGGCGTGACACGATAGCCGGTACCGGTAAGATAGTCGGGCAGCGTGCCGATCACTTCCACATGGCGGCGATGCAGTCCGACCTCTTCCTCGGTTTCGCGTAGCGCCGTTTCAATGCTCGAACCATCATCCGTTTCAACTCTGCCGCCGGGAAAACTGACCTGGCCGGCATGGTCATGCAAATGATCGGTACGCTGCGTCAACAGCAGGGTCGGGCCGGTATCGCGCAACACGATCGGCATCAGAACCGAAGCCGGGATCGCTGACGTTGTCGTGGCGCGCATGCGCTGTTCATCCGTGATTTCGGGAAGCCAGACCGGCGGCTCGATAAAACGCCGGCGCAACCAGTCAGCGCTCAGCCGTTCGACTGACAAAGCCGCCTCCCCCGCAATCGATTCAATCGGAATGGCCTGGGGATCGAATGAGAGTTTTGCCAAAACGATTTCCTATAACACTACGCCTCATTGTAGTGGATGCGGCCAAAGTCTGACAATGGCGGCAAGCCCTGCGCATGGTGCGGGTACAGTCTGAATGTAAAAAGGGCACCTTGCGGCGCCCTTTTTCAGTCCGATCAGCCGAAATTACTCTGCGGCTGGCGCAGCAGTGCTGCGGCGGTTCGGCAGCTTTTCGCGGATACGTGCCGACTTGCCGGAACGCTCACGCAGATAGTACAGCTTGGCACGGCGCACATCGCCGCGACGCTTGACTTCGATCGATGCGATCAGCGGGGAATACAGCTGGAATGTACGCTCAACGCCTTCGCCGGAAGAAATCTTGCGGACGATGAAGTTGGAGTTCAAACCGCGATTGCGGCGGGAAATCACGACGCCTTCGTAAGCCTGGGCGCGCTTGCGGGTGCCTTCGACGACATTGACGCTGACAATAACTGTATCGCCTGGGGCGAAATCGGGGATCGTCTTGCCGAGACGTTTAATCTCTTCTTGCTCGAGTTGCTGGATCAAGTCCATTTTTTGCTCCTGAAACCATCTTGCCGGCGCCAGATAACAAGCTTTGCTTGCGATCTACTATGCCCGGTAGAGGATGGGGTTAACCATGCGGACAAACCATTTGCCCGCGCGTTGCTGCTGACTACAAACCTGCTTTGAGAAACTGCGTCGCGCCACCTGGGTGATGCTCAACGCCGTCCCGCATTCTGATATGTCGGGGACCGAATACCGCGCCACTTGTGTGGCGCTCAACTCCGTCCCGCGTCTGATATGTTGGGGACCGAGTACCGCGCCACCTTGGTGGCGCCTAACTCCGTCCCGCAATATCTATTAAATACTTTTCGTCGGCGCGCGACAGCAAACCCGCTTCGCGTGCCTTGAGAATCAGATCCGGCCGCTTTTTTGCAGTCGCTTCCAACGCTCTTGCCCGCCGCCATTTTTCGATCTCGGCATGGTGGCCGCCCATTAACACCGGCGGCACTGCCACGCCTTCGTATACTTCCGGGCGCGTATAGTGCGGACAATCCAGCAAGCCATTGACAAAACTGTCTTCGACCGCCGATGCATCGTCATGCAACACACCTGGCAACTGGCGAATCACTGCATCCATCAGTGCCATCGCCGGCAACTCGCCACCCGACAGCACGAAATCGCCAAGGCTGATTTCTTCATCGACGCAGCGATCAAGCAAGCGCTGGTCGACTGCCTCATATCGGCCGCACAACAACACCACGCCGGACTCGGTGGTCATTTGCATGACCCGATGATGGGTCAGCGCCTGGCCCTGCGGCGACAGATACACAACACGCGGCCTTGGCAAACCCAGCTCAAGCTGCCGCACTTTGGCAGCATCGATCGCTGCTTCCAGCGGCTTGGCCAGCATCACCATGCCGGGACCACCGCCATAAGGCCGGTCATCCACGGTGCGATGATTATCGCTGGTGAAATCACGCGGATTCCACAATGACAAAGCACACCTGTTTTGTTCAAACGCGCGCCGGGTAATACCGGACTGCGTCAGTGCAGCGAACATTTCAGGAAAAAGCGTGACGACATCGAATTGCATCCCGCTCCCTCAACTCACCTGTTCATGCTGCCAACCGGCACCCCGCTAATAATCGCGGCCCCAGTCGACGGTAATCTTCTTGATCTGCTGATCAACCGTTTTGACAAACTGGTCGACAAACGGAATCAGCATTTCCTGTGCCGGCTTTTCATCCGGATCCTGTGTCGCCGACGGCGCCACACGCAAAATCGGATGCGCGCCATTGTCCATCAAATCGGTAACATGGCCGAGCAACTCACCCTGCAGGTTTTCCACCGCCAGGCCGACCAGATCGACCCAGTAGAATTCGCTATCCGATAATGCCGGAAAATGGCTGCGCGACACTTGTACAGCGGTGCCCTTGAGGGCCTCGGCGCCATTACGGTCAGCCACGCCCATCAGGCGTGCAACCGTATCGCCGCTGTGATTCTTGGCCTGCATGACCTCGACATCATGGAAATCCGGCTTATCCAGCCACCAGGTCTTGGCATGCAGTAACGCATCCGCATCGGCTGAATAGGGTTTGACCCTGACCCAGCCCTGAAGCCCATATGCACCGATGATGTGTCCTACCGGTACCAGATCGTCAGGGATCATTACCCCTGATGCGGTCTTGCGAGACAAAACTTAAGCTGCTTTAGCGCCGGCTTGCTTGACCAGACGAGCAACGGTTGGCGACAACTGCGCGCCCACGCCTTGCCAGTAAGCCAGGCGATCCTGCACTACGCGAAAGCCTTCTTCATTGCCCGATGCAACCGGGTTGTAAAAACCGATGCGCTCGATGAAACGACCATCGCGGCGATTGCGCGAATCAGTAGCAACGATATTGAAAAACGGGCGCTTCTTTGCGCCACCACGAGCTAAACGAATAACGACCATAATATTTCCAAAAAGTGTTCGAACGCGGAAAAAGCCCTAGATTATAGCGAATAATGCCTTGACAAACAACTGCGCGACTGCCATTCGTTAGTTGCCACAAGTTAATTGATAATAAGTTAAGTTTAATTAAACTTTCAGTTTTAATTTTAAACCGGCCGATTTAACCTTATTCACAACCAACCCCTCTTCAACCCCACCTTTTCGGCTCCGGTCCCGGCACAAGGTCTTCCATTCTATTTACACAGATTCCACATCCAGCATTGCAAGCCATTACAATGCCGTCTTTGCCCCGGCAGGCTTGCCTGCCTGTACTCACCTGACATTCAACTGGTTATTTTCGGACAATCCATGGCAGCAACCCATAAGAACAAGACTTTCACCACCCTATTGGCATTGCTGGCAGGCGGAATCGGCCTGCACCGGTTTTACTTGCGAGGCATGCAAGACCGCTGGGGCTGGCTGCATTTGTCCAGCCTGGCATTATCTGGCGTGGCCATGCGTATCTGGCCCGAGCAATCGGTAATGTTTACCGCCAGCCCGCTGACCGTGTCGGTGCTGGCAGGGTTTATCGAAACCCTGGTCATTGGGCTGACACCGGATGAACAATGGGATCCGGCCTACAATCCCGCTTCTGGCAAAAAATCCAGTTCCGGCGGGCTGTTAGCGGTGCTGCTGGTGCTGACCACCGGCGTCGGCGCTGTTTCCCTGATCGCAGTGATCGCGCGCACCCTCGATTTGTTATTTACGGGCGGTGCTTACGGCTAACACCCCAAGGTTGCTGCAAATTGACATTGCGGCAAACCGCGAACCGTTATTGCATCCCTAATACGGGTTTGACATACTGCCTGCACTCACGCCGTTGTCATCGGACGTTCGACAGGTGGGCTGCCCTCCCTGAAAAGTTGCCGGATCTGTTGCCGCAAGTCCGGTGTATCGTCATGCTTATGCACCGCCACCGCATGCTGAACTGCCGCCTCCAGCAATTCTTCATCAGAATCAGCGCTCAACGCGACGGTACAGTTCATTTCGCTCGGGAACTCCCGGCAATCAATATATTTACGGGTCATGACATTCTCCTTGCATGACAGTCGATGCGACATTGCGCGCCACCGCTGCCAGCATTAATCATTTGCTTCGTCGACTGCCGTCACGATCAAGTTGAAAACAACAGTCGCTGATCGTCAGGCAGTGGCCACCCGACTGGAAAACGCCAGCTAATGCCGTTCAGATTGCGACTGTCTTGGTTTCGACCAGTTCGCAGCCATCGATTTTCCAGGCGCCTTGTTCATCCTTGTGCATCAGGTAAATCGCAACCCAGACATGGCTGTTCAAATCGGTCAGGCGCACCAGCTGGTAAATTTTTCCATGCACCATCTGCGGCACGGAAAACAATGCTGTCTGATGCCGGTAGACAGGATCGTATTGCTCCTTGATCAGCCTTAAAAAATTGTCTGCGGTACCCAGCCGGTTGCGGGTATCGACCGTGGTCAGCTCGAATGCGCTCGCTGCATCGTCATTTGCCAGTGCATTGATCTGCAGTTGTACCGCACTCTGGATTGCCGCAACATCTTTCTTGCTCAGTTGCGCCGCGTACGTTTGCATCGGCCATGCCACCAGCAAACTCAACACGAACATGATGGACAGCAGCACATGACGTTTCATGATTCAACTCCACCGAAGACGTGTCAATGTCAGTGTAGGTCACGCGTGTGCAAAACCCTCCGGGTGCCGGATTGCGGATTGATTTATCTCAGAGGTACATGCAATTCCCTTGCGCGCATAGCTGCCAAGGGTCGCCTTGCGAAGTGTATGCTGCACCGCGCGCCAGCAATGTATTCGGCAGCAATAAAAAAGACAGCCCGCAGGCTGCCTTTTTTCGCCAGAAAACGCGTTTAGAATTGCTCGTCGCTCAATGCCAGCACACCGGCACTGCCTTCGACAATTGCCGTTCTAAATGACGATGCCTGCGACAGGATATGGTCTGCAAAAAAACGTGCCGTTGCAATTTTAGCCTGATAAAACCGGGCATCCCCCTGGCCGCTATTCAACTTCTCCTGCGCCACCAACGCCGCACGCGCCATTTGCCAGCCGCCCAGCACGATGCCGGCCAGTTTCAGATACGGCACGCTGCCGGCGAAGACGCCCTTGATATCGGATTTGATATTGTCAGCAATGTAGTTCACCACATCTTCCAGTGCGGTTGCGCCCAGCGCGAGCTGCTTGCCGATTGCAACTGCATCGGCCGTGCCGGCGGCGGCGAGTTGAGCCTCGACTGCACGCACTTGCGCGATGATGCTCTTGGCAACTGCGCCACGGTCGCGTGCGGTTTTACGGCCGACAAAATCATTGGCCTGGATCGCCGTCGTCCCTTCATAGATCGGCAAAATCCGCGCATCCCGGTAATACTGGGCTGCGCCGGTTTCTTCGATAAAACCCATGCCCCCGTGCACTTGCACACCGGTTGATGCCACATCGACCGACAGTTCCGTGGACCAGCCCTTGATGATCGGCACCATGTATTCGTAAAATGCCTGATTGGTCTTGCGCACCGAGTCATCCGGATGGTGATGTGCAAGATCCTGCGCTGCGGCAGTCACATATGCCAGCGCGCGCGACGCTTCGACTTGCGCACGCATCGACATCAGCATGCGTTTGACATCCGGCTGGTGAATGATGGCAACCGGACCGGCCGATCCGGCCAGATCGCGCGACTGGATGCGGTCTTTCGCGTACTGCACCGCCTTCTGGTAAGCGCGATCCGCGACAGCGATGCCCTGCAGGCCGACCGCAAAGCGGGCAGCATTCATCATGATGAACATGTATTCCAGACCGCGGTTTTCTTCGCCGACAATCGTGCCGACCGCGCCACCATGGTCGCCGAACTGCAATACTGCAGTGGGGCTGGCCTTGATGCCCAGCTTGTGTTCGATCGAGACGCACTGCACATCGTTGCGCGCACCGATCGTGCCGTCAGGATTGACCAGGAACTTTGGCACGACGAACAGCGAAATGCCCTTGACGCCTTCAGGCGCATTCGGCGTACGTGCCAGCACCAGGTGCACGATGTTTTCGGCCATATCGTGCTCACCGTAGGTGATGAAAATCTTGGTGCCGAATACTTTATAGGTGCCATCGCCCTGCGGCTCGGCGCGGGTGCGCACCATCGCCAGATCGGAGCCAGCCTGTGGCTCGGTCAGGTTCATGGTGCCGGTCCACTTGCCGGAGATGAAGTGGCCAAGATAAGTATCCTGCTGCGCTTTGCTGCCGGCCGTCATCAAGGCCTCGATTGCGCCGTCGGTCAGCATCGGGCAGAGCGCGAACGACAGATTGGCGGCGTTGAGCATTTCAAGACACGGAGTCGACACCAGCTTCGGCAAGCCCTGGCCGCCGAACTCGACTGGATGCTGCACGCCCTGCCAGCCGGCTTCGCCATACGCCTTGAATGCTTCCTTAAAACCCTTGGTGGTGGTGACCTTGCCATCTTTCCAGCTGCTCGGTTCACGGTCACCGATCACATTGAGCGGGGCCACCACTTCACTGCAGAATTTGGCGTTTTCTTCCAGAACGGCGTCCACGGTTTCCGGCGTCGCGTCTTCGCATCCGGGCAAGGCATTGATTTCCGTCAGTCCTGCTAATTCGTTCAATACGAATTGCATATCCTTCAGCGGCGCGATGTAACTCATTGTGTTCTCCGATTTCCGCGCGGACAGACCAATGCCCGCGTCACCATGATTAAGTAAGCAAACAACGCATGGCGTCGGGCGCGATGCGTTGTTATTTTAGTGCAGTCAGCCTCAGTTCAGCCTGGGTCAATTACCCCAGTTCTTTGACCAGTTGCGGCACGACTTCGAACAGGTCGCCGACGATGCCGTAATCGGCCACGCTGAAGATCGGCGCTTCGGCATCCTTGTTGATCGCCACGATGACCTTCGAATCCTTCATGCCCGCAAGATGCTGGATCGCACCCGATATTCCCACCGCAATGTACAGACTCGGCGCGACGATCTTGCCGGTCTGCCCGACCTGCCAGTCATTCGGCACATAACCGGCATCCACCGCCGCACGCGACGCACCCATGGCCGCGTTCAGCCGGTCCGCCAGGGGTTCGAGAATCTTGAAATTGTCGCCGCTGCCCATGCCGCGTCCGCCCGACACGATCACCTTGGCTGCCGTCAATTCGGGCCGGTCGGACTTGGCCAGCTCGCGCGACACGAAGCTGGACTTGCCAAAGTCAGCCGCAGCAGGAATGGTTTCCACTGCTGCATTGCCGCTGTCGGCTGCCGCATCGAAACCGGTGGTGCGCACCGTGATTACCTTGACCGGATCGATCGACTGCACGGTG
>JAKFBY010000081.1:0-3476 GCA_036677325.1 Paucimonas sp.
TCGCGCTTTCTGGCGGAAGCCGGCAGGCTTGGCGAAAAACTGGGGTGCCTGCTGGTGCAGCTGCCACCCAGCCTGCGCTTCGATGCGCAGATTGCGACAGCATTTTTCAACGACCTGGCGGCCCGGACTGCGGTGCCGATTGTCTGCGAAGCACGGCACCTGACCTGGTTTTCTCCGGCGGCCGACGAAGTACTGGAAGCACTGGGCATAGCGCATGTGATGGCCGACCCGCCGGTCACCGGGACATCCGTTTCCACCCGCAAAAGCCGGACTGCCTATGTTCGCCTGCACGGCGCGCCGGTGATGTATCACTCAAACTATTCAGATGACATATTGGACCGGCTGGCCGCCGAGCTGCGGCAGGCGGCTATGCAAGGTCAGACTGCCTGGTGCATCTTCGACAATACGGCCAGTGGTGCGGCCATGCCCAATGCGCTATCGCTGCTGTCCCGGCTTGATGAAAGTACGCCCTGATCGAGGCGCGATGGCAGCAATCAGGTGGTGAGGAAGCGCTGCACGATGTCGATTTGTTCCGGCACGTTCAGGCATGGCGCATGGCCACAGTGAGGAATGATCGCCACTTGCGCGCGCGGGCCGCGCACCGCCATTTCATCGACGACTGCCTGCGAGACCAGATCGGAGCTTTCGCCACGCAATACCAGAGTCGGCATATCGAGCTGATCATAGGATACCCACGAACTGTAATCATCCGGGTGCGAAAAAAACTGCCGCACCATGGCCGGATCGTAATGGGTGGTGATTTGGCCATTCGGCAGACGACGGGCTGAAGTTTCCGTCATGCGGCGCCATTGGGCATCGCTTTGCCAGCCATATGGCACATAAATCGTGCGCAGATACGCTTCCAGCTGCAGCATCGTGTCGAATTGCGGCGGACTGCCGGCATACGACTTGATGCGCTCCAATGCAGCCGGTTGCAGCACCGGTCCATTGTCGTTCAATACCAGATGGCTGATGCGCCCTTGCAGCGTGGTGGCGGCAGCACGGGTGCCGATGGCGCCGCCCATGGACGTGCCGACCCAGCGCGCACGTTCGATGCCTAGCTGATCAAAGAGGGATTGAGCAATGCTGGCGTAGAACGCCAGGCAGTATTCGTCGTCCGGGGCCGGACTCCACTGCGAGAAACCGCGCCCGATGGTATCGGGCGCGATGATGTGATAAGTGCCGCACAATGCCTGCGCCAAATCGTCGAAGTCCCGGCAGGTACGCGCCAGGCCATGCCACATGATGAGTGGAGGGGCATCGCTGTCACCCCACTCGACATAATGAATTTCACGATCACAACAGCGCAGGTAGTGCGAGCTTGGCTGCATTACTTACTTTTTACTCAGTATTGCCCTGATGCGCAATTTGCCGACAATACCCATTGGCAGGAAATACACCGACAGGATGAATAGCAAGCCCAGCCACAGCAGCCAGCGGTCCGGCGACAGCAATGCCGACAGCATCGGAATGCTTTCGGTGGCAGAAGACGCCATCCGGAACAATTCCTGCAGGTAGCTTTCCGCCAGCAGGAAAATGGTGGTGCCGGCCACCGCCCCATACAGCGTGCCCATGCCGCCGATCACCACGATCAGCAGGATGTCGACCATGATCACGAATGACAGCGAGGTATCCGGGCTGTTATAGCGCAGCCACAAGGCCAGCAAACATCCGGCCAATGTCGCAAACAGCGCGGCCAGGATATTCGACCAGATGCGAAATACCACGATCCGGTAACCGATTGCTTCAGCCCGGAAATCGTTTTCGCGAATCGCCTGCAATACCCGGCCGAATGGCGAATTGACGATGCGCAGCATCAGCAAAAACAGCACCACGGCAATCCCGAACACCAGGTAATAGGTCAGGATCTTGCCATTGATGAGCACGCCCAGGATCGGTTCCTCGATCAGCGTGTAGCCGGGCGAGAACATTTCCGGCAGGCGGAAGTTCAAGCCATCTTCGCCACCGGTGATTTCCGACATCTGCGAGGCCAGCGTCAGGAATGCCGAGGACACTGCCAGCGTGATCATTGCATAGAAGATCGCTTTCACCCGCAGCGACATCAGGCCGATGACAAGAGAGAGCACCAGAGACAGAGCCAGCGCGCCGCCGGTGCCGATCAGGATGCTGTCCCAGCCCGGCCCCATGCGGGTGCTGGCCACTGCGATGCCGTAGGCGCCGATGCCGAAGAACATGGTGTGGGCAAACGAAAAGATGCCGGTATAGCCGAGCAGCAGATCGAAGCTGGCCACCAGCACGATGAAGATCGAGATCTTGGCGGCCACATTGAGTGCCCGGGAAGTCTGGAACAGGAACGGCGCCAGGGCCAGGCCGATAAAGATGACGAGCAGGATGACGCTCAGCACGCGGCTGCGCGGCAAGTCGTTGGAGAGGAGGCGCGAGATCATCGGTTGGTCACCTTATAGAGGCCGTTCGGACGCCAGACGAGGATGGCGACCATCAGTAAAATAGTCGAGACGAGGTTGAGTTTGGGGATCAGGTAACCGGCATAGTTGGCCAGCAAGCCGACCAGGATGGCGCCGAGGAAGGAACCGCCAGTCGAACCCAAACCGCCGATGATGATCACGATGAACAGCAGCACGTTGATCGAAGCACCGATTTGCGGCGTAATGCCAGCCTGATACAAACCCCACATCACGCCGCCCAGGCCGGCCAGGGCCGAACCAACGACAAACACGCCGACGAACATGGTCTTGATCCGGTAACCGAGGCTTTCGACCATTTCGCGGTCTTGCACGCCGGCGCGGATCAGCAAGCCCAGCTTGGTACGGTTCAGCACCAGCATCATGATGGTAAACACGAGCACGCCGATCACCACCGCAAACAAGCGGTATTTTTCAATTGCCGCTTCCATCACGATGATCGAGCCATTCAATGTGGTCGGCATCATCATCGGCTTCAATTCAGCGCCCCAGAGCACCATGATCAATTGTTCGCCAACGACCATACCACCCATCGTGATCAGGATCTGCATCAGGTGCAAGCCATAGACGCGCCGCACCAGCACGCGCTCGAACACCCAGCCGACCACACCGGCCGCCAGCATCGCGCCCAGCATGGCAATCAGGATCGCGGCAATATTCAAGCCGAGATTGTCTGCGATGACCCAGTCGGGCAGCATGCCCATGATGCTCCAGGCGACATAGGCGCCAATCGCGATGAACAGGCCGTGGCCGAAGTTCAGCACATCCATCAGGCCGAAGATCAGGGTCAGGCCTGACGCGATGATGAAGATGATCATGCCCATGGCCAATCCGGCCAGGGTCAGGGTCAGCCAGGTCGACGTCGAGCCAATGAACGGCAACGCCACCAGCGCCATCACCGGCGCCAATGCCAGCGGAATCCAGTCGGTCCTGGACTTCGAGACCATCGGCATTTTCGTGGTTTTTGTAATCGGAAGTTCTGCTGTGCTCATGATGTCCTCATTGGTGCGCATTCAGGGAAAGTCCGAGCAA
>JAKFBY010000082.1:0-18177 GCA_036677325.1 Paucimonas sp.
CCATCCTAAGTGTGACTAATCACGAGTGGAAAGGGAGCCCCACATGCAATTCTATACTACTGAACACGACTATTACTGCGGCATCGATCTGCATGCCCGCACCATGTATGTCTGCATCATCGATGGCAAGGGCAAGATCGTCGTCGAACGCAACATGCCATCCGCACCAGAGCCGCTTTTAGCCGTCATTGCACCATACCGGACCAACCTGGTGGTGGGCGTCGAATGCATCTTCACCTGGTACTGGCTGGCCGACCTGTGCGCCAGGGAACAGCTGGCCTTCGTGCTGGGCCATGCGCTGTACATGAAAGCCATCCATGGCGGCAAAGTCAAGAATGACCGCATCGATGCGCAGAAGATTGCTGCCCTTCTGCGCTCGGGCATGTTTCCGCAAGCGTATGTGTATCCGGCAGAAATGCGGGCCACCCGGGATCTGATGCGAAGACGCAATCACCTGATGCGCAAGCGTGCCGAGCTCTTGTCGCATATCCAGAATACCAATAGCCAGTACAACCTGCCCGAGTTCGGCAGCCGCATCAGCAGAAAGGCGGACCGGCAACGCCTGGATATGGCCGAGCGCTTCACCGATCCGCAAGTCAAAAAGAGTATCGAGTTCGACTGTGCGCTGATTGATTTTTACGATGAGCAGCTACCGAAGCTGGAATGGCATATCCAGACCTGCGCCAAAGAGCACGATCCCAAAGGTTTATCGCTATTGAAGACGGTGCCCGGCATTGGCAATGTCCTGGCCTTGATCATCCTGTATGAAATCCATGATGTATCGCGCTTCGCTCGCGTACAGGACTTCATGTCCTATTCCAGGCTGGTGAAGTGTTCCAGAGAATCTGCCGGCAAGCTGTATGGCCACTCCGGCAGCAAGATCGGCAATGTGCATCTGAAGTGGGCATTCTCGGAAAGCGCGGTGACGTTCTTGCGGGGCAATGAGCAAGGGCAGAAGCTGCATCAGCGGCTGGTCAAAAAGCATGGCAAGGGGAAAACCTTGTCGATTCTGGCGGCAAAGATTGGTCGGGCCGTGTATTTCATGCTGAGTCGGGAGAAAGTATTCGATAAGGACAAGTTCTTTGCCGGTTAAGGAGGAAGCGGTGCAGCCAAAGTTATAACTGGAGCCATTGGGCCTAGCCTGCAAGTGTCTGCCATGTCATGCGACTAAGAGCGCCGGCAGACAATGGACAAGCGCCCGGCAGCCCGATGACGTGATTGGCACACCGCTTCTCCCCTTCCCCATACCGGCACCATGGTTTGCTGTAAACGTGGACTGCCCCTGACCCGAGCTCTGGACTAACTGGATGGGCCATAGCTCAAGCCAACCGATATGAGTGGGCCGGCATCAGGGAACGGATCAATTTCTGGGACGCAGACGCTAACAACGCCTGCAGCGTTATCGGCGTAATGCCGGTGAGGTCGAGCCCCGATAAGTGTTTGGTACAGGACACGTCCTGTGGCCAGTATTTGAAATCAAGTCGGAAAACGGCAGCAACATGGATAACCAGTAAAACAACGTGAAGCAAAAAACTTCACGAAAGACTCGCTTTACCTATTGACGTACTGGGGCCTCATAAGAGTTAGAGTGCATATGCTCGCTAGACATCGATTTTAAACCCCAAGTCAATATCGCAGCCTGCCTGCCCTCCATAAAGCCCCCAATTCTGAAGGGGAATCTCACGCAAAAGTATTTTTGTGTGATCCTTGGGAATGCCCAACGGCTCCAGATTATTGACGATGGCCTTATATAGGTTTCGCTTTGCGTCGAGAGACCGTCCCGCTAAGGCATCAATACTAATGAGCACCGACGTTTCAGGCTTTTCACGCCCTGGAGGACAAGCGAACCGATGCGGTTCATGAGCCACTAACCGCACATGCTTGTCGTTTGGCTTGATTTTGAACGCCTCTACAAGCGCCGCATGTACGGCATCCATGATGGCCGTTTCCTGCTGAGGTGAATATTGACGTCGAACTTCAATTAAAACACTTGGCATAAAATATTTCTCCCTGATGCACTCTAACGCTCTATTGACGGGCGCCATTAGGCGTCTCGGTCGAATTACGAGTTAGGACGGCAGCTCCCCTACATTCAGAGAAATCTATCTCCGTTATCGCTACTGGTCCATACCATTGATAAACGCCAGCAAATCCTCCTGTTTGCAAGATCCAAGCTAATTTTCTATTTGCATCGATTAATGCCGCGTGCTCAAAGCCATCCTTGACTATGTTTGCATGGCTTTTAAATTGTACCAATGCAACATTTTTGTCTTGAGTTCCAATTTGCTCCGGCTGCGATGTAAGGGGCAAACTTTTCGCGATCCCCACAAATGAAATTCCATACTGCGTGGCAATAGCATCCAACGCGAGACACTGCGCGAATGCTGTGCTTCCCAACGTGATCGCGATAATGAAAATGACGATACGCATAGATATGTCGCCCTAACGCCGAGATGACCGGCACGCTTGCGTGACAGCGTCCAGCGACAAGTTAAATTTGCTTTTCATACCGATTCACCAAATTTCAACAGATTGCCGTGTGGGTCAATAACGTAAAGCTCCTTCATTCCCCACTCCCGCACAACGGGCTCCTTTATATCCAGTCCATTCGATACGAACTCCTGGTACAGCTTCTGAGTATTGGCACGTATATAGCAGGAACTGTTTTCAGCAAGGTGACGGTCATCACCACACGGCCAAAAGTGAATTTCGCATCCATCACGGCTCACAATTGCATAATTCGGAAATCGGCCGACTTCCCTGAACCCAAGCTTTGCCGTATAAAAATCGACTGACTGCTGCAGGTCTAATGAGGGAAGCACTGGAACGGTATTTTGAATATCTGCTGTCATAGAAAAATTTAACGTTTGACATGAGAGGCGGCTAAGGACGCTAGCCCTTGGACGCCCCTCTCGATGGAAGGGTTAGGCCGCACGCTCAGCGACATTGGTATTGGCCTTCGAACTCATGCGCGCTGAAGCATCAGCTTTCAATGCAAAATGTGTCCAGATACCTCCAAGAAGGTCCACTACTCCAAAGAGGGCGAGCATTGGACTCGCAAGACCAATGACAGCGAACGTCATGAATACCACGAAGACCAAGAATCGCGTATAGACAGATGCCACCAAGAATGACGTGTCTTCGTGTTTTGCCGCGACCCATGCGTAGACGCCAATATTGAACGCCAGAACGCCGACCACACGAATCCAAACTTCCGTCGTCTGCGGAATCTGAAAAATGGAGAGTAGTAAATTTGGTGCGACAACAAATACAACGCCAACGAAGAACAGATAAACTGCGAACACCTTGGAGCTGAGAGCAGCTTTTGACATATTTTCCCTTTTGAAAGAGTGAAGTACGATGGGCCTAACTGGTACTTATACGTCACTAACTGCTGATAAGCGTGGCCGCTGGTTGATAAACAAATTCGTTTGATCATTCGCAAGCCACGCCGGCTCTATGTCTTGCACGATACTGTATATCCATACAGTGATAAATAATCATGAAAAACTTCACTTCCCAAAACAGCGGCGCTGAGTCGCCCAAGCTTCTCGATCAGCTCAGGCGTTGTATTCGTGATAACCATTATAGTATGCGCACTGAACGTGCTTCTGTCTATTGGGCAAGATGGTATATCCGTTTCCATGGCCTGCGCCATCCCATGAATATGGGAGCCGATGAAATCCGGCTGTTTATGTCGTATTTGGTCAACGAGCGCAAAGTCGCTGGAGCGACTTACACGCAAGCCCTTTGTGCTTTGCTGTTTCTGTATAAAAAATTACTGAAGATTGACATTCCCTGGATCGAAGGAATCAACCGTCCGAAAAAAATCACGCGCCGTCCCACGGTACTCACCGTGGCGGAAATTGAGATCATGTTTTCACATATGAGCGGCACCCATAAGCTGATTGCCCGCCTTTTGTATGGCACCGGCATGCGCTTGATGGAATGCGCCCAGCTGCGGATCAAGGATATTGATTTCCAGCGGCGGGAAATCACCATTCGGGAGGGCAAAGGCGGAAAAGATCGGCTCACCATGCTGCCGTTGTCGCTGGTACCGGAGCTACGGGCCCACATCGCGACTGTGCGCGCCCTTTTCGATGATGACCGTATGCACAACCGGAATGGGGTGATGTTGCCCAATGCATTGGAGCGCAAATACCCCAATGCCGGAAGCCAATGGAACTGGTTTTGGGTATTCCCTTCAGATCATGAATCAAAAGACCCGCGCAGCGAGACGATTCGACGTCACCATATTTTCGAACAAGCGATTCAGCGCGCCATCAAGCGTGCCGTGGCGGCCGCCAAATTGACAAAGCCCGCGTCCACCCACACGCTGCGGCATAGCTTTGCCACCCATTTACTGGAGGCGGGATACGATATCCGGACGGTACAGGAATTGCTGGGCCATGTTGATGTGTCCACCACAATGATCTATCTCCATGTATTGAATAAGGGTGGCAGAGGGGTCAATTCGCCGATAGATTGAATGGGCGAAAATTAAATACTCCTTTGATTAGATATATCACTGCATTTGCTCGCACTCCCGCATGGCAATCTGGTTTAGGTGCACGGCCCGGATAGCCCTGCCCGCCAAGCCAGAGGAAGCCATGGCAAAGCAGCCGTGATACAGCGTGGTTCGTCTTGCCGTTCGGGCCGGTCCGACCGGATGGTCTGGCTCGCTTATCCTGCCGCGGCTCCAAGATTCATTTTCATCCGATCCTCCGGTCGCACCACCGCAAGTCCCAATTCCCAATTAAAAAAACGCAGAATGCTGCCGGTGTACGTTTGCGAACAGATGCTGTTGGCACCAGCTGTTTTAATGCATTAAGGAAACAGCAAATGCGATTTGGTGCAACAAGAGCAACAGTAACATCTTGTCACACGGGTTACTGTTTCTGCCTAGATACCAATCCAGGACTGCGGTTTAATCGTGCATCACTCAAGGAGAATTAAATTGAATAAATATTTGAAAATAGCTGCAACAGGTCTGGTTGCCAGCGCTGCGTTGATGCTCACTGCTGCACCTGCAGTTGCAGCAAGTGTGGATGTCAGAATCGGCGTTCCAACAGTCGTGGTGCAGCCACAACCTGTGTATGTCCAGCCGCGTCCGGTTTACATTCAACCGCAATACGAATCCGAATGGCGTGAGCGTCAGGTGCGTGCGGTCGAATGGCGTGACAATCCGCAGAATCACGGCCAGGCGGTCAGTGCCGCTGCCCATTCACGTAACGATGCACGCAAGCACAATAAGCATCACGGCAAAAACAAGCACGATCATTAATCTTCTGGCTTGATGATCGAAGTTAATCGGCGGATGACCTGTACAGGTCATCCGCCGATTATGTTTTTGTGACCCGTTTTTGCAGCGATGCGCCTTGACGGCTTATGAATGTGCTGAGGGAGCAGATAGCAAGCGCAGTCCCAGCGGGGTGTTGATGTGCGCAATTAACTGCGTCGCTGAACCGGCTGCCGCTGCCGTGACCGACACCGGTGCGCCCAGCGCCAACGATGCCAGTAGGCGGGAAATGCGCTCAGGCTCAGGATGCACCAGTTCAAGCCTGGACAGAGATAATCCATTGTCCGGCAGCCTGGCGGCAAGATGGATATCGGCGTGCCATTCAATCAAAGCCGGGGCGACGCCACCGAGCGGCAGCGAGCCATCAGCAGGGATCGTGATCAGCCAGCTGAGCGCGCCGCGGCTCATCGGCTCGACCATGCCCAGCGTCTCGGACGCGGCTGCAAGCGAAGCATGAATGTCGGTAGTGCGCACGACCCAGGTGGCAAGCGATGGCGCCGATTGCGGGGCAAGCTTGTCGAGTGCAAACCAGCGTGGCCGGCCTGGCGGGGGCACCGCCGGATTTGGCGCAATCACTTCCAGGAACAACGCGTCCCCCAGCCGCAGCAGCAGGTTGTGGGTGCCCATGCGCGGGTGTTCGCCGCCCGGTTGCGGCGCTATGCCCAGCACATCTTGCACATATGCGGCGCCGGCTGCGAGGGAAGGTGCCGTGACCGTGATATGGTCGATATGACAGCCAGGCATGTCATGCCCTCCAATGCAGTGCCGAACGGCACATTTGCACGACTGTGGCGGGCGTCATGCCGAACCGGCTGTGCATCTTGACTGGCATTGAAGATATGGCTAACGATTGATTTGCTGCAGCGCCGTGCTGCGGATCTGAAACCGGCCATCGTTGTTGAACAGCCAGCTTTCATACAGTTCAATCGGCCCGCGGCGTACCAGGATGGCAGGCGGCTTGGGCAACGGCTGCGCGGCGCGCAGGCTGTCCAGTGCGGTGGCTTCGGTTGTCCGATCCCGGTTGGATCGCAGCACGGCACTCTGGACCAGCTTGCCCTCGGCGTCCACCGAAAATTTCAGCACCACTACCGAACGCAACAGTGCCTGCGGTCGTTCGGCGTACACCTTGGTGGGGCTGGTTTGGACAACTTTCTCCGCCAGCGCTTTTTTATACAGGTCGGTTGCAGCAGCGATGGCCGCCGGGTCTGCCGTTTCCTGTTCCGTTTCTACGGCTGCCTTGTCTGCATTCTTTATCTTGGCAGAAGTCTTTTTAGATTTTTTAGTCTTCTTCGTCTTTGCCTTGGGCGTGGCCGCAGCCTTGGCTTTCACTGCACCCTTCTGCTTGGTTTTGCCAGCATGGGCAATTTGACGATCTGCGGGAGGGTCGGATCGGCCGCTTGCTTCATCAGCGCCAAAAGAAGGGCCGCTGCCCAGCAAAACAGCCATGACCAAAAGGTGCGTGATTTTCATTGTGCGAGGCCCGCTTGTCGTTGTGCCCATTCCAGGCAGAAGTAATTCTTCAAGAATGGCTTAGTTTCCCGCAATCAACACAATCACAGCACATATATTAGAAATAATCTTTGATTTTTTACCTGTTTCATCGTTATTTGTGGCGTTTTATAAACAAATGTTGATGCACCTAAACTACGTGTTCCAACGTACATATTTCATTTCGAATACTTTGTATTCTGTCGTTAGTGGTTATCACTCATAGCCGATTTGGGAGCGCATCATGAAACGATTTATCAAGCCCGTGTACGATTACATTTATGAAAATTTTCTGCACTCAATGTGTGGCGGGTATCAAACCGATTTGAAAAAAGAATTGCAGTATGTCGATATCCGCAGCATTTTTTGATGCGGCACCTTGCGCTGCCGTTGACGGGCGCACCGATGTTCGAATTGTATCGATCGTACCAGTCGTACCGATAGCCATGTCATTGGCGCCGGCGATTTGCCAACACGACAGCGCTTGCGCGATGTTCAGGCGTGCTCCGCAACAACCATTCCAGCCTGCCCGCAACGCTTTTTAAAAAGCAGCCGGCAACACTCGATGACCCATATTACTAACGCGGCGAATATCGCTGCAGCGAACCCATACGGCAATCGATCAGCCTGCGCATGAAGCGCGGCTTGTCACACCGTGTGGCAAGCTGCATTGATGACATGGCAGGCATTCAAGGAAAACCTTGTCGATCGCGCTTTACTTTCCATCCCAACACGTAACTGGCGGAACCACTGCGCCGACTGGCGCCGGTTGCGGCACGGTGCCAAAGTCGGCAGGCGCGCAAATCTCCATGTATTCCATGTCCGGCGAATAATCGAACAGGTAGTGGACCATGCCCGGCACCTGATGCACCACATCGCCGGCCTCGACCAGCGTTACCTTGTCTTCGTACATGAATTTGGCCCAGCCCTTGTTCATCACGACAATCTGGAAATCCAGCACATGCAGGTGCCAGCCGGTGCCGTCCACCGGCGGCTTGTTGGCTTTGACCAGATGCGCGATCACCTTGCCATCGGTTGCATCCCTGATTCCCAGATCCTTGTACAGAAAAAAGTCGCGCAATCCATTGGCGCGCCATTCGGTGTCGGCTGGCTTGGTATGGGAAAAGTGCATGGTGGGATCTCCTGATAAACCATTCGAATCAATTAACGGAACGTCCGCGTTTTAACAAGCGTGCGCGAAGTATGAACTGCACGGAAAACAAAAACACGACGAGGTTGCAGCATCACAAACTGATGGAGATGGCTGATACTGATGCGGCTTGCCGCAGCGGTTTGCGGCATGCCAGCGTGGTAGCGTGGTAGCGTGGTGGCGCTCAAGCGGTGTAGTTAACGTTCATCATATCAGCCAACTGCACGCTCGGCATTGCGAACATTTCTAAAAGGGGGATGAAACCATCATCATGGCCTCATCCCCCATGCACACTATAGAGTGCGCACTATTGCATGCGCATTATTTATTCACTGCAAAGCAGTAGAGCAGTCCGGCGCCGCCTGTGGATTGCAGGCCTTCAGGGTGGCAGCCGCGCGTCGGGTGGGATGAATTCCAGGACTTGGCCCAGGGCGCGTCGATCGGACCGGCGCGATCGTGATGGCCCAGCATCGCCGAGCCATCCGGGCCGCTCTTGGTCCAGTTACCGCAGGTCATGTCGCCAAACGGCGCGCCTGGAAATGCGGTGCCGTCGGGTCGGGTTCCGGTCAGGATGTCGTGATTATTGGGCTTTTCTGTGCGGCCGTTAACCGCTTGCCCCTTCTCATCCAATGCGGTCTCCTTGGTGACATTGTTTTTTTCCGAATGCAGCTGGTCGACGTTCCTGGCAATCACGACACCCTGGGCGTTCTGCCAGGGTCCTGCGCCGATGCGGTCGCGTGCGTTGACGAATTTCGGGTCGCTCAATGCGGAAGCCTGGGTGCTGAGGTAGGCGCGCCAGGTGCGATTGCCGGCACCGGCCGCTTTGGCGAGCGATTGGCAATGCTGGTCTGCCCCTTCAAGGCCGCCGAGGTCGGCTCCCTTGCCGGGTCCGGCACTCGTCACAAAAAATGTCATGTTTTCCGCGCCCGGCTGTGTTGGCCACATGCTGGAGCAACCTGCCAGTATCATCACGCCACCTGCAATCAATCCCATCTTTCGCAGCTTGCTGTCCATCGCGATCTCCTTTTGGTTTGGTTTCACCGACACTTGCTGTGCCTGCGTCCCGGCGACGATGGCCAACAGCAAAGTCAATTTTTTTCGTGACAATATCCGGACTTTTCAATCATTCACCGGTCGCTCCATGCCTGCATCCTGGCTTGTTCCTTGCCTGCATTCAATGCGTGGTTTCATGCAGTTTGCAAAACTGCCATTGTTTGCATCTTTGCCATCATAGCAGACACCCGAGCCCGACGATTTCCAACGAATTCCAGACTGATTGATCCTGTACACCATGGCCATTCCGGCATCCAGGAACAATGTCCGTCATCGTGGGCAAATAGCGCATCCAAATAAATGCCAGCCGACGTCATTGCATATATGTCACTTGGCAATTGAAAGCACTCCATACGATTTTTATGCGACTTTCATGCGATTTCATTATGCCTGGCATTCCAGCTGGACTCCACCGCGCTTGCGCAGTTCTTCAGGTCAGGCTAGCAACTTGATGTCGGCTAATTGGGATCGCCTGATGCCTCGCCGGCCGCCGATCAGGATCGATACGCGCAGTCCGGACGTGCACCGGTCGCATCGGAAAATCAATCAGTGAGTACAATCGATACGGATCGACATTGATGCATCCTTTGCAAGTTCAACCTTTGCGCTTCGCAGAAAATCATTCAACCCTATGGAAACCCCGGAAACAATTCTGCAATTCTGGTTTGGCACCCAGTCTGACGATGCGATAGTTGCCGCAGAAAAATCAAAACGATGGTGGACCAAGGATGCGGCCACTGACGCTGGCATGCTGCAACAGTTTGCGGACGTAGTGGAGCTGGCCGCAGGCGGGGCACTGGCTGCCTGGCAGACTGCGCCGCGCACCCGCCTGGCACTGATTTTATTAACCGATCAATTCCCGAGAAACATGTACCGCGATTCCGCCCGCAGCTTTGCCTACGATGGTTTGGCGCGAGCCTGGTGCAGCGAAGGCTTGACGATCGGCTGCGACCAACTATTGCGCCCGATTGAACGGGTATTCTTTTACCTGCCGCTGGAACATTCCGAATCGCTGGCGGATCAGGAACGTGCGGTCGATCTGTTTGCCCGGCTGCTGCACGCGGTGCCGCCCGAGCAACAATCAGTCTTTGCAGGATTCCATGATTTTGCGGTACGCCATCACGCAGTCATTCAGCGGTTTGGCCGGTTCCCGCATCGCAATGCCATTCTGGGCAGGCCCTCTTCCGACGACGAACTGGTCTTTCTGCGCGAGAAAGGTTCGTCGTTTTAATCGGCGTTCCACAGGGACTGCGGCAAGGACGACACCGACGTCAGCGCACCGAATTTCTTCAGCAAATCCGCCCGCGACTTACTGATGATCAGGGCTCATCCGAACCAGTGGATGTTTTGCGATTGCCTGCCTGTCGTGTGTCCATCATTGTCGCGTGGACTGCCGGCTAGAGTGCCTGGCAGATTTTCACGATCTGTTCGCGCAGCCAGATTGATACGTTATCCTGGTGATTGCGTTCCGGCCAGAATTGCCGAATGGTCGCTGTCGGCAGCGCAATCGGCGGCGTCAACACCTGCAAGCCTAGATGGGCCGGACCTAGCCGAAGCAAGCGGCGTGGCATGGTGGCGATGTTGTCGGATGCGGCGACGATGAACGGGATCGCCAGAAAATTCGGCACCACCACATTGATGCTGCGCTTGAAACCATGCGCAAGACAGATCTCATCGATTTTCGATACTTGCGCGGCGCGCACGGCAATGCCCACATGGCGCGCCCGTTGATACTCTTCCAGGCTTAACTGCCCCTGGATGAATGGATGGCCGCGACGCGCGATGCAGACGAACTCCTCCGTACAAAGGTCCTGGTGCCGGTAATGCTCGGCCAGAGGCGGTATGGCGCCGATCACCAGATCGACTTCTCCGCCCTGCAGTGCCGCATGCAGATCGATGCCGTCCACCGGCACGATGCGCAGACTCAGCTTTGGCGCCTGCTCATTGACGCTGCGCACCAGCGGCCCCAGGATCAGGCTCTCGCTGTAGTCACTCATCGCCACCCGCAGCCGGCGGTCGGTCTGGCGGATATCGATCGCTGTTTGCGCCTGCAATGCCGCGTGCAGGCTGTCGAGGGCCTGGCGGATCGGCCCGGCAATCGCATCACTGTAGGCGGTTGCCATCACCCCATGGGTCTGACGCACAAACAGCGGGTCGCCGGTGTGCTGGCGCAGGCGATTCAATGCCTGGCTGATCCCGGGCTGGCTCAAGCCCAACCGGCTGGCGGCGCGCGACAGGTTTTGTTCGCGGTAGACGGCATCGAACACCCGCAACAGGTTCAAGTCGATATTCTCGATATTCATTTTTTTATATCAGTTACAGGGTTTTATTTATCGCCAAATATCAGAGGCTACCCTATGCTTGTGAAATGATCAACGTGGAGCCCTCGATGCCTGCCTTCCCCCGCTTGCGTGTTGCGCACCTGCTGTTGATGACCTTGCTGTACTTTTGCTCGGTCGGATTTCTGATGCAGTTTCCGCGTTTTGTGCTGCGCATCGGCGGCACACCGCAGGATGTCGGCTGGTTGCTGGCGCTGGGGCTGATTCCGGCGCTGTTGCTGGCACGCCCGGTGGCCGAATGGAATCACCGTATCGGTGGACGCTGGCCAGCCCTGATTGGGGCGCTGGTCGCAGTCCTGAGCAATGTCCTGATGCTGTCGGTCGAGCATGTCGGCCTGTGGATGTATGCATTGCGGATGCTGTATGCAGTCGGCCACACGCTGATATTCAGTACGCTGTTTGCGCAGGCGGCTTTTTTGACTGACAACCCGGTGCAGCGCGCCAAGGTGATCGGCTGGCTGGCGGTCACGACCCAGCTTGGCAACGCAGTGGGCAGCACGCTTGGCGAAATCACCTATCAAGCCAGCCTGACCACATTCTGGCTCGGCGGTGCCGGCTTTGCTCTGCTGGCCGGCCTGCTGGGCGCGTGCTGGACACTTCGACCCGCCAAAGTGGACCAAGTCGATCGCAAGAATCCTGAGCCGATTGGTGCCAGATACCGCTGGCCGCCTGAAGCATGGGCAACCGTCGGGATCGCGATGACCTTTGCCGGTGTCACGCAGTTCTTGCCGGCATTCGTCGATCATCTGGTTGCCAGTGGCGCCGCCGCCGAGCCATTCGCTGCCAGCTGGTTCATTACCTCGGCGCTGCTGATCGTCGCCGTGGTGCGCCTGGTGGGCGGCTGGTTCGGCGCCGTCCTGCTGCGCCCGCCAGTGCTGGCAGTCTGCCACGCGATCCTGTTGCTGACCCTGCTGCTGGTGCCTGCCATGCATACCCGGCAGCAGGCCTTGTTGCTGGGGATCGGCTTTGGCATCAGTTACGGCTGGTTGTATCCGGCGCTCAGTTCGCTGGCGTTCAACCGCGTGCCGGCGCACGCCAGGGCCAAGGTTGCGGGATGGCTGGTAATGGCGTTCGAATGCGGGTTTCGCCTGAGCCCGATCGGACTGGGTGCCGTGATCACCTTTGCCGGCTACCGTGCGATGTTCTTCAGCCTGGCAATCGGTTACGCGGCCGTGCTGTTGATCGCATGGAGTGTCGCGAAAAATTCAAATCGACTGGCGCCGGTGCGCGCATAAAAAATAAAAAGGGAGCAACATGGATATCAACAATCAGGCATTGCGGCTCGCACTGGAACGCATCGATGCCGATTCCTGGGAAGACCTGTGCGCCGCGGTGCCGAAAGACTTGGCCACCCTGCTGAAGCTGTCGGTTCATCGGCAACAGGATGTGGTGTTTACCCATTGCCTGGTGTCGGATGCGCCGATCAGTAATCGCGCGATTGGCCTGGGACTGGGCCAGCCCGTTACGCGCGACCAGGTTCTTGCGTTGACGGAGAAATTCATTGCCACCGGCATCAAGAATTTTGCATTGCAGGTCAGCCCCTACGCCGGTCCGGCCGAACTGGAACAGTGGCTGAGCGACGCCGGACTGGTGATCCGGTCGCGCTCGGTCAAGCTGCTGCGCGATGCGACTCCAGTGCCGTCGATCGTTGGTACGGTCGATGTGCGCCGGGTCTCACTTGCAGACAAGGACTTGTTTGGCGACGTCTCGGCGCGCGGATTCGGCCGTCCGCCGGTGATTGCGCAGTGGATGGGGGCGACGGTCGGCTTTTCGCGCTGGCGCCATTATCTTGCCTACATTGACGGGCAGCCGGCTGGAGCTGCGGCAATGTATATCGATGGGCAAACTGCGTGGCTCGGGATCGGTTCGACCTTGCCCGATTTTCGCTGCCAGGGGGTGCAACAGGCGTTGATTTCGCAGCGCCTTGTCGATGGACGGGAATCCGGCGTCCGCCATTTCGTGGCCGAAACCGAAAGCTTCAATACTTCATGCCAGAATTTGATGCGCGCCGGTTTCGAGTGCGCGTACGAACGGCCGAATTACGGCATCAAACTGGATAATCCGGCAGCGTCTTAAGGGTGCATCCAGATTCGGGCAATGTTCATTTCAACCTGCAGCCGGATGACTTCATTCTTCATTTGGACGCCGAACGCGCAACCGGCATTGCCGCATCCAGCGATGGATGCGGCTGCGAACTGATGGCGCCGATTTCCTCCATGAAGAAAAAATTTCCCTTGCCTGTGCGCTTGGCCTGATACATCGCGATATCGGCCTGGGCGATCAGATAGGAAGGCGCAACTGCCTCGCCCGAGTGGATTGCAATGCCGATCGACATGCCCGGTGTCAGCGTCTTTCCTTCAAATTGGAACGGTTCGCTGACAGCTGCCAGCGATTGCCGGGCAACGCTACTGGCGGTGGCGCGGGCATTATTGAGGCCGGTGAGCAAGACCACGAATTCATCACCGCCCAGACGTGCCACCGTATCGACCCGGCGCCGGCCCTGGGCCAATCGGGCAGCGACCTGACGCAGCACCGCATCGCCGGCGTCATGCCCATGCTGGTCATTGACCGCCTTGAAGCCATCCAGGTCGCAAAACAGCAACGCGATTTGTGAACCATCGCGCTCCACCCGCCCCAGCGCCTGTTCCAGCCGGTCTTCCAGCATTGCACGATTGTAGAGGCCGGTCAGCGAATCGTGCAGCGCCAGAAACTTCAGGCGATCTTCGCTTTCCTTGCGTGCGGCTTCTTCCTGGTGCAGTTTGCCAACAAGAAAGTTGAAGCCATCCACCAGTTTGCCGACCTCATCGTCACGCACAATCGGCAGCGCTGCCAGATTGGTCTTGCCGGCAGCCATGCCGCGTATGGCGCGTGCGGCATCGGTGAGCGGACGCAGGATGCGTGGCAGGGCAATCAGCAGGATCACCAGCATCGTGATCATCAAGGCGGAACTGAGCTTGAACATGAAGCTGCGCAGCGCATCCATCACGGCAAAGGCTTCTTTGGTCGGCATGCGTGCCACCACGAACCAGCCGGTGCTGGGCACCGTTACCATCGCGGAAAGCTCTTCCACGCCTTTCGCGTTGACGGTGATGCCGGTACCGCGGTAGCCGGCCATCGCACGATCGTGCAGCAAATTGACGCCCGGCGGCGGCGTCGGCTTGAGGACCATGGCCGGGTCGCTTGCAGCGACAAACAGGCGATCCTGAGGTGAAATCAGCAAGAAGCCGCCGGCTGCACCGAGCCGGGTCTCTTGCATACGATCGAGAAATCCCGCTGCATTGAGTTGCGCAATACCGGCCAGCACAAGCACCACGCGGCCGGCGGCATCGCGCACCGGTGAAGCAAAAACGATGATCGGCTCGCCATTCGCGCGGCCGCGCACAGGCTTGCCCATCACCGGCTTGCTGCTGCCCAGCGCGGCAAGAAACCAGTCCGTCGCCGCATAATCAAGGCGATTGCGGCCGGGATCGACCGGGTAGCCGGCGATCAAGCCGTGCCCGTCCGGCCGTACCGCCAGCAAGCCACTGTTGAAGATCGGATTGATACGCTGCCGGTCCTTGATCCAGGCCGCCATTTTTTCCGGCTGTGCGACCAGCCCCGGCGGTACATCCGCAGCCATCCGCTCGATCAGCTGCAGACGGGCGGTAATGCTTTGGTCGATGTCGCGCGCGACATACGATGCGACCGACAACTGCTGCTTCCCCGCCAGCTCGCGCACGTGTTCCTGGATCAGCGGCAACGCAACAAACTCGCGCACCAGGATGCCGAGCACAATCAGCGTGATGCCAAGCGCGACGAATCGAAACTTCATGCTGTGAACATTCAACATAGCAAAATCTTATCCGGTATCGGTCGATACATTTCTTAAATCGTCAAATTTGTCTACTCTCAGGCTTCTAAAACCGCTCAGATGCGTGCGACAACCTGATCTACTGGCCCAAGCGCTGGCTCGCGATAATCGGCCGCGCCGTCCCCTCCATGCAGCCAATCTGCCTGCACCCGGCATTTGCCATCGAAAAATTGGCAGCATAACATCGAATGATCCGCATTCACCAATGGCTGCCGGTTACTGGCCTTTTTGCCAGTGTGCGATGCTGCAATCGCCCATACGTCTGCAGCAGGTAGCAACCGCACCCGTGGCACAGTAGTCCACTTACCGGTCATGCCCATGCACGGCTGAGCAGCGCACAAAGCGCGTTGCAGCAACGGCACAACCCAATTTCTGGTCACAATGGCGCACCTGGCGAAGCGGCAGCTTGCGCCGGCACCGGTGCCCGGAGAAAATGCCATCGGGTTTATATGCCAATTAAATATGGCAATATGATGGCCATCATTCATTACTATCCTGGCGGCATATGAAAGTACTCGTGGTAGAAGACGACCCGATGATCGGCGAGAACATCAAGCTGGCGATCGAGGAAGTCAATATTGCAGTCGACTGGGCGAAAAACGGCAGGGACGCGGAAAAGCGCCTTGCCAGCACGGTGTATGACGCCCTGCTGCTGGACCTCGGCCTGCCGCAAAAGGATGGCATGGATGTCCTGCGCAACCTGCGTGCGGCCGGCAGCAGCATGCCGGTGATTATCATGACGGCGCGTGACACGGTGTCCGAACGCATTCTCGGCCTGAACGCCGGCGCCGACGATTATCTGGTCAAGCCGTTCGACCTCGATGAGCTCACCGCCAGGCTGCATGCATTGATCAGGCGCGCCCAGGGACGCATGGAAGCCGTCTATCGCAGCGGCACAATCAGCATCAACCCGACCACGCGCCAGGTATTGGTGGCCGAGCGCCAGGTCGTGCTGTCTTCGCGCGAATGGGTGATCATCGAAGCCCTGATTGCGCGGCCGGGCGCGATTCTTTCCCGGCTCCAGCTGGAAGACCGTCTGTACGGCATCTGCGGCGACGTCGAAAGCAATGCGGTGGAAGTCTATATTCATGGGATACGCAAGAAGCTGGGCGCGCAGTTCATCGTCAACATCCGCGGCGTCGGCTACATGGTCGAGAAAGTCTGATGCGTTCGCTGCGCATTCGCCTGATGGTGTTGCTGGGCGTGGCGATTCTTGCGGCGGCGGCGCTGCAGTTCGCCACCTCGTTTCGGGTGGCATTGAAGGAAGCCAACCGGCTGCTGGATTTCGACATCCAGCAAGTCGCGGTCGAACTCAAGAATGGCGGTTATGACCGGGCCGACTGGCCGGACATATCCCCTGACGTCCAGGAGGATGGCAATCTGGTGATCCAGATCTGGACCCCGGACGGCGGGCGCGTTTATCCGCCCTCGACCTATGCTGCGCTGCCGATGCGCGGCGACCCCGGTTACTCGAACGTTACCCTGGAAAACGGCGAGTGGCGTATCTATGCGGTTGACAATGGCAATAGCGTGATCCAGGTCGCGCAAAAAATGGATGCGCGCAAAAAGAAGGCAGTTCAATTTGCATTGCACGCGGTCTGGCCAGTGTTGCCGGTGTCGCTGCTGCTGCTGGGCGCATGCTGGTGGCTGGTGACGTCGGCGCTGGCGCCGCTGCGGCGCATCGGCCGCGAGCTGGCGGTGCGGCCCGCCGAATCGGTGTCGCCGCTGCCGGTCGGCGGCTTGCCGGAAGAAATCGAGCCGCTGGTGATCGAACTCAATGCGCACCTGTTGCGCGCCGGTCAGGCGTTGCAGTTGCAGCAGCGCTTTCTGGCCGATGCCACTCATGAATTGCGCTCGCCGTTGACTGCGTTGCGGTTTCAGGTGCAGACGCTTTCCCGCGCCCGGTCGGAAGACACGCGCAGCCAGGCAATCAGTCGCCTGCTGGGCGGCGTCGACCGGGCCGCCAGGCTGGTGGAACAGTTGCTGTCGCTGGCTCGGCAAGACCCGCTGTCGCGCGACTTCATCCCGACACCGACGCCGCTTGCCGCCTGCGTCAATCTTGCCCTCGCCGATGTGCAGGCGTTTGCCGCGTCGCGGCAGATTGCATTGGTGCGCGAGGCGATTGCGGCAGTCGATATCGATGGTGACGCCGATGCGCTGGTGATCCTGATCCGCAATCTGCTCGACAATGCGGTGCGCTATACCCCGGACCACGGCACGGTGCGCATCAGCGCGGTGGCAAAAAAACTGTGGGTCACCTTGCACGTCGAGGATTCCGGCCCCGGCATTCCGCACGGCGAGCGGCGGCGCGTGTTCGACCGTTTCTTCCGGGTGCCGGGCACCGGCGCCACCGGCAGCGGACTGGGGCTGGCCATCGTCAAGACGATTGTCGAGCGGCACATGGCCGATATCCAGCTCGGCGACAGCGCGCTCGGCGGACTCTCGGTAAAGGTCATCTTCCCGCTCGACCCCAATCCGCAACCGGTGGTCGAAGGGATCGGGTCGGCCCCGATCGGCTACAGCAGTAACGTTCCGTGATGCATGCCTGAACAGCGGGCGGGCGTCCCAACCTCCTGAATCGCATTTCTTAAGATTCGCATAATTCTTCTTCTGCATCATGCAGTTGGACGGCCATGGCAGTGATTGCCGTGCGCCTGTATTGCTGCCTGCCCGCAGCTGGCTGCATATCAACCTAACCGGAAGAATAATGATGAGACGCCCCACCACACTTTCCCCGCCTTCCTGACCCGCCTGATCGAGCACATCAGGCGCGGGCCTGGTGCATGACAAAACAGGACTTCGCAGCGCGACCTCGGTTGCTGCGAAGCGGGCGCTTGCACACTTTTTATTTGTGAGGATTTTATGGTTGTAAGACAATTAGATACGGGTGGCAAGAAAGCTGGCACCGTATCGCTGGAGACACGGGATCTGACGATCCGCTTTGGCGGCCACGTCGCCGTCAACGCCGTCTCGTGTGCCTTCAAGACCGGCACCTTGA